>NZ_AP018194.1:3284013-3662176 GCF_002368235.1 Scytonema sp. HK-05 | reverse complement strand
CCATCGTCAGTGGTGGACAAGATGGCACCGTCCGCTTGTGGGATATCAATTTTGAGCATTGGTTGAAAATTGCTTGTGAACGGTTGCGCTTTCATCCCGCGCTGATTGGTGATGCCAAGGCAACTTGTCAGCCATATTTGCGTTAAAAATTGGACAACAATTATTTAATGTACACATGGAGAATACGAGATTCGAACTCGTGACCTCTGCGGTGCGATCGCAGCACTCTACCAACTGAGCTAATTCCCCGGTTAAAGACACCCAATTTATTATAGTATCATTCACCTGTAGTACGTTGCAATTCTTTTTGAGAAAAAACTTCCTGTACCCGTTCGAGTTCCAAGTCAGTGAGATCATCCACTGTCCAGTTGCAGCAGCGTTGAAGCATATGGAATGGATAAGTATTTGCCACACCAACGACTTGCATACCCGCTTTTTTTGCGGCTTGGATACCAGCAGGAGTATCTTCAATTGCTAGACACTCATGTGGTTGAAGATTTAAATCAGGATATTTCTGGTTTAGACGTTCCACAGCAAGCAAATAACCATCTGGTTCTGGTTTACTGGTGGTAATGTCATCACCCGCGACAACAACTTGAAAGTATTCAGCCAGTTGAGTGCGATCAAGTACCACTTCTATTTCTTTGCCGATGGCATCACTGACTATTCCTAGTTTCAAATTGCAAGAACGCACTTGAGATAACAAATCATCTAAACCAGGATACAAAGGCAGTTTTTCGATTTTTTGGACATCCATTGCATATCCTCGTGCTTTGCGATGAAGCAACTGAGTTAAATACGTATCATTAAGAACACGACCGCGACGAGCAAGCAACTCTTTCAAACAAGAGCGATCGCTACGTCCCAAGCACACTTTGTGATACTCACCAGGCTTGAGGGTGAGGTTTTCCTCGAGTAGAAGTTGCTCTATCAATCGCTCGTGGAGTGGCTCATCATTAATGATGACACCATTAAAATCAAAGAAAACTGCCTTTAAACTCATGCTGTTGTGTCAAAAGCTGGTGATGGAAAGCCCTGCAAATCTTCATTATCCACTTTGTTGTCTACCTGTGCAGGAGTGTAACGCCCTACATTTGTTTGAACGCTAGCATCTTCAGATAGAATTGGTTTCACCCCACTCGTAACTTGATTTATCCACCATACATCTTGGGTTTGCACCGCTTCAAATCCTGCTGCACCCATCCACGCATCCACACTTCCAGCACTATATTCGTGAATATACGGCTCCTCAAAAACATTATTTAACCAGTCTAACTGACGCAAGGTGTTCTGATTTCCATCCAGAATCAACACTTGTCCACCCGCCACCAGCAACCGGAAGCACTCTCGTAAAATTGCTTGAGAGACTGCTGTTGGTGTTTCATGGAATAACAAAGAAGCTGTTACCAAGTCAAAAGAAGCATCAAGGAAACTTGTCTTCTCTGCATTCCCATGTCGCCAGACAATGTCTAAACTAGCACTTTCAGCTTTATGAGAAGCCCGTAGTAACATATAAGGCGATAAGTCCAAGCCGACGACTTCCGCTTCGGGAAAAGCCTGCTTTAACATCAAAGTTGTCGAACCTGTACCACAACCCAAATCAAGAATTCGTCGCGGCTGTACCTTGATGTTATCAATTAAAGCCTGACGTACTATGCTTTCATTAGGCGCGAGAACGTATTGGGTAATCGGATCGTAAGTAACCGCCGCACCAGAATTGAGATATCCACGCTCAATTCCATGAAAGTTTTGGCTGCTGTAGTATGCCGGAATTGCCACATCACCACGTCGAAAGCGGCTGCTTTCTGTTTCCCAGTCAACACTCTCGGCGTACCGCCGCAACCCCTCTTCATCGATAAGCAAACGCATTACAGGCGATAGAAAACGTTCCCAGATTGTATCTTGACGAACTGCCATAGGATTGTATTTGAGTTTATTGGGTTTTTTAAGGTAGTGTGATTTTATTTACAAATTTTAATATATCTCTTCAAACTAGCACGCCTCATCTAGCGAAAGAGTGGACATTAATAGATTTTGTATATTACAATTGTAATACATCTATTGCTACCTGCTGGGAGTAGCAATAGGTGATGCCCACCCTTATCTGGTTCTGGTGGGCATCGTCACTTTATAAGCATACGTTTATGAATAAGGACGAAATAAAATGAAAGACTATGAAAAATTGAAATTGCTGTAACTAGCTCATGTAAAAACTCGATTCGGACGAGTCAAAAGTCTAATCTAAAATACAAAAAATTATGCCCTACGAAGAGTTAAAAATTTCAACACCATCACCCGTTCTGTCTTGGGCAAATCACTCCTTGGGAGCAGAAGAAACTAAGATGGCGAAGAATGTAGCATCACTGCCATTTGTGTTTAAGCATGTAGCTTTGATGCCAGATGTCCACTTGGGTAAAGGTGCCTTAGTGGGTTCTGTGATTGCGACAAAAGAAGCAATTATTCCCGCTGCTGTCGGCGTGGATATCGGTTGCTTTGTGGGCGATACCCTTATCCCACTAGTTGATGGTCAGTCTTATCCCATACAAGAACTCGCTCATCGGGATGAAGAGTTTATTGTCTATGCCTGCACCTCAACTGGAAGAATCGTAGCAGCTAAAGCAACTGCTAGGTTGACTAGACGTAATGCTTCCCTGGTAAAAGTGATTCTGGATAATGGTGAAGAGATTATTTGCACTCCAGATCACCAATTCATGTTGCGGGATGGAACATATGAGGAAGCTCAACATCTTCAGCCAAGGACATCCCTCATGCCCTTCTACTCTAAAGTTGATAAAGATGGCTATACCCTAATTGCTCAGCCCTACTCAGGTAAATGGCAAAAAGCACACTGGATCATTGCTAGATCGGGCTTATTAGGTAAAGTTCCCAAATTTGAAGCCCAGAGAACGGTCATTCATCATCGGAACTTTAATGAATCTGACAATAGACCCCAGAACCTGGAGTTCATCGGCAACTGCGACCATTCTGCCTATCATCGCAGCTTGGTTGAACGTAATCAAGACTGGCAATCCCCAGAGTTTGAACAAAAGCGAGTGGCTGCACTTAAAAGAAAAGCTCAAACTCCAGAAGGGTATGAGTACTACGCAACTCGAGGGACTCAAAATATTCTTCAATATATGCAGCAAGAACCAGAACATTTTAGACAATCAGTTGCTGGCAATGGCGAACGTGGTAAGCAATACTTGAGAGCTTACAATCAAAGTGAAAAAGGTAGAGCAAAATCCAAGGAAATTGCAAATAGATACTACACCTGTGATATTTGCGGTGCAGAGGTCAAAACTCCAATTGGGCTACACAACCACCGAAGGAAAGAACACGAGTGCAATCACAAAGTTACAGCTGTGCTGTCTGTGAACTATACACAGGATGTTTACTGCTTGACAGTGCCGGAGTATCATAATTTTGCCTTGAAAGCTGGCGTCTTTGTTCACAATTGCGGGATGTGCGCTATTAAAACACCATTTAATAGTGACCAACTAGAAGGTAAGCTAAAGAAAATCCGCTTGGATATTGAAGCAGCAATTCCCACAGGTTTCAACGAAAATAAAGACGTTGAAAAAAGTGCCGCTAACTGGCAACGGTGGAGTGATTTCAAAGACTTGCATCGAGGGGTGCAAGATTTGCAAGGTAAAGCGATGAAGCAAATGGGTTCTCTCGGCGGAGGAAATCATTTTATTGAGGTTTGCCTCGATACAGAGAACCAAGTTTGGCTGATGCTGCATTCTGGTTCACGCAACATCGGCAATCAATTAGCACAGTGCCACATTAACACAGCTAAAGAATTAGCAAAAATGGCGGGTAATAAATTGCCTGATCCTAATTTGGCTCATTTTGTCGCTGGTACGCCAGAATTCCAGGCTTACTGGCATGATTTGCAGTGGGCACAGAATTATGCGCGTTTCAACCGTGAGGTGATGATGGCGCGTTTCCAGCGTATTGTCGAAAAGCATTTGGCAGGTGGTAAAGCAATTAAGCCTTTATTAGAAGTGAATTGCCATCACAATTACGCTGAAAAAGAAGTGCATTTTGGCGAGGATGTCTACGTCACTCGTAAAGGTGCTGTCCGTGCAACAGAAGAAGATTATGGCATTATCCCTGGTTCAATGGGGGCAAAATCTTACATTGTTAAGGGTAAGGGTAGTGCTAATAGTTTTTGCAGTTGTTCGCACGGTGCAGGACGTTTACTGTCTCGTGCGAAGGCAAAAAATGTCTACACATTAGATGATTTGATTGAGCAAACAAAAGGCGTAGAGTGCCGTAAAGATACAGGCGTTTTGGATGAAATTCCAGGCGCTTACAAACCGATAGAAGAAGTTATGGAGAATCAAGCGGATTTAGTCGAAGTTGTAGCAACTTTGAAGCAAGTTGTTTGCGTAAAGGGTTAAATCATGGGGTGGGCATTGCCCATCCTAGTTTTTGAAAAATTTTAAGGAGAAGTTATGATTTTTGGATTGATAAAAAAAAGGCGATGGCGCAGAGCGCCCGCGCTCGTCCTCCGGACACGCTACGCGATCGCAATTTTAACCAGGAGCAAAATGCAGGATGATCTCTGATAGTGCAAAGAGCCAATTTCCGCAACTAGAAACCAAAAATCTCATATTGAGGGCAACCAATTTGTCTGATGCAGAAGCCATTTTTCAGGTTTTTGCTAATGAAGACGTAACTAAATATCACGATCTAGAACCTCCTACAAGTATCGAACAAGTGAAAGGTTTAATTAATCGTAGGTCAGAACGTTTCCAAACTAAACAGGGAATTCGTTGGGGAATAGCTAAAAAAAACGATAATGTCATCATTGGCTCTTGCGGTTATCGCTACAAGAATCCTTTTTTGGCAGAACTTGGTTATGAGCTTGCAAAAGCCCATTGGCGACAAGGTATTATGACAGAAGCACTCTTTGCTGTCATTGAGTTTGGATTTCAAGCTATCGCATTGAATCGAATTGAGGCGATGGTGATGCTGGAAAACACAGCATCTGTTAAGTTGTTGCAAAAATTAGGGTTTCTAGAGGAAGGCATTCTTAGAGAATATGGTTACTGGAAGGGTCAGTTTCATGACTTGAGAATATTTTCTTTGTTGAAAAAAGATTATCACAACTGATTTATAAAGTAAACCTTAAATTGTAGAGTGAGTTACGTGTTGGTTTAACGCACCACCAAATGCGATGCGTTACGGCAAGTTCTGACTTTCTCAAACTTCCAAATCTTTACATAGCCGTAACACATCCTACTTAATATTTACTTTATAAATGACCTTTTAGTTAGAAAAGTCAGCCTTTGAGGAGTTACATACTAGTTAGACAGAAAAACAATTTGGGAAATTATTCTAATGCTACAAGAAGTAGATATAAAAAAGTATAAGCAGCAATTACTAACCGACTTCAATTCTCGAACTCATTATGACCAAGGCAGGTTTTCTGCTCCTGTTGGCGATCGCCTAATCAAAATAGCCAAACTCCAAAGTGGACAAACAATTCTAGATATTGCAACAGGTACAGGTATAGTAGCTCTTTCTGCTGCCAAAATAGTTGGCGATGAAGGTAAAGTTATCGGCGTGGATATTTCCGCAGGAATGCTCAGTTATGCAAAAGAAAAACTGGCGGCGGAGGGTTTGAAAAATATCGTTTTTCTGGAAGCAGATGCCGAAAATTTAACTTTTACTGATAATAGTTTCGATGTCATATTATGCTCTTTGGCAATCTGTTATTTAACTGATATTCCCAAAGCTTTATGCCAGTGGCATCGCTTCCTCAATTCTAGTGGAATTTTGGCGTTTAATGCTTGGGCGGAAATAGCTTTTCCTCCGTCAGTTTTATTTCGTGAAGTTGCTCAAAGATATGGTGTAAAAGTTCCCAACCCAAATGAACCGCTTGGTACAGTTGAGAGATGCCACAACCTGTTACAAGAGGCAGGATTTAAAAATATTGAAGTGACACAAGAGCAGTTTGGTTGGTATTTCACTCCTGATGCTCAAACTGCTGAGGAGTTATGGAAAATGAACTCCAAAAATGTTTTTGGCTATCAAGTATTGCAACTTTCACCAAATCAGTTAGAGCAATGCAGATCTGAATATATATCAGAAGTTCAGGCATTACCCATGACAGAACAAGGCGCTTGGTGTGATGCTTCGATATTTTTTGTATTAGCTCACAAGTGAGAATATTTTTAGAAATCAGGTTTGACAAAACCAGACTTCTGTCAAACCTGAAGAATCCGAAAACGCTCGCAAGTGATGAGATTAGCCATCTGTAGTACCCGTCAGTATTGGGTGCCAATCATGATGGCAAGAAATGATGCACCCACTACGCCACACGCTTACAGGGCTTGAGCCGGCTAAAGTTGTCCAGCACCAGATTGGGGGTTACTGACAAGCGTTGATGTGTTAATTCCTTGCAACTTTGCCAGTAACTGATGCTGAATGTTATCCACATTCCAACTATCGCCGCCTGGCTTGTTAGTTGACGATTGACCTGGATTTAGACCATCTAACAAGCTAATGCCGGTGTAGTCTTTTCCAGAGTTGAAATTAGGAGTCAACTCAGAAATTTGACCAGGAGTGAGTGTGAAATTGTCAAGCCCGTTGCCTTGTGTGATTTGCTCCTTAAAACTGTTGTGGAGATTATCGTCCAAAGTGATATTGCCACACAACTGGCGATCTGCTGAAAGCAGCAGCGCTTCGCTATCGCTACCACTAAGGGCTGGGGTAAGACTACCATCTGAATCAGTGTTGGTGGGATTTGCACTAATATCTACAGGGGTATTGCTACCATTGGCGTTCTTACCTATGGTGTTTACAGGAAACAGATTACTAGGTACTGGGGTAAGACCAGCATCTGAATCAGTGTTGGTGGGATTTGCACTAATATCTACAGGGGTATCGCTACCATTGCCGCTGTTACCTATGGTGTTTGCAGCAAACAGATTACTAGGTACTGGGGTAAGAGCAGCATCTGAATCAGTGTTGATGGGATTTGCACTAATATCTACAGGGGTATCGCTACCATTGCCGCTGTTATCTGTGGTGTTTACAGGAAAGATACTACTCAAGTTAGTGTTGGAGGTGTTAGCTGTGGTGTCTCCAGAAGTACCGTTAATTAAGCTATTGTCACTGGTAGCTGCTGGGATGAGGTTATTGCCCCCACCAAGGGTGGAGTCATTGCCATCAACACCTACAACACTTGCTGCTCTTGGGACAATATTTTGCAAATCACTGCCCTTAGGTTCTGCAATATTAATAGATGCTGTGACATTCAGGTCACTGGGATCATTCGCGTTTTTGGCTGGCCATTGAGTATTTCCCCCACCATCGATGAGTTGATCAGTAACTTGGTTCTTGATGTTCCAATCGTTACCTGCAACGTTATTTGCGAAGGTTGAGTCTTTGACAGTGGTGGATGAGCCACCTCCGGAAATAGCTCCACCTTGAAAACCAGCGTAGTTGTCAGCAATGGTCGTATCATCAATAGTGATGGGATTGGAGTAATTGGCAAAAGAGATTGCTCCACCCAAACCATTTGTGCCGTCAGTACTCTCGGCTCGATTACCAGTGAACGTACTTTCGCTAATAGTACCTGGCGCTTCTTCTCCTATCCATAAACCACCACCTTGCTGGAGTGCCCGATTTTCGCTGAAGGTGGTGTTGTTGACGGTAAACTCAGCATTACCAATTCGCAGACCACCACCGAGTGAATCGCCTCGAGAGTCCTCAATGAGTTCATTTTTGGCAATTGTGGAATTTTCAACAATTATTTTGTCTGGGGGATAAGCATACAGAAAGAGTCCTCCCCCTTGTCCAGCAGCTTTGTTGCTTTCAAACTCGCTATTACGAATGGTAATTGTGCCTCCAACAGGACCATGATCGTAATTTGCTCCAGAGGCATTCGCTCCATCAGTATAGATGGCACCACCATAACCTATGGTGTGAGGACCTATTGGACCTCCCGCTGTTGAGTCATTATTGCGGAAAGTAGAGTCTTCTACTGTAAGTTTGCTCAATACAGTGTTGATTGCACCGCCATTGGTTCCTTTGTTATTAGTGAAGTCACTATTTTTCACCGTTAGAGCACTGTTACCATTGACAGCGATCGCACCGCCGCCACGTTCCGATTTACCAGCAGTACTGTCGTTCCCCTCAAATACACTGCCAGTGATGGTGTTAGCGGTGTTAAAGCCTCCCCAAATTGCCCCTCCTCCTGCGCCCGAAGCGCTGTTATTCACAAATTTGCTGTTTTCTACGTTGAGAGTGGTGAGCTTATCTCCACTGACTGTGCGAATTGCGCCTCCAGCACCATTTTCCCAGTCACCAGTGGCTTTTCCATTGGCAAGGGTCAAATTTCGCAATGTAAAACTGGAGCCTGGTGTTGGTACATCAAAAATCCGGCTCGCATTATTGCCACTAATTGTTAAACCGCTAGCACCTGCACCATCAATTGTCAGGTCTTTGTTAACTGTGAGTTGACCTGAAGTCAGGGTAATAGTTTGCTTGGCCAGGTTGGAGCCAAATTGAATAGTATCGCCTGATTTTGCCTGAGCGATCGCATCTCTAAGAGAACCGGCTCCATTGTCGGCAGTAGACGAAACGGTAATAGTACTCATGTTGAATCAATCCTTGTTTGTTGTTTGTCTTGACCAATAACTTATGAACTATGACCAACAAAGTGGTCTAGAGATAGGTAAAGTAGCTATCACGCTCGATGAAATACCGATGGGCAACGAGCTTCTGACCATGCCTATCAGGTCATGATCATATGAGTTGCACATATAGGCTCGTGCCGATTATGTGATCACAGATAGTTGCGGTCTCAGCTCTAGTAGTCCGCCAAGGCAAAGCCTGAGGGGTATGTAGTAAGCACGAAGAAGTGCGCCTTTAAGCCATAAATCGCTCACTACAAACCCACAAAGTTTGTCTGGTGGAGTACTAGTTGGCTCGTGGCAATTGTTGCTCAAAGGCGGCTCTAGTCGCCCTTAGCATAGCCAAAGCCACCATAAAGCTCGGTATTAGCATCTCTATTTGATGCTCTTACCTACTCTTGCCCAGAGGCAGTGTGGTTTTTATTTAGGTTTTGTTTGCCCTTGTTAGGTTGTCCCTAATTGCAGACTTTCCGATTGTTGGTGGGAGATAGGGACCCTAGAGATATTGAGATGTGGGTTAAAGACTTTGGTAATTTGTGCGTTTTTGTTCTCTGTAGTGTCGAGGACAATCACCTTGGCTTTTGGTGTAACGCCTTTACTCACGAAAGCGATCTCTGCTAGTTGAGAATCAATGAAAACTGGGCTAATGCTAGTGAAAGCCCGAAACGTTTGGTTGTACATAGTAAATTCTTGTGATTACGGGTTAGCTGTAGAGACACTTGACGAAGCAACAGTAAGCGTCTTTACATGGCGTTAGAATTCCAGCTCTTAAAAAGCTTTTTAAGCTTTCGCTGGCGGTAGATACCCGCTATTCAGTCGATTTACTTTGGGCAAGCAAGTTTTTTAACTTCTCACCTCATACTGTCAAAAAACATCTTTTAGTCTGACTTACATCGTCTGACTCACATGAAGCCTTAAAAGCTCTAATCATTTGAGCCGTTATGCACCTTTAATATTATTTGCATCTTTTTCTACCCATAAGATCAATTTGTTCCAAAGTTCATGAAGCTTTTATATTATTTCGTAAAATCTTTATAATAACTTTTTAAAATCAGTCACTTAACCTGATTGACTGTAGTTTGGACTTAAGGTATGGACTAGGTGAAGGGGACATTAAGCAAAGGAGGGAAACTTTGAGTTTGTCGTCCTTTCCTCGGATGCCAAATTTGATATTACAGTCGCACGCAATTGGGCCATAAGCAACAAAGCGTTTCTCGAGCAGCACAAGCAGCACCCTTACTGCTGTGTTCAACAGCACAAATGTCTTAATCTTCAACATTTATCTTGCTCATTATGTCCATAAGCATTTATACTTATATATAATCGTTGCCATTCAATAGAGTCGAAAGTGCAGCGTTTCATGCCATTCCAAGCTGTCTAAAGACGGCTAACAATGGCTGTAGTTCTGAATAACGATGTGAGGATAAAAACTCTCTTGGAAAACTGGGTAAGAAAATAAACGTGCGGTGAGTTGATTGCAATCCACCATAACAATATAGATTTCCGTTGCAGTGTACCATCAAAGAGGACGCTTTTCTCCCGTGTTAATCATTTACATACAGGAATATCAGCCATGACTATTGCTACAGCTAGCTTTTCTATTAACCTTGGTGCATACAAGCCACTGGCACTAGACCCTACCAATCCGAACCTCACGAATGAACAGCGGGAGACACTCAAAGCTAACATTCAGTTGTGCCGCGATGCGATCGTTTTCTTCACCGCTACAGGTGCTGCCAAAGGTCTGGGCGGTCACACGGGTGGTGCTTACGACACAGTGCCAGAGGTCGTCATCCTCGATGCATTTTTCCGGGGCGCACCAGATAAATTCGTGCCGATTTTCTTTGATGAAGCGGGACACCGCGTTGCCACGCAATACCTCATGGCTGTCTTGCACGGTGAGTTGTCTGCTGAAAGTCTTGTCCATTACCGCGAAGCTGGTGCAAAACTGCCTGGACATCCTGAACTCGGACTGACGCCCGGAGTGAAGTTCAGTTCTGGACGGTTGGGACATGTATGGCCCTACATTAATGGTGTGGCACTGGCAAATCCGAATAAGGTAGTTATTTGCCTTGGATCTGATGGTTCGCAGCAGGAAGGCAATGATGCAGAAGCAGCACGTTTGGCGGTTGCCAAGAATCTGAATGTGAAGCTGATTATCGATGATAATGATGTTACCATTGCCGGACATCCTTCTGATTACCTGCCAGGTTTCAGCGTTGCCAAAACACTCTCTGGTCACGGGCTGAATGTCAATGAGGGAGATGGCGAGGACTTGGATGATTTGTATCGTCGGATAAGTCAAGCAGTAACGACACAGGGACCCGTCGCCTTGGTTAACAAGCGGAAAATGGCTGTAGGGATTGAAGGCATAGAAGGTTCAACGCATGGTCATGATGTTATCCCAGTGGACAAGGCGATCGCCTACTTGGAAAAGCGTGGACTCACCGAAGCCGTCAGATATCTCAAGAGCATTCAAAAGCCCAAGCACAGCGACACCTTCACAGGTTCCGGTGACAAATGGGATTCTAACCGCAACGTGTTTGGTGATGCGGTGGTATCCGTCCTCAGCCGCCTGAGTGAAACAGAGCGCAAAGAAAAGGTAATATGTATCGATAGTGACCTCGAAGGCTCTTGCGGACTGAAGAAGATTCATGACGCCTATCCAGAAATCTTCATCAGTTCTGGCATTATGGAGAGAGGTAATTTCTCTGCCGCTGCCGGATTTGGCATGGAAAAAGGCAAGCAGGGCATCTTTGGCACATTCAGCGCGTTCTTGGAAATGTGCATTTCAGAAATCACGATGGCGCGGCTGAACTACTCCAACGTCCTGTGTCACTTCTCTCACTCTGGCGTAGATGACATGGCGGATAATACCTGTCACTTCGGTATAAACAATATGTTTGCCGACAACGGGTTGGATGACGGTTACGAAACACGGTTGTACTTCCCCGCAGACGCCGCCCAAATGAAAGCTTGTGTTGAAGCAGTTTTCTTTGACCCAGGACTACGGTTTATTTTCTCCACCCGTTCCAAGACTCCGAACATTGTTGATGTCAATGGAAAGAACCTCTACGGCGAAGGTTATACCTTTACTCCTGGCAAGGATGAAGTCGTGCGTGAAGGAACTGCTGGTTACATCGTTAGCTTTGGTGAAGGATTATACCGCGCACTGGATGCAGTAGAACGTCTTAAACAGCAAGGGATTGACGTCGGCTTAATCAATAAGCCTACACTCAACGTCATTGACGAAGAAACGCTCGCGAAAGTTGGTAAAGCGCCCTTTGTATTGGTCGTTGAATCATTTAACCGCCGTACAGGACTGGGTAGCCGTTTTGGTACTTGGTTGCTTGAGCGCGGACTAACACCGAAGTTCGCCCACCTCGGCACTCACAGAGAAGGTAGCGGCGGTTTATGGGAACAGTTCCCCCATCAGGGAATCGACCCTGAAGGCATCATCAACAAGGTGAAGGAACTGGTTGGCTAACCGCATATCGTTGGTAGTTTGTAGTAATTTGAAGTTCCTCGTCCCGCTCATGGGCGAGGATTTTTATAGAAAAATGAAATTCATCTAATTTTTATGTCAAATATATAACATTTATGTTAGTTATTTAACGTCATTCATTGTAAGCTTTCATCAGTATGAGCAATCCTTTACGTATCGCTACTTTCAACGCACAGAATCTCTTCGACCGTGCCGCGATATTTGATATTAGGGACGGTGTAGAGAATCAAAAGCTACTAAATGACCTTGCTGAACTGCAAAGTCAACTAGAACAAGAAGTTTACAATAAGCAGAAAATTCTCTCTCTGTTTAAAAGTTTAGAAGAATATATTGAAATCGCGGAAGATAAGGGAACATTATTTGAACGCGATCGCAACTCAGGTGAGATTGTCGGGGTGAGAGCAAAAGGAGCGAGTTCGTGGGACGGTCGTATAGTTTTTAAGCGTGCTAAATTTTCCGAGGAAACTCGGTCTAATACTGCAAAGGTCATCAATGAAATTGCAGCAGATGTGCAGTGCCTTGTGGAAATTGAGAACCGTCTAATACTCAAAGAGTTTTCTGAGCAATTTCTCGCTTCTCGTTTTGAATACTCAATGGCGATTGACGGTAACGACAAGCGGGGAATTGATGTTGGTTTGTTAAGTAGGTTCCCGATTGGAAATATCAGAACTCACATCTTCGATAAAGACTCCCGTGGTGAACCTCTTTTTGATCGAGACTGTCTTGAAGTGGAAGTTCTGCTTCCTGGTGACAGAAAACTGACTATTTTGTGCAATCACTTGAAAAGTAAAAGAAACGACAGCGCACCACGGCGTCAAGAGCAGGCAAATCGAGTCAGTGAAATCGTATCTAACTTTGATTTATCTCAAGATTTAGTCGTTGTCGCTGGGGATTTAAATGATACTCCTACAAGTTCAACATTAGCAAAACTACTTAATACAGAAAATCTTTATGACGTTTTGGAAATATGGTTTCCCGATACCGCAGATAGGTGGACGCACGCCTTTGGTAATCAGCTAGATCAAATTGATTATTTACTTGTATCTCAGCCGTTAAGAGAAGCTTTGACTAAAGCTTCTGTTGAACGGCGTGGCATTTTCAATCTTTCTCGATTGACGAACGGACGAGAACAGTCGTTCCCAACAGTGACGAACCCTTCAACCGCAGCATCTGACCACGCAGCTGTTTGGGCAGAGTTTGATCTAGATATGGTTTAGATATCAAAGATGACCGAATAATTATTAATTCGTAATTCGTAATCCGTAATTCGTAATTGAAGAGCGTAATTACGAATTACGTTGGCGCAGCCTGCCCGCAGGACTTACGCGAGTGCATGTCCCGAGGACATATTATCAATTACGAATTATACTTATTCGTGGGGTAATAATTACGAATTACGAATTATGTTGACTTTTGACTTTTGACTTTTGACTTCCCCGAAGGGGTGACCATACCTTTCACGCTCGTTGAAAAGCGCTGTAATTAACAAACCTGTAATTTGCGCCAGGTGCTGGGACCGACAATTCCATCATCCTTTAAACCATAGTGACTTTGGAAAAGCTTGACAGATTTAACGGTACTATCCCCGAAAATACTATCAATTTTTGTATCAAAACCATAACCATTTAATTTTTCTTGCAAAAGTTTGACGTTTGCACCTTTAGCACCTTTTTGTATTGTGGGAGGACAAACAGCTAGAGGTTGTTGATTTAAGGATTGAGTTTCTAATTCCATTGTTGATTTTCTCCTTTAAGCTTGTTTACTGAGTTGATTTACCTAACAGAAGTTAGGCATGAATGAGTTAACCTTGTTCTGTTCTTAAATAGATGTAAGCACGCATTAACTTATGCAGTTGTTGAGATAAAAATGGAAAAAATTGCCTGTATTCTGGTTAGCTCAACGAAGAAGACTGAGTGCAGCGGTTGAAGCACTAGGAGCTTAGGCTACAAGAACCAAGCCCCTTCGGGTATTTCCTGGAAAGCGCCCGGTGAGTCCTCTGGACACGCGTTCGCGATCGCGAACGCCCCTTCTGCACTGGCGTAATATTATACCTGATTAAATCAGTTATCAGTTATCAGTTATCAGTCCTGACGGCGTATGGTGGGGGATGCGCTCACCGCCCTCCGGGTATGCCTAGTGGGTACGGCCACGGCTATCGCCTGTACCGTGCGTCCTCCGGAGGAGGCACGGCACGTCTATGTCCTGAGCCCTGAGTCCTTACGGACACGCTGCGCGTTGGCGGAGCCTGCGCTTTGCGCTTACGGGCACGGCTTGAGGCCGAACGGACACGCTCCGCGAACGACGAACGCCACTTGCTCTACTTGGGGAAACCCCAAGACCGCAGTGGCTCACCACCAACGCATAAAGGTCCAATTGGTGGGGGACGCGCGACCACTCGTATTTAACTGATAACTGCGTAGGTAGCTGTTCACTGTTAAATAACCGTCGGGGAATTCGTAGTGAGGACAACAGTCCTCTTCCACCAAAGCAACGACTAAAGTCCTTACTACAAACAAGTTTTATTATGGGTAATTTTGTGAACATGATAGAAGTCCTGCGCAGTTGCCCTCTCGGCACGCAGCGTGTCCCGAAAGGGACGAGAGGCGATCGCGCTCAAACGTTGAAATTATTCCTTGTCGCCGATTTCGTATTCGTAGGCAGACATACTATGTTCACTAAGGTCAAGACCTTCGAGCTCCTCGTGTTGTGAGACTCTTAGACCTATCGTGAGCTTAATCATTGACCAAGCAAATAGACTAAATAGAGTGGTGAAAACACCCACTGACACAATACCTATAACTTGAGCCAAGATTTGGTTTAAACCACCTCCCAGAAACAATCCCTTCCCAGGACCGTGATTTTCACCATACCAAGCATAAATATTAGGTCCTACACTGAATAGCCCTACTGCAAGTGTTCCCCAGATCCCACAGGTCAGGTGAACTGAGATAGCACCCACTGGATCATCAATTTCTAGCCTGTCTAAAAGAACGGCGGAAAAAACAACAACGACCCCAGCAATCGTACCAATCATGGTTGCATGAGCTATGCTGACGAAGGCACAGGAAGCTGTAATCGATACCGCACCTGCAAGGATTCCATTGATCAGGAATGAAAGGTCGGGTTTACCAAAATACACCCAAGAAGTTATGGTAGCTGCTAATGCGCCCGTTGCCGCTGCCATATTAGTTGTCAGAAGGATATGACTAATGGCTGGGGGGTCAGCAGCCAGCGTCGAACCACAGTTAAAGCCAAACCAGCCGAGCCAAAGAATCAAGGCTCCTAGAGTAGAGATGCTGAGATTATGTCCAGGTATAGCAACAATTTTTTTACCAAAAACGCTACGGCTTTGGGGAGAATAAGTGAGCCTTTTTCTGTCCCGCTTACCGTCGTCTTGGTATTTGCCCAAGCGTGCTCCTAGCAGCAAAGTTCCCACCAAACCCGCCCACCCACCTACCGAGTGAACTACGGTTGAACCGGCAAAATCCCAAAAATGTAGATTTGATAACCAACCCTTTCCCCAAATCCAGTGACCCGTGACGCTATAAGAAAGGCTTACAAATAAAAGACTGAAAATGAGAAATGCGCCATACTTGATTCGTTCAGCAACAGCGCCAGAAACAATGGTGGCTGCAATTCCCGCAAAGACTAATTGAAAGAAAAACTTTGCCTGGAGGGGTATGCCTGCGGAACTGAGGGATGTGTAAACTCCTGTGTAGTCACGCCCTGTTATGGGGCTGTTGTCTAATGGACTTAAGAAAAACCCGTTGTGTCCATACAACCCATTTCCATCGCCAAACATTATTCCAAAACCAATTGCCCAAAAAGCTACTGTAGAAAGGGCAAAGACTATCAGGTTTTTGGATAATAGATTGACCGCATTCTTTTGGCGACAGAAACCTGTTTCTAGCATGGCAAAACCAGCGTTCATAAAGAACACTAGAGTACTTGTAAATATCACCCAAACGGTATCTGCAACCACTCGAATGCTCTGTTGACCTTTCTCTAATACCTCTAGACGCTGTTCTAGGCTTGGGGAAACGGCAACTGCGGCGTAGCTCCACATCAGCAGAATCATAGCGACAAAGGCTAAGCAGGTTAACCAATTTGCCCAGAGTAAACTTTTCTTACGCTTTGATTTCTTGAACTTCTTCCTAGGCATGGAAATAGAGATTTTTTCTGGGGACAAATACATCCTCCCGCTATACCCTAATACAAGGTTTAATCGAGATAACCCTGAAACTTTTTAGTAAGAAACCCCTCGATATCTCTTAGTCGGTTTTTTAGTAGATGCTTTGTCTTCAGTAGGTGACTCAGATAAAGGTATGTCAAACTCACCTTGTTCTTTTATTGGATTTGAATCGGAATATTTTTCATCCTTTGGAGATGAAGCTGGGGTAAAGCCTTGGGGATAAACAGAGCCTCTAGACTTCAACTGTGTTTGAACATCAGCTTTATCTTGGGCTTGAGATGAAAGACTAGTAGACACTGGCTGCACACGATTTATTGGGATTTCAGCTTTCTCAGGTTTATCTTTAGCTTGAGATGAAAGACTATTAGACACTGGCTGCACATAATTTATTGGGATTTCAGTTTCGCCTGTTAACCTCACTTGTTTCTTCTCCACCCAAACCGTCAGATATGACTGATTTTCTACGAGCAAACAGAAAAGTTGATCTTCAAGAAATTCTTGACAAAATTTGATGGCTCTTCGACGATTTTGTGTGGGAAAATCTATAAATCTAGTCAAAATTTTATTCTGAAAAATAATTTGTGATGCTTCCTTGCAGAAAACACCTTGATTTTCTAGATCCTCTGGGGTAAGAAAGAGCATGGTAAAAATCCTGGTTTTGTTTCACTCCTCCTAAGAAGCCAACAGTGCCCAAGAACAGCACTGTCAAGTGTTAAGTTTTTGGTTAATGCTCCCTGCTTGATCTAGTTCTCGCTTTAAATCAAAAAAACTAGTATTGCTAAATTTAACAGTTTCTTAGGTATTTCCACGCTCTTTACATAAGCTTTATATTTAAATCCGGAAGTTATACGAGGGGTATCCGCTAGAACACTGACTCTTTAAAGTTTTTACTTCCTCTGGGCAAAGAAACTTTACAAAAGAGAGTTGTGAAGCACTGATACTGATTAAATATCAAGAATGACCATCGCTGTCCAACCGTCATTGGTTTTTTCCAATTGGAAAAGGTGTAATGTCACAGCTTTGACATCTACTCGTTGTTGGTGGCGATCGCGATCCAGCCTTTCTCCTTGGAGTACAGCGTTTAGGTAGTGTTTTCCTTGTTTCTCCTCAAACTCAATTTGTTGCGATCGCAGCAGCAGGAGTTCGCTATCTTTGTAGTAGACCAGTTCTTGAAGAAAATTGAACAGCAAAAGGTCTAATTGGTCATCTTCTAAACTAAAGGTGCGCGTTTCCTTAAGTTCTATTGAGTCCAAATCTTCAATCATGGTGTTGATTGTTGCATCACCCGCCGCTTTGAAAACTTCCTGTAAATCCTTTCCCCAAGCGCGGAAGGCAATATCGGCAGTGGCAACATCTTCAAGAAATTCGTATAACATAAATAACAGTTAATACAAGTAAATATACATATTTTTCTCTCATAGCCCCCTTTTTTAAGGGGAGCCACTGCGTTGGGGAGCCAGTCCTGCAGGAGGGTTTTCCGACCTAGGGAACTGGCGTTCGGCTCTGCCGACAATCCCGCAAGTGGCGTGGGTTGGGGGGATCTACTGCTCACACTTCTTCAAAAGACCAATAATTTCTGCTTTTCGTTCGCTCAACTGTTTACCAATAAAAACCAGTTCCGTCGCTTCTTGTTCAAATGGTTCCAATTCCCAACGACCAGCCACAAAATTAAACAGATAGATTCCTTCAGAAAAGCGGACAAATCCTTTCGCTCGATAAACGTCTGTTTCCAGGCTATCAGCAAATTCCGCAAAACATTGACGATTCAAAGTAGCAGAAGTTGTGTAGCTAAACGAATCAAATTCTGGTTGGTGAACGTGGTGCGGTGGTGGTTGCACGCGATCGCGCCCGATACCAAAAAGTAAATCCGGATCTACTTTACCCCGCACACTATGTAAAATCGAAGCAATTTCGTTAATGGAATTTAACTTTTTTTCTATTGCTTGCAACTCGCTTTCAGAAACTAAATCTACCTTGTTTAGGAGGATGGTATCTGCTGCTTCAATTTGTATGCGAGTTGTATGTCCCACAGACGGATATTTCACCATTGCATCAGCGTCAATAACTGTAACTACCCCATCCAGCCGCACTCTTTGTAAACTTTCTTGAATATCAAAAACCAGTGCATCGGGTTCTGCGACTCCGGTTGTTTCTACTACCATCTGGTCTGGATCAACTGTATCAATGATTTCATTGACAGCGGCTTCAAACTCGCCCAGCAGAGAACAACACACGCAACCGCCACCCAGATCCGCCATCTCGACATTTTTGCCTTGAATGATTTTGGCATCAATCGCTATTTCGCCAAATTCGTTCATCAAAATCGCGATTTTTTTGGGGACAGTTTCGAGGATGTGACGCAGCAGCGTTGTTTTGCCGCTTCCCAACGGTCCTGTAATCACTGTAAGTGGTGTGCGTACTGCCATAACTTATTTGTTCTCTATTTTTGTTCTAAGATTGAAGTTTCCTTGTACAAATGACTGTCCAGCTTTCAACATCATCTCGGTTTTGTACTTGCTCCGAAGTCGCAATAGCTTGAACTTCATCAAAAAACACTTCAGATTTTGGCAGACGAATCGAAGTTATGACATTTTTCTTTATTTCCTGACTGAGATGTTTGTAAATTAAGCTCAAGTGGGGATTAAGAGCAAAGTTAGATTGCTTTTGTAAACTGCAACGTATGGTTTCTGATATCCTACTAAGAATCGGATTCTGGTGAAATTGTACGAATAAAGTCTTAGTAAATTCCTCTGTATATAGGAGCTTATCGACTTTTAAACTAAAACTTTGAACTTTCTGTGTTGCCTTTTCTATAAGTTCAGAAGGAGATTCATCGAGGGCGTATTCACCAGAGTAGATAGTGACATGAGGGGTGAAAGTTGGAGCGTCATACTCTTGTGCAAGAGTATCTATAATTTTTTGGAAAAATGCTTTGTCTTCTGCCGAGGGAATAAGCCAGAATGATACCTTAGTGTTCAAGCAGAACCTCCTTGCTCAGCATAACCTACCCCTTAATATTCCCAATCGGAGTCAACCGTACCACCCGTTTACTAATCCCAGCTAACTCAGCCGCTTCGATAACATCATCTACATTCTTGTATGCTGCACCGGCTTCCTCCGCCAATCCTTGGTAAGAGTTACTGCGGACATAAATGCCCCGCTTTTCCATATCCTTCTTGAGTGCTTCGCCACGATAGGTTTTTCGCGCTTTCGCCCGACTCATAGTGCGTCCGCTACCATGAGCAGTGCTGAAGAAAGTCTGGTCGCCGGTCGGTACACCCACTAACAAATAAGACCCAGTTTCCATACTGCCACCGATAATCACCGGCTGACCAATATCCTTGTACCGTTCAGGTACATCTTGCATCCCAGGTCCAAAAGCGCGTGTTGCACCCTTGCGGTGGACGAGGAGCGATCGCTCTTTGCCATCTATAATATGGCGCTCTAATTTCGCGGTATTATGGGCGACATCATAAACCATGCGCATACCCAATTCCTCTGCCGAGTATCCAAAAATTTCCGAAAACACCTCGCGGACGCGGTGCAAGATGACTTGACGATTGGCAAAAGACATATTGATACCGCATTTCATTGCGGTAAAATATGCCTGACCTTCAGGAGAGTTAAAAGGCGCACAAGCTAATTCTCTGTCGAGAATTTTGATGCCGTACTTGCTTTCCATGACTTTCAAAAAGATTTGCAGATAGTCAGTTGCGACTTGATGACCAAATCCTCGACTACCGCAGTGGAACATCACCACCACCTGATTTGGCATGGTAATTCCCATACTCGCGGCTAATTCCTTATCAAAAATGTTTTCTGGTCGAGCAACTTGAATTTCTAGATAATGGTTCCCAGACCCCAAAGTGCCGATTTGGTTGAAACCCCGGTCAATCGCCTTTTCACTAATTTTGGAAGAATCAGCACCTTTAAGGCATCCGTTTTCTTCCATCAGTTGCAGGTCTTCTTCCCAACCGTAGCCATTGCGGATGCACCATTGTGCCCCTTGTTCAGCCACTTCGCGAAAATCATTCCGTGAAAGTTTCACAAAACCAGTACTTCCCACCCCAGCTGGAACCCTTTGATAAAGCTTGTCTACCAGTTTTTTGATATCTGGTTTCACTTCATCGTAAGTCAGGTTGGTGACCAACAAGCGCATACCGCAATTGATATCGAAACCGATACCGCCAGGAGAAATCACACCTCCTTCCTCGACATCCATCGCCGCCACACCACCGATGGGAAAACCATAACCAAAGTGTCCGTCAGGCATACATAAGGCGTACTTCGTTACGCCTGGAAGTGTCGCTACGTTGGTCACTTGGTCATAAACAGCTTCGTCGAAGTCCTCAATTAACTTTTCTGTGGCATAGATTCGGGCGGGAACTCGCATCCCCTCTTTGTAGGAAACCGGAACTTCCCAAATTGTGTCAGAGATTTGCTTTAAAAATTCTTTAATAGCCATATTAATACCCCAGTTCCTAGCTATTTTGCCGGGTACTTCCGCTCATACACTATTTGATATAGTCTTGAGCATAACGTTACTGCTTTGTGTCAACCTCTGCCTAAAGGAGATGCTGTACTGTTGAGTCAGCCTGTCACTCGGAATACAAAAAAGCTGGGTCTTTGTGCTTTCTTACTTTTCACTTCTGCTGTGGAAAACCTCGCTTGCATTCCTCTTTCCTACAAGACCAGAGGCTTTGATTTTTCCCCCTTCCCTACTAGGGAAGGGGGCTAGGGGGTTAGGTTTTTCGTGGATTTTTCCAAATAGCGTGAAAAGTCAGTTGTGCTTTGTGTGAAATGTAAATCATTGGTGGCAGACTTATCTTAGTGGCAAATCACCTCGTTGCAGCTAAGAAAACCCAAAACTCAGAATTAATTGCAACAGTGCATGAAAAAGCACGAAAAGTTGAGGTTACAGGGTTTGTCAATTAGCGTTCATTTTTAAATCAATTGTGCAACTGACTGTCATTCCGATGTAGCGTTCAACCAGGTTTTGGTAGAAAAGTGATACGGCTAGAATTTCTGCTCGTTTTGGTACGGCTGTTAATCTAAAAAGGAAAAAGAGCGCAGGATAAACTTTTCTGGAGGACTCTTGTCTATTGCTTTTTCTGGATCTGCTCTTTTTGTCCAAAGTTCACTTTTGGAGATCACAAACAAATGACTACTCAAACCCTCTCTACAGCCCTGCTTAGCCCTTTTGATTTGGGAGGGTTGACCCTCAAAAACAGAGTGGTAATGGCTCCCCTGACTCGAGCTCGCGCAGGCAAGGAGCGTATACCCAACGCCCTGATGGCGGAGTATTACGCTCAACGGGCAACAGTAGGTTTGATGATTGCGGAAGCTACCGTAATCTCGAAACAGGCTAATGGTTGGGTAAATAGCCCTGGTATTTATTCAGACGAACAAGCGCAAGCCTGGAAGCAGGTTGTGGATGCAGTGCATAGTAAAGGAACGCCGTTTTTTCTACAGCTTTGGCACATGGGGCGAGCGAGTCACAGTAGTTTTCAGGAAAATGGTCAACTGCCGGTTTCCGCTTCTGCTGTGAAGCTGAATGGAGATTACATTCACACTCCGATTGGCAAACAACCCTACGAAACTCCCCGAGCCTTAGAGACGAACGAGATCCCTCTAGTGGTGGAAGATTATCGTCGCGCAGCCCAGCGCGCAAAAGATGCTGGTTTTGATGGAGTGGAAATTCATGCAGCTAACGGCTATTTAATCGATCAGTTTCTGCAATCTAAGACCAATCATCGGACAGACCAATATGGTGGTAGCCTTGAGAATCGCTATCGTTTTCTCAAAGAAATTGTGGAGGCTATCTTAACTGTATGGCCTGCTAGCCGAGTAGGAGTGAGGCTGTCTCCAAATGGCAATTATAATGACATGGGTTCACCAGATTTCCGGGAAACCTTTCTTTATGTCGCCCAGCAGTTGAATGCTTACGGTCTAGCTTACTTGCATATACTAGATGGACTAGGATTTGGCTTTCACGAGTTGGGAGAGCCGATGACGTTGGCTGAACTTCGCTCTGTGTTTACAGGTTCGCTCATCGGTAACTGTGGCTATACACAAGAAACCGCTGAAGCCACAATCAAGGATGGTAGTGCTGATTTGATTGCCTTTGGGCGACCGATAATTAGCAATCCTGATTTAGTTGAGCGTTTTACCAATGGCTGGCCTCTAAATCCACCACCCGATCCAAGTATCTGGTAT
This sequence comes from Scytonema sp. HK-05, assembly GCF_002368235.1. Taxonomy (GTDB): domain Bacteria; phylum Cyanobacteriota; class Cyanobacteriia; order Cyanobacteriales; family Nostocaceae; genus Kalymmatonema. Next base: position 3,639,612 of record NZ_AP018194.1, on the reverse strand, counting down.
TCTTTTGACAAAGAAGGCTACACCGATTTTCCGACTTACGCCTGAATCCTAAGTAGTTCAAGCTGAATCGACAAAGCCCTCTGTTAGTTGCTAATAGCTTATGGCTCATGGCGATACAGCAATTAGCAATGAGCCATTAGCAACAAAAGCCCAGTTACCTTTTGTTACTAGGAATACAAAAAAGCTGGGCTTTTGTGCTTTGTGTGATGCGAGTGCCCCACGAGGGGGAAGTCAAAACCATAAGGTAAGAAGTCAAAAGTATTAAGCCTCCTCGCAACAAATGAAAGAAGCACATTTTTATTAGCTTTGTGAAATGCTTGCTATATAAGGGTTATAAAATGTGCATCTTAGGAGCATTTTTTTGTAGTAGCTGCAAAGTCAAAAAGTAGCATGGAATCTGAACGACTCTCAGCCATTAATCTGGCAAGCGGAAAACTTGTTCCGATCGCCTGCAAGCCACCGATTTTGTCTAGTACCAGAACAAACTGGGACGGTATTGTGGTTGAATATCATCATTTACCACCCGCTGAGACTCCAGAGCTTTGCTTGCAGCAGCACAGCATCAGTATCATGCTTGGTCATGAATATCAAATTGACTGGCGACTAGCAGGCGGACGGTTACACAAGGCGCAGATGAGGAGAGGTGAAATTGGTATCACTCCAAAAGGCTTTCAGACACAAGCTCGCTGGTATCAGGATGTCGAATTTCTTCTGGTGTCTCTTAATTCCAGTCTATTTCAGAGAGTAGCAGACAATGCGGTTGATGTTGAACTCATCCCGCACCGGGGAGTAAGGGACCCGCAAATTTTTCACCTGGGAATGGCGCTGAAAGCGGAACTGGAAGCTGGATGCCCATCTGGTAAACTTTACGGGGAATCCGTTGCTACAGCTCTTGCAGCCCATCTCCTCAAAACCTATTCTGTATCACGGCAACTAATTCCACCTCAGGTTAATCTTTCTGAGCGACAATTGCGACAGGTAATCGATTATATTCATGACAACCTAGCACTGGATTTAACTCTGGCAGAATTGGCTAGCCTGATGCAAATGAGTTCCTATTCATTCTGTCGTTGGTTCAAACGCTCAATGGGGCTGACTCCACATCAATATATAATTCAATGTCGCATCGAGCGTGCCAAGTTTTTACTCACTTATACTCAGTTACCTATTGTTGAAATTGCCCTTCGTGTTGGCTGTTCTAGCCAAAGCAATTTTACAGCTTTGTTTCGCAAGCTGGTAGGAATGACACCTAAGGCATACAGAGAAATGTTGTAAGTCGGCTTTCTAAAACTGAAGATAGTTTGTAGTAAGCGCAAAGAGCGCTTATTACGAGTAATTTTGCTACTTTGCAAGATTTCAACATTAAAGAGCGCAAGTTTTCAGAAGACAAGAGCGTTACTAGCAACTTATTTTCTTTTTTAGCGATGTCTAGCGAATCTTGGTAAAAGAAACCCTAATGACCAAACAACTTGACTTAAATGATTACAAACAGGGAATAGCAGATTTATACAACCGCAGAAGCCAAACTTATGATGATAGCAAGTGGCATTTGCGAATTTGTCAACATCTTGTTGAATATTCCCACGTCAGTTCCAGACAGCATATTTTGGATATTGGAACCGGTACAGGTCACCTTGCAATTGAAGCAGCTCGAATCGTTGGAGAAGGTGGTCGAGTTATTGGTGTAGATATTTCTAGTGGAATGTTGGAGTTGGCGAGATGTAAAGTTGAAGCATTAGGTCTAAGGAATGTTGAGTTTCAGCTAGCGGATGCCGAATCACTTAATTTTTCTGCCAATAGTTTTGACCAAATTTTGTGTGCGAATACATTTCCTTGGATAGAGGACAAAGAAGCTACATTGCGGGTTTGGCATTTATTTCTCAAACCTGGTGGGGTAATTGGCATTCATACACCTGCGGATACTGCGTATGTCGGATACGTTGTTTTGCGGGAGATCTTTGAAAAGTATGGTGTTTTGCTAGAGGCTAGTAATCGAATCGGCACACTTGAAATGTGTCAAAATCTATTCGTGGACGCTGGCTTTGAAGTGATAGAAATCAAGACTGAGCAGCATGGTAACTACATTAATTTAGAACAGGCAAAAGCAACATGGGAAGGAATTTCTCGTCCACCCCTTGCAAAATATCGAAATCTCTCCTCAAAGCTTTCGTCAGAGCAGTTAGTAAAAGCTAAAGCTGAATTTGAGGCAAAATTAGAGGCACTCCAAACCGAACAAGGAGTGTGGGATGAACTCACTACCTGGTATATCCTGGGTCGAAAACCAGAAACCGAAACCTTAAACAGTCGCGAAAGCGCAACCTAACGCTTTGTTAAAGCCGACTAACGAAAACTCTTGGTGCGCTTGCTTGTTCAAGTTGGGTTGCCATCAGTCACCTGGCTCTTTGTCCAAAACCACGCAATTCGGGTAATGAAAATCTTATGCATAACAGCCAATACGAGCAACAATACAAAAAAGAAGTCATTGATTTCTTTAACAGCAGAACAAGTTACGATAACGATTACACCATTCGTCGTGCTCTTCCTCTACTAGAGCTAGTTCCTCTACAAAAGGGACAAAAAGTATTAGATTTGGCAACTGGCACAGGTATCATTGCCATTGCGGCTGCACAAATTGTCGGTGAAGGAAAAGTAATTGGAGTAGATTTTTCTTCAGGAATGCTCAAGCAAGCACAACAGAAAATTGAGGAATTAGGCTTACAAAATATCGAGCTAATTGAAGCAGATGCAGAGTATATAGACTTTGATGATGAGAGTTTTGATGTAATTCTTTGTTCCACAGCGATAGTTTACTTCACAGATATTCCTGATACTCTACGCAAGTGGTATCGTTTTCTCAAGAAAGGGGGAGTTTTGGGATTTTCTTGTTGCTCTCAGGAATCTTGTGAAGCACCACTGATCATTGCAATTTGTGCCAAATATGGTATTTCTATTGTCAACATAAACGAGCAAACAGGTACTCCCCAAAACTGTCAAAATATGCTAAAAAAAGCTGGTTTTCAAGATATTGAAGTGAAGACTCAGCAACTTGGTTTCTATCGTAGCCTTGAGCAAGCGAGAGAATGGAATGGAGGATGGTTTCATCCTAGAGAAAATCCTTTGTTACAGGTGTTATCAAAGCAAATGGAAGAATTAAAAGCAGAGTACCGTCAACGAATTGAGGCGATGACAACCGAGCAAGGCGTTTGGTATGAAAATATGACTTTTTTCGTAACTGCTTACAAGTGAGAAGTTTGTAGTAAGCGCTTAAGCGCTCACTACGAGATAATTTGTGAAGCTAAATAAGTATAAAAAATCAAACTATAAAACAGGAAAATAATTTAAATGCCAGATAAACCACATCTCGACGAATACAAGCAGCAAGTAGCTGATTTCTATAATAAGAGAACTGACTATGACAGTAGTGAATTAGCGTATAGACGCGGTATTCCTTTAGTAGAATTAGCAACACTACAAAAAGGACAAAAAATATTAGATGTCGCAACTGGTACGGGTATTATCGCCATAGCTGCTGCTGATATTGTGGGGAATGAAGGCAAAGTTCTCGGTGTAGATATTGCGTCAGTTTTCCTGAATCAAGCACAACAAAAGATAGAAGCAGCAGGGTTAAAAAATATCGAATTAATTGAGGCAGATGCAGAAGATTTAAATTTTGACGAAAATAGCTTTGATGCAATTTTTTGTTCTTCAGCGATTGTGTTGTTTACTGATATTCCTGCCATTTTTCACAAATGGTATCGCTGGCTTCAACCCAGTGGAATTGTTGCTTTTCATGCGTGGGCGGAAACTTCTTTTATGACACCCGTAATTATTAAAGCCTGCGCTAAATATGGAGTTTCACTACCAAATATCCATGAACTACTTGGTACACCCCAAAGGTGTGAAAATCTGTTACAACAAGCTGGTTTTGAAAATATCGAAGTGAAGATTGAACAGTTGGGTAAATATCTCAGTGTTGATGATGCGAAAAAGTGGTGGGGCGGTGGCTGGCTTCACCCGAAGAATCCATTGTTGGAATTATCAACAGAGAAAATCGAAGAAATAAAGGCTGAATATGCAAACGAAGTTGAAGTTTTAGCAACTGAACAGGGTGTGTTGCTGGATATTACAACTTTTTTTGTGCTGGCTAAGAAGTGAGTATAGACTACAATCTAACTTCCTTATCTATTGAGCCAATTAACTAAATCAGCCTCAGTTGTAAAATCTAGCAAAGCTTCACCCAAGTCCTCCAACTGTTCAAGCGACAACTCCTGAATTTGAGACTGTAACTCAGGGGTAACAGTGCCAAGCCGACGAGTGAGCAAGCGCATAACTAGCCTTAGTTCTGATTGCCTTCCTTCCTCTCTCCCTTCTTGAAGAATTTCTTGATAAATCACAGATTCTCTCATATCTTCTCTCCTAAAAAGCTGACGAATGAGTTCTTGGTCAAACACCAACCCAGCCAGAAGTTGGGTACATACCGAGATACTCTGTTTGGTCGCTGTTTCTTCAATCATACTCACTTGGACTGCGACCTGTTCGAGCAAGGTTTGGGGAGAATCTGTCCGTGCCAAAGTTGCCAGAGGTAGCAAACCAGGATATGCTAACAACGGTTCAGGATCTTGCTCCCAGATACGAATAACTCGGTAGCGGTGAGAGGTATTGCGGGCGGTAAATTGCTCGACAAATACCGCTTCTGAAGTCGTGGGTTTGAGAAAAATCACAACTTGCTCAATATCACAGTTGTACTGGCGATAAAGTCGCACCCAATAGTCCAGCATCCGCAGTGGTAAAAGCGGAGTTGATGCAGCCAAGGTTTGAAACTCCAAATGCAGGATTTGATTTGTAGTTTGCAGAAAAGTTACTGAGTCGGCGCGGATTGGTTCCAGGTTTAATTGCGTTTTTAGAATTTGAATATCCGTCGGCTCAGATGCAAGTAGCCAGCGGATGTATTGTTCTGGATATTGCTCAACCAGATATTTTAAAGTGTTGTCGTACGTCACAGTTCTTGACTAATTGAGGCATTAAACCTCTTGCAAAAGTCAATTTTATGAAAAAAAAACCACAGATGGACACAGATGGACACAGATAATTTATTTACGTTTATCTGCGTGCATCTGCGGTTCTAAACATCTATTAATCATACTTTTGCAAGAAGTCTATTGTCCGCAGCAGATAAAAAAACTTGGAGCATCATGACTCCAAGTCTCAAGCTGCTAAAGCTGATGAAGGAAGGCTACAGCGTCAAAGATTGAGTATCTGTCTCAATCAACTTCGCCAAATCTTGCAAGAACGCCGCCGCATGGGCACCGTAAATAATCCGGTGGTCACAGGTAATATTCACCTGCATCTGTTGCTTGACGCCAAATAGACCGTCGGCTGTGGCGACGACTTGCGGACGTGATGCCCCAATTGCCAAAATGGAACCTTGTCCGGGTGGTAGAATTGCATCAAATCTATCTACGCCGAACATTCCCAAGTTCGTTACTGTAAAGGTGCCACTGTTGTACTCTTCTGGTTGCAGCTTTTTGGCTCTGGCGCGCTCAACTAAGGACTTCCAATCGCGTGACAGAGAATATATATCCATATTGTCTGCATTCTGCAACACTGGTGTGATCAATCCTCCATCATCCATTGCCACTGCCACGGCAACATTAATATTAGAGTGGTAGACAATTCCTTGTTCTGAGTAGCTGGCATTAAGCAGGGGATGTTTTTGCAACGTCACCGCTACCGTTTTTGCAAGTAGCGCTGTCATTGTCACGCCTTTAGACTTAATCTGTTTATAAAGCTTGTCTAGCGCATCTGTGGTAATTGTGTATCCTATATGGATGACAGGCACGGAGAGGCTGGCTACCATGTTCCGCGCTACGGCATTTTGCAAGGTAGTCAAAGGCACAACTTGACCCGGAACTGCGGTGGTGACTGGCGTGGGTGCAGGTGCTGGTGCAACTTTGGTAGGTGTAGGTGCAACTGGGGTAATTGTTGGTGCTGGTTGTGGAGATGCGACAGGGGTAACTGTGACAGGTTGTTTGCTAGATTTTCCAGCAGCTGCTTCTACATCTTCGGCGACGATGCGACCGTAGGGACCACTACCAGAAATGCCACTCAAATCAACTTTCAGTTCCTTGGCTAACTTGCGGGCGCGGGGTGAAGCTACAAGCCGCCCATTTGTACGGCTCGTTCCGTTTTGAGAAGCAGCAGGCGTTGCGACTGTGGTTGTTTCTGCTATTTTTCCAGAAGTGGCAGCAGTTGCTTCTTGTTTAGCAGGACTACTTCCAGAATTGGCTTGTTGGATCGCAGTTTCGATTTCAGCTTCGGTTTCTGCTAACAAGGCGATCGCAGCTCCAACGGAGGCTGTTTCACCAGCTTGCACAAGGATTGTGGCAACATATCCTTCATAAAAGGATTCCACATCCATATCTGCCTTATCTGACTCGACAACCACCACTGTTTCGCCTTTTTCCACTTTGTCTCCAGGTGATTTTACCCAGGAAACGATTTTACCTTCGGTCATGGTGGAACTTAGCGCCGGCATAAATACTTCGTAAATGCTCATATGGGTGGTTTGGTGAATCGAGAATTAATGGACTTTTACAGCTAGTGTCAGATCGCATTGTATCTTGACCTAGCTCCCTTCGGGGCGGGGTATCGAGGAACAAGGGTGTAGGATGTAGGGGAATAATTTTTAAATTTTGAAAAGAAAATAGTAAATGACATTCTTATTTTTCCTGATACCCTGACACCCCTACATCCTTACCCCTAATTTACCTAGATGCGAGGAACTATATTAAGACCACAAGGTCTATAAGTTTGTATTTCTGATCACGGCTTTTTCAAATTTTGAATTCCACTCAAAAGCAAGAAGATGAAGGACGCTACCTCAATCTAAAATTCAAAATTGATATTTAGCCTGTTTGAATTAACTGTTAAATTTTATGTCGCCAAAGTTGAAGTGGTTTCTGATAGTGGTAGTTAGTATATTTGCCACCGCTGCCACTGGTGTTTACATCACCCAGCGTCAAACGACTGAAGCGGTTTCTGATACGAGCAATGGACAACCGCCGCAGTTTTCGGATGTGAACCTAACAGAGGAGATTGTCAACCCGGAGCGAGCCAATTATAATTCTGTACCTTTAGAAAAAATTAACTCTCCTCTCTTAGGCAGCGATCCTGCTGAACTTGCCCTCAATGCCTTTGATGAGGAGGACTCAAGCGCAACTCGCAAAGTCGAGGTATTTTATCCCGAAGCCAATCAAGCATTAGTGACGATTACGCAAATAGAGCCAGCAAACAATTCTCTCAAAGCAGTTAAATATCGAGTGGAACTAGCAACGTTTGGGCGATCGCTTTTGGTTAACTCCCCTCGTGTCTGGCAAATTGTTTGGGCTGGCTCCCAGGTACAATGTATACCTGGAAGTAGCGTCAGCACAAAACAGCCAACCCAAACCTGTCAGTAGTTATTTGTCACTAGTGCAGCGGGTGGGGAAATCATCCAACTGTTAAAAAGACACAAAAAGCTTATGTGGTTAACATTTGCGCCTTGTAACAAATTGTACTAGTCATGAATCACTGGTAAGAACCAAGGACAATTAGACTTTGGACAAATTTAAATCAAATTTAAATATCGCCGCGAATTTCTTCTACAACACCATCACGTAGCACAACTTCTACCTGTAGTTTGCTTATCAAGTTATCACCTGGTTCTACGTGGAAAAAGCCTTCCATTTGGAATTGGTTAACTTCCTCATCTAACTGTAGAAGCTGTACTTGCTGGAGGTTTTGTAGACTTTGGTTTTTCTGTTCCAGGAGTTCGCTTTTCTTCTGATTAACTTGAACTTGGATATTTTCAATTTGTTGCAGGGTTTGAGGACCAGGTGGTTGCAAACTCTGCTTTTGAATTGCTGAAATCGCTCGCTGTCCTTCAACATCTAGTTGTTGCAACTGCTGGTCAATTTGATTAATTTGAGCTTGCAGTTGCTGCTGCACTTCCTCTTTCCACAGAGGAGTGACAATCGCTTTGACGTTAACACCGCGTTTTAGGAGCAGTTGTTGAGGTTTGGAGAGGTTCATAAATGTTTCACGTTCACTCTATAGTTTGCAGGTGAAATAATTAGGCAAATATGCCGTTAATAATATCGCGATAGCGCTCCATCACCACGTGTCGCCTAATTTTCAAAGTTTGTGTCATCATGCCATTTTCGATTGAAAACGGCTCCAGAATCAGCTTGAACGGACCAATGCGGTCATCCGGTCGATAGCCTGGACGATTTTGCACTTCCCGATTCAATTCTTGCCGAAATAAATCCTGAATTATTTTACTCTCCACGCTGACTTGCGTTTTGTTTGCTGAGTCCTCCTTATTTTGTTCTTTGGCGGCTTCATCTGGTAGACGTAGATGCAGATTCTGAGTTTCAGCCCATTTTTCCAGGGCTTCCAAATTGGGGACAATCAATGCACCGATACTGCGTTGGTCTTGTCCAACAAGCATTATCTGATCTATGTAGGGCGATCGCAAACACGCATCTTCAATTGGCTGCGGCTCGATATTTTCCCCATTGGTTAATACAATCGTATCTTTTGCCCGTCCGGTTAGTACCAAATCATTTTGCGGTGTCACCCAACCCAAATCCCCGCTATCAAACCAACCATCCGCGTCAATTGCTTTCGCTGTTGCTTCGGGGTTTTGGTAATAGCCTTGCATAATTTGTGGTCCCCGCAGCAGCACCAAACCTCGCTCCCCGGTGGGTAAAGGTTTACGAGTCTCAGGATCTACTATTTTCGTTTCTGTAGCCGCTATTGGTTGCCCAACTGAACCACGTAAATTCCGCCAATAACGACGCCCATGAGTCACAGGAGAAGTTTCCGTTAAGCCATAGCCCTGCAAAATCTCCACACCAATAATTTCAAAAAAGTCATCTATGTGCTTGGGAAGCGCACCACCACCGCTAAACATTTGCTTGATTCTCCCCCCTGTTGCTTCCTGTACCTTGGCATAAACAAGTCGTTCTCCCAAAGCATGGAGTGGGAACAAAGCAGTTGCTTGCATACGAGCTGCCAATTGCTCAAATGTTGAGGGGTTGAGATTTGTTAAACTCAATCCTTGGGCAATTCGCTGCGCTTTGATATACTTTTCGCTAACGCCCAGAAAGTAGTTTATCAAACGTTGCTTATTTGCAGGTTGTTCGCGGAACTGCTTTTGCACTCCCTCATAAATTGATTCCAATAATCGTGGCACACATACCACATAATGGGGTTTAAATTCTTTCAAATCCCGTTTGATAGAGCGCAAGTTCGTGTAAATTTGCGTACAACCTTGAGAAAGTAAAAAATACTCACAACTGCGTTCGTAGACGTGCCACGTGGGCAGGATACTGAGAGCCATGTCTCCCACTTGCGGTTGCACAACTGCCCCAAGCGCTAAAATTTGGTGCATCAAATTCCTATGAGAAAGCATCGCGCCTTTGGGTTTGCCCGTCGTGCCAGAAGTATACATTAGGGTTGCCAGAGTGTCGGGGGTTTGCTCTACTGGTTCTAAAGTATGGTTTGCCCCTATTTCCATCAACTGAGCGAAGTTAAGTATTTTCAGAGTTTCGTCTGTTGGTGGTGCTTCATCGGAAAGCAAAACCACCAGTTGAATTGCCAGATCCTCAAGACGTGGTCTAAGCTTGTTGAAAGTTTTCAAATCTTCGACAACAAGCGCCCTGCTACCACTATTTCCCAAGATAAATAACAGTTCTTCCCGTTCTGCCTGGGAGCCACGCACTGCATCAACTGCCCCAGCAGTCATAATACCTTGATCTGCAATGAACCAGCGAGGACTGTTATCCGAAATCAGGGAGACGCGTTCTCCTGCTTTCACCCCTAATGCTTGCAATCCAGCAGCAAATTGTTGAATTTTTTGAACGAGTTGCGTATATGTAATCACAACTTCTGGTTTAGCATGAGGGTCACGCAGGGCAACATTATCACCAAATCGCTTTGCTACCAACGGCCAAATTTCTGGTAGCGACTTTAGATTAGAGTAATCCGCTAAACGCTGTAATTCCTGGCGCTCTCGCTCCGTAAGATTAGATAATATGGCAGAAATCTCGTATGTTTTCGACATTACACATCTCCTAAATACACATTTGTTATATGTCCAGCATATTCCGATATGTGGATGAAATAGGTGATAATAAATGACACATTGGCTTCTGTCTATAGCAATTTTCAAAAGTTCATAGAACTATATATTGATAAAAGTTTATGCTATAGTTAATTTATCTAAGATAGAAGCAATGTAAAAGTTTGCTTCCAAGTCGTTGCGAGAATTATACTTTTGACTTGAAGCACTGAGCACCAATTTGTAAAAGAAAGAGATGACCTATGCGTTTGATGGATATTCTACTGTTAACGCTGATCAATGTTGCTGGCTGTCTTGTGTTTCCCAAGCTTCTATCTTTCATTTTGGCTGTGAAAAATAGATGTAATCAGTTATCGCCAACTTCAACAATACAGACAAAACAGAATAATAAAACTGAAATTACCAGTTTTCCATATTGTACAACTTACACCTTGACAAAAAGTTCATTTTGTAAATTTTATCCTAGTTTTTGTGATAGGTGTTCTCCAGGTTAATAGACTTCAGTGTTTAGTTAACCTCTTGCAAAAGTCATTTTTGTGAAACCACAGATGCAGGTAGATGCACACAGATAATTTATCTGCGTGCATCTGCGCTTACTGATATCTTGCAAGAGTTGGAACAGTGACATTGCGTCGCCGTCCAAACCCTCGTTACCAGGTTCAACCTGGTAACGAGATATTAGAGCCTCTGGCTCTTGTTGCGTGCAAGATCTGAACTTATAAACATTTATTTATCATACTTTTGAAATAAGTCTTTTGATAATTAATAACTGATTGGGTTATTTATAAAGTACTCATAAACTCTATGGTTATAGTAAGAAAAATTGATATTAACAGTAACTTATAGACAAAATAAGAAAATCCAATTTTTCTTTTCACTCGTTTTAATGAATTTTCTGTAAAAATAATAAAATATAAAAAGCATCTTTATGAAGAGGGGAATTATCTATGGGTTTGATGGAAGGTCTATTCCTAACGTTGATAAACGCTGTCGCTTGTATTGCTTTTCCCAAATTATTGTCTGTCATTTTAACTTTCAAAAATCAACGCACTGAAGCAGTACAGACTACGGTGTCCTCAAACAATGCAAAATCTAAGGTGCCAAGTTTTCCCTATTAAATAAGAAATAAGCAACTCCAGATGCACACCAAACCGTTTGTGTGCATTTGTGTCTATCTGTAATTATTTTTGAATCTGATTCAGATCAACCCAGTTTTTGTGAGAAACTGGGTTTTTAATTGCAAAAATGGTCTACAGTCCAACAGAGACTTGTGCATCTTTGAGATTGGCACGGCGATGGAAAAAGTAAAATCGTTTAAACCGCTGAACTTATTTGAATACGAACAGTTAGCTACTAAGTGCCTGTCTCAAATGGCTTTGGACTACTATGCTAGCGGTGCTTGGGATGAAGTGACATTGCGGGATAACCGGGCTGCTTTTGAAAGATTTAAGCTTCGTCCGCGAGTGCTAGTAGATGTGAGCGATCGCAACCTAGCAACCAAAGTCTTAGGTCAACCGCTGGAAATGCCTCTGTTTATTGCTCCGATGGCATTTCAATGTCTTGCCAATCCACAAGGAGAAGTTGCCACGGCAAGAGCAGCAGCATCCGCTGGTGTTGGCATGGTGTTGAGTACTCTTTCTACCAAAAGTATAGAGGAAGTGGCGGCAGTGTGTCACGACACAAATCTTCATACTCCGCAATGGTTCCAGCTTTATATACATAAAGACAGGGGATTAACTCGTGCTTTGGTAGAAAGGGCTTATGCTGCAGGCTATAAAGCACTTTGTATCACTGTAGACGCTCCTGTGTTGGGACGACGCGAACGAGACAAACGGAATGAGTTTGCTTTGCCAGTAGGTATGCAACTGGCTAATCTGACAACTCTCTCGGGGTTGAACATTCCCCACGAACAGGGGGAATCTGGATTGTTTACTTATGTTGCCGAGCAACTTAACCCTGCTGTAACCTGGGATGATTTGGAATGGCTTGAGTCTTTATGTCCGCTTCCCTTGGTACTGAAAGGAATTTTACGGGGAGATGATGCGGCTCGTGCCGTGGAGTGTGGAGCTAAAGCTATTGTTGTGTCTAATCATGGCGGTCGTCAATTAGATGGAGCGATCGCATCTCTTGACGCTTTAGCTGAAGTGGTAGAAGCTGTGGATGGACGCGCTGAAGTGTTGTTGGATGGAGGTATTCGCAGAGGTACTGATATTCTTAAAGCTTTAGCATTGGGAGCAAAAGCTGTACTTTTGGGACGTCCTGTGTTATGGGGATTAGCCGTAGCAGGAGAAGCTGGTGTTGCTCATGCGATCGAAATTCTGCGAGATGAGCTAGATGTGGCTATGGCGCTGAGTGGTTGTGCGAGTGTGGAAAAGATTGACTCTAGTTTGTTATTGCGCGAAAAGCACCGCTGTGCATAATAAATGCGCTGGGTTACTGGGATAAAAATTTTAGGGTAATTTTACTCAATCTCAACAATAGTTTCCGGTAATTTGCTGAGGACGGCTTTAAGAGCAAAGGTTAGATTCGAGCAAGAGCAAAAGTCTTTGTAACCATACTATGAGAGAGATATTCGATCTGTTTTTTAGCAATTCTCCGAATAGGCAAGGAGATCGCAAGCTACAACAAGGAGACTTTGAGGGGGCAATTCAGCAATACAATCAGGCGTTGTCTCTGAATCCAAATGATGTTGTGTCTTACGGGCAGCGAGGTTATGCATTTGCTTTGCTGGGAGACGACAAAAGAGCAATAGAAGATTACAATCAAGCACTTCGCCTAGCTCCATCTGCTGCTGCTGTTTATAGCAACAGAGGCATCTCTCGTGAGGCACTTGGAGATGTAAAAGGAGCTATTGAGGATTACAAGCGGGTGCTGTACATCGATTCTTCAATACCTCAAGCTCATTTCCAACTTGGAGTTGCTTATGTAAAGCTGAAAAATTACGATTATGCAGTTAGAGTTTTAAATCGTGCTATTGCACTCCATTCAAAATATATTCCTGCATACGCTTTTAGAGGTCTTGCGTATGCCGGATTAAATAGATATGAAGAAGCTCTTAAAGATTACGCTCAGGCAATTCGTTTCAAATCTGATTATGCAAAAGCTTATAAGTTTCGAGGTCTAACTCGTATAGAAATGGGAGATAATTCAGGGGCTATAGAAGATTTACAAAAAGCTGCTGGACTCTTTTTTAATCAAGGGCAGACTGCGGAACATCAAGAAATAGTAGTTTTAATCAAAAAAGTTCAGCAAGGTTAGATTAATATTTTTAGCCAAGACCCCATAGACCTCTGCCTAGCCGTGACATTATAGGGTGGGCATCCTGCTTACCCTAATGACTATCATTAGACTTCTTGGAAAAAAAAGTCTAAAAAAATGAATAGACTTCTTGCATTCATTCCAAAAAAAAGAATAATTAACCACAGATGGACACAGATGGAATCTACTTATGCAAGAGGTCTAATAATTAACCGCAGATGAACGTAGATGAACTCTACTTATGCAAGAGGCCTATTTCTTACTTTCCCGTCGCCATTTTCCCCGTATGAGGCGAATTTCATCAAAGCTATAGCTATCCCCAAGATATTCTTTAATTGGGGTCAGGGAAATATCGCCAAGAGTTTCTAAGACTTGCAAAATTTTCTGCTGCTTCTCTACAGGAACTAACAGATTGAAATCTACTGACTGATTCTTCTCTATTAAATCGGAAAGATGACGAATAACTGTTGTCGGGCGAAGATTGCGTTTTGCTGCAATTTCTGCAACGCTAAAACCTTGTTGGTGTAACTGTAAAGTCAATAATTCAGTTTCTGAAGGTAAGTCCTGAAAACGTGTGGAATTATCCTGTTGATTTGACAAACCTTGTTCTTGACGATAAGCGCGAATTTCTGCAAGGAATTTTTCGCCATAGTTGGAAACTTTATGACTAACTATGCCAGAAAGTTTACTAAATTCCCTTAAGGTTTGGGGTTGGATCTGCGCCATTAATTTTAGGGTAGAATCGGCAAAGATGACGTACGGTGGGACAGATTGAGCGTCTGCAATTTGTTTGCGTAAAGCTCGCAACCTCTGCAATAGCATTTCCACTTCGGCGGCTTTTTCATCCCCCTCTTCCCAAGTTATCTTTTGTGCTACGGGAACCGCAATCGAAACTGTTCGCTGTCGCCGCATAACTTCCCAACTCAGGGCGTTAAGTTTTAGTACAGCGTAACCATCGCTGCTTTGTTCTAGCAATCCTTGGTGCAACAGAGAACGCCCCAGCATTCGCCACTCATCTGCTGTTTTATCTTTGCCAATGCCGTGGGTAGAAAGTTTGTCGTGTTCGTATTGAGTAATTTTTTGGCTTTTTCCTCCCCGCAACACATCTATAATATGACCCATACCAAATCTTTCTTTACATCGAGCCACGCAAGATAAAAACTTCATGGCTTCAATGGTCCAGTCTTGTACTGGTTTAGGATAACGGCAGTTGTCACAGTTGCCACAATTCCCTGCAAAACGTTCCCCAAAATAACCTAACTGAATTGTACGTCGGCAGTCGGTTCCTTCGGTGTAGTCTATCATTTGCCGCAGTTGATGTTTGGAAATCAACTGTTCTTGGGGATCTGGTTTTTGGTTGATCAGAAATTCAATTGTTTTGACATCACTGTAACTGTAGAAGAGTATACAGCGAGATGGTTCTCCGTCTCGCCCTGCTCTACCTGATTCCTGATAATAACTTTCTAAATTACGGGAGATATCAAAGTGAATGACAAATCGGACATCCGGTTTGTTAATTCCCATGCCAAAGGCAATTGTTGCCACCATAACACGCACATCATCCCGAATAAACCGAGTTTGATTTTTGCTGCGTTCTTCATCAGTTAATCCGGCATGATAAGGCAAGACTGAAATTTTATCGTGTTGCAGTTTCAGAGTGATTTCATCAACTTTTTTGCGCGTCAAGCAATAGATAATTCCTGAACCTTCTGTTTCCCGGATGAGTTCCAACACTTCGGCGTAAGCATACTTGGTTTTGGAACGGACTTCATAGTAAAGGTTGTGGCGGTTGAAGCTGGAAAGATGGATGCTGGGTTGTTTCAGCCCCAGTTGTTGGATAATATCAGTACGGACGCGATCGGTTGCTGTGGCGGTCAAGGCAAGAACGGGAATGTCTGGGTAGCGTTTCCGCAGTAACTTCAGTTGGCGATACTCTGGACGAAAGTCGTGTCCCCATTCAGAAACACAGTGTGCTTCGTCAATAGCAAAGGCGGAAATGCCAACTTGATGATGAACTAAGTCGAGAAACGGGAGAAATCTGTCACTCAGTAGGCGTTCTGGCGCGACGTACAGCAGTTTCACTTTACCGCTGAGGATGTATTCTTCGCGCGATCGCACTTTATATGCGTTCAGACTGCTATTAAGAAATGTTGCGGCAATTCCATTATCTCGCAGTGATTCCACCTGGTCTTGCATCAAAGCGATCAGCGGTGACACCACCACGGTTAAACCTTTTTTTAGCAATGCTGGTAGCTGAAAGCACAAAGACTTTCCGCCCCCTGTGGGCATAACAATCATTAAATCCCGATTTTGTAGCGCTTGTTCGATAATTTGCCGCTGTCCGAGGCGGAAGCTGTCGTAGCCAAAGTAATATTTCAGCGCTTGTTCTAAATTGGGATTCTCAGGCATAGGTCAGTGTGTTGCAAAAAAGGCATTGTGCCTGATTTACATCATAATCAATCTTAAGCAAACGCAGACAGGTAAGTAGTAACTATGGGTTCTCTAATTTGAACACATACTTTTTACCCGGTTCTTCTTCATGAATTCTCACCAGCCGACTTTCGCGATTCAAATCGCGGCACGGCTAGACGAAAGCCCCTACCCCGTAGTTTATTTACTTGAAAAGCGCTGTAAGTCTTCGGCTAACGCACTTGAAGGAGTTCTGCGGGATAAAGGCAGTAACCCAAACAAATAGCCCCCAACTTACTGGGGGCGTAAATTGCTGAGTGCGGCAAAGAGATGACGACTATTGCACCAAAATCGAACGTATCAAAATGCTCATAACCTCACCTGTGTTACTAGTTGGCACAAGGAGGACGGATGAATTCAAACACTATCGACCCACAACAGGTGGCATCACTACCATTCAAAGAGCGATCTGCGCCAATGCGTAGTGCCAGAATGCGATCGCAATTACCTAGCTGTCCGGCTATTTAGTTTGTCTTGGCAGAAGAACGCATTTTGTAGAATTGCAATTGTATCTAATTTTACTAATTATCTACAGTTGTATACAGTCAAATTTACCAGTCCCACACAACACGAGTAAACAACACTGGCTTCCAAAATACTTTCCGTAACCAGTTTCTCAACCTTAACAGACAATTATTTCTGTCTAGCACTACCTAGAGCAATTGACAAGTGATCTTAAAATCTTCCAATGTCAATCCAAAATGCCTTGAATTTTTATTAATAAAGAATTTCCTACGTGCAGCCATTTGATGCATGGGCAAGATGTCTGCCCGAGGAATCATAATGTTATGTGTAGCGTTATTAGCATTGATCACATATGCCGAAAGCAATTTGGAATGGTACTGTGTTAGCCGAAAGCGATAACACCGTAGTTGTGGAAAACAATCATTACTTTCCCCCTGACTCAGTTAACAAGCAGTACTTTAAGGAAAGCGACACTCACACAACTTGTCCTTGGAAAGGTCTTGCCAGTTACTACAGTATTGAAGTAGATGGACAAGTTAACAAAGATGCTGCTTGGTACTATCCTGATCCAAAGGAGAAGGCAAAGCAGATTGAGGGCTATGTCGCCTTCTGGAGAGGTGTAAAAGTCGAAGCTTAGTAAAAGTTTGATAATTCCAAAGTACCTCACCCCTAAGTGCTGTCCCAAGTTGGCACAGCAGTTAGGGGTGAGGGCTTTTGTAGAATTTGTAGTAAAGACCAACTATAGTGGTTAAACTTTCTTAACGCTTGATAACTCTGAATTAAGTTTTTTCTACTCCTTAGCAATAACAATATCGTTGGACTTGATCACTGCGTAAGCTTCTGTACCCTCAGACAAACCCAACTCGTCTGCTGAGACTCTGGTAATGATTGAGGTTAGCTCAACTTTATGAACAATCTCCAGCGTGATTTCAGTATTAACGGCTCCTGTAACAACTCGTTTAACGATTCCCTTAAGAATATTACGAGAGCTGACTTTGAGTCGTTTCTTCGGACTAAAAACTTCTATCTCAGGAGTTTTACTCTCCTGTGTTTCATACTGTTGAGTTGGTAGTGATGACGGTTGAGGAGACTGGTTGTTCAGGCTACGCACGAGTTCACGCAAAATTTCTGTTTTGGTGCGCTGAGACTGCTTTGAGATGTGTTCCAGAATTTTTCGCTCCTCCTCAGAGGTTTGAAAAGTGATCCATCCTTGTTCTTTTCTTGGCATAATTATACCAATTTAGTTGGTAATTTAGAGCTTTTCCTGGTACGATCCTACCAAGCGTCAATCCTTGAAAAATAAAACTCTGTTGAGCTGTTTTCCAATGAAAAGAAGATGATTTGTTACTTTCCTTGGTACAGCAGTCAGTTCGCCTTTGGTAGTTAGCTTGGCATTGTTTGATCTGTTCCCAGTTGTAGCACAAGTGACATCCTCCCAAACCATAATCTTTGGTTATCATATAAAAATAAAAATATCAAGACAATAGCAAGTTGCTGTTAAAGGTAGTACTCGCCCAGCCTCGCCAGTTCCTTAAGCAATCGTGTGCTAGTCTTAGTCAGCTTCGCCAAACACGTCTTATTACCCAACTCACTTTGTGTAGTTACCCTGGTTGTTGGAAGTAGGGAAGGCGTTTTAAAAAGAAACGCCTTGACAATATACCGATGAGCGTCCATGTGATAATAGGCGCAACCATGTGTTAAAACACGTCTTCTTCATCCGGCGTTTCATCTATCCCCATTTCCCACGGTATACCCTTCTCAGATGGAGGACAAAAACGGATTTTGGCAGTATTGGAAAATAGCTTTAAGCTATCAACCATTTGGGGAATAGCTTTCGCTATATGCCAGTAACTGTCTATGTCATAGCTGATAATAACGAGTATCAAAGTACCAGCGTTTATCTGGAAATACCAGTGACAACTAGACAACAAAGCCCGAGTTATGGAATCGCAAGCCTTGAAAAAGTGTTTGCCGGTAGCCTCTTCTAGTTGTCTTAGTAGTAACCCATCAAGTAGTGTTGGCTTTGGAGGCAAATCATCTGGAGAAAGAGGAGGAAGAAAATGTTTACTCATGGCACAAAACCTTTCTATCGACCGGATAGCTTATACATAAATTTGCACGGCTTGATTAGAAGACGCCAAATTCTCTAGATTTTTTTCCAAATTAAAATAAAAAAATTAATATAATGCGGGCATAAATTGCATAAACGTTGGAGTGGAGGTCAAAACAATTCAAAATTCGCTCATTCAAAATTCAAAAATAATACCCCATGACGCGTATCCAGGGGCTTGAAGCAAGGATGCTGCGCTTTTTTTTGTTTTCCATGTCGCGCAGCCAGGGGCTTGTATCCCAACTGTCAATTCAAAATTTTTTCTTAAATTTTAAACTACTGGACTTTAGACTAAGACATGAAAAATGAGCCAGCAATGCTGAGTTGAAGAAGTTTAAAGAAAAATGTTGAGTGTTAACACTTAAGGAGCAACAGCCCAATCCTTGTCAATGACCTATTGCATTCATTAAAAAGAAGCACCCCCTAAGAGTCCCCCCGCAAGCTTCGGGAAGCAATAAAAATCTTTTTCCCTCCCTGTTTACGGGGAGGGTTAGGGTGGGGTTCTAGGGACTTATGCAATCTTGTTTAATGTACAAGTTTATTTGTATAACAGCTTAATACCAATTCATAATAAAATTTGTACAAAATTCATGAGTTACGAGTATAAAACTCATAACTCATAACTCATCACTTTCAATATTATCCTTTGGAGGCTTCTGCCAAAGGAAAAATGATTTCATCCAAAGTTCTCAGTAATTCTTGCTCATTGTAAGGTTTGGAGAAGTAGGCTCTCGCACCCAATTGTATTGCCAGTTGACGATGTTTATCGCTACTACGAGAGGTCAGCATAGCAATCGGTATATCTTTAAAATCATTATTTGATTTGATACGACCTAAAAAGCCATATCCATCAACACGAGGCATTTCAATATCACAAATGACAGCCTGAACTCTCAAACCATTTTGAAGTTTATCTAGCGCATCTTGACCATCTTTAGCTTGTTCGACTTGATACCCTCCTTTTTCTAAAGTTAAAGCTAAGAAGCGCCGGACATTAATTGAGTCATCTACAATCAAGATTGTGCCTTTCTCATTCATTGACACGACAGGTTTGTCGTCAGC
Source organism: Scytonema sp. HK-05 (assembly GCF_002368235.1). GTDB lineage: Bacteria > Cyanobacteriota > Cyanobacteriia > Cyanobacteriales > Nostocaceae > Kalymmatonema. The sequence continues at coordinate 3,620,125 of NZ_AP018194.1, read as the reverse complement.
TGGCGTCAGGAAAACGTTCTTTAACCTTGCTGATGGTAGTTGATTGGTTCTAGGCGTGCGCTCATTGGTAGTAATCCAATAGAGTAACTCGTTGGCGTTCACCAGTGGTACTACCCGACCATCACCTAAAATCGTACAGTTGCTGAAGCCACTAGGCAGAGGTATGTTTCCTTCTACTCGACGGATCGCAACTTCTTGTTCACCCCAACAACGGTCTACCTGCACCGCTATTGCTTGATTGCCTTGGTTGATTATGATTACGCTTGCAGCATTGATTGCAGGGGGGCTTTCTTGGTTCGGGTTATCGTAGCGGGGACAATTAAACTCCAAATGCCGACCGAGGCGAACCAACGGTAGCATGCTTCCTTGCCAATTGAGGACTTCGCTGGTAGCGAGTGGAAACACCTGTTCGTTATCAAGCAAGAATATTTCTGAAACCACATCTGTGGGAAATGCTAAAAGCATTCGATTGCTTTCTATCAAAAGCACTCTTGCAACTGAAAGTGTAAATGGTACTGACAGCGTATAAGTCGTGCCCTTTCCGGCTACGGTATCGACTTTGACATCTCCCCGCACTTGTTTCAAGTTGCTGCGAACCACATCCATACCGACACCGCGACCGGATAATGCCGTTACTTGGTCAGAGGTGGTAAATCCTGGCTCAAAAATCAGCGATAGCAGTTCTTCATCGGTAGCTTGCGCTATGAGAGTTGGTTCTAACCCCATAGCTATAGCGCGGGCGCGGATTTTATCTAACGCAATTCCGCGTCCATCATCTTTGAGGGTAATAATCGTGCGATTACCTTGATGCGTGGCTTTAATCTCAATCAATCCTTGCTCTGACTTACCGCAGGCTAGGCGTGTTGCTGGGTCTTCGATCCCGTGGTCGAAGGCATTTCGTAACATATGCATCAAAGGCTCATTTAAAGCCTCTAAGATGCTACGTTCAATTAAGATACCAGCACCCTCGATTTTCAGTTGCACATTTTTGCCGTACTCTACAGACAGGTCGCGCAAAGCCCTTGGAAAGCGGTCAACAATATCGGACAGTGGACGCATCCGTACTTGAGTCAGCTTTCTTTGCAACTGCTTGGATGTTTTGGTGAGTTTGCGGGCAAATTGGTCAGTATCGTCAATACTGAGTTGAATATCAGTGGTGACTTCTTGCACCTGAACGATAGTTTCCATGACTTCCTGAGAGAGCAAGTTTAATTCGTTATAGCTATCCATTTCTAAGGAATCAAACCCGCCTTGTGTCTGGTTGCCATCGTCAAATGCTATAATATGCTCCACTTTGTCACTCGGTGGCAACGCCAGCAATGGAACACCAGTTGGCTGCACGCCACCAGTTGCTATTCTGTCGTAAGCTGTACGTAATTGCTGATTTTCTCGATCCAGACTTTGCACTCGCTGGTTCAAATTGCGAATAAGTTTGCGTAACCTCTCAAGTTGCAAATTCAATCCGTTTCGCTGAATAATGAGTTCCCCAAACAAATCATTAATTTGCTCGAGTTGCTTACTAGGAACTCGGACTGTATTTTCTTGAGATTCACTCTTATTGCTACCAACAGTTTGTTCGACTTTACGTTCAACAAATTTGTAATTTGTTGCCGGAATTTCTTGAGCAACAACTGTTTCTGGTTGCACTTCAACTTCAGCGTTACTCTCCTCAGCGAAAGCTGCCTCTAAGGCTTCAAAATCAGCTGCAATGATTTCACGATCCAGCCAACTTTCGTCAGTTTCTTCTGGTAGCAGAATATCTGGTGCAACTTCTGTTTCTGGGTCTAGCGTGGGTGCTGCTTGTGCTTCTAGCAGTTCTATTGGAGTATATGCTGCGGCTTCATGTGCCAAATCCTCCAGTTCAATTGCTGTCGGTAACCTATCGAGTTGATGTGTGATTACCAAAGCTTGCGATCGCCGCCATGCTTCCAAAGCAGCACGGGCAATTGTTTCTATCTGCCAGGGATCACCTGCTTCCAAGTGGTTTGCCACTGATTCGCAAAGTTGAGTAAAAGCTGGCAACTGCAGCATTTCACCCAAACCACCCAACTCAGCTGCCATAATCGCAACTTCTTCTTTCAAACAGGGCTGGGCGCTATCTGCCAACACAGATTCTAGGCGTTGCAAACACCCTTCTACCTCTGTTTCAAACAGCAAAGGGATGATATCTTGCCCATCTTCTGGAGACAGCATACTTGCTGCATCTTCAGGGGATGGGTCGCCCAAACGCGCATGGAGTTCTTCAAAAACTGGATAACAGAAAGTCGATAACCACTGCTCATCTACACTATTCCCTTCTGATAGCAATTCCACTATCTGACGTAGCCAATCTACTCCAGATAGCAATAAACTTTGCAATTCTGTATCAATTTCTAAAGAATTTTTTCTAGTTTTTAAAACTTTAAACGAATCTTCCAAACGGTGAGCCAAATCACTCAGGGCGCGAAATCCCATCATGCCTGCGCCACCTTTAATTGAGTGGGCAGCTCGGAGTGCGGCGTTGATTTTTTCTAGAGAGATGCGATTGTTGGTGTTAAGTTCCAGCAATACCCCTTCCAGGGTATTGAGGTAATCAGTCGCTTCCTCCAGAAACTGCATCTGGATTTCTAATTCTTTGTCCTGTGACATAATATTTGCTATCAGTCATTAGTCATTAGTTATTAGTCATTAGCATTAGTCATTGGTCACCGAGAATGACAAAGGACAAACGACCAATAACTAATTCACCTTGAATGTACCGACAGTCGCTTGCAATTGCTGCGAAATCTCCACAGTTTGTTGCAAAGACTTGGAAACCTTCTTGGAAGAATCGCTTGTGCGCTGCGAGGAAGCAGCAATGTCTTTCATTAAAGAACTGACTGTTTGCGATGTTTGAGCCTGCGATGCTGTGGCGATTGAAATCGACTGCACCAACAAGTCAATCTGGCGCGAAATCTCTAATATCTGCCCGAGATTTTGCTTGGCATCTTCAACAATCCGCGTTCCTTCGACAACCTGAGTGGTTCCTAGTTCCATCGCTTGCACAACTTCTGTTGTTTCGCGTTGGATATTTTCCACAATTTGTTCAATTTCTTTGGTCGCCGCCGCACTTCGGGCTGCCAGTTCCCCAACTTCCTCAGCGACGACTGCAAAACCTTGACCTTCCTCACCTGCACGTGCGGCTTCAATACCAGCGTTGATGGCGAGTAAGTTGGTTTGCATAGAAATCTGATTAATCAATGCCACCACACGCGAAATTTGTTGCGTCGATTCTCCTAAACGCTTGACTTTCTTGGCGGTTTCGCCGACTGTTTCTCGCAAATGCAAGATGTTTTGCACCGTCATATCCATTGCCATGCCACTCTTTTTGGCAGTTTGGGCGGCGGTATTGGCAACTGAGGCTGCTTGCTGGGCGCTGGCGGCGACTTGTTGGATCGATTGAGCCATGTCGTCAACAGCATCAAGAGTGTTGTTGATTTCTGCTGCTTGAGCGAGTGCTGACTCTGTGAGTTCACGGATAGCGCCTTCGTTCGAGCCTATAGCCTCATTCACAGAGGTAGCGGTTTCCTTAACTTGAGTGACGATATCGCGCAAACTTTCAACAATCGAGTTGAAAAAGTCGGCTACTGTGCCAATTTCTCCCGCCGTGACTTCTGCACGTACTGTTAAGTCACCCGCGGCTGCACCTTCTACCTCAGAAAGGAGTTCCAAAAGTTGCATTTGTAGGGCTTCTTTCTGTTGGCGTTCGTCTTGTGAAACTTTTTCGGCGATCGCCCTTGCTTTTTCGACCTCCTCAAGAAGCTGTGCTTGCTCTAGGGCATAGCCCACTTGAATCGCCAGTTGTTTAAACAAATCTATTTCAGCTTGTTGCCAATTCCGAGGGCTGTCACAATGATGAGCAATCATCAAGCCCACCAGCTCCCCACCGATAATAATTGGTGCTACCAAATTTGCCTTAACAGCAAATTTCTCCAACATTTTGATGTAACAAGCTGCATTGCTGAGATTAGGATCTTGATAGATATTGGATATTGCCCGTACTCGACCATCTTTATAAGTTTCTACATGGCGTTCTCGAAAACAGGGATCGTCGATTTGCACTCCCAACATCCTTGGTAGCCCAGCCGTAACTGATTCAGCGACGACATCTCCATCTAGGGTTTCTAGATTAAATTTATAAATGACAACCCTGTCTGTTTTCATCGCCTGACGAACTTCTCTGACAGCAGTTTTGTAAATGTCTTCGACTTTCAGGCTTCTACGAGTTTGCAGGGTAATATCTGCGAGTACCTTTGCCCTTTGGGTGTCTAGTTCTTGTTGTTGAACGAGGGTTTGGAGTTGCGACGCCATTTGGTTGATGTTGGCACTCAAAACGCCAAATTCGTCTTCTGAGTGCACCTCCAAACGGGTATCGAGTTCTCCCTTGCCAAGTTTTGCCACTGCTGCGGTCGCTTTCGCAATTGGTTCTGTGGTACGTTTGGCTAACCACACTGCAATCAAAGCCACAATTAATCCTGTCAATCCTGCCCCTACCGCTACTGTTAGCAACAGTTGTCTTGTGGGCTCAAATGCGATCGCTGTATCTGTAGCCAGAATGGATTGCCAGTTCAAAGTTGGCAATCCTTCTGGGGTTATGGATGTGTAGCTGACAAGTTGCTCTTGTTTTTCAGTTTGATTAACAGTAATAAAAGTATCGTCTTTTGTTTGTGCTTGCTGTTGAGCTAAACCAGGAAAATCTCGTTTAGCATTTCTACCTATATGTTTTCTGTCCGTCGCTAAGAAAAATTTTCCCGACCCATCAATCAAATAGTATTTATGCCCTGATTCTGCATAATTCTTGACCACCTGGTCTAGAGTTTTTGCGGGCATCCTAGCTCTCACTATAGCAAGCGTCTTTCCTGCGGTATTTTTCACAGGCGCTGCAATATTAATGCTATAAGCCCCTGTATTACTTATTACTTCTGGTTGACTGATGTAAGGGCGATCGTCCTGTTTGACTCTTTGAAAATAATTACTACTGCTTTGATTAGAAATTGGATCTCCTTGGGATTGGGCAACGACATCGCCGTTTAAGTTGAGTACTGCAATGCTGTCATATACTTTATAAGTATCAACAAACTTATTGAGCAATGCCTGCTTTTCCTTTTGAGAAAAAGCATCACTTTGCGAATTTGTGATAATTGGTAAACTAGATATGAGTTGAATATCGTTGTACCGTTCTATCATGAAACGGTTTACTTTGTCTGCCAGACCTTTGGCTTCGGCTTGTTGAAGTTGGGAAACTTTATTGGTTAAGGAATTACTAGCAACTAAGTACGCAAGTATTCCAATTGCCAAAACTGGTACTGTCCCCAGAGCGATCGCGAGTAATGTAGCTTTGGTACTTAACTTTAGTCGCTTCAAAGTTGTAGATGCACGATTTGCCTGATTATTAGGAACAGTGCCAGTACTCGCCTCGTCAGGCAGTTTTACGACATTATTATTTGTAAATTCAGATAGAGATGAGTCATTTTGATCATCAATACTTTTAGCAGGATCAGTTTTATTAAACATAAAGGCATTCTCCTGAGGTGGTGAATGAAAACACGAAAAATAAGTTTTTCTTTGGAGTACACCCTAATCACTGCGGAGAATAGAAGACTGCACAATCGCTTGTGCATCTAATACAAGCAATATTTCTTTTCGTTGAACAACGCAACCGCGTAGATAGGGGATTAAACTCGATGCGACTTGTCCCACAGGAGAGCGAATATCCTCAGGCATAAACTTAGTCGTACCTTGTATCTCTTGTACAACCAAGCCTAGAAGTACTGAATCCACCCGAATAATGATAACGTTATACAGGCGTTGCCTACTATCTAAATATTCAAGATTCAACATCTTTGGCAAATCGACTGCCCAAACGATACGGCTCCGCCAGTTCATCAATCCTAGGATACAGCCGGGCATATTTGGCATGGATGATATAGTCTCAACCGGCACAACAACAGCTTCTTGCGTGTGCCTCATTGGTAAGGTGGCAGATGTATGTCTATTGAGTTGAAACTTGAGATAACCATCCCCCAAGCTATTTTGATTTTGTTTTAAAGACGCCAGTTTTGAACTATTCATTCGATTCAAATCACCACAGATTTAATAGCTCGTAGGAGCTGATCGCGGGTGTAAGGCTTGGTAACATACGCATCAGCGCCTTGTCTCATTGCCCACAAGCGATCAATCTCCTGATTTTTTGAACTGCAAATCACAATCGGCACTTTTTGAGTCGCCGGATTTCTCTTGAGAGAACGACATAGCTCAAAACCGCTCATTCCTGGCATAACCACATCAGTTACGATCACATCTGGGTTTTGTGATTGTGCTTTTTCTAGAGCTTCTTTTGCCCCAGTCGCTTGAATAACGTTATAACCACTCTCTTCTAGATAATGGCTCATCAGTTGCAATTCACTGGGAGAATCTTCAACAATCAGAATTGTGCCAACCAAAGTAATACTCACCCCTGCATCTCCTATATAACTAAATGTACTTTATTAAACTGCGTTCTTTGTTCTTTTCTTCTTTCCCTCAATTTCCAATATGTTTAAACACCATTTTCAACAAGTCCGATTGGGAAAAAGGCTTAGTCAAATAGCCTGACGCTCTGACCATTTTTGCCTTTGCCCTGTCTATAAATCCTGTTCTACCAGTCACCATAACAATCGGGATATTCTTAAAAGCTGAATGCCTTCGCAACAAAGAACATAGCTCATAACCATCTAAATTTGGCATTTCTACGTCTAGTAATATTAAATCGGGCTTGCTGCGGAGAATTTGCATCAAAGCTTTTACCGGATCGTTGATCATCACAACTGAAAATGTACTTTCATCCAAAAAGTGTTTGATAGAATTTAACACTGTTGGACTGTCATCTATGCAGGCAACTGTATATGTGTTTTTACCAACGCTTTGGTGGAGACCTTTGTTACTGTTAAGATGAGAAGTATCAATATTCGATTTTGGCAATTGTTCCCCTAGTTTGACTTGAGAATTCTGCTGCGTTGACGAAACCTTGCTGCTTGGCAGAAATTGGGGGGTAACTTGCTCGGCAACCGTTGATTCGGTCTGTTGCCGATTCCGTAACTGCTTTTGACAATGTTCTACAAGTAATCGCAAGTCCAAACGACAAAACTTTGGTAGTTCATCTAAGAAAGTTTCACTCTTAAATTCATAACTTCCTTGTTTGATTGCAAGAAATGACTCCAGCACTTCTTTCGCTAATTCGTCTATCACGACTGCTGCTTGCGCAGGGGTGATATATTCTTCATTGACTAACCAGCAAATAGCTTGATAATCGAGTTGTGGTATTGACTGATTCTCTCGGTTTTGCTCAAATATCAGTCTTACCTGCATAAGAACTGTACTGTTGAGTGTCTGTGTTTCCTGACTTAAGCGCCCTAAGACATTCTCAAGCCGTTCAAACATTTTATCCGAAGAGGCATAAACTAGTTTACCGTCCTCTAGATAGATTGACCAAGAAATCGGTTCTGTAAATACTTGTAAGCAGCCTGTAGCACGGCGACTGGTTAATTGTGCTAGTAGAGATAGCGGGTGTAGTTTCTGGAAAAACTTGTAGCTACCTATAGGAGTTGTGCTCATTTTGCTTTTACTTAGGCTAAATTCTTGCTAGTGTGAGCTAAATTTCTGTAGAGCTTTTCCACAAGTCCTATGAAACTCATCAGAGCTTTTGTTGCAAAAAATACAAAACTCTAACTTTAAGGTTTGCGGTAAAAGCAGCGGTAGCACCCTTCTCTTCAGACGAAAAATCTCAGTCAATTCGTTAATTAAAGTTCAATTTACTAACTTCTACTGAGATTAGCAGACATCTTTACACGACAAGTCAAAAAAATGTAAAGACTAGATGAAGCCACTTACCTTAGAGTAAACCTTGTATGATGGCAACCGAGACAATACTGCTTTGACAGGCAAGTTCAACCCTGCTATTTTCAGTACTCGTACTTCAGTATAATACGGTTTCTCGGGCTGGGGAAAATCTAAGGTAAAGTTTGCTAGAACATCAGTATTCTTACTTGTCCATTATGTAAATTTAACATAAAAACTTCCTGATGACAGAATAGTGCCATTGTCTGTTATATACCTTACAAGCTAAATCTGCCAGTTATGTTATTAATGCAATCTTTGAAAGTTAGAAAGTTTAAGTTTATACGAAAGAAATTTGAACACTATCAATGACAATAGAATTTCGACGACGGTTGCATTTGTATACATGGTGTATCAATTGTCTTTTTAGGAACTTGTCTTTCTTGAGAGAATCCTAGTACCGCAGGGCGGAAGTCACGCATTCACGCATTCACGCATTCACGCATTCAAAACACTTATACCGTAACTCTTTTGCTGGTTTGTAATGGTTCAGCAGCGCTCTTGGTAGGGTTTCCCTCCGCAGGCGACTGCTGAACCCGAAGGGTAGCTTTATTTCCGCCGTCATGTACTAGAGTAAAAATGGATATTGCTGAAAGTAGTGCCTTTTAAGACAGACTTCTACAAGGAACACATCGCACCACTCAGAATTACTCCAGTTAATTTGCTACTTAACAATTAAGTCCATTATGATTCTATGCCAATACCGCTAAAAGGCAACTACAAGCCATTACATCATTGAATTTATCAAAAATTCTAGTTACTCTCTCTACCAGGAAGACGTTATATTTGTCTGTCTTGTGTTGTGAATTCAATTGATAATTATTTTATTCAAAAAAAAATTAATTTTTCTTAGCTTGCAGCCTATACGCTTCTCGCTTTTTATACAAATTCGCTTTCTATGACGGAAAAGACTAGCAGCTGTTCTGGAAAACCTACTCAAACTGACCTAAAACATTAAGCTCATCCCACGCCTGAAGGCAGTGGGATTTCGCGGGCATAGGGCATAGGGCATTGGATTGTTCCCCATGCAAGAATGCCCCTTGCCCCAAGACGGTGGGCGGCGGTTCCTCCCGCCCCTAGGAGCGGGCTTCCCCGCCGTCTTTTTGTGATAACTGAATCCAGGCTGGTTTAACGTTTACCTGTTTGCAACAGAAGACTCCACAGGCAAACTCTGATGTCTTTTCAGATGATATATATCAGAGCATATATAAAAGTGCGGATGAAAGGACTTGAACCTTCACACCTTGCGGTACTAGAACCTAAATCTAGCGCGTCTGCCAATTCCGCCACATCCGCATCAGTTTCTTATCCTATCATAATAAAGTTATTTCTTGCAATATCTAACGCTTAGTTGTTAGTGGTCAGTTGTTTGAGTACCTACTAACCACCAACCGCTTGTAAAAACCTACCCAAAGCTAGCCACAAGTGGATACATCTGGACAAGGGGAACTCTGCGGTATACGTGTTCCAAGAAATCATCCGAAGCGCATTGCTGCTTACTTTGGTTAAACCATCGTTTGACCACGGACTCCCAGTTAGAGACAGCATTTACTGCTGGATTTCCCACCTATGTTATTCAGTTTGATAGTAACCAGTTTGTAGTACGTGTCTTTTAGGTTTCACACCTAGCTGAGCGTTGCTAACCCGTACTGGTTAAACGTAGTCTGATTATATGCCAATTTCCCCAAAAAGTTAAGCATTAGGTAAAGGTGGGTAGGATTTAACTTACAGTTACCAACCCCAAACCGATAACCAGTTTTCACTAAGGTACAGCAACACGAGGCAAGCGGTGCTTGAACCCGCAGAGAATTTCCCAAGAAATTGTATTTAATTGATTTGCCCAATCTTCAGCAGAGATTTGTTCTTTTCCCTCTGTTCCAAGTAAGGTGACGACTTCACCTTCTCGTATATCTGGTAATGCACTCACATCTAACATCAACTGATCCATTGTAATTGTGCCAATCTGTGGCACCCGTTGACCGCGAATTAACACTTGCATTTTATTGGAAAGATTGCGAGGAACTCCATCTGCGTAACCAATTCCTACGACGGCTAGGCGGAGTTCGTGTGGGGCAATAAATTGATGACCGTAGCTGACGCCAGTTCCAGGGGCGATGGTTTTGACTTGGGTGACTCGCGCTTTTACTTGCAGAACAGGTCTCAGGTCAATGGATGAACGCAAATGATCTGCCGGGTAGAGTCCGTATACAGCTAAACCTACACGCGCGATATCATAGTGCAATCCTTTGTCGGTAAGTGTAGCAGCTGAATTTGCCAAGTGCAGACAAGGCGGTTCTATACCTATTGTCCTAAGTTGGGCAATTGCTTGCTCAAACCGTTGTTGCTGTTGTTTCATGATTGTGGAATCAGGACTATCTGCTGTTGCCAAGTGAGAATATATACTAGCAATGGCAAGATGAGGTAAGCGTTGCACAAGCTGAACGAACTCAGCCGCCTGATCGGAATTCGTCCCTAACCTGGACATCCCCGTATCTAATTTGACGTGTACAGGTACGTCCGTCTTGTTATTGATGGTTAAGAGCGTGTCAGAAAATACCAGGGCTTGCTTGGGGCTTGTAATTGTTGGCTGAAGTTTCCATTCGGCGATCGCCTGAATTTGCTCGCTCGTCTGGCTTGCACCTAAAATCAAAATCGGAGCTTTTATTCCGGCTTCTCGCAATTGGATTGCTTCTGGAACTGTAGCGACTCCCAGCCAACTTGCCCCTGATTCTAACACTGTTTGGGCAACTGTAACTGCTCCATGTCCATAGGCATCTGCTTTGACCACCGCCATCAGTTGAGTGCGCGGTGACAGTATCTTTAAAAGCTGCTTGACATTGTACGACAATGCTGATAAATCAATTTCTACCCAAGCACGTTGGGATAACCAAGCGTAGGTGTCACACTGCCCATTAAAGCTGACACGGTCGGTTTGCTCTTGGCTCAACATCTTGACTTACTCCTATCACACCACTCTGTAAGCTTCTAGGTCATCTAAATTATTCGCATGGCTAGAAGCCTAATCTTGATTAATCTGGAAGTTTACATTTCATTGTGAACTACCTACACCGCCCGCTCCGAGTCGGTCTAGGCTTCTGGTTTCAACGACAACAGCCTTTCCACCTTGCGGTTTATTGGTCTTACGTTGCCTCGACTCAGCAATAACGGGGTTCCCTCCGCCATTATTTTCCAACATCCGAATCCCTTCTTTCCTGATGTTAAATGCTGCATTACCATCACGGTCATGATGAGTCTTGCAAGATGGACAATCCCATTCACGGTTATCGAGCGTCAACTCTTCAACAATGTGACTACAGCATGAACAGCTTTTGGAACTGGGGAAGAACCTTCCTATTTCTACAAGTTGTCCATTTTTGGCTTTTAACTTGTAATCCAAAAAGTTAACAAACATTCCCCAACCCACGTCGGATATTGACGCGTGATAGCTTCCGGTTTCGTACCATCCCTTTGACATTGAGATTCTCTACAATGATGGTTTGACTTTCATCTACCAGTTTCCTACGCGCGTTTGTGTAGGAAGTCAGTAGCGGGAATTTGATACTCGTTCGTGAACTTTGGCTACTAGCTTTCTATACTTGTTTCTTGAGTTACTTCCTTTAATTTTACGAGCAAACTTTTTCTGCTTTCTGGCTAAGTTTTTCTCATGCCGCTTAAGATGTTTTGGGTTTGAATGTTTGTGTATCTCACTACCATTATCAACAATAGCGAAGTCTTTCAACCCCAAATCAATACCAAGTATTTTATCTCCAAGCGATTGACTTGCATCACCTTCCACCTCAAGTAATATTGAAGCAAAGTACTTATCTGTAGGAGTCTTGCTGATGGTAACAGTCTTAAGTTTCCCCTCAATCGGTCTATGAAAAACAGCTTTGATAACACCAATTTTAGGAACTTCCAAGCAATCACCCACAACTTTAACGTTTTGAGGATATTGGATTGATTGCTTATGATGCTTTGATTTGAACCTAGGAAACTTAGCCCTACCCTCAAAAAAGTTGGTGTAAGCCTTGTTTAAGTTGATGGGTACGCACTGTAAAACAGCAGAATAACAATCTTCTTTTAACCAAGGATGTTCTACTTTTAATTGAGGTAAATAAACCTTGTCAACACTCAACTTTAATGATTATCCAGTTTCTTTGTAGTGTTAAATAAAATCGTTAATTGCATAGTTACAATACCATTTTGCACAACCAAATGATTTAGCTAGAGATATTTTTTGTTCGGTTGTTGGGTATAGTCTGACTTTAACTGCTTTCAACACTTTAAATCACCTCTTTGTTGTGCTTATAATAAGATTAATCTATATCCAATGTGTACCCAACATAACAAATAAACAATTAAGATTAAGAATGTCAGAACGCCGATTTAATAAATTGCAGCCATACGCGGTTTACGCTGACAAAACTATGACCCAGATGGTAGAAGAGCTTATTGAGTCGTTGCCTAACACGGAGATAGACAAAAACATTGCTATCCCCACTCCCTGGTCATCTGACAGTTGACATTGGTCGGGGGGCGGGGGTCTTACACGAAAAAATCAGCCAGCTTTTGTAATGTTTATCTGTGTTCCAAGATGAGTATTCGTTATAGTAAGGCTGGCCGATCTTAGGGGGACAATGCGTCGGACGCAATCTTTTTGTCCGGCTATTCATCCCACACCTGACCCGACAGGGCAGTGTGGGATGAATAGCCGTTTAAGCTAAAATCGGCACAGGATGATGAGCTGCGGGTGGTGAGCAAAAGAGCAGGAGAGATTAACAATTCAAAATTCGCTCATTCAAAATTCAAAATTGAAGACTGTTTCAAACGGGGAGATCAACCCGGCTGAAAGTGAGACTACGTATAGACTAAGGGGTCTTAAACCCTTGATTTTACGATAAGTTATGAGTGTTGAGTCTTAAGTTTTGACTCATTGTATTTCTAACTATTGCAAGATGTATAATTTTTTTTCATCACCAAAGATGAATGTAATTGTGTTAATATATGTAAAAATAATAGCTTGAGCGCTAATCAATGGGGAAGGTTTTAGTTCTAAACGCCTCTTACGAACCGCTCAATATCACGAGCTGGCGGCGAGCTGTGGTCTTACTGATCAAAGGCAAAGCTGAGCGAGTAGAGTTCAATAACAAGCAACTTTACTCGGACTTTCCGCTTCCGACTGTTATTAGGTTGCGCCACTATGTGCGCGTTCCCTATAAAGAGATTCCTCTGACTCGTCGGAATCTACTGCATCGTGATGGTCATACTTGCCAGTATTGCGGTTACACAGGAGATGATTTAACTTTGGATCATGTTTTTCCGCGATCGCGTGGTGGCGGCGATACTTGGGAAAACATCGTTACAGCCTGTGTCCGCTGTAATGTGAAGAAGGGAAATCGCACGCCTAGTGAAGCTCACATGATGTTGCGTCATCCTCCACGCCGACCTTACAGCAGTTTATACTTTGAGGTCAGCAAACATCTCAAGAGTGGTATGCATCAAGAGTGGCAAAAATATGTTATTGGACTCTGACAATTTCAGCGTTGTTTGAAAAAGCCTCGCAATTGTCAGTTTTTTGCGTTATTGCCTTTGCTTGGTGATTTTGGCTGGTCTACGGCTTACCTAGAACTTAACTGGAAGCTGATAGAACGCGAGAAAATGCATACCCGCTTGGAGCAACTTCGCTAATATAGCACAAATCAACGCCAAAACAAGCAGGGTGCGTTTAAATCTGCCAAAAAAATTAGGGGTCAATGCTAAAGGGGTTTTCCTTGCTAGTCATTGATCAGAGATTGTTGACAAAAAATAGACTGGCAGATATAGAGCCAAGATCTGAAATTTTTGCGAAGATCATAAAGTGTGGCTGAAGTAGTGAATGACAAGCAGGTAGTCTTTCTGAACAAAAAAGGAGCCTCACACTTATAAAAACGTTTCGTATGCACTTTAATTCTTCCCTTACTCAGATTGAGAGTTTGCCGTTGATAGCTGACCCAATTCCAGACGATGCAGAAAGAGACAAAGATTCAGTTGAAGTTCCACTCACTAAGCAGTCAGGCACGGGATTGACGGGTGAATCGGGCAATTCTCTGAGTCAGCGTAACAATTCATTGGTCAATCACAAATCAGAAGAGCTGCGCAATACGTTTCTTGCACACAGGCAAGAACGCCAGTTGTTAATTCTTCAAGATTTTCCTGACCCTGATGCCTTATCCTCTGCTTGGGCTTACCAGTTAATTGCTCAGCAATACGATATAAAATGTGACATCGTTTACGCTGGTGCATTGAGTCACCAAGAAAATATTGCATTAGTAAAGCTGACTGGCTTACCCGTCCAGCGTTGGACACTACAAACACTGAAAAGCAAGGATTTATCATCCTACCAAGGTTTCGTACTGATTGATAACCAAGGAACCACTTCTCAGTTATTACCTGTAGTGCAACAGGCAAAAATACCATTAGTGGCGGTGATCGACCACCACAGTTTACAAACTGAGCTGAAATCGGAATTTTTTGATGTCCGTCCCTTTGTACGGGCGACAGCAACGATTTTTACCCAATACCTACAAGCGGGGTTACTAACTCTAGATAGCAGTATAAACCAACACGTCAAATGCGCGACTGCCTTGATGCACGGCTTGCGATCGGATACTAATAGACTGATGCAAGCACAGGAAGAAGACTTTATGGCAGCAGCGTATTTGAGCAGATTTTATGACGCCCAGTTGCTGAACGCGGTACTGCAAGCGAATCGTTCCAAGCGAGTCATGGACGTTATAGAGCGATCGCTCAAAAACCGCATCGTGCAAAATAACTTTTCGATTGCTGGTGTAGGTTATCTACGTTATGACGACCGCGATGCCATCCCCCAAGCGGCAGATTTTCTAGTGACAGAAGAAAACGTTCACACTGCTGTGGTGTACGGTATTGTTCACGATGAAGATGAAGAACTAGAAGTGGTCATTGGTTCTTTAAGAACCACCAAACTTACCCTTGACCCCGATGAGTTCATCAAAGAAGCCTTTGGACAAGATAGCCAAGGACGCTTTTTCGGTGGTGGAAGAACAAGCGCAGGTGGATTTGAAATTCCAATGGGTTTCTTATCTGGAGGTAATGAAAATTCTGGTTATGCGAAAATGAAATGGGAAGTTTTCGATTCTCAGATTAAGCAGAAGCTGCTGAGATTAGTGAATCCGAGAGATAACCCGATACAGCCGGAGTAGAGGAGAACAACACAAGGAAGACAAGGGGGACAAGGGAGATAAGGGAGATAAGAGGGAAAATAACTCTGACGAACTGACTCTTAGTTAGAACTCAGGACTTAGGACTCAAATTGTGGAACTTTATTTAATTCGTCATGGTATTGCTGAAGAAAGGCGACCAGATATCAAAGATGAAGAGCGATCGCTCACGAAAGAAGGGCGGCAAAAAACAGAGAAAGTTGCCCAACGACTGAAAAAGTTGGGTTTGAATTTCGATTTGATTGCCACGAGTCCGTTGGTTCGCGCTCGGCAAACAGCAGAAATCCTCATAGCTGCTGGATTGAGTTCTAAACTAGAGGAATGTACCTACCTTGCTCCTGATGGTCGTATTGAGAGTTGGGTTGTAGACTGGTTGGAAGCAAGAAATTATTCACCCCAAACCCAACTTGCCTTAGTAGGACATGAACCAGATTTGAGTGCTTGGGCAGAAATTCTCCTATGGGGACAAGCGAAAGCAACGTTAGTCCTGAAAAAAGCGGGTATGATTGGGGTAAAACTACCAGAAAAAGGCTCTCCTCTGGGTCGTAGTCAGATGTATTGGTTGACACCACCCAAGTACTTGCTTTAACAGTAGTGTAACGTTTTTGAAAGAATTTCAAAGGAAACGGTTACTGTTATGGCAACAAGAATTTCTGGTAAGTTAGCCTGAAAAAATCTTTCACAAAAAAGCAGATGGTGTTGCCATGATGGTGTGCGAATTCAAGCCTGGATTGGATGGCATCCCCGCCGCCCAATCCAGTATTAGCAATGTTGACGGGCAAAAGGGAATACTAGAATATCGTGGCATCCAAATTGAGGAATTGGCTTCAAAAAGTACATTTCTGGAAACTGCTTATCTTCTCATTTGGGGTGAGTTGCCCACAGCGGAAGAACTGGCAGCATTTGAGTATGAAGTTTGCGAACACAGGCGGATAAAATATCGCATCAGCGATATGATGAAATGCTTTCCCGAAAGCGGTCACCCAATGGATGCTTTGCAAGCCTCTGCCGCTGCGTTGGGTTTGTTTTATTCGCGCCGTGACTTGGATAACCCTATTTACATTCGGGATGCAGTTGTTCGCCTGATAGCAAAGATTCCGACAATGGTGGCGGCATTCCAGTTGATGCGAAATGGCAACGATGCAGTACGTCCGCGTGATGACTTGGACTATTCCGCCAACTTTCTGTACATGCTCAATGAGAAAGAACCTGATGCACTGGCGGCGCGGATTTTTGATATCTGCTTGATACTTCATGCTGAACATACGATGAACGCCTCCACCTTCAGTGCCAGGGTAACGGCGTCTACACTAACTGACCCATACGCAGTGGTAGCAAGTGCTGTGGGAACGTTAGGAGGACCGCTGCATGGTGGAGCCAACGAAGAAGTGATTCAGATGTTGGAAGAAATTGGCTCTGTGGAAAATGTGCGTCCTTACATTGAGGACTGCCTGGAACGCAAATCCAAAATTATGGGCTTTGGACATCGTGTGTACAAAGTGAAAGACCCACGCGCTACAATTTTGCAGAACTTGGCGGAACAGCTGTTTGCCAAATTTGGGCATGACAAGTACTATGACATTGCTCTAGAAATGGAAAGGGTGGTGGAGGAAAAACTGGGTCATAAAGGAATTTATCCCAATGTTGACTTTTATTCAGGATTAGTGTATAGAAAATTGGGAATTCCTACAGACTTGTTTACACCAATATTTGCGATCGCCCGTGTTGCCGGTTGGTTAGCACATTGGAAAGAACAGCTAGAAGAAAACCGAATTTTCCGTCCAACCCAGGTTTACGACGGTAAGCATGGCGTTCCTTACATTCCCATCGAGCAGCGTTAGAGGGATTAGGGATAGGGGATTACGGATAGGGGATTACGGATAGGGGATAGGGAATTTCCCAGTCCCCAATTGCCAGTCCCCAGGAACCGATTGGCACTGGAACGCGAAGAAATTCAAGGGATAGGGAATTTCCCAGTCCCCAATCGCCAGTCCCAGTCCCTTTATTAGGGAATTCTAATCCTTACCATAGGTAGAAATTCTCGTCTAGCTAAAGGGGCAAAAACCATGCAACGATATACTAGGCATGGGAATTGCAAAAAATCTTAAATTTTGTCCCGTGCCGTCATGGCTCGGGTTTCCACACTTCCCCCAAGGTTTTATGAGCAAATTTACAGTTATTAACAAGCGTGGATAGTTGTAAATGACAATGTTCTGATGACTTGAAGAGCAAAAGCACATGAATTCAGGAATTGATCTGCAAGGAACTTTTATTGAATCCCTTAGGGATTTAGGATTGAGCGCTGGCATAGCCAAGGCGATTTGGATGCCACTGCCAATGATTTTGATGATTATTGGTGCCACTGTGGGGGTGCTGACCTGTGTTTGGTTAGAACGGAAGATTTCGGCAGCAGCACAGCAGCGGATTGGTCCTGAATATATTGGTCCTTTGGGTTTGCTGGCTCCTGTGGCGGATGGTCTCAAGCTCGTTTTTAAAGAAGATGTGGTGCCAGCTCAGTCTGACCGCTGGCTGTTTACCCTTGGTCCAATCATCGTGACGATTCCAGTATTTCTGTCATATTTGATTGTGCCCTTTGGGCAGAATCTGGTGATTACAGATGTTGGGATGGGGGTCTTCTTGTGGATTGCCTTGTCTAGCGTTGCACCGATTGGCTTGTTGATGGCTGGTTACGCATCTAACAACAAATACTCTCTCTTAGGAGGGTTGCGGGCAGCAGCACAGTCGATTAGCTATGAAATTCCTTTGGCACTAGCGGTGCTGGCGATCGCCTTGATGTCGAATAGCCTCAGCACCATTGACATCGTCAATCAGCAATCTGGCTATGGCATTCTTGGCTGGAACGTATGGCGTCAACCAGTCGGGTTTATCATCTTTTGGATAGCCGCCCTTGCTGAATGCGAACGATTGCCCTTCGACTTGCCCGAAGCAGAAGAGGAACTGGTTGCTGGTTATCAGACCGAATACTCTGGCATGAAATTCGCTCTGTTCTACCTGAGTTCCTACGTTAACCTAGTACTTTCTGCCCTGCTGGTATCAGTTTTATACCTAGGCGGTTGGGATTTTCCAATTCCCATTAATTTGATAGCTGGTTGGTTGGGAGTCAGCGAAATAAATCCTGTTTTGCAGATTGCTACCGCCGCATTGGGAATCACGATGACCGTACTCAAAGCATACTTCCTCGTCTTTCTGGCAATCCTGTTGCGTTGGACAGTGCCACGGGTTCGGATTGACCAATTGCTAGATTTAGGATGGAAGTTCTTGCTGCCTGTTGGTTTGGTTAACTTGCTACTCACTGCAGCCCTGAAACTTGCTTTTCCCGTTGCCTTTGGAGGGTAATAGGGACTGGGGACTGGGGAATGGGGACTAGGGAGTAGGAAAGGATAAAAGATGAAGGCTGAAAATTGTATACTTCATACTTTTGTTCTTACCCAATCCCTCATCCCCAATCCCGAATCACCTATTACATAAAAAGAGAGAGACACGAAAAATGTTAAAGTTCCTTAAACAAGTTGGTGATTACGCCAGAGAAGCGGTGCAAGCTGGTCGTTACATTGGTCAGGGTTTGTCTGTTACCTTCGACCATATGCAGCGGCGTCCAGTCACCGTGCAGTATCCTTACGAAAAACTGATTCCTAGTGAGCGGTTTCGCGGTAGGATTCACTTTGAGTTTGATAAGTGCATTGCCTGCGAAGTTTGTGTTCGGGTTTGTCCGATCAACCTGCCTGTAGTTGATTGGGAATTCGACAAGGCAAGCAAAAAGAAAAAGCTCAATCACTATAGTATCGACTTTGGAGTTTGTATCTTCTGCGGTAACTGCGTGGAATACTGCCCAACTAACTGTTTATCGATGACAGAAGATTACGAGCTTTCCACCTACGATCGCCATGAATTGAACTATGACAGCGTGGCGCTTGGTCGTTTGCCTTATAAGGTCACTAACGATCCAATGGTCACACCGTTGCGCGAACTCGTTTACCTACCCAAAGGCGTCATGGATCCCCACGGCGTACCTGGTGATGCACCTCGCGCGGGTGCGCGTCCAGAAGACCTTGTGGAACAGGAAAAGTAAATGGTAGTAGTTAGTGGTGAGTTGTTAGTAGAAAACAAGAGCGACTCACCACTAAATGCCAATAATTAACAAATGTACAGACGCGTTATGGCGCGAATGTACAGACGCTTCAAACAGCGCGTCTCTACAATTAACAAATGACTGAGGATAAAAAACAGTGAATCTAGCGGAAGGAGTACAGGTTGTTTCTTTTGCCATACTGGCAGTGATGTTGATTGCAACAGCGCTGGGTGTGGTACTGTTTGACAACGTCGTCTATTCTGCCTTTACGCTGGCAGGCGTATTTGCTAGCATTTCTGGGCTGTACCTGTTGCTAAATGCTGACTTTGTAGCAGCAGCGCAATTGCTAATTTATGTTGGTGCAGTGAACGTATTGATTTTGTTTGCCATTATGTTGGTAAACAAGCGACAAAGTTTTACGCCCTTCCCCACCGCTTGGTTACGCAAAGCACTCACGGGTGTAGTCAGTCTGGGATTGTTTGCTCTTTTAAGTACGATGGTGTTAACAACTCCTTGGTCACTGTCTACTGCTACGCCTCCAGGCAACACGATTGTTTTAATTGGTCAACATTTCTTCAGTGACTTTTTACTGCCTTTTGAACTAGCTTCGGTTTTGCTGTTGATGGCGATGGTGGGCGCGATCATTTTGGCACGTCGCGAGTATCTGCCTGAACAGGTAATTTCTGGAGAAAAACAGCAAGTTTTGACCTTACCAGAACGCCCCAGAGAACTGGTATCAATCGGTGAATCGAGCCGCAATATTCAGTAAACAGTTATCAGTAAACAGCGCAAACTGATAATTGGTAACTGATAACTAATAACTGATAACTGACAAGGGGGACAGCAAGATTCATGCCAATTCAGTACTTTTTATTACTTGCAGCAGCTTTATTTTGCATCGGCATCTATGGCTTAATTACCAGCCGCAACGCCGTAAGAGTGCTAATGTCGATTGAGTTGCTGCTCAATGCCGTTAATCTAAATTTAATGGCGTTTTCCAACTTCCTAGACTCAACAGCAATTAAGGGTCAGGTATTCACCGTATTTGTGATCACCGTAGCAGCAGCTGAGGCGGCGGTAGGTTTGGCGATCGTACTTGCCATCTATCGCAACCGCGATACTGTTGATATGGAGCAGTTTAATCTCCTGAAGTGGTAATTCTGTGGATCTCAAGCAAGTCATTATTGCTTACAAAGCACGAGATTCCCAAAGTAAACGCTGGGCAGAAATCTGTGCTAAGCAACTCGAACATCGCCAATGCCACGTTTTGATGGGACCAAGTGGACCAAAAGATAACCCATATCCGGTCTTTTTGGCTTCCGCAGGGCAACCCATTGATCTCGCTTTGGTACTTGGCGGTGATGGTACTGTTTTAACTGGAGCAAGACATCTAGCCCCAGCTGGCATCCCAATACTAGCAGTGAACGTGGGAGGTCATCTGGGGTTTTTAACTGAGTCTGTAGAAGAATTTCAAGATACTGAACTCGTTTGGGATCGGCTGTTTGAAGACCGTTATGCTATTCAGCGGCGGATGATGTTGCAAGCCGCAGTGTTCGAGGGAAATAGCACAAATTTGGAACCAGTTTCTGAACGTTACCTCGCTTTAAATGAAATGTCTGTCAGACCCGCTTCTGCTGACCGCATGATTACCTCAGTCCTAGAAATGGAAATTGATGGTGAAGTGGTCGATCAATATCAGGGAGACGGGCTGATTATTTCTACTCCTACTGGTTCCACAGGTTACACCGTGTCTGCAAATGGTCCGATAATACATGATGGTATGGAAGCGATTACCATCACTCCCATTTGTCCGATGAGTCTTTCCAGTCGCCCCCTCGTCTTACCCCCTGGTTCTGTTGTCAGTATTTGGCCCTTGGGGGATTACGATTTGAGTACCAAGTTGTGGATGGATGGGGTCTTGGCGACTTCCATTTGGCCCGGACACCGTGTTGATGTGCGGATGGCGGATTGTCGGGCTAAGTTTATTGTTTTACGAGAGAACAACTCGTATTATCAGACGCTGCGAGAGAAGTTGCTGTGGGCAGGAACAAGGATTCGCTACAGTAGTGCCAGTCATGCTAATTGAATCATAGATTCGCATGACCCCACCACGCCAGTCGCCTGCGGAGGGAAACCCTCCTGCAGCGCTGGCTCCCTAACCCCTCCCCCTTCGGGTATGCCTATGGCTAACGCCACGGCTATCGCCGAACGGCACGCTACGCGTTCGCCCTTGGCGTGCGCTTGCGCTTACGCCAGTCGCCTGGGCGTGGGAAACCCGCCTGCAGCGCGCTTACTCACCGCAAGCAGGGAGGGGATGGAAACAGAACATGCGTGTCAACAATCACGCTCAAACACTCAATTTCCGGGTCGTTTTAGATCCCCCAACAGAGTTAAAAAGAGGGCTAAAATTTTATTTCCCCCCTTTTTAAGGGGGGATTAAGGGGGGATCGAAAATCTAGATGGTACATCGAAAAATGTTCAAACGCTTGTCAATAGTAACTTTTAGCTTAAGTTGACACCAATGCAAACAGAAGCGCTACACATCGGCACAAACTGCATCTGCTTCTACCTCTATTAACATCTCCGGATTTATTAGGGATTTCACTTCCACCATTGTTGTAGCAGGCGGATTCTCACCAAAAAATTCTTGATGCGCCTGCCCAAATTCAGCCCAACGGGTAATATCTGTAACAAACATACGAGTCCGCACCACATAGCTTGTGTCTGCACCTAAGTCTTGCAAAGCCTTGTGGATAATTTCAAAACAGCGTTTTGCTTGCGCATAGGCATCACCAGGAGCAAACACTCCTCCCGCTTCATCAACTGGTGCTGTACCAGAAACATAAATTTGGTTTCCGACTCTGATGGCTCGACAGTAACCTACTTTTGATTCCCAGGAGGCACCGGAAAAAGTTCGCATAACTGGCATGATACTACGCTACGGCTAAACATTCACAGAGGAAATTTTACCTGTGATAGCTTTGCTCAATCCACATTAGCACTTTGGGTTCCCAAGCAAGACAGGTAGTGCGATCGCTTGGGGACGTGGTTGTTCGCGCTTTTGCGTGACAGTCAGCGTGAATACCATCGATCCCCCTAGCCTGTGTTGTGAAATCAGGCATGAGAAACTAAAGCGAGGAAATTTGCCGCGCTGATGATGGCGATATCCTGATAACTGCCTAAGGATAGGAGATGGCGATAGCGAAGCGCTGCGGCGAAGCGCCGATCGCACTTATTTTGGTCAAATGGAGTAAAGTGCGACGGCGCTCTTAAATTAAATAAAGATAAGATGTTCATCGTCAAGTACTAAATCAGGTTACTGTCAAACTACGCTTCGCGATTGTCAGCAAAGCTCTTCCAGTTAGTTCATCTAACAGGGTGATTTTTACAACTTATTTAGAAACCAAATTATGCGCCATATCAAACTCGCTCCGAATTGGTTGCGGTTTCTAATTGTCGTGGTGTTGGTGCTAGGTGTCTTTTTTCGCTTCTTCAACGTTGACGGCAAAGTTTATGGACACCATGAAACTTACACTTCATTGCGGATTTCTGGTTATACAACGACAGAAGTCAGGCGGCAAATCTTTAATGGTCGTGTCGTTAATAAGGAAGCTTTTGCTAAGTTCCAGCGTCTTAATCCTGATAAAAATTTAGGTGATACAGTTAAATCTTTAGCAATAGAAGACCCTCACCATCCTCCACTTTATTACGTTATAGCACGATTGTGGGCGCAAATCTTTGGCACTTCGGTAACAGCTATCAGAAGTTTGTCTGTCATTATTAGCTTGCTAGTATTTCCCTGCTTTTATTGGCTGTGTCGAGAATTATTTAACGTGCCGTTCTCAGTACCATTTGTGGCGATCGCACTTATAGCAATTTCCCCGATTCATCTCATTTACGCCCAGGAAGCACGGGAATATATTCTTTGGCTCCTCACGATATTACTTTCCAGCGCTTCTTTGCTGCGAGCTTTGCGACTAGAATCAGAACAGCGATTACCAGATCGCACCTTGGCATGGGGAATTTATACACTCACTTTAGCACTCAGTCTTTATACATCTTTGTTAAGTGGATTCGTAGCGGTTGCTCATGGAATTTATGTCATGGCAACTACAGAATTTCGCTGGACTAAAAAAGTCGAAATTTACACATTAGCATCACTTACAGGTTTTTTAGCCTTTACTCCGTGGATTTTAGTTATTCTTACCAACCTGTTGCAATTTCATCGTCAAACAGCAGGAACAACAGGAAAATTATCACCATTGGCTTTAATTCAATCTTGGCTAATTAACTTAAGCCGTATTTTTTTGGATTTAAACTTTGGCTTAGAAAATCCCCTCAGCTATCCAATTTCCTATATTTTTTTAATCTTACTGGGATACTCACTTTATATTCTTTGTCGTACAACCCACCCAAAAATATGGTTATTTATCGTGTTATTAATTACTGTGCCAGCAATACCTTTAATGCTACCAGATTTGATTTTTGGAGGGACGCGCTCAACAGCAGAGCAGTATTTAATACCTTCTTTTTTAGGTATTCAACTAGCAGTCACTTATCTGTTCGCTTATCAGCTATATGATGGGATTATTTTACTGCGGAAAATTTGGCAGACGGTATTAGTGCTGGTGATTATGGGTGGTGTCGTTTCTTGTGCAGTAAGTTCCCAAGCAGAAACTTGGTCAAGTAAGGGTGTCAGTTCTGGTAACACACAAGTCGCCACAATCGTCAATCAGGCTTCTCGCCCACTGTTGATTAGTGATTCTTTTGGCATTAATTATGGAAATGTCTTTTCTCTGAGTTACCTTGTAGAACCAAAAGTGCGGTTTTTGTTGGTGAAGGACAAAAATATTCCCACAATTCCCAAAGGTTTCACGGATGTGTTTTTGCTTAATCCTTCAAGCACTTTACGTAAAGGAATTGAAAAGAAGTATAAGTCTAAAATTAATGTTATTTATAGTAACAAATATTACTCAATAGGGAAATTAGCAAAACTTTCAGTGAATAAAAAATATAGCTAAAAAATATACAAAGGACGGGCGTTAGCGTAGCGGCACACTAAAATTCTGGATGGACAACAAGTCTGGCGCGGTGTTATGCTGCTGCTTATGAGTGGGGCGATCGCATCCTCTACCATCAGCGCTTTCTCCGATTCTTGGTGGAACAGAGATTTGAGCTATTTCAATGCTGAGGTTGTTCGCCGCATAAATGCCACCAGAACCCTTATCAGGAACACAATGTAAAGACGCGCTGTTCTCTGTAGAACTCTCGGATGGCGCGTCTCTACACACGTGATTTTTTACTATAAGTCATCCTCAAATCTGTGGACGTGTTTAAACCTGAGAAACAGCAACTGCACTCACATCTACCTTTCTATTAAACAGAATTCGCGGTTTCAGCAAAATTTTAAATATCAACAACAACGAACTAAATTCTCCTGGTGTATTATTGCGCTTCCACTGTCCCGGACGACAAAATAACATTTCCACCAGACGACGATGTTGTGTCAAATTGACTGATTCAAACCTCACTCGCACTGTCGGAAATTCATCTTTCAAACCAGTGCGAACAATATGTCCCTCAAGCTGTAAATTTTCCTCTACAATTTCTAGTTTAACAGGCGTATTTTTGGATAAATGAGTAGGAGGATTCTGCGTAACAGCAACTTCAGCACCTACCTCAGAAATGATTGTAGTCACTCCCCAATAACTCTGCTTGCCAATACTTAAGCGCACGACTCGCCGCAAGTCAAACCATTCATAAACATCTGGTTTGGGAGCATCCACAAAAATCAGCAGAGCTATGCCAATCATAACCAAATTATAGGCACTCCATAACCAACCTAAGCTGATACCTTTAATTTGTAGAGCAGCTTCTGAAGAGACTGTGGAAGACCATGTACCTTTGTCCATGCACATTCCCAGATTCTGCCACAAACTCAAGGCATTAGCGATAAACAAAATTATCAGAGGTAAGGCAAGGTTCCAGTTGAAAGAAAATCGGTTATTGACTGTTCCTTTCGGTGTCACTTTAAATCCTTTAGAAAAAGGATTTAACATGACTTGTATGACAGTCAATGCTATAGGAAAACACAGCACTATAGAATAAATATCAGATAGCAAAGCAGAGCGTGATTGGAAATTTAACCAAGCAAAGACAGTTAAATTAACAAGATAGTAAGGCAGGAAAAAATACAACAACTCTGCTACGTTAGACCGAACAGGAATCACGCCTAAAAATGAATAAGCTAAAGGCATGAGGAGAAAATAAACACGAGCAATGGTTCCAAACCAATGTAATAATCCTTCTAAATGAGCCAATCTTTGAATAAAGCTCAATCCAGGAATTGTTAAAGGATTGGATTTGATAAAAAATGCTTGAAGTGTGCCTTGTCCCCATCGTAATCTTTGAGTTGCATAGGCAGCAATATTGTCTGCTGCTAAACCAGCGCTAAGTTTTTCATTAAGATAAATCAAACGATAACCTTTGGCAGACAATCGAATACCTGTGAAGTAATCTTCACTCAAAGACTCGGTAACAAAGCCTCCTGCTAATAAGAGTGCGCTACGTCGAACAACGAAGGAAGTCCCACAACAAACGACGCTGCCTGCACCATCTTTAATAGCTTGAGTTTGGCGATAAAACACTTCTTCGTCTGCGGTAAGAATATTTTCCAAGCCAAGGTTACGGGCGACAGGGTCAGCATTGTAAAAGCTTTGGGGTGTTTGTACAAGTGCTACTTTTTCATCTTGAAAGAAACCAACTGTGCGAGTCAGGAAGTTTTTAGTAGGAACAAAATCAGCATCAAAAACAACAATGAACTCTCCATGAGTTTTGGCAATAGCATGATTTAAATTTCCTGCTTTGGCATAGCTGTTGTCTTGTCGTGTTACATACTCACACCCCAACTCAAGAGCCAATTTTTTTATTTCTGGACGCCTTGTATCATCGAGAAGATAAATTTTCTTATTGGCATACTCTAAAGCTTGACAACCGATAACTGTACGCTTGAGAATAAAAGCAGGTTCATTGTATGTTGGTATCAAGATATCAACAGATGGAACGAAATCACCATTGATAACAGCAACTGATTTCTCATCTGCTTCGCGGCGGCGGTCTTTGACATTTAACATTAGAAATAGCTGGATAGTGCTACCAAAGAGCATTAACATTTCCAGCAAGAAGAAACTTAGACTAAATACCCCATTTAGCGGATTGACAAGATTTAAGGTAGAGAGCGATCGCCACAGAATATACCTTAAAGTTAGGATAATTAAAATTCCGACAACGAGCCGTTGTGACCAAACACGAGGCTGAGGAGAGACTTTCATCACCAGCAGCACAGTTAGCAACAGCGCTACCGTCGGTGCTAGTAAATATTTTCCCCTCACCATTGGCACTTCTAGCCAAATTGGTGGGTTTTCTTGTAAAGCATAAATTTGAGCAAAAATTCTGCTGATTGTGTCTTCACCAGCAAACCATGCAGCTACGATAATACTGAATAAAAAAACGATACTTAATACAAACAGTGTTGCTTTTCGTAATTGAAGCCAAGACCTAGA
Source organism: Scytonema sp. HK-05 (assembly GCF_002368235.1). GTDB lineage: Bacteria > Cyanobacteriota > Cyanobacteriia > Cyanobacteriales > Nostocaceae > Kalymmatonema. Next base: position 3,593,342 of record NZ_AP018194.1, on the reverse strand, counting down.
ACGGAGTTTCTTGACCAAACGCCGTTGGCGAAGACGGCTTACATTGTTTTTTTTCAACTGTGTAATGGTCATTTTTATACTCCTTTAAAACCACACCTATCATTCATGATTGTTGATTCTTGCCTGCATTGCCTAAGGCTTGACAGTTGCATGGTTTATAAAAAACAACATTCAACAACGGAGATAGTGTGAAGTTCACATAACATTTTATATCAAACTGTTAACTTTTAGTAAATAGTGTTTAACCTTTAGAATTAAGGTTAAACGCAAATTGTGCTTGTAAGATGAAAATCGGATTAAAAATTTGTGTTTGCAAAGCAGCGCTAGTTTTCAAGGAATTCTCAGCCTAAATTCATTTATCTTGTGCAAATACGGTTTAAATTGTCCATAGAGATGGATTTGAGGACTCACTTATGAAGTTGAATTTGTCGCACCTTTGTATTGTTGTGTCAACTATAGGCTGTGGAAATGTAAGCTCAATTGCCTTGTGGAACTCAAAGCTTATACCGTACCCAACAATGTAAAACTCGCAGACTTGAAATCTGTAGCGATATGATGTCAAGGGTTCAATGCTATCTTTGGTTACGCAATTTTGGTTGTATAAAAACTAGATAAATGAATTTTAAATTTCTGTAAAAATGCAGAAATGGTTTGAGTTGAACGAGATTTGTGCAAACAGGTGTTTTATGGAACTTGCAGATTTTCTTGGTCTTATCCATCCAGCGATCGCAGTCTTTTTTGTCTTTCCCCTGATTGGAATGGTGGTTAATTTTGCTTGGTCTACACGCCAGCGTCGCCTGCAAACCTTAGATTCTGGAAAAAGTAAAATCCCGGCCGTTGTGGGGGTAGAACACAGGCGATTAGGAAATTGGCTAACGGGTGCAGTTGTCGGATTGGCTTTAGTAGGGTTATCCTACCCAATTGGTACAAATATTATCAAAAATCAATTGTGGAATAAAGAGATTTTCCAAGTCGTTTTTATTCTTTTGATGTTTACTGCGACTATTGCCTCTTTAGTATTACTTTATCGAGCTAAGCAGGCTGTGTGGCGGGGAGTTTTTGCCACTTTAACGGGTGCAGGTTTAGTGATTCTCGGCTGTCAGGATGGAGTATTTCGCCGCACAAATGAGTGGTATTGGTCGCATTATTACTTTGGCATTGCCGCAGCCTTGCTGATGATTTTTTCCCTAGCAATTGTTCCTGATATTTATAAAGATAGGTCAAATCGCTGGCGCATCGTCCACACAATTTTAAATAGCATCGCCTTGTTACTATTTATTGGACAAGGAATGACTGGAACGAGAGATTTACTAGAAATTCCTCTGAGTTGGCAGGAACCTTACATTTATCAGTGTGATTTTGTTAAGAAAGCTTGTCCTACACCAAATCCTCAACCTAAATAAAGAGTTATGAGTTATATCAAGTCCGGATAAATACTTATCATTACCCTAAGAACCCCACCCCTCTTCGGGGAATTCAAAATTCAAAATTATAAATTCAAAATTAAGATTCTTTTTTTTGAATTTTGCATTTTGTTCGCGCAGCGTGCCCAAAGGGCATACTTTGAATTTGGGCGGCGCGGGGTGGGGTGCAGCTAACGTGGGAATCATAACTAATTAGCCGGACATGATATTACGAGTGCTGAGTGATGAGTAAAAAATTTTCTTCACTGTTCACTGTTCACTGTTCACTGTTCACTGTTCGCAGGTGGGTGCATCGGTAGTCTCACCGTAATGGTTGTTCCCACTCCCTCTTTACTTTTTACTCGGATCTCACCTCCATGAAGATCCACGCATTTTCTCACAATGACAAGCCCTAGCCCTGTGCCTTCAATTTTACCTACATTTCTGGCACGGTAGAACGTTTCAAACAGGCGGGTTTGGTCTCTGTAAGGAATGCCTATCCCTTGGTCTTGCACCCGGAAAGTTGCTATACCCCCTTGGCAGACTAAATCAAACAAAATTTTGCTTTCTGGAAATGAGTATTTGATTGCATTAGAGAGTAAATTGGTAAAAATGCAACTTAACAGGTTTTCATCCATTTGGGCTAATGTGCATTCTCCCTGGTGATTAAAGATAATATCGCGCTTAGCGTCTGTATGAAGTTGAAAAATTTCTGTAAGTTCCTGGCAGAAATTTTTGAGATCTAAGGGGACAGGTCGGTATTCAACTCTATCAACTTCAGATTTACTCAGGAACAAAACCTCATCTAAAAGTTGAACCATTTGGTTGATAGAACTTTGAATTCGCTGAAAGTATTTGGCTCTACGCTCTTCGGTCAGTTGAGGGTTATAGTTTTCGAGTAGCTGGGCAGATGTACGAATGATACTCATAGGGGCGCGGAATTCGTGAGAAACCATTGCCACAAAGTTCGACTTTAATTGATTAAGTTCTTGTTCCTTGGCGAGCGCTTCACGAATGCGTTGCTCGTTCGCCCGTAATTGATTAAAAATTTGTCCTCGTTGAATAGCATAGCGAATGGCACGCACTAGCACTTGAATCGTTATTTGGTCTTTGACGATGTAGTCTTGCGCTCCTTCTGCTAGTGCTCGCAGTGCTAATTCTTCATCATCAAGCCCTGATAATACCACAACAGGAATATCGGTTACTGCTTTTTGGAATTCTTTTAGCGTGTTCAATCCAGTAGAATCTGGCAGGCTAAGGTCTAACAGGACAACATCAAATCTGCGTTGATGTATGCTTTGTGAGGTAGAATTCTTTAATGAGAGGCTAAGTTCTGATTTACAGGCAACAATTGCGTCATTTAGCCGCTCCACATGTGCGATCTGCCATTCTTCATGACCATTGCGAAGGAATATCTGGCGTAGCAGGCGAGCATCAGAAGCGTTGTCTTCCACTAGAAGAATGTGAATTTTTCTATTCTTCATAAGAAAATTATATAGTTTTGCCAGAGCAGCCGTTTCACTCCCGCCAAGGTCAGAAATAGGGTATCTAATATCTTGAGAAGATAAAGGAAATTGGTAGATCTACCTTCTTTTTTCAAGAAAGCTTTTAACTTTGTGCTTTTTCAGCGAAAAATGTAAATCAAAAATTTAAGCTGTCCCATATTTAAATCACACGGTTACAGTCCTCAAAATGCTTTCTCCCCCTTAGTTTGCCATGTTAAATTTTGAATGTCCTACTACTTTGGTGAAGAGTTACTGCTCTTAGCCAGAAATCTTTGAGTCGAAAAATTTTTGGACAGCCATTGGGTTTGTAAATGTAGCAATTAGCACTTAAATTACCTAAATCTCTCTAACTCTTCCTCTGTGTCCTCTGCGCCTCCCTACGGGTATGCCTACGGCACGCCTAACGGCGTTAGCGCAGCTCCTCCGTTAGGAGGCACACCAGTCGCCTGCGGAGGGTTTCCCTCCCGCAGCGCTGGTTCACTGCGGTTTTTTAATTAGGTAATCTTCGGCAGGAAGAGAGTATTTCCTGATGTATTGCCTCCAACCCCCGAACCGCTATAATCCCCACAAGAGGAAGCCAAAGGCATAGGGGCGATTTTGTAAAATCGCCCCTACAGCCCATGAATGCAAGCCCTCAAGCCTGCTTCCACCTTTTGAGTACAGAAAATTTACACACAGCAAAAATATCTGGAGAATGATCCGGAACACCGGGACTCGTGTTTGTAGTTAAAGGTGTTCCCAAAAAAGAGAACAAAAAACCAGACACAACTGCATAAGATAGTCAAACCAACCCTAATAAATACATAGAAACAGGTTCAAACCTAACAAACAAAACCCAAATTTGAAATTTCCATGAAGAGGTAAGTAATTATGACTAGCTTTACTCAAATCCGGACACAAAACGACCTACTCCACCCGATTCGTCAATGGTTGGACTCGATTGAAATTCATAACGCCAAATTAGCTCATTCGTTGTGCAAGCTGATCCCCGCACAGTGTCCTTTCGAGCGTGATATTACAATGTTTGGTCGCAAGCTATTTCACATTCCACCTATGTGTAAGTTAAATCCTCTGTATGAAGAAGTGGTGAGTCTGCGTTTCAGAGCTTTGTGTTATCTTGCTGACGAATGCGGTGAAGACGTTACAGCTTATTGCTAGTAGTTAAGTGTAATAGTGATATCATACTGCAATCATAGGCAGCAATCATAGGTAATGGCACGCTCAGCGTAGTACCTTCGATAAGATTTGATTTTATCAAAAGCATTCCACCATGAACTTGCACAATCCTTTTCACAAGCACAAGTTCTAACCCAGTTCCAGAAGATTTTGTAGAGTAAAAGGGCTGGGTTAGCTTGGATCAAAGGAATATTTACTCGTCCATCCTGGACAACTCATGACACACTACTGGATTGTAAAACAAGTTTAGGGTTACGGCTTTATAAGCGACTCCAACATTATTGAGGTTTATATTCGCTACTTACACCTCAAACTAGAGGCGAATCATTAAATCACCCATCTGGTATTCAATCACTCATTTAGTTACCGCTACACTTAAAAACCGTAGACAACTTCAGGAGTGCGATGAGTTATCTCGAAACAGCGGCGCAGTTTTACAGTGAAGTCGCCCAAACACCCCAAGTAGGACTTTGTTGTGTGCAAAGCACACCCCTGCAATTACCAGGGTTGAACATTCCGTGTAAGATGCAGGAAATGAATTATGGTTGCGGTACCACCGTTCACCCCACCGAACTTGGAAATCAACCCACAGTGCTGTACGTTGGAGTTGGTGGTGGATTAGAAGCTTTGCAATTTGCCTACTTTTCTCGCCGCCCTGGTGCTGTCATTGCTGTTGATCCAGTGCTTGAAATGCGTCAAGCCGCTGCACGTAACCTGGAAATTGCTGCCAAAGAAAACCCCTGGTTTGACACCAGCTTTGTAGAAATTCGGGAAGGCGATGCTTTTAACTTACCTGTTGCTGATGATTCTGTTGATATCGTGGCGCAAAATTGCCTTTTCAATATCTTTGAACCAGAAGATTTAACTCGTGCTTTGCAAGAAGCTTATCGGGTGTTAAAACCAGGGGGAAGATTGCAGATGAGTGATCCAATTGCGACTCGTCCCATTCCAGAACATCTGCGAAAAGATGAGCAGTTGCGAGCAATGTGTTTATCAGGCGCACTCACTTATGAAGAGTACATTCAGCGTATCATAAGTGCAGGATTTGGTCAAGTAGAAATTCGCGATCGCCGTCCTTACCGTTTGCTCGATTCCCAGACTTACAACCTACAAGAAAATCTCCTTTTAGAAAGTCTAGATTCTGTGGCTTTCAAAGTTCCAATTCCTGAAGATGGTGCTTGTGTATTCACAGGAAAAACAGCCATTTATGCTGGTTCAGAACCATTGTTTGATGATGAAGCAGGTCATGTTCTTCCCCGTGGTATTCCAGCATCCGTGTGTGATAAAACTGCTGCAAAACTTGCAGATTTCATGCCAGATAAAATCATGATCACTGATTCAACCTGGCACTACAACGGCGGCGGTTGTTGTTAACCGTGTAGGGTGCGTTACACTGCGTTAAATCAGATGTTGCACCCAACAAGAGCCAGAGGCTCTAACAGGATGTTTGAGAAGTATCAAATATTTTACTTGATCCCCCCTGCCCCCCTTAAAAAGGGGGGTAAAAGTCTCCCTTTTTAAGGGGGATTTAGGGGGATCATCGATAAATTTTGGTACAATACGGCACTTTCCAAACATCCTCTAATATTTCGTTACCAGGTTCAACCTGGTAACGAGGGTTTGGAGGCTTCGCCTCCTCCAATGTGTGCTAAACAGACCTTATAATTTGCATTTTCACAAGTTAGATAATGATTCAAACAGCGCTCACGCCTTTCCAACAAAAACTTGCGTCTCCTTTAACAAAAAAAGGAATCACTGTTTTACAAATTAATTTAGGTAAGCGCTGTAACCTTGCGTGTACCCATTGCCATGTAGAAGCAGGACCAAAACGCACAGAAGAACTTTCTCCAGAAATTTGCCAACAATTGATTGAGATAATTCAGAGATTCCCGGAAATTAAGATTGTTGATTTGACTGGCGGCGCACCTGAAATGAATTATGGTTTCAAGGCATTGGTAGAAGCAGCAAGAGCAAATGATAAACAGGTGATTGTCCGCTCTAATTTGACCATCTTTTTTGAAGAGGGATTTGGCGACTTACCAGAATACTTCGCTAAACACAAAGTTCGGGTTGTTGCTTCTCTGCCGTGCTATTTAGAAGATAATGTAGATAAAATGCGTGGTACAGGCGTATATGATGGTTCCATCAAAGCGCTGCAATGGCTGAATCAACTGGGTTATGGCAAAGAGCCAGATTTAATTGTGGATTTAGTCTATAATCCACAATTGCCTACAACTGAAAAATTTTCGCAAACGCCAGACCAAATCAAGCTAGAAAGAGATTACAAACAGTACTTGCAAGAAAGTTTTGATATTACTTTTAACAACCTCTTCACCATCACCAACATACCAGTTGGTAGAACAAAACTGTATTTAGAAAGAAAGAAACTATACGCTCCTTATTTGCAGTTTTTAGAGTCTCATTTTAATACAGGAACGGTTGAACATTTGATGTGTCGGGATGAGCTTTCAATTGATTATCTGGGTCATGTGTATGACTGCGACTTCAACCAAATGATGAATTTACCTGCGAAAACTCGCGACGGGGAAAACATCACTGTTACCAAATTGCTGCAAGCTGGTCGTTTAGACTTGATAGGTGAGGTACAAACAGCAGCTTATTGTTATGGTTGTACGGCTGGTAGTGGTTCGAGTTGTGGTGGCGCTTTGGTGTGAAGTTCTTGTATGATTTCCTGGGCAAGGCGTTCAGCAACTTACTTGTGCTGCTTAAGAATAATGTCGTTACCAAAACTGTTACCGGCGCTTTACTAACGCTCGTATAGGTTTATGATGAATCAAAGTTAAGTCTCCTCACACCACACCTATAACCGTGGACTCAATTGAGCTTCCACGGTTTTTTATTTTTTCATCAAATGTCAACGGATACTAGCAAGTCTAGGGAACTTACGCAAAGGCGCTAGTCTCCTATACGAGAGGAAGCGCGTGAATACGCCCAAAAATTTTTTGTTACCAAAATTGTTACGAGCGTGTTTATACTGCTCAGCTACCATTATGATGATATTAAGTTAAGCTCCTCACACCACATCAATAGCCGTGAAACTTTTTGTTTCACGGCTTTTATTTTAGGTGTACAGTGACACATTATTTGTCATATAAGACAAATTGCTGTCATTGAAGACAAATAATATAAGACTCCTCCGCAGATTTTTGAACGACACGTAAGGTGGGCAGTGCGAACGCAAAACTCGGATGTAGTGGGCAAAATACGGTAAGCACTGCCCACCCTACAATACTTAAGATTTTTCATAAATCATTTAGGATTGCTATGGTCATTATCGCCACACATTAGAAAACCTGGGTAAAGAAAAGGCGATCGCCTCACTTCCCTTTTCCCTGAGTCGGCGGAATTTTTCCTTCATCCTGGGCTTGTTTAATCGCTCGTTTGACAATTAGCACTGCCATTTGAGACAAAGAACGCTCCTCTGCATCAGCCAACAGTTGCAGGGCTTCTTTGTCTTCTTCTTCCATGTAAAGAGTTACAGTTACTTTCCCCATATCACTATCATAAGCTCTGTTGTGTGTTTTTAACTTAAACACATAAAATAACATAAAAACACAGTAAATAACATAAAAAATATGTATAATTACTTATAAGTCAAAAGCCAGCGCACAACTTTCTCAGGGCTGACGCACTGGCTTTTGGCCCCCATATCACAGGAGACATATTCCATGTTAAAGCCTGTTAGCTACAAAACAGATGAACACAGAGCTTATCAACAAGCTTTAGATGACTTCAACATTACAGAATTACTGGCAAAGCTCAACAACTACTTTGATGCTGACTTTGATAGCGCCTGGATACAACCCCAGCAGCAAGAAATAGAAACTCTAGCTGCGATTCTGATTTCTCAGTTAACTCACAGCATCAATGGTAAGTTGATTGCCGATTATCTCAATCTCATCCAGCACAGTAACCAAGATATAGTCCCAGGCTTGATTAACCTGAAATACCCAGACGCATCTATTGAACTTCCAGCCAATTTTCCTGATGTAGCGAAGACACCCAGATTTTTATATGGCGATCGCTTGCGTTGGCTCACTCAGCAAAGCGATACTGACTGGGGTATTGTCATCGGTCGATTCTATAGCTATGCTTCCCATCGTTGCGACTGGACATGGTGCTACCTGATTTGGTTGAGCCAAGATAGCCCCAGCACCGCTTGGACATCTGCCGATATTGCTTGGGAAGAGGATTTAGAACCAATCAGCGAGGAAACAAACTTATGAATCCTCATCCACTCAAGCAGCGAGAGCAAGATTTGATTCAACTCTACAGTTACTGTCAATTGGGAATGACTCCTAAGCAGTTTTACTCCAAATGGCAGGTGAACTACGAAGAAATTGCTCAGATTTGCTCTCGTTCCCTTTCCACCGTTCGGCGCTGGTTTGCTAGAGGTAAAAACTACCGCCGTCCCATGTCCACCGATTTACGCCACCTTGCCTTGATGAACTTTTTGCTGGAACACTTTGAGGATATCCCCGAAGAACTGTTGCAGAAGCTTTGTTTTCCAGACAAGAGTGAGTAGCAATTGAATCTAATTTCAATATCATTCTGATATTTTTTGCCAGCCACCGTCACAGTAGGCTGGCTTTTGTCTTGGAAATTACAGATTTTACCAGGAGAATTCGATGACTTATCTTGAAAAGCTCAATCCTTGGTGTATAGTCCGACTGCAACCTAATATGCAGCACCACATTGTAGCTCGTTTTCGTCGCCGCAGTGATGCAGAAGCTCATCTACAAGTTTTACGCCGACTTATCCCAAATGTGAATTTGACACTGATTTTTAATGTGGCGTTAGAGCAACAAGACATAACACCAATTCGTAATTCGTAATTCGTAATTGTTAATTACATAGCGATCGCCCTTGGCGGGGCTTTGCCCATCGCATCCTCTTGTTACCTGAAACTGCCATTGGGCGATCGCAAAGGTGCCAGTGCCGTAAGTCCTGCGGAGGCTTGTGCCAACGCACAGCGTCTGTGCTCTTGAGAAGGCGATGCCTGCGGCGGGCTACGCCAACGCATTCATCAACGTTTGAGAGAGAATCTGAAAAGCTTCAGTAGCTAGTTTTTTTGTTCAATGTAAATGTAGGGCGATGATAGCTCGTTGTCGGGAACACATCACCTGTGATAAAAATCTATCCGTTTCCGGAATCTAGGGCGCTGGTGTTGAATTTCTCTGATAATAGAATATGTGCGACTCTCACGTCCTTACCTATGAACGAACAGCGTCAGCAAGACTATTTCAACCTGATTCAAAGCCTGTTGAATTGCCGTAGTGACGATGAAGTCCAAGAAATTTTGGTAGCAAGCCAAGATTTAATTGATGCTGGCTTAGTACAAAAGATGCTGGAAATGGCAAATAATCTACTAAAGCAGGGCGAATTAGACCAAGCTAATCGTTTAATGAATATAGCAGGACAGCAGATAGGGGTTTATAGTAAATTATCATCGACTGCCACAGAAAAAGAATACTTAGATTTCTTAGAGCAAGTGCTGAAAGTAACAGCAGATAGTAGAGGTGACGCGCAGGTAGTTTACCCCTTGCTGGTAAACAATACAGACAAACTCAACAGTGTGTTAGCAGAAATATTGCGTCGTTGGGGGACAAATAGACTGAGGGAAGCTGAAGCAAATGTGGCGAAATCCATCGCTGGAGTAATAGCAAATTTTGCCAATTTAATAGCGCAATTCCCCTTGGGTAACAAAGCCAGCAATATAGAAATTGCCATTACCGGCTATGAAGTCGCGCTGACAGTCTACACCCAGCAATCTTTTCCTGTTGATTGGGCAATGGCGCAAAATAATCTCGCTGCTGCTTACAGTAACAGAATTAGAGGAGAGCGGGCACAGAATTTAGAGCAGGCGATCGCTTATTACCAACAAGCTCTCTCAGTAATAACTTTTGACGCTTTTCCTGTTGATTGGGCAATGATGCAAATTGATCTCGGTGAAGATTACAGTAACAGAATTAGAGGAGAGCGGGCACAGAATTTAGAGCAGGCAATCGCTTATTACCAACAAGCTCTCTCAGTAATAACTTTTGACGCTTTTCCTGTTGATTGGGCAAGGACGCAAAATAATCTCGCTGCTGCTTACAATAATAGAATTAGAGGAGAGCGGACACAGAATTTAGAGCAGGCGATCGCTTATTGCCAAGATGCTCTAAAAGTTTATACTTTTGACGCTTTTTCCTATAATTGGGCAAGGACGCAACATGATCTCGCTGCTGCTTACAGTAATAGAATTAGAGGAGAGCGGGCACAGAATTTAGAGCAGGCAATCGCTTATTACCAACAAGCTCTCTCAGTAATAACTTTTGACGCTTTTCCCTATGATTGGGCAAGGACACAAAATAATCTCGGTCTTGCTTACAGGAATAGAATTAGAGGAGAGCGGGCACAGAATTTAGAGCAGGCGATCGCTTATCACCAAGATGCTCTAGAAGTTTATACTTTTGACGCTTTTCCTGTTGATTGGGCAAGGACACAAAATAATCTCGGTCTTGCTTACAGTGATAGAATCAGAGGAGAGCGGGCACAGAATTTAGAGCAGGCGATCGCTTATCACCAATATGCTCTAGAAGTTTATACTTTTGACGCTTTTCCCTATGATTGGGCAAGGACGCAACATAATCTCGCTGCTGCTTACAATAATAGAATTAGAGGAGAGCGGGCACAGAATTTAGAGCAGGCGATCGCTTATTACCAACAAACTCTCTCAGTAATAACTTTTGACGCTTTTCCTGTTGATTGGGCAAGGACGCAACATAATCTCGCTGCTGCTTACAATAATAGAATTAGAGGAGAGCGGGCACAGAATTTAGAGCAGGCGATCGCTTATTACCAACAATCTCTAAAAGTTTATACTTTTGACGCTTTTCCTGTTGATTGGGCAAGGACGCAAAGTAATCTCGGTATTGCTTACAGTAATAGAATTAGAGGAGAGCGGGCACAGAATTTAGAGCAGGCGATCGCTTATTGCCAACAAGCTCTCTCAGTAATAACTTTTGACGCTTTTCCCTAGAATTGGGCAGATACGCAAAATAATCTCGCTGCTGCTTACAGTAATAGAATTAGAGGAGAGCGGGCACAGAATTTAGAGCAGGCGATCGCTTATTACCAACAATCTCTAAAAGTTTATACTTTTGACGCTTTTCCTGTTGATTGGGCAAGGACGCAAAATAATCTCGGTCTTGCTTACAGTGATAGAATCAGAGGGGAACGGGCACAGAATTTAGAGCAGGCGATCGCTTATTACCAACAATCTCTAAAAGTTTATACTTTTGACGCTTTTCCTGTTGATTGGGCAATGACGCAACATAATCTTGGTGTTGCTTACAGTTATAGAATCAGAGGAGAGCGGGCACAGAATTTAGAGCAGGCGATCGCTTATTACCAACAATCTCTAAAAGTTTATACTTTTGACGATTTTCCTGTTGATTGGGCAAGGACGCAACATAATCTTGGTGTTGCTTACAATAATAGAATTAGAGGAGAGCGGGCACAGAATTTAGAGCAGCCGATCGCTTATTACCAAGATGCTCTGAAAGTAAGAACTTTTGACGCTTTTCCCCAAGACCATGTAGAAACTTTATTTAACCTTGGGACAGTTTACCAAGAAGTGAAACAGTTTGATTTAGCTTACACTACCTTTGAATCTGCCATTGCCACAGTAGAATCTTTGCGGTCAGAAATAGTTTCTGGAGAAGAAACCAAGCGCAAACATGCGGAACACTTTAACCAAGTTTATAGCCGCATGGTAGAAGTTTGCTGGCAATTAAATAAGCTTACGGAAGCGCTTGAATATGTTGAACGTAGTAAAACCCGCAATTTAGTTGAACAAATCCTCGAAGGTGACTCTAGAACTGTCTTCCTCCCAGAAGTAGCCACTCAATTAGAAACATACAGAGATGAAATAGCTACAGGACAAGCTCAAATCCAAAATGGTAAAGCTGAAAATCCAAAAGTCCTAGCACAACATCTCCAACAGTTGCGACAACAGCGAAATGAATTGCAAGACCGCTACTTACCCGTTGGTTACGGTTTCAAATTTGACTCCTTCCAGGCTACTTTGGATGAATATACAGCCATTCTCGAGTGGTATGTTCTCAACGATAAAATTCTGGCGTTTATTGTCACACCTATAGGAGAGGTAACTGTTTGGCAATCCCAACCAGAAGACCGACAAGCGTTGATTGATTGGGCAAATCAATATTTGCAAAACTACTACAATCAAAAAGACCAGTGGCAGAATAGCTTAGGGGAAGAACTCAAAAAATTAGCTTCCATTCTGCACATTGACGAAATATTAACCCAGATACCAAAGCACTGCGATCAACTCATCCTAATTCCCCATCGTTTCCTGCATTTGTTTCCCCTTCATGCACTCCCAGTAAATCAAAATTCTGAACATTCGCCTTGTCTTCTAGATTTATTCCCTCGTGGTGTAAGTTATGCACCTAGTTGTCAAATACTGCAACAAGTGCAAAAGCGACAACGTCCTGATTTTCAATCCCTGTTTGCCATTCAAAACCCCACAAAAGACCTCTCTTTTGCTGACTTGGAAGTAGAAAATATATTATCTTACTTTCCTTCACATCAAGTATTACCCGAAAAACAAGCCACAAAAGCTGCCTTATATGAAGCAGCAACGGAATTAAAACAAGTGAATTATCTCCACTTTTCTTGTCATGGTTCCTTCAATTTCAATTTTCCACAAAATTCCTGTTTAGTGCTAGCAGATGCCTATGTTTCTCCAGACCTTGTTGATGCTGATCCCGATAGATATGTAAAAGTATCCAAAGATAAAGCTGTAGATTTAAGTAAATGTCTGATATTAGGTAATTTATTTGAACGAACTTTCGATTTTAGTCAAACTCGTCTCGTGATTCTCTCCGCTTGCGAAACTGGTTTAATTGATTTCAATAATACAAGCGATGAATATATCGGCTTACCTAGTGGCTTTCTCTATGCAGGTAGTAGCAATGTTGTTAGTAGTTTATGGACGGTAAATGAATTATCAACATCCTTTTTGTTGATTAAGTTCATTCAAATTTTACAGGATGCTACAGATATGTCAGTACCACTTGCTATGAATCAAGCGCAGCAGTGGTTGCGGGATGCTACAAAGGAAGAGTTACAGGAATGGGTAAATCAATTGACTGTAGATAAAGATAATAAAGGAAAGATACGTCGTCAAATTAATTATAAGATGACTGGAGAGAAACCATTCAACTCTCCTTATCATTGGGCTTCATTTAGTGCTGTTGGCAAATAGGAGAAGAATCATGTCTGATACTGTTAACATTTTTGTGCATCTGTTGATTACTCAATCCTCATTATTTTCCCAAGAGGATAGGGATGAATTAGTTAAATTGATTGATAAAGAACCTGATGAGATCCAATCTTTATCGAATGCTATCTCAGATTGGTGTGAAGAACATCCTGAAGTAGAAAAAGCTTTAGCAGAATTTGAGGAAATAGGAGAAAAAGCGCCAGGAGCTAAACGAGCAAATACAAATATTCCCGAATACGAACTTGATAAAAAGAATATAATTAATGCTATTCAACAAAGTTCGTCATCTGCTAAGAACACAGAAAAACTGACTCCTAATAATTGATATTATGTGAAAAGTTAGATTCCCGACTTCTATAAGAAGTCGGGGATCTGGACACCGCGACATTTATCATCATGACAAAATGGATTATCTTTCAACAGTAAAGGTAGCTTATCCCAAACTTACTCTCTATGCCTTTCAAGTGAAGCATAACCTGGCACTAAAACCCAAACAGCCTGTAGAAAATGCCAACAATGTATGGCTAAAATGCCAGCAGCTTGGTAAACAACTTGGTGTGCCTAGATTAGAAAATTTACCGAAATTGATTGAAGAAGCAAACAATCAAAAAAATAGCATAACTGGGGAAATACTTCCCGAACGTATTTTAACTTTCACCGCCATTAAACATAAAAAGAATCTACACTTAAGCGGCGAAGCTAATCCCATAGAAATTCACGATACCTACGCCCTTGATTTAACCCTACGTTATCCCCACCCAGAGGTACAACTCACTGATTTAAGAGGACTAAATCCAGATGATTGCTTGCTTCCTAAAAATATCAATGCTTCTCTAGGACAAACCCTAGTATTTTTTGCTAAACCTGTAGGAAAGATAGATAACGAGCAAGCCTTCGCTGATGCTTGTGTTGCAGGATTACTATCAGAAGAAACTGTCCGGGAACTCAAAATTCATTGTCAGCATCAAGGGCAATTATTAGGTAGTCCTATATTTGAATATAACAATGATGCTGACTCTCCTGAAGAACAGTGCCATTTATTAATTTGGTTAAATACCCATTCCGAAACTACAAATTTAGAAGAAAAAGGAGAATATTATTATCCTTTAATTAACCTTCTCCTTTGCCGCAGTAAAATTATTTATGCTCGTTCTGAAGCTATATGGTGTTATGAACAAGCAAGGGAAGCCTATTCTGATTTAGAAAAATATAAGCAAGAGTTTAAAGAACAAAAAAATAACCCCATAGATTTAAAATTTGATAAATTCAATCAATTGCTGAACGAAATACCAGAAATTTCTTTTAATTATGTTGATTATTTAAGAGATTTAGAACTGCACAGAACTACGATTCAAACTAATAGCAAGAACTATCGTTTATATCTTGACAAGCTAAATAATGTATGCATAAAGTCAGATAATTTAGAATTCTTGTCCAACTTCCTGGAACTGGCTCTTGATACCTTTGTGGAACAAATTAATACTGACTTAGCTTATCTTACCCCCGGTCAAAACCTCTTTGACCAGATGATAGGGACAATTCGCGGCATAGTAGAGGTAGAACAAGCTAAGCGCGATCGCTCTTTAGAACGCACCATCCAAGTAGTAGGTATAGCCTTTGGTGGCGGTGCGATAGTTTCTGGTGTTGTCACCCAACACATAGATAAATCCTTCGGACAGCAGATAAATTTCAAGTCCCTAGTGCATCATCCCTTAGTATTATCTTTGCTGTGGAGTTTTCTGGCTACCTTCGTTTTTGGTTTGGTGGCTTGGTTGGTTACTAAACCGAAACCCAAGAGAACTAAAGGAAAGTAAGTGGGGTTAGAACAAGTTATCCCAATACGGTTCGGATAAGATCCCCCCGCCTGCGGCACTCTAAAAAAGGGGGTAAATGGGTAAAATAGCCCCCCTTTTTTAAGGGGGGTTGGGGGGATCTCCCTTGAGATAAACAAGCTAACCGAACTGTATTGGAAGTTATCCTACTCACGCTATATCAACAGTAGACTAAACCAGACACAGCATTACTGTGAGGTACTGTTACTGAGCAGATACATCAAATTATCGTGTCGTAACGACAACTTGTTGTGATCTAACGACAACTTGTTCGGATCTAACGACAGCTTGTTGTGATCTAACGACAACTTGTTCGGATCTAACGACAACTTGTTCGGATCTAACGACAACTTGTTCGGATCTAACGACAGCTTCTTGTGGAACTGCGTTCGCGTATCTCCTTCGGAGACGCTTCGCGAACGCGTAGCGTGTCCGAAGGACTCAGCGGGCACTCCGTGCCATCGCCTTTTGGAGAGCTCCCCTTTGCGCTAAAGTGTCAAATGCAATGACCAAGCTGAATTCACACCAGGAGGAAGCGATGAAAGCAGTTTTAATGACAGCAGCAGGTAGTCCCGAAGTTCTGCAAGTGCAGGATGTGCAAAACCCTGGCGTTCCTTTGGGAGAAACTGAACTTTTGGTACACTTACGGGCAGCAGGCATTAACCCGATTGACACCAAACTTCGTCAACGTGGCACTTTCTACCCCGACAAAATGCCCGCGATTTTAGGATGTGATGGTGCAGGTGTTGTCGAGGCGGTGGGTGCAGCCGTACAGAAATTTCGCGTAGGTGATGAAGTGTATTTTTGTCACGGTGGCTTGGGCGCACACCAAGGGAACTATGCTGAATATACCACTGTTGACGAGCGGTTTGTTGCCCGTAAACCCGCGTCTGTATCCTTTGCAGAAGCCGCAGCAGCGCCGTTAGTGCTAATTACCGCTTGGGAAGCTTTATACGAAAGGGGACGATTGGAACCTGGCGAACGAGTACTTATTCATGCAGGTGCTGGTGGCGTCGGTCATGTAGCAATTCAACTAGCGAAGCTCAAAGGTGCTGATGTCTGCACGACGGTCAGTACTCGGGAGAAAGCGGAGTTCGTCCAAAAACTGGGTGCTGACCATGTCATCTATTATAAAGAAACAGACTTTGTGCAAGCAGCACTAGATTGGACTGGTGGGGAAGGTGTAGACTTAGCTTTTGACACCGTAGGCGGAGAGACTTTTCATAAAACTTTCCCAGCAGTGCGAGTCTATGGCGACATAGTGACGATTTTGGAACCAGACGCTAACACCATTTGGAAAGCTGCTAGATTGCGTAATCTCCGCATTGGCTTGGAAATGATGCTTTTACCAATGTTGCAAGGAATTGTCGAAGCGCAACAGCACCATGCAGAAATTTTAGAACAGTGTGCTAAGTGGATTGATGCAGGGAAATTGAAAATTCAAGTTAGCGAGACATTCCCACTGGAAGAAGCAGCGAAAGCTCATCATTTGCTTGGAACTGGGTCAGTGACGGGTAAAATTGTTCTGCTAATGGAAGATAAGTGACAGGAAATTTGTTTTGGTAAATTATGACCCCACCCCTTACCCCTCCCCGCAAGCGAGGAGGGGAAAAAATATCTCCCCTTCTGTGCAAGCGAAGAGGGGAAAAAATATCTCCCATTCTGTGCAAGCGAGGAGGGGAAAAAATATCTCCCCTTCTTTGCAAGCGAGGACGGGAAAAAATACCTCCCCTTCTTTGCAAGCGAGGAGGGAAAAAAATACCTCCGCCTCTGGAGCAAGCAAGGAGGGGAAAAAATATCTCCCCTTCTGTGCAAGTCAGGAGGGGAAAAAATACCTCCCCCTCTCTGCTTGCGGAGAGGGGGTTGGGGGGTGAGGTTTTTTCATCTTGGGTAGTTTGGTTAAAACAAGCTGGCTTATTAATTATCTTATGTGCGCTGTTATTTTTTTCACAACCGCTACCCGCATGGGGCGCACCTGCACAAATAGAACGTACTGCTTTAACTCTAGAATTATTGCAAGAGCGACTGCATACGCCCATCCTTCGTGAAGGCAATGTCGTGGTAGATTTACGCCAGATGGTGATAAATTTACAACCGGAAAATGCCAGCTTTCGGGATGCATTCTATCAAATTTTACGCAAAGAACTGCAAAAAGCAGGCTCAAAACCTTTAGGTTTAGACTTGAGCCATTCTCTCATTCAGGGAGATTTTTTTGGCAGCGATTTAGGTTTGAGAACACCTCTGTATGCTCAAGCGATCGCCCCTATTTTCACCTCAACTGAACAAGAACAACTGGAACGTCTACGCGAGGTTTGCTTGCAGTCACTTGCTGTAGCATTACCTAGTTCCAAAGACTGTAAATCGCTTTTAGCAAAGTCAACGACATCGAGTGAGATTAGTGTTTTCCGTGGTTCGTTGACGCTGGTAGAAACTCGGTTCAATGGGGCTGTGCAGTTTGCCAATACGTTTTTTCTTCAGCCTGTGGATGCTCAAGGTGCTATTTTTACTCAACAGGCAAATTGGACTGAAACAAGATTCAGCCGTGCAAGCAGCTTTGCAAGTGCGATTTTTAAGAAAGAAAGCCAGTTTCTAGGCAGTATCTTCTTTGATAAAGCTAATTTTAAACAAACGCAATTTCAGGAAAGTATATATTTCCAAGACAGCACCTTTGAGGATACAGCCAATTTCACCCAAGCAAATTTTAATAACTTGGCTAAATTCAGTCGCGTGCAATGGCAAGGAAACGCTGATTTTTCTAATGTACATTTTTCCAAACAAGCACAGTTTAGTAAAGCTATTTTCAATCAGTTCCTCTTCCTTACAGACGCGACATTTGAGCAAGCTGTAACTTTCCGAGAAGCACAGTTTAACCAACTTGTGAATTTACAAGGGGCTAGCATTGTCAATTCTGCAGATTTTAGCGATGCTGGATTTGCCAAGGATGCTTATTTGAATGTCTCTGGTCTAATTTTTAACTCTAACCAAGCAAAAATTTTAGGCAATCCAGGTCAAATTGGTAAAATGCTTGTGGTGTCTGGGCTGCAAGGCAATCAAAGCGTTTTGCGGAATTTAGGGCAAAATTTCCGTCTGTTGCAGCAAATTGGCGATGCGAATCAGTTGGAGTACACAAAGCAGCGGCTGCGACTGCAAGATTTAAGCCGTCATCTGGTTGGTACGAATTTGAATAGTGCTTCTCAAGAACGTTTGGTAAAGCTGGGTTTTTCGGTAATTCAAGCAGAAGCGATCGCCCACCGCCGTCTTCAACAATTATTTCGCAATAAAACTGAGTTACTTACTTTACCGTATATAGATTATGAAACATACACCCAACTAAGCTCGCACTTATTTGTCAGCGAACCCCTCTCCCCATTTGGATGGTTACTGCAAGCATGGAATTGGTTGACGTTGAGTTTACTGCTGCTGCTTTCCGGGTATGGTACGAATTTTTGCTTGGTAATTGGTGTGGGGTTGATTGCGATCGCCTTCTTCGGTTTGCTGTTTTGGTTTGTTGATCGTTTCCGCCGCCTGCTTCCAGTACCAATTATTCCCACAGCATACGAAACCACTTGGATGCTAACGAGTTTTAGTCTGTTAACACTGTTTGGCTTATTTGCTATCTTTCGGACAGGAGAACAGCCTTGGCTAACACTCGGGTGTCTTTTCGTTATTATCTTCCCGTTGGCGATCGCATTGTTATTCCGACTTTACCAACAAGGGCGCTATCACAACTTGATGGACGTTTCCTACTTCACGGAAGATGGGACTTTGCGCCAGTTGCGATTACTTATTGGACGTTTGCCAGTGATACCCAGGTATCAAATGTTTCGTGAGCGATATCTACCCCTGTTGTTCAACTGCCGCTGGAACTGGCTCAATTATTACGACTTTAGCCTCAACAACCTATTGAGATTAGGTTTTAATGACATTCGCTTACGAGACGAACACCTTCCTGGTATCATCACCACACTTGCCTGGTATCAGTGGATTTTAGGTATACTTTACATCACCCTACTTTTATGGACTCTCTCGCGCACAATTCCCGGATTAAATTTGCTAATCTACTTGAAATAAATCTTTCTAGATTCAGAGGGAACACGGAACAGGGAATAGGGAACAGGGAAACCCACGCTTTAAAGCGTGGGATTGTAATAAGGACGCCGTTTTTCTCGCGCTGCGCGTCTTGAAAAACATCATGTAGTTCATACCTTGGATAACTCTTCTTCAGATCCCCGACTTCTTAGAGAAGTCGGGGATCTTATTTCGACCATTCACTTGCAATTGCTTGCTACTAAACTTTAGCTTCCAAAGACTTAAGCAATTCAGTATTCACACCAGACTCACGCGTTAACGCAATCTTGCCAGTGCGAGCTATTTCTCTGAGACCAAATTTTTGCAGCACTTGTACAATTGCCACCATTTTACCTGGATCTCCCACAACTTCCAGAGTCAGAGAATCTTCTGCCACGTCCACAACTCTCGCCCGGAAAATTTGAGAAATTTCGACAATTTCTGAACGGGTACTGCTGGTTGCATTCACCTTGAGCAACATCAATTCTCGCTCTACGCAAGGAGTTTCCGTCACGTCCTGCACTTTCAAAACGTTGATCAGCTTGTATAATTGCTTAGTGAGTTGTTCAATAACGCGGTCATCACCAGGGACAACCATTGTAATCCGAGAAATTCCTGGTTGCTCAGCAGGACCAACCGCAAGGCTTTCGATGTTGAAGCCGCGACGGGCAAATAAGCTAGAAATACGGGAAAGAACTCCCGCTTCATCTTCTACAAGCACTGATAAGGTATGTTTCATCGTCGCCAACACAGGCTAGAGGGAGGAAGTTATGAATAACAGAGATAAGCTAATGTATTTTTAACTTGTATGCAAACGGGCGGGCAAGATGCCCACCCCACAAGACATCTGTCTAAATGCAATATGCAAATTAAATGTTTGTTAGCTTATGAGTATGTAGCCGTGCTACACGTACTGTTGCACAAGATTGCAATGTAACCCCTTATTGTAGCGGATCTGGTAATTGGAATCGAAATAAGTCGTCTTGGGTATTACAGTTAAAAAGCATTTCCGGATCTGGCAAAGGTAATGCTTGCACGCGATGTTGCTTCAGCCACTCCTGAAATGACCGCCCCCCTTGGTTGATATACTGCATTAAACTTGCTAAACAGCGACGGCGGTAAAAACCACACAGCGGTTCCCATCCTTTAGTATGATGAACTAGAGCAGCGATCGCCTCATCCTCCACACCATCGAGCCCCACCGCCCATTCTTGCAACACCTCAACGCGCAACTTTGGTAAATCGCAGGCAAGCAGCAACACCCAATCTGTTTGCACATACGCCAGTGCTTGAGCAAACCCAATAAGTGGTCCGTGCGGTAATGATTTGCCGCTCGTTTCATCAGACAAAGGCACTTCGCGGATAAACTGAACTGTGGGTGATAGCAAGTGTTGGTAACGTTCCTGCCAGGGAGTGACGACGTAAACCTTATCAGCACAACTTGCGGCAATTTGACAAATCAACTGCAATAGCGGTACGCCTTGAATGGGAATCAATGCTTTATCCCGTCCCATGCGAGAACTTTTTCCGCCTGCTAAGACTATGGCAGTTAAGTGATTAGTCATGAGTCATAAGTTCGTAGTGAGGACTTTAGTCCTCTTTTATCAAAGCAAGTAGTGTAGAGTGGGCACTGCCAGTTAGAGGATGTCTGAAAAGTTTGTGGACTCCAATCGACGATGTTGAGCTTGAGGTAAGGGGGTGTGATTGCAGCAGCGACAGACTTTCCTCTATCTTAGTCTCCCTAATTTGCTCGTGGGTGAGAATTGACAACTCGGCGTTGAGTGTTTATATGTCGTTGGCGAGTGTTTGAGACTCGGCGTTGAGTGTTTATATGTCGTGAGCGAGTATTGGAATCTCATCATTGAGTCTCAGAAGCTTGTTGTCGAGTATCAGTTTTCTCTAATGTGGGTATTGCCTACTATTGCGGTTTTCAATTGGAAAGAACATAGTTCTTGATTCTTGTGGGATGGGCATCTTGCCCGTCCTATATGCGGGCGGGCTACAAGCCATTGGTGTCAACAATCACGTTCAAACCTTTATCCGACGTTGATTTACCCCACCCCTTACCCCACCCCGCAAGCGGGGAGGGGAGGTTTTGGCGCTCTTACAAACCGGGGTGGGGTTTTCCAGGATTTGTTGGTAATTGAGCGGACATGATATCAAACCTTTATCCCACGTTGATTTACCCCACCCCTTACCCCACCCCGCAAGCGGGGAGGGGAGGTTTTGGCGCTCTTACAAACCGGGGTGGGGTGAAGCGACAATCGGGGGCAAATATAAGGGCATAAGGTAACAACAAATGCAGGAACGCACAAATCAATGCGATGCGTTACGGCAAGTTCTCACTTTCTCAAAGTTTCCAATCTTTACATAGCCGTAACACATCCTACTTATACAATCATCCCCTTAGCTGACTCTGCTGCACTTGCTGCAACAACTTGTCCAAATTCTCTGCTGCTGGAAGACACTTCAACCCTTGGCAGACTAAGCCAACACTTTCCTGTGGTAATTTAGCTACTGCAACCAAGGCAGTACTAGGTAAATACCTCGGGATGAGAGAATGTATCTGGTCTGCGGTGGTACGGATTAAGGTACAGTTACGATACCAATCCAAGGCTATAAACAAGCTGGGACAAGCTTGGGGAGCGCGGCTCATCACACTTCTAAATGCTTTTAACCCTTGCTCGGCTAAATCTAAGTAATCAAGATTGTCGGTTAAAAGAGCGATACGGACAAGGTTGGCGATCGCAACTCCATTGGCGGATGGTGTGGCATTATCTGCATAGCTTCGCTCTCGCACAATCAAATCTTGACTTGCGTCACTCGATGTGTTGTAGTATCCACCTAGTTCCACGCTCCAAAGATATTCGTGGAATTCCTCTTGGATGGCGATCGCTCTTTCGAGCCACAAGGAAGATGAGTTGTGAGTCAGTGAAACTTGGTGTAAATCGAGTAGGGCTTTGATAAAAAAGGCGTAATCTTCAGACTGAGCGAGTACTGTAGCTTTACCTTCGTAATTCAATCGATGGAACCGCCCATCGACAAACTGATGATCCAAGATAAAGTTCGCTGCTTTTGCTGCTAGTTCCAGATACTCTGGTTGTTGAAAAACTCCATACGCCCTTGCTAAACCGGAAATCATCAAGCTATTCCAGGCGACAATCATCTTTGTATCTGTCACCGCAGGAATGCGTCCTTTCCAGTTTTCGGTTTTTGCTTCCTGGTTGTTGCGGGCGGGGGGGAAAGTCTCTACTGACTCAGGTGTTGCACCATAGCGAATTGCAAACAGCTTGGCGAGTACTGTTTCCAGCGTTTCACTCAGCTTTCCTGAATTCCGCCTTTGCAACACATTTTTACCCTCAAAGTTACCATTAGGCGTAACTGTAAACTGCTGTTGCAATTCTGTTAGTTCTTCAGGAGTCAGCAGTTGCTGCAATTCGCTGTAACTCCAGACGTAAAACGCCCCTTCCTCGGGTTCTGCTTCTGTGGGAGTGGTGAAACTATCTGCATCTTGAGCTGCATAGAAGTAGCCAGTTGGCGCAGTCATTTCTCGCTTCAGCCATTCGACGGTTTTGGCGATCGCCCGTTCAAAAGCTGGCTCTTGGACTCCTGCGTTCCACAAATTAGCGAGATACTCTACAATTTGACCGTTGTCGTAGAGCATCTTTTCAAAGTGCGGCACTGTCCAGGTATGGTCTACAGTGTAGCGGTGAAAGCCACCTGCTACATGATCATAAATGCCGCCCAGTGCTAGGTCTAGTCCCCGCTGGGTACAAATTTGCTTGCCATCATACCGCGAGTGTTCCCAGGCTGAGCCTGGGAACGAGAACCTGGTTCCCCTTAATGCAAGTTCTGCGTAAGGAATCATGGGGAAGCTGTTACCAGTTTGATTGGGTGTGATGATACCTGTAGAAGTTTCCCAACCTTTGTGCAACAATTCTCTATCTTGAGATTCTGTGACTCCATCGGATTGCAACACTGCGGAGGTGAGGAGTGACTCAAGAATGACTGCTTTGCGATCGCGTAAATCTTCTTTTTCTGTATCGTAGTAGTGACGAATTGCTTGCAGGACTTGCAAAAAGCCAGGACGACCGTAGCGCGGTTCAACTGGGAAGTAAGTACCAGCGTAGAATGGTACTAAATCATCTGGGGTGAGAAAAACGTTCAAAGGCCAACCCCCTTGACCGCTCATCATTTGCAAAGCTTGCATATAAATGCTATCAAGGTCTGGTCTTTCTTCCCTATCTACTTTTATAGGAAGAAAGTTGGCGTTCATGTACTGGGCAATAGCCGG
The DNA here is from genome assembly GCF_002368235.1 of Scytonema sp. HK-05. Taxonomy (GTDB): domain Bacteria; phylum Cyanobacteriota; class Cyanobacteriia; order Cyanobacteriales; family Nostocaceae; genus Kalymmatonema. The sequence continues at coordinate 3,569,748 of NZ_AP018194.1, read as the reverse complement.
ATCGGAAAAAGCTTCGCCTTCCATAACAGTACACCAGTGGCAACTGGAGTAGCCAATCGAAAGAAATATCGGTTTATTCTGTGCCTTTGCCGTTGCGAGTGCTTCGTCACACCAAGACCACCAATCAATAGGGTTTTCGGCGTGTTTGCGGAGGTAGAGACTTTGAGCTTGAGCCAGACGATTAGTCATGATAAGATGCCTGTGGACAGACTTCTTTGCTCAGTCTAGCTTGTTATGGAAATATTGACTTCATAGCCTTTCACAACTCTATGCTTGGGCGAATCGCGTAAAGAAGCTGATGATTTCCTCGACTTATCGCTTTCGAGAAATAATATTATTCAACAGAGTTAAGCACTGCTCTTGCAATTGGAGCTGACATCGTACCTGAAGTTGGTATTGCCTCTGTCTTAATTGTCGTTGGGCTAAGACCTGCTATCAGGTGGAGTAAGAAGGTGATGATGGCGGCTTGCACAAGTTTTTCGAGCATGGCAACTTCCTCTAACTTTAGGTGGGTGACATATTGAGTACAATTTGTTATTAAGATTGCTCCCTGTATTATTTATCTACCCAACGAAGCGTTTCTATTCCGGAAAAGACCTAGTAAAAATGCGGATAACTTTACACAAACGTAACAAGATGAAAGCTTTGTGACAAAAGTAGTCAAGTCCCGTAGAAATAACTAGTACCGCTTTGGCGAATTCAGGCATTCAAAAACCCTTGTGTTTTATGGCTTTTGACATTTTGTGAAATGCTATGTTTATTTCCCAATACGGTTGGTGATAAGGCTTGAGCCTCCCTAACCCTCCTTAAAAAGGAGGGAATTAAGCCCCCTAATGCATCGGGGGTTGGGGCATCTTCTATAACCGAACACCATTCCGGCATGAGGTACTACACAGGTATAAACAGACAAAAAAGTAGATTTTTTGAGCATGAAAGCCTTCAGTTCGCAGTTACTTCAAATGCTGCTGACTTCTTGCACGAATTTTTTTTCCAAAATTGGGTTCGGGGTTCAGGAAAACAATCAGCCGTTGCAATCGATAAAATGTATGTAAATTAGTTACAAACAGTCTGCATGATTCCTATCGTTATTGAACAATCAGGTCGTGGCGAACGCGCCTTTGATATTTACTCACGGCTGTTGCGTGAGCGCATCCTTTTTTTGGGACAGCCGATTGATAACAACGTAGCTAACTTGATTGTTGCCCAGCTGCTGTTCTTGGATGCAGAAGACTCGGAGAAAGACATTTATATGTACATAAACTCTCCTGGTGGTTCGGTAACGGCAGGTATGGGGATATTCGACACTATGAGGCACATCCGCCCAAACATCTGTACAATATGTACCGGTTTGGCAGCGAGTATGGGTGCTTTCCTCCTCACTGCTGGTACCAAGGGTAAGCGGATGAGTTTACCCCATTCTCGGATCATGATTCACCAACCTTTGGGTGGCGCTCAAGGACAAGCCACTGATATCGAAATTCAGGCACGCGAAATCCTTTACCACAAGCAGCAGCTCAATCAATATTTAGCCGAGAACACTGGTCAGCCATATGAAAAAATTGCCGAGGATACAGAAAGAGACTTCTTTATGTCGCCGGAGGAAGCAAAGGATTATGGCTTAATTGACCTTGTGATTGACCGTCACGCTGCTGGTAGCCGTCCAATGGCTGTGGTGTAGTCAGTTATCAGTGAACAGTTATCAGTTATCAGTTATCAATTATTCATTGTTGACTGATGACTGTTCACTGTTTCAAAATCCTGCTAATGGATCTAGGGGTGTAGGTTGAGATTCTAAGTATCTCAGGAAATCGTGCAATTCGTCGTCACTCAGTAAATGGCGCGATCGCTTGCCATAGGTTTTAATCAGATAATCTCGCCCCTGGTCTGTTGTCCAACCTAGGCGCTGCATTTCGACCCCGATTTTAGCGATATCATCTGACTGATCAACAGGTTCGCTCTTCTTCTTTTTCTTGGTTGTTGCTGTTTGGGTTCCGAGATCTTCTGGCGAACTGCTGTAACTGCGTGACCCAAAGGGTGTCACATTACTTGGAGAAATCTCAGGTATCGTGTTATTTTCTTGGTTACCAGAGAACATTCCCAAGTTTTCCAATGGGGTGTCAAATTGAGTTTCTTGCTTGTCATTAGTAGGACCTTCAATCAACTCTTGGTTTTTAGTATCGTTTATCCCGATTACAGATGAAACTGCTGGGGGGGTTGGAGTTACTTCTGTTTTAGGAAAACTGTTGACAGGGGAATATGTATCGTTGACTTGGTTTATTGTAAAAGTTGGGGTTGGCTTTACCTGGTTAGCAGGTTCTCCTGAAACAACTACTGACTCCTGTGGCGAACTGGTGATTCCTAAAACTACCAGCGCCCGATTTCTAGCTTGGTCTTCTGCTTCTTCGAGTGTTTCTGCTGCAGCCATTCCAGTGGCGCGGGTAACACCATCAATTTGTACACTTGCCCGAACAATATATTTACCGTGATAAATTTGCACTAATTCAGAAATCAGATTGCCTTCGGGATATTTGCTCCGAAATTGAGCCAACATAATACTGCCACCAATCGAAAGTCTGTTGAATCTAGGGTTTGCTAGCTAAGAAGTGTGTCTAAGCTTGGACTCGTCGTTGGGTTATGTACAACATACTCTCACTTGATGAGTGCCAACGAAGAACGCTTGAACAATTAGCAGTTACCAATGACCAGTTATCAGTTTCATCCGCCTGTTCACTGATCACTGATGACTGATGACTGATTTAATCCGTGTCCTGATTGTAGCACGAGGTTTTTCGGGCAAATTTTTGGCTACTGCTTATTGACCAAAGGTGATTTGGTTGTCCTTGCTATACTAATTACCTAATTAGTAATGTAGAACTATTTTCTGTAAGTGCGCTCTGTATCTACAATAATGAAGGAATGGTTCTTCCTCACAGCTTGTTTGCTGCTGACCTAATTGTTTCCGATCCTACATATGGGTCAATTAGATTTGTCGGCAGTTTCTCCTAGTTAAAAATCAGAGTCACATGGCGTAAAAGTACCTTCAAACCAGACAATCCAACACCTGCGATTTCCCTAAAGAGTGCTTTTGGGCAGCGTGGAGACTTCTCCAACGTACGTAACTCAAACACCCGTTGCGTAATTACCGAGGGGGCAAAATCTCAAACGGGCGTACTTTGAAAGATTGTCTAAGAGAAGGAACTTGAACGTATTGACGCTTTGACATGTTCGTGCAGTGCCCAAAGATTGTTGGGCAATTCGTTTCCCGAAGAGTGTCTGTAGTCGTGAGGGTACACAGCACAGAACCAGATTCAAAAAAAAATGATGTTTTGACCAAAGGCCGGTTCACTGCATGGAATTTTCAATCGCTACACTTCTGGCAAATTTCACTGATGATAAATTAGTGGCTCGTAAACTTTTGGAAAAGAAACTTGGTTGCGAAGATGAAGCTAGTTTACAAAAACTTCATATCGCTTTGGAAATACTGGAAAGAATCGGAGTTTTAGTCAAAGAACGTGGCAAGTATCGTCGAGTCACAGAAGAAGGGCTGATTGAAGCAAAACTCCGTTGTTCCAGTAAAGGCTTTTGCTTTGCAATTCAAGATGTGGAAGGAGCTGAAGATATTTATATCCGGGAAAGCCATCTGAGTAATGCTTGGAATGGCGATCGCGTTTTGGTTAGAGTTCTTAAAGAAGGTAGTCGTCGCCGCTCCCCAGAAGGAGAAGTTAAGTTAATCTTAGAACGCTCGAATCACACCTTACTAGCGCGGATTAAGCAAGTCGAAAGTGGATATCGTGCCGTTCCCTTAGACGATAGGCTGCTGTTTGAACTCAAAGTGCAAGCAGAAGGCATTAAGTTGGAACAAGCAGTTGACCACCTCGCTCATGTGGAAATTTTGCGTTACCCATTAGCACAATATCCACCATTGGGTCGGGTTGTGCAAATCCTTGGAAGCGATGCAGAAGCAGCGGCGGATATAGATTTAGTCACCTGCAAACACGACCTTTCGCGGACTTTTCCAGAAGGCGTACAAGAAGCAGCCTCAAAATTGCCCAAAAAGCTGCTCAAGGCAGATTTGAAAAATCGGCTGGATTTGCGGCACTCATTAACGTTGGCAATTATTGGCAACAACAATGACCCAAAGGTGATAGAAAATGCTTTCACCTTGGAAAAAACAAGCGCTGGAAATTGGCGCTTGGGCTTTCACATTCCTGATATTGCTCACCTGATTCAACCAGACGAAGCCCTCGACCGAGAAGCACTCAAGCGGGGGCGGTCAGTATATCTGGGAGAATTGGTACTGTCGATGTTGCCAGAAGTTGTTGCCGAACGCTGTGGTTTATTGCCCGGAAGCGATCGCTTGGCTCTATCTTTTTTAATAACGGTTGATTCAAAATCGGGAGTTGTGCTGGAGTGGGAAATTCAACCCAGTGTCGTCAAAGTAGACGTTTCATTGAGCGAACAACAAACAGAGGCAATTCTGAACAACCAATCTACTGAAAACTCAGCGCAAATCGTAGAGATAGTCCAACAACTCGGTAGTTTACAGCAGTTGTTAAAACAGGTACGCTTGGCTCGTGGGTGCTTGCAGTTAAATCTGCCACCAAACCAAAACCCATACCATGATGAGGGCTCTTTGGGATGTGTGGTAGTGAATGATTTACCTGTACACTCCCTGTTAACTGAGTTTGTGCTACTCGTTAACCAACTGATGGCAACCCATTTGAATGCCCTAGGTATCCCTGCCATTTGGCGAATCCAAGGCGCACCCGATACCGAGGATGTCCAAGAAATGCTGAAATTAGCAATCAATCTCGGCGTCGAACTGACACTAGAGCCAGAAATAGAGATTCAACCGCTTGATTATCAACAGTTGACCAGAGTTTTTGCAGAATCAGCATCCGAGCAAGTTCTTACCTACTTGTTGCAAGACACACTCAAGCCAGCTACGTACAGTACAACCAAAGGATCTCACTTTGGCTTGGCATTACCAGAATATACCCATTTCACTGCCCCGTTGCGGCGTTACCCGGATTTGCTGATGCAAAGGGTATTTTATGCATTACTTGAACACGGACGCGATCGCCGCAACACCCGTGTCAAAGAACGTGTCAACCTGCGCCACTCCTCCAGCCACGGTGAAATTAACTGGAACGTCCTACCGCCAGAATTGCAACAAGAACTCCAAAGCGATTTGACGAGGGTCCTTATCCAGCTCAACGATAGAGAAAAAGAAGTTCAAGAAGCAGAAGCTGACTTGGCAGGATTGCAAAGAGCCTCACTGATGAAACAGCGTATCGGCGAGGTTTTCACTGGTGTGATCACAGGAGTCCAATCCTACGGGTTCTTTGTAGAAATCGAAGTTCCACCAGCCGAGTCAAACACAGTTGGCAATCCTCGCGTACCACTGCGGGTAGAAGGACTGGTACACGTCAGTTCTCTCAAAGACGATTGGTATGAGTATCGCGCCAGACAACAAGCATTGTTTGGTCGTAAGAACCGCGCTTCCTATAGACTAGGCGATCGCGTCGCTGTGCAGGTTAAGAGTGTTGATTATTACCGCCAGCAAATCGATTTAGTCACTGTTGGTAGCGATGGCGCTGTTTTTAGCAAGGATGTCAGCATTCCCAATCGCGATGACTCAGACCTGTACTTAGCACACGAGGATATGGAACCGGATGACTTAGAACAGTATGCTGAGGATGAATGAAGCAATTAGAAACTGGGGACTGAGGAAAGAGAATACACCAAATACACCAAATGCGGGGGGGACGCGGGAAAATCTCCTTTCTCCGCGTCCCCGCACCTCCCCACCCTAGTCGCCACCCTTGGAGAACTGGCTCCTCTCCCTTGCCTTCCTCCCAATGCCTAATCTCCAATCCCTGGTAACTTCCATCGATAACAGCGTGTCCGATAATACCAAACCACTCATCTTAGGCGTATCAGGTGCCTCTGGTCTGATTTACGCCGTTCGTGCTCTCAAATTTCTGCTACAAGCCAACTATGAAATTGAATTGGTTGCTTCCAAGTCAACTTACATGGTTTGGCAATCTGAGCAGAATATCCGTATGCCACTAGAACCCGCTCAACAAGAGCAATTTTGGCGACAGCAAGCGGTCGTTGAAGAAGCGGGTAAGCTACGCTGTCATCCTTGGAGTGATGTCGGGGCAAATATTGCCAGTGGTTCCTTTCGCACCCTAGGGATGATTGTTATTCCATGCAGTATGAGTACTGTAGCGAAGCTAGCAGGTGGTTTAAGTTCCGACTTACTCGAACGGGCAGCAGATGTCCAGCTCAAAGAAGGGCGAAAGCTGGTTGTGGTTCCCCGTGAAACTCCCTTTAGCTTGATTCACCTTCGCAACTTAACCACCCTAGCCGAAGCTGGAGTCAGAGTTGTTCCCGCCATTCCCGCTTGGTATCACAATCCCAAAACCATTGAGGATTTAGTTGATTTTGTGGTTGCTCGTGCCTTGGATCAACTCGATATTGATTGTATACCAATTCAAAGATGGCAAGGTCGTCAAGATTAGCCACAATAGGGGTGATGGGGAAATGAGGAGCAGGGGAGTTCAAGAGCCGGGGAGAATAATTTTTGACTAATGACTAATGACTAATGACTAATGACAAAGATGTACAGACGCGCTATAGCGCGTCTCTACAATGACTAGTGACTCATGACTAACAACTATGGCTGTATTTCGCTTAATTTTGTTAGTAGCAGTGCTGGGAGGACTAACGCTTTTGCTAGTGCAAAATTGGTCCCCTGTCCTCTCGCTCGTATTTTTGGGGATGAAATCCAAACCAATTCCACTGGCGATTTGGATTTTGTTCAGTACTGTTGCTGGTGGTTTGACAACTGTATTCGTCACAAGCTTATTCAATTTATCTAATTATTTTGCAGGGCAACGTCGAACCCCGCTTAGCGATCAAGCAAGTTCAAGGCGTACAAGCCAAAGCCAAACTCGTAGGGAAGAACCAACACCTCGTCCTTCTCCCCCACCGTCAGGTAGTAAAACTGAGTCAACGCGAAGCAGTGATACTTCTGATGATGACTGGGAAACAGACAGCAGCACAGATGATTGGGATTTTGAAGAAAAAAAAGAAGCGCCTACACCTAATCCTCAAAATACACAAGTCAGAGACTCTAACACTTACGAACGTCAACAAGAACCCAAAACCAGCTCTAAATCAGATTCAGTTTACTCCTACAGCTACCGCGAACCGAAAAATTCTGGAGTCGGGAAAACTGAATCCGTTTACGATGCTGATTATCGAGTGATTATCCCCCCTTATCAACCACCGACGACTAGTCAACCCGAGACCAATCAAGCTGAAAATGATGATTGGGGGTTTCTGGATGACGATTTTGAGGATGAGGATAAGCGCCCTCGCCGTTGAGTATTTTCTACTAAATTCCACAACGTTCACGCGACTCCTGCTTGACTTTTCCAGTCATGGCAGCTTCCTGCAAGCTCATGAAAGCATTTAAGTCCTCCATATCATAACGGGTCGTCAGCAACACTCGCAGTTGATTTTCTGCTTCAACAGTCAAATAGCCAGTTGCTAAAGCTTTTTGCACAACGTCTCGAATCCGAGTCATGGTTGAAACCTCAAAAGACCACACTTAGAGCACACTTATATTTATTTAATCGGGCTTTCCTAGATAAAATATGCATTGGCTTTGTGCCTCAACCGCTTAGTTGGCAAAGCTTTTTTGCACCTTTTCTGATAACGAGTCATCTTTTACACCTTGAACGAAAACACTGACTTGTTGACTACAGTTTGCTGCAACTCATTGCTGGGACACGAACATAGTGTCGGTAGAAACACAGTGTTGTGTAATAGATGGAATTGCCCCACCAAATAGTAAGTTACGCTTGTTTATATTGACCGATATCGTCAGGATAAAGTTTCAATCAAGTTTTATTAAGTTTCTGTTAAGCCTAAAGATACCTAACCCAGAACAGATAAATCACCTAACAAATGTTACTAAATTCGTTATAAATTTATAGTGTATTTAATTTTACTTCATATAAAAATAGGTATGATATTGCCTTGGATTATTCTAAATAAATAATGGTAATGACGGCATCTGATTCAAATAAGGTAGAAGAGGAATTTACAGAAGCTAGAAATAATTGGGAGCTAGAAAAATTATACGTTGATTTAAGTTCTCCAAAAGGAAAAGCCCTTACACCTGTTGAAAAAAAATTCCTGCGAGGTTTACTTTGCGGGTTTAGTCCAGCGGAAATCGCCAATATAGTCTATCAAAGTCGTAGTAGCAGTACTGTCAGAGTTTATCTTTCTAATGGATTGTATAAATATATAGAAGAAATGTTGAGTAACCAAGCAGGATACTCAATTAAAGTGAAAAATTGGAGTCGGGTGACTCATTTACTAGAAAAAGCAGGTTATAAAAAAGTTTGGCAGCAAATAGAGCCAACCAGCAACCAAATCAACCAAATCAAGCCAAATAATATAAAAGAGACCGATTTTCCTGCTATGAAATCAGTCCAAACACAAGATTGGGGTGAAGCCGTTGATGTTAGTTTTTTCCACGGAAGGACGACAGAATTAGCTCAGATAACAGAATGGATTGTCCAAGAACACTGTCGGCTTGTTGTCCTTTTGGGTATGGGAGGAATTGGGAAAACCGCTTTGTCAGTCAAGCTAGCAGAACAAATCAAGGATAAGTTTGAGTATGTGATTTGGCGCTCACTACACCTTGCTCCTCCTCCAGATATCATCTTGAATCAACTCATGAAAATTTTGTCGCCTACACAACAGACAAAAGATTTAGAAGTTGTAGATGGTAGTATTTCGCAACTCATCGATTGTTTACGTTCTTCACGTTGTCTCATCGTATTAGATAATTTTGATGCAATTTTAAGCAGCGAATATACTAGCGACTTAGAGATATATCCTACCTCTAGTGCCTCTCACTCAAACATCAACAATTCTTTTGCATACTACCTCCATCAAATTCGTTATCGTCCAGGATATGAAGGTTATGGAGAATTGATTAGACGAGTGGGCGACTCACAACATCAAAGCTGCTTAGTTTTAACAAGTCGGGAAAAACCTCCAGAAATTGCTGCTATTCAAGGAGAAAAACTACCTGTTCGTTGTTTAAAATTAACTGGGTTAAGCAATGCCGAAAGCATGGAAATTCTGAAAATTAAAGGATTTCCTTATTTCAAAGAAGAAGAATGCAAATTATTAATTGATTGGTATGCAGGTAATCCCTTATTTCTAAAATTAATTGCTACCGCTATTCAAGAATTGTTTGGAGGCAATATTTATGAATTTTTCGAGCAAGGTACTAGGGTTTTTGGCGACATTCGAGCGATTTTAGACCAACAGTTTAATCGATTGTCTAGCTTAGAAAAGCTCATTATGTACTGGCTGTCTCTAAATCAAGATTTGGGTTCAATGCGTAAATTGCAGACGCAGATTATACCACGAGTGCCGCAAAGATTAATATTAGAAGCAATAGAGTTATTGCACAGGCGCTCTCTGATTGAGCGGCAAGCATCTCGCTTTTCCCAAACCCCTGTCTTAATAGAGTACGTTGCAGAACGATTAATTGAGGATAATTTTAAATTAATGCAACAAAAACCAAGCTCATTACTGATGAGCTATACAGTTTTTGAAGCACAAATTAAAAATTACATCAGAGATTTGCGTCTGGGTACCGAGATTTGAAGTAAATTGGTTAGTGGTTCGTAGTGGTGCTTAAGCGTCACTACAACCCTAATGACTAATGACTAATGACTAATGACTAATGACTTATTGAAAGGAGTTAACCTGTACTTAATTGGCATGATGGGCGTTGGCAAGACGACTGTAGGGCGGTTATTGGCACAGCATTTAAGTTACAGGTTTGTTGATCTCGACACCGTAATTGAGAAAGCTGCTGGTGATAAATCGATTACCAAAATTTTTGCAGAAGTTGGGGAAGCCACGTTTCGCCAGTTGGAAAGTCAGGTACTGTCACAAGTGTGTGCTTTCACCAAGCTTGTCATCGCAACGGGTGGGGGTATTGTCGTACGGCGAGAAAACTGGAGTTACCTGCACCACGGCTTGATTGTCTGGCTGGATGTACCTGTGGAAATACTGTACAGCCGATTAGCAGAGGATACAACAAGACCACTGCTGCAAGATACTGATCTCGAAGCCAAGCTGCGATCGCTCCTCGATGTGCGACAACCTCTTTATGCACAAGCGGATCTGCGAATCACGATTAGTGAAGGAGAAACACCAGAACAAGTTGCCACACGGATTATTGAGGAGATTCCCAGCGTCCTGAAACCAAGAGTTTCTCATCCTGAGCTTTCTTAACAAGAAAATAACAATCGAGAGTGAAAACTTAAAATTTCCAGTTTGTACGTGGAAGATATTTGGTCTGCTGAGAAGATTTTATGAGTTTTTAGTTCCTTAAAGGGATTATTAATATAGATATCCACTTTTTTGCCCTAAGGTTAAGTCCTAAGTGGCATTTGTTACATAATACACTTTTTCTTTCCCGTAATTGTCATTGCTCCAGACGAAAACTCAAGATATCTATCAATAGCTCCTCATGATGGTCAGCGAAACTGAGTACATAAGGCAAGATGCCGCCAGCCGCGTACAAGTGCTAAGCGAAGCACTACCGTACATTCAACAATTTACTGGTCGAACCATTGTTGTCAAATACGGTGGTGCGGCAATGAAAGATAGCAATCTCAAAGATAAAGTCATCCGCGATATCGTATTTTTATCATGCGTTGGCTTACGACCAATTGTGGTACATGGCGGGGGACCGGAAATTAATAGTTGGTTGGATAAACTGGGAATTGAACCGCAATTTAAAAATGGTTTGCGAGTGACTGATGCCCCCACAATGGATGTAGTGGAAATGGTGTTAGTTGGTCGAGTGAATAAAGAAATAGTCGCCTTGATTAACCAAGCCGGTGGTTCAGCAGTGGGACTGTGCGGCATAGATGGTAACTTAATCACAGCTCGTCCTCAAGGTGAAGAAGGCATCGGCTTTGTGGGGGAAGTTAGCGGTGTTGATATCAAAATTTTGGAGACACTCGTCAACAATGGCTACATTCCCGTAGTTTCCAGCGTTGCAGCAGACGAGTCAGGACAATCGTACAACATTAATGCAGATACTGTCGCTGGAGAAATAGCAGCAGCAATTGGGGCGGAAAAATTGATTTTGCTGACTGACACCAGGGGAATTCTCAAGGATTATAAAGATCCTTCTACCCTGATTCCTAGAGTAGACATTCAACAAGCCCGCGAATTGATTACGACAGGTATCGTCAGTGGTGGGATGATTCCCAAGGTCAATTGTTGCGTGCGATCGCTTGCCCAAGGAGTTCGTGCAGCTCATATCGTCGATGGTCGCATCCCGCATGCACTGCTGTTGGAAATCTTTACTGACATTGGTATCGGTACAATGCTCGTTGGCTCTCAGTTTACACTCTAGTAGGGGAAGTGGAGGAGTGGAGGAAGTAAGGGGAGATAGGGAAGCAAATACCTCCTCATCCCCTTCATCCCCCTCATCTCCCTCATCTCCCCTTTACCGATTGTCAAAGGTTTTGTATTATGCACGGAACCCGGTCTTTTTGTTGGGTTAAATCGTGTGCCAGCAGCTACGAAGCAGATGAAGAAGGGTTTTGCCCCTTCTTTAATTACACTGTGGCAGAGCAGGGCTGCCCCAAGCTTGGGGAATAACTTTTTCTAGACGAGATTTTTCAAAACGACTGATAGCAAACAAATCCTTTGACTGACCTGCAAACATCTCAGTTGGAGTACCAAATGCAATTGCTGCCAAATATCCGGAAGACGCAACTATTTTCTTTACCCTGGAATCATAGTTACCGTAAGGATAAGTAAAATAAATAATAGGACGATTTAATTTAGCCTCAAGTATCTCCTTAGATTCTACAACTTCTTTATAAAGCTGTTTATTTGATATTTTTGTGAGGGCAGGATGAGTTTTACTGTGGGAAGATATTGTAATTAGTGGGTCACTAGCCATGATTCTTAGTTGTTCCCAAGTAACATGAGTACGACCAGCATTAACTCCTACACCGCTCGTATGAATAGCAAAAACAGCCGGATAATTGTATTTTTTCAACAGAGGATAAGCATATTCATAGTGTCCACCATAACCATCATCAAAAGTCAGCAAGATAGGTTTTTCTGGTAATGGGCTTCCTGTCCGCAAGTGAGCAATCAGCCGATTTAAACTAATAGGAGTCATCTGATTCGATTTAATTAGTTCAAAATGTTTCTTTAACTCTTGGGGTGTTAAATCATAAATTACTTCCTTTTTTAAGATAATATCGTGATACATAATGACAGGAACTCTAGCTTTAAAAGCAGCTTGGTGTATTGTTGGTACTCGCTCGGCGGGCAAAGATAACACTTTGTCATCCGCAACCGTCTTAAATAATATTTCGGAACTAGATAATACTTGATTGCTTGTAGGCTCCAGTTCCCTACCTATATTTTTATACTTGCTACATAGAAGTTGATTATTAGACTGTTTTAGGGAAACTATTATAGGAATTGATGTATTTAAATAAAAACTTTGCAATTCAGTTGCAATCACCCTGTATGAACCAAAAATCCAAAAACAAGCTGTGGATAAAAACGCAATTTTTATGAAATGAAACTTTCTTTTATTTTTTGGCAGCATTTTTTCTTCTCTTAGTCAGAATCCTTTGTTACTCACACCCCCAATTAGATGCGTTTGCCCTGAGCTAAACCCCTAATACTAGCAAAGGGTGCAAAGGTCTGGTGTTTAGAAGCGCAACTAACGATCATCAATTGGCGTGTCCTTACTGAATTTCGATAGCTTCCGTCCCAAAACTAAGTAGGTCGGCGAGAATAAACCGAACTATGTAAAGAAAAGTAAAGTTTTAAAATTGCTTTGTAGTAAGCGCTTACTACAAACCTTTAATTTTTTACGCCGACTTATTTAATGTTAATTAGCCCAAGGAGTCGCACCAGGTTGGTCATTAATGTTAACCCAATAGCGGGTAGACGAGGCTAAACCGTTTATATCGCCATAGGCTTCTGCTTGACGGTACCCTAATTACTACCTTCACTGGGCATAGCGATCCGGTTATAAGCGTCAGTTTTAGCCCGGATGGACAGACCCTTGCCTCTGGTAGTAGTAACGCATTCCCCACGGCTAGAAGCCGGGGGCTTTTAGCAGCCCTGCGAGCGTAGCGGAGTGGTTCCTGTTCAGGTTCCGCCTCACTACAAGAGCGAACCTCCAGGCGTGGTTACGATTCACAGAGGGTGTACTCACCCCCACGCCCCTGAAACACATTGGATTGCCGTCTGAGCAAGCAATATGTTCTACCCATTTGCGAGACAACTCGCCGTCTCTTGCCTACGGTCGGGCCGTTCCTGTCGGGTCAACAGTGCGTTTCCTATTTCGGCATATACTTATTGTCGCACGATACTGTCACCTTGCCCCGGATATTGGACGGGGATTAAAATCCCCTACGGGCTTCCTCCCCATGTCTAAAGCCAGGGGCTTCCGCCCTTCGATTTTCGGTGACAGAACCGTGATTCTGTGGAAGCGTGACGGTACCCTAATTACTACGCTCACTGGGCATAGCGATTGGGTTAATAGCGTCAGTTTTAGTCCAGATGGAAAGACCCTTGCCTCTGCCAGTAAGGACGGAACCGTAATTCTGTGGAGTCTGAATTTAGATGATTTACTGGCACGGGGCTGCAACTGGCTCACAGATTACCTTACTAATCATCCACAGACGCTAGAAAAACTACAGGAATGCCAAAACTAAAAAGCGCTTAAAGAGGAATTTAGGGAGTGTCAAGAACTGCCTTTATCTATTCCCACGGAAATTGTTTCCCGAATTCATCCCCTGCAATAACTGTTGTCTGGAACGTGTACTTATTATTTCTCTGATAGCGCTTATCCTGCTTGAGAAAAGCGAGAACTTAAATAGGTGGCAATACTAAAGTACGACTAAAGAGTAGTCGCAGTAATATGCAAGAGAAACTGGTTTGACGGGCCGAATTGAATTTGGTAATTGCTTCAGACTTCAATAAGCGGAAGTAGATATTTTGTTATATCGCCCCTTGACTTTACTGCTCAAGTAAAAAATTCCAAAAATATTGCTACCATTGGTTGCTGCTGTTGGCAAAATGAAGACAGTGCCGATTTTTGTGCAAAACGTGAGTACAGAAAGTCTAGAAATTGCCAAAGCTAAATACCAAACTGGGAAAGTTGCCTTTGAAAACGGGCAGTACCGAGAAGCTGTTGAAGAACTGGAAAAGGCAAGTGCCCTCTTGGCTCGTAATTCTCGCCTTGGTGGGGAGGTACAAATTTGGTTGGTGACAGCTTATGAAGCAGCAGGGCGCACAGAAGATGCTCTCGCCCTGTGTGAACAACTCAAGCGCCATCCCCATCTAGAAGTTAGTAAGCAAGCAAGGGAGGTGCATTACATCCTCAAAGCACCCAGGTTGAACCGACCAAAGGAATGGATGACCGAAATTCCTGATTTAGGCGCAGTACCTGACAATGAAGCTAAAATTCGTTTGAGTGCAAATAATACCAAATCTTCCCAACAGCAGATGCGTCCTGAACCGGAATTTGTTGACCTCAATCAGGTAAATACCAGAGATAATCGCTTTATCTGGTTGGCGTTGATTGTCATTGGTTTAACGCTAGCTAGCTTGATTTGGTTTAGTTTTTAAACCGCAGAGGCGCTGAGGAGGACACTTCCGTGCGGGGGTTCCCCCCGTTGAGGAAAGTGTCCGTTGACGCAGAGAAGGAGAAAGGAGAGATAAATTGACTTTTTGGGGGTTTTGCTGTAATGAATTTGTATGCTTTAGCAAAGAATTTTGTGCTTGGGAAATTTAAGCGCGTTTTTCCAATCCGAAATCCTATTTTGTGGGTTGTGCTGTTAACGTCTCTGCTGCTATCTGGTTGTGTCAACTATAATGTGGGCGTTAATTTTGGCAGTGGCAATGGCGGCGAGTTTGTGCAGCACATTAAGTTGGAAGAAAAACTAACCAGTTTTAGTGGCGATTCTGTATATGAATGGTTGAATAGTATAGAACGTCGCGCCCGCAAATTGGAAGGTAAAACACGACGGCTTTCTCAACAAGAAGTTATTGTTTCGATTCCCTTTAGTAGCGGTCGAGAATTACAAACAAAGTTTAACGAATTTTTCCACCCTAATGGCAATCAAACATCTGAGTCCGTTGAGAGTGAATCTAACTCAGAACTGCCGAAAATTGACTCTAACTTACTGGTGTTTCAGAATAATTTCTTACTTTTAGTGCGGAATCGATTGATTTATGACTTGGATTTGCGATCGCTCGCTCTAATTTCCAGCAATGGAAATGTTTTGGCTAATGCTGGTTCAATTCTCGATTTAGACTTTAGCTTGAACACTCCTTGGGGCGCACGGAGTGTGGAAAATACCGAAAATGCCATCCTTCCAGAAAAGAATGGACATCAGTTGATATGGAAGCTCAAGCCGGGAGAGTTAAACCATATAGAAGTGGTTTTCTGGCTTCCTAGTCCCCTCGGTATCGGTACTTTGTTGATTATTCTGTTTGTCTGGGCTGGGTTTTACCTGAGATACACTTTTATGCCTGATCCCAGGGTTCAGTTTACTCCCCAACCAGCAGTCACAGAACAGTCCTGAGTCCTTATGATCTCTTGTAGAGACGTAGCATGCTACGTCTCTACAGCTATGAAATTGTCATAAATAACTTTTAACTCAACGGTATTCCCTTATCTCCCTCACGCTTTCTACCCTCATCTCCCTCATCTCCCTTGGCTCAAAAATTTCCTTACCGTATCCGTACATTAAGCTGTTGATCCCAACGCAGTGGTTTATTTGCTTTTTGCAAAGGAGATTCTGGGATTTGACCCACCGACACACCATATTTCCAGTCGGGTGGACAGATAGCGATATAGCGTGCATAACCTCCTAAGCCACCTTTGAATTTAGGATAACCAATTGCTACCAGTGCGCCTGTCTCTGGTACTTGATCTAAATTCGCGACACCTTCTGCTTGGGCATATCCGTTCTTCAATAGCCAAGCTTCTCCTTCCAAAGTTGGGGTGCTATCTGTATCAAGAGGTTCGTGTCCGTGGAACAGAATCTGGCGCTGCAAGTGCAAAAACTGGAGGGCTTGCAGCGATACCCCAGGAAACTTTTTTCTTTTAGCGAGTTCGGGGTTGGGCCATTCCTTAGACCAGTCCGAGCGGACAAACACAACTGAACCTTGAGGAATCCTACCATGCCGACTTTCCCAATCCTGAATATCCTGAACAGTGAGGTGATAGTTGGGATCACGAGCGACTTTGTCTTGGATCGGAATCACCACCAAGGGACGAACAGCAAAGGTTGCAGGTAACTCATCAATAGCTGGATAGTCAGGGTTCCAATGAGCAGGTGGATCTAACTGAGTTCCAAGCTGATCAGTAGACAGGTCGTAATGAGTCGTTTCAAAGCCATCGTTTTGGTAGGTGTATGGCTTCCCCGTCTTCGGGTTGACGGTAGGTTCAAACTTGGACGGACCAAACCCTGACCAGACAGGGATTGAAGGAGCGATCGCATGCGTGAGGTCAACGTATTTAGCTTTTGTGAGTGACTGTTGATAAATCTGCCATAAGGGAGGGACAGGGCGCGGCTGTGCTGCGTTGATGGACAGGCAAACAACAAGGCTCAAAAAGGTGACTAAACACAAAAGTGCGAGTTTTTTCATTTCCTATTAATTAGGGGGACAAACGCACAATTTTCCAACTACCGTCATCTAAGCGAGTGTAAAGCAAGCGATCGTGCAGGCGGTTGGAACGCCCTTGCCAGAATTCGATTTCTGTCGGGATCACTCGCAAGCCGCCCCAGTGCGGCGGTCGCTGAACATCTTGATTTTGATATTTAATTTGGAGTTCCTGCATCCGTTGCTCAAGCACTTCTCGGCTTTCTATCACCTCGCTTTGATTAGAAGCCCACGCACCCAGGCGACTGTTCAAAGGACGGCTATAAAAATACTCATCTGACTCGCTTTCGGAAGCTTTTTCGACACGCCCACAAATGCGGACTTGGCGTTCTAGTTCCGCCCACCAAAAAACCAGGGACGCTTGGGGATTTTGTGCTAACTCTTGTCCTTTTTGACTGTTATAGTTGGTGTAGAATACAAAGCCCCGCTCGTCGAAACCTTTGAGCAGCACCATTCTTGCCCTTGGCTTACCATCTGGTGTGACCGTGGCAATAGTCATGGCATTCGGTTCAGGAAGTTGGGCGGATAATGCCTGGTCGAACCATTGTTTAAACTGTATAAAAGGATTGGGGTTAACATCCGAGACGCTAAGACCCTGCAAGGTGTAGTCTTTGCGAAGGTCAGCTATAGTTTTGTCCATTGTCGTTTGCTTCCTTGTTATCAAGTACACCTATGGGTGTCTTTGTTAAAAATATTTATTTATTATGGTGTCATCAGCCCCAACCAAGTTGTACTTCATGCGTTAAGGCGCTTCTAAAAGAGATAACATAAGATGCACCGTTCAGCGTCAGTTCAACGTCTGTTAATATACGGTCTGGGCGGTCCGATTATCGCTCTGAATCTCTGGTTGCTGTATCTGCTTTTTCGCTTATTCCTGCACCCAATCACTATTGTGAGCATTGCAGCAATTCTGGCTTTTTTACTGAACTACCCAGTGAAGTTCTTTGAACGTGTTACCTTGACCCGTCCTCGGGCAGTGATCATCGTTTTGCTAGTGACTCTGACGCTTTTGGTCATTCTTGGCGTGACGCTGGTGCCAATGGTGATTGACCAAACGATACAACTTTTGAATAAAATTCCGGATTGGCTAGCCACCAGTCAAGCAAATTTGGAACATATTGAAGCTTTAGCTCAGAAGCGGCGTTTACCCTTAGATTTGAGGGTGGTGAGCAATCAAATCAATGCTAACATTCAAAGTTTGGTGCAACAGCTGGCTTCTGCTGCTGTGGGATTTGCAGGGACGGTGCTGTCAGGCGTACTTGATGTGATATTAGTGGTTGTGCTGGCATTTTATATGCTTTTGTATGGCGATCGCGTATGGTCTGGCATATTCAGCCTCCTCCCACCTTATATTCGATTCCCCTTGAGCACCTCTTTGCGGCTCAATTTCCACTACTTTTTCCTCAGCCAGATTTTGCTGGCGTTGTTCATGGTGGTCAGCCTCACGCCTGTTTTCTTAATTCTTAAGGTGCCTTTTGCCCTGTTATTTGCCATACTCATAGGCATATCCCAACTTATTCCCTTTATCGGCGCAACTCTGGGTATTGGTTTGGTCACTTTTTTGATTTTGCTGCAAAATTGGTGGTTGGCAACTCAAGTAGCTGTCGCTGCCATTATCATCCAGCAAATCAAAGATAACCTCTTAGGTCCCAAGTTACTTGGCGATTTTATTGGCGTTAATCCCATCTGGATTTTTGTGGCTATTCTCATGGGATTCGAGATTGCTGGTTTGTTAGGAACATTGGTTGCTGTCCCGATTGCAGGTACTATAAAGGGCACCTTCGATGCTATCAAAAGCGGTAAGGAGGCAAACAATGTCACTTAGTAGGAGTATGCTTGAATGATTGATCAAAAATTCAATATATAAACAATATTTATATAGCTACCTTTGACATTATAACTGTATAAAATATTATTTTATACTGTACAAAATACATTTATTTTTATACCATTTTATCCTAGATGTGCAACTTTATTATTTTCAAAATTCCTGAAATGAAAAGTTGCATAATCCCGAAATACCATTCACAATGGTATGAGTTATGATTTTCAGGGAAGCATTGGGCAAAAACAATTACGTAGTATTTGGTTTCCAATGAGACAAATCAACTTTGTAATAATTTTTATCTTTTCTTTAGCGCTAGCTTTATTTACCCTTGAGAACACCCAACCCGGAACAATAAATCTTGTTCCAGACGTGCAGGTGCAAGCACCAATTGCAGTTGAGTTGGTTTTAGCAAGCGGTATAGGAGCGGTTTTTGCTTGGTTATATAGCATTTGGACACATTGGCAGAGACTGCTCGTTTCTGGTCAACAAGTGCGACAGAAAAATGTCAAGATTAAGGAACTAGAAAGCAAGGTTGAACAGTACCAAGCAGAAGTTCAATCATTGAAACTTGCTCTTCCACCAGCAAATGATTCTTTAGCAAAAGAAGCACAAGCAATTACCCAATAAAGGAATTGGTTAGTGGTTAATTGGTAGTCGTTAGTGGAACAACTAACAATTAACAACTAACCAATAACAACGCTCCAAAAGTACAGACGCGCTCTCATGAAAGCGTCTCTAACAATTCTCAATGCAAAATCCAAAGAATTAATGGATGCTTCCGAGCTATTAGAAAAAATTACACTCCTTATTCATCAAGCTGAACTTGGGGAAATAGACCCTTGGGATGTCAAGGTGATTGAGGTGATTGACCGTTACTTAGAACTAATGGCACCGGAGGCAACCACGAGGGGCTATGAAGCCGACTTATCTCAATCAGGGCAGGCTTTTTTGTCGGCATCCAAGCTTGTGTTATTTAAAGCAAACACTTTAATGCAATTGCAATCATCAGCAGAACAAGAAGCTCTGGAAGATGATGCATTGCCAGAGAGTCAAGACGGGGTGATCTCTCATGGTCAACGCTTACCATTAGAGCGGCACTTGCGTCGTCGTCTAGCAGCAATGCCACCACCAAAGCGTCGTGTGACTCTGCAAGAGCTGATTGAGCAATTGCAAGTCATGGCGCAACAATTGAAACTGGTAGAAAAAGTCAATAAACCTGCCCGTCCTAGACGCCAACCTAGTTTGCAAAGTATGCGTGCTGCATTAGAGTTGGCTCATCAGGAAAATCTTACAGAGGTGGCAATTGAGCTGGAGCAGGTGTTGCAAAGTGTAGCAACAGATCTGAGTTTACAGAAAAATTGGCTGAATCTGGAACAGCTAGTGGAGTTGTGGACTCAGACAAAGCAACCAGAAAACAATGGTACACACACATCAAGGCACAGCCATCTAGTTGTTAGCGTTTTCTGGGCGCTACTACTGCTTTGTGCTCAATCAAAGGTAGAGCTATTGCAAGAGGAGTTTTACCAGGACATCAAAATTCGGTTACTTACAGATTCAGGCAACAACAAATCCATAGATACTCCTGTGAATCAAGAGTGTACAACATAGGAATATTCATAATTTTCAGACTTTGGCTTCAGTAAACTCCAAAATCCGATTAAATTGAAAACATAACCAATCAAAAGATGTAGACGCCCTCTGGGTAGCTTCCCACAGGGTTAGGGGCGCACCCGTTGGGTACGGTAGGATAAAGAATGATGCAAAGCATGAAGTATCAAAGCTAAAGTACCAAATTTTCATACTTTACGCTTGCTGTTTTATACTTTCTTCATAAATTGTCCTTCACATTTTACACTGGCTATGCCTATGGTTGCACCAAGTCTCTTAATTTCTGTTATCCGTGCTTTTAGGGATGACTTAGAGCGGAAATAAACTGATGATGAAGTACCAATTGATAACAGTAAACTGGCTTGTGGTTGAGGAATAAAGACATATGAAGGCGATGATTCTCGCGGCTGGTAAAGGTACTCGTGTACGTCCGATTACCTACACAACGCCCAAACCGATGATGCCCATCCTGCAAAAGCCAGTAATGGAATTTTTACTAGAGCTTTTACGCCAGCATGGGTTTGACCAGATTATGGTTAATGTTAGCCATTTAGCAGAGGAAATTGAGAGTTATTTCCGTGATGGTCAACGCTTTGGTGTGCAGATTGCCTATTCTTTTGAAGGTCGCATTGTCGATGGTACCCTGGTCGGGGAAGCCGTTGGCTCTGCGGGAGGTATGCGGAAAATCCAAGACTTTTACCCATTCTTTGACGATACCTTTGTGGTGTTGTGCGGCGATGCCCTGATTGATTTGGATTTGACCGCAGCTGTGAAGTGGCATAAATCTAAGGGATCTATTGCCACTATTATCATGAAATCCGTTCCCCTGGAAGAAGTTTCTAGTTATGGTGTAGTTGTCACTGACGAAGATGGTCGCGTTAAAGCTTTCCAAGAAAAACCCAAGGTAGAGGAGGCTTTAAGCACCAATATCAACACAGGTATTTATATTTTTGAGCCAGAGGTTTTTAATTATATCCCCTCTGGAGTAGAGTTTGACATCGGTAGTCAGCTGTTCCCCAAATTGGTGGAAATCGGTGCGCCCTTCTACGCCATCCCAATGGATTTTGAATGGGTAGATATTGGTAAAGTCCCAGACTACTGGCGGGCAATTCGCGGTGTCCTCTCAGGGGAAATTAAGAACGTACAAATTCCAGGTCAACAAGTCGCCCCCGGTATCTACACTGGTATGAACGTTGCTGTAAATTGGGATAAAGTCGATATCACAGGTCCCGTTTACATCGGTGGCATGACCAAGATTGAAGACGGAGCCAAAATCGTTGGTCCGACGATGATAGGTCCAAATTGTTGGGTATGCAGTGGCGCAACAGTCGAAAACAGCGTGATTTTTGAATGGTCGCGTCTGGGTCCCGGAGTACGGCTTGTTGACAAGTTGGTGTTTGGACGTCACTGCGTAGACAAGACCGGAGCAACGATAGATGTCCAAGCCGCTGCTTTAGACTGGCTGATTACTGATGCTCGTCAAGATCCACCCTCCCACACGCCAGCTGAACGGCAAGCCATTGCTGAATTGTTGGGAACAAACGCTAGTTAGTCAAGAGTCATTAGTCATTAGTTAGTCCAGTCCTGTAGGCGGGTCTCCCGCCGTAGGGAACTGGCGTGCCTCCTTCGGAGGAGCTTCGCTAACACCAAAGGTGTGCCGAAGGCATACCCGTAAGGGTCATTAATTCATGACTAATGACCAATCACTTTTAACTATTTAGGTAAGTGTAGCGCCGCAAACTCTGTTCGTAGGTTTGCATCAGTCTTTGAGATTCCGCTAAAGTGATGCGATTTTCTGCTAAAGCATATTCGCAGCGCTGGCGAATGCTTTCCACCATATCCTCAGAGTCATACTGCACGTAGCTCACCACTTCGCTCATGGTATCGCCTTTGACGACATGTTCAATTTGGTAACCTTTTGGCGTCAATTGGATGTGAACCGCGTTGGTATCGCCAAAGAGGTTGTGCAAATTGCCCATAATTTCCTGGTAAGCTCCATTGAGGAACATTCCCAGATAATAAGGTTCTCCTGGTTTTAAGGAGTGCAGTTCCAAAACTGACTTCACATCCCGCAAGTCGATAAAACGGTCGATTTTCCCATCACTATCACAGGTTAAATCTGCCAAAATCCCTCGCTGTGTTGGTTCTTCTCCCAAACGGTGGATTGGCATGATCGGGAAGAGTTGGTCAATCGCCCAACAATCAGGTGCGGATTGAAAGACAGAAAGATTAACGTAGTAGATGGAAGCCATAATTTTTTCTAAGTCTTCCAACTCGTCGGGTACGTATTCCTGCTTTCTGGTTATCTCAACAATTTTTTGACAACAAGCCCAGTAAAGCCTTTCCGCTTTAGCGCGTTCTGTAAGACTTAAAATCCCTAAGTTAAAGCGACTGATGGCTTCTTCTTTGAATTGAGTCGCGTCGTGGTAGAACTCTTGGTAATTCTCTTGGTTTATCGATTGGTAAGTTTCCCACAGATAAGTAATAATTGGGGATTCTCCCTCTTGTGGCAGATCTGGTGGATCAAGAGGGACACTGCTGGTACTGAGAACATCAAAAATCAACACCGACTGATGGGAGGCGATCGCCCGTCCGCTTTCGCTTATCAGTGTTGGTACTGGTATATTCCGCTCTGCACAGGTATCTTTTAACTCTGCCACGATGTCGTTGGCATAGTTCTGCATATTGTAGTTTTTCGAGGCGTAGAAGTTGGTTTGGGAACCGTCATAGTCTACACCCAAGCCACCGCCTACATCGAGATACTTCATGTTTGCCCCCAGCACCGCTAATTCTACATAAATACGGCTTGCTTCTTGGATGGCATCTTTAATCACATTAATGGCAGAGATTTGCGACCCGATGTGGAAGTGTAAAAGCTGTAAGGAACCCAAAAGGTTAGCTTCGCGTAACTTGTCAACTGCCTCAATAATTTCGGGGATCGTCAGACCAAATTTCGCGCGATCGCCGGTAGAAGTTCCCCACCGTCCCATGCCTTGAGTACTGAGTTTCGCTCTTACACCAACAATTGGATCAATCCCCAATTGTTGGCTGACTTCGATCACCAAATCGACTTCTTCGATTTGTTCTAGGACGATCACCGGCTTTTGCCCCAGTCTTTGTGCCAGCATCGCGGTTTCGATGTATTCTCGGTCTTTGTAGCCGTTGCAAATTAGCATTGCTCCTGGTGTATCTAGCAATGCGAGGGCAATCATTAATTCTGGCTTGGAACCAGCTTCTAAGCCAAATTGATGGGGTTTGCCGAACCGTACCAAGTCCTCAATTAAGTGCCTTTGCTGGTTGCATTTGACAGGAAAGACACCACGATACGTGCCAGGGTAGTTGTAGCGGGCGATCGCTTTGGCAAAACAAGCGTTTAACCGCTCAATCCTGTCTTCCAGAATATCCGAAAAACGGATCAGCATGGGTAGTCCCAAGTTACGCTGCTTCAGGGCGTTGACGAGTTCATACAAATCCAAAGAACCACCGCGATCGCCCTTGGGAGAAACAGTAATGTGACCGGCAGCGTTAATCGAAAAGTAAGGCTGTCCCCAACCTTCAATTCGGTAAAGTTCTTCACTATCCTCTATTTTCCAGAAGCGGGACATGTCTGGCGACGAGGCTGGTGGTAGTAGCTTTTTTTGTTTGTGATTTTTCAATTCAGTTTTGTGTCCGTTAGACGGAGGTTTCACCACCTCTTCTGATGTCTCTGTTGACTCAGCACGCATTTCTTCCTGACCTCTATGTTACACCCACGAAATAACAATTTAGCGCATTCATCTTTCAGCGCATATGCATCTTAGAGATACTTTCTGAGATATTCTCAGATTGGTCATTTGTCATTGGTCATTTGTCATTGATTATTGACAATTGGGCGAGGACAAAGGACAAAGGACAAAGTTGTTAAATTTGAGGAGATAGCAATGGAGCGCACATTCTTAGCAATTAAGCCTGATGGCGTGCAGCGCGCATTGGTTGGTGAAGTGATCCGTCGCTATGAAAGTAAAGGCTTTACCCTCGTTGGTTTGAAATTTCTGAAAGTCAGTCGGGAATTGGCTGAACAGCACTATGATGTTCACCGGGAAAGACCTTTTTTTGGTGGATTGGTAGAGTTTATCACTTCCGGTCCTGTTGTGGCGATGGTTTGGGAAGGCGAAGGCGTTGTTGCAGCCGCCAGAAAAATCATTGGTGCAACGAACCCGCTTTCCGCAGAACCAGGAACAATTCGAGGCGATTTTGGCATTAATATTGGTCGTAACCTGATCCACGGTTCCGATGCTATCGAAACAGCGCAACGGGAAATTGCCCTGTGGTTTAAAGAAGAAGAATTGGTTTCTTGGCAACCAACCTTAACACCTTGGTTGCACGAGTAGTTCCAAATGTAGAGACGCGCCATGGCGCGTCTCTACAACGCTCGCACTAACAATTTCTACTCCCTACTTCCTTCGACAACTTCAGTCTTTTCTGGTTCTTCTATGATTTTTTCGGTTTCAGTGCGCTTAGAAAACCCCCAAGCCAAGATGAGGGCGATCGCAGTAATCATGAACCATTGTGGCGGAACCAAAGAATCATTCACCACTTTTAAGAGCAAGCGCAAGCCCACTAATGCCACAGTGATATAGCCTGCGTCCTCCAAGTAGACATATTCATCTAACCATTGGATAAACAAACCCGCCATAAAGCGCAGGGTGACAACACCAATAGTCGTACCCGTAATCACCAGCCACGTTTCATTAGAAACGGCTATTGCAGTGGTGACGCTATCCAGAGAAAATGCTAAATCTGTGAAGGCAAGAACAGGTATGGCTTGCAACACAGAGCTAAAACGAGGACCGTGGTGTTGATTGTCTTCGCCTTCTTCGGAAGTAAAATGTTGGAATACTAACCACAGTAGGTAAGCTGCACCTAGTAACTCAAACTGCCAGAACTGTTGCACCCAGGTAGCTGTCAGAAGTAAGGTGATTCGTAAAACGTAAGCAACTACCAAACCAATGTTGAGCGCCTCACGTTCGAGCTTTTTGTCTTCTAGTCCTTGGGCGATCGCAGCGAGGGCGATCGCGTTGTCAGCAGACAGCACCGCCTCTAGAAAAATCAGGATGAGCAGGACTATGGAGGTTTCAATGCTGAAGTGTAAGTGAAGGTAGTCAAATATTTGGTCTAGCATTCCAGGTTTCTCAAGCTGCAAAACTTAAAAATGAACAGTATTAGCGAATTTATTATAGAAGGCGCAATAAAAAGCTACTTTAATAAAGCTTAACGTGTCAGGGCTAATTTCTGAAGACCTGCAAATTGCTAGGATATGGACACGGCAGCAGAGCAAGCCGCAATATGAGATTTTTAAGTTGATACACACCAGCAGCAGCCCAGCTAGAACGCTGTGTTACCTAAACGGCTACCAGAGGTAAAAAGTATGACAACAACTACAACTGGGAAAAAGCTAACCTTTGAGCAATTTCTTGAGCAATGCCCTGAGGATGGTCGTTATGAACTGGTGAATGGAGAAATAGTGAGAATACTAGCAACTAGGCTGCATGAAGATGTAGCAGATTTCATTGCCAAACAACTGGATAAAGAGGTTGACCGACTCAGCTTAAATTATAAGGTCTCCGGTAGGATTATGATCGCAACCGTGACCCAAGACGGTCAGGAGCAGGGACGAAACCCTGATGTCAGCGTTGTTAGCTTAGATACTTGGCGAAAAAATCGCTCAGCAAGTTCTGCACTGCGTGAACCTCTGCAACTGGCTGTAGAGGTGATATCAAGCAACTGGGAGGATGACTACATCGATAAACTAGACGAATATCAACGTCTGGGCATTCCCGAGTATTGGATTGTAGACTACTTGGCTCTTGGTAGCAGAAATTACTTGGGTAATCCCAAGGTTCCTACTGTTTTTGTGTATCAGTTAAATGCTAATGGCGTCTATCAGCCAACTGCTTACAGAAGCTCTGATCGCATCGTATCTCCCACATTTCCAGAATTGCAATTAACTGTTGACGATATTTTGAAAGTTTAAGAGTGCAAGCACAAAGCGTCATTGAGCGATCGCATTACCCTTCCTTGTCCAATAATTAGCAGGCGCGTGTATGTCATGCTGAATGGAGCGATAGCACAATGAAGCATCTGGCAACAAACTTGGCAGTGTATGTCATGCTGAATCGAGCGGTAGCGCAATGAAGCATCTGGCAACAAACTTGGCAGTGTATGTCATGCTGAATCGAGCGGTAGCACAATGAAGCATCTGGCAACAAACTTGGCAGTGTATGTCATGCTGAATGGAGCGGTAGCGCAATGAAGCATCTGGCAACAAACTTGGCAGTGTATGTCATGCTGAATGGAGCGGTAGCGCAATGAAGCATCTGGCAACAAACTTGGCAGTGTATGTCATGCTGAATGGAGCGGTAGCGCAATGAAGCATCTGGCAACAAACTTGGCAAAAACTTAGATTCTAAGCGAGTAGCGCGTTCGCGTAGAGTCTCCGCAGGAGATACGCTCTACTAGCGTTCCGCTCAGAATGACAACTAGGGAATTGTTAGATAAGGTGATGTAGAGTAAGTATATTTTCTCCACTGGTGAATAATTATTACGTCTACATTCTCACTAATCGCTCAAAAACTCTTTATACTGGCGTAACTAACGACATAATTCGTCGTGTGTACGAACACAAGCAAAAGCTAATCCCTGGCTTCACTCAGAAATACAACATTGATAAACTGGCTTATTACGAGGAAACTGTAGATGTCACAGCAGCGATCGCTCGTGAAAAGCAAATCAAGGGTTGGTTGCGTGTAAAAAAGATTGCTTTGATTGAATCAATGAATCCAGAATGGCGTGATTTGAGTGTCGATTGGTATGAAAAGTAACCCAATCCATGTCATGAGAAACTTTTCTATTTGCGGAATCAAATAACTACACTATGTCATGCTGAGTGTAGCGCAGCGGAGTGAAGCATCTCGCCTGCCAACGTGAATATAAGATTCTGAGTCCCAAGGGGACACGCTACGCGTTCACGAAGTGTGCGCTTTGCGCTTACGCTTTACTTCGTTCCGCGCCTCCTGCGGAGGAGCTACGCTAACAGAATGACACTTTGGACAATCATGTCATGCTGAGTGTAGCAAAGCGGAACGAAGCATCTCTCCGGAAACGAATGACATTTTGGATAATCATGTCATGTTGAGTGTAGTAAAGCCGAACGAACCATCTCTAGAAATCGAGTTTCTCCAAGATTCTTCGCTCCAGTAACGTTCCGTGCCTCCTGCGGAGGAGCTACGCTAACAGAATGACACTTTGGACAATCATGTCATGCTGAGTGTAGTAAAGCCGAACGAAGCATCTCTAGAAATCGAGTTTCTTTAAGATTCTTCGCTGCACTGGCGTTCCGCTCAGAATGACACTTTGGACAATCATGTCATGCTGAGTGTAGCAAAGCCGAACGAAGCATCTCTAGAAATCGCGTTTCTCCAAGATTCTTCGCTCCACTGGCGTTTTGCTCAGAATGACATTTTGGACAATCATGTCATGCTGAGTGTAGCAAAGCGGAACGAAGCATCTCTAGAAATCGCGTTTCTCCAAGATTCTTCGCTGCACTGGCGTTCCTCTCAGAATGACACTTTGGACAATCATGTCATGCTGAGTGTAGCGAAGCGAAACGAAGCATCTCTCCCGACAACATGAGTATGAGATTCTGAGTCCCAAGGGGACACGCTACGCGTTCACGAAGTGTGCGCTTTGCGCTTACGCTCCACTAGCGTTCCGCTCAGAATGACATTTTGGACAACAACTTGGTATCAACGCCAAAACCCTAAAAGCGTCCCAAACCAGGAATTGCTTGCACTTTTCTCACCCTGAAGATTTGTTAGATTTTCATGGCTAGCACTCATCTGAGTCCGGAGATTTTCCAGATTTTTACGAACAGTAACCGTCTTGGGATGATTGACCTCAAACACCTGCTGAAGAATCTCTAATGCCTCCTGATACAAAGGTTCTGCTTCCGCGTAACGTCCTTGAGAATGGTAGAGTTCTGCCAGGTTATTCAGACTTTCAGCGACATTTGGATGGTTTTCTCCCAGCAGGCTTTTATCAAGTTCCAATGCTTTTACACAAAAAGGTTCAGCTTCGCTACATCGCCCCTGCTGTGTGTACAGCTTGCCTAAAGCGTAGATAGTGTCTGCTAAAAGGGGATGATCCTTTGGGAATAGACGCTGCTTTAGTTTCAAGGCTTGCAAAAACACTGTTTCTGCTTCGTTGTATCGCTCTTGAGCACGGTATATCAATGCTAAATTGTGAAGGTCTGTAGCAAAATCAGGGTTTTCTTCTCCTAAAAATTGTTTATCTATTTCTATTGCTTCTAGGGATAACGGTTCAGCTTCAGTGTAGCGCCCTTGATAGTAGTAGAGTAATGCCAGGTTGTTCAATGATAAGGCGACAGCGGGATGTTTATCTCCTAGCAGGGATTTTCGCAGTGCCAAAGCTTGCATCAACAGCGTTTCGGCTTCGCTGTAGCGTCCTTGAGAGGAGTAAAGTAATGCTAAGTTGTTCAAGCTTTCTGCAACTAAGAGATGTTCATCTCCCAGTAAGCGTTTTCGTAGCGCCAAAGCTTGCAGATGCAACGGTTCGGCTTCGCTGTAGCGTCCTTGAGAGGAGTAGACTATTGCTAGGTTGTTCAAGCTTTCTGCAACTAAGAGATGTTCTTCTTTCTGCAGGCGTTTGTAGAGCGCCAAAGCTTGCAGGAACAACGGTTCGGCTTCGTTGTAGCGTCCTTGATAACGGTAAAGTTCTGCCTGGTTGTTCAAGCTAGTGGCGACATGGGGATGTTCTTCTCCCAAGCGTGCCTGCACTACTTTTAAACACTGTTCTCTCCAAGGTTCTGCTAGCGCATACAAACCCTGTCCTTGATAAAATCTGCCTAAACCCCCAAAAACCGAAATGATATCTTCATTTCGTACCGTATCAATTAGATTTTGTGCCACTTCTGTCAGATGAGGAATGGCATCTTGCACTGACTCAATAAATTCACGGGTGGGAGAATCGGGTATTTCTTGGGCAATTGCGACTAAGGTGGAGGTAAAAGCTTGTTTGAGTTCGTCGGGTTGTTGTGAGGTTTCTTGCTTGGCTTGCAAAAACTGCCGAATTAAGGGGTGAATTTTGTAGCAGCCTTCTTTTTCTTCCACCCGTTGAATCAAGTGGCGTTTGTAAAGTTGCTTTTTCGCTTCGTTAACATCTGCCTTTGCCCAATTCAGCAACTTACCAGCAGATTCTACCAATTTCCAAGGAATCACATCCTGGGCAAACAAGCTTAACAGCTCAGCTACACGCTGCGTCATCAAGTCAAGTTCTCGCCAGCTTAATTCAAATGCGGCTTTCACTCCCCGCGTTGTGGGGTTGATCGCCTCATCTTCCAGTTGCTGTGCTTGCAGCCGCTGTAACATCTCAGCTAAAGACAAATCTGGATCTTCACGTAAATACTGCCCTACCAATTGCAAACCTAAAGGGAGATATCCCAACCACTCACATAATAAAGACGCAAAATTTTGCGTCTCTACGTTACGATATACCCGCCTTTCGCCCACCAAATCTGTCAATAATTGCAAAGCCTTATCTGGTAACAGCACATCCAGAGGTAATTCCTGAATATCGGCGTCGAGGTTTCGCAGTCGCGTTGTGATCAAAACGCGGAAGCGGTTATCTATTGGTAGTAACTGTTGAGAATTCTTCCAATCTTTTAAATCGGTGATATCGTCCAAGACAACCAACACCAATCCTTCTGCTGGTTGCCAGTTTTGCCAGCACCATTCTACCTGTTTTGGGAGAGTCAGCTGCTGTGGCACTTCCCGATTCATGTAGAATTGGGCAAGCTGCACAATCTCCGCCGCTAAATTTGATTCTTTGGCATTTAACCAGCAAACGCCACCAGAGTAATGTGCTTGATGCTGGTGTGCGTATTGTGTCGCCAGTTCAGTTTTCCCCACACCCCCCATACCAGCAATGGCAGAAATTGCCACAGTGCCAGGTTTCTGCAATTTTTCATGCAGTGCAGCAAGTTCCTGCTGTCGTCCCACAAAGTTGGCGACGCCTCGGTAAGGAATAAATTTAGGGGGATTTAACTTTGTCCGTTCCCGTTCGGACGACTGTAGTCAAGAAGGGGGATTATGGTAGTTGATGGTAATTGGGCTATTATCTACGCCTTGAAAGATAGGCGCTTTACTATCATTATTTTGGTAACCTTCGCCACCATAGACGTTTTGAACATTTTGCCCTTGAATCTTGCCAATGTTGATTTCTTGATGGATGTCTCTGGCAAGAGTTTGCACCTCTTGAGCAAATTGCTCATCTTTATCCATTTCTACCCGCAAATAAGCAGTTACCGTATCTAAATCAGGTTTGGAACCTTTTTCAGCCGCAGCAAGTGCAGTTTCTGCTTTGATGTTTCCTCTTAACTTGTCCCAAATCTTTTTCCGCAGCTTATTCATCTTGACGAGTGCTGCTTCTGTAAACTTCTCAATAGTCTTTTCAAAGGCTTTTGTAAAAGCGAGAGTTGCGATCGCACCTGCGGTTAATGGTTCCATAAGCTTCTTTGTCAAGCGGCATCATACTAATAACTTCCAGCTTAACAGCTTGAATTCCAGAAAGGTTTATTGACTAGTTTGCTTTTCGGGCTGGCGCTTTCACCTGAAAATTCTCTAACTGGCAAATCGCTTTCATAACCTGCAACAACCGAATTGAACCCTCAGATTCATTCAGGCTGAGTGAGGGCATTAACTGATAAGTTGGGGGAGTTCCTTGTTTTAAATGTACGAACTGATAACGCAGTCCGTTTGTCGTCAGTCCCCAAACTGATGCTTGCTGCTCTAAACTTTTAAAAGCGTAAGTAAGTAATTGCGGTAAACCCTCAAATACCTCGACTAAACTATTTTTCGTTTCTATCACTAAAATCCAAAAAGGTGGCGCAGTCGTTGCTTGAGCATTATTGACTGCTAAAATGTCCATCCGTCCTCTAATGCTTGTCTGCTCGTCTTCGATGGCGATCGCTATCACATCCTCCATCGTCAGGCGAATAGCCACATCATAGAATCCAGCTGCTCGCATTAAGGGTGCAAGCGTCAAAAATTTAACCAAGCCTTCAGAAATTTTACCTGCCGCGAGATAACGCCAAAAGTCATTCCTAATTTTCAATAAATCCTCTTGTTCAAATTCGGTTAGAGAGTTTAGAGTTAGGAAGTCTGTGAATGAACCAATAGGCTCTTGTTGCAGTTTCAGCAGGCGATGAACGTCGTTGAGGGATAAGCTGCTGGGTTCTACAGTAATTGGCATGGGTGCTGGCAGTGTTTTTGAGTACTACCTACATCTTGCAATATGACAATCAAAAATACGTTTCTCAACGCCCACTCCTTAGGGCTATGTATAAATTAACTTTGTAATACTGGCGCATCTTAACGAAAATCAAAACACTTTCTGGTAAATCTGCGTACACAATAGTGTTCAGTCACATCGCCAATTGCACAAACAATCATGTCTCAACCCACGATAGAATCAATCCTTCAAGAAAAGCGTTTATTCCACCCAAGCCAAGAATTCTCTCAAAAAGCCCAGATCAAAAGTTTGGAAGAATACGAGCGCCTCTACGACAAAGCTAAAGCTGATCCCCAAAAATTCTGGGCGGAATTGGCAGAACAAGAGTTGCACTGGTTCCAGAAATGGGACACAGTTCTAGATTGGCAACCACCGTTTGTTAAGTGGTTTGTCAACGGCAAAATTAATATTTCTTACAACTGTCTTGACAGACACCTCACCACCTGGCGCAAGAATAAAGCTGCGATTATTTGGGAAGGAGAACCAGGCGACTCACGCACTATCACTTACGCCCAACTGCATCGGGAAGTTTGCCAGTTTGCTAATGTGCTGAAGCAACTGGGTGTGAAAAAGGGCGATCGCGTGGGCATTTATATGCCAATGATTCCGGAAGCGGCGATCGCCATGCTAGCTTGTGCCAGAATAGGCGCACCCCACAGCGTTGTTTTTGGTGGTTTTAGTGCAGAAGCTTTGCGCGACAGGCTGATCGATGCGCAAGCAAAACTCGTAGTTACTGCTGATGGTGGTTGGCGTAAGGATGCAATTGTACCTCTCAAGGAGCAAGTAGACAAAGCTTTAGCCAATGGCGCTGTTCCCTCCGTAGAAAATGTTGTGGTTGTCAAGCGTACCGGACAAGATACGAATATGACATCGGGACGTGACCAATGGTGGCATGATTTGCAAAAAGGTGTCTCTGCAGATTGTCCCGCTGAACCAATGGACAGTGAAGATATGCTGTTCATCCTCTACACTTCCGGTAGCACTGGCAAACCGAAAGGCGTTGTACATACAACTGGTGGTTATAACTTATATACCCACATGACCACCAAATGGATTTTTGACCTGCAAGAAACCGATATATATTGGTGTACTGCTGACGTAGGTTGGATTACGGGACACAGCTACATCGTTTACGGTCCCCTTTCCAACGGTGCAACAACGGTGATGTACGAAGGTGCGCCTCGTGCGTCTAACCCTGGCTGTACGTGGGATATTATCGAGAAACTCGGCGTTACCGTTTTTTATACCGCACCGACTGCTATTCGTGCCTTTATCAAAATGGGCGAACACTTGCCCAACGCACGAAATCTGTCTTCCCTACGCTTGCTGGGAACGGTGGGCGAACCAATTAACCCAGAAGCTTGGATGTGGTATCAGAAAGTGATTGGCGGCGATCGCTGTCCAATTGTCGATACTTGGTGGCAAACAGAAACTGGCGGTATCATGATTACACCACTTCCTGGGGCAATTCCTACGAAACCAGGTTCCGCGACTCGTCCCTTCCCTGGCATCTTAGCCGATGTCGTGGATTTAGAAGGCAATTCTGTAGGCGACAACGAAGGCGGTTACTTAGTCGTGCGGCATCCTTGGCCCGGTATGCTGCGAACAGTATACGGCGATCCAGAACGCTTCCGCCGCACTTATTGGGAACACATCCCCCCGAAAGATGGGGAGTATGTCTACTTTGCCGGAGATGGCGCAAGACGCGATGAAGACGGTTACTTCTGGGTCATGGGGCGTGTAGATGATGTTATAAATGTGTCAGGGCATAGACTGGGAACAATGGAAATTGAATCAGCCTTAGTTTCGCACCCCACCGTAGCTGAAGCCGCTGTGGTAGGCAAGCCAGATGAACTCAAAGGGGAAGAGATAGTTGCTTTTGTAACTTTAGAAGGTGGTAATAACCCCAGTGAAGAACTGAGTAAAGAACTGAAAAAACACGTTGTGCAGGAAATTGGGGCGATCGCCCGTCCGGGAGAAATTCGCTTTACCGACGCTTTGCCCAAAACTCGTTCTGGTAAGATTATGCGGCGATTGCTGCGAAATCTAGCTGCGGGGCAAGAAGTTTCCGGCGATACCTCTACTTTAGAAGATAGAGGCGTGTTGGATAAGCTGCGGGAAGGTGCTTAACTAGGATTAAAACCACAGATGCACGCAGATAAATTATCTGTGTCCATCTGTGTCCATCTGTGGTTCGATTTTCATTTCAACAACTTCCTTCGCAGATTGTCCAACGCCGTACACGCACTTACATGACGAATTAAAGAACGACCCCGCGCAGCACCAAAACGATATTCAAAACTTTCCACTTCCCCATTTGGTCCTGCTAAGCCAATGTAAACCAACCCTACAGGCTTAGTCTCCGTACCACCGCCTGGTCCAGCGATACCAGTGATACTCACTCCCCAACTCGTAGCGAGGCGATCTCGCACTCCCGTAGCCATTTGTTCTGCCACAATAGAACTGACAGCCCCGTGCTTTGCCAAATCTTCTGAGTTCACCCCCAAAAGCCTTTCTTTCACCGAGTTGTCGTAAGAAATCACCCCACCCCAAAAGTAATCAGAACTTCCAGAAATCTCCGTCAACATTTGCCCCAATCCGCCACCCGTGCAAGATTCTGCCACAGAAAGGGTTTCCCCAGCACTCCGCAACAACTCACCCACGACTGAGGCAAGGGTGTCATCATCGGCACCATAATAATCTAATCCAGCAATTTCTTTAATTTGTTTCTCAACAGGTGCAATCAAATCCTGTGCTTGTGCTTCCGAAGCAGCTTTCGCAGAAACTCGTAACTTGACTTCCCCTCTACTCGAATAAGGTGCAACTGTTGGGTTGGGTAAGTTGAGATAAGCTGTCACTTTCTCCGCCAAAGCAGATTCCGCAACACCCCAAAACTTTAACATCCGACTGTAAATAATTTCTTTGCCCCAACCTTGACTTTTGAGATAGGGGACAGCAGTTTGTTCCCACATCCGGTGCATTTCACTTGGTACACCAGGAAAGGTGAAAATCGTTAACTCCGGACGCGGTTGCCAAATAATACCGGGTGCTGTTCCTGTGGGGTTTGGTAAAATTTCTGCGCCTTGGGGTATCAAAGCTTGTTTGCGGTTGCTGGGGGTCATCACCCGGCTGCGCTGCGTGTATTTCCTGGTAATATCTTCAATAATGTCTGGACGTTCTACCAAAGGAACGCCAAAAAAATCAGCGATCGTTTCACAAGTCAGGTCATCGGGTGTGGGACCAAGACCTCCGGTGAAAATCAAAATTTGCGCTCTTTGACTCGCAATTTCTATAACCTGTTTTAACCTTCCTGGATTATCTCCGACGACGGTTTGATAGTAGTGAGGGATACCCAACTTGGCTAACTGCTGCGCCAAATACTGAGCATTGCTGTTAAGAATATCTCCTAACAGCAGTTCGGTACCAACGCAAATAATTTCTGCACTCATAAAAGTTAATTGTTAGTTGTTAGTTGTTGGTCGTCAAAATATATCACTAACGACTAACTACTAACCACTCACCACTAACCACCTAGGATTGCCGCGAGTGTTTCCAAACTTTCCAACCAGTGTAGCTTAGCAAAGAAGTGGCAGCACAAGCATAAGCAATCCCACTGGGTATACCAGCTATAGCCAATGCCAAACTCCCAACCCATAGAGTTAAAGAGTAAATGAACAAAACAGTCAACCTATGAGACAAACCAGCTTGTAACAGTCTGTGGTGCAGATGGCTCTTATCAGCAACAAAAGGCGATTTGCCACGGCGCAGTCGTGCCAAAATCACTGCTGACATATCTACAATCGGTACTGCCAGAATGAGGAAAGGCAATAACACCGCAGTCACAGCAGCAGTTTTGACTAAACCAACGACACCAACTGCTGCGAGGGTGAATCCCATAAAATAAGACCCGCCATCTCCCATAAAGATTTGCGCGGGGTTAAAATTATAACGCAGAAATCCTAGTGAAGCACCAGCAAGCGCTGCGGCAATTAGGGCTGCTGCAGGCTGCTGCATAAACAACGCCGCAACTAGCATCACCACAGCCGCAATTCCAGACACGCCAGCAGCTAAGCCGTCTAAACCGTCAATCCAGTTAATTGCATTCACCATTCCTACCAGCCACACAACTGTGATCGGCAAACTCCACCAACCAAGTTGAATTATTCCACCTGTAGGAATGCTTAAGAAATCTATACTGACACCTACTTTCCAAGCAAGCGCTGCAACAATAATTTGCATGACAAGACGTGCGATCGCAGACAAGTTTAACAAATCGTCTGCTAAGCCGATGAGAAAAAAGCCAATACCTCCTAAGGTGATTCCCCAAATTTGCCATTCTTTTTCTGGCGGCAAAATTCCAAATCCGCCTAACCACCAAACAATCAGCAGGGAGATGAGAGTACCTGTAAAGATAGAAACTCCGCCCAGGCGCACCATCGGGCGCTGATGAACTTTTCGGTCATTCGGTTTATCTAAGCGTCCACTTTTGATGCCAATATTTCTCACATCAGGCGTAGTCCAGAGAACGACTACGGCGGCAAAGAGGAAGGCAATCAGATGATATATCTGAGGAGGCATCTGTATATTCAATAAGTTAGGTTTGAAGACAAAAATCTGCCGAGGACTTGTCTACCTATATTTACTACAATTGAGATTTTAATCAGCAGGGGATTTTTACATTTTGGATTTTAAATTTAAGATTGCTGGCTGGAAACCTGAAAAAATTATGAGTTAGGAATTATTAATTTATAACTCCTAACCCATAACTGCTAACTATAATTTCACGCTAACACTGGTACCGGAATCTCTATGTGAGGGTACAAGGGGAAGCGATCGCACAACGCTTTGACCCGTCGCTGACAATCTTGGGCAATGTCTGCTGAATCTGGATTTAACAGGCGATCGGCAATAATATTGCCAATCTCCGTAAATTCTTCGACTCCCAAACCCCGCGTTGTCATGGCTGGGGAACCCAACCTTAAACCGCTCGTCACAAATGGTGACTCTGGATCGAAGGGAACTGTGTTCTTGTTGGCGGTGATATTCACACCACTCACCAACTGATCTGCTTGCTTACCTGTCAAGCCGATAGACCGCAGGTCAACTAGCATTAAATGGTTCTCAGTGCCATTTGACACTAGCTTTAAGCCTCGGTTTTGGAGTTGGGTAGCCAAAGCACGGGCATTTTCAATCACTTGGGCAGAATATACTTTAAACTCTGGCTTTAGGGCTTCGCCAAAAGCGACTGCTTTACCGGCGATGACGTGTTCCAAAGGTCCACCTTGATTACCAGGGAAAACCGATTTATCCAGCTTTTTACCCAATTCTGGGTCGCGGGTCAAGATTAAGCCACCCCGAGGACCGCGTAGAGTTTTGTGTGTCGTTGTGGTCACAACATCACAATAGGGAATAGGGTTGGGGTGATGACCAGTGGCAACCAAACCGGCAATATGGGCAATATCTGCCAGTAAGTATGCGCCAACTTCATCGGCGATACTGCGGAACTTTTCAAAGTCGATGACGCGGGGATATGCCGAATAACCACAAATCAAAAGCTTTGGACGCTCCCTAAGCGCCAGCTCTCGAATTTGCTCATAGTCGAGTTGTTCTGTTTCCTGATTGACACCGTAGTGGGAAGCCTGGAACCACTTACCGGATACATTCACAGGCGAACCGTGGGTCAAATGTCCTCCATGAGACAAATCCATTCCGAGGAATTTATCTCCAGGTTCTAGCAGCGTCAAAAACACTGCAAAATTTGCCTGTGCGCCAGAATGAGGTTGGACATTGGCATGAGCAGCACCAAACAATTGTTTGGCACGGTCAATTGCCACCTGCTCAATTTTATCTACAAACTCACAGCCGCCATAGTAGCGTTTACCAGGTAATCCCTCTGCATATTTATTTGTCAGTACGGAACCCTGAGCTGCTAGTACAGCGGCAGAGGTAAAGTTTTCACTAGCAATCAACTCCAAGTGGTCGCGTTGGCGTTGCAGTTCTTGGTTGATTAACTCCGCCACAGCAGGGTCGGAGGAGGCAAGAAAATCTGAGTTAGTCAGAGTCACTTCAGCTATCCTTATGGAAATTTGCAAAACAGTCGGTAAGTGTCCAAAGTCTATGGTCTATAGTCCATATAGTTGTTGACTAATGACTAACGACTCATAACATTTATTTACCCCGACTTACTTAATTATTGGATGCTAGACCAATAAATGCGTTAATAATCATAACGCTCTTTCCTCGTATCTTGTATGAACCATAGCTGCTTGCCACTATGGTGCATAAATTAATTTATGTATTAGTTTTTACTACAAAGTCAAATAGCCAACATACAATTTAATTAAAGTCCATATAGCAATTTTAATTGGTTTGTAGTTAGCGGCATTCTTCTTAACTGAGCATGGAAGGTTCGGCAAGGGATGACATACAAGGATGTAACATATTTGACAATCGATACAATGACGCATATAACGGATAAGTTATTTTTGGGATTGACAGATAAACCATCCGCTACAACATCCACTGCTACCCTGACCAGCGTTCTCCCCCAGGGCATATATAAGTAATAATTCAGAATTGACAGGAGGGATTGGATGCTAGTGATTCTCATGGACGACCAAATTTTTGCTCCTCAACAGGTATGCCAATCTTGCTTACTCGCTGACGGAAGCGGTCAACCCCGGTGGCGTCAAGGTAAACTGTACTGCGGTCACGTTATTCGCAAACTTGCTGAACAGCAGCCAGACCAGTATGAGTGTCTAATGGGTTTTCGAGTTGCCAATATTGAATAATCTATGATCTGTGTTTATGGTCATTAGCAATTCGTGTTCTGTTCCAGGAAAAGAACAGACAATTGACATTTGACTATTAACGTTTACTATCAATTACTTTTATCTTCTGCTTGCCACTCAGGTGCGTTATCCTTGGCATAGTAACATCCACCTTTAACAACAGGAGAAATTAAAATGGCTTGGCGCGGAAGCACCACAACTCAGCATCGTCTTTTGTCTTGCTTACCTTACATTTTGCCTTTAATTGAAGTTCGTCAATTTGGTGGCTTATTGTTTTCACTATTCCCCTTTTTGGAATTGCTGTACGTGCCTTTTACTCCTGTTGCTCAATTGTATCAATCTATACCGTTTGGAGATTTTATCCTTTTCTTTGCTTTGTACCTTCTGGTAGTAAGAAACGAAAAAGTTCAACATTTTATCCGGTTCCATACCTTGCAGGCTCTTTTGCTATCTATATTTACTTATTTGTGTACCGCAGTTTTAAGTCTTTTAAATATTGTGCAACAAGGTGCATCACTATCAGTACCTATGTTTTGGAGTGTGATGTTCACCTTGATTTTCTTGGCAGTTGTAGGTGCATCAATATTCAGTATTGTTCAAGCTGTCAGAGGACTCTACGCTGAAATTCCCCTAATCTCCGAAGCTGCTTATAACGGAACTCGTAACTAGGACTCTACGTATTCCCACATCCAGCTCAATGTTGATGCTTCGGCATCTATGTATCCTGACGACAAAAAATGATTTAAGTAAATACCGCAGTAGTAACTGTAGTGTTTGAATTGTTTTAAAGACTTGTTGACACTGAGTTGTTTGATGAGTGAAGTTTGATTGGTATTGTTTAAGAGTTGATTTATAAAGTAAATCTTAAGTATGGTGCGTTAGGCTAAACCCTAACGCACCATGTTATATGGCAATAGGCTTGCTGTTAAGAATTTTTAGTGAGATTTGGTGATGTGTACAAACGAGAGGTGGCGCGTCTTTACATTGCCATCCTAGTAACGGTTTTGGTCTTATCTGAACTGTATTGTGTTATACAGTGGTGCGTTAGGCGCTTTTCACATGTTTTTCGTTACAAATTATAAAGGGTGCGCCTAACACACCCTACAAAAATTTTATTTTTACTTTATAAACGACCTCTTAAGTCTTATTGCTTTAACTTAGCGAAATCCTTACAGGTGTTGGTTAAACTCATCAAGCGACTTACAAGAAAGTAGAACACTGAGCCAGTTGCGAAAAAAGGCTCACAAAAAAGTCTCAGTGTTGCCAAGTGAGGCAAAACACTAATGCACAGCAGGTTAACCGTGCTAGGTCTTACTTGTTTGTTATAGAGTTTTGTACTAGTTGCCTAAGTGTTACGGTGTTTTCTAAGCGACCAATACCTTCAATTTCCACACGCACGCGATCGCCTGGGTGTAACGCACCAACTCCCAACGGGGTACCCGTCAGAACCACGTCCCCAGGTAGCAGCGTCATCACTTGACTAATATAGGAGACAAGAAAATCTGGGGGAAATACCATCTGGTCGATACAGGCAGATTGTACAGGAGTTGCCTCCTCATTCAAAAAAGTCTGCAATTTGGCTCCTGGGCTGACTTCTCGAACAATCCACGGTCCTAAGGGGCAAAACGTATCAAAACCCTTGGCTCGTGTCCATTGACTATCTCGTTTTTGTAAATCCCGCGCTGTCACATCATTGGCAATGGTGTAACCCCAAATCTTTGTTTGAGCCTCCTCTGGTGTACACTCGAAAGTGCGATCGCCAATGATTAGCGCCAATTCTCCTTCGTAGTCTACTCGCTGCGACTGTGGTGGATACTCAATTTCTGCACCAGAGGCGAGGATAGACGTGGATG
Organism: Scytonema sp. HK-05; assembly: GCF_002368235.1. Lineage (GTDB taxonomy): Bacteria > Cyanobacteriota > Cyanobacteriia > Cyanobacteriales > Nostocaceae > Kalymmatonema. The sequence continues at coordinate 3,529,552 of NZ_AP018194.1, read as the reverse complement.
GCTTGAAAAAGAGCAGAGGCTCACTGGGTACTTCTGTTCCCATCTCTGCCGCATGCTCTGCATAGTTCTTCCCAACTGCCACAATTTTTGAAGGAGCGCAGGGAGCCAAAATTTGATAATTTTCTGGTTCCAAAATTAAATCAGTAGGTTGCCCTTGTAGCCAGGGTGGAGCATCCAGTACATGCACCTTGAGAGAAAGTTGTAGCAAACCATAGTAAATTTGTCCTTCTGGATTTTGAACTCGCACATACCGCTGGGCCATAACCTTTATGAGTATCCTCTTGTGCAATCAAACCGTCACTATGTAATAGTAGATGAGCGATTTGGCTAAGCATTAAAATTAAAAACTGGTAAGATTATAAAACCTGACGGGAAAGTGCAAAAATCAATATTTTTTCACCGAGACGTAGTCAGCACGCATACTTAGGAAAGCGTGATACAATCGTAACGGTAAAAATCTCTAAAATCGGCTGTAAAAATTTTTGCAGAAATGCATAAGCCTGCAACCCCGAAAGACGACTAAAGTTGGTTCTAACAACGACTTTAAGAGTAGCTAGCCACTCCTAACGGATTGTGATCACTAAAAGATTTTTGGGAACCACTTGACCGTAGAATGACTAGAAAAAGGAAGTTCAGCTTAAGAATTTCCCGATTGATAATTCAAAGAACTGACAAAGTTCCTTGTTGCTTGAGATGTTGATTGGTATAGGGGTCGTCAATGACGATACCTATGCATTCTTGACAAGAGCAGCCATGTAGTCCATAAGGAAAGAAAACAAAATGCAAATCGTTTACGAAACAATGTACATCCTCCGTCCCGACCTGAATGATGAACAGCTAGAGCAAGCGATCGCCAAATACGAGAACTTGGTACGGGAACAGGGAGGCGAGAATATCCAGATTCAAAATCGAGGAAAGCGGCGTCTGGCTTATGAAATTAATAGGCAAAGAGATGGCATCTACATACAGATGAATTACACTGGACCTGGCAAGATCATTGCTCCCTTAGAACGCGCTATGCGTTTGAGCGAGGAAGTGATTCGCTACATGACCATTAAGCAAGAAGTCAAAGAGCCACAAGCTGAGGAAACAGCAAGCGCTGCCTAAAGGCTATTGGTCAGGGACTCCTGGTTGAATGCAAACCCCACGAATAGAATTTGGGGGCTTGCAGTTGACGCGACCTGACCAGCTTAAGTCTATTAACTAGACTACGTTTAGAGGAAGCGCTAAAAGTCCTACCTACAAATGCTTGCCAGTTTGTAGCTCTAGAACCAAATGATTAAACAGGCTTAAAGGAGTTAAACCAGTGTCATTTGGAGTCAGCCGACTCTAAACATTAGCGAGGCAAACTTTACCCACAAGGAGTTTCCGGCAACGGGGTTTTCGGATAAGCCTTACGTGCAATAAATTGCACGTCGGGCTTCATCCCCATAAATAGAATTTAGGGGCTTCCGCCCTTCGATATCGGTGAATTGATGATTGGTGCGGCTCTGTTGCCTTTAACTTTTATTAAGTTGTGGGCATGATCCGCAAAAATGTATAGAACCTGTATAAAATATTTTGTTAAACATAAGATAGAATAGGGAGCGCCAAAGACACCGTACAGGCAAATTATCTCCCTAGTTTAACTGACAGGGATATGTCAATTCATTGACAAACGCATGACTGCCGCAGTAGTACATCACAAAGGAAAAGATTCTTAATCGGAGCTGTAAGCCACTGTGAGCCAAACTGATACCTCTACTATCCAAGCTCTCTCCGCAGAAGTCTCGAAGCTACGCCAAGAGTTGCAGCTTCGAGATCAACTGGTGCAACAGCTGTCTCAAGAACTCTTCCGACTGGTTAAGGGCAACACTAATTTTATGTCCCAACCAGAAGTGTCTGAGCGTCATCTGACTCAGTTGCAAGAACTACGAGAACAACTGCAAGCTGTGGAACAGCAGGTGACATTTTACCAAGAGCAAATTTCAGCGCGCGACGCTGAGATTTATCAATCGCGTCAGTCAGTGCAAGAACTCACAGATCGCAGCCGAATGCTCGAGCAAGTCGTACAGGAGTTGCCTCAAATCTATCGTCGCAAGTTCGAGGAGCGCATGACTCCAGTTAGAGAAAAAGTAGCAATGCTACAACGCGAAAATCGCCAACTCCAGGCAGAACTCCAAAGTGTAAGTTACCGTCTGGCGCTGAGAACTCGTACTTCGTCTCACAGTGGTATAGATTTGCCGAATTTCCCGCGCGTCGCATCCCCCCCAAATAATATTTCCACACAAAATGCCTAAAGTGTTCATTGTGGTTGAGTCAGATGGGAGAGAAATCACAGATTCTCCCACCGTCAGAAGGATGTTATCAGCAATAGAGAAGGCAATTGCTGAAGATGCTACGCCAGCAACCTCTGTGGAAGTAGTTGCCGCAAATTATTTAACATCTAAAGAAGAAATTTTGGGATTTCACCCGTCAGATGGGCAAAATTATTCCCAATTGCCGGAGATGCTTTTTTGCCCCTTAACCCTCTCGTTGCCTGAGCATTTGGGACTGCCACTTCAAGCAATCATTAAAGCTTGCGCAGATGTTCCTGGGTTACGTCAACAATTGGCACAGCAGATGCAAGTAGCCATTGGTGATGGTTGCTTTTGGTTACCAGTGGTACTCACGGCTAAAGGACCCCTCTACGGTGAGGTCATTGCTCTAGCTGAGGAATTCTATGAAAAAAAGTTACCACAGAATTTATTGCTCTGTGACATAACTTATTATCAGCCTTTTCATTTGTCAGATGCCTTGCGTCAACCTCTGTATCACATGGCATACAATATCTTGCAATCTTTATCAGCACCACCAGCTACATACATGGTGCAGTTTGGATTGCAAAAAAGTGAAATTTGTTTTGACCGTCTTTGGCCATTTCCAACTGCACCAGCTTTGGCTAGCGTCGGCGTCCAACAGCCAGATTTATTTACTTGCCATTGGTACTGCTTAACAGCAAAGCCAATACTTGACTTGACTATCATTCCCGTTGTGCAATAGGATGTCAGTCTACTGTGACTAAGCTTCTTTCTTCAACAACGGTGAAAATATCTTCGTAAGCGTTGAATATTTCAAACACTGAATCTAATTGGGTAAGTTCTAAAACTAACCTGACAGGAGCTTGAACGTTGCAAAGAACCAAGCGGCAACCACTTTGACGCGCCGACTTCAACCCTTTGACTAGGGAAACCAACCCAGAACTATCCATGAAATCAACTTTTGCTAAATCAATAACCCACAGTTGATTACGTTCAGGAACTACGGCAGCCATCCTTTCGCTCAGAACCGTACCACCCGCTAAATCTATGCGTCCTTCGGGTTTAAACAAAACTACTTGACATTTTGGTGTGATGATAGTCATGAATCTAACTGAGTAATTGAAACACTTTACAAAAATGCAGAAAACAGACACAGATACTGATTCGCTTTCAACCGTACATAAAAAATGCTGCTTCACCCAGTTGTCTGGGAACTGGCAGCAATGCGGTTAAGACTGATAATGTCAGTATCCATGCCGTATAATATGTCCTAACTTTCACCAATATAGGCATAAGCATAGGGTAATTTCGGTATCAAGCGTATCTTTTACAAAATTTTTACAATGTCAGGACTATTTCATAAATTTTTTATAAAAAAAATATATTTTGTTTGGTTCGGCGTACTGATGTGGTAAGTGGAGAAGAAATACTCAAAAGTCAATAGTTACGATGACTTTTTTCTATTAATTTTGGACTTTGGCAAACGACTCAATTGACACTTGGGTCAAAAAAGAGTCAACATAGAGTAAAAGTAAAAATTTGTGAAGAGGGCGGTGCTGGATGTCTCTTGAGTTTATATCACTAGAAAACATCCAGAAAGTTGCTCATGAATATGGGTATTGGGCAATTTTTTTGGGAATATTGTTAGAGAATCTAGGCATTCCTCTTCCAGGTGAAACCGTTACCTTAGTAGGCGGGTTTCTAGCAGGTAGCAAAGAGCTAAATTACTGGCTGGTTCTCGCTGATGCGATCGCAGGTGCTGTTATTGGAGGCATCTGCGGTTATTGGATTGGTAGAATTGGCGGTTGGTCTTTGCTTGTGCGCCTGGGTAACTTGTTTAGAATTTCAGAAGCCAGACTTTTGAGTATCAAAGAACAGTTTAGTGAAAATGCCGGAAAAGCCGTGTTTTTTGGGCGCTTTTTTGCTTTGCTGCGAATTTTTTCCGCGCCACTTGCTGGCATAGTTGAAATGCCCTTCGGAAAATTCCTGATATACAACGTCGTAGGAGCGATCGCCTGGGGGAGTGTCATGGTGACACTCGCTTTTTTTGCTGGAAGACTTGTTTCCCTAGAACAATTGGTTGCTTGGGTGACTCAGTTTGCACTCTTGGCGCTGCTGATTCTAGTTGCCGTGATTGCCATCCCCATATGGTTGGAGTCCCGGGGAAAGGGAGGGGAGGAGATAGGGAGATAGGGAGATGAGGGAGATGAGGGAGAGCAAGTTTCGCGGTGTGTAGTGTGTCAGCAACGCTTCTTCTAGTTCTTCTCATCCCACAAGGCTAGTGCAGCCGGCGCAGAAATAACTGAACAGTTAGGAACAAGTAAAATTCCTAATTGTGTAAGTATTTTTCAGTTATCATTCGGTGAGTTCTGAGTTTTGAGTTTTGAGTTTTGACTCCTGACTCCTGACTCCTGACTCCTTGCAGTAGTGCTTTAAGATTGTCGAATTTCTGGTTTTTCATTAAGTAAGAGCCAATATAAATTCAGTGCTTGCACCACCTGTACTAGAGCAGCAAGACCGATAGGTTTAAGGAGATAGGAATTAGCCCCTAAGTCGTAAGCTTGATCAACATCAGATCTCTGGTTAGAGGAAGTCAAGACAACCACGAGTAAGCGCTTGAGTTCCGGTTGGTGCTTTAGCCATGCTAAGACTTCATGACCGGAACGACGCGGAAGTTTTATATCTAACAAAATTACTACGGGTAAGGGATAGCGATCGCGATCGCTGTATTCTCCTTCACCACTGAGGTAGGCAACGGCACTATCTCCGTCAGTCACAACTTGCAGCGAAGCATTTGTTAAATTCGCTTTGCGAAAAGCACGTTGTGTAAGGAGAATATCGTTGGGATCATCTTCTACTAGCAATATTGTGTGTGTTGCCGTCATCAGCACTCCTTAACTCAATCCAAAACCTGCTTCCCTCTCCCGACTGGGATTCTAGCCCTACTTGTCCGTCCATGCGCTCAACACTTTTGCGTACAATTGCTAATCCTATCCCAGTGCCGGAGTAAGTTTCTTGTCCATGCAAACGCTCAAAAACCTGAAAAATGCGTTTTTGATGTTCGGGGGCAATGCCAATGCCATTATCAGCAACCCACAGGCGTACCCAATTATCGTGTGTTTCTGCCCACACCTGAATCTGTGGTCGTACACCGACTTTCACAAATTTCATCGCATTGCTTAATAAATTAGTGATCACTTGAACCAAAGTTGGGCGATGACCAATAACTTGTGGTAGCGGTGATTGAATTTGAATTTCTGCTTTCTTTTCTTCTATCTCAGGTTTGATTTCGTTGATTATATCCGACATCAGCTGTGTCAAATCTATGGCTTTTAGTGACAATTCACTGCGGCTGAGGTGACTATAGGCAAGTAAGTCCTGTATCAAATCTTCTAACCGCAGGGCAGAAAGAATGATACGTCGGGCATACTCTTTACCAAGTTCGTCAACGACATCCCCGTAGTCTTCTAGCAAAGCTTCCGCAAACCCGTGCATTGCCCGCAAGGGAGCTTGCAAATCGTGAGAAACTGTATAACCAAAGGCTTCGAGGTCGTCGTTGGCTGCTTGCAATTTCTGGGTACGTTCAAAGACTCGCTTTTCTAAGGTTGCTTTTTCCTGCTCGCTTTGAAGCTGGTTACGCCTAAATAAGTAGTAGACTAAAGCTAGCAGTGCCAAATTCACGCCAGTAGCGAGAGAAAATGTGAGTAGGGTTTGCTGAATGCTTGCTTGTGACTCTTTTGCCCGTTGCTGCAAAAGATTGTTTTCTAAAGCTTTCATCTCAGCAATTTGCTGACGAATGTTATCCATTATCTGCTTACCGCGATTCGTGCGAACAACTGCCACAGCAGCATCAAACCCTTGTTTGCGGCGTAATTTAATGGTTACTTCGAGTTCCGCTAGTTTAGCTGTAATCGTCTGTTGTAAGATATAAAGCGGTTGTTCGTATTTGGGATTATCTGCTGTTAGTTTTCTCAAAGAGTCAATTGAAGTTGAAATTTGGGCGATCGCCTGTTGATACGGTCGCAGATAATTTTCATCTCCAGTGAGCAAATATCCCCGCTGTCCAGTTTCTGCGTCCTTTAAGGTTGAAAGTGTTTCTTCAAGTTGAGCTAACACCTGGTGGGTATGACTGACCGAACGCTGATTTTCAATCAGCCTGCGGATATTGCGGTAAGATACTAGCGCATTGATGAATAACAACACCAACGCTAACACCAGCCCCACTTTAACTTGTTGTGCAAGCGATCTTCTCATTTTACCTCGGCAAGGCAAACTTCTACCGATAAGCTCATAAAAAGCACCTACACTTTAGCCTCAAAATTTAGCACTGTAGAACAATTTTAAGTGACGTTGAAAAATCTTTGTGTCAGGGGAATTGCTTAATCTTTTACAAAGAGTTCTTTAAAATCAGTATAGGGTCAATAAGGTGTTACGCATTCTTGAGTTACGTCTGATTGAAACTCTCTGATGACCAAAAGCATAGTCTCGTTTACCGATAAGTTTGAGATAGGTTCACTCAAACTCATCGGAAGAAGATAGGTAAATTCAACATGGATATCAAAAACGGCTTTGTAGATACCGTAGGTCATACACCACTGATTCGTTTACACAGCTTTAGTGAAGAAACTGGATGCGAAATCCTTGCTAAAGCAGAATTTCTCAACCCTGGTGGTTCTGTTAAAGATCGGGCAGCACTTTACATTATCCAAGATGCCGAAGAAAAAGGCTTACTTAAACCTGGTGGTACCGTCGTAGAAGGAACCGCTGGTAATACTGGTATTGGGCTGGCACATATTTGCAACGCTAAAGGCTATAAATGCCTGATTATTATTCCCAACACTCAGTCTCAAGAAAAGATGGATGCCTTGAGAGCATTAGGCGCAGAAGTTCGCCCTGTCCCTGCGGTACCTTATAAAGACCCTAACAACTACGTCAAACTCTCTGGCAGAATCGCTAGCGAGATGGAAAATGCTATTTGGGCAAATCAGTTTGATAACTTAGCAAACCGCCGCGCCCATTACGAAACCACAGGACCAGAAATTTGGGCACAGACAGATGGTAAAGTTGATGCTTGGGTCACTTCAACAGGAACTGGTGGCACCTTTGCAGGTGTCGCTATGTACTTAAAAGAGAAAAATCCAGCCATCAAATGCATTGTAGCCGACCCGATGGGCAGCGGGCTTTACAGCTATGTGAAAACAGGCGAAATCAAGATTGAAGGCAATTCTATTACCGAAGGCATCGGTAACAGTCGCATCACCGCCAATATGGAAGGCGCACCTGCTGATGACGCCATCCAGATTGATGACACAGAAGCCATACGCGTCGTGTATCAGTTACTGCGGAAAGATGGCTTATTCATGGGTGGTTCCACAGGTATAAATGTCGCCGCTGCGGTTGCTTTAGCAAAACAAATGGGACCAGGGCACACCATCGTCACCATTTTGTGTGATAGCGGTTCCCGTTATCAGTCACGTATATTCAACAACGAATGGCTAGAATCAAAAGGTCTTTTACCAGATTAGTCATGAGTCTTTTGTCATGAAGTCATTAAACCTCTTGGGGAATGTGAGTTCCATCTGTGTCCATCTGTGTCCATCTGTGGTTAATTATTCTTTTTTTTTCGACTTTTGCAAGAAGTCTATTTTGTCGAAAAGCAAAGGACAGATGACTCATGACAAAAGACAAAGAACAATTGATATCATGTCCGATTAAATAACCAAACTCAAGTTTGTAGTGAGGACAAGAGTCCTCTTGGACGAAAACAAGGACTGAAGTCCTTACTACATATAAGTTTTCTTATGGGTAATTTGCCGGACTTGATATGACAAATGGACAATATATCTCAATCATCTAACTCCCCAGCAACACCCCCACCCGAATCTCCTATGTGCGTCCGCGTGTGCCAAAATCGCACTTGCCGCAAGCAAGGTGCAGCAAAGGTACTAGCGGCTTTTGAGGCGCAACCATTTCCTGAAGTGACTGTGAGTGGTTGCGGCTGTTTAGGACAATGCGGCAATGGACCTATAGTGCTGATACTACCAGATAGGGTCTGGTATAGTCGCGTTCATCCTAGTGAAGTACCTCTACTGGTAGAACAGCATTTACGCGGTGGTTAAAGAGTGACATAGATGCTCTATCAAAACAAGATGGGAGGATGAGAACCCCTACCTTTTAAGGAGGGGATGAAATGCGACAAGGGCAGGTTTTAACAATCATGTTTCTCTTACCCACTCCTCAATTATCTCGCTAATACTTATACCTTTAGCGTCAGCCATAGCCCTTAATTTTGTCCACACCGTTGGGGTTAGAACTACGGTGTGGCGCTCTTTCACTTCGTCGTGAAGTATAGGTGTGTTTCTTTGACCTTTTATACCTTTTTTGCTTGACATGCTTAGCGGTGACGCGTATGCTAAAGCTATGTTAACAGAAGCAAGGAGGTGAGTCAACTGTACCGGACAATTCCAGTCAAAGCTAAATTTAACGATGAAGAAAAAGTGTTTTGGGTTGACCAGTGTGAACACGCTAACAGTTTAATTAATTCAGCGATTTACCACATACGTCAAACTCATTGCAGCAAGCTTGAGCAACAAGGTGAAGCATTCACAACTTATTGGCGTGGTGACGAATTATGCTACGGATGGAAAACGTACAAATGTAATATCACCTACCCAGAACTAGATAAAGTTCTCAAAAATAATCCGCATTACAAAGCAATGGCTGCACAGTCAGCACAACAAACACTTAAAACTGTTGGTGAATCAATTACTAGTTACAACCGATTGGTTAGCGCTTACTACAAAGGTGAAGTTGATAGACCATCATTGCCTAAGTACAGAAAACGTGGTGGACTTGCACCAGTAACGTTCCCCCGTCAAGCACTTATTTATAGAGATGGTTGTTTCTACCCGTCAATCAGTAGAGAAACGAAACCTCATTTGCTCACAGACATTGCTTTGCCTCTACCAGATTTTATTGATTCGCACTGGGTACGGGAGGTACGTGTACGTCCAAACCTTGGAGAACTCTGGATTGACTGGGTGATTGATGACGCTAAACAACCAATTCAAGCCAACCCAAATCTTGATTACACCCAAGCTTGGAGCTACGACCACGGCGGCACGAACTGGTTAACGGGTGTTTCAACTCGTGGCAAAAGCTTAATTATTGATGGTCGTAAGCTGAAGAGCATGAATCAAGGTTATTGCCGGTTGGTTGCCAAATATAAGCAAGGAAAATCCGACTTTTATTGGGACTCCAACCTTGATAGAGTGCAGCGTAAACGCAATAATCAGATGCGAGACGCAATTAACAAAGCAGCACGATTTCTCATTAACCAGTGTCTCAATGACCGCGTAGGAAACCTTGTTATTGGTTGGAACGACGGACAAAAGAATGGTTCCAGTATGGGTAAACGCAACAATCAAAACTTTGTTGTCATTCCTACCGGACGGCTAATTGAACGTCTTAAGCAACTAGCCTGTGAGTATGGAATTGTACTCACAATTACAGAGGAAGCGTACACATCAAAAGCGTCTTACTTGGATGGCGATCGCCTCTACAAGCATGGTGAAAAACCCGACTGTTGGAAACCGTCAGCGTCATTGCGGTAAAACGCGGATTGTACAAAAGTCGTGATGGTCACGTCATCAATGCAGATTGCAATGGTAGTGCCAACATCATGAGAAAAGTAGCTACACAGCTAGGATTAAACCTAGTCGAGGTAGTTAGGGCAGCTTTGACACTGCCACATCGGTATGATTTGTTCTCTCGTTTAGATAAATCATATCGTAGACGTTGTCCAGATGGGCTTCTAGCCCTCGGAGCAACAACAGTCTAGAATCCCCCTTTTTCCAAAAGGGGGAGATGTCAATATCGGTTTCATCCACAGGGTAATGGTTCATTATTAACAGTTTATAGATTATAGAGGTCTGCACTCTTTTTGACTGAAGCGGGACATTTCATGATGAATATTCAGCAGCTACGTCATTCTTTGAAACTTAAGTGGGTGAGTTACTATGACAACAATCGTTCGTGGCTGGAAAAAATGCGAGTTTGGGGAACTTACGATGGTCAGCGTCGCCCTTCCTCTAGTTTTATTTTGGCAACTGTGTCTGTTTTAGAGCCACAACTTGAAGAAATTTTTCCTTTTATTTTGGAACTGAACAACGATCCAGATCAGATTGTTGCAGCTTTAGGTCTTAACTTTAATCCTGAGGAGCATTTAGATTTAGTAGAATCACCAAATTCTGTGGCGCAAGAGGTTAAGAGTGAGTTTTGGCATCAGACCTTGCCTAAGTATCAACCTTTGACGCCCAGTGTAGTTGACACAGAAGTGGAAAATTCACGGGTTCTGGATAACCTCTCTCCAAACCTCTCTCCTGCAAGGAGAGAAGCTTTTAATTCTCCCCATTCCCTCTTAGGGGAGGGGGTTGGGGGGTTAGGTTTGGCGTTGTTTCCACATGACCTCAAAAGTCAAGTATCATCTGTTGCACTGACTAGCGAAGTTCCTCCGCAAACGCAAACCGAGAGTCAATCTTCGAGTTTTAGTGCAATTGTCACTGAAGTGGAAAGCCAGTGTCAATCCGTACAATCTGTTGCAGTTGCTAGCACTCAGGTGGAAAGTAAAAGCAACTCTCTTGGTTTAATGACAACAACTACAACCGAGGTGGAAAGCAAAAGCCAGTCCATACCTTTGGCTGGATTTTTTTGTAACAAGATGGAAAGCAAAAGTCAATCCGTGCCATCTGTTACCCCTGCTACACGTGTGGAAAGGGAACGCAAACCCAGATCATTGCTTGCGGTTGATACTTCTGATGGGGAAAGTAAAAGTCAACCTATGTCATTGGCTGCGTTCATTGCTAGCGAGGTGGATAGCAAACCTGTTTCATCTGTTGCCTTTGCTACACAAGTGGAAAGAAAAGGTAGGCTTGTGACCACTCCACAAAAAAATGCTCATAAGCAAGTTAATCCACCACCTGCTAGTACTAGTCATTTGGCTAATTGGATAGATGAGTTTTGTCAGGGTGTGGGATGCGATCAAGAAGAAACACGTTTTATTCGATAAAACCACTGATCACAATTGTGGGTAATCCTGAGAAACAAACGGGATTTCTGTGACTTCGCCCTCAACTTCTCCTACATGGACTTTCAACCCTACACCACCAGCCTTGCTGCGGATGTAGCCAAGCCCAAAGTGACCATCAAGGGTTTTTGTGTAACTGGTCAGTTTGCCAACTTTTTCATCTCCGATGGTAATTGGACTTCCCGGTTCGGCTGGGGCATTTAGGTGAATGCCCCAAAGGTGCTGCTTTACACCTTTGTAAGTGTTTAAACGGGCGATGGTTTCTTGTCCAATGTAGCAACCTTTATTAAAGGAAATAGTTTGCCATAAACCAACTTCCAAAGGATTGTAATCCTCCGTAAGTTCATGGTCTGGAGTCGGGCGTCCTTGTAATATTCGCAACGTCTCCCAAGAGCGATCGCCTATGGGTACTGCCCCAGCTTCAACAATTTTGCTCCAAAGTTGTTCTTTTTCAGCAGCAGGTAAAATCAAGGTGTATCCAGGGTAAGCCAAACCACTTCCTACGGCGACAAGAACCCCCCCTGTGTCCCCCCCGCCAGCAGGGGGGATGAGGATGTGATTGCCATAAGGTTGACCGATAATTGCCTCAGCCCCTAGCTTTTTTACAACAGCATCACTTTCTGGCCCAATGAGGGTTAAGGTGGCAGTTTCGTCAGTGATATCGGTCAATTGCACCTTGTCAGCAAAGAAGATGTAACGATCCAGCCATTGCATCAAATACTCGCGGCGGTTAGGCGAAGCCAGCAACAACACCGAATCTTCCAGGATGTATGCTGTGACCAAGTCAATCGTGCGGGCGGTAGAATTTACAAAAACCGTATCACAGCCTTGTCCTGGTTTGAGGCTTTGGAAATCGTTGGTGCTTTGGTTGTGCAAAAAGCGGAGGCGATCGCCATCGGAAACTTTGATGCGTCCCCAATGGGAGCGATCGTACACTGCAACAGAGTTTTGTGCTGCTTGGATAGCCGCTGCGTCGTTGGTGTCAATGGCAGATGTAGACATGGTGAAATCTTTACGTGCCGCTAGGTTATGGGCATTGAAAATCTTAGCAAATAATTGAGCAACCACTTGAAAACACCACCCCGTCCCTCGTGCCAAAGCTGATAAAACTTTGGGTAGGGCATATTTTCGGCGCTGCGCCATAAAATTTCTGCCGCTCGCCTACGGGTAGATTCATCTTGAGAGTTTTGGATTAACTCAACTAAAGCCTTGATTGCACTTGGGTTATCTTTGTCAATTTTCCCTAAGTGATATGCCGCTAGCCCACGGGTATATTCATGTTGAGAGTTTTGGATTAACTCAACTAAAGCGTTGATTGCTTTTGTGCGATCCGTCTGTTGTATTGCAGCTTTTGCTTCTTTTGCAATCAGTCTTGTAAAACTCCAATCAACGATTTGCTTGACTATTGCATCTGCTTGGGGATAATCCTTAAACTCAGCAATCCCCGCTGCGGCTAAAAAGTAGGCTCGATAGGCATAAAAGTTGTTATTTCCACACCCATCGTTAAACTTTATCAACGGTTCGATAAACTGCTGTTTCTGCTGGCTTTCCACATCCTCTCGCCCCAACCACAGCAAAATCACCTCTTTCCACTGCGGTTCAAAAATGCGGTAAGGCTTGTATTTGTCTGGATTCTCTTTATCTTTTACAGGTTTATTTTTGTGAGTGCGGGGTAAGAAAAAGTCCCAATTTGGAATTGCACACGCTGCAAAATATTCTTGAAACGTGGGATGGAAGAAAGCATAAACGGCTTCGTCACTTTGGGAATCTCGAGCTACCAAATTTAGCCAACCCAAATCACAGGCTAATTTGAACAAATCCTCGCCCATTTCCTTTGCAAGACTTTCCCGCAAGCGAAATCTTGCTAGGGTTTTGATTGCTGCTACGGCTAATTTTCCCAGATAAAAGTGCAATTCCTCCCGATTCTTAACTTCCTTGTGTTTCCACTCATAAAAATAGCGGCGGAATCTGTCGTATAACCCTGCCTTGGTTTTTGGTAATTCTGCTTGCTTATCCAAATAGAAAATCTGACACAACAGCGCCAACCTCAGCGGATTTTTGACTAACTCGCGGATGCGTTCTCTTCCGGTTTCTTTTAATTTCGCCTGTAGTTGTTCGCCTCGCTGTGGTTCTTTAGCATGATCAAACCACTGCTGAATGAATTCGTCAATTTGCTCTGGCTGAAAATCCTGAGTGCGATAGGTGTCAAAGCCACTCAGCGGATTGTTAACGCTAGCATCCCAGACATTCACCCGACAAGTTAGCACCACCCGCGCCTGAGTCAGCCAGGAAGTGAGGTATTTTTGAATTGTATCTAACGCCCGGACGGGTGAATCAAAACCCATCTCATCCACACCATCCAACAGCAGCCACACCTCACCTTGCTGGAACCGTTTGATGAACTCTTGCTGAATCTGCGGCTCAATTTGCGGCGTGATCACAACTTCAGGAGGAGATAATCTCATCGCTTCTGGAAGCCATTTACTAAGGAGATATTCCTCTAGCGTCCTTCCTTCCAAACTAGCCAGAGAAATAAAGATAGGCAAGTTTGACCCCTCCCCTAACCCCTCCTCGCTTGCGGGGAGGGGTGGCGAAGCCGGGGTGGGGTTCTGCTTGAAGATGAAAGATGCGATCGCCCCTAACAAAGTCGTTTTCCCTGCTCCCGGTTAGCCAATAATCGCAACGTGCTTGTTTTTCCCTGTAGGAGTTTGTCCAATCACCTGTTGGAGAAACTCGTCATGTTGGTAAATTTGGGCGATCGCTTCTTTCTCTACCCTATACACCTCATTTAGCTGACAATTTTCATCCATACCCCGGCGAGCCTGTTGTTTGCGTTCCACTAATCCCAGTGGTACATGAACATTCACCTCACATCCCATCTCAGTGACTTTCCGTCTTAGCCTCTGGGATTCTTGCTGATGTTTCAGCATTGCACCGCAAAGTTTGCGCCAGTCAAGCGAAGTTATTTTTTCAGACTCTACCGAATCGGTGGCGTGGTGATGATGCACCTCCATCTTGTCGGCGTTGTATATATGACCTTTATTATCTTTTTGCTCGTACCCTTTACCACCAGAAACATTCATCTTGCATTCAGTGGAGTTTTCGTGAACTACCCAACACTGACCGGCTGCATTCCCAGCCTGAGGCTGGGAACTAGGCAATTGTGGGTTGTTTATAACCGTTGTAGAGACGTGCCATGGCACGTCTCTACATTGTTTTTTGGAGAGGTCTATTCTGCAGGCTTTGTTCATCTAGCCCCAGAATGCTATTCTGCGACCTTTTGATGTACACCATCAAGTCGGAAACCTCACGGCACTTTTTACCGTCTTTCTTGATCACTGGCAATGAAAGTCCTGAGTGCTAAATCCTAAATAATTTGCATTTAGTACTCAGCACTGTTTTGGTGAGGTTACTCTGGTAAATTTGCAAACACTTGTTCAACTAACTCCTTTGTCTTAACCTCCAAGCGTTGCCAGTCCACCTCGCCGTTTTCATCGATTAAACTCGTATCAATGTTAACTGTTTCATTCCCCGGTATGTATTCACGAAAACACACTTGATAACACAATTCCCATAAATCTATACTGATTTGTTGCTCTTGACGCTGTAGACATAAATGGTATCCTGGATGGGGCATTGGCAGACGCGAGAGTGTTTCTCTGATTTCCAAAGCTTGCTCCGGTGTTACGGCTTCCAGGTCTTGCAGGAGCTTCGTCACGATTGCTTTGGTTTCATCAGTAGTGCCAGTAGGCCAAATCAGGACATCTTGATAAGTCCCCGTCCAGGAAGATACATCAAGCAACTTGCGAATATTATCGACAACGCGAATGAAAGCAGGTTGCATGAGGAGTTCCGCCTGCTGCCATGCTACTGAATTGCTAATTTTAGGTGGCATTGGAATTAACAAGGGCTATTGAAAGAAAAATTAACAATGTGTATTTATTAAAAAACTACGTTTTACATCCAAATCTTTTCTCAAGATAGCGGATTTCATTGAGAAAAATTTGGAGATATTTATTACCCTCTTTAAAATTGGGTGTTATCGCTGGGGAGTGAATATGATAGGTAAGCTACTGGATCATCGTTATAAAGTTATTAGAGTCCTGGCTACAGGGGGATTTGGTGAAACTTACATCGCCGAAGATACCAAACGACCGGGTAACCCCATTTGCGTTGTCAAGCACCTTAAGCCTGCTAATTCCGAGGCAAAAATGTTTGACACTGCTAAGCGCCTGTTCCAAATTGAAGCGGAAACTCTAGAAAAACTGGGCAACCATAACCAGATTCCTCGGCTTCTAGCTTACTTTGACGAAAACCAAGAATTTTATTTAGTACAAGAATTTATTGAAGGGCATCCCCTAAGTGAGGAACTGCATCCCAATCAGCGCTGGAATGAAAGCCAAGTGACTGGTTTGCTGCTGGAAGTTTTAGACATTCTGAAATTTGTCCACGGACAGGGTGTGATTCACCGCGACATCAAGCCGGATAACATCATCCGTCGCGCCTCGGATAACAAACTCGTTCTTGTAGACTTTGGAGCTGTTAAACAATTGCGAGTGTCTGCTGGATACGCTTCGCGAACACAAATGTTTACAGCTGCAGGTCATCACTCTGCGACTGTAGCTATTGGCACTCCTGGCTATATGCCCACGGAACAAGGTCAAGGCAAACCCCGCCCAAACAGTGATATGTATGCTCTTGGTATCATTGCCATTGAAGCGCTGACGGGAGTCGCGCCAATGGATTTGCAAGAAGATCCTCATACTGGGGAAATCCTTTGGCAACATCTTGTACCTGTAAGCAACGCCTTGGAAGCCGTGTTAAGCAAGATGGTACGTTATCATTTCAAGGATCGCTTCCAGAGTGCATCAGAAGCACTGCAAGCATTGCAACCGTTTTCCTCAAGGTATACGCCCGAAGAATACTCAAACACTCCCAGCTACCAAATCATCAAGTCCTCATCTGCCTTATCTCCACAGTCTCGACAAAAAACGCTCGCAGTTGCTCCGGCAAATCTTGTCGCCCAACCTGTAGCAGCAGTAACCCCTAAATCGACCCCCAAAGGTTCTAGTGGACCTGACTTATTACAGCTATTAATTCTGGCGGTTTTGGTTGGTGGCGCTGCTGTTGTTACCCCAGCTGTGGTCAAGAACGTTCAAGGTTTGGCTTCCAATTTTGCTATAAATGGCGCAAACTCAGATAGTGACGCGACATTAGCACAAAACTGTTTAGCTATTGTCAAGGAGAACTCTAATATCCGTTCTGAGCCAAATCCTATTAACGATGATTCTATTGTAGAAACTGTTACTAAAAATACTAAATTTGAGGTGACAGGTATGCGGACAAAACGCGGTTGGGTACAGATTAAACTTGATCCGACACAGAAGGCTTGGGCAAACTCAGAAGTTATCAAAAATAACGAAGAATGGGTTTCTTGCCTGCGAGACAAGGGCATTGCAATCAAAACACTAGATGATAATAACTTGATTGCCGATCGCCCCGCGCCTAAGCCAAAAACAAAACCTGTGGTTGATTTACCAATCTCATCGTCACAAGAGTCAGAACAATCAGGACAATCAAAACCTTTAGCTTATAATGACAACGGTTCCCAGGTTGTGGAAAAAGCCAAGAATAAGTACGAGTCAGGAGATTTACAAGGTGCGATCGCGCTGTTAAGGACAGTAACTTCAAATCCCACTGCTGTCAAAGAGACAACAGAGATGATATCTCACTGGCAGCAAGATTGGAGTAAAGCGGAAGCTCTATTTAAAGACCTCGACACAGCGTTTGCTGAGGGGCAATGGGATAAAGTGTTGGCTTATAAAGACCATCCAGAAAAATTACCCAATATTCAGTACTGGCGAAACAAAGTAGAGCCATTATTTCAACAAGCTGCCAATAATTTAGCAAAACAACAGCTTCCGGAATTTGGTAACAGCAATCACAATAAACCCAAACTAGAACATCCGCATTCCAGTATAGATAATCACGTTTACACTACAAATAGTTACGATGATACCGAAATTTTGGAACCAGAAGAAATTCTAGAAAACGAGCTCTAAATAAAAGCTATCAATAAACCTTGGTCTGTTACTAATACTTCCTGGTTAGTCGTTAGTCGTTAGTTGTTAGTAAAAAAACTAACAACTAGCAACTAACAACTAACAACTAACATTTAACAATTAGCAGTCAATCTATCCGTAGATCCATACTAAAGGTTGTCGAACTATTTTTTCGGTTGTGCGGGGGCACTCTGCCGCTCTAAAGCAGCGGTGAAGAAGTAAACTCGGTCACAATATTGGCTTTGACTAGTACAAACAGCCTCGATAGCAACGTTGCTGGCATTGCTGACATCAAGTGCTAATGAAGTTTGCTGTCCAGGGGCAACAGTACGTGTTTCAGCTTGGTTGCCATCTAAGTAAACTTTAACGTCAACCCCTGGACTTTTTGTATCATTGTCACGTATTCCAAAACCCAAACTGAGGGTTTGAAACGGGGGTCTAGAACTCTTTTCTGGCTTGATGCTACAAGTTAGAGAAGCAGAACGGTTACCTGGTCCGAGGTAAAACCTGCTAGTATAAACTGCTCTGCCTATAGAAACATCAAGGTTCTCCTGACGAACAGTGCCAAGTCCACTGTTTACACATTTACTATTTAGCAGGGAGACAGGACGCTGTGCCCGTTGTGCTTGAGCAATTTTCCCTCCAAAGGAAAATAAGGAGGACAATAGTAAGGCACTGGTGAGCACTGAACTGATTAACTGAGTTTTTTGCATTGCAATTTAATAAAGTAGTTCGTAAGGATTCAGGCGAAAACAAAAATAATAATAATACCTAATTGACTTTCAATTTTTTTGTATGCTGAACATCTGAAAACTTTTATACCAAGTTGGGTGACTCGTGGAGGCTGATGGGGTTTCATCAAAGTTATAGAAGGAGCAACCTTGGCAGCAAGGCAGTTTCAAGTAGTACATATTTGATTACAACAAGACAAACTGCCTTGCTGCTGCCGAAAAGAGTACATCTTTTAGTAAAGAAATATATAAGGTTGCTCCGTTTTCTTATGATTTAGCCCAAGGGTGATAGCGAAATATCTCCCCACCCCCTCAACAAACAAAACGCTTTAATCGACTCTGACACGGAAGCGAACATAAGCGGGGTTTCCACTGTTCGTACTAAAAGTGCCCAAGTTGACAATCACCGCACCTTTATTATTTGTTTGACTCTGGCAGGTATTACCTGCAGGCAAAGGTGCCAAAGGTGATAAAAATGTTCCTTGATCTGCACCGTTACCAGCCCCAGACACGGAAATACCGTTGTTGCTATAACTTGTACCATCTGGAATTAAGTCGCAGAACCTGACATTGTTCACTCCTTGGGCAAGGAAATAGATTGTGTACTCCACTTCATCGCCGCTTTGCACAGGCGTCTGTAGATCGCGAACACCACGAACAGGCTGTGACTGGTTGATTTGATTGTCATCATTCCCAGGACCATCATCAAAGGTACTGAAGTTAGGGCCTGGGATGGACTGACCATTTCTCAACACGTTGGTAATTCGCTTCACCAACAGCAAATTGGTCTCGCCTGCTCCTAAAACAGGAGCATTGAAACCGAAGTCAACCGTATTAATATTTTGACCTGCTGCTAAAGTAATGGGATTGGGCTGAGCCAGGGTGGGAGTAGAGCTAGCCGGAGGGTTAGAAACGACGACTCTATAGCTGCCTGCGGGTAGATTGGGTATGCTGTATCTGCCGTTGTTATCGGTGGTAGCAGTGCGGGTAATGTCGTCATCATTGCCAAATTGACCATCCGGTCCTGCACCAGTCGCAGTGACAGTAATGCCACTGATACCTCTTTCCCCTGAATCTTGAACGTTGTTGCTATTTCTGTCGTTGAAAATTGTATCGCCAATTGTGCCGAGTTGCTGCTGCGTAAAGCCAAAATCAGCCGTGGTCAAATTCTGACCGGCGGCTAGAGTAATGGTAGCGGGCGGAGTTTGGCTGGGGGACAAGCCATTTGGTGGGTTCGTGACGCTGACTCTGTAGTTTCCTGCGGGCAGATTGGGAATGCTGTATCTGCCGTTGTTATCCGTGGTAGCAGTGCCGGGAATGTCGTCAGCAGTACCAAATTGACCGTCGGGTCCTGCACCAGTTAAGGAGATAGTACGACCGCTGATTCCGGGTTCTCCTGCGTCTTGGACGCCGTTGCCGTTGGTATCGTTGTAGACTGTATCGCCAATTGTGCCGAGTTGCTGCTGCGTAAAGCCAAAATCAGCCGTGTCTAAATTCTGACCTGCTGCTAGGGTAATGGTAGCGGGCGGAGTTTGGCTGGGGGACAAGCCATCTGGTGGGTTGGTGACGCTGACTCTGTAGCTTCCAGGGGGCAAATTGGGAATGCTGTATCTGCCGTTGTTATCCGTGGTAGCAGTGCGGGTAATGTCGTCAGCTGTGCCAAAGTTGTTGTCTGGTCCTGCACCAGTTAAGGAGATAGTACGACCGCTGATTCCGGGTTCTCCTGCGTCTTGGACGCCGTTGCCGTTGGTATCGTTGTAGACTGTATCGCCAATTGTGCCGAGTTGCTGCTGCGTAAAGCCAAAATCAGCCGTGTCTAAATTTTGACCTGCTGCTAGGGTAATGGTAGCGGGCGGAGTTTGGCTGGGGGACAAGCCGTCTGGTGGGTTCGTGACGCTGACTCTGTAGCTTCCACTGGGCAGATTGGGAATGCTGTATCTGCCGTTGTTATCGGTGGTGGCGGTGCGGGTAATGTCGTCAGCTGTGCCAAATTGACCGTCCGGTCCTGCACCTGTTAAGGTAATGGTACGACCGCTGATTCCGGGTTCTCCTGCATCTTGGACGCCGTTGCCGTTGGTGTCGTTGTAGACTGTATCGCCAATTGTGCCTGTTCCTGTCGGCACACAAATTTGTATCTGAGCAAGACCAATAGTCTCATCCTGCAAAGGATTACCGAATTCTGTTCCTGGCTGGTAGGTAACCTGAATTCGAGTCACTGCACCAGATGGCGTAGCTGTAACGTTACCAAAGCTTTGGTTAGGGAAAGCATTCTCGTTGATGCCTTCTGCAACGTTGCCAGTCACTCTAACATACGTCGGCTGCGTGCCAGGAGCCAGCGTCACGCCAACGGGTGTATTACCATTGGCAGCTGTGACTGTAACTCTATCTTGGTAAATATACGCAATATTATTTATAGTATCGCGTGCCCCAGCTCGGTCAACATCTAACAAGGTGAGGGGGGATGCCAGGGTGACTGGTTGTGAAAAGTTAATGGTGAGTGTCGCACTACTACCGACTGGCGCTGGTCCATCAAAAGGCAAGTTTGGATCTTGACTATCAAGGCCGATATTGAACCTTAGATTTGGTCCAGGAATGCCGCCGTAAACTTCTGAGGAAATGAATGTTTCACTTGAGTCGATAACTTGACCAGGGGCGCTTTCACTAAAGCTGAGGGTAGTGCTAATTCCGTTAATGGTCAGGTTTTGACTTTCAATTCCTGCCCGGTTGTTGGTTGGAGTCCATTGTAGGGTTTGTGCCGTTGTACCAGCTGGACAGCTGCCTGGTGTTGTCTGCGCCAACGCCTTCCCACCCGAAAAATTCCCTACTATTGGAACCTGTGGCAAGGCGAAAAGCACAGTAGCAAGCGTACCCTTGAAAGTAAGAAGACGCACGTTTTTTTTATTAGTTGTATTTAATACATGAGCCACAGCAAATTCCCTATGTCCTGCCGACAGGCTATCTACTTCAAAGACTTGGCGCGAAAGCCAACGGGAAGATGGAGCGATCGCTTTTAGGTGCTGAAATAAAGCTTTCATGAGCTTCTAGACTTTGGACGTGTGGACTGTGAACTACGGAGTTTGAACTTATAGAGTTTTGGACTATCTTCTGCCTCGTTGCCTCTCAATTTGCAAATCATCTTCTTGTTCTTCAATAATCAGGTCAATACCTCTAACATCTCTAAAGATGATTTCGACACGGCGATCGCGCGCGTAATCAACAACATCCGTACCCCCTGGAACCTTCCTCTGGCTTTCGCCAAACGAGCGGATTGTCATCCGCTCTGGTGCGATACCCTTACGCAATAGATAATTTCTCACAGACAATGACCGTCTTCTACCCAATGCTTGGTTGTATGCGTCGCTGGCGCGGGGGTCTGTATGACCTTGTAATTCGATGACGATGTAAGGATATTGCTGCAAGACTTCTGCCACTCTATCAAGAACAGCCGCACTTTCCTGACTAATAAAGGATTTGTCTAGAGCAAAGTGAACGTTGCGCGGTACTCGTAGCCGGATAGGTTCGGGTGGTGCTGGTGGTTCAGGTGGTGCTGGTGGTTCAGGTGGCGCGGGGCGTGAAGTACACTGCGGAGGTAAAATCTGCTGTGGTTTGCCTGCTGGGGCGGAGTTGGGTGAAGTGCCTGTTGTGCCAATAAATGCGCCAACAGCGGGTTCAGAGGTGCCGTATCTGGGGTCGGTGGCGATCGCACTCACGATATCCCCAACTTGTAGATTTTCTACCGTCACGCTAAAATTACCCTTTTCATCCACCTTGGTTGTCGTTAGTGGAGTCGTTAGCGCGCCGTAACCTGGCTGATAAAGTGCCTGTTTTCCTGTTTGATAGTCGCTGAGGCGATAAATAGTAACCTCAGAATTGGGGTCAGCTTTTCCTTGTAATGTCACACTGTTACCAGCAGGAACAAACGTTCTTGTGGCGAATTCTGGAGCGTTAATGGCAGCATTGCCTGTATCCTGACGGCGGTTAGGGGAATTTCGCTTAGGATTGGGACCATCTCCCCGCTGAAAGTCATATACATCCTCCGGATCTCGTTCGGTGTTGAGGTCAATACTCAAGCCCTCGAGTGCAGCAAACCCGTTGTTTTGGATAATATTGCTCTTGGTATTGGGAAAAGCTGACACGACAACCCCAGGTCCCGTTTGATTGTCAATTTGATTACCTAAGACTTGATGGTTACTTCCCATCAGGTAAACTGCTGCTCGGCGCAAACGCCTGCCGTTGTAGGTAATCCGGTTATTTTGGATTCGCACATCTCCTTCTGGTTTAAATAAATACACACCAGCACCATCGTTGGCACAAATCAAGTTGCCTGTAATTTGGGACTTGTTAACGACACCTTCTATACGTAGGGCATCCGGCATTCCAGCAAGCCCATTACCAACAATGATGTTTTCGCTAACTAGCGTATTTTCACCACGTACTGAGGTAATAATAGCGCTCCCTTCGTGGTAATAAATACGGTTACGGCGAATTGTTGCCCCTTGGGAATTAAAAACGTAAATCCCGAAAGCCGATGTGTTATCGGGCAGTCTTTCATCAACCGTTAGCCCCAACCAGTTGTTTTCAATGACAACGTTTTTCGGGGGAACATCCCTGTTATAAAAAGGAAAGTCATCGTTGGGGGGTTGCTGTCTCTTGGTGTTGGGAGGTGGGAAACGGTGGGAAATGACAATATCCCCAGGCGGTGTCGTCAGCGTTACTGGCTTAGGAACGCCATCGTAAATCAGCAGGTTTCCGAGTTGCTGCTTGATCGGGCTAGCATTGAAGCCGTAAAGATTTAAGCCGCGAATGGTCACGCCATCTGCGACGACAGTCAAACCGCGAAAGATTTCTGTGTTTGGTGCAGGGGCGATCGCCACCAGCGGAATGGGAATGGCAATTTCAGCAGTTGCTGAAGTTGAAGCATCGTATCCAGGCTGAGTCGAACCATCTATGACTAATCCTGGAGATGCCAAATCTGGCAGTTGTTTCTGTAACTGGATAGCCGTCGCACCCGCAGGGAGATTAAACTCGATACGACTCCCTCCAGTCGTTGGTTGAACTTGTGCTTTTTCTGCACTGCTAAGTCGCTCAACTGGTAGCGTACCATTGACAACCTCAATTGCTTCGCGCAAAGTCAGTTGCTCATCAGCTTTGACATCACCATCTTGATTGCTGTTTACCACAACTCGGAAGGAGGAAGGGGATGAGGAGCCAGCGCCCTGCGGGGGTTCCCCCCGTTGAGGCGACTGGCGTGGAGATGAGGGGGGTAGTTGTTGTGAAACATTCCCGATTCCCGATTCCCGATTCCCCAATTTTGCTATCTGACTGAATGCAACATCTGAAGGTAGAAGGTAAAAGGTAACAGGAAGTAAATAAAAAATTTTCTCCTTAATTTTTCCTTTGTTCTTCCTTTTGTTAAAAGCACCCTGGAAATTGGGTAGCCAATGAACTTTCATGGACATGACTCACTCCTCTCCACCTCGGAAACCGGGAAAAGCCTGCTGTTTTCTGAGGCTGTTGATTAGCTGTAGGATTCTAGACTTTTGTGATTTGGTTTGCCCAAACGCTAGCGCTTGTGTCTGTTTCAGACTCTCGATGAGTTTGCTTTGAGGTGTCTGTGATTCAGTTACAGATGACGCTTGTGTTTGTTTCAGATGCGCAATGAGTTTGCTTTGGGGTGTTTTTGATTGGGTTCCAGGTTTTGCCTGAGATATTGGTGACACTTCAGACTCTTGCTGCTGTCTGGGTACAGGCTTTTGCAATCCAAAACCGCCCAAAAGCTCATTCAGCTTCAAGCTGATATTGAGGTAAAAACCACCCTCAGAACGGTAGCCAGTAAAATCGCGGTCATCCACACTGCCAAAGCTATAGCCCAAACCAATCCGTAAATCCGGTGTTAAATAATACCCACCTTCTACAGCAACTCCGAATTCATCGTAGTCAGTGCCGCTATTGGAGTTTTGACCAATCCAACGTCCTTCGACGGCTAAGTCAGTGCGATAACCCAGTCTGTAACTTGTCCGCAGTTGCGCTAAGTTGACACTACCGTCGTATCTCTCGCCATCTAAGAAGGTGACTCCATTACGGAGGGCATATTTGCCGTAGAATTCCCATCGCCAGTTAGGAGCGTAAATGGCTTCTGCGGAAAAGACATGACCTGTTGCCGTAGAGCCTGTGAGCTGAGTTTCCGGAATTGAGTCATAATTTTGACGCCATTCGTATTTCAGCAAGGCGTTGAACTTATCATTACTAGGGTCACGGTAAGCTAAACCAACTCTCAGGTTGGCTGTGTCTCCGAGTTCTTGGAATCTGACTCCTGAAACGTTAATACCGGCAGAAGTCGGCAGAAAGACATTTGCTTCACCCGCTTGTTGAAACCTGACTAACGCAGTTAAAGCGGGGGTGAGTTTACCCGCAGCAGCTGCTGAGATGACGAGGTTATTTCCTTCATCTCCGTCTCGATATTCAAATCGGGTGCTTGCTTGGAAATTGGGATTATCGGTGTATTCCAGTCCGAGGCTGTAAACAGAACCAGAAAACAGTCCTAGGGTAGAAGCTGATTGACCAATAGTATAGTATTGCTCGTACTGAGGACCCGCAGCAGTGCCGTTGAAGATATTTTTGAAGATGTATTCGTAACCGACGTTGGCGCGTAAGCCAGGAGCGATCGCCCACCTGTGATTTAGTCCCACAGCGCCTTGACCTTGTAAGCCGTTGTATCCTGATAGCACAGAATAACGACCTGTCAGAGCGGTATCTTCAGAAAACTTATGGTCAACAATCGTATCCAGGGTGGTGATCGAGTTGCCTCGGAGTAAGCTGGTGTCATCGTAAAACTGATGAGCCAATCGTAATGTCACACCTGGAAAGGCTTTCCAGTCCAGCCCTAAAGTCGTGCGGTTGGGATACAGTGGGTCAGAGTCGCCCAAATTGAGTTCATTTAGAGCCTGGAAAGTTAAAGTTTGAGTTAATGGCAGCTTCAGACGGGATACCAACTGATCGGCATCGCCATCAAAGCGATCGCTCACACGGTCCTCACGGGAACGGTTAACATAGCTCAAACTCAAATCAGCAGCGCCCAGCTTTTGTAGAATTCCCGCGCTGAAGGTTCTGAGTTCGTTGTTGACACTTTCACCAGGACGTGCTTGTGGCTGGGGATTGAATAAGTCAAAAAAGTCTACAATTCGACTCGGAGAGGTTCCATAGTTTTCTTCGTAGTCGTAAGCTGCTATCAAGCTTGTGGTGTCAGTTATCTTGGCAAGAGCCGACGCTCCGTAGCGCGTTTGTCCGGCGACAAAACTAAAGGTGGCATTGTTGGCGAAGCCTGGCTCAACTGCGCGGTAGTAGGCTGACGCTTGGAAACCACCAAAGTTACCAACAGCCTCTAGGCGGTAAGCATTACCATTGATTTCCCGACCAGTCACTAGGTCATTGTTAGAACGAGCAAATTCCCCGACAATCCTACCTGTATTGCCGAAAGATAGAAGGAAATCCGCTCCATACAGATGGAAATCTTGAGCGCCTTGGTCTTCGAGTAGGTAACTCGCACCGAGGAACGATTTGGTTTCCAGTGCTTGAGAGAAGTTGTATTGTAATCTTCCAGCATAAAGGCTGGAGTCTTCACCGCCTTCGTTTTGGTAGGTGACAACAACTCGCCTCACCAAAGAGCGATTAAACGGGTCGAGTTCCGTTGCAAAAATAGAACGGCGAAACAGAAGTGTACCGCGATCGTAGTCAATTTCGTAATCAG
This sequence comes from Scytonema sp. HK-05, assembly GCF_002368235.1. Taxonomy (GTDB): domain Bacteria; phylum Cyanobacteriota; class Cyanobacteriia; order Cyanobacteriales; family Nostocaceae; genus Kalymmatonema. Next base: position 3,503,648 of record NZ_AP018194.1, on the reverse strand, counting down.
GACCGCGAAACAGTTGTTTACGCTCAATCACCGTCCCAGGACGATTGATTTCTTCTGCTTCCACATAAACGGTTTCACTCCCTGGAATCAGGAGACGTTTTGATAGGAAATAGTTACCACTGGTACCATTAGGTACAAAAGTATCCCGTTGGAAGCCCTCAATATTGTTGGCATACATCCCAGTGATCTGGAAGTTGCCTAAGTTGTAGTTTGCTTTAAAGCCGTGTAACTGCCGAGAAGTGGCAGTATATAGCTGGGATCCTCTGGCAAATTCTGCTGTGTTGTAATCCCCCCACATGAAGTAGTCTGGTTCTGCCCCCACTATGGAGGGTGTACGCTCAAAGCGAGCGTAAAAACTATCTATAGAGGGAGTGGTAGCAGTAGAAGTGGAACTATCGCCGTAGACGGGATAAGGTTGTTCGCAAAACTGAACACCACCAAACAAGCGGTTTCTACCTTCGCAGTCTTCGTTAATCGGGCGATAGCTATTAAACGCTCCTGTAAATAACCAATCCCCTACTTGACCAGTGGCGAAGACGGAAGCCTTGAAATCAACCGTTGTGCCATCATTTATTTTCTCTGGGTCAAGAAAATCCCGAAAACTCCCCCAATAATCAGTGCCACCTGCACCAATTCGCAAATTCACGACTCCTGTTACCAGTGATGGACGGAGATAAGTCGTAAATTCTACTTGGGTGTAAGCCTCAATTGGGGTCTTTTTGAAGTTGTTGAATACAGAAGTCTCTGTTTGTTGCTCAAATGGTGCATCTCCCAGAATCCCCAGTTGTCTGGGCGCTGGGGATTGTTTTCTAATACTGTCTACCGCTGCGCGAATGCGGACTTGTTGAGGTTTGATGTCTGATTGCAGTGTGGCAGTAAACTCACCACCCCGCGCCATCACCTGAAAACCACCTTGGTCTTTATCTTGGTCTGCTCCAACAAATTTCCCTGCACTCGTGGTCAAAGTTACCATCACATCTTCGCGGATGATTTGACCGTTTTCATCGGTTATTTGCCCAGAAAGCTGAATCGTAGAGCGCCCATCCGCTTGGACGCGCGGGTCGGCTACAGGTGCAATGTCAATTTTGACTTTGTTCTGGGTAATCGGTTGTGAAGGTAATAATGGCGCACTATTCCCCGTTGGAGGGGTTTGTGAAGTGGAGGGAGTCGGGGGAGTCGGGGAAGTAAGGGGAGATGAGGGAGATGAAGGAGATAAGGGAGATGAAGGAGATAAGGGAGATGAGGGAGATGAAGGAGATAAGGGAGATAAGGGAGATGAGGGAGATGGGGAAGCCGGGAAAGCTTCAATTGATTGGGACAAAAAGAATGATGAGGGAGATGAGGAATTGGGGAGTGCAGGAGACAACAAAGTAAATTCCTTCTTGTCCTTCTTGTGCTCTTTGTCCTCCTTGTGCTCCTTGTCCTCTTGTCCCTCTGCTTCCCCTAGTTGGAATGATGTCACTGTCTGCCCTTGATCTTCCGTTGGCGCACTGGCTAAAGCAGCGTTGGAGAACCTTGCCTCTGTGCCAACAAAAGAGGGTAAAGTGACTGCTATCAATGCTGGTAAAATGCCTGCACTCCCCTTAGTGACTAGGGAAAGGTACAAAATTTGGCTGTTGTCGGCACTGCCAATTTTTTTGGTAAATGTTTTTCCTAGCTTTCTTGTTTTCATCGCTTACCCTCTGAAAACGCCGGTGTAACCCCAAAATTCACCCTAACCATACTGCTGGGTGCTAATTTCACCAGGCGTGACTGGCTATTCTTTTCTATGAAGTACAAGTTAGGTGCCAGTGCGTAACCTGGTAAGCTACTCAAGTCCAGCGTTGCTGACCGATAACCAGAGATGACGTTTGGCAAGGAGAACAGACCCTTTGCATCGGTAACGATGCGATTGCCATCATCCATGTAAATAACGGCGTTTGGTATTCCCGGTTCGTTCGGTTGCTGTTCTCCGTCAAAGTTTTTATCGACAAACACCCGACCAATCAAGGTGCCACAATCAGACAAAATACCTGGTCGAATCCGCAACAGATAACTAGCTTGATTACTTGTCAAGTTCCCAGAACTGGCTTGTGCCAAGTTTCTTCCAGTTCCTCGAACCGCATCTGGTGTGACCTCGGCGGCGTAGACAACATTCAAAGTCTGGTTTGGTTGGAGTCCTTCTTGTGAGGTGATTGTCACCGTCCGATTTGAAGCAGTGTTCACCCTCAAAGGCACAGGTCTATCTCCTATAGAACCTTTAAGCGACTTGGAGACAAATCGTAAACCTAGAGGAAGTCTGTCTGTAATCGTCAAATTCGTTGTCGCCGAACGACCTGTATTTCTAATCGCCAGGCGATAAACGACTGTGTCGCCTGGTTCGGCTGCAGCTCTATCACCTGTTTTGATAATCTCCAACGCAGCTTGACCCGCTCTAAAAGTGACGGGATTAGAATTTACTCTTTGTGGGAGATTGTCTGCACCACCATTTGCAGTGTTTGAGATTACCCCTGTTTGAGCAACAGAAGGGATAATTTTATAGGTAAAAGCACCTAAAAAGGTAAAGGCTAAAAAGAGGCTCCTATGCCTCAGCCATGAGAATATAGATGTCATTGAAGGCATCAAGCAACAGCAGAAGTTTGTCTAACGTTTGGGTTTTCAACCAAACACGTTTAGGTTTTTAACCAAACAACATTAGAGTTGTCGCCAAATAAGAATTTGTATTCCAAAGCCCCTGATTTATTGAGGTCTAAAGCGAAGAAAAGGTTCTTAAGCGACAAGTCTGTTATTTTTCCTGTAACTTTCAAATTTCCTTGCTCCCAAAGCATCGTATCAGTAAAAGCCACCAAGGTTATCTGTACTTCCGTACAATTGCTGTTTCTTCACGATTCTTTTCACAAAATCTTTAAATATATATTTTCTGAAAGGAGCATATTTCAAAAAAATGTCAATGATCACCAAACTAACTTTTGCTATCACAGCAATTGCAGTTTTCGTTTTAAAAGATATATACATACCTCGAAATCAGGATTTCATTACAGAATATTGGGGCTTGTTTCAAAACAACACCACAGATGACCCTATGAAATCTGGTTTATGCAGGTATTACAGTGTCACGCCAACAAGTACATCAAAATGACTAAGCAAAACCGCACGTAGATGACTATTTTCTTCCGTATTTGCTCACATTTTGCTGAAAGCAGCTTGTTAATCTCTTGAGAGATTTACGCCTTATCTTTTGCTTTTGTAAGACAAGAGGCTGGCTATTGACCTGCTGTTGATACCATTGCATTTTTTTCATGATTATGCTTTGCAAAATATTGAATTTTTTACTACCAGAGCATAATTATGCAACATTATTGTGCAACATTTCCCTGTGCGAATACACAAGCTTCTGGCTTTATGGGGTTTAGCAGATGAACACTATTGATGATCCCCGTGAGATCTATTCACGCAGATATGATAGAACTATTTGTCCAGGAATTGCGTGAAAAACACGAAAACAACCCGCACAAAGAGTGCTATTTTCTGCTGTCCTAGCCAGATGTCAACAATCTGCCCAAATATATCTTCAAAAAACTAAATCCTAGAAGAATGGGCAACTCAAAGCAGCATGAATTAGGTGACTGGTAAAGCCCAGCATAAACCTAATTCATGCACAAGAGAATCATTAGATTTCTCAGTGAATAAATACGTTTTAGAAGAATAATACAGTAAACGGGAAACGATGCACCAGTTTGTTTAACCGAATCTTCATTTTTAGGCAACACATTAATAATATTATCTAGCGATTGGCTCTGCCACTGCGCTTTGCGCAATCGCCAAGGCGCGGACACTCCCGTCCCATCCCGCAAGGCGCGGCTTTCTCTAAAAGCTTCGCCCGAAGCAATCAAGGATATAAGAATTTATTTTCGGTCTTTTCCGTATCCGGGTCTTTACAGAAAAACATAAAACTTATAAAGAAATCACTTGTTAATCTTTGTTGTTTTCATAGACATTTCTGATTTATATGTCTGTTATCTCGTTGCAATTTGAAGCAGAAACTGGTTACACAGCAACTGGTGCTAAGCTTTGTCCAAGTATCTTGACTTTTTTGTATAAATATGACATCTAATAACGCTTGACACGCAAGAGAAAACATTTTACTTTTTCTGGAATCAAGAGCCACACTTGCTTTAAAAATACAAAATATTATCGTGGCAGATATCACCTTGATAATTCCAGAATAACAGCGCTTCAATTCACATTGCGCTTGTAAAAAAAGCACAATTTTATAGGCTTGTCAATAGCCTAGAATCAATAGCTGTTTGTTCAGAGCGTGTTAACTGTTAAATGTTGACACTTTTAATACGTATCGTCGTATTCTGGTGCTTCAACTCGTCTGACTTCACTACGAGGAGGCAGAAACTCAGCGCGACGTACGGGAGCCAAGGGCGGAGTAGGACCGTTATAGGGATGAATAACTTGTACAGTACGAGTGGGACGGTCTTTTGGTGAAAACAAAGCCAAGACACCAGCGACCACAATGCCACCGCCTATCGTCAGAGTTATGCCTCCCACCGCCCAAACAACGGGAGAAGACCACCAGCGATTTTCAGACTGCTGCTGCAACTGAGCTGCATTTTGGTTCTGCTGCTGATTTAATTGAACTTGGTAGTTGTAAACTTGCTGAAGTTGGGACTGGAGTTGTTGGACTTGAGTTTTGAGATTATTGTTTTCGTTCTTAAGTCCCTCATTTTCCAATCTGAAGCGTTCCATTTGCACGCGCTCTTCAGTATTTGGGCTGACTGGCGCTGGATTAGGATATGGTTGCCCAGGATAAGTCGCAGTTGGCGGCATCACTGCTGGAGGCGCTACCACAGTCGTTGGTAATTGTGAGGTAACTGTATAGTTAGGTTGTAGGGAACTCCCTCCTGCCCCCTTAAGTAACACCAGAGCCGCCAGTCCAGCTACGGCAACTCCACCTATAAATGCCATGCTCTCACTCATCGCCTTTTCCCCTAAAATGCGACGAAACTACAGCTCTTGCTGCCTGACACTCTCTCACACTCATAAAAATCATAAAATTTATGACCTACTTGTTTTCACATAATACCTAAACGTTTAGTGGCGGTATAAGGCAGTTTTTTACCGCTAGATATGTGCTTTATATATTCAAGACGATATTGGTTAAATTGTCTACCAAGTAAGGTAAGAAAACTTCGGTGTTACAGTTTCTTAATCTACCTCCTTTGATGGAGCAAGCTAAGTAATTAGGCTTATATTTAAGTTGTAGTCATGGCTGCTTGAGACTTTGACAAAATTCAACAGATGGGATTTGGTCCGTGTTGGGGTGTGTATGATTGCTAAACGTTTGACAAAAGCACTGCCTACTATAACTGCATCTGCTCTCCAACCTCCTACCTGACGGGCTTGTTCTGGTTGGGAAATACCAAAGCCTACACCAATCGGCTTAACAGTAAGACCACGAATGTGGTTTTTGAAAATCTGGTACTTGCGCTTGTTTGAAAGCGATCGCACTCCCGTGCCCGGCGTAGCAGCGATCGCAAACTGCGAGTCGTCGCTTGCACCATTTCCAGCACCTTCTCCAACGTTGTTAAGGGTTGGAGAAGGTGCTGCTGTTGACTAACCCTACTCCTTATTCCCTACTCGACGAGCTTGTTCTATTTCGGCTTGAATTTTCGCGAGTTCTTCGGGAGTGAGCTCTTCCAAGCGCTTCTGGAAGTAGGCTTGCTCATATTGTTCGCGTTGTTTGTGGTAGGTCATTTTTTTTCCCACTGCACGGAAACCATAGCTTAGCAACCAGCCAATCAACCCAACAAATAATAAAACTTGGCTCCAAGTACCAGCTTCCAAGTTATCTACGCCTACTAGTCGCAGTAAGACATATGCCGAGCCGCCGGCAACAAAAATTCCCAAGCCAATTCCGATAGCGTCAATGCGTCGCATGAGAGTTATGACCTACCAATTTCGTTAGACTTCAATTTGTCGCCGTCTGGGCCGCAAGTTCACAAACGGCGATAGGAGCAACAAACCCGGAAAAAAGAAGAATACCAAAAAGTACATAAAGGCACGTTCCACAGAGCTAGCCACATACCAGCGTAGGTTTAAGTAAAACAGGACGGCGGCTGGTACCACCAGAAGATAAGCTCCAGCCAAACTCAGATACAGTAGCGCTACAACCATAATTTCTTGGTTCTTAAGTAGAAAAGACCTGTTGGTGCTGTTTCCCATCATAGGCTGAATGCCTAGGCTCTTGAAAGCGTTATTGCCCCCATGAAGATTAAATAATAAACATAGAAAAAATTGCTTCACCTGCCTTATATTTTTGGCTGTATTTTCTAAATATGATGCTATAATAAACAACCAGTGCTACAAAACACAAGAAATGAGTGCTTGAGTAAGCATCTGTAAAGGTGCGACAAAAAAAATGTAAGACGCAAGTCAGGCAGGACACTTGGTTAGGGGCATTCCCCGAATTCAGCAAAGTGTCCGTGAAAGCTAAAAGCGCAGTTTCATCTCAAGAATCTCAAATTTTCCAGCAAAAAGTGCAAAATTGGACAAAAAACACATTTAATGCTGGAATAGATGAGGAGGTTATTTGTTACCTCCACAAAACAAGTGACTCCTAAATAAGTTAGGGGGTGTGGCGGAATGGTAGACGCTACGGACTTAGATAACTGAGCCTTGATGGAGAAATCCGCCAAGTGACCGCTCTCAAACTCAGGGAAACCTAAATCTGGTAACAGACATGGCAATCCTGAGCCAAGCCGAAAAAAGAAAGATAGAAGACAGAAGATAAAAGATAGAAAGTTTTATTCTTTCTTGACTCTTCTCAATCTTGACTCTTTTTAAGGAAGGTGCAGAGGCCCGACGGGAGCTACCCTAACGTAAAGTCGAGGGTAAAGGGAGGGTCCAATTCTCAAAGCCTGATTGGGTAAATTAACCTGTAAGGCAGTAGTGAAAGCTGCGGGAGAATGAAAATCCGTTGACCGTAAAAGGTCGTGAGGGTTCAAGTCCCTCCACCCCCACTAAAAAAATTCACGCATTCACGCATTCAGAATTCAAAAGGAATTTAAGAAGAAAATGGTGCTGGTTTCTTAAAGGTTAGGACTGAAGACGCCGTTCGTCGAGCCAAGCTAAGCCAGCACCAGTAGTTTCAGCGAGAATGCTCACCAGACGATACAGACCAGTTGCACTGATCACCACTGCAGTAGGAAAGTGCTGCTGTAAGAGTGCGATCGCAGTGGCTTCAAACACACCCAAGCCACCAGGTGCGCCTGGAACCACTAACCCCAGCAACCACGCGAAACTAAAAGCACCAAGCAATAAAGGAATTTGACTCAAGTTCAAAGGACTCAAGGCAAACAAAGTTAACATAAACCCTGTACTGCGCAGTCCCAAAAAGCCTAATTCTCCTAGTAAAGGTCGCAGAGGATATTGTTCAAGACTTAAGGGAACTGCTTGCGGAGTATCGTTCGTAGACTTTTTTGCCTTTATGCGCCCCAGTAGGCGAGTTGCTCTATTCAAAAACTTGGGATGGAGAACACATAGCACTCCGAGCAAACCCAGTAGTTGTACTATGAGCAGGATGATGGTGGTTTTCTCAGCCATAAATTGGCTGCCGACTAGGACAATAATTAAAGCAGCTGCTGCCATCAGTAGAGGTTCTAGCAATACACTGAGAGTCGCTGCGCCAGTAGAAACATTTGCATTTTTTGCAGCCACAATTCTTCCGTAGTAATGCCAAATATTACCAGGTATATACTTGGCAATATTTGTTTTTAGGTAAACTTGAATAAATTCTGAAGAGTTAACAGGTTGATTTAATTCTTTGAGAACCCAAGTCCATACCCAACCTGCCCAAGTGTGTGCGAGTAAAGTGATACCTGTGGCGATCAAAAGAATTGCCCATCCTACTGCATCAATATGGATGGTAGTCACTTCTTGCCAGTTATCCTTAAGGGCTTTTGCCAAAAAAAACAACGTCCCACCTAAAATTACCCACCGTAAAATTTTCTTCATCTTTTTAGTGATTTCACTTATAAATTTGCTGAATAACTAAATACATCAAATCATAGAGTACATCAGCCTTATACTCCAATATCTTCGGCAAAAATTACTAAGCAAGAGTTCCATTTCTGTATCTGTTTTGACTGAACACCATCATTAAGTATGAACAGTTAAATTTTTGCATCAATTAAAAAGTTATATTTACTAATAAGTTTTTTCTCTATTTTTTAAGTTTTGTAAATATACAAGGTAGTGTATGAGTGTATAATTTGGCATTTATTTTATCTTCTAAAAATTAGCTTAAATAAATATAGTCAAAAGTATTAAAATGGTAAGATTATTATTTTTTAACAAGTTAATTGCGTTAGCATAAATTAATAACTAAATATTCATATACTACTTAAAGCAAGCAGAATCGACTTAAGTAAATTAAAAGTTAATTATAGTAACTTATATCTCTCTAAAGTTAGATAGTAACAGTCAAAAACTGCTAATCAAAATGTGACCTTTGCTAGAGGCATTGTTTGCTCTTGGCTTTGTAGTCTTAGGAATTGTTGGTCAAATATTAGAAAATTCAAGCAAGCAAAAGTATGATGATGCCTTAGCTGGTAAACAGAACCATACAAAGCTGTTAAGCGAGAATTTTGCTTGTTGAAAATATTTTTCTTGTTTGTTGTTGATTAGGAGGAATCGGTGAACAGTTTAACTTCTTTTATAAAAAAACTGCGTCTACGTCAATTTCTGACTGTATTTTTCGCTGGGCTATTGTTGATAGTAAGCACGGCTTGTGGTAATGCAGCTAATACTCAAGGTGCAAATCCAAATAATCCTGCTGTGCAAGCTGGCGGTGCAAATAATCCCTATAAAGGTGGTGGGGACAAGTATACAAACGAGAAGATGTCCAAGTCTGGACTCGACCAAACTAGCTTACTGCTAGATCCACAATTACTAGTAGCCACAGCTGTTAATAAAGAAGGGAAACTTTACCCTGGCGCTGAAACACCAGAAGGCAGAGCATACGTAGAATCAGAATTGCCCATCAAAACTGAGAAAAACATAGAGAAGCCGGAACCGGGTGGTTTAATTCAGCGTGAGGGAGATGTTGGCGAACGAATTCAAGACAGACTTGAAACTGTTGGGAAAGCATTTCAGGATGCTTCAGGGTTTTTGAAAGATAAGGCAGAAGAAGCATCTGCAAGACCAGAATTGCAAAAGAATCCAGCCGTGGGTAAATAGAAACTGTTTTTTGGATTCCGGATTTGAAGTAAATCCAAGACACAAAAATACCAAGTTAGTTCTTGGTTAACGTTTGACTTTGTCATACAAACACAAGGAGTCGCACTGTGAAAAAAGCCATTGCTTTGTTAAAAAACATCCGCCCGCTCAAAGTTTTAACAGCTTTTATGGCAGGAATGATCCTGTTTTTTACACAAGCTTGCAATTCTGTAGCTGCAACAACGCCTAGTCAAACTGCACCTCGTCAAACTATACCTCGTCAAACTATAGGAGAGGAGCAACATGCAGCCCCTAATTCTGAACTGTATGTTCCCAAAGGTGATAACATCCTTTCTCCCAACGAAGGTGGGATGAACAATTTCAGTGATGTAGACCCCAGAAGACAGGGAGCCCAGGTAAAAGCCAAAGCTGAGGCTCTGAAGCAAAATGCTGAACAAAACGTCATTGACGAAACAGCCAACATCGGAGAAACCACCCGCCGCATCCTGGATAAGAAAGGGGACAACGTTGAACAAATAGGCAAGAATCTGCAGCAAAATGCTCAAGAAACAGCAGACAAAGCCAAGAGCAGCGCGACTGATTTTGCACGGGGAACCAGCAAAGGCATTGAAAATATCAAAGACAACACCAGCGATGCTGCTAAGGGCGCGGCAAGAAATGCTCAGGGTGCAGCGGACGATGCAAAGTTCAATGCTCAGCGCACTGCTGATAAGGTTGGTAGTGCCATCAAAGATGGTGTTGATTAGTTAATAATCAATCTACCTTTATGCGCCGCCAGACTAGAAGTCTGGGGCTATACGAACTAAGCCCGCCTACGCGGGCTTTTGAGTTATCGGTTTGTGCTTCCCCGCTTGTACAGCGGGCTTAGGCCTCAATGAGCAACTTGCATTACAAATATTTAAACATGGTGGTTTGTTATTCTGATAGCCATCTGCATAAGTGGTAAACACCAAGCCCTAATCCTGCTGCTGCTGCTACTGGAGCGGCGGCGGCAATAACTACACCTGCTGCCATACCACCTCCAACTACACCACCAATTGCAGCTAATCCAGAGGTGATTCCAGCAGCACTCACACCAGCAACACTTCCAGCTGCTGCAACTGCTCCAACGACTCCCGCAGTGCCAGCAACAGCACCAGCTGTTGTTGCGTTCCTTCCCATTTCACGAGCCATACGTTCATCGTCAGTTAAATATTTATCATCTCTTAATAGTTGATTCATACCCATTGTGGCGGCAACGGCGGGTGCCGCGCCAATTACACCAATACCTGCTAAAGCACCACCACCAACAGCTGCACCTACTGTAGCCAAACCTGACATAATTCCAGCACCGCTGGTAATTGCGACTCCTGCTGGCACTGTAGCAGCACCAACGGCAGCTATTGCCATTGCTGTACCCGTACTTCCTGCTGCACCTCCAGCGTAAGCTTCTGCACGATCAACTTGCTCACTCATGTGGATACCAGTCTTGCACCATCTGGCAAAGTGTTCACAATTATTACCAAACAGGTTGTAAACATTTTCCTTTAATCTGCTTTGAGCGCGTTGAATGACAACCTCTGGTGCATCACACATACCGTACTCCATCACCCTTACGCTTCTTCCTAATACAAAGGAATCCCATGAGGTACTGCTAATAATGCATTTGTACTCTTCTGTCTTTGTGTAATGTATAACTGTACCATCACCACAATCGATACCGTGATGGGTAAAAGCACCGCAGTTAACGTAAATGTGGTCGCCTCTTGTCATAACTGTTTCTCAAATATTCCTTGTCCAAATATCTTCTTTTTCAAAAAGAAATTGGTAAAGAAGCTTTAAAGAATAGTATAAAATTGCTACAAAAAATACATTAACTTTCGGAACTAGTTAAGTATTTTTGCTGGGGGGTAAAGTCAGGAAACCTGTCAGGCAATTGAAAGTAGAGACGTTGCAGTGCAACGTCTCTACAGCTATGAAATTGTCACAACTAACCCTCAACTGAATTGTATTTGGTTAGGGATGGAGTTGTATGTTTTTTGCGCGTACCAATTCTGTAGTGCTAGCCGCTGAATTTCTCGCCAAGGAATATTATGTTTTCGCGCCAGTTCTGCACAGTCTTCGTATTCTGGTTGCACGTTAGCTATCACTTTTTCGTTTCCTGATTCCGTCCAAGCTACCTTGACGCGCACAACACCATATTCAGTTTCTACTTGTTGAATTTCCCGTTGAAGAATAGCGCGTTGCTGAGTTGAACGACGAATTCCCAAAGTGGTGGTTTCACGAAATAAAACTGCTTCACAGTTATGTAGATTTTCTGGATGACAAATGACTGTCAGCAGAATTCCCGGACGGCATTTTTTCATACCTACAGATTGAGTGAACACATCCAAAGCACCAGCGGCAAATAATGCTTCAAACACATAACCTATTGCCTGCGGACTCAAGTCATCAATTTGGGTTTCTAAAACTGAGATAGTTTCCAAAGGGCTAGTATCACTGGCAACGAATGTTGTAGCAGATTTATCTGTAAAACCGACAGTTAATTTATCTGTTAAATTTGTTGCTTCACCTAGCCACAAGCGCAGAATATTGGGAAGTGGTAGATGAATTGAACCGGCACCCAGTCCTACTTGTTTAATGGTCATTGGCAGTGGAGAACCAAAGTCTACAGCAAGGGTTGTGGCGATCGCAGCTCCGGTTGGTGTCACCATTTCGCGTTCAATACCGTTACTATATACTGGACAAGCCCGCATTTCCCATAACTTCAAGACTGCTGGTACTGGTACTGCCATCTGACCGTGCGCCGCCCGCACTGTTCCCCCACCAGTTGGTAACGGTGAGCAGTACAGTAAAGGTAATCCTTTATCATTACTCTCGATACCCAACCAATCTAAACCCAAACAAGTGCCAACAATATCTACAATTGCATCAACAGCACCGACTTCATGAAAATGAACTTTTTCTGGTGCTACACCGTGTACTGCCCCTTCTGCTACTGCTAGTTGCCGAAATACTGCCAAACTCCAAGCTTCTGCTCGTGATGGCAACCCAGCTTTGAGAATCATCTGCTCGATTTCTGGCAAGTGGCGTCCGTGATGGTGACTGTGTTCGTGATCCTCGTGATGATTCACGTTTACTAAGTCCACATAAACTTTAGTAGCCTGTTGACCATTACGATGAACAAGTTCTGCTCTCAATTGATACTCATGCTCAATCCCTAAGGAGTTCAGTTTTTCTGTTAAATATTCTAAGGGAACACCTAGACTAACCACGGCTCCCAGACACATATCACCGGAAATACCTGTCGGACATTGAAGATAAGCAAATTTAGTCATAATTTAGTCAGTAGTTAGTTGTTAGTTGTTAATTGTAGAAACGTGCTGAATGAAAGCGTCTGTACATTCGTTTGTTGTCAAAAAGTACCACTAACCACTAACCTCCTCTCCCACTTTTATGGCAAAAATTTTCCAAGTCCATCCTGATAATCCCCAAGTCCGACGTATAGAGGAAATACAAGCAGCACTGCAACGTGGCGCAGTGATGCTTTACCCTACGGATACAGTTTATGCTATTGGTTGTGATTTAAATGCTAAATCAGCAGTAGAGCGAGTGCGGCAAATTAAACAGTTGGCAAATGATAAACCACTGACATTTTTATGTCCCTCGCTTTCTAATGTAACGACTTATGCTTATGTAAGTGATACAGCTTATCGGATGATGAAAAGCCTCATTCCAGGACCGTATACGTTTTTGCTACCTGCTACCAAGTTGGTGCCACGACTGGTGCAAAATCCCAAGCGGAAAACGACTGGAATTAGAGTACCAAATCATACCGTGTGTAAAGCTTTATTGTCAGCGCTGGCAAATCCGATTATTTCGACTTCGGCACATTTACCACCGGATGATGAAATAGATGATGATTCCAATGGGATACAACCACAACCTTACTTATCGCGAGTAGAGCTATTTGACCGTTTGGACAAATTGGTAGATGTAATTGTGGACACTGGTGAGGAACCGAAGTATGAAGTTTCTACCATTTTGGACTTAACAGGAGAAAGACCAATTATTGTGCGGCAGGGTTTAGGCTGGGAAAAAGCAGCAGCATGGGTATAAATATTAAACTACACACGCTCATCTGTCAATTTCGCAAAAAGAAAGCCACTGGCTCCAGTTTTCAGATTGTCATACCTACTACATTGGCAGGAGGTATGACTTAAATTGCGATAAACCTAGGAGCAGTAAGGATTTGGAGTACTTTTGCGTCATGGCGGATCTCCGTGTGCAAGTTACTTTTTAGTGGCTTGTGAAAAAACCGACACACTGCCAACACTGTAACTTTTTCGGATCTTTTACAGTCATATGTGTGAGCAGTGCTGAGGGCGACTCTTGATGGATGAAAATCATCGAAGAGATTCGCCTACTGGCGTATGCCTTGGCAGTGCTGTCTTGTGCATTGTCGTTACGGTGCAATACCACTTGTAGAAAAGTCATGAAAGCAAACCTCGCCAATCTAGCCACGTCTACACCCTCTTTAAACCGCCACGTTTCGACTGAACAGCCAGTTCAGGTAGATGCTGATGCTCTAGTGCAACTGCTGTGTAAGGAAATGCAACTTCAGGTAAAAACAGCACCTAGGTGCGTGCAAGCTGTAGCAAAGCGCATAGCTAAAGAAGTGGAACGCATCTGCAACAAAAGCTCCCGTATCCAAACCTCAGGAGAAATTAAGTCTTGGCTGGTGACTTTGGCAAGGCATCGTTTACAAAAATGCCTGCGTTACTATCAATTGGGTTCAAAAAAAGGTCGCGTAGAATTACATAGCCAACTGGGCGCAATGGTTTACCGACACATTACGACATCAAAGTCCGAGTTAGGGTTTGAGGCTCGTTACAACCTGATTGAAGATTTTCTACAGGCATTTTATCTGGAAGCTATCAAGGCTTTCCGGCGGGAAAACGAACTACCTGAGGATTACACCCCGCGTACTCAATTGGAACTGGCAGAATACATGGGGTTTACAGAGCAGTATGCTAAGCGCCGCATCAATTTACCTGGCGGTAATAACCAGCAGTTAGTTATATTGCGTGCCCAAGGTTTTGCCCGTCGTTTGCCTCAGGAAACAACTGTAGATATCGAAAGCGCTGTTGAGTCCGCCAAGAGCGAAGAAGCAGAATCTTATCAGCGCAACTCAGCAGTTCAACAGGTTCGCTCTCAAATGGTTGCACAACCTAAATTCGATCCTGCTGAAGAGTCCGAGCGCGATCGCGTCGTTTCAGAACTAGTAAAATATCTAGAAGGTCAAGGTCAATCTGACTGCGTAGACTATCTATCATTAAAACTCCAAGATTTCTCAGCACCAGAAATCGACCAAATTTTGGGTTTAACTAGCCGCCAGCGCGATTATCTGCAACAGCGTTTTAAATATCATGTAGAAAAGTTCGCCAAGCAACACCACTGGCAGTTAGTACATCAATGGTTGGGTGCAGGTTTAGAACATAAGTTGGGTTTATCCTCTCAACAGTGGGAAAAATTTTTGAGCCAACTTTCTGAACAGCAGCAGCAAATCTTGCAACTCAAAACTGCAAAATACAGCGATCAAGCAATAGCCAAAACAATCAAATGCACTCCTAAACAACTCCAAAAGCGCTGGACTCAAATGTTAGAAATGGCATGGGCAATCCGGAACAGTAACACTGAAATTCAGATAGGCTAAAGTCTTGGTAACTTGTATCAATAAAGAAAGCAACGTTGTCTAGTTTCCAGACTTTATCCTGTTTGTTTAAATGTTAAAGATAAATTATTTCTTACTTATTACAACTAAGAAATCTACTTTTCTCCTCCCTAAAAAACTTTTTTCCTTCTCTTCCCTCCGCCTGTGGAGGATAGAGGAGGATGATGGGGGAGACAAACGAGGAATACCAGGGTTGAAGAGTTATCAAATGTTGCAGGAAAAAGTGAATGAATCTTAGGAGCCGCCGAGAAATAACTTACCTGTTTTAAGAAATGTAAGTCTTGATTTACAGGACTTCAGCGATTAAAAAAGGTAAGTTATTTGTGCAGTGTTCCTTAAGCTAGGAACTACACTTAATTAACTTCTACTTTCAAATATGTTGGAAGAGGTGAGCCGCAATACAATTTATAGCGGTTTTCGATTAAATACGATAGATATGTATAGGCAAACGGCTGTTTGCCCCTATAATTTGGTGTATTCGACATAAAGAAAAACCGCAATGCTTTAATACAATTGTATTAAATACGTCTGTACTAGTTAGGGAAACTTTCTACATATCAGCGTCCTAAATCGAAAATTGATGTTAAGTAACCGATCATTTTCCACTGCTTCCGTGGAATCCTAGAATCTAGGGGCTATTGGTACAAGGACTCAATATGACTAGGACTCAAGGCGCAAGGGCAAATAAGTCTGGTGAGATTTTAGAAAATCATGTAGAAACGACATTAAGGGCACATGGTTATTTCCAAGTATGTTCCTATGGCTCTAAGAAACTGCAAAAAGATTTTCTTTTAAATTCTATTCTTTTACCAAAACGCTATGCCAAGCAAGTTTACATAGGAACTGGAATTTATCAAACTGACGTTTATGTAGACTTTTATCTTGTTGGATTACCTGCTATGCCATCTGGCTTAATTATTGAATGTAAATGGCAGGAAAGTAGTGGTTCGGTTGATGAAAAATTTCCTTACCTGAACTTAAACATTCAGCACTCTTACCATGCACCGACTATTGTCGTAATAGGTGGAGAAGGAATGAGGGAAGGAGCAATTGACTGGCTCAAACAAAGAGTCACTGACAATCACAATTTATTAGCAGTTCATACCTTAGACAGATTTATTGCTTGGGCAAATAAACATCTTCAGTAAGATGTGATTAATAACTCGTAAATCATTCCTCGCTTCTTGATATTAGAGTTGATACAACGTGCTGCTTCTATTAAATAGATCTTAAAATTTATCTCTGTGTAAATCTTTCTAATAAATTCACAGTCAGAGTTACATACCATGACTTTGACACCACGGCTTGCTAGTTCTGCACAAGTATCTCTTAAACGTTCTTGGTCTTTTTCATTAAAAGAATAACGACTGTAAGCTGTGAAATAACTCGTGCTACTAATGGGATAGTAAGGAGGGTCGAAGAAGACAAAATCATCGGTGTTTGCATACTTTACCACATCTGCAAAATCGCAAGCTTGAATATCAGCCCATTGCAATGCTTTCGATGCTGCATACAGTAAATCCTCTTGGCAAATCTTAGGATTTTCGTATTTACCCAATGGCACATTGAATTTCCCTTGGGAGTTTACCCGATAAAGTCCATTAAAACAGGTTTTATTAAGATAAATCAGACGAGCAGCTTGTTGTAAATCAGTCCCTTCAGAGTTAGCTCGTACACTGTAGTAATGCTCTTTTTTATTTTGATTGTGTTGACGTTCATGCTCTTTTAGAAGGCTGATTAATTCATCAACTTTATTTCTGACACATAAATAAGTATTAATTAATTCGGCGTTGACATCAGTCAAAATAGCTTTGCTTTGTTGATGATACTGCAAATAGAAAAAAATAGCACCGCCACCTAGAAATGGTTCGTAATAAGATTTGAAATGATTGGGAAAATAGGGAATATATTGCTGTATGGTTCTGCTTTTACCTCCAGCCCATTTTAAAAAGGGACGTGGAAAATTGTGTTTAGAAATTTCACTTAACATTTAACGGAAACTTAACTAATTAATTTTAGCCATATATTATGAGCCAATTATATATTATATTAAATTATCAATTGTTTAATGTATAGATTACAATTTAAAGAAACAAAGCCATCAAAACAAACGTATCGTATATAACAAGGTGGTCTAAATCTAGATGTTTGACGGATTTTGGGAGAACGTTGTTCGCTACTTCCGCTACTTCATTACAACCCTCTTAGGCGTGTTCTTAAATGCTTTTGCGCCCTTGGCACCGCTTTTCAAACGCCCAGTCACCTCAATAGCTGTCTTGGGCTTCTTTGCAGGTGCTCTCGTCTTCATAGGTCTCACCCTGCGTGCAATGCTTGGCTTGAGTACAATTTAGACTATGACTGTAGTGGGAGGTAGACTCCTCTCACAAAGTCGTATTTATGTAGTGTGTAGTAAATCCTCTGTGAGGAGGCAAATTTTTATGGCTACAGATCGCCGCGTTTCCCGCGTTGCTGAATTAATAAAACGGGAAGTTAGCCAACTGTTACTCAATGGCATCAAGGATGACCGTGTGGGGACAGGAATGGTAAGCGTTACTGACGTTGATGTGTCTGGAGATTTGCAACACGCAAAAATCTACGTCAGCATCTATGGCACAGAGGAAGCCAAGGCAGAAACAATGGCTGGTTTAAAGTCGGCGACTCCTTACGTCCGCAGTGAACTCGGTGCACGAGTGCGTCTGCGTCGCACGCCAGAGGTGGTATTTATTGAAGACCGTTCTATAGAACGCGGTAGCAAGGTGCTAACGCTGTTAAATCAACTTGAGCAAAAACGTCAGCCAGAAAATCTGGCAGAAGAAAATGAGGGCAGCTTCAATCAAGATGAAGAATTGTCTGCAAAAGATTAAGTAACGTAAACAACAATTAATTAAGGTACGCCAGCCAAGCATTTTACAGACGCGACCATGTCGCGTCTGTTTAAATATGCCTAATACATGGCTTAGGGATAGGGGAGTTAAAATATACTCTTTGTATTTACTAGTCCTTTGGTGTCTACTTCTGAAGGGCGCTGTAATGACATGGAACACTAAATGCTGTCGGTACTTATGGTTGTTATGCTAGGTTTTTCCTTTTTGAATGAGTGAATTTTGAATTGCTTATGCTGCCCGATATAGATAAACTCTCCCTAGCCGAACAAGTAGCCCAGATGGTCGTTGTTCGTGCCTCTGGTTTTTTATTTGACCACCAAATTCAATATCCTGTTTGGGAACCACCAGCAGCAACACTCCAACATTGGGTGCAAGATTTGGGCGTTGGTGGAGTGATTTTGCTGGGGGCTAGTGCTGGGGAATTAGCTATCAGAACACAACAATTGCAAAATTGGGCAAAAGTTCCTTTACTGATTGCCGCTGATATCGAAGAAGGCGTCGGACAGCGTTTTGGAGGGGCAACTTGGTTTCCGCCACCAATGGCACTGAGTGCTATTTTCCGCAAAGACCAAAAGTTGGCTTTGGATTATGCCCAACAAATGGGAGCGATTACTGCACAAGAAGCCTTAGCGATTGGCATTAACTGGGTACTAGCTCCCGTGGTGGATGTGAACAATAATCCTGATAACCCTGTTATTAATGTTCGCGCTTTTGGCGAAACGCTAGATGAAGTGAGTCAGTTGGCTTGTGCCTTTATTCGTGGTGCAAAAACTCATCCTGTCCTAACAACGGCAAAGCATTTTCCGGGACACGGGGACACAGCGGTTGATTCTCATTTAGATTTGCCTCTAATCCCACACTCTACAGACAGACTGACAGAAGTGGAATTGCCACCTTTTGCTTGTGCGATCGCCTCGGGTGTGGATACAGTCATGACCGCTCACCTACTGATTCCTTCTTGGGATGCAGAACTACCAGCAACTTTGTCACACAAGATCTTAACAGGGCAGTTGCGCCAAAAACTAGGATTTTCAGGCTTGATCACCACAGATGCCTTGGTGATGGGTGCTATTGCCAACCGCTATGGGGCTTCGGTTGCTCCTGTGATGGCAGTGGAAGCGGGTGCGGATATTTTGCTGATGCCTGTTGATCCCCAAGAGGCGATTAACGGTGTATGTACGGCGGTTGAAAGTGGTCGGATTTCGCGATCGCGTATTCGAGAGTCTGTTGAGCGTATTTGGCAAGCAAAAAGCAAATTTCATCAGCCAGTGAGTCCCACAAACTTTATCGAGTCCACAGCACAAAATGACGCTCTCAACACCACTGTTGAGATTTTGCAACATAGTCAAATCATTCATGGCTCTGCGTTATCATTAGATAAACTTATAAAGACAATCAAACTTAATAATAAGTCTGCACTAGCTCTACGCAACCTGATTGTCGTTGATGACTTATTTCTCTGTGATTTTTTGAACAAATTGGCACCAGCAATGACACTACCCGCCCAAATGGGATATGAGACTCAAATCATTGATTGCCATACTCAAGCTATTAGCAACTTAGAGCAAAACCATCCTACTTTGCTACAAATGTTTATCCGAGGGAATCCCTTTCGCTCAAGTGCAGGACTGACTAAAGCAGCAGAAGATTTATTTAAGAAATTATTAACGACCGATGACTTACAAGCCTTTGTATTGTACGGTAGCCCTTATGTTTTGCAGCAGTTTATACCCTTGCTTAAGGCGGATATTCCTGGCATATTTTCCTATGGACAAATGCCAGCAGCACAAGACTGCGCTTTACGTACCTTGTTTGGTATGTAATTCATCGGTTGGGTAAAAACTTCTTGCACATGCAAAACAGTGTCTAAAATGGTGAGTGCCAATCGGAGACTGATACCAAATAAGTCTCTCAACCACATAAGCAAAAATAATCAACTACCACTATTTGTTTGTATGCAATACAATATGAGCAAATGTCAGGATTTGTTGATTTTCTTCATATTTCTTCACATAATTTGAGGATATGTAGCGTCAAAATGAAAATAGTTCCGTATATAAAACTACAAAACTTCGACGACAGTTTCTATTTCTAGCAATGTTCGTTCCTGCTAAATTTTGGGAACACTACTTACGTGTTAAATTGTGAGCAAAAACCATGAGTGTGAATACGGTGCCTTCTATCAGTTACTACTCTCTAGACGTGATACAAGATGAAGCACGGCGGCTAGTGCAAAAGGGGTTGGTGAGCAGACAGCAGCCAATCTATACCTTGTGCCAATATATCCCGGCTAGAGAGTGGGTATGCATTGAATGCGAACTGGAAAAGTGTGATTTCTTGCTGCGCGATCGCATTGCCGATCTGATTGGTCGCGAAGAGTGGGAAAACGACTAATTATTTAATCTGTTGCGTGATTTTCGGTTTTGGAGTGGGAATCTATAGTTGGATGAATGGATTAGACAAGAGATTTAACGCTCAAGCTGCGCTCGCTTTCAAGGATAATCTCTGCTTTTTAAGAGCCTTTCCCAGCCCGAAATCTCAAATATCCCATCTCTAGATCGATACAAAAGTGTTTTGTGGAAACTTTCGTTTGCTACATCCGGTTTGCAGCCATTTGTGCGGTTAATGCTTGGAAGTGTGGTTGCACATTCGATGTAATGACTCTAGGGTTTAAAACAGTCGCTCAAAAATAAGCGAGAAATCTAGGTTTCAATGCTGAAATTCCGGTAGAGTTACTTAAGATAAAGCAGCCGTAAAACCGGAGCGTAAGTTCTTTATCTTGTTTATCCCCTAGATGGTTTAAAACCAAATCAATTAGGGGACACCTTAAAAGTAATTCCCGATGTCACAAAACCAGGGAATAAGGAGATTGCCGTTTATCCCTGAACGTGGTTAGCCACGTTTGAATGATATTTTTAGATTTCTCTAGATTTTATTGAGCGGTGTTAATACCATATTTCGGCGTGTTGATACCGGAGCAGTTCAATATTAGAAACTGCTCCGGTAATTTTGCATCTTTCCCAATGTATCGGTAAGTTACCCTACTTGTTCCAGATACTGGTTGATGTCTTCTATGACGCGGGTTAGTTCAGCTTCTGTCGTTAAGCGAATGGTAGCATCGCGGATGGTCAGCAGGACTTTGGCAGCAAAGGGAGTGGGCCAAATATTGGGATTACAAAAAATTTCTAAAAAGACATCTCCCGTATAACGATATTCCATTGGACGCTGGGGACTCGGTTTACCGCCACCAGAGGTTTTAGCGGCGACAGCTTTGAGGCTTTGCATCAATTCATCGAGTGCTGCTTTGAATTCCCGTGCTGCTTCGGGAGAAAAACTAAAAGAGACAGAACCTTCAACCAGGTTCAATGTCAGATGATTGGGCATGAGGTATTTATCAAAACTTCTAGATAATTCATATTACCGGAAGAGGTGGTCAACCCCTAAGTAAGCCTGCAGCACACGAAAGGCATAAGTCCTGACGGACACACATAGTGGGCGCTTGCGCTTACGGGCAAGGCGCTTTGTATGCCTGGGGTACCCTTTGGGCTTAGGGGGAGTTGAAAATTCAAAATTATAAATTTCAAATAATTTCTCCATTGAGAAATCCGGGGTCTAAAAGTGAGCAAAATATTCCTACTTTTAATGCAAAAGAATATAGTTACATAGGGAAAACTATAGCTAATTCAAAAAGGAATATATTCAATATAAATTAAAAATCTTCTCAATCAACCTCTGTAAAATGTTTATTTAATCAAGAGATAAAATCCTTATTACAAAAGGATGAGAAAGATTTTTGACATCTTATCTATACTTAAAATTATCTAGTTAATATTAAAAATACTTTATGACTCAGGATAACCGCGCCGCAGTGCGAAAGGTTTTAATTATTACCCTACTACTTAACATCTTTGTCATGGTATTAAAAGCTCTAGTAGGCAATGTAACAGGTTCTCTCAGCTTGCTAGCTGATGCTTTACAGAGTGTGGCTGGGTGTTCAGTGGCTGGATTTAGTTTTGGCTTTTCCAGTGGCTTTGTTGGTATTTTGGAGTGGCTGGTCAGTTTTAAAAGAAAATTTACCTTGGCTGGTTGACGAGATGGCGATCGCACCAGAAGTGATTCATGATATTGCCCTTAGTGTTCCTGGTGTCGTCAACTGTCACGATATTGCCTCTCGCGGTGTTCTTGGTCGCCAAGTCTTCATCGAAATGCATTTAATAGTGGATGCACCTGACGTAGAAACGGCACACCGCATCACTGAGGAAGTCGAAAGGCGACTAGAAGAACGCTTCAACCCAGTCAGGATTTTGATTCATGTCGAACCACCTACATACCAATCCAACCAAATTACCTTTTAGCCGTGAGTAGAAGATTGGACAATCTGTAGAGACGCGTTATTTGACGCGTCTCTACAAAGGTTATGTAATTTATAGCCGTTCTCAATTGGGTGCAATACACCAAGAAATAAAAACCACAGATGGACACAGATGAACACAGATAAATTTGTATTTCATTCAAATGAGAAGCGCTATAAAATGTATCACTCCCATTCAATAGTTCCAGGCGGCTTAGAGGTGATATCGAATACTACTCGGTTAACGCCTTTCACCTCATTTACAATCCGATTAGAAATCACTTCTAAGACATCGTAAGGTACACGCGCCCAATCAGCGGTCATACCATCTTCACTGGTCACAATCCGTAAGACGATGGGGTAAGCATAGGTACGTTGGTCACCCATGACACCGACACTGCGAATTGGCAACAACACGGCAAATGCTTGCCAGTAGTCGTGGTATAAACCGCGTTGGTTGATTTCTTGACGCACAATCAAATCGGCATCGCGTAAAATATTTAACCGTTCAGCAGTAATTTCGCCTATAATGCGAATCGCTAAACCTGGTCCAGGGAAAGGATGGCGTTGGACAATTTCTTCTGGCAAGCCAATGGAACGCCCTACTTTGCGAACTTCATCCTTGAAAAGTTTCCGCAACGGTTCCACCAGTTTGAATCGCAGGTCTTTGGGCAATCCACCAACGTTATGATGGCTTTTGATTTTCACTGCTACCCGTTCCCCAGTCTGCGGGTCAACGTTGGTATCAGCGGATTCAATAACGTCTGGATAAAGCGTGCCTTGAGCTAAATAATCAAACGGTCCAAGGCTTTTAGATGTTTCCTCAAAAGCACTGATAAATTCGCGTCCAATTATACGACGCTTTTCTTCCGGGTCAGTGATGCCAGAGAGTGCAGAAATGAACCGTTCCCTAGCGTTGACATACTCTACCGGAATGTGAAACTGTTCTTGGAACAGTTTGAGCAATCGCTCTGGCTCATACTTTCGCATAAAGCCTTGGTCGATAAACACACAAGTCAACTGGTCGCCAATTGCTTTATGCAGCAAGAATGCTAAGGTTGAAGAATCGACTCCTCCAGAAAGCGCCAACAGCACCCGTTTATCGCCGACTCTAGCGCGAATTTCTCGAATTGATTGTTCAACAAAAGCAGCAGTCGTCCAGGTAGGTTCACACTCGCAGATATGGTATACAAAGTTACGGATTAAAGCGAGACCACCAAGAGAATGCACGACTTCTGGATGGAACTGGACACCGTAGAGTTTCTTGTTGTGATCAGCAATAGCTGCACAGGGAGTATTTTCTGTATGTGCGAGCAATTCAAACCCTTCTGGCATCTGAGTGACTGAGTCTCCGTGACTCATCCACATCGTCGTGCCATCTTCAACGTTGGTGAGCAAGTCTGTGGGATCATCTATATATAGTGACGCTTTGCCATACTCACCTCTGTCAGCCTTTGCAACTTCCCCGCCCAGCTGTTGCACCATCAGCTGCATACCGTAACATACACCTAGAATCGGAATTCCCAAATTCCAGATTTCTGGGTCACAGTGGGGAGCGCCACCGTCATAAACTGAATTGGGACCTCCAGAAAAGATAATCCCCTTGGGATTGAGTTGACGTAATTGTTCAGCTGTGGTGCGATAGGAAAGGACTTCAGAATATACCTGAGTTTCACGAATTCGGCGGGCAATCAGTTCTGAATATTGAGAACCGAAATCGAGAATTACAATCATTTGGCGATTGAGCTGCCCCAAATATTCCTCTTTTTGAGGCGCTTGTTCTGTTGGTAGAGTCACCGCAGTATTCATGACAGGGAAGGTGTGAGTGTAATGAAAAATCGTCGCTCAGCAAGTCTGTAACAATACCATTTCTCTGCGCTTTTAAGCTGTGATGGTAATATAAACCCTCACCAAACGCGACCTGAAACGCGTCTGCCTAGCTCATCGTATGTGTAAATGGTATTAAAAAGAAAAACTTACCCTAGATTGGTAACAAATTATAGCTTGATTCTCAGTTCTTAAGATTATTCATATTAAATTAACATAATTTTGCCATTAACGTACAAGCGGTCTTACTTTTTACAATGATTTGGCAGTCGCAAGTAAATAGGACAGAGCCAATGGCAGGTATGTTTTATTGCTCGACTTATATGATTTTTGATACACTGGCATAAGCAAGAATGATATTTTTCACACTCCCACTTCTGATAATAAGACTTGCATATTGTCCCAAGAAAGTCCTTGTTGAATATAACGGGGTGTTTCAGGATTGTAAGGACTTGCTACGCGGTCAATTTTGATAATTTTTGCTTCATCTGGCAGCACAGGCACATCGGGATCAAATGCGGTTGGGCGCGTCAAAGAGCTGGAAAAGCCTTTAAAGATGGCAATTTCGTCTTGCTCACCCGCAATTTCCACACTTACAATCAAAACTTCTTGGGGGCGTTTGGCGGTATATTGTTCCAAACGCTTGTTAATAGAACTGTTCATTGAAAAACTGCTGAGTACTGAATGCCTAGGAGCCAGAGCTGGCTCCTGATTGCTCGTTGCTTTGAACTGTTGTTGCTAATGGCTTTTTGGCTATTGCGGTGTCGCTGAGCGTCCTTGCTTGCCTAGTTTGACGAGGACGAAGTAGGTTAAGTAAAGTACATAAATGATTAAACCAACGATGCCCAGAAAGCCGAGAAATCCGGGTTTGCTGTTGGCGTGGAAATAATCTTTAAAAAGTAACGGTGCCTCGAACCAAACGTGACAATAGGGAGTGGCGATCGCACTTCCGGAAAAAGCACAAACCAAAAAAGGTATAAAGGCAAGTGCGCCCAAAATACAATAGACGCTTGTCGCCCAGCGCCACGAGGTGAAAAGCAACTTTAGAGGTCCACTTGGCTGATACTCAATTTCATCGTTGAGATCTACCCAGAACCACAGCGAAATGGGTATCAGGATACGAGCCATCAGTCCAGAGATAAAACTAACTCCAAACCCTCCTATGGTCAAATAAAGGGTGATTGCCAGCAAACTCGATACTCGCCAGTAAATCATCAGCAACCGTTGTATCGTTTCGGCTTTTTCTACAAATGCCCAAATTAGGAGAATTATGGGAATAATCACCGTAAATAATACTGCTAATCGGTAGTCCATCCAGACAAGGGGACGAAACCAGACTTCATTATTCATATTTTTTTTTGATGATAAATCAAAAACTTTAGTGTAATAGTCAATAGGTGTATGACTATTGCATTGACTTTCAGACTATCTTCTCATCTCCCTATTTCATATGATTCTGGAGAAAGAAACAGTTCTTGATATGAACGCAGGTTCACAAGAAAATCTCACTCGCTACCTGGATTTCCCGTCTTTTACACAGGATGGAAAAGGTTGGAGTGAGATTTTAGACAAAAACGTCGGTAAAGTGCAAGCTACTCAGTAAATACATTTTGGTTGCTTGCAAACCAGCGAGCAATAAAATTGGTCGAGCCAATTTTTAGTCTTCGTAAACCCTGCACTCATCTGCTTCTGGGTTGGCATCACAGTACTGCTCAAGAGAGGTCTTGGGCTTAGATTGCTTTCGGTGGGAGGCTTCGGCTTGCAGTTCTTCTACTGCATCCCAAGCCGCAGCACATTCAGGGGAGTTGCTACCTGAAGTATCACACGCAGCACGAGCTTGTTCAACTTCTTCTTGGATTTTGTCTTGAATGTTGCTCATTTCGCTAGTCTTGTTGTGTTTTCAATACAAGTATAGAAAAAATTCAAAATGACAGTTTTTTGCACCATCATTCCCCATTTTACTGTTGTTTGCTTATAATTAGTTTCACCAGTAGGTGGGGATACACTTCATCACTAATACAGTGAACCGTACCACTAAGACTCTATTTGTGCTGATCTTTTAAGATTTTAGAGAATATAGTGTGGAAGATAAATTATACAATATTTGTAGATGCAAGTAGCAGGAGATGAAAGGCGTATTTTCCTAAGATGGAAAGGTTATTAAGTGGGGGTACAAAGGGATTGCGTCAAGTGGTGTAGGATGCAAATAGGATTCCACAGGATAGAAATTAGAAAACGATTAGCCTAAAAAGAGAAAGAGTGTAAAACTCATGGCAGACCAAATGCAGTGGGCAAACGCCTTGTCAACCCGTCCTTCTTTGGAAGCGGCTGTTGCAGATGTAGTACAACAGGCTGTCTCGTCGTTAACAGCACCTGCTGATTTAGGGCTGGTATTCATTTCGTCTGCCTTTACAAGTGAGTACTCCCGGCTGTTGCCCCTGCTTGCTGAGCGACTTTCAGTGCCTGTGCTAATTGGCTGTAGTGGTGGTGGTGTCATTGGCACAACTGAATGGGGACAAACCCAAGAGTTGGAAGCAGAACCTGCCCTCAGTTTGACTTTGGCGCACCTTCCAGAAGTGAATATTAAAGCTTTTCATGTTGTTCCTGAAGAAATACCCGACTTAGACAGTTCGCCGGATAATTGGATTGATTTGATAGGTGTGCCACCATCGCCAGCGCCTCAGTTCATCTTGCTGTCCGGGGCATTTTCCTCTGGAATTAACGATTTATTACAAGGAATAGATTTTGCTTATCCTGGGTCGGTAACAGTGGGAGGACAGGCAAGCGGCGGCGGAATGGGAGGTCGTATCGCTCTATTTCACAATGACCAAGTGTATAGAGAGGGAACACTTGGCATAGCTTTGAGTGGCAATATTGTCTTGGAAACCATTGTGGCACAAGGATGCCGACCGATTGGGAAGACATACCAAGTGACAAAAGGCGATCGCAACATCATCCTAGAGTTAGATGAGCAAGTACCCCTGGTTGTCTTGCGAGATTTGATTTCTCATCTGGGCGAAGAAGACCGGATACTGGCACAACACTCGCTGTTTGTTGGGTTGGCAATGGATGAATTCAAGCAAGATTTGCTCCAGGGAGACTTTTTAATTCGTAGCATTCTTGGGGTAGACCCTTCAGCTGGGGCAATTGCCATTGCAGATTACGTTCGACCAGGACAGCGTTTGCAATTCCACTTGCGCGATGCTCAAGCTTCTGCTGAAGACTTGGAATTCCTTCTGGAGAGTTATCAAAAACAACAAGCCCCAAAACCGTCTGCTGTCGGTGCGCTCATGTTTTCCTGTGTGGGGCGAGGTGAAGGACTCTACGGAAAACCCAATTTTGATTCTCAGCTCTTTAGGCGTTACCTCAAAAATATCCCCTTAGCAGGTTTCTTTTGTGGCGGTGAAATCGGTCCTGTAGGTGGCACTACTTTGCTACACAATTACACCTCCGTATTTGGAATTTGCCGTGCGGTAGGGAAATGAGGGGGATGAGGCAGCTAAATTTCTCCGTTATCTCCGTTATCTTTCCTAAAGCAACAACGTAGTATTGTTATCGATGAGGGATGGAGTTCCGCTAGGGGCGATCGCGCCATACTTCTCAAAGTAGCGACGCACTTCTGGTGGAAAATGAGGATAATCAAACACAGCATCTCCATCAGCCATATTTGCCCAAAACTCGCGTAAACTCGGAGCCAGTTCATTTGCTTGCGACATTGGCAGGTTTAAGGGAGGTAGAGTGAGCAACTTAACCAGGAAGGGAAAACTGCGATCGCCCATCCACTTCCTTGATGTATGTTGCAAATTGGGAAAATCAGGTACTGATTTGACGCGATAAGATAAAACTTGCAACCATTGCCTTGCGTGATTATCCTGGTGAAACTCCAAAATTCGGTAAGGATGAGGATAACTTACCAAAGAACCTGTTGTTATATCGTATACGCCCTCGCAATACGCAACATCTTGAACGTGCAAGTGTCCCGTGAACACCAACCTAACGCCGTAGCGCTTTAGCACCTGCAATAGTTCTGGTGCATTTTGTAACATATAACGATTTGCCATTGGGTGGCGTGACTGATTGGGCAGGTGTTCCACAACATTGTGATGCACCATGACTAACACCAATTCATCACCAGCCCCTGCCAGAACCTCTTCTAACCAGCGTAGCTGTTGGGTATCCAAACGTCCTATCTGCTGTCCTTGGTCATTAAAAGAGTTAGAATTCAGAGCGATGAGCCTAACACCCGGCAGTAACTGACAAGTATAGTAAAGTTGATCCGTATTGCTGTAGCCGAACTTACGGTAGTAATGAGGAAAATCGCAGACAGCAATTGATTGCTCATTTGCCATCACAACAGGAACATCATGATTACCAGGAACAACATAGGCAGGAAAAGGAAGCTGTGCTAAGCGTTCTTGTAACCAAGTATGGTTATCTGGTTCACCGTGCTGAGTTAAATCTCCTGGCAGCAAAAGAAAATCTATATTAAGTTGTGTTAAATGTTTTAGTACACTTTCAAATGCAGGAATACTGACTTCCACCAAATGAAAACGGCTGGGATGATCCCAGATTGTATGGGGAAGCGCAAGATGCAAGTCGCTGACCACAGCAAAGCGAAAATTTGAAGTCATTGACGTAATAACAATTTTAAAAGCAGGGTGTAAAAAAACTCTTTTTATAAAGAGTATAACCTTGCCTCGTCACACTGCGTAGCAGCGATCCTGCTTAACATTTATACACATAGCACGTAAAGGCACGCTCGCTTTGCTCATACGTCTCAACAATCACGCTCAAACACTCAATTTCCTCTCGTTTTAGATCCCCCAACCCCCTTAAAAAGTGTTTTTGTGGAATGTAAAAATAAATAGGAGGTAATTTGTCTGTCATGGTAATTGGGACATTCTAGTGAAGTGTTGCCTCCACTTTCTGGCTCTGTCTAAGGGGCTACTCAGTAGGACGCTCATCATGTGTCTTTTATTGACAGATGTAAGATTTTGTAATTAGGAGATTTTATTTTGGCAGTTGTCCGAGTCCGTCAACACGTTAACCCACTTTCGCAAAAGTATCAAACACCCCTGAGTCCCATAGAATGGGAAAAAATCTACGCCAAGCCAAACCAACCGCTACACCTAGATATTGGCTGCGCTAGGGGAAGGTTTTTATTGAGTATGGCAAAAACAGAACCTAACTGGAATTTTCTGGGTTTGGAAATTCGCGAACCGTTAGTGATAGAAGCGAACAAGTGGCGCGATGAGTTAGGACTGACAAATCTCCATTATTTGTTTTGCAATGTAAATAACTCGTTGCGATCGCTTTTATCTTCTCTACCCAAAGGAACTTTACAACGCGTCACAATTCAATTTCCTGATCCCTGGTTTAAAAACCGTCACGCGAAACGGCGAATTGTCCAACCAGAATTAGTTGTAGAACTAGCAGAATCTCTCATACCTGGAGGTATTGTATTTTTGCAATCGGATATTGAGTTTGTGGCGGTGGAAATGCGCGATCGCTTTGCTGAACATCCTGGTTTCCAAAGACGTGGTGCAGGAGAATGGTTAGCAGAAAACCCGTTACCAGTGCCTACAGAACGGGAGATAGGGACTATGAACAAGGGTGAACCTGTTTATCGTGCGGTGTTTGAGAAATTATAATTTCTGAAAATTTTATCATTCATAATTCATAATTTTTCTTAGGAAGCGTAACAGCAAATGTCGTACCCACTTCCACTTCACTATGAACTGAAATCTCTCCGTTCAATGTGTCTACACACTTTTTGACAATTGCCAGCCCTAAGCCAGTACCAGGAATTTTACCCACATTTGAAGCACGATGGAAAGGCTGAAACAGTCGCTGTTGGTCTTCTTTAGGAATACCAATTCCCTCGTCTTGTATCTGGAAAACGACTGTTTTTTGCTGCTCAATGAGTTGAAACCGCACTGTACCACCTAATGGTGAGTATTTAATTGCATTGCTGAGCAAATTGTTCAAAATATGACGTAACAAGCTTTCATCCCACAACGTCTCACCCAATTCGCCAACACTAGTAAAAATCAGAGTTAAGCACTTTGACTGCGTACTTAGTTGAGCTTCTTCAACAAGTTGGCGACAAAAGTTTTCTAAATCCAGCGGATGAAATTCACAATAAAGTTTACCGGAATCGGCTCTACCTATAAATGAAACTTCATCCAATAGTTGAGCCATATTTTTAATTGCTGAACGAATAAGCTGGAAATGTGAAACTTTTTTTTCTTTAGGCAATTTGTCGCCACTGTTTTGTAGCAATCCAGCAATCAGTTGGATTGTATTGAGAGGACTACGAATGTCGTGAGATATCATTGAGACAAATTCCGATTTAAACTGGCTGATTTCTTGGACTTTGACCAGTTCAGCTGTTCGTTCTTGAACCCGAATTTCTAACTTTTCATTGACTGCGCGTAATGTTTCTAAAACTTGTTTGCGCTCAATTGCATAGCTTAGGGAGCGAATGAGTAAATCTGAATTCACCTGTCGTTTCACAAGATAATCTTGCGCTCCCCGCCGCACTGCTTCTAAGGCAAGTTCATCATCATTAGTATTAGTAAGTACGACAATTGGCAAGCTTGGCGCTTGACTTATCAAAGGCGCGAGGGACGCTAATCCTTGACTATCTGGTAGCGTCAGATCCAGCAAGATAACATCGTAGATTCCCCTACGTAGTTCTTGGAGGGCTTCCCTCAATCGCTTCACATGAACCAAACTAAATTCATGGGACTTGGCTTGCTTCAGAAACTCTTGTAACAATCTAGCTTCTGCCAGATTGTCCTCAATTAACAGGATTTTTACTGAGTCACTTGCAGCCATAGTCTTGTGTTTCCACCCCCCATTCCTCTATGCATGAAAGTGCTGAGCCTTGAGAAAAGAAGATGAGCCGATGATTTCTCTTCTCCCTCTAGTCTCTTACTTCCCCTACTTCCCCTACTTCCCCTGCTATCATTCCGATGGCAAAGTGGCAGTTTCCAGCCAAAACTCTTCAATTCCTTTGACTATTTTGAATAGCTGGCTAAGGTTACGAGATTTGGTAATGTAGCAATTCACGTGCAAGTCGTAGCTGTGGAAAATGTCATCCTCATTATGTGATGTTGTCAGCACGACTACGGGAATGCGTTTGAGATTGGGATCAGCTTTTATTTCCGCCAGGACTTCTCTACCATCCTTCTTGGGTAAGTTTAAATCCAGCAGGATGAGATCGGGGCGAGGTGCTTCGGCATACTCCCCTTCCTGACGCAAATAAGCCATAGCATCCATGCCATCTCTGACTGTCACGACCTCATGTGGTACTGAGCTATTTTTCAATGCTTCTTGGATAAGACGAATATCGGCTTTATTGTCTTCTACCAAAAAGATTGTTTTGTGCTTTCCGTCCGTTTCTGCGCTCACGATCGCGTCCTCCAACTGGAAACGTAAAGTAGAAAGTTGCGCCCTCACCTACTTGTGACTCTACCCAAATCCGCCCCCGGTGGCACTCCACAATTTTCTTGCAGATTGCCAAACCCATACCTGTACCCGCGTACTCATCCCGCGTGTGCAGGCGCTGAAAGATCACGAAAATGCGATCGCTAAACTGCGGATCAAAGCCAATACCGTTATCTTTTACTGAAAATAGCCACTCATCTTCAGTCCGAATCGCTCCCACATGAATTTCTGGTGGTTTGTCACTGCGGAATTTGATGGCGTTACCAATCAGGTTTTGGAACAACTGCATCAGTTGAGTGCTGTCTGCCATCACAGTTGGTAACTCATCATAGGTAATCACAGCCCCAGTTTCAGAAATGCGTTTGCGTAAATTAGTTAGGGCGCGTTCTAAAGCTGTTTCTACCTCAGTCAGTTGAAATTCAATTGCCTGCATATCCACTTTAGAGTACGCCAGCACGTCGTCAATCAGCGTCTGCATCAAACTGACTCCCTCGACGGCGTAGGTAATAAACTCATTCGCATCTTCGTCAAGTTGGTTTTGATAGCGCATCTCCAACAACTGCACGTAGTTAGCCACTTGATTAAGTGGTTCTTGCAAGTCGTGTGAAGCTACATAAGCAAACTTTTTCAGTTCCGCGTTGGAACGTTCCAAGTCGTGTGCAAGCTGTGCTAATTCATCTGCCTGACGCAGCACAATATTGACAATTGCTTTGCGCAGTTCCAGTGCTGCTTTTACTTCCACTGGTTTCCACGGTAAAGAGGTGAGACGAACTGTTTCTTTCCACAGTTCAAAAGATTTACGCGGACGCAAGCGTAAATTCCCCTCTGACTGACTTAACTCAAACGCCTTGTTGGGATCACCTCCCCAATTGACAGTTTGAATCACCTCTGGGCGAAACCACAAAACATAATTTCGCTTAGAAATGGGAATCGCGAGCATTCCACTGGCGACATTCTTAAACCTTTCAGCATCTGGATATACGCGCGGCAGAGAATCTGTATAGAAGATTTCATCCTTGACGTTATTCTTTAGCCATTGAACTAAAAAAATTAAGTCTTCTTCTTTAGGAGTCTCGCCAATCAAGGTGTAGTTACCACCAAAGCAGACAGCTGCACCTTGAGCGCCAGTTAAATCGAGGAGATTTGGTTGATGTTTAACTAACCCATCAATAAAGTTTTCTTCTTGAGACATATATTCAACCAATGCTGATTGGATATATGTCAATTGCATACGATAGTCGTAATCTTCAGTTTCCTCTCTCGCAGAGATTTCTGAAAATATCACTCGACCCAAAAATTCGCATGCTTTGCGCAATTCGTAGGAAACATACTTCGGTGTTTGATGGTGACAAGCAATGAGTCCCCAAAGTTTTCCTTCTTTAATCAAAGAAATCGTCAAAGAAGCGCCCACGCCCATATTGTGCAAGTACTCTATATGGCAAGGAAACACACTTCTAAGAATCGAGTTGG
This sequence comes from Scytonema sp. HK-05, assembly GCF_002368235.1. Classification (GTDB taxonomy): domain Bacteria; phylum Cyanobacteriota; class Cyanobacteriia; order Cyanobacteriales; family Nostocaceae; genus Kalymmatonema. The sequence goes on along the minus strand of NZ_AP018194.1, from coordinate 3,470,722 downwards.
TCAAATCAACCGGACGTTGACTTTCCGGATGATTATTTGGAATAATTTCCACAGGACTCGCATGAGTATCCGGTATTAATCTAATCCAATTGGAAATAAATAATTTTCTTGCTGGTTTGGGTATATCCGACTCTGGGTAGTGCAGACCCAAGTAAGGTTCTTGACTTTCTAGTTTTTCTTCAGCAATCACTGAGCCATGCCCATCGTCATCAAACTTATAGAGCATCACCCTGTCAAATCCTGTCACTTTCCTCACTTCTTGAACAATGATTTGACAATAATCCCGGAGATTTGCGGTTGCTTCTACTTGATTGATGGAAGCTCTAGCGAGATGATAAAAACTTAAAAATGGGATATTTTCCTGAGAAACTGCAGGTTCTAATTCCAGAATCAAAAATCCTTCTGAATTGCGGTGGAAAACTCCATCACAAACTACGTAATCATCCCCTTTTTTTCTCACCCAAAGTTTAGTTGGATTGATAAAATCGAGATTTTCCTCTAGTAGTCCTGCTTTGATTCTCTCTATTTGAAAAGAGTCAAGCAAATCTTCTAGTTTTTTTTCCAACAGATTTTGGGGAGATATGCCGAAAACAGAAGATACGTTGCTGGTAACTTGTAATATCGTTAATTCAGGTTCTTTCAGAACCAAAAGTACCCCATGAGGCTGAATTTGACTATGAATATGAATTTGTGGTTCTTTCAAGTTAGTCAAATTTATGCCTTGCAATTGTAAATCGCTCACCATTACAGTTCTCCTGCTTTTCCAGGATGATTCAAAATTAAGTATTAATATGGTGTAACACCTTATCTAGGGTTACACTCTCAGTTAATGCAGTTTCTTAACACTTTACAAATTTACTTAATAGATAGTCAGAGATAGTCACAATAACGCTAAATCGAGGCTTTCCTGCTTTAATTTTCTGATTTTGTGAACTTTTTATCGGTTTCCCATAATTTGCTTGCATTCTACAGTAGTGTAACAGCCAACAAACCGGAATTTGTAATAATAAATGTTAAAAATACGTAATTATCTACATTTTATATATGTAGCTCTGTTAAGTGGGAGATAAGTTAACAATACCTTCGCTAAAAATGAATAGCGCTTTTGTAGTAGAGTTGTTGCTACCACAAGGACAAGGGAAACTATTTTAGCCCATGTCTGTTGATTCTAAGACTATTACAATGCCTGCAACCCCATATTAGCGCTACCTTGGCGCGTCAACACCAACCGAATTGCCTGTACCATACTGGCAATGACAGGGTTACAAAAAATCTGCGTAAAATCGGGCATCAGAGCCTTGCATCTCAACATTGTGCATCAAGCGAGAGAATTTCATGAATCGACATATTACCAAAGCCATACAGCCACTGGTGAATAAACTATCGCGACGTCACGCACTCTTTTGGCTTGGGGGTAGCGGGATGACCACTGCTTTTGTAGTTGGCTCAGACAATGAGGTTATTGCAAAACAAAACAAAGGGCTGGAATATGTTAATCCACCAGGGTTATATAACGGAGCTCCACTTGGCTTCAGCCAAATAGTCGTAGCACCACCAAAATCAAGAACAGTTTATATTTCCGGTCAAAATGGTGTCGATGATAACGGCAACCTTGTCTCCGATGACTTTGCTGCTCAGTTGAAGCAGTCTTTTGTAAATCTCCGCATTGCCTTAGATTCAGTCGGCGCACGTCCAGAGCATGTGGCAAAGGTTACCGAACTTATAGTCAATCAAACTGAAGAACAAATACCGCTGTTGATATCTGAACTCAAGGCGCTGTTCGGGGAGAAGCTACCAGCAAATACCCTCATTCCCGTTCCCAGGCTTGCATTAAACGGTTTTTTGTTTGAAATTGATGCATTTGTTGAGATTCCACTGAGTTAACTTTTCCGGCTTGGCGCTTCCACGCTTTGAAGCATACTGTTGGTCATTCAGGGGTGTGTCACCAAAATTTAAGGGTGGAAGCCCCTGCTTTCTAGGCATGGGGTTTGCACTCAACTAGACAACCCTGATTTTAGAGTCAAAATCCTAAATCCAAGAATTGAACCACATCCGCATTGGTCTATATTCAAAAGGTGAAAGGGGTAAACCTAAATAAATAGGCATCCAAAAAACAAAAGCTATCACAATCATAAAGGTAATGGTCACACCAAGGGCGCGCAGACCAATTCGATAACTGCGTAAACACTGATCCACAAGCCAAGCGATCGCTAAAAAGGCAAACACCACAGCCGTCATGTAGTGGTAGATAAAAACGCAACGGTTGACTTTCACCCAAGGTAGTAAATTAGCCGCATAATTTATCACCAAATACAAGGCAATCCAAGTATCAACACAAAGCATCGTAGGAAGAAAAAAGCGCCTTTGCCTCACCCAAGGAATGACGAATCGCCACACCAGCATTCCTGTTAAAAATAAAAGCGCCGCAACGCCAAACCACCACAAAAAGGGATTGCCCATTGCATGGACATCATAAATGATTTTCCCGGTACCGGAAGGCAAAGGAGGTCCCATCACAGGTAGCGCTTCATGAGTACTTTGCGCTGTTTGATAAAAATACGCCATTGGTCGAGTCATCAAGGGCCATTTATACCAAGCAGCACAGTAAGGATGCACTTTGGGACTATTGCCACCAAGACGTTCATGAAACAGCAAAATTTGCCTGTGTACTTCTATAAATCCATACCTTGTATCTAATAGTAGGTGTGGAATCCAAATCAAACTGTAAACTATTGAAGGGATAATACCTAAATAAATAATAATATGAATAATATTAAGTTGAGTTAACTTTTGCAATGGCGTTAGATTGGCTTGCCCGTTACTCGTAGTACTGAAGCCTACCTTATAAGGAAAAATTTTATATATTCTCTTCCCAGACAATCCAGAGGTAAACAGAGTTAAGGAAGATAAGGAAAAACTTTTTTTCCTGCCTTTTTTTCCATCACTAGTAAAGGAACGATGAGAAAGGAATTGCTGTTGGAGTTGAGGTTGAGTTTCTTCACCAATAAAGCGAAAAGACTGTAACCAACGAATTCCCCAAGCTAATATCCAGATCAGATAAACACCTAGCAGAAACCATAAACCATTCCACTTAGTAGCGGCTGAGGCACCAAAAGCTATCCCAGAAAGTATTAACCATAAGTTACGTTGTTGTCTTTGTTTTGCTAATGCTAATAATAAAAACCACTGTCCTAGTAGCCCAAAAATGATAATATATTGGTTGATCAGGGCATAGCGAGATTCTACGAGAAATATGCCATCACAAGCCGTAAACAAACCAGCAAGCAAAGCAAAACTGCGACGGTAACTTATTTGATAGGCAATGGCGGCGACGATTATAGGGATAAATGAACCAGAAAAGGCATTCATCCAACGGTAACTAATGGGTGACATGACTGAACCTGTAAACCCATTCACCTCATCTTGCCAAAAGGGAATGTGGCTACTTATCCAAATCCCCAGCCCAATCATGTATTTACCTAGTGGTGGATGACCATCAAAAAATGGTGTATGGGTGAGATAGTTATTACCAAATTTAGCGTAGTAAACTTCATCAAAGACAAAGGTATTAAATCGCCCTAGTCCCCAAAATCGCAAGGCGAGTGATAGTAACAACACACCCGCCATGCCAATCCGAAACCATTTTTTATTCATTGGTCACTAGTCACTAGTCAATAGTCGATAGTCCTCTTACAAACGTGTTCCAATATTTGGAACCACAGATGCACACAGATTAACACAGATAAATCATCTGTGTGCATCTGTGTGCATCTGTGGTTTTATCTTGATCACATTGACTTTTACAAGAGATACCATGCACTAGGTAAACACAAAGCCTTTAGGCAGGGGTGTTGACCTGTGATTAACTTAAGATGTGCTGTTCGACTTTTGCCACTTCCAGCATAGTCTTTAAAACAGAATCCGGATTCAAACTGATAGAATCAATTCCCTGTTCAACTAAGAACTGGGCAAATTCTGGGTAATCGCTGGGTGCTTGCCCACAAATACCGATTTTACGATTGTACTTTTTCGCGGCATCTATTGCTAACTTCACCATCCGCTTGACACCTTCACTGCGTTCATCAAACAACCGCGCCACCAACGCCGAATCCCGATCTATACCAAGTGTCAGCTGAGTGAGGTCATTGGAACCAATCGAGAACCCGTCAAAAACTTGGGCGAACTCCTCAGCCATGATGACATTGTTGGGTAACTCGCACATTACATAAACCTGGAAGTCATTCACAGCCTGCTTTAAGCCATTTTTTGCCATTTCTGCCAACACCAGACGCCCCTCATCAGGAGTGCGACAGAAGGGAATCATGGCGATGACATTTGTCAATCCCATTTCGTCTCTGACTCTCTTAAGGGCTTTGCACTCTAAAGCAAAAGCTGCTTTGTAACCTTCATCGTAGTAACGCGCCGCCCCTCGCCAGCCTAGCATTGGATTTTCTTCTTCGGGTTCAAACTGTCTGCCACCCAACAAGTTAGCGTACTCATTACTCTTGAAATCGGACATCCGGACGATAACTGGTTTGGGATAAAACGCAGCAGCAATTCTACCAATGCCTTGAGCTAATTTATCAACAAAATATTGGGGTTTGTCGTCGTAAAGTGCGGTAATTTGATCAATTTTAGCTTTAACAAATTCATTGTCTAGCTGGTCATAGTGAATCAACGCCATTGGATGGACTTGGATGTGGTTGGCGATGATAAATTCTGTCCGGGCTAAACCTACGCCATCATTGGGAATAGCAGACAAACTCAGTGCTTCTTGGGGATTGCCCACATTCATTAAGATTTGGGTACGAGTGCGGGGTAAATTTTCTAGCGGAACTTCTTTAACTTCAAAAGGCAGTAACCCGGCGTAAACCCGTCCTTCTTCACCTTCAGCGCAAGAAACAGTTATTTCTTGACCATTTTTGAAAACTTCTGTAGCATTTCCGCATCCAACAATTGCAGGTACACCCAATTCTCGCGCAATAATTGCCGCATGACAGGTGCGTCCACCTTGGTTGGTGATCACCGCGCTTGCTCTTTTCATGATCGGTTCCCAGTCGGGGTCGGTTCTATCTGTAACCAAGACTTCCCCTGCTTGGAACTGATCAATTTTATGGACATCTATAATAAGGTGCGCTTTACCTTGGCTAATGGCTTCCCCAATAGCACGTCCCGTAACTAGAGGTTGGGGAGATGAGGAGGATAAGGAAGATGAGGAAGGTTTTGCTCGTTCATCTGCTTTATCTCCCTCATCTCTCCTTATAAGCCGATAAGTCCGCAACACATTCTCTGTTTTTTGAGACTGCACTGTTTCTGGGCGTGCTTGCACGACAAACAATTCATTTGTAATCCCGTCTTTCGCCCATTCGATGTCCATTGGGGTGTAGGTGCCGTGGACTTGGGAATAATGGTCTTCAATCAAACACGCCCAACGGGCTAGTTGCAAAATCTCGTCATCACTCAGGGCGAATTTGCCTCTTTCACTTTCAGGAACTATTACGTTTTTCGTGAATTTGGAGCCGTCGTCATAGACCATTTTCAATTCTTTGCTACCCAATCTTTTATCAATGATTGGGCGGAAACCTGCTTGTAAAGTTGGTTTAAAAACGTAGTATTCGTCTGGGTTGACGGACCCCTGGACAACGTTTTCTCCTAAACCGTATGCTGCTGAGATCAGTGCAGCATCCTTGAAGCCTGTTTCTGTTTCAATGGAGAACATGACTCCAGAGGTTGCTAAGTCGGAGCGCACCATTTTTTGCACGCCAACAGCGAGGGCAATGCTAAAGTGGTCAAATCCCTTAGTGTGGCGGTAGGAAATAGCACGGTCTGTAAATAGGGAAGCAAAGCATTTATGACAGGCGGCTAAAACACTTTCTATACCAGTAACGTTGAGGTAAGTTTCTTGCTGTCCGGCAAAGCTGGCATCAGGGAGGTCTTCAGCGGTAGCACTGGAGCGCACTGCTACGTCGGTATCTGAATTGTATCGCTCACATAAAGATTGGTATGCTTGAACAATTGCCTCTCTTAATTCTTTGGGAAATGGTGTGTGCATCAGGAGCGATCGCGCCTTTTTCCCTCGTTCTCGTAAATTTTTGACATCTTCTACATCTAAGTCAGAAAACAGATCGCGCAGCTTTTGTTCTAAGAGAGCAGATTGAATGAAATAACGATAAGCATAAGCCGTGGTAGCAAATCCAATCGGAACATTAATCCCTTTGGGCACGAGTTGTTGAATCATCTCGCCTAAAGATGCATTCTTGCCACCAACTAAGGGTATGTCGGTAATGCCAACCTCATTAAACCAAAGGATAAGCGATCGCTCTTTGGAGGATGATTGTGATAAAGTATTTGTTGCTACCGTAACCATCTGTATTTGCCTCCCTATTTGATGCCCTGGTTGTACCAATATTGCTTGCCCTATGTAAGGTATATCACATCCAATCGAAAACGTTTTTATAGTATCTTTAGGTTTTGGATAATAAATTTTAGGTTTTGGGCTGACAAATCATCCAAAATTTGGATTCACTAGTTGTGATAGTCTGTTTCCCACTCCAAAATGTGCGAAAACATAGACTTGGCTTGGTCAAATCCACGCTTGCAATTGGTATACACCTACTTGTTTTCATTCACCAGCATCATAGAGATGACACTGTGGATGACTACAACAGGATAATGCATCTATAACTACTATTTGGGATTCAACTATTCCGGAATTTTGTGTGTTATTGCTGGAGCAATATCTATATCGCTTTAGCCTTTACAACACGGTGCCTGTTATGTTTAAACGGGTTATGGAAAAAGCTATTTAGGTGCTTGTTGCTTTTCAAGGAAAAGTAACAAGTCCCTTGTCTCATAACATTCACAAGACTATCTCCTCAATTTCTCTAAAATAATGGCGGGTAGGTCGTCAAGATCTGTTATGGAAAGCAAAGCCATGTCCAGAAAAGTGGTAACTACAATGACTCAGGAACATATAGATCTTAGATGTCTCAAAGGCCGTAGTGCATTTTTTATCATCCACGGAATCGGCGAGCAAAATCCTTTTGAAACTGTGGATTATTCTGCCCAAAACTTTATTAAATATTTTGAAGAGCAGAATTTACCAGTGCTAGCAGAACACTTAGTTGCTAAGCGAAGACGAGCAAATGGCTATATTTGGACAGAGAGTTTTGTTCGCTTCACCTCAAAAGACCCTGAACAAGACTGGTTAATTGATATTCATGAATATTACTGGGCAAATCAGACATCACACCAAATCGGTATGTCGGAGATTTTGCAGTGGACAGAGCAGACGCTCACTGGCACAATCAATTTTTATAACACGGAGGAAAATAAACCTTTATTAAATGAAATTTTGGAAAATCAGGATGTCAACAACGTCTTTAAGTTTCGCCTACGTTGGCTGACAATATTTCTGCGTCTCTTCCATATTATCTACCCGGTGTTGCGGCTCTTACTTTGGCTCATTCTATTTTTATTAAGTCCATTTCTCAGTGGTCGTTTTCTGCAATCAGCTTGGACACTCAGTAAAACACTAGTGACTCCGCCATTGGTTAATTTAATTGGTGATGTGGCTGTATACAATACAACCGATGTAAAATCTCCTTACGAAAGGGTTAGAGAGCAGATACTTACAGAATCATTAACATTATTGAAAGCAATTGTTAGGGATAAAGAAGCCAATTACGACCAAGTCATCATGGCTGGGCATTCTCTCGGCAGCTGTATTGCTTACGACACCCTAAATCTTCTGTGTATTGAGGCAAGTCTCTCTAAAAACAAGGGTCAAAATTTGTTCTTAGATAAGATTAAGGGGCTAGTTACCTTTGGTTCACCACTAGATAAAATTGCCTTTTTCTGTAAAGAAAAAGCACAGAAGCAACAGTACATTCGGTCCTCAATTTTAGAACACCTGAATTCCTTCCGTGTAAAACCGCAAGTTGCTCGCCAAAATCTATACTTCACTAAATGTCCCGTGGATTGCAAGCTCGATCATGTTCAGTGGGTCAATTACTATCATTTGCAAGACCCGATTAGCGGTCACTTAGATTACTACGAAAACGTAGATAATGTTCTTATGAAATACGATACGCGTTGGGGAATTGAAGGGCATATGGGATACTGGACAGATCCAAATTTTTATGAAGATATTGCCAAGCGGTTCCTGTATGCTGCAAGTAAGCATGGTGTCAATCAAGAGTTGGGGCAACATATTGAATTGCAGCAAGGGTTAAAACAGTGAACAGTGAACAGTGAACAGTGAACAGTGAACAGGCGTATGGTGGGGGATGCGCTCACCGCCACCAACGCCTTCGGTGCTCTTGCTGGGGGACTTAAACCCAGGAAGCGATGAAACTGATAACTGATAACTGATAACTGATAACTGTTAATTGACGCTTGATATGCACTTTCTCTATGAGTTTTCCAACCTCCAATACTCTATGTAAGCCATGTTTCAGCGTTGCTCTCCTCGGTTCGCGATCGCCTGTCACTATACATCTGGAGACAGGCTTTGTGTGAAGATAGAACCGAGGAGACTCGCTCGATTGGTAAACTACCCATTGGCACTAGACTTGTGTTATTACCAGCAAGCCATTTAGGAGGGAGCAGTCATGGGCAAGTACGACAAGATTTTTAGCTCAGGTAAGACATCAAAAGAATCACTGAGTCCACACGAAGCAGTAGCGGCGATCGCAGTTGTCACCGCTGGTGCTGATTCTTCATTAGAAGAAGTGGATGCAGAATTTTTAGCCGATACCCTCTGGGGACTTGAGGTTTTTGAAGAATACTCAGATGACGAGTTGTTAGAAACACTTGATAAAGTCATAGCCATTGCAGAGGAAGATGGACTTGGAGCGCTATATAACGCAGCAAACAATGCCTTGACAGAAGACTTATTGCTGGATGCTTATGCTGCGGGGGTGAGTGTACTTGTAGACGAAGATGAAGTGCGTATACCCAAAGGCAAAACGGCTTTGCTCAAAAAGCTTCAGGAAGCTTTGAGAATTGATGATGAAGAAGCTAAAGAAATTGTAGACGAGGTGATCGCCGCCTTTGAAGAGGTAGAAGATGAATTCACAGAAGACGAGGATGAGACACTACTTCAGGAAGGCTCAAGGGTAAATGTATATGAGTCACCCTCGGGTAATTTTACAGTTCTCATTCCTGTGGACGTTCAGCAAGGTGGTAGGGTTCAAACTCAAGAAGGGTTAGTCAACTTTTCTGATGACTATGGCACTTTGTTGAGAATCGATTATTCCCCTATCTCCTCTCAACAAGCAGAGGAAATAGATTCTGTGGGACAGGAAGAATATCTGCGTTCACTTCTCCTTAACAAGTATGTGCCTCAAACAATTGTTGCTAATTTGCCAGATGCTCAGATAAAACATACCGAATATCTGGAAGAGGCATTGGAGGGGGCTTACTTTGTGTTAGTTGATATGCCCGAAGGTTCAAAAATTTCCAAAACAGGAAATAACGGTACTGCTACTAAATTGAATGCGTATCGAGGGCTTCTGTCATTTATCTATGGCGACTTTTTGTATGTCGTCAGCCACCAGCGCAGCTTTTTTGATGGAGAAAAACCAGGTTCTATTGAAGAAGAAGCCGAGGGAATCAAGGATCATTTGCTAAATTTCGTTGATACCATTGACTTTACTTAGAGTTAACTCACTTTTATCAGTTTTCACAACAGGGGTAGAGGCGTGGTGGTTTATTATAAAACACTGCGCTGATTCTACCCCTGTTGTTTATTCAACCAAGCAATTAAATCTTCTAATTGAGTAAGCGATAGTTGGCGACTGCTATAACTCAGGTTCAACTGTACCAGAAATCATTTTTGTCCGTGCTGGATCAAGTTGCAAAGTAGCTAGCAGCCGCAAACATTCTGACTTGACTCTAGGGCGTTCTTCTGGGCCTATGTTTATTTTATAAAGGGGGCTTTTTTTGATGGTCACATAGCTGTTAAGTATTTTCCACTTGGCGATAATGTATAATTTTGATGATTTTACCAGGTGGCACTCATGACCGATAACTCTAACCGTATCCAAATAACCAGGCGGCAGGCGGTGAATACGCTGCTATTTACAACCGGGCTGTTAGCTTGAACGGAAGCGACGAAAGTGCTAGGGCAGGAGGCTGACACTAGGAGTAGTGATATTTTGCCCAAATCCAAGGCTTGCGTGCTGACACCTCAAGATGTCGAAGGGCCATACTACTTTGACCCCAAACTGCTCCGCACCGATATTACCGAAGGGAAGGAGGGCGTGCCGCTCAAACTAAAGAACAAAGTAAAAATCAGACTTTTGTTGAATTATATGTGCCAGTCGCCCCCAACGGTCGCCAAGTGCTTTCTGCACCGTCTGTACTTCTGTACCTACAGGGGCAATGCTTTTAAGGGTAGGTATTTAGGTTTCCGAGAAATAATTGAGAACCAACTGTCGAACGTATTTTAGGCATGAGCGCACTGGCAACAATATTTTTTTATGATAAAAAATTCACCAAGTCAATAGAAGTAGAGTGTGATATTTGAAAATTTGATAAAGTTTAATTGAAACCGATACATACGTAGTAAATAATGTTATCTTTTTTATTGTTCTGATGTTACAGGGTGTTAAAATATAGCAAAAAATAATACAAAGTTGAGAACTCTTTTCTTTCAACAAAAGCGACTTTTAGGAATACTTAAAAGTTTTTACAACAATACAAACAAGTTTCATACGAGTGAGTACTAGTATATTTAAGTACTAGACAAAGTTTTTGAGGACAAAAAATAAACAGCTTAAGATTCTCAGGGGAGACTCACAATATCCCCGTCCTTAGCTACCTAAAGTTGGTGGGCGTCATTGGTATCGAGTCGCTCATGCTCGTTTCGTAAAAATGCCTTTGGTAATCCTATAACCAATAAGGGGCAAAAGGCTCCTTAACAGAAATATTTCAACACAGAAATTAAGGTCAAGCTTTTAGTCTTTTGACCTTAATTAAGTCCTGAAAAGCAGTTTGGATTGGTTTTAAACAATCCACTGTGAAAGTGCTGTGTCTAAAGGAATTTGACTAGACTCCGCTTAAGTACTTGCAGTTGAAAACTTTGTTTGCCTTGAAATAATGAAATTTTCAAGGAGTTTAATAACAAATTAGTGAGTTGTATTCAAGAGGAGAATTTATGTTTTCTGGTTTGTCTCGCCGTCAACTTTTAAAGCTAATCAGCCTCATGATTGGTGGAACTGCAGTTGTAGGAAGTGCTCCATTCGTTGGGAATTTCTTTGCTACTAAAGCCCAAGCTCAAGAGACACCTGAGCAAGTATATAAAGGTAGGAAATATAGGATAGTGACCCTTCCAATACCTCGGACGGCTACAACTGATTCTACATTTGATACGTCTGAGCAGCTATTTCTTGATGAGTACAAAATTAATATTGCCCGAAATAAGAATACACAGAAATATCTGACACCTCTTTTATTTGGTCAGTTTAACTCGCCCCATGAAATAGCGAGAAGGTTAATAGACCAGGGAATAAAGTTTCCTATTGGTGAGGTAAAGCTAGATCCTAATGTTGATTGAAAATTCTTGGCGTAAGCATTTAAGGAATTGAAGAAACTCGTAGCCCAAAAAATTGAGGTGGAAGATGAAGAATATTAGAAAAAATTTCAGGTATCTAAGTAGCACTGAAAAACAAAACTACATTTCGGCAGTCAAAGCAGTCAAAGCTAGTATGAGTCGTACTACTAACCGTAGTATCTACGATGAGTATGTGCTTTGGCATGCTTTAGCAACGGCACACGAGGACCCAAGCGATCCCAGGCATTTCCGTAATGCTGCTCACGTGGGTCCGGCGTTTCTTCCTTGGCATCGCTATTATCTTTACAGATTTGAACGGCAATTACAAAAAAGGGTGCCAGGTGTCACAATTCCTTACTGGGACTGGACGCAAGATGCTGACGACCCTTTCAATTCACCGATATGGGATGATGACTTTATGGGAGGTAATGGTGACCCTCAAGATAATAACTTAGTTAAGACTGGTCCATTTGCAACCGATCAATGGATAACCGTTAATATGGATGGCAATCCTAAGGGAGGCTTACAACGCGAGTTTGGTAAATTCAGTAAAAGACTACCAACTCGAACAAATGTGCAGACTGCGATTGAGGAAACTCCTTACGATCAAGAACCATGGAACATAGATAGCAGTCCCAGCCATCGCAATCGGCTTGAAGGCTTCCTCCCTCCGGGGGGATCAATTAATCCAGACGGATCACCTATTATTACTCCAGACGGAACATTTGTTTTCGAATTACACAACCAAGTTCATTCATGGATCGGGGGCGATATGTCAAATGTGGTTATTTCACCAAACGATCCAGTTTTCTTTCTGCATCATTGCAACGTAGATCGGCTCTGGGCAATATGGCAAGAAAAGAACCCAAGCCAAGGATATCTACCCACTGGCTCAGGACCAGAGGGACACAATCTCTACGACCTAATGTACCCTTGGGATGGGAAAACTACCAAGCTAAAGGCTAGACCCGCAGATGTTCTAGATTATAGAAACCTCGGCTATACCTATGCTTAGCTAAATATAAAGCGGTCATGGTCAATCACGTCAAAATTGCTCCACCCATTAACCGCTCATACCGATATTTCAACTCTTCTTTCATCAAATACCAACGCTCTATACTGGGATCTATCTCTATCACCTTCTCAGCTGCCTGTCGCGCCAAAATTAACACTTCCTCATCTTCCACTAAACTCGCCAAAGTAAAATCCGGCACACCTGATTGACGAGTTCCCAAAACTTGCCCAGGACCGCGAAAACGCATATCCATTTCCGAGATGAAAAAGCCGTCCTGAGACTGTTCCAAAACCTTGAGCCTTTGCTGAGCATCAGGGCTTCTGGAACTACTCATCAACAAACAGTAGGACTGAGCCGCACCCCGACCAACACGCCCCCGAAGTTGGTGCAACTGAGATAAGCCAAATCGTTCAGCATTTTCAATGAGCATTACTGTTGCATTCGGTACATCTACACCAACCTCAACAACAGTGGTAGAAACCAAAATTTGAGTTTTGTTATCCCGGAAATTGCTAATTGCTTCGTCCTTCTCGGCTGAACTCATGCGACCGTGAAGTAGTCCCACCTGAAACTCTGGAAAGATGCTTTCCTGTAACTTTTTATGCTCTTCTACTGCCGATCGCACATCCAGTTTTTCTGATTCTTCTACCAACGGCAAAACGACATAAGCTTGCCGTCCTTGGGCAATTTCCCGGCGGATCAGGTCGTAAGCATGAGTGCGTTGCTGACTGATGAGCGCGTTTGTCTGAATCTTTTGCCGTCCTGGTGGTAACTCATCTATTTGACTGACATCCAAATCCCCGTGTATTGTCAGCGCTAAAGTTCGGGGAATGGGAGTCGCTGTCATAGTCAATACATGGGGTTGATCGCCTTTTTGCTGCAAACGCGCCCGTTGTTCTACCCCAAAGCGGTGCTGCTCATCAATTACGACCAAACCCAATCGCATAAAGTTTACGGGGTCTTGAATTAAGGCATGAGTCCCTACCAACAGTGGCAATTCACCCGTCTCTAACTGAGCATGAATTTGTCGTCTTTTTGCCGTTTTTGTGGAACCAGTCAGTAATTCCACGGGTAAATGCAGGAGGTTAAACCAGCTCACTAACTTGCGATAATGCTGTTCTGCCAAGACTTCTGTAGGAGCCATTAGTGCTGCTTGATACCCAGACTGAAGAGCAGCAAGAATAGCAATCACGGCAACAACAGTTTTACCAGAACCGACATCACCTTGCACAAGACGGTTCATCGGTACAGATTTTTGCAAGTCGTTGAGAATTTCGTTAAGGACTCTAGCTTGAGCGTTTGTGAGTTGAAACGGCAGTATCTCGTAGAATTTTTTTACTAGCTCACCTTTTGGGGCAAGAATGGCACTGGTTTGATTTTGCCGCGCATAATGCTGACGTTGGAGTAATCCAAGTTGCAAGTAGAAAAATTCATCGAAGACAAGGCGGCGACGGGCAGCTTGCAGGCGATCGCTATCTGAGGGGAAGTGAATATTATTAATTGCTTCCTTCAATTCCATCAAGTTATACTTATCCCGCAAACCACTCGGTAATGGGTCTTTGAGATGCACAGTAGAAGGCAAAGCAGCAATTACCGCCTGTCGCACCAGATCCGCGCCCACTCCCTCTGTCAGGGCATAAATAGGCACCACTCTACCGATAGTCAACGACTCAAGTGTATCTCCTGGATGTGCCAAAACTTCTACTTCTGGGTCTTCCAACGTCAAGCCGTATTTACTTTCTTTCACCAATCCGCACGCCGCCACAATACTACCTTCTGGATAGCGACGCTTTAAACTTTCCTGCCAACCACGACTGCTAAAGCGCGTACCAGCGAAAAAACGGCTGATTTTGATCTGACCCGTTTTATCACGTAGCACCACTTCTAAAATCGTTAATTTCTTATTTTTGGGACTAGTAAAGCAGTTACAGCGCTTCACTGTTGCCACTATCGTCACCGTCTCCCCTGCCACCAACTCCTGAATATTTACTTGACGCGCATAGTCAATATGGTCACGGGGATAGTAGAAAAGTAAGTCACGCACGCTGTATAAACCAAGACGTGCTAAATTTGCAGCTTTTCTAACGCCTATTTCTGGTAAATCACTCAGCTTTTGGTCTAGGTTAGGCGCAAGTCTGCGGCTCACCTCAGCGACAATTGGAGATTTTGGAAGTGAGAATGAGTAGGAAGATTTTGCTCCCTTATCTCCCTCATCTCCCTCTGCTTCCCCTTCAGTCGCTTGCTGTAGTTGGTACAGATACCTACGACTCTCTGCTACTAAGTGTTGTCTATCTTCCACTGTCAGATTTGGATAATTAGCAAATTCAGCCGCTAGTTCTTGCCACCGGCGACGTTCAATGCTGGGCAACCCTGTGGGGAATTTGCCAAAAGTCAGGGTAAGAAACTCACTGAAGCGGTATTGTTTACCCAGCAAATCAGTAAAGCCTTGTTCTGCTTCTATTGCCAAGGCTTTCTGCAATCGTATCCAATCTGGTGTGTCAGTAGTCATTAGTCATTAGTCATTAGTCATTAGTCATTAGTCATTAGTCATTAGTCATTAGTCATTAGTCATTAGTCATTTGACTTTGGACAAAGAACAAATGACTAATCATCAGACCAAATAGCACGCCATGCTGCTTCAGCTTGGGCAACTGAACGTTCCCGCTGTTTTTTTTGATACTCCTGCCCTAGCCGATTGAGCTGAAGCAAGACACTGCGAATCTGCTTGCGATAAGACGAGAGTGTCGCGTCAGCAAATTCAATTTCCCCAAGCCGCAGGTTGATAGCCATAATTTGTGTCAAGCCGGAGTCTTCTGACTGCTGCTCATTTTCAATTTCAATAACCAAGTTTAGTAGATTGGGTGGTCCTGGCATCACTTCGGCAGATGCTTCTGATGCCGCAGCCGCAGCTGCTTCTAAAATTGGTCCTGGTAATTTTTTGGGTATTATCCCTGCTTTCTGTATGAGAAGATTAGCCTCACGAGAAACTCTTTTGAGCTGTTCTTGTGTCGCTCTTTCTAAATTCTGTTGCCATTTTGCTAGTTCTATAGGGTTAGAGGTGTTTGGGGAAGAGGACAAGGAGGACAAAGGGGATAAGGAGAAGGAAGCACCGGGAGTGGGAAGAGTGGGGGGAATGGCAGAAGTCGGGGGATTAGGGGAACTAGGAGGAATAGGTGGAATAGCCGGAGTCAGAGGATTGGGAGGAGTAACGGAAGTAGCGGGAGTCAGGGAAGTCGTGGAAGTAAGGAAAGTCGTGGGAGTCACGGAAGTAGGGGAAGTCGTGGGAGTAGAGGCAGATGTTTCCTCATCTTCGTCATCTTCGTCATCTTCGTCATCTTCGTCATCTTCGTCATCTTCGTCATCTTCGTCATCTTCGTCATCTTCGTCATCTTCGTCATCTTCCTCATCTTCCTCTGCTACGTGCTGTTCACTTGGGTTGATGAGACCTTGTAATTGTTCGGCTGTGTGTTGACCCAACTTGCGGATGGCTTGTTGCAATTGTTGCCGCTGATGCAATGACAAATTCAAAAAGCTTTCCGGATACCCTTGGGTACACAGGTGATATGTCGCCAGAATTAGCTGCTTGCGTACGGTTTCCCCCAAGGCGGTGAGATAATTGGTATAGGCGGTTTGGAGTTCTTTTGCGATCGCCTGTATCGCTTCTTCTAGTGCTAAAATATCCCGTTCAATTCGCTCAATTGCTTTCGCCATATCTTCTTAATATTGCCCATCTGAACCTTATGTTGGTATAAACGTACTACTCTTCTAGTTTAAAATAACCATCCAAAGCATTTTAGATGTTGAATGTTGAATTTTGGATTTGCACAGAGATAGAAACTCTAATCTATCAAAACATAATGGGAGGGTGAGAACCCCTGTTCGCGTAGCGTCCCGAAGGGAAGATGTAGTTTGACGCACGGAGGAAAACTACATCTGTGCTTAAAGCCAGGGGATGGAACCCGACGATGGCAGGCTTTAGCCCTTTGTTTCTCTTTCAATGTATTGCCTTACCGCTTCTCTGATTAACTCATTGATTGACCTCTCTTTTCGTTTACTTAGTTTTACCAATTCTTCATACTCTTATGAGCGAAAACCTTGCACTAAATCTACCCATAACATCATTAGTATGTTATATTGATGTCATGGTAACACAGGATGAAAAACTCCAAAAAACAAACGTGATGCCATAGTGATACCACGACAATTGAAGATATGGGGTTGTGTTGAAAAGTCTTTTTAGAGCCATCAACACGTAAAATCTTCTCCTAGCGGAGACGCTAGGCGAACATGGTTGGAACGAACACACAAGTAGCCGCACAGCCCTGAGCTTGTCGAAGGGTCGAGGCGGGTAGGGCTGTTTGAACGAGCCAACGTGTTTTGCAAAAAAACATGAGACAACGTTACGACCTGGGCTTTCAGCCCAGGTCGTAACAACAGTCTAGAATCCACGTTTTTCAAAGCGTGGAGAGTTCAAAGTAACGCTCAGCAAATAATGGTAAATTTTATTAGACCTCTTGCCAAAAGGCAAAAGTTGCCCGAATCCCCAACCCCTTCTCCCAATTTTGGGAGAAGGAGAGCCAATTTCACGCGTCCCTCTCCCAACCTTGAGAGAGGGATTTAGGGTGAAAGTCCAAACGAAAATCTGACATTAATCTGACCGTGAATGAAAAACAGGTCAGCTTGGCTTGCCTGTGACCTGTCTTGGAAATAGTCCTTTGTCTTTTGCCCAAAACTAATGACAAATGACTAAATTACTTGCTGCCCATTTGCGCAGCGACTTCTTCAGCAAAGTTGCTTTCTTCCTTCTCAATACCCTCGCCCAGGATATAGCGAACGAAGCGAGCAACAGAGATGCTTTCGCCCAGTTGTGAGCCAGTCTGCTTAATCAACTCTTCCACTGTGATACTCTGATCACGAATATAAGGTTGATCGAGCAAAGTCAGTTCTTTTAGACGTTTTTCAATCCGTCCCTGAACAATCTTTTCTTTGATGTTCTGTGGCTTGTTCGCCAAATCATCCCGCCCCATTTCAATATCCTTTTCTTTTTGGGCAACTTCAGCGGGAATTCCGTCTACGTTGACATACTCAACATTTGGGCAAGCTGCAACTTGCATCGCTAAGTTGCGTGCCAGAGTTTGAAACTCTTGACGACTCGCTACTGCATTTTGGCTGTTTAGTTCGACTAACACACCAACTCGACCGCCAGTATGAATGTAACTATCTATTACCCCTTGTGTGCCTTCTGCTAGTGCAAATTTGGCGAAGCGACGCAGTTGGATATTTTCACCCAACTGGGCGCTCGTTTGCTTAATAAAAGCTTCGACCGTTAGACTTTCATCTTCAATATAAGGTTGAGTCAACAAGGCCTCAGGGCTTTCGGCGGTTGTTGCTTGCTTCGCCAAGTTCTGAACTAAAGCTTTAAAACCCTCGTTACGGGCAACAAAATCAGTTTGGCAGTTGACTTCTATGAGCACACCAACCTCACCTCCGGGTTGAATGTACGTGTCTACTAGACCGTCTGCCGCAGTACGTCCTGCTACCTTCTCGGCTTTGGCAATGCCTTTTTGCCGCAGCCACTCGATGGCTTTTTCTATATCACCATCAGTTTCTTTCAGCGCCTTTTTGCAGTCCAGTATGCCAGCACCAGTTTTCTGACGTAGCTCTTGGACAAGTTTTGCAGATATTTCCGCCATGTTGCCTCAATTCCTAACTTGACTGACAGTTTTAATCGCTCTCAAATAAACTTTAGAGTCTTGGATTTAAGAAAATCCTGAGCAATGAATCATAAGTGCTGAGTTATTTCTACTCAGCACTCACCACTAACTTAGGATTTTACCTGTAGCTAAGGACTCATGAATAAGTAGTACTCTACAGTACCAAGTACTACTATTTTAGTCGGCACTCAGCAATGCCCTAGTGGGAACGGCCACCCCTTACGGTGAGTCCAGCGCTGCGGGAGGGTCTCCCGCAGCAGGCGACTGGCGTAAGCGCAAGCGCACGCCAAGGGCGAACGCGTAGCGTGCCGAAGGCATACCCGGAGGGCTATCGGGTATGTCCTTGAAAGGGACAGGACTGGACTCACCAGTCGCCTAGGCGCGGGAAAGCCCTGATTCCCGCTGGCTCGTTAGCACCGATTATTCTTCCTCTTCTTCGTCGGGAATCACCAAGTCACTGTAGTCGGTTTCGCTTTCGTCGTAGTCGTAGTCTCCCTCAGCGCCTTCGTAATCTTCGTACTCTTCTTCTGAATCCAATTGACCGTGACGACCTTCGTAAATGGCGTCCGCCAATTTGCCTACTATTAACTTAATCGAGCGGATGGCGTCGTCATTTGCCGGAATGGGAATATCTACTACATCCGGGTCACAGTTAGTATCCAGCATGGACACAATCGGAATTGCCAACTTTTGGCATTCTTGCACTGCGTTATACTCCCGCCGTTGGTCTACAATCACCACTACATCAGGAACTTTCCGCATGGTTTTAATCCCACCCAGGTATTTCTGAAGCTTCGCCATTTCCCGACGCAGCATTGAGGCTTCTTTTTTGGGCAGCAAATCGAGAGCGCCGTTTTCTTCCCGGCGTTCCAAATCCTTCAGGCGGTCTACCCGAGTTTTGATAGTCGTCCAGTTGGTGAGCATTCCACCCAACCAGCGCTGGTTAATGTAGTGAGATCCACAACGGGCTGCTTCTTGGGCAATAATTCCTGCTGCTTGCCGCTTGGTACCAACAAACAGAAATTTCTTGCCAGCTTCAGCTTGTGACCTCATATAGCTATAAGCCTCTTCCATCAACTGGGCAGTCTGCACCAAGTCGATGATATGTACTCCGTTGCGAGAGGTGTAAATATAAGGAGACATCTTTGGATTCCACCTACGGGTTTGATGCCCAAAGTGAACTCCTGACTCCATCATTTGAGCCAATGAAACAACTGGCATATTTGTTACTCCTATTCGGGTTAAACCTCCACCCAGGCGTATTTCCCAAAGCAGGAAACACCCGAACTCCTGGATGTGCGAGATTAGTTAACCATACTAGAGTAGCATAGCTGTGGCAGCTATTGGGGAATTGGGAGTGTCGAGAAAATACGACATCCAAAATAGGAAATTACTACATCATCTTTACCAATGCAATGGCTTGCGCCGCTCGCCTCTTATCAAGCTGGCTTTTGCATTTGGGTATACGCTTCATAAACACCCTTGACGTTATACCAGTTTAGAAAAATTCGGGCAATTTCTAACGCCAACTGCGGTTTACCTAAATTAATTAACCATTGTAAAAATGGAGCCATTGTACGTTCATTGAGGATGCCATTCAGTGACAGGATTCCCCAAAGTAAGCGATGCAACCAAGTCATTTGAATCATCATTCGCACTTCCCAAGTGGGGTGCTTTTGATAAAACAAAACTCCCATGCGTCCGCGCTGAATTTCTTTGTCAATCAAGCGCGGAACTTGTTCTAAGCTAAAAGGTGGATGCCAGTGGTATCCAACGGCAGCAGGACATTTAATGAGTTTTAAACCAAGATTTTTGAGTCTGACACCTAGTTCTAAATCTTCCCAACCATAAAGTTGAAAACGAGTGTCAAAAAGTCCGGCTTTCTCCAGCCAATGCTTGGGAATAGCTACATTACCTGTGGCAAAAAAGGCGGCGGAAAAATCTGTTATTTTGTATGGTTCAGATGTGGGGTCGTCAAAATTACAAGTATTAATAACTGCACCGTAGGTAAAGAAGCGATCGCCTCCCAATTTCTCCTTTCCTTGCATCAGTGCTGACTTATGAGCTTGCAGGAAATTTTCTGTCACCACTAAATCACTATCAATAAAAATAATAGTGTCTCCTAGTGCCTTTTCTACTCCCAAATTTCGCGCTGCTGCAGGTCCTGCATGATTTTGACGAAACACTCGCACATGGGGAAACTCCTGTTTGTTTGCTTCTAACCACTCCAATGTGCCATCAGTAGAGCCATCATCCACTAAGACAATCTCGTAACCTTGTAGAGACGAGAGGTGGCGCGTCTCTACATCAGTTAGTTTCTGTGCCTCCAAAGCTCTAAGACACTTTTCCAAAATTGGCTTACGATTGTAAGTCGGAATCACAACGCTAAAAAACACAGTCTCACCCACATCAGTATTGCCCATCTCCAGGATAGGACAGCAGTGACTACAACACTGTTCCTTAAAGCAAAACCACCCTAGTTCTTCTAGGGCGGAGGTGGTTGAGATGAGGATTATGGCGATTTGCATTTGGATGCAATACAATTTTTACCCCACACCTTACCCCAAAGGGTGCAAGCGAAGAGGGGAGAAAATACTCGTTTCAAGGGTAGGTTTTACAGATTTTGCGTTTTGTTTGATGTGGAGATGCGGAGAAACCCAGACGCAAAGAAAAATTTTTGAACGAAAATATAGGCTTTGCTGATAACTTTCAAAACACCTGCCCTTAAGAGAGAAAATACTCCCCCTTTGGATCTTGCAAAGAGGAGAATTGGGAGGTAAAGTTCCTGCCGTATCTAAGCAAAGTGAGAACCGCTATATAATGCAGTGACCTGTTTTCCTTAGTTGGAAGCCGCTTTACGACGGTGTTTACGCAGCAGAACACCTGCTCCAAGTACACCCACGCCGACTAATGCTGTGGTGGCTGTTGGTTCTGGAACCGCCCGAGGAGTCTTTAAGGAGAATTTCAGTATGGCGTTACCGTCAGTAGTAGGAGCTCCTGGTGGACCAAGTCTGTCCTCCTGAGTAAAATCTATTTTGCCTGTGGTGTTTTGGAATATGCCCGTTCCACCAGTGATAGTTATGGTACCACCACCCTTAATTGTGCCTTCGTTGGGGTTAATTTCAGCGCTGTCATTTGCTAATCCAAATAACTGATTGGGACCATCGCCGTAGTATATATCGCCAAGTACTTCGCCTTGTATGCCAAATGTGCTTGGATCGGAATTGAATCTGGTGAATGTATTGTCTCCACGAGCCTCAGTCTGTCCGTAAGTATTGCTAGTAAACTTGGTCAATCCGTAAGGAGCATCAGTACTCTCACCTGTGATGGTTGCCCTTACGATGTTCTGTTCCGGTAGGAAGGGCTGAAGTTGGACTGATGTCTTGTAGTTAGCAGTAAAGTCATAGGTATCATATGTAGCCTGCGCGCTCGCGCTTTGCACATTTAACCCGAAACCACCGAAAGCTAAGGCTGCTGGTATGAGCCACTTGATGTGTGAACGGAGCATAATTGACCTTGTGTACTATATTAGTTAAGCACTGAGTATAAACTAACAGTGTATATTTATAAATGATACGTAAAAATGAATCGATTCGTAATAAATTGTTATAAAGCAGGCGTAAAGCCATTGTGAAATTAACTCAAGAGAGTTTATGTACTAAAAGATACATCATGGAACTCGTACTGCAATATCAAACGTCAATTGTCTAGCAATGCCTAGAAATCAAGCTATGGTAAGCATTGTTCATGTTAGAGATGTAATTTATATAGGGTTATTCGGGTCATGCTTTTAGAGCAACATTACAACTGCGAGTGTTCGGATAGTTCCGCCGATGGAACTCAAAACAGTCGAAAAACTCAACTTTTATCAATAACTGTTTGTTTACTGGCTGGGTTTTTTGTTACTGAGTGGAGTGTCGGTTTATGGAGCGGAAGTTTATCTCTACAGGCAGATGCAGAACACATTCTTTCTGATATCGCTGCTTTGGGAATATCACTGTTTGCCAGTTGGTTAGCACAGCAACCTGCTGCTGGTCGGGCAACATTTGGACATCGCCGCATTGAAATTATGGCGGCTTTGGTGAATGGGTTAAGTTTGCTTGCGATCGCTATTTTCATTTGTTGGGAAGCAATTCACCGGTTGGGGAGTCCGGAAGAAATTTCTGGCTTACCAATGTTAGCAGTAGCTGTGGTAGGTTTATTTGTCAATCTGCTCAACATGACTTTGCTGCATCCCCACTCTCATGACGACTTAAATTTACGGGGTGCTTGGCTTCATATCATCGCTGATACTGCTAGTTCTCTAGGTGTGATTGTTGCTGCTGTCGCGATTCACTTTTGGAATTGGTTATGGGCAGATGCGGCTATTAGCTTAGGAGTTGCTAGCTTGATGGGTGTCAGTGCTTTGCCACTTGTGCGAGAAAGTCTCTCGATTCTTTTGGAGTATGCACCAAAATCAATTAACCCGGGTGTTGTGGAAGTCTCTCTCAAGTCTTTTCCTAAAGTTTTGCAGGTAGAAAAAATCTACGTTTGGAGAATTAGCAGAGAACAGGTGATGCTTTGCGCTCATCTAACTGTGGATTGTGCGACTCTTGAAGAACGCGATCGCCTGCTTGGGCAATTACAAACTCATCTGGAGCAAACTTTTGGCATTCATGAGATAACTCTACAACTGACTCAGCCCAAATCTTTGGCAGCAATGCCAATTCATCCTTTGTTCAAGCAAGATTTAGTTTCAATGCTATCTGCAGAGAATAAATAATAAGAAAAAATTCCGATGAATCGGTGATGTTATGAAAAATATTCAAAATATCAACATATCATGATTGTCTCGTTGAGTTGAAAAATATACCTAAATAAGTTAGATAATATTGACTCATTGTTGTGTTTTGTCAACTGGAGAAACGAATGGGGCGCGCTAAGAAAGTTGTTTTAGCCTATTCTGGTGGTGTAGATACCTCGGTGTGCATTCCTTACCTCAAGCATGAGTGGGGCGTAGAAGAAGTCATTACCCTAGCGGCAGATTTAGGACAAGGAGATGAATTAGAACCTGTCAGAGAAAAAGCTCTGAAATCGGGAGCAAGTGAATCGCTAGTGGTGGATGTCAAAGAAAGCTTTGTGAAGGATTACGCTTTTCCGGCAATTCAAGCAAACGCTCTTTATGAAAATCGTTATCCTCTGAGTACTGCGCTTGCGCGTCCATTGATTGTCAAAGCATTGGTAGAAGCAGCAGAAAAATACGGTGCTGATGCGATCGCTCACGGATGCACTGGTAAGGGTAACGACCAAGTGCGCTTTGATGTCTCGACTGCTGCACTAAATCCCAATATCAAGATACTTGCCCCTGCACGGGAATGGGGAATGAGCCGCGAGGAAACCATTGCCTACGGGGAACGGTATGGCATCCCCTCGCCAGTGAAAAAATCCTCACCCTATAGTATCGACCGTAACTTGCTTGGTCGCAGTATAGAAGCAGGCGTTCTGGAAGACCCTAATGTGGAACCATTAGAAGAAATCTATGCAATGACGAAGGCGATCGCTGACACTCCCGATAAGCCAGAGTACGTTGAAATTGGATTTTCCAGAGGAATTCCTACCACCCTCAATGGTGAATTCATCAACCCAGTTGAACTGATTGAACAACTTAACCAAGTCGTTGGGAATCACGGTGTCGGACGCATCGACATGATAGAAAACCGCTTGGTAGGTATCAAATCGCGGGAAATTTATGAAGCGCCGGCTTTGCTGGTGTTAATTCACGCACATCGGGATTTAGAAAGTCTGACTTTGACCGCAGATGTTACTCATTACAAGCGTGGTATTGAGGAGACTTACAGTCAATTAATTTACAACGGTCTGTGGTACAGCCCGCTAAAAACTGCACTGGATGCCTTTATTCAAAAGACACAAGAGCGAGTGTCTGGAACTGTGCGGGTGAAACTCTTCAAAGGCAACGCTACCATAGTTGGGCGGAGTTCTGACAATTCCCTCTACACTCCCGACTTGGCAACATACGGTGCTGAGGATACATTTGACCATAAGGCAGCGGAGGGCTTTATCTACGTTTGGGGATTGCCAACGCGCATTTGGTCACAGCACGAAAGGGGTAGATAAAGGACAGGATGTAGGGGCAAAGGCATTGCTCATTGGTGTCAATTGAACGTTCAAACCTTTATGCCACGTTGATTTGACCTCACACGCCAGTCGCCTGCGGAGGGAAACCCTCCTGCAGCGCTGGCTCCCCTTAATCCCCTCCCCGCATCCGGGGAGGGGCGGTTTTGGCGCAAGACAAAACCGGGGTGGGGTTATGCGAAAGTTGTGCATAAAAGGTTTATAGCTTTGCAGTATAGGCGATCGCCTAGACCACGGTTTCGTAGAAAGGGCGATCGCCTAAGGCGGTTCCTTTGCAACATCGCTCACTTTTGTACACTGGGCAGTGTGAACAAGAGTATCTCGTTCGTTGAAAATGTAGTGAGGGGACAACATTGTTGACTGGTGAGCGAGTGTTTGGGACTCGTAGACGAGTGTTTGATACTGAATCGGCGAGTATTTGGAACTCGCGAGCGAGTGGTTGGGACTCGTAGACAAGTGTTTGATACTGAATCGGCGAGTATTTGGAACTCGCGAGCGAGTGGTTGGGACTCATGGACAAGTGTTTGATACTCATCGGCGAGTATTTGGAACTCGTGAGCGAGTGGTTGGGACTCGTAGACGAGTGTTTGATACTCATCGATGAGTATTTGGAACTCGTGAATGAGTATTAGAATCCAATGCAGCACCCTCACATTGTCAAAGCACACAATTTTTGCCCCTACACGTCCCAAACATATTTACGGCAGGTTTCACAAGCGGCTTTTGCTTCCTCAGTTTGAGGATTTTGGAACACGGGATGGTTACGTAACTTATCGCATGCAGCTTTGAACAACGCCTGCCAGCTAAGGAGCCACAACCGCACGGTCTTATCACTACTGCCACTGACAATCATTTGCCCATCCGGGCTAAAGGCGACTGAATAAACAGAATCCTCATGCCCTTGGAACGGTTGACCGATGGGATTGCCCTGAATGTCCCACAACCGCACAGTCTTATCACTACTGCCACTGACAATCATTTGCCCATCCGGGCTAAAGGCAACTGAAATGACAGCACGCTCATGCTCCTGGAACGGTTGACCGATGGGATTGCCCTGAATGTCCCACAACCGAATGGTTTTGTCCCAACTGCCACTGACAATCATTTGCCCATCCGGGCTAAAGGCAACTGAATCGATTATTGTCCCATGTCCTTGGAACATTTGATTGATGCGGTTGCCCTGAATGTCCCATAACCGCACTGTGCTGTCATGACTGCTACTGACAATCCATTGCCTATCCGAGCTAAAAGCAACTGAAGTGACAGGACCTTTATGCCCCTGGAACAGTTGACCGATAGGATTGCCTTGGATGTCCCACAACCGCACAGTCTTATCAGTACTACCACTGACAATCATTTGCCCATCCGCGCTAAAAGCAACTGAAGTGACAGGGCCTTCATGCCCCTGGAACAGTTGACTAATAGGGTTGCCCTTGATGTCCAACAACCGCACAGTCTTATCAGTACTACCACTGAGAATCATTTGCCCATCCGCGCTAAAAGCAACTGAAGTGACAGGGCCTTCATGCCCCTGGAACAGTTGACTAATAGGGTTGCCCTTGATGTCCAACAACTGCACAGTCTTATCAGTACTACCACTGACAATCCATGGTTCATCGGGACTAATGGCTGCTGAATAGACAACACCCGTGTATCCTTGCAAAGGAATTGACGCTATGTCTGTTCCTAATGCTTCATATAGAGTAGTTTGAACTGAGATGAGAATTTGCTGCGGCATTTTCTCCAGGTTCTCACCCATCAATTCAATAGCCAGGACTAAACCATCTAGAGGTTGGACAGATAGTAATTTCTGCACCCTCTGTGCTTTCTCAAGTAGCTTGGATTTAATAAATACCCGAACAGCAGTGCTTCTTTCATGTTCATCAGCTTCACTTTGCTGGTAAAACTCCTTTGCTATGGTATCTAAATA
Source organism: Scytonema sp. HK-05 (assembly GCF_002368235.1). Classification (GTDB taxonomy): domain Bacteria; phylum Cyanobacteriota; class Cyanobacteriia; order Cyanobacteriales; family Nostocaceae; genus Kalymmatonema. The sequence continues at coordinate 3,444,374 of NZ_AP018194.1, read as the reverse complement.
TGGTTCCATATCCAGCCATTTCTGCCGCACTTGAGCTAGCAAACCGCCCATCATTAAATTTTCATCCTGCGGCTTCTTCTGCCATTCCCGCAGGGCATCTTCTACCCTGTCAATCAGTCTTTGCACCTCCCGATTCTCTTGACGCCAGTTAGCAAAACGCTGCCACCCCTCCATCAAAGCTTCATGGGCTAAATCAACCCAGGCTTCTCCTTGCTGTTCTTCTTGCCCAGTTACTAACAAGCGCAGTTGAATCAACTCATCTAAAACATCACTGATTACGTTGTCATCACCAATGGCTAACAGTTTAGCTTTGAGTTGGCGCTGTTTGGTATCCTTTTCTCCGTCACCCGTTCGCACCAGTTTTAAAAATATTTGCTTAACCCATTGCTGCTCCTGCTCCATGAAACTTTGATAAATATTTTCTGCGTAACGATCCAGCGCACCAATCATGCCACCCATTGCCCGATACTGCTCAACTGTTAACTGATGCTTCTGGCTGTCTCGTTTCTCCCAAAGTTCTGTGAGGGCAAACTGTAACGGTGGTAAACATCCCTGCTCTTTACCCACATCTTGCATAATCTCTCCGAGCAACCCATCCTCAAAGCGATAACCTTGCAGGTTTGCCCCAGATGCGATCGCTTGCTCTAAATCTGCCCCTAGCAACGGCGGCATATACACTGCCTGATTTTGAATCACTTGAGTCAGCGATGGATAGGTCAAACAGGGTTCGAGAAAATCCGCCCGCATGGTTGTGACAATTGCCAACCGCAAACTCTGTAGAGACGTTGCATCCGAAAGTTCTACAACCTGGGTTAACAACTCAATAAACCTGCGTCTCTCCTCCTCGTTGGAACAAAGGGTAAACACTTCTTCAAATTGATCTACAACCAACAAGAAACGTTCTGAACCAGGGAGACGTTCAATTACCGCATTCAAGCCATCCGGATGACTGTGGATGAAATCATAAAGCTGCTGAATTTCTCTCGGACGCTGAAAAAACGACTCAAAGACTGCTCGCAATTTTGCCAATGGCTCAATTCCTGGTTTAATTGGGTCTAATATTCGCCAGCCATTCTTGTCCAACTGAGGAATCAAACCCGCACGCACCACAGAAGACTTACCGCTTCCTGATGCGCCAATGATCGGAACAAACTGAGCCTGAGCGAGTTTTTGTAGAATGTCCTCAACAACTTTCTTACGACCAAAGAAGAATTCTGCGTGCTGCTTGTCAAAAGGTTCCAAACCTCGATAAGGACACTCCTCACGCACAACCGCAGCAACCACCGGATTTTTTGGCGGATACCAAACCAGAGGAATTGACCTTCCTCCGCCCATGTAGATTGGTTCTTGTCCACTCTGCTTAAGTTCGCGCGATATAAAGCTAAACAAGTCGGTGACATTCACTTCGCCAGTCGTTTCATCAGCTCTATCGTGAGATAATCCTCTGAGAACTGCTTGGGTAAAAATGCCTCCTTCGACATCTTCCCGCGCTCTTTCAAACTCACGCGAGGCGGTTATCAGACAGTAGTCCTGTTTGCTGTTGAAAATGGGGAAACTTGACCTGAGAAAACTGTTTTCTAAAAAAGAACCAGCATAGCAGCAGTCTAGCAGTACCACTAAACTAGCAAGCTGAGATTCTCGGATTAAATCATTGAAGTCGTCAAAGGCGATCGCATTCTGTCCATCACTGGTACAATCAAATGTCGCCAGATAACCCTTTTGTTTACCTGTCAGCGTTGGTGCTTCAAATCCATGTCCGGCAAAATAAATCAGTGCTTCGTGGTTTTTTGCCTTTTCCAGCAAAAACGTCCTCAGTGTTAAACCCAGTTCTTTACCAGTTAGCTTTTTGTCTGGCGCAACACACCAGCGATTTTCACCCTCGATTAACTTAGCAGGTAACGGCTGAACTTCAAAGCGACCATGTTTACTTAGCACCCGCGCTATGTTTTCTGCATCGGTGACAGCCTTTGGCAGATTTCTGAAATGGTTATAGTTAGCAATGCCAATCACCAAGGCATATCGAGCCATACTGTCCAACCAACCATAAGGGCGTTTTAGAGTATTCTAACTAAAGATATAATCCGTAATAACTTGAGGCTACCGATGTCAGAAGTACAACGCCTGATAATTAAAGATGACGGTGAAGAGTACGAGCTTTATATTCAGTCAAAAACCGTCGCTGAGGTGCCAGAAATAGACGACGATCAACTAGCATACCGTGGTATTGGCGATATTCTCCCTACAGTTAACATTCAGGAATTTCACGCGAAGCTTCGTGGTTATACCAAATTAGCTCTTGGGGCATTCAGAAATTTACCCGAAGCTGAAGAAGTCACAATAAAATTTGGTATCAAGCTGGGCAGCAAAGTTGGCATTCCTATCTTGGTTGAAGGTTCTAGTGAAGGCAACTTTGAAATTGAAGTTAAGTGTAAGTTTCCTGAGAATAAGAAAAATTCTAGCAGCAGTTAAGACTTGCACTACCAAATCTTACTCATATTCAAAACAAACCCTGGCAAAACTTGTTCACCACTGACACTTGCAGGGTTATCTAAACATTCTTCTGACATCCCAGGACGATAAATATAAACTTTGCGATGTTTACGGTCAATCAGCCAACCTAACTGTATTCCTGGTTCCTTCATATATTCTTCGATTTTGTCTTTTAAAGGCTGGAGATTATCAGAAGATGACCGGAGTTCTACAACAAAATCTGGGCAAATTGGAGCAAACCTTTGCTGTTGTTCTGATGTTAGAGTATTCCAGCGTTCCAGTTTCATCCAAGAGGCATCAGGCGACCTTTCTGCACCTGTTGATAGCTTAAACCCAGTGCTAGAGTCAAAACAAATACCTGTTCCGTCTTGATTTGCCCAAATATAAAGCTCGCCAAATATATTACCGCTACGGTTGCCTGTCTCTGAGCCAGTAGGGGGCATAATTGATATCTCACCAAATTTATCACGTTCGATACGTAAATCTCGATTAACCTGACAGAATTCAAAAAATTGCTCATCTGTCATTTGTAAATCTGGTGGCATCCGGAAAAAAATAGGAGATGAAAACATAAGGTTCCTAATAGTTTTAGCTACCAAACTTTACTCATATTCAAAACAAATCCTGGTAAAACTGGTTCACCACTGACAGTAGCAGGGTTATCTAAACATTCTTCTGACATCCCAGGACGATAGATATAAACTTTGCGATGTTTACGGTCAATTAACCAACCTAATTGTATTCCTGGTTCCTTCATATATTCTTCGATTTTGTCTTTTAAAGGCTGGAGATTATCAGAAGATGACCGGAGTTCTACAACAAAATCTGGGCAAATTGGGGCAAACCTTTGCTGTTGTTCTGATGTCAGAGCATTCCAGCGTTCCAGTTTCATCCAAGAGGCATCAGGCGACCTTTCTGCACCTGTTGATAGCTTAAACCCAGTGCTAGAGTCAAAACAAATACCTGTTCCGTCCTGATTTGCCCAAATTCCCAACTGAAGAGCTATGTTAAAGTTACGGTTGCCTGTTTCTGAGCCAGTGGGAGGCATAATTGATATCTCACCAAACTTATTACGTTCGATACGTAAATCTTGATTAACCTGACAGAATTCAAAAAATTGCTCATCTGTCATTTGTAAATCTGGCGGCATTCGTAAAAAAATAGGAGATGAAAGCATAATTATTTTCTCTAACTGCCTACCCGACTGGCTTTATATTTTTTATTCTTACGCAAAAATGCTGTAAAGACGGGAAATTTCTCATCTCTACAGCACTTGCGCGAAATTATTTCAAGATTTACTTATTAGGTTGAGGAGTCAAGCGCAGATAGGGCTTAATTTCCCGATAACCTTTGGGGAATTTCTCCTTCAGCACTTCTGGATCTTTTAGCGAAGGAACGATGACTGTGTCATCGCCATCTTTCCAATCGGCTGGTGTCGCTACACTGTAGTTATCAGTCAACTGCAGCGAATCAATCACCCGCAAAATTTCATCAAAGTTGCGTCCAGTGCTGGGAGGATAGGTTAAGGTCAGACGTAGTTTCTTGTTAGGATCGATGATGAAAACACTACGCACTGTTACCAATGCATTCGCATTGGGGTGAATCATGTCATAGAGTTCAGAAACCTTACGATCCGCGTCTGCCAAAATGGGGTAGTTGAGAGTGGCGTTTTGAGTTTCCTCAATGTCTCCTATCCATCCTTTGTGGGATTCAACATCATCAACGCTGAGAGCTATCACTTTAACGTTGCGCTTGTCAAATTCTGGCTTTAGCTTAGCGACTTGTCCTAACTCTGTTGTGCAAACAGGTGTATAGTCTGCGGGGTGAGAGAAAAGTACAACCCAGCTGTCGCCAGCCCATTGGTAAAAGTCTATGTCTCCGGTGGAGGAGGCTTGGGTAAAGTTTGGTACTGTGTCGCCTAGATGGAGAGCCATGTCAGATTCCCTGTAGTTCAGAAAGGCATATGTATTCTATCTTGCCATGATGCCACAAAACTCCGGTTAGCCGATTGGAGTTTAGCTCAATGAAACAAAATTTTAGCTTGTGCAAACTTGCACAAACAGACTTATTATTTTACGTCCAAGTGGGACAAGATTTGATTATACGCTTCAATGGTTTGAAGAGCGATCGCATCCCAACTATAATTTTTTAATGCATATTCTTTGGCACGTAACCCCCGCCGTTGACGTTCTGAAGGATTTTGTAAAGCTATGCGAAGTAAGTTGGTGAGGTCTGACACATCTGTTGCACCCACCCATCCCGACTCGCTATCACGCACTTCTTGACAAATATGCACTTGGTCTGATATAATTACTGGGATTGCTGATACCATTGCTTCAGCTACAGCAATACCAAAGTTTTCGTAATACGACGGCAAAACGAATAAATCAGCAGCTTGGAGAAGGGCAGATTTTAATTCACCTGTAACAAAGCCAGTGATAGTGGTGTGCGATCGCAGTGGTGAAGTTTGTATCTGTGATTTTATCTTTTCTTCGTAACCTGGATCTTGGGGATTCGTTCCAGCTAAAACAAAGTGAAAATTTAACCCTTCAGCTAAAAGCGCCTCTAATGCTGGAAGCAGCAAATTCAACCCTTTTTTTGGATCAATACGAGACATAAACAGCACCAACGGCACATCAAGGGGAATACCGAACTGCTGACGCACCTCGCTTCCCCCCCTCGTTCCCAGGCTCCTGCCTGGGAATGCAAGGGGGGACTCAGGGGGGATAACACCCAAAGGAATCACCAAATCTCGTGTAGAGACTCCAAATCTTTCTGATACTTTGGCTTCCTGAACACTGGTAAAGTGAATGGCGGCTGCACCAGCTAAATTTGCACGTTCTAAAATTGCCGCATAAAGCTGTTTTAATTGCCTTTTTTTGCGTAAATCTGCTGGGTCTAAAGTTCCTAACGGACGCAAAATATACGCTAATTTTTGCCGACGACAAATGCTTGCAGCAACACTGCTAACAGGGGAAAACAGAGCATGAATATGAGCTAAGTTAAACGTATGGGCGTGAATATTTAGCCATTTGAGTAAGTCAACAGAGAATTTGTAGCGACGAAAAGGGGCGCAACGGAAGTATATTATTTTGTAGCCATCCTGTTGAATTAAAGTATTTAAAGGAACATCCAAGGGTTCTTGCCCAGTATCACCATTACTATCGGTTGTCAGAATTGTAACTTCTACTCCTTGCCGTGCCAATGCAGAAGATAGCCCTAGTACCATTTGACTGGGACCGCCATATATTAAAGAAATTGAGGGAACAATTTGTAGAATTCGCATGTTTTGTCATTTGTCCTTTGTTATTTGTCCTTTGTCAGTGGTTGTTTACTAATGACTAATGACTAATGACTAATGACTATTTACAAGTTCTTTATAAAATTCTAATTGCTGTTTTGCTAAAGCTTTATTTGTGTATTGAGTCATTGCTTTTTGATAACCCATTTCGCCTAATTTTTTAGCCAATTCTGGTTTGTCCATCAATTGAACTATGCAATTAGCCAGTGCTTTGGCATCTGCTTCAGGAAATATTAATCCAGCCTCACCAATCACATAGGGAATTTCGCCGGAATTTGAACCAATCACAGGAACTTTGCAAGCCATTGCTTCTATTAGTACATGACCAAATTGTTCTTTCCAACCAACAGAAGTTATGTTTTTAAGCTTGTAATTTGTTTCCGATGGCAAGACTAAAGTACTCATTAAATTAATATACTTTGGCACTTCATCATGTGAAACGCTCTCAACTAAAATTATTCTGTTTTGAATATTATGTTTTGCAGCTTGATTCATTAATTCTAATTGCAACGAACCACGCCCCAAAAGCAGAAACTTCCAAGATTTATCTTTCAAACTAGCTAGGGCATTCACAAGAGTGAGTAATCCCTTTTCTTGAACAAAACGCCCGACGAATCCCACAACAAAATCATGTGGTTCAATTCCTAACTTGGTTGCTAATTCTGGCTGTGGTGTGGGAGTAAATAAAGTTTCATCGACACCCAGTTGAGGCATTACTTTTATTTGTCCTTTGTATCCCTGTTGGCGTAAAATTTCTGCACCATCTTGATTTCCGGAAATAATGCCGTGGCTGTGCGTTAGGTTATATTTTTCTAATAAAGATACTGGAAATTTCAGGTTATAGGGTAGATTCCACCAAGTAAAAAATACATTTTTTGCCTTGAGTCCTAATAGCTGATTTAAAGTAATCATCTCAGCATAAGCTAGTCCCCTAGACCCTTGTTCTACTTGAATAATCTGGGGACGGAACTTTCCTAACAAAGATATCAAATCAGCGCCAAAAGTCAGCAGTCCTTGATGATTTTGACTAAAGTTAGAAACGGGAACTATGCGAAATTTGCCTTCATCACGATATTGAGTTTGAATTATTTTGTTCTGAACACCGCCAGGTTTCCACTTTTTTGGTACGACAACTGTTACTTCAATTTCAGGTTCTAGTTGAGACAAAATACGTAATTTTTCACAGTTAATGTCTACAATATAAGTGTGGCTTGCTACGATAATTTTCATTTGTATTTTTAATAGAGAATTTAGAATATTGAACCACAGATGGACACAGATGGACACAGATAATACATGAGAAAAATATCTATCTGTGTAAATCTTGTGTTTATCTATGGTTTAAATACTTTTAACTTGTTCATCTATGTGAGTGTAGATTTGACCATCATTCCAAATGGATTGAATAACAGTACCTAAAGCTTTCAAAAAACCTAAAGAGTAGAAAACCCCGCGAGTGAGAATTTTGATGGGAGAACCGCTTTTGTGGCAAGGAGGGCGTCCGAGAACGTGACAGTCGAATAAACGGGCGTAGAGGCGTAACGCTTGGGTAGCGGTGAGGTTTTTCAGCCCCATTAAGAAATGGTTGTGGTAAAAGGTGAGTTGATATTTTAGAGAGCGCATACTAATATCATGGCAACCTCCCGTTTCTTCTCCAAGATGCACCAAATGTGCCTCTGGAGCGTACCAAATCTTATATCCAGTCTGCCGCAATCTTAAACAGAAATCAGATTCTTCTCGCACCGCACTACCGCGAAATCTCTCATCAAATCTTAGTCCGTGTTTGGTAAAAATTTCCCGGCGAAAGGACATATTACAACCCCTTGCTGTTAGCACTTCTTGGGGTTTTATTGTATGCACCAAATCTATATAATACCAAGCAATTCCTGGATCCATTGCCTGAGGAGGAAGATATTCAATCTGCAATTTTCCTCCAGAATCACCTAATTTCATTCTGTCAAATACGCGTCCAGCAACAGCCCCCACTTCTGGGTTTTCCAAATAGTTTTTTGCATGCGCTGCTAAAAATCCATCTGGTAACTGCACATCATCATCAATAAATAAAATTATTTCACCTGCTGCCCGCCGCACTGCATAATTCCGCGCCCCTGGTAAACTTGCCCAATTTAAACGGAACCATTTTATTTTAGTGGCTGCGGTTAATTCCTCTAGGTAAGCTTCAATTGCTGGATCATGTTTCGGGGTTTGATCCACAACCAATACTTCATAATTTGGGTAGTCCTGTTTCAGGACATCAGCAATGCTATCGCGTAGTGGTTCCTCACGACAGTAGGTGGGGATAATAACTGAAATTAAAGGAAAATTCATATTAATAGTCATTAGTCATTAGTCATTAGTCATTGTAGAGACGCGCCATGGCGCGTCTGTATATTTTTAGTCTTCTTCCCCCGCACCCCTTTTGCTTGTGCCTCTACGAGTCTTTCTTGCTTATCTATTTCTGGTAATTTCAAAAGGACTCCAGCAAAAAACCAGTAATAGACAGCTACCGGATCGACATCCAAAGGATAATAGTAGGTGTTGTAACTCATAAACAATACAAACACCCACAGAGCACCTGCGTAACTGCGGAAAATAGGATTTTTGACTGAACGATAGGTTTGGAAGCACACAATTGTTAAAGTTGTGACTAAGGCAAGAAACCCCAGCAGTCCGAATGGTCCAATTTCATAGAGTATTTTGGGATAGTAGGTTTCCACCAGTTTGGTTTGACCTAGCAAACGGGCAGAGTTAGTAGCACGTCCTAAACCACTTCCTAACGGTCCATCTAAATTTTTCCAGACCTCATTAAATTGCTGCACAATAAACTCTTGTGGCGGTGAAGCTTGCCAGCGTGCGTTCAGACTTTCTATCCTCTGTCCTACGATTTCAGGATTAGCCACCATTGCAATTCCTAAAATAATGAGCAGTCCGACTCCTATTGGGATGAATCGTTTCAGGTTGCGAATTTCACCAGTCAGCAAGAGCAAAGCGACGAAGCACGCAGGGACTAATGCTAAGGCTATTCTCTGCCCGGAGACAACTGCATTGATAAAGACTAATGCCATAGAACCTAAACTGAGAACCCGCCAAGTTCTAGAAGGATCACTAAAGCCGCAGGCAAAGGCAAAAAAGGTGCTGGAAATTAAGAACCATGCCCACTGCCAAGGGGCAACAAAGGTTCCTGGTAGACGAATGACCCCTTGTTCGGGACTATAAATGAGAGAACCACCGATGAAACAACGAGCTTCAATTGATGCTTTGAATTGGGCTGCTCCTTCTAAATATCTGGTGCCTTGACATATCCCCTTTGATAATAATAAATATTGAACAAGTCCTAGGGCACAGCACACTAGTATGAGGACAACCTGCAGGCGCGATAAAAATAGGAAATCTCGCTTATTGCGAATGAGATAATAAGCGCAAGCGATGAGGGGTACATAGCCCAAAAGTACTTTCAAACCCAGTATTCCCATGCCTATCGGTATTTCCAGACCTGAATTATCCGATAGTTGAGTGGAGGGCGGGTTGAATTGCTGCCCTCCATTTACAAATACCAGCGTCAGCAGACATATGCCCAACAAAATAAACAGTGGAGTTTTTATGGCTTGCGGAATAATCAGGGGTAGCCGCTGCTTACGACAAATTTGCCAAAGTGCAATCAGCGCTGGAATGTAGAAGGAGTCTTTCGCTATTTGAAGTATGGGACTATTGCCAATGTAGTAGGTGATGGTACCGCCAAACGGCACGTAAATCAGGAAGGCAAAAAGGGCTTGACGGGGATATTTGTAGGACAAAGCAATAGTAATGATTCCCAATAAACCTGGGACTGCTGCCTTAATTCCACCGACAAAAGCCATGAGAATGCCAAAGAAGATACCGCCAACAATGACGGGGATTAAAAAATTGGTGAATTCTTTCCGTGCTTGTGCAGATTTGCGCTTCTGGGCTAAACGTTCTTTGAGGCTAAGGCTTGGAGTTTCCTTTTGCTGCTGTTTTTTGGTTTTTTTGTATTTCTTGGATTTTAGCTTTGCTGTCAGCATGGCGGCGCTTTAAGAAGAATACAGAATGCAGAACGCAGAACACAGAATATCCCCAGATACAAATTTGGGGGATTGAGTAAGGAAAGAATTCTTTTCTCCGTTATATAAAGCCTACTCAAAGCTGTTCCTGATTGGCAAGAACGGCTGAGAGAGTTTGTTGATCAACTCATCTCAAACTACCCAAAAATGACGAACAATGCACACAGGTGAATAGAGATTAAGTTACAGTTTATAACCCTCCCTAATTGAATTTAGGGGCGCTATAGACGCAGCTAGGAACCAGAATGAGATCTCGATTTTAAACCTCGCTGCTCATTTCCATTCGGTGAGTTCTGAGTTCTTTCGTCGGTAAATATGCCCGTTCAGTCGTGAGCGATCGCTTTATTTTTACAGATTATCTTGAATATAGCGGTTCTGTTCTCACTAAATTTTTATTCAATGGGTATAAATTAAATTCTTCGCGAATTGATTGATTTAAGCCTTTACGATTAAATAGATTAAATGTTAACTTGGTTGTTCCGTAATAAAGATTTTCTCCGGTGGCAACAATATAAACGGCACCTGGAAATGGTAACGGCTGGAGGTGATTCCCATTTTTCGCTAAAGTTTCTCTGACTTTCTCGTGGTCAACATAGAATTTATAGTAACCATAACCACGGTTGTACTCTGGATTGTTCGGTAGATTATTCAAGTCATACCTGAGAATATTGCAACTTCCACAAATTTTATAAAAATTTCTTCTCTTAACATATATAAAATCACTTCCGTCTTGATACTTATAACCTTTATTGATAAACCAACCATCACAATTACTATTTTGACTAACAAATTCTGCTAAATACTTGCTGACACAATCATCAGCATCAACTGTCATAGTATAAGTTGGAGAAAATTCTTGAGCATGAATTAATCCTTTGAGAATTTTTCGTCCTTTGTCGGTATGCCCTCTAGAAAAGGCATCAGGCTCGTTTGCTGGTGGAAAATCAACTTCAATATATCTAACGTAGGGATGATGAAATTCTAGTCGTGGTCGCTCATGGCAAACAACAATCACCCTATACTCTGATGAAGTCTGATTGCAAATTGATTTAATGGTTCTTTCAAATAACTTGGTTACAAGCTCCCAAGATTTGGAAACTTGCGGGCTTTTGAGGGGTATGACAAAAACAAGCATGAGCCGCTACGCTAATATACAACTTTTTGAGCGGATGAGGACTATCAAAATTTTTTTAAACCTGGATATGGGTCAATACCGTTCAGTTAAGGGTTAATAATAGGAATTTTAGATTTCTAGAAACGCGAAATTTTGCGTCTCGACAGGGTTTGTTAGAAGGTTGATTATCTTATCTGAACTGTATTGAGATATAAGTACAGATGTGTGTATCAGTTTTGTACAGTGGAGATGACCATATTAATAAAATCTTATCGTTAAAACTTTGAATTAAACTAGAAAATTTTTATATAAATTTTACAAAATTTGTGCTTTTAACAGTAGGTTGTACATCCTACAGGCTGGAATGTCGATACAAGAACAAAGCCCGCGTCGGCGGGCTTGTTGGAGTTATTGACTTGCAGAGTTTCTTGACTGCAAGTGAGAATTAACTAGTTAAATATATCTAATGAGGGATTATTTTTAAGCGGCTATGTGTTGCTGGACTTGCGTCACTAATTCATTTGTCCAGTAATGAACAAGTTCGGCTGCTTCGGCTTCTACCATAACTCGGATGAGTGGTTCTGTCCCGGAGGCACGAACTAAAACTCTGCCAGAATCTCCCATTGCTGCTTCGGCGCGGGCGATCGCCTGTTGCAAAGGTTGGCAATCTTTCCATGCCAAACGCTTGCATCTGTCTTCGACTCGCACGTTGCGCAACAGTTGCGGATACGTTTGAAAGCTTTGATCCACCATTTCTGATAGAGGAACACCTGCCCTTTGTACCAAAGCTGCTAAATGTAAGGCTGTTAACAAGCCATCTCCAGTCATACCATAGTGACGGCAAAGGATGTGACCAGATTGTTCACCGCCTAGCATTCCTCCAGTTAAGAGCATTTCCGCCTGAACGTACTGATCACCTACTGCTGTGCGAATAAATTGACCACCGATTTGCTTCCAAGCCCTTTCCAAACCTAAGTTTGCCATGACAGTGGAAACAATCAGATTATGGGGCAGTTCTTGCTTTTGTTGCAAGCTGTGTCCCCACAAATAGAGGATATAATCTCCATTGACTTGCCTTCCAGTGTTATCTACAGCTAAAACGCGGTCGGCATCACCATCAAAGGCAAAGCCCAAGTCAGCATTGTGTTCTTGTACCGTTGCTTGTAGAATTTCTAGGTAAGTTGAACCGCAGTTGACATTGATGCGATCGCCATCCGGTTCGTTATGCAAGCAGATGACTTCTGCCCCCATCTCCGTAAATACGGATGGTGCTAAACCAACGACTGCTCCCCATGCCAAATCTAGAACAATTTTCATGCCCTGAAAATTCATGGCACCGTGCAGGGGTTTTTTCAACGCCTCAACATAATTTTCTACTAAGTCCAAGCGCGAGTAATGCCGTCCGCAATGACTACAGTCAGCAGAACCCACACCACGCAGTCCAGCCTCTATTTCTGTTTGCAACCCTTGGGATAGCTTCATCCCATTTGCGCCAAAAATTTTAATGCCGTTGTCTTCTGGCGGGTTGTGGCTAGCAGAAATCATCACTCCGCCGATGGCGTCGGTGACGCTGGTGAGATATGCAACGCAGGGAGTAGGACATAGTCCTAAATACCAAACTTCTAACCCTGCTGCTGTTAACCCTGCACTCAAGGACATCGCTAGCATATCGCTGGAGTTTCTGGAGTCTTGTCCAAGGATAACTGGTCCTGGATTTGAAGCATGGCTACGCAAAACAGTACCTGCCCAAAAGCCCACTTGTAATGCCAAAGGCGCACTCAGCAATTCTCCTACTCGTCCCCGAATACCATCTGTGCCAAATAGGGGTGTTGCTGGAAGCGATATCAAGTTAAGCCCCAAACTAGCTTCATTTACCTTCTTTTCCAATTTCTTAACTTCAGAATCAGAACTCGCAGGAATGCTTCCTTGAGTCGGAGTTATATATGAAACCATAATAAAAAAAGCTCCACATAATTAAACTGGAGAATAACACTTTAAACTTTATTGAACAATTCCTACTGATTACCTTTTAATCGGGACATTTTGGTATTTTTTCTTCCTACAACCTACTCTGATTCTTCTATCCTTTCAGCAAAATTACTTATAAGTCTTTTCAAACGTTTGTAAAGATATTGTAAAATCAGTATTTATACTAAAGTAAATTGTCAAGTTCGCCTCAGCAATGCCAGTCGTACGCCACTTGCGACAAGGGGGACAAATCAATTCAAAATTCAAACTTCAAAATTAGAAGCCTCTCTCTCATCTCCCTCACTCCCTCATCCCCCTGATCTGCCTTGTCTTGTGAAATCATTGCAAAACATCTGTATTCAAAGCCCAGCAGTCCCTAGTCCTCAATGTGGTCATCTAAACTTAAAAAATATTAATAGAAATTCTCATCAAATGGTTTTACTGTAACGTTTTAGTGGCTTTTGTAGCCGTTCGTAAATTAGAACTCCAGCAGTTGACCTTTTAAAGTCGAGCAATTTAGCATGAGCAGTAATTTAGCAACAAAATTACGTGTAGGGACGAAAAAAGCCCATACAATGGCAGAAAATGTAGGTTTTGTCAAGTGTTTTTTAAAAGGAGTCGTAGAAAAAAACTCTTATCGGAAGCTGGTGGCTAACCTTTACTTTGCCTATTCAGCGATGGAAGAGGAGATGGAAAAGCTCCGCAATCATCCGATTGTTTCAAAAATTAATTTTGTAGAACTTCACCGCAAGCACAGCCTAGAGCAAGACCTAAGTTATTACTACGGTGTAAACTGGCGAGAGGAAATCAAACTCTCTCCAGCGGGGGCAGCATACGTACAGCGGATTCGGGAAGTGTCTGAAAAAGAACCCGAACTGTTAGTTGCCCATTCCTATACCCGATACCTCGGAGATTTGTCTGGTGGGCAAATTCTCAAAGGCATTGCCCAAACTGCGATGAACCTTTCTGATGGACAAGGTCTCGCCTTTTACGAATTTGATGATATTGCTGATGAAAAGGCGTTTAAAGTCAAATACCGTCAAGCTTTGGATGAACTGCCAATAGATGATGCTACAGGCGATCGCATTGTCGATGAAGCAAACGCTGCCTTTGGCATGAACATGAAGATGTTCCAAGAATTGGAAGGCAATCTCATTAAAGCCATTGGGGTAATGGTGTACAACAGTATCACAAGGCGTCGCACACGTGGTAGCACGGAACTCGCAACTGCTGAGTAAAGCTGAGTCAATACGATTAACACAACATTTTTATCAATTGCTAGGGGCAGCGTCCCTGGGATTACCCTTGTAGAAAGGGGGTCGCGGGGAAGTTGCCCCTAGTCACAAGGAATCTCCTCATTTTCAACTCATCCCCAGACTTGTATAGCGGTTCCCGAATAAAGTACAGCTTCATCAATGTAGAATCAATACGGTTCGCATAAGATCCCCCCGCCTGCGGCGACCCCCTTAAAAAGGGGGTAAATGGCTAAAATAGCCCCCCTTTTTTAAGGGGGTTGGGGGGAGCTCCCTTGAGATAAACAAGCTAACCAACCGTATTGAATGTAGAATCCCCTCTTTAAAAAGGACGGGAGATGTCAAAGTCTGAAGTGTTTATCAATTTCTGCCAAAAGTTTAATCAACAACCCCCAAGGCGAAATTAACCGTATAAGGTTCCTCTAGAGATTGCTGAATACTCGCTTTTAAGCAATCAAGATAACGAGTAACAGCTCGCAGTTGTTCGACATTAGGGCGATAGGTGAGACTTCCTTGCTTTTCAAAAAGTGGTGCAGCGCTCATTGCCTTATAATCAGCATTTTCAGATGAAGCTTGGGTGAGGCTGATGGCATCTAGGCTGGTGGGGATTAAACCAGGCGGTAACTCACCTTCCAAAAAAGCCAGCAGGCGTTGTTGACAACTGCGCGTGTTAATGCCACGATTCTCAAATAACTCGATAACTTCGCCAAAGGATATGGCTCTGCTTGGCAAGATTCGCAGCAATTCTGTGAACAGGAAATAGTCGGTGTACTGTTGTCTGGGGACTTCTACAACCTGAGGATGCAGAGGGAGTACCGCCAAACCATATGCAACCCGACTGCAAGAGGGAGAGCCATTTTCACCGAGATACACATCTTGGATAATTTTGGCGTTGGGCAGTTTTTGTCGCAGCCAACGACTCACCGCCCCTAAGGAAGCAACTCCGCCTGTTAAGATAGCTTGATTGATTGCTTCTGTGGGTATGCCTTTAGCAACCAGTAACTTGTTGAGTTCTCGATTAAGGCGGCGCACAAATGGGACAAACACCTGGCTTTCTAAGTCTCGTCTCTGCAACACCCATCGCTGATCTGCCAGTTCTAAGGTAAAAGATTCTTGATGTTGCAAAATCAGCTTGAGGGCGATCGCTGAATCTATAACTGCCTTTCCTAAAAGAGAACTTTCCAACCGCTGCTGTAGGCGAATGCGCTCCATGATATCAGCTTCCCCAGGTCGAGGCAGGTTCAATTCTTCCAACCCCAAACTAGAAAAGCGCATCTGTTCTAAACCAGGAATTGCTGGTTGCCAATGCGAAGGATTACTGGTAACAGTTTTGTTATCTTCCTGCATAGGCATACGTGATTGTCGCCATTTTGATGGGAAGAGTAGTTGACAGATAATGTCTTGCTCTAATCCCTTGCCAGCATAAGCAAAACCGTGGAGCATGAAATTAGTGTGGCTGAGGTCTTCCAGATTTTCTGGCAAATCAACCAGCGCCATTTCTGTTGCAGCAGCACCAATATTGATCACGAGGGTATTGCCAACTAAAGGGCGATCGCTGCTTCTTGCAGGACGAGAACCTTGACGACCTCTGATTTTGACGATTTCACCTTCAGCACCATCGAGTTCGCAAAGCAAACAAGCAATCCCTTCCTCCACAAAAAAGACTTGTTGCGGATGCTGGACTAATTTGCTGATGAGTAATGCTTCGCGGATGTTGAAGCGATATTGTTCCGACCAGTTGGATGGACAAGTGCAAATGACACCTGTAATATTGCTGATAATACTTTGGAAAGTTTCT
This sequence comes from Scytonema sp. HK-05, assembly GCF_002368235.1. Classification (GTDB taxonomy): domain Bacteria; phylum Cyanobacteriota; class Cyanobacteriia; order Cyanobacteriales; family Nostocaceae; genus Kalymmatonema. The sequence goes on along the minus strand of NZ_AP018194.1, from coordinate 3,428,371 downwards.
TGGTCTAGACCAACAGCACCCGCAGTTAAACCCAAAGTTGTGCTACTGCGATCCGACGTAAATGTTAACAGCAATTTTGAGAGCGATCGCACAACCCAAACTAATGGAACCGTGGAAAATTCGTTTAATTGCAAAACTGGTTCCCATTTTTGGTGATCGCTCTTGTAAGGTAGAGCAACTTGCAGATAAGGCTTCAACTGCGCTGAAAATAAGTTTTGCGTTGGAACTGCAGCCGACTCAGGTACTGTAGAATCAGTCGGTATACCCTCAGAAACTTTTTCTTCAGCCACAGCCGCTGGTGCTGTTTGCTCTTGTGCTTCTTTGCTTTCTATTTCCCCAGCAGTCATAGAAGCCGTTGGCAAATAAACTTCTGCTGGTAAACGAAACGACCTTTTTACAGAAGTTGCTTCCGGTTGCGTTTCGGCTGACCAATAAAGAGGATACACTTCTGTTGTGGAGCGATTTAACAGAGCAGCAGAAATTCCAGTTGTCCCCAAATCAATTCCTAAATACCAAACAGATTTAGGAGTATTTTGTTCGTGTGGAACGTCTGTATCGTTGGTTGAATGAGAAATTGAAACAGAAGAACCATCAACTGTTTCTTTGACGATACTTTTATTTTCAATTTCCGCCGCATGCGCTTCTGTTGTGCTTGGATCTGACTCAGTCTCTGCTTGCTGTGGTAAGGGAGATAAACTCTCAGGTGGATTTTCTAGATTTTCTGGTTGAGTTAAGGGCTGCAACAGAGCATTGATTTCCCCATCAAAACTCGCTAAATCTTGTTCCAATTGCTGCAACTGCGCTTCTTCCAAGGAAATATCAAGCATTTCTGTAGATTGTTCTTCTTGAAATAGCAAATTTTCCTGTGGCGAAGCGGGAATGTCGTTGTCTAAAGATTCCTCTCCATCACGATTTTGAATATCGACTTGTGAAGTTTCGCGTGAAGTTGTCTGGCTGGGAGTTTCTACAACTTCTGAAGTCGCTGGAGTTGTGGTTAGTCCTTCAGCAGAAGATGGCACTTCAAGCAACTGTTTGCCCTCACTTATAGCAAGCAGTAGCTCACTCAGCACTGTAATTGTATCTTCACTTGCTGGACTAACTGAGCTACTGCTGCTTGCCAAAGAAACAACCTGAGGGCGATCGCCTCCAGGCGGTAACTCTGCAAACGTATTTTCCTGAGATGTGGAGGATTGTTCTGTGGGTTCTAATGGAAGATTTTCTGTATCTTTGGCGTCATTGGTACTTGCTTCCAAAAGACCTGCTTCGGGTTCCTCCAACCAAGGATCTGGAAGCTCAACAGCAGCAATAACTGGCTTTTCTTGATTTGTTGCAACGTCTAGTGAAGTTTCAGAGACCTTCGACACCGAAGAAGCAGTTGTGACATCTACAGATAACTCATCCGTAACATCCGTGACTTCATGCGTAGCCACTTCCGGTGCCTCAAAAGTGACCTCATACAGAAAACCCTCTGATGGCACTTGATCAGTCGCAGTTGCTGGTGGAGTGTCAGCAGGCGGGGTTACTGTTGCCACATCCGTTACTGTAACCTCATTTGTTGTCACAGGTGGGGTTAGTGTTGCCTCAAATAAGTCATCTGTGATATAATTTATAATCTCATTGTTGACAGACGCAGATAATTTATCTGTGACATCCGTCTGTTGATGCGTTGTTACAGCAGGTGGGGTTATCGTTGGCTCTTCAAATAACTGATTGATCTCAGTGGAGGCAGGCGCAGATAATCTATCAGTAGCCTCATTTGTTGCCACATCCGTTACATCTGTAACCTCATCTGTCTTAGATGGGGTTACTGTTGGCTCAAAGAACTCATTTATATTTATAACTTCATTATTGCTTAATGCAGGTAAGTTCTCCGTGGCATCTGTTACCTCAACACCAAACAAACTGGCGTAAAGTTGGTCTACTTCATCACGAATTAACGGGGAACTCAGCTGGTATATGCTACTCGTATTAGTAGGAGTTTCTATAAAGCTTTGCTCGTCTTCCCTGTGCTGAAACACTGCATCCAAATCAGATGTACTAGCAGCCTCCTCTTGTGCTTCCAGGCTTACAGGTTGATTTTGCGTGAGTGAGGATGAAGCTTCTGCTTGTTGAAATTCAGCTAACTCTGAACCTAACTCCTGAGATTCTGTTGCGGATCTTTCATCTTTTAGATCCTTTGATGGTTGATTGATCACAGTTGGTTGCTGCAACTGAGAAGTCAAATTACTGATTAAGCTTGCTAACAACTGTTCGCCTTGCACTCCTTTGCTGTGCATTCTTGCCAGTGCTTGAGACAAGGACTCGTCATAGGTGTGAATATTGCGCTGTAATGCCTCAAAGACAACATTCACAGTTCCATCGAGAGCGAGTAACTTTTGATCCAGATCCCTAGCAAGTCTTGATAAGTGCTCCATTTGATCGGGTGGAGTCGCAGAGGTTGCAGGTTCTGTATAATCCTCATGACTTGGAAACAAAGAAGGAGCAGTATCAATTTTGAAAAACTGCGGCATTTCAGAACTTGTTGTAGTTTCCGCAAGTTGTGGTGTTGAATTAGGCACAACACGACTGCTGAGAACCTGCAAAAATTCTGAAATTATCTGCTCCTGATTCGCTAATTGCTGTGCTAGAGAGTAGTTATGTAGTCGCTTTTGTTCTAATTGCCTGATTTCCTCTACAAGATTTGCCCGTTCTTGCAACAGTGTTTTTATTTCTTCTTGCAAAGGCGCAAGCACTGCCGCCAATGGGTTGCTTTCTTGTCCCGCTACAACATAAGAACCTTCCTCTTGCTTTTCATTCTGCTGTGGTAAGGACTGGTGAGAACCGTGTTCAACAAATTTTGCCACCAGAGGCGATTCTTGTGGCTGGGTTTGGGCATCATTTTCCGATAAACTGACTAAGAAATCGCGAATTCGTTCTAAAACCTGTCGTGGTTCTGACGCTTGAGTGGAGAGAAACCTAGACAGGCGCTTGTTGCTTATTAAGCGGTCAATATCTGCGATCAGTTGTTGAGTTTCTGCTGCGCGAGAAGTCACGTTAATTTACCTTATCTAGAACTTTAAGTCAGGTGATTATAGAAATTTTTCAACGGTTGCAACTATTCGTTATGCATCATGTGGGCGTCCAGCAATATTATGGCGATTTGCAATTGAGTGCAATACACCCTAGTTCTTTAATCGAAGACAGCGATGACTACGAACTTGTACTTCATCCAAAGAAGAACTGTTATATTTGTCAATTAAATTTGTCAATTAACCTTGATCTACATAATGCATGGCGGCTTTTCGTAGGAGTGGACAGTCTTTGCCGCAGGAAATAGCGGGTCGTGGCTTACCGAAAACAGGTAAAAATTATAGATTAGCAAAAATTAATTACTATGAGTATTATTAATTTAATTGGTTTATAGTTTTAAGTAGTAATCTTTACTAAGAAGAATTCAGGAGTCAGGAGTCAGAAATACACCTAGGGTGGGCAATGCCTACTATATCTGGGTTATATCTGGGTTTTGCTGAGCATTGCCCACCCTACAGAATACTTTTTCTGGGGAAGTATTCGGAAGTCTGTGCCAGAATTAGGCTCACGCTTGCTAGTCACACACGGCTATACTTGTCTCTTACAAGCCCCAAGCGGTAGGGCAGGGGTTAGTGATACTGCTGCTATTCCCCAACCACCGAACTGCAAGCCGTACACCCTTTGTTGCAAAACTTTAGCCAAATTTTAAGCTGTAACTTAATACTTTTTATAAAAAACGCTTGGCTCGCTTTATTGTGTAACATAGTCTATTTTTAGATTCTAGTGGCTGTACTTTGATAGCTTAGGCTAATAAAGGTACTGTTATTTTTTTGTATATTGCAGCTTATATTAGAAAAATCTCGTAATGGAAGACCGGTATAGCGTACAAGCAACTACCAATCCTCTGATGCACTTAGCACCGTTTTTTCAAGGGTTACCAGAAACCGTTGTAGAGCAGGCTCTTACCCATTTAGTAAGCCGCACTCACCCAGCTAATCAAGTGATTTTGTTGGAGAATGACTGGGGGGGCTCCGTATATTTTATTGTAGAAGGGTGGGTAAAAATACGTACTTACAACCTCGAAGGCAAAGAAGTAACACTAAATATTCTCGGCAAGGGAGAATTGTTTGGTGAAATGGCAGCTCTTGATGAAGTGCCTCGTTCCACCGATGTCATTACCCTGACTTCCACAGTGATTGGTAGTATGCCAGCACAAGATTTTCTCAAGTTACTTCAAACAGAACCAATGGCGGGAGTCCGATTGGCGCAACTGATGGCACGTCGGTTACGGCAAGTAAATCGGCGATTGCGGTTAAGGGAATCTGACAGTCAGTCGCGGGTAGCAGACACGTTATTGTTTTTAGCCGAGGGACAGGGAAAGAAAGGGGAAGGGGGAACCAAAATTCCCAATTTACCTCACCGGGAATTGAGTAGTTTGAGTGGACTGGCACGAGAAACAGTCACACGAGTATTGACAAGGCTGGAAAAAAAAGGCTTGATTAAACGGGAGCAGGACGTAATTTGTATTCCCGATTTGTCAGCCTTAGAAAGAATGATAGTTTAACAGTCTTCTCAACAAAGAACTCAGAACTCTGTACAGTCAACAGTCAACAGTGAATTGATCAGTGAGTTCTGTGTTCTTCTGATTTTAACCCCCGAGTAAATGAATGGTTAGGCAAACAAAAGACTTTAACAAGACCTCAATGAAACTGGAAGCGCCGTTGAGAATCGTGGAAACGGCGTTTTTAGCTAGCACCGCTAGCTTAATCTGGTTTATTAATTTTTACTTTCCTTTAGGACCTCTGTTACGGATATTTTTCCCCGTGCCGATCGCTCTAGTGTACCTCCGTTGGGGCAAACGAGCGGCATGGATGGCAGCAGTGACATGCGGCTTGCTGCTTTCGGTGCTGATGGGACCAGTCCGCAGTGTGCTGTTTGTCATGCCTTTTGCCTTCATGGGCGTACTTTTAGGAGCAACATGGAATCGACGTGTTCCTTGGATTGTTTCCATCACCTTGGGGGCGTTGTTAGGCACCATAGGAGTCTTTTTTCGGGTGTGGTTGATGTCGGTGCTGTCTAATGAAGACCTTTGGATTTACGTCATTAACCAGGTGACGGATTTTATCGAGTGGATATTCCTTAGGCTGGGCATTTTGGCGAATCCCAGCGTGTTTTTTATTCAGGTTGGGGCGATCGCCTTAATTCTTGTCAACAACTTTATCTACCTATTCACGGTACATATAGCAGCATGGCTGCTGTTGGATCGCCTAGGCAACCCCATCCCTCGCCCTCCACGTTGGGTGCAAGTGATCATGGATTATGAAGAATAGTCACCGCTTAGGGGAATTCAAAATTCGCATTCAGGAGAAATTCAAAATAAAATTGTTTCGGTCATTTGTCATTATTTGAATAATTGTTGACTAATGACTAATGACTAATGACTAATGACTTTATTCGCATTTATACTCAGACTGAACAGGCTCAGGAATGGACAGCTAAGTATCGCGGTACTTTACCCGTATTTGTCTGTGTTTTAGGATTTACCGAAACTGGTTTGATTCCAGGAATTTCCGCAGCAGGTCGCACTCCAGAAGATAGGAAATACACGGCTTGTGCGGATGCTGAATTTTTATACTACGGTTCTGCACATAAGCCGAAGTACCCTTTACCACCATTGGCGGCTGGGGCTTCCCCCGTTCTGATTTCCCGCGCCGTGGTTGAGGCACTAAATATTCCGGTTTATTTATTCAATGCTGGTTTACCTCAGCCCCCTGCTGTCCCAGCCATTGATTTAGGTGGCTATAGCGCTCAGTGTTTGAGTCAAGGTGCTGCTATGGAACTAGCAACGGTAGACCACTTGTTCAAACAAGGGCTGGTTTGGGGTGAACAACTAAGTAGCAAAATCGAAAACGGGTACTTCATTTTAAGCGAGTGTGTCGTAGGAGGAACGACAACCGCCCTCGCAATTTTAACTGGCTTAGGCATACCAGCAGGAGGAAAAGTCAACAGCAGTCACCCCGTTTGCAATCACGAGCAAAAGTGGGCGGTCGTGCAAGCTGGGCTGGAAAGAATGAGGGGACAAATCAATTCAAAATTCAAAATTCAAAATTCAAAATTAGGAGTTTCTCCCTCATCCTCCTCATCCTCCTCATCTCCCCCATATGATCCCCTCGAACTCGTGGCTGCAGTAGGCGATCCCATGCAAGTTGTAGTCGCTGGGATGGCGATCGCTCTGAGTCGCAGTTGTGGCGTTTTGCTTGCTGGTGGAACGCAAATGCTTGCCGTTTATGCTCTGATCTGTGCCATTGCTCAAGCTTACACCTTATCTTGGCGAGCAGAAGAAGTCGTCATAGGAACAACCCGTTGGGTAGCAGAAGACCCAACGGGTGCCACAATAGAATTAGCCCGGCTAGTGGGTAGCAGCAGCATTACTCCTGACGGAGTGACTCCGCCGTTACTAGCGACAGGGCTGAGTTTTACTAATTCCCGTTATCCCCAACTTAGAGCTTATGAGCAGGGTTTTGTCAAAGAAGGTGTGGGCGCTGGAGGCGCTTGTATAGCTGCTCATTTGAGCCGAGGTTGGCAGCAACATCAACTTTTGGAAGCCATTGAAGCTCAATTAGAGCAATATCAAAAGAATTCCGAATTGCGAACTTACAATTCGGAATATAACCAAGCGTAGAATATGCTTGGTTCAAGCTTTAAAAGAATTTTCTTTTTACTTAATAACAGCCCCTTTAAGATCTGCAGATTAATCTACATCCCGCGCGTGAGGTGGGTTTTCCGTGTAATTTTTGTAAAGTCAGCAAGCATACAGTCAACTCATAAAAAAAATGGTAAGAAAGCCATTCTGAGTTTTGACGCCTTTGTGAGTTTTTGTGCTTAAGAGTGAATTCTTTTTAGCAATAATTGCTCTTCCAAAGCAGCAATGCGATTGTATGCGGCTGTTAATTGCGCTGTCAGCCGTTGGATTTGAATTTCTGGGGTTAAATGTCTATCTCCGCCTTGAAGATTAGTGTCTAAATACATGCCATCTGCGATGACATCCTTATGTTCAAGCTGTGAATTGAAACTTATCTGTCCTTTTAACTGATAACGCCTTGTGTCACTGCTTTCGCTTAAGTTATCGTTAGCCTCTTGTGTTTTTACTAAGCAGCTTTCTGATAAAGCTCGAGAAACTTTACTATCAAGCTGCCCAATCACCTCGTAGAGGGCATCCAGTTTTTGACTCAAAGTCAGGACCTGCTTTTGTAATGGCTCCATTTAATACCCTCATCCGTTTATATATCTCTATAGTATTCAATCTCTTGGCAAGGTTAACTATACTTATGATTTTTTTAACTTTTGATATGTTCTGTTGAAATGCAATACTTAAATCTGAAATTGGAAATATATCTACACACTCTATAGAAGTATTACTAAACCATTTGTGTTAAAAAAATTAATTTTTTAGATGATTTTTCATAAGTACTTGTGCTTAATATTTCATCAATGCTGAGTTACAATAAGCGCAAAGCCTTGTGCCTGTAGGAATATCTAAGTAAAATCCCACGGATAAAACTGGCAAAGTAGACAAAAAAAGGCTCTTTTTCTCGCCAAATAAATTTACGGCGTCAGACCTTTTCCTGAACGCCTTTGACTCTGGAGACTGTAAAACAAAAAATGACATACCAAGCACTCAACGCTCAGGAATGTTTCTGTGAATAATTACTTAAGTAAAATTTCACTTATGATTTGTACTGGTATCAAGTTGACAAAGAAAATTTTAAATCAAGTCATCAACAAACTCGGACTAAGTAATCGTTTGGCTTTTTTTGTGCCTTTGTTATTTCGACGCCCGCTGCATTAGTATTGACCCAAACTAAATATTTTTTTAAAAATAAAAATCAAAGATATAACTTAAGCCAACAAGGAACTAAAACCTAATCACAAAAGAGACACCCAAAGATAGAAGCAATCACAACGTTTGGCTTCATTCTTGCTACACTTGGATTTGGTGAAACTGCTACTAAATCACGCTTTTCCACTCTAAAAGTCAAAATCAATGGAGCGACGTTCTTTTTTGCTAGGTATAGGTACTGTAGCGCTTTCACAACTGCTTGTTGGGTGTGGTGGCAACAAACAGGCGACACTAAACGTGCAACTGTTGAAAGGTTCTATCCCTGGTCAGGTGGTTAATCAATTCAGCAAAGGTTTGCAGCAAAAGGTGGAGTTAAAGTTTGCTCCTGTAGAGAAGTTACAGGATTTATTTCAAAAATTGCAGTCCTTGCAGGAGAAACCAAATACCAACGATGAGCAAGGATGGCGTCGCGTCTTACCATTTGCCCAATCCGAAAAAGCCACCAAAGCTGACCTAGTAACACTGGGAGATTACTGGATAGACTTAGCCATTGAGAAAAAACTTATACAACCACTAGAAGTAGCAAAGATAAAACAGTGGTCTGCTTTACCCAAACAATGGCAGGAATTGGTGACGCGCAACGACCAAGGTCTAGTTGATCCTCAAGGAAAAGTTTGGGCTGTTCCTTACCGTTGGGGTAGTACGGTGATGATTTATCGCCGAGACAAGTTCCAAGAATTGGGTTGGACACCGAAAGATTGGAGTGATTTGTGGCGAAATGAACTGCAAGGGCGCATTTCTCTTTTGAATCAACCACGAGAAGTGATTGGTCTAGTTTTAAAAAAGCTGGGAAAATCTTATAACACAAAGAATTTAAACATTCCAAACTTGGAAAAGGAACTGGACTCATTAAACCAACAAGTAAAATTTTACGGTTCTACTCGGTATTTGGAACCTCTGATTATTGGCGATACTTGGCTAGCAGTTGGTTGGTCAAGCGATGTAGTACCAGTGATTGGGCGCTACCCGCAACTTGCGGCAGTTGTTCCCCAGTCAGGAACAGCACTTTGGTCAGACGTATGGGTAAATCCTGTTGGTGAAGACAGGCAACCTTTGTTATATGAATGGTTAGATTTTTGTTTAAAGCCTGGCATTGCTAAACAAATTTCTTTACTGACCAAAACGAATTCACCGATTCCTACAAAGATTGCTGCATCTGATTTCCAAGAATCATTACGCAGTTTGTTACTTGTTAATTCTGAAGTATTAGAGAAAAGTGAATTTTTACTTCCTCTACCCCAACCAGTCGCTAATCAGTATGAGTCTTTATTGGCCAAAATAAAGGGGTAATTGTTAGGGCTTATACATAGTAGATATGCACTATACCCGATTCTCATTTTTCGTCGTTAGCAGTTTTTGAACGTAGAATGTTGAGCGCAGTCCCCAGCTAAAAATACTAAAAAAATATCCCCAATTGGAAGCGGTTAGCGAAATAAATATTATAGAAAAGCGCAGCAACATTATGATAAGATAAAAATGGTAAGGCAAAACGAACTTTCGTATCGGCACTACCATTTTTTCCGCGCAATTATCTACTTCAGATTTTGCTTTTTTTCTGGGGTTTACGTAGACAAAAGTTTCTACGGTTCATTGGGAACGCCAATGCACCCGGAAACGTTATGTAGTTTTATGGCTATGTAGCGCAAGAATCCCCAACCATAACGCAAGTTTAGTTGGGGTGCGTTCAATCTAGTTTGCCATTGTCATCGTGTTGCGATCGCGACGCCTCTAAACAACGTTTTACTGGACAATAGTGGACATTGGCTGAAAACTGTACGAGTAACCATCTTTGCGATGGATTGGCTGACAATGCTTGTGACGAATAGACTGCAATTTTCCTAATGGAGTAGTCACATCAAAAGCACCGCTTTCTCGGACAGAAACACGCCCTAGATGAACACCTTGATGCTTGCCCTTGGGAACGTTAGCGCGAACAATATCGCCCGTCCTAAAGCCATATTGGACAGGACTGCGAGTTTTGAGTGCTTGATTGCCTTCCTTGTTCAGCACAGGAAAGCCGTACTTATTTTTTGTAACCATTTGACGCTTTCCCCAACCCGACGCCTTGATGAGTAATGGTTGCTGAGTGCTGAAGATAATGTGGTTCAAGTCGCCCGTACACGAAGCATCAATCCAATGTTCCTTGACTAAGCCAAACCGAAGGCGATTGTATTTAGTTTGCGCTCCGCTGGAACTTTTTATTGGTAGAAGAGCTTTGAGAGTACTATATAAAGCCCATCGGGTAGAGTTGACAGCTGCCGCATCTTTTAGTGGCTGCAACGCCATCGATCTTATCTTCCTTAGTACAGCTTTGCATTAATTCGTAGCGTTTTAAAACCCAGAGGGACGCGGAGTCAACGCAGTGAACCAGCGCTCTTGGTAGGGTTTCCCGACAGCAGGCGACTGGTGTTCGCCGTCAGGCGTGCCGTAGGCATACCCGAAGGGAGTAACGCAGAGCCTTTCTGAAATTAATTCGTTACGAACTTGTGAAATTCTGTACTTAGTCGCGCAGAATCTTTTTTTAGAAAGTCTTCAACTGGTTTATTTCCCTTGGCGAGATTGCAACGTTCACACGCCAACGTTAGGTTTGAAATTCTATCGCTGCCTCCCTTACTTTTTGGTTTGATGTGATCAATTTGAAGTGGAACACCAGAAGAATTACAGTAAGCACAGCAACGTCCCCATTTTTCTAACAGATACTCACGAACTTGATAACCCCAGAGAGTTCCTTGCTGATACTGTACACCTTCTATCGTTTCTGCTTGCATTTTTTGGGTATCGAACTTCACTAATTCCATCACTATTTCTGTGATGGGTGAATATTTGCAAAGTCTTTTGACCCAAGTTTCTATACTAAGAAAGCGGTGAAGTAGAGAAGGAGCTAGCCAACCTTGCCTACGGCTACGATTAGAAAAGCGTGGTTGACGATATCTAGTTTTTCTTGAGCGGCTTCCAGAATTAACTGCTTGGCTTGGTCGATGTCGTCTCCGTAGCCGATGCCGATATCGTACTCCAAGCGGCGGTTTTCAAAGGCGGTGTTTACTGTGACAGAATTAGTGAACAACTCAGAGTTGGGAATCACAATTCGGCGACCATCGTAGGTTCTGATTGTTGTAGCTCGTGTCTGAATACTTTCTACAGTTCCCTCAAAGTTTTTAAAGACTATCTGGTCATCAATTTGGAATGGTTCTGTCAACAGGATTAAAATGCCGGCTAAAAAGTTTTGCAAAATGTCGCGGAAAGCAAAGCCAATCGCCACACCGCTAATTCCTAGCAGTTGCACTAAATCGCCCGCCCGAAATGTGGGAATCACAATGGACAGAGAAACAAATAGACCCAACAAAATTGTTGCACCCTGTGCCAAGCGTCCCAGTACCAATCCCAGATTGCGAGCATGGTGGGGATTGCCGGTCAAACGCCTGACTAGTACACGACGGCGGAAATAAAGCTACCATTCACTCATAGCGCGAAAAGCCCACAGAATCAGCCTTTTGACTTTTGACTTTTGACTTTTGACTTCCGCGCAGCGGTACTAGTCTCCTTATGGCTGTTGCAGCAAAGAAGAAAATTGCAAAAACAATCAATGCCAGCACGATATTGGGCAGTGAACTACCTACACTGCCCTAACGGGTTCCCCTGGAGGGTAGGTGTAGGCTTCCCAATTCATTGGGGATTGCCTCTGTCTTTTGTGGATTTTTTACGTCCAGAAGTCTTTGGTCTTACATCCCCTCGGTGGGCAGAAGCGCTAGTTCCTAACGCCCATAATCGCAAACCTTCATTTCTAATATTTATGGCAGCATTAATGTCTCTATCATGCTGTTTCTGGCAGTGTGGACAGTCTACAAACCTGACACCTAATGAATCATAACCTTTTTGAAGCATTGGCATTGGTAGTAGAGTCTCACTACAAAGTTGAGAAGATGGGAAAAAACGACCAATTTCAAGATAGGTATGCCCAAATCTCTCAGCCTTGTATTTCAACATGGTTAAAAACATTCCCCATCCTTGATCGCTGATAGATTTTGCCAAATTGGGATTTTTCACCATATTTTTAACTGCCAAATCTTCTACACAAATCACTTGGTTTTCGTATGCTATTTTGCGAGATAGCTTGTGTAGGAAATCTTCTCGAAGCCTAGCTATAATGCTCGTGAATTTTGCCACTAAACGTTTAGCTTTGCGACGTTTGTTAGAGGTCTTGTCCGTTTTTTTAGATAATTTCTTTTGTTTGCGCTTTCTATTCTTTTCTAAGTTTGCTAACTGCTTCTTTGGAAGGTCATACTTTGACCCATTAGAAGTTACAGCAAAATTCTTCAAGCCAAGGTCAACCCCAATAGCTTCATTAACTGAAACTACTGGATTGTCTTTTTGATTAAACAGAATAGAAGTATAATATCTACCATCCGCATTTTTCGATATGGTTACAGTTGTGAATTTTCCGTCGGGTAGTTCTCTGTGAAACACGGCTTTAACCATCCCCAATAACCCCGGAAACTTAATCACAGAGTCCTTTGGCATTAATTTTACGTTTTGAGGATAATAAAAACTTAAAGTTAAGTCAGATATACAAACAATTGTTCGTTTCCGAACTCTTCCTCTCCCTCGCTGTCGCATTGGTGAGGCAGTGCGGTCTTGGGGGTTTCCCCCATGAGCAACTGCCCTCGAGGAACTGTCGTCAACTCACAAAGCAATTCATCTGACGCTCTCCTATGCCTTCTCAGTAGCGGAGACGCTACGCGAACGGCACGCTGCGCGAACGGGTGAGACGTGAGCCTTCTTGCTGTTTTAGGTAAAAAGTCGTGAGATTCAACTCCACCTGTAGTTAGTTTTGGCTGTGTGGCTAGGAACACAGCTCAAGCCGGATGTTACTCGTTCCCCAATTATGGTCGATTGGTTTCCTCTTCTCGCCGCACTTCTTCCACTTGACCGACTTCAAATATTAGGGTGAAGGGTTGTCCCATCTCGCGTTCAATAAATTCTTCCAACAACTGCACTTGCCGAGGGGTTACTGGTTCCTTAGCCCGCACACTCAGGCGCACTTGGGGCGGATTTGTTAGCCAGTTAGTATTACTGTCGAGTAACTGCAAGCGTTGAAAGGTGATAGTTTTGTTTAACAGCGCCCGTTGAAGACTACTTTCTAGTTGCACTTGTCGCACGAGTCGGGCAAAGCTGACGCCCAAAGGAATCACCAGGATTGCCATCAAAGCTAAAGTCCAAACCAAGGGTTTCCGCGCCCGTGCTAGAGAAGTGTAACCTGCTACCAAAAAGGTCAGCATACAAGATAAGGCTATGCCTAGTAGATTAGTGAGGTAAAGCAGAGTTGCTCCCAAACTAAGTGACCAGTTAGCCTGTGCCAATCCCAAACCAATTACGCAAATCGGTGGCATCAAGGCAACAGCAATTGCCGTCCCCGCCAAACTTCCAGAAATTTTCGGTTCAATCTTCGCATAGGCACTGATACCACCAGCCGCCACGGCTATACCTAAATCTAACAGTGTTGGTTCGGAACGTGCCAACACTTCACTGCCATAGCTAGGTATCCGTACAATCCAACCCAGGCAGCAGGCAATTGTTACTGCTATCAGTGTTCCCACCGCAACGGCAATCACTCCTTTACGAAATAGAGTGACATTGCCTTGCAAAGCACCAAAGGCTAACCCCCGAATAGGCAGCATCAACGGGGCAACAATCATGGCTCCAATGATGACAGCTGTACTGTTGGAGAGTAAACCAAAGGTGGCGATGACACAGGAGCCAACTATCAATGTCAGGTATGACAGGTCTAAAGTTGATTCTGCAAGCAACTCTGTTTGTAGCTGGTGGAGTTGGTTTGGTTCAGCACCATTACTTCTAAAGTTTTTGAAGCGGTCTCGAATGTTTCTTGCCAAGACCATCCTCCTAATAAAGCTCATAGCTAACGCCTATTAGCTATTTAATTTAAGTTTCACCCAAGAGATCGTGTCATCTACAATTAGTCTGGTTACTGTTTACGATGAATTTTGCCAAGAATATTTTTATGGTGGTGGCTTCGGCAATAGGCGGCTCGGAAGCGATCGCCTCTGTACTAGGCGCGACATGTTCCGATTTATCAGTTTTATTTATGACAAGTGTATCTCTTATAAATGGTCTCTTACTTCTTTTATCGTAAGCGATTACCCAGACATGATATCAGAGGTCAAAAAAATCTTAAAACTGTATAAAGAGCAGGATTTTTGATGCTGATTTACTGTACGGTATGAAATTGAACTCAGACGGAACAGGGAGGCGCACTAAAAAGTGTGGGATTGAAACTTGGAAGCCGTTTTTCCGAAGCGATCCACGTCTAGAAAAAAATCTTTTTTCTAAATTCGCTTTAAACCCATAACGCGCATTTTCTTTACGGAAAACAAAGAACAGAGAATCCCTGTTCCCTGTTCTCCGTTCCCTTCTTTTGCAATTAACAACGCAATTCTACACAATTACATTCTCCATAAGAATTAAAAACAATGACAACTGCAAGTCAAGCAACAACTCAAACAACTAATATTACAGATTTAGTGGTTAACAGTAAAAAGAACTGCTACCACCTCTTTTCTCAGCGTATGACTGAGATTCAAAACACAGGAGTTAACACAGAACTAAAGCCAGGAATTCACGTTATTAGAATTCGGAAAGGTTCTTTTGATTACGTTCAAGGCGATGTTCAGAAGGGTGAACCCATAGTAATGCTCTGGATTTATGGTGGGAAGTTCAAGAATCTAAAAACTAATATAGAGGTTCCAGCAGGCTGGTCAACTTTGAACGGTTATGACGATACCCTGACCTTAGCTGTATCAGAAACGTCAACACTTTGTGCCTTCTTTTTTGATGTTGAAATTGGGGATAACGATGGAGATGTGACAGTTTCAGTGATAAAAGTTGGTGAACTTAATGATTTAAATTAAGTTGTTTACTTGACTGTCTCGCAAAAGACAGTAATTCATAAAATTATGACATTAAGGGGTATGAAGAGGCTACCGATGTTAGTCTCTTCATACCCCATTGTCTGATAACTCTTAAGAAACACTTCGCGATGCCAGTTGCGTAAGTCCTGCATTTTTATTGTCGAGAAGAAGAAATTACGATTATTCGCAGAGTTCGCAAGGTAGAAGAAATTGAAGCAAGTCCAGCTTGTCCAGTCAACACCACTCAGTTGAGTTAGGTTCAACAAGAGGACAGATGCAGTCTTGAAGAGAAAATTTCAGGTTTTTTATCTCTAAAAACAAAACAGTTTCAGGAGAAATTTATGAGATCTCAAAATTCGGATTCTGGCAAACTCATTTCACTGA
This sequence comes from Scytonema sp. HK-05, assembly GCF_002368235.1. GTDB lineage: Bacteria > Cyanobacteriota > Cyanobacteriia > Cyanobacteriales > Nostocaceae > Kalymmatonema. Next base: position 3,413,155 of record NZ_AP018194.1, on the reverse strand, counting down.
ATGTTGAGTCCCTGAGCTTCGATAGTTTTGGACGTAACCCTGGAAATGCGGGCACCATTTGTAAAGCTATGTAAAGACCTACGAGTAACGTAACAACATCACCATTCCAATTCACCACTAATGACGGCTGGAAGCAATTTAATTTCTTTAGAAGATATAGCAGAATTTCTCAACCAATTCTTTGCTGTTGAGCGCTACTCTCAAGAGGAAAGAGGCGGTGTGTATTTGCCTTCAACACGTGCTGTTAAACGTTTGGGGTTGCTATTAGAACCGTCGGCGCAGTTACACAAATGCGTAAGAACTCAAAACTTAGACGCGCTGTTCCTACATCGTCCTTGGAAACTTGAACCCGAACAACTTGCACCAGATATCGGCGTCATTTCTTATCATTTACCATTTGATGAGCGCTTGACATTTTCTTTCAATTCCAGATTGGCAGAAGTCTTGGGAATGTCTGGTTTAGAAGTGCTGGGAGACAAAGACGGCAGAGCAATCGGTATGATTGGAGATGTTCCGACTCAAAGCTTTGCTCATTTATGTAATTGTGTCAATCAAATATTTGGCGGATATGAGCAAGTACGTCCAGCAGAAGCCACTGAAGTGACACGAATTGCTGTTATTGGTGCGATGACGGACTTGCTCGTGCGTGAAGCAGCAAGCCGTGGTGCTCATGTTTACATTACCGGACAGTTACGACAGCCAGCTGAACAAGCAATGCAAGAAACGAAAATTGCGGTGATCGCCGTCGGTCATCGTCAAGGTGAAGTATGGGGTTTACGCGCACTTGCTGGAGTATTGCGCGAACGGTGCTCTAGTTTAGAAGTGGTTGTGCTTCAAAATTTTTAATTAAGTTAATCTTAGGAAAATTAGTCTTAGGGTAGTTGACAGTTAACTGTTAACTGTCAACTGTCAACAGGCTAATAATTTTGCTCTTGAAACATAGCCTGAAAGCGTTCATCCTTGCGGATTTTGTCAAATTCTGAGTTATCTTTGAGAATTGATAGGTATTTGTCTGGACACAAATCAATTGCTCGTTGTAAGTTGTTAATTGCCTCTTCGATATTGTTTTCCATAGCATAACAACGAGCTTTGTTGTACCAGATGGTATCATCGCATGGTTGTAAGTGGGAAGCTTGTTTGTAGCTAGCGATCGCTTCCGGATAACGCCGTAATTTTTCCAAAACGATAGCCCGATTTAACCAAGCTTTCTCGTGGTTTGGTTGAATTCCTATAACTCGATCAAAGGTTGCAAGCGCCTTTTCGTAACGCCCCCATTCGAGCAAACTCATGCCTCGATTTTGCCACGCCATCACATTATTAGGGTCAAATTCAATAGCACGGTCGTAGCTGTCAAGAGCTTCTTTATAATATCCTAGCTGTTTAAGAGCATTGCCTTTGTTGTTCCATGCCCAATAAGCATCTGGTTGCAACCACAAAGTGCGCTCAAAACTCTTCACTGCTTTTGCATACTGTCCCCAATCGCACAAGGTAATACCGCGATTATGCCAGATAGTAGCGGCATTTGGATTCAACTCTAAGGCACAGTCAAAGCTGTTAATTGCTTCAAGGTAGCGTTCTAACTTGCCTAACGCAATTCCCCGGTTGTGCCAAACCCAGCAACCATTCCATTGTAATTTCAGGCTTTGGTCAAAGCAAGCGATCGCATCTTCATGACGACCCAAGGAACCTAGAGCAAAGCCTTTCTGAGATAAGGCTTCCGGATAATCTGGTTTACACCTAAGAGCTTTGTCGAAACTCGCTATTGCTGCTTCAAACTTTGCTGCTTTATTCCGGCGTAATCCTTGTTGGAAAAAAAATTCCGCCTCCAGGTTGAGGGTCAATTTCATAAACTTTGGCATCCCGCTCTAGATATATTCCTTGATTATACTTTAGATATATTTTCTATTCTAGATGCCCAAAACAATAACATGGCTCAACAAAGAGATCCAGTAGCGGAAATACTAGGGATAGGGTTTTGTGTGTTTTGTCTTGATTTTCACTGTCTACGCGTGATCAGCGACTTGTATTCACTCCCATTGGACCGCGAGTCACACCAAGCTGATTTTGCAATTTTAACTCTCGCCAGAGTTGAGAGCCTGTGATCTCGCCCCGCAATAGTTGCTGATAGTGGTGTATTGTTTGCATCACTTTCTCCGGTGTCTCATTCACAAATTCGATACGGAAATTTCGTACACCAAACTCTATCAGGTGTTGTACGTATTCTGCTCCAGTTTGCGCTGTGCCATTAAACACAGTATTTCGACAGCCAACGTCAGCTTTGAGGATATGTTCTGTCCCCACTCTGTCCCGCAATTTCACAGAATGCTTTTCACAAGGGCGTCCGCAGTTGGTGTAGTCAGTTCCTTGAGATAGGAAGGCACAAAATACACAATGTTCCATATGGAACATGGGCATATGTTGATGAATTGTCACCTCAAACCACTGGGGTGGGCAACTTGTCAGCAGGTCTTGCAATTGGGTGATGTTCAAATCGTAAGACGCTGTCACCCGTTCCAAACCAAATTGATGTTTAAAGTAGTCTGCTGTTAAGGCATTGGCAACGTTGAGAGAGAAATCCCCAATGCAACGGTCATTAGCAAAAAACTGGAGTTGGTCATAGTTCCGCACCAAATAGCCATCTGCTTCGCAGGAACGGACTTGCTGCAAAATCCAGTTTTCTCCTGGTTTGGTAATTCTTGGAGGCGCAACCCAGATACTGGGAGATGAAGAGTCAGCAGAGAAGATTGAAGAGGAAGAAACATTTTCATTCTTCATTCTTCCATCTTCATTTTTTATCCTTCCATCTTCATTGTTCATCCTTCCATCTTCATTCTTTGACCGACGTACCATCCGGACTGCTTCGCGGTAAGCACGGGGGTCTTCAAATTCACAGTAGAGTGTTTCGATTCCCGCAGACAGTGCAGCTTGTAGTTGTTTTAAGTTTCGCACGAGTACAACGAGAGAGGGAGAGAGGGAGAGAGGGACAGACAGAGGGACAGAGGGGGAAGGAAGTAAGTCTTTTAGAGAAGCGCTTGAGTGTAATTGCCAGCGTTTAGGTTGGGAACGCAAATCTTCCAGCTGCGTCACAATTTCCCGCCGCATTCGGTTCAACTCACTCACGGGTACCATGACTGGGTCTTTGAGATGATTTGTCAAAGTTCCCAAACAGAAGGGAGTGTTGCCGAGACGACCAAACTGTTCTTGTAAACGTTCTGTGGTGAGGGGTTTGGTGTGCGCCTCTTCAAGGGGCATTGCAGATTCTACCTGGACAACATGACCTAGTTCGTCGCGGGCGATCGCCCCTAAGGATTGACCAACTTCTCCATAAACCTCTATGTGAATTGGACGCTGAAATTGCGGATTTTCTCCAGCAAAACTCTGACGCAATTGCTTATCAAGTTCTGGATCGCTAGTTTTCCAAACCTTGTCCCCTACGTGTATCCGTCGTAGGTTGAGGTCACGGCGACCAAAGGTTAGTGCAGCTTGTTTTCCTTTATGTTCCACCGCATAAATTCGACCACCTTCTTCCTGCGCTTCCGGATGACCGCAATCAAAAACAACACCGTCTCCAGGCTTAATTGGGGCTTGTAGCCGTACTATCACCTTTTCGTTACTGATGCGGGTGACTTCGCCCAAGTAAACTCCACGCTTTTTACCAAAGTGAGCATGAACCAGTTCCTGATTGTTAATTCCGCGAAACCAACCTGTGTACAGTCCGCGAGAAAACGCCATCTCCAAGTTGTAGCGTTCTTGTTCCGGCGCTTGTACAGACGAGAGGTGGGGCGTCTCTACATTTTTTAAATCCGCCATCACCTTATCCAGCGCTTGTCGATAAACCTGTGTAACATTTGCCACATACTCAGGCGTTTTCAAGCGACCTTCAATCTTGAGACAACTGACCCCTGCTTTCACCAATTCTGGCAGCACCTCTAACCCTGCCAAGTCTTGAGGGCTGAGCAGATATTTGCGATTCCCCAAATCTACAGCTTGACCATCAGATATTAATTCGTAGGGCATCCGGCAAGCTTGGGCACATTCGCCACGGTTGGCAGAACGCCCCCCTAGCGCTTCACTCGTCAAACATTGACCGGAATATGCCACGCACAAGGCACCGTGAACAAAGACCTCCAAAGGTAAAGACGTTTTATCCAACCTCTCTACACGCAGCTGGCGCTGAATTTTCTCGATTTCCTGAAGGGAGCATTCACGAGCAAGTACTACCAACTGACAACCCAAGGATTTGGCAAATTCCACCCCTGCGGCACTGGTGATGGTCATTTGCGTGGAAGCATGGATAGGAAAATCTGGCGACAAGTGACGGATAAGACGACAAATTCCTACGTCTTGGACAATCACCGCATCCACACCTGCGGCAATAATTGAGCGTAAATACTGCTCTGCCTCTCTGATTTCCTGCGGAAAAACAACTGTATTAAGGGTGACATAGCCCTTTACACCTCGACAGTGCAGAAATTGCATCAACTTGGGTAAGTCAGCCTCAGTGAAGTTTTGCGCCCGCATTCGCGCATTGAAGCGATCCAACCCAAAATATATAGAATCTGCCCCATTTTCCACAGCAGCTTTGGCACAGTCCCAATTACCTGCGGGGGCGAGTAATTCAGGGCGTTGAAAGGTGGGTAAGGTGAGTTGGGGGGTTGGTTTGCGATCAGCTTTCATCAACTTGGGGATGGATTAGAGAGCACCATTGCGATTCTATCGTTTGTGCTTATTGATGGTGGGGAGAAGGTGATCAAAATAAGCAGTTCTTGAGCAGGGGAGGAAGATTTTCATCGGTTTGTTTGCTACCCCTTTTTTTCTCAACTCTGGTTCTTTGATGCAAGATATAATACTCTCATATATTTATAGGCAATAGAAGTAGGCTAAAGTTCAACACTTGCCTACACAATTTACCAAGTCAAACTCTTGGCACAAAAAAGCGTGTATTTACTTCAACATTGAGAGTGGCTTTTCCGACCGAAAATCACTTTTTTAAACTTTTTTAACAAATCTAGAAAAGAAATCATTTCTGCATTGATTGGGGCGAAAAGTAGCGACGGTATAACTCATCTTGTTCAATGGGCGCTTGAAAAATAAGATGCGTTTACCCTGTAGCTTCCCCCTAGGAGGGTGAATACAAAGAATATCGATCATACAAACCGAAAAAAACTCGTAATTAGCTCAGAAATCGCACTCTTTCTCAGAGGCTTAATTATTGGCAAAGTCTTGACAATTCTGGTGATTGGCGGACTGTTTTGGCTGCTGGTACGACCACGCTTGTGGGTTAGCAGCAACACTATATCTAGTCAAAGTTCAAACACTGCCTCAATTGATACCTCAGGCTTTGGGACAGTTGCGAATATGCCAATCGGCTCATTCAAATACGGTGGCAGTACAGCCTGGGCAACCAGACGTTAATTGAGCGATCGCTGCCGGTCGAACCTGAAGAAATCCTCGCCAAAGACAAAAGCCCTGATAATGGTTCTTTGCTACCTTTGATTCCACTCAAAGAACACCAGACGTTAATTGAGCGATCGCTGCCCGTCGAACCTCAACAAGTCGTTGCCAAAGACAAGGGAATGGACTTGTCCTCACCCTTTAACACCGCTACCAGTTTCTGTAGGGACAATGTAGCGTTGTACAAACAGGAATAATAATAATACTGGAGCGATAGAAATGACTGAGCCTGCAGCTACCAAGCGCCAGTTCAAGGAAAATGTACCCGCCAGCTTCGCGACTCCTAAAGGAAGGGTGTATAAGTTTTCGTCTTGAATGACAATTAAGGGCCAAAGAAAGTCACTCCAAGAGCCGATAAATACGAAAATTGCCAGAGTGACAAGTGCTGGACCAATTGCTGGAAGCATGACGAACCACCATATGCCTAACTCCGAACAACCATCCATGCGTGCAGCTTCTTCCATCTCTTTGGGGACACTCATAAAAGCTTGTCGTAACAGAAAAATCCCAAAAGCAGAAGCCAAGCTAGGAAAAATCATTCCCAAATATGTATTTCTCAAACCCAACTGGACTGTCAAAATGTACAGCGGAATCATCACGATTTGGAAGGGAATCATAATCGTGGAAACAATCGCAATAAAAATCCAGTCTCTTCCAGGAAATGAAAGTCTTGCCAATGGGTAAGCAGCCAAAGCGCAAAAAATCAGATTCAGGCACACAGTTAGCACTGCTACGAAGGTACTGTTAAACAGGTATTGTCCAAAGGGGTTGGTTTGCCAAACATTGACAAAATTTTCGATGGTTGGTTGACTTGGCAACAACTGCGGGGGAAATTGAAAAATATTTTCTGTTGAGGATTTCAACGCTGTACTGATCAGCCAAAACAGGGGAAACAGCGTTACGAGTGCGACAGCCCCTAATAGTCCATAAGTCCATACCCGATTTTGGATTTTCAAATTAGTCATCTGCTTAAAATTCAATGATTTGTAGTGGGTTCAACCCAAATTCCGTACACACGCCCTGTAACGGTTTATCCCACGGTTCAACAGGTAATTCTGGCAAATAGGCAAATTCAAAGACAATGCCAATGGTAGGCTTGTTTGCCCATTCAGGAGAACTCAACATACGGTCATAATATCCCCCGCCATACCCCAAGCGATATCCTTGATAGTCGCAAGCAACACAGGGAATGAGAATTAAATCAACTTCATCAGGAGCTACAATTGGCGCATCAGGATGGGGTTCCGCAATTCCATAACTCCCAGTTATTACAGACTCTTCATGTGTCCAAATATGCCAAAAAAGCGATTGACCAACGCAGCGAGGAAAACCCCATCGGTGAGAGGTATCTGTAAATAATAGGCTTAAGTCTGGTTCTTGGCGAAAGCTAAAATAAGCAAGTATTGTTTTTGCTTGGTTAAACAGGGGAGAGGTTAAAAGGTGCGTGCAGATGCGATCGCTCTTTTGTTTCCACTCTGCCACAGACATTGAATGACGTGTTTTGAGCAGCGATTTGCGTAATTCTTTTTTCTCTAGTTGATTATCAACTTTCTCCACAGGTTTATTAAAAAAGCTTATTTCTTAGATGGCATTGTGCGTTCTCATTGTAAATTAGGTATCCAAGAAAAGGAGGATGCTTGGCTAAGGTTCATTTACGAAACGTCACGCTCGATAATTTCCGAGAATGCATCAGCTTGGAAGTGGACGAATCTCAAAAAGGGCTTGTGGCATCAAACGTGAAATCATTAGCTGAGGCTTACGTGAACCCGAATCTGTTTCCCCTAGCTATTTATGATGCCAAAGTTGCGGGTTGGGAACAGCCTCAGTTAGCAATGGTCGGCTTTACAATGTACGAAATCACGGCTGGAGTTGGTTTTATTCTTCGCCTCATGATTGACCACAAATATCAGGGGCAGGGCTACGGACGAGCGGCTATGCTAGAGGTGATAAGGCGTCTCAAGCTGCACCCAGAAGTTGAGTTAATCGCGACGAGCCATCAGACAGCTAACGAGGTAGCATCAAAACTTTACCGCAGCCTTGGATTTGTGGATTGGGACATTGAATGGGCTAGACAGCACAAATCTGAAATTTTCCTAAAATTAAACTTTTGAATCAATACCGTTCAGTTAAGGGGTATTCGTGACAATTTTATGCGTGTAGAGACGCTTCAACAACAAGATTCCCGACTTCTTTAAGAAGTCGGGAATCTGAGCCTTTCAGGTCAACTATGCGCCGTGCTGACGCCACCACTCAATCGTATTCTTCAACCCTTGCTTGAAGTCCACTTGAGCGGTGAAACCAAAAGCTTTCTTCGCCCGTTCCGTATCTAAACAACGACGAGGTTGACCGTTGGGTTTATCTGTTTCCCAAACAATTTCGCCATCAAACTGCATCAACTCACAGATAAAATTAATCAAGTCACGGATGGAGATTTCATAACCGGTTCCCAAGTTGACGGGTTCAGGGTCATTGTAAGACTGAGTACCCATGACAATACCTCGCGCTGCGTCTTCTGAATACAGAAACTCGCGGGTGGGACTACCATCACCCCAAACTGGGAGTTTCTTTTCTCCCTTTATCTGCGCTTCGTGAACTTTGCGAATCAGCGCTGGGATGACGTGAGAACTTCTGGGGTCAAAGTTATCTTCTGGTCCGTATAAATTCACGGGTAGCAAGTAAATGCCATTAAAGCCGTATTGCTGGCGGTAAGCCTGTAGTTGGACGAGAAGGGATTTTTTTGCAATTCCGTAAGGGGCGTTGGTTTCTTCTGGGTAGCCCTCCCACAGGTCATCTTCTTTGAATGGAACTGGGGTAAATTTGGGATAGGCGCAGATGGTGCCAACGCAGACAAATTTTTCTACGACCGCTTGATAGGATGCATGAATCAACTGGGTTCCCATCATTAAGTTGTCGTAGAACAATTCAGCCGGTTTCTCACGGTTCAAACCGATACCGCCGACGTGAGCTGCTAAGTGGATAATGATGTCTTGCTGATCTACTGCTCGTTGGCAATTTTCCAGGACACGCAGGTCGCAATCATGCGATCGCGGCACTGTAATTTTATCGCGATCCGCTCCAGCCTTACATAACTGGTCTATCACCTGACGCCCCAAAAAACCAGATCCACCAGTTACGAGAATTCTTTTGTTCTTCAGTTCTAAGGCGTTCATATTTTCTTCCTCGTTGGTGTATATCACAAGTGGAGTGCACCCAGTTCTTGCCGAATCATGGCATTATCCTGCAACAATGAAGCGACCTTACCATTTGGCGAAGTCAGTCCCAACGCTTGCAAGTCAGCTTCTACCATAATGGCTACCAGTTGCTTAAATGTTACTGATGGTTTCCAACCCAACTTTTGTTGTGCCTTACTAGAATCACCAATCAGCAAATCTACTTCAGCTGGACGAAGATAGCGATCGTCAAACTCCACATGATCTTCCCAATTGAGGTTCACATAACCAAACGCCAGTTCGAGAAACTCGCGCACGGAATGGGTTTCACCAGTAGCAATGACGTAATCATCCGGCTGCTCCTGCTGTAGCATTAACCACATTGCCTTAACGTAGTCTTTCGCATACCCCCAGTCCCGCTGGGCATCCAGATTACCCATGTAAACTTTTTTCTGTCTGCCAGCAACGATTCTGGCAACTGCCATTGTAATCTTACGCGTAACAAATGTTTCACCCCGCCGAGGCGATTCATGGTTAAAAAGTATGCCATTACACGCGAACATACCGTAAGACTCACGGTAATTTACTGTTTGCCAATGAGCGTAAACCTTAGCACAAGCATAAGGACTACGGGGATAAAACGGAGTTATTTCTTTCTGGGGAACTTCTTGTACTAAGCCATACATTTCTGAAGAACCTGCTTGGTAGAACCGCACCTGAATACCTGTGCGATGCCGATAGTCACGAATCGCTTCTAACAAACGCAGCGTTCCCATTCCGACTGAATCTACGGTGTATTCAGGAGAATCAAAGCTTACCCGTACATGGGATTGAGCCCCTAGGTTGTAAATTTCTACTGGCTGAACTTCCTCTAGAATGCGGCGCAGCGTGGTACCATCCGTCAAATCACCATAATGTAGAAATAAGCGCACTCCCTCTTTGTGAGGGTCTTCGTAAATGTGATCAATGCGATCGGTGTTGAAAGTGGATGTCCGGCGTATTATACCATGAACTTCATATCCTTGCTCTAGTAAAAACTCACTGAGATATGAACCATCTTGACCGGTAATACCAGTAATTAACGCTCGCTTCTTTTGCGTCATGCTTTATTATTCCTTGTCGTTACTGAATAGATCAATACAGGCGACCTGGTACAACCTAACAGGTAATTGCTCAATTTCCCACGGGAAAACTACGAGCCTCGCTTGTAGATCAGCGATGATATAAGTAAACCTGCTGATTTGTAAGTTTACAATCAGCCCCTCTTACCCTATCCAGGCTGTTTCATCTGATTCTGTAAAATTTTTTTATCTTTATCAAAACTTTATATAAATTGCGCAAATTTTAAAAATATCTTAAAATTAGAGAAAATGTAAGTGAGTAGTCAAATTGCCGGTGAGCGACAAATTCTCATTAAAAATTCGTAATTCATAATGACGACTTCAATTACGAATTACGAATTAGAAATCACGGGTTAACGATTACGAATTTAATTTGTAACGGTACCGACAGGATGTTAGTTACTATTGGCAAGTCCAGTTTTGAACTTTTTATTGCTTAGTATGCCCCATTATTTTTGGGCATAACGACAACACCAATAGTTTTAAAAACTATCCACCAATCCAACGCAAAATTTCTGAACTTGGCATAATACAGATCTATTTGAACCCGTCTAGGATAAGGGATATCATTGCGTCCAGAAACTTGCCACAATCCAGTAATTCCTGGTCGGATAGTTAAAATCTGATCTATGTGACAACCATACTTGGGTAGTTCTTCTGCTACTAAAGGTCGTGGACCGACAACACTCATGTCTCCTTTTAAAACATTCCAGAATTGAGGAAATTCATCCAAACTAGTAATTCGCAAAAAACGACCGATTTTCGTAATTCGCGGGTCGTGCTTGAGTTTAAAATTTGCCTCAAATTCTTGCTGCAAATGAGGAGATGTTTCCATCATTTGCACTAGGACTTCGTCGGCATTAGTTACCATTGTTCGGAATTTAATACAATTAAAGGGTTTGTAATTTTTACCAACCCGTTCCTGTATATAAAAAATCGGACCTTCTGAGCTTAAAGCAATCAGCAAGGCCAAAATTAAGTACACGGGAGAAAACAAAATTAGCACCAACAGCGAAAACACAATGTCGAATAGTCGCTTAGTAAACTCTCCGTTTAAAACCTGAAAAGACAAACCTTTGGTTTGAACTCTAGGCGTCTTTTTCTGCTGACCGCGTTTGAAGAAAGTACGCGAGCGTCTGTATGTTGCCGAGGCGTTTGTCTCCGAAACACCTGCCCTGGGGAGCGGTAATAGGGCAGCCACGTTTTTTCGACTTGGGCGTAAAGACGCTCTATGCGATTGCGCGGAACGCAATGCCCTAAAGGGCAATCGCCCGATCAACGGCAACCTTGCTTCAGTTGGTTGTGCCCGTCCTTGGGACAGGCGGACGCTGCTTTTAAAACAGCGGCCAGTACCGGGCGTACTACGCGATCGCTTCCCGGAGAGGAGTGAGCTCTGGGCAGTCATCATACTCCTTAACAATCCACACCACACATAGTCCCAATCTTAAAGCCAAAAGGAGGTGCTTCTGGGGTCAAATTTCCAAAAGCCTGCTAAACTTGACCATCATTCAGGTGATGGTCAAGTTTTGTGTACACTTATTTAAAAAGTCTAGGTAGCGCTGTGCAAAGATTTGCGGGGAAAATTGAGCGGCGTGCACTCGCGCACATTCAGGATTCAATTTTCCTTGATAAATTTCAAACTGTTTTATCGTGTCTACCAATGCCTCCTCTGTTTGCTCCTTGAAGAATAGACCTGTCCCTTGATCGCCATGTTCGCGTACATCTCGCACAGTTTCTAAAGCACCACCCGCACCGTAGGCGATCACCGGAGTGCCGCAAGCTTGCGCCTCCACCAAGGCAATGCCAAAATCTTCACAAGCTGCATATACAAAACCTTTGGCATTAGCCATATATTTTTTTACCATATCATTAGGTTGCCACCCGAGTATTTGTATATTCGATTTTGCTATCCTCCGGATTTTTTTCATCTCTGGTCCTGTCCCAATTACTACTAAAGGTAGTTGCAATTTATTAAAAGCCCTGACTATTAAACATACTTGTTTGTAACTGACCAACCGGGAAACGGTTAGATAATAGTCTTCTTTTTGAGGTACAAATGGAAAACTCTCGATATTAACTGGCGGGTAAATGACTGTTGCTTCTCTTCGATAGCAGCGCCAAATACGACGAGCAGTATGCTTTGAGTTAGCAATAAAGTAATCAACTCGATTTGCTGTCAATACATCCCACTGACGCAGACGATGCAGTACATACCGCGTCATCCAACCAGCTAAACCGCTTCCCAGTTTGCTTTGCCTCAGATAATCAAAAGTCATGTCCCAGGCGTAGCGCATGGGGCTGTGACAGTAGCAAATATGTAACTGTTCAGGAGTGGTTAGGATTCCTTTAGCAACAGCGTGGGATGAAGACAAGATGACGTCATATGCCCGTAAATCTAGTTGTTCGATTGCCAATGGCAACAAAGGTAAGTATTTTTGTACGCCATTACGGGCGAAAGGAAAGTGCTGAAGAAACGTTGTGCCAATCTTCTGCTGATATAAGTAACTTTCTGGGTTACTTGATTCAAAGTCGATGAGGGCGAACAAATCAGCATCGATGTGGTTGAGAATTTCTCGCACAACGAGCTCTGAACCACCAGTGGCTTTAGGTGTCAGCCATTCATGAACAAGGGCACATTTCAAGGACACAGCTAACTGTAGTTGGTAGAGAACACGCAAGGCGGGAGTTAGAGGTTTGTTGACTGAAAGTTTCCCACTGAATGAATGGGCAACGCCCCACTTTTAACGGAAGACGTAATCCTTTTTAAAGAGGTTCCAAGGAAATGCCGCAACCTGATAACCTCAAAGTGGGGACTGAATACTAGGTCTTGGGTAGTAAGTACTGGGTATTGATTCCAGTTGCTACTCACCACCATTACAGTCCCTAGCCCCTTGATAAGGCAACTTTAAGATTGGGAATTTATGCGAATTCTAATTGTGGGTGGCACGCGGTTTATTGGTGTCTACCTAACTAAACTCCTGGTAGAACAAGGACATGAAGTGGTACTGTTTAATCGTGGAAATCATCCTACACCCGTTGAAGGGGTAGGACAAATTATAGGCGATCGCACTGATGCTGCCCAGTTAAAAGAAAAATTATCATCAATAAATTTTGATGCCATTTTTGATAACAATGGACGGGAACTTACTGATACTCAACCATTGGCAGAAATTTTTCAAGACCGCGTACAACATTTTGTGTACATGAGTTCTGCTGGGGTGTATCTCAAATCAGACCAAATGCCTCATGTGGAAGGCGATGCTATCGATCCAAAAAGTCGCCACTTAGGTAAGCATGAAACCGAAGCCTACTTAACCCAACAGAAATTGCCCTTCACCTCAATTCGTCCCACCTACATTTACGGTCCGTTGAACTATAACGATTTGGAAGCCTGGTTTTTTGACAGAATTGTACGTAATCGTCCCGTTCCGATTCCAGGTCATGGCTTGCACATCACGCAACTTGGTCATGTAAAAGACTTAGCAAGGGCAATGTCGCAAGTTTTGGGCAATTCTACGGCGGTTAGACAAATTTACAACGTGTCCGGCGATCGCTTCGTCACTTTTGATGGTTTAGCCCGCGCCTGTGCTGTGGCTGCTGGCAAATCTCCTGATGAAATAAAAATTGTGCATTACGACCCGAAAAAATTTGATTTCGGCAAGCGTAAAGCTTTTCCCCTGCGGGCGCAACACTTCTTTGCTTCAGTGGATAAAGCGAAAACAGAATTAAATTGGCAACCCGAGTATGACCTGATTTCTGGTTTAAAAGACTCGTTAGAAAATGACTATCTTGCCTCTGGGCGGGATAAAGCCGAAGTTGATTTTTCAGTCGATGACGAGATTTTGCAAGCTAACAGCTAATTGTTGACGCTTGACAGTTAACTGTCTCCGTACTAGCACGACTTCTTTGGTTAAAAGTAAAAAGCCAAAACTCAGATTTTGCACCCAACAAGAGCCTCTGGCTCTAATATCAAAGTTACCAGGTTCAACCTGGTAACGAGGGTTTGGAGCCTCTGACGACTCACTGTTGCAACTCGAGGCTTGATCTCAGAAAAGGCAATTAATAATCTTGACAAATTGCGGATTTGAATTTGTGCAAATGGAAGTAGGCGCTCGCCCGTTGCGGTGCTGGTGTAAATTGTGAGTGGGCAAACGGTCGCACATTTTAACTCGCACTTGGAACGATTTTGCTGATATGAGTTCACCTAACTACCACCTCGATAACGTTTTAGCGGCGCGTGCCCGTCTGGGTGAAGGTCCAACTTGGGATTCAACCGATAAGCTGCTTTACTGGGTGGATATCTATAACCACAGGGTTAACCAATTCAATCCTGCCACTGGACAAAACTTGTTTTTTGATGTCAAGGACGTGGTCGGTTGTATTGCCGTAGCAGGTGCAAATCGCTTGATTATGGGACAGCGCGATCGCCTGGCATTTCTCAATACACAAACAGGTGAGGTAACGCCGATCATCGAGGTGGAAGCAGGTATGCCGGAGAATCGCTTTAACGATGGCAAATGTGATCCTCAAGGTCGTTTCTGGTTTGGTTCGATGTGTCCTAATAAAAGTCAGGGTAGCCTTTATCGCTATGACCCTGATGGTTCATTGCATATGATGGAAACGGGACTGACTATTTCTAATGGTTTGGGTTGGAGTCCTGACGAAAAGACATTTTACCTGACGGATTCTGCCCACCAAAAAATTTATGCTTATGACTTTGATGCAGCCACAGGCAATATTAGCGATCGCCGGATTTTTGTAGATTTAACTGGTGAGTCTTTTTATCCCGATGGGCTGACTATAGATAGTGAAGGATATATCTGGTCTGCCATGTGGGATGGTTGGTGTGTGATTCGCTTTCACCCCAAAGGTGAGGAGATATTGCGGATACAATTACCCGTGCAGCGCCCCACGAGTTGCACCTTTGGTGGTGAAGATTTGCAGACACTTTACATCACTACTGCCTCAGTCGGACTGAGTGAAGAGGAGATCCAAAAGAGTTTCTACTCTGGTGATTTGTTTGCTCTCCAGACCGATATTGCTGGATTGCCCACATATGATTTTCTGGGCTAGAACAGCAATATAGCACTTCTCGTTTGGATGAAGTAATTATTTATTTGTGTCGCATAAGTGTTCCATAAGTGGTTGATTCTTTCTTTGGTGTCCCTTACCCAATGTTAAATTTTTTCTTCTTTTGGGGTAGTCATGTTATCTTTTTCGGGCAAAAGATAAATTGCCCCAGAAATTAAAGTGAGGATCACAGAAATCCAGAAGGCAATCACAGAAGGTAATTGCCACGCTTGAGGTAATGGTGCAATCAAAAGTGCGATCGCCACAATTTGACTCACAGTTTTGAGCTTACCCCAAATATTTGCTCCCGTAATCTTAGGTTGACTGACGCGCCAACCTGCGATCGCTAACTCCCGCGCCAAAATCAGAAACACTCCCCAAGCAGGAATTTGCCCTAGTTCTATTAAAACCAGTAACGGCGCAAGCACCAGTAATTTATCAACTAAAGGGTCAAGAAACTTACCCAAGTCGGTGATTTGGTTAAGTTTCCGTGCTAAATAGCCATCTAACCAATCCGTCAGCGAGGCGATGAGAAAAATTGTTAAACAAATCCACCTAGCTTCGGGTGTTGGGTTGTGTAAACCATACAGCAGAAATGGTATTCCCAAAAGGCGAGAGAAGGTAATCCAGTTAGGTAAAGTCATAAGCAATTCAAAATTCGCAAAATGAGAAATTAGAAAACCCAATGCTGATAATGCGTCTAGTTGCTAACTATAGGTGTAAGAGGTTAGGAACAGGGGGACAAGGGAGGACAAGGAAGCCTTCTTTAACCAACTACTTATGACCACACCTCTTGACTAATGACTAATGAGAAGATGTACAGACGCGCTGTTTGAAGCGTCTCTACAAATGACTAATTCCAAAAAATAGCATGACACAACAAACGGATTCTGGAGTGAGAATAGAACGCGATTCGATGGGCGATCGCCAACTACCTAGTACTGCTTACTACGGTATTCAAACGCTGCGGGCAACAGAAAATTTCCCCATTAGCCGCATTAAGCCTTTACCTACTTACGTAGACGCTGGCATAATTATTAAAAAAGCTACAGCAATAGTCAATGGTGAACTGGGCTGTATCCCCCAAGATATTAGTCAGGCTATTGTACAAGCTGCAGATGAAGTGCTTGCTGGCAAGTTTCGCGACCAATTTGTGGTAGATGTCTATCAAGCTGGTGCTGGGACTTCCCATCACATGAATGTCAACGAAGTCCTGGCAAATCGCGCTTTAGAAATTCTCGGCGAAGAAAAAGGCAATTACAAGCGCGTGAGTCCCAACGACCACGTTAACTATGGGCAGTCTACCAATGATGTGATTCCGACAGCAATTCGTATTGGTGGCTTATTGGCATTATCAAGAACGCTACACCCAGCTTTAGAAAAGGCAATAGCAGCACTGGAAGAAAAAGCCGAAGAATTCAAAGATATCGTTAGATCAGGCAGAACCCATATGCAAGATGCCGTACCCGTGCGTTTGGGTGAGAATTTCCGCGCTTGGGCGTACATCCTCACAGAACACCAAAACCGCATCTACACAGCCTCTTCTGACTTAATGGTGCTGGGTTTGGGAGGGAGTGCAGCGGGTACGGGGTTAAACACCCATCCCCAGTATCGGGTGCGTGTGGTAAAAACTATATCAGATTTAATTAATTTCCCTCTAGAACCCGCACCCCATCTTATGGCAGCAATGCAGAGTATGGCACCGTTTGTTAATGTTTCCGGTGCTTTACGCAACTTAGCTCAAGACTTAGTCAAAATATCTCATGACTTGCGTCTGATGGATTCGGGACCAAAAACTGGCTTAAAAGAAATTCAACTACCGCCAGTACAACCAGGTTCCTCGATTATGCCAGGGAAGTACAACCCAGTGATGGCAGAGATGACATCAATGGTATGCTTTCAGGTGATGGGTTACGATAGTGCGATCGCCCTTGCCGCACAAGCAGGACAACTAGAACTGAATGTGATGATGCCCCTGATTGCCTATAACCTGATTCACAGTATCGAAATTCTGGGCAATACCATTGCTGCACTCACCGAACGCTGTATTAAGGGAATTACCGCCAACCAGGAACGTTGTTTGGCATATGCTGAAGGCAGTTTAGCTTTAGTAACGGCATTAAATCCCCACATTGGTTATTTGAATGCGGCTGCTGTCGCCAAAGAATCTTTGGAAACTGGCAAGTCTCTACGGCAGATTGTCTTGGAACGCGGACTCATGAGTGAAGCAGAATTAGCCAAAGTGTTAGACCTGGAACAAATGAGTGCGATTTTGCCTCTAAGTATAGACGACGGCATATCGGATTAAAGAACAAAGAAGGAAGATATAAGAAAGAATTCTTCCTTCTTTATTTTTCTTCTTTGTTCTTTACTTAATCATGCAAACCCAAACACCGTCTGTCAGTCTTATTCGCGCTACTTCTTACGAACAGGAAGCACTCCGGGAATCTTTAGAAACGCTGCTGGAACCTTTGGGAGGAATGGCGGCGTTTGTGAAACCAGGAAACCGCGTCTTACTCAAACCAAATCTGCTGACAGGCGCACGTCCTGGCAAAGAGTGTACGACTCGCCCAGAACTCGTTTACGCGATCGCCCAGATGGTAATGCAAGCAGGCGGAAAGCCATTTTTGGGGGATAGTCCTGCTTTTGGTAGTGCCAAGGGAGTTGCAGTGGCAAATGGTTATCTGCCTATTTTAGAAGAACTCAATCTCCCGATTATCGAATTTCACGGTCAGCGTTACGAAACAGTCAACGAAGGCTTTAACCATCTGCTGCTGTGCAAAGAGGCGATGGAGGCGGATATGGTGATTAACTTGCCCAAGGTGAAATCCCATGCCCAACTGGTGCTAACCTTGGGGGTAAAAAACCTATTTGGTTGCGTTCCAGGCAAGATGAAAGCTTGGTGGCACATGGAAGCAGGAAAAGACGCGAACCGATTTGGTGAGATGTTGGTGGAAACCGCCAGGGCAATTGATCCCGACTTAACCATAACAGACGGGATCATTGGTCATGAAGGCAATGGTCCCAGTGGCGGTGAACCTCGTCCACTCGGTGTTTTGGCAGCATCATCAGATGTTTTTGCCTTGGATCGGGCAATGGTGGAAATCCTCAATGTTCCACCAGAACAAGTACCCACCGTGGCTGCATCAATGCGGTTGGGGTTAGTTGGTGAATTGGACGCCATCCACTTTCCTCACCTGCATCCCGACTTACTAAAAATTGATGATTGGCGGCTACCAGACAAGTTCCTACCCATCGATTTTGGAATGCCCCGCGTGATTAAGTCTACGTTCAAACATCTTTACATAAGATTTATTAAAGAACGCATGAGTGCATATGCCAGGCGATAGTTGCACTCAGCGCCTCATGCTAGCAACAAGTGCAAACTCTGTTACAACAATTTTAAAATTGGCACAGTAAGCTATAAATACCCTCCGATTGCTTAACCAGACCGCCCTAATTAAGTGGCGGTTTTTTTCATGAGTTATTAATCATGAGTCATTGGTGATTAGAGTCAAAGCACATTTAAATGACATATATTTGGGTGTGGAGTCATTCTCTAGACGTAGGGCGTGGGGTGCACGGGAAATCATCAATTCTGACTACCTTCTACACCCTACTCTTGACCCATCAATGTTTGTGTGACGAACTATCAAATTTATTCATCTATAGTTAAAAATATTTTTTAGGTGCTATTACTGACAAATAGTTAATATGATCGCTCATTTATCTGTACTTATTCTGTGTGGACCTGCAGTCAAAAAACTCATTAATAGCCTCAGAATCCCAAAGTCTAAAAGATTTTAAGTATATTTACTTAAAATCTTTTCACTCTACGTATGCTTACAGAGTGATTATTCGGTAGGCATTTAAGGTATTAAACAACCAATAATGGTAGCAAAACTTGCTTCATCTACGAGTTTGGGGATGTTGAAATGGGGGGAGGAAATATGACCTACCTCTAATTCCACAACGAATATAATCAAAAGTAATTAAGTGTAAACTTTAACTAAATAGTTTTAAAAAATACGTAGAATTATCATGAAATTGCATAGTAAAGCAGCTTGGGAAATTAATTAAAAAGTGAAAAATAAAATGTTTCATGCCAACTTTTTATCAAGTGTAGGATGTATAAAAAAAATAATATAGTTGACTGTAAAAATGATTGAGATTATTTATTAATAAACAGTATCAGCTAAAAAAATAGCTAAAATAGTAGCAAGACTCTTTTAAAGAGAGCCAAACTAAAATTCAGGGAACGAAATTCGATTTTCTATGCATTCAAATACCCAATCTGCCAACTCTGCTGATACATATTCCCATAGATTGGCAGAGATTGTGGGAACTGCAATCGGTCTTTTAACTCTGACGCTACCCTTGTTTGTGATTGGGCACTACTCTTCAAGCAGTGTTCAGAATGACCAGCTACCCATTACATATAATGTAAAAACAAATGCAGATTAAATAAAAGTTGAAAAGATGAACTCTCAGCAAGGAAAGTATTGAAAGCAAAAACAGAAAACAGAATTTTCAGCCAAAGAGCTTGTAGAGAGATAATCAGGAATAATCCAATGTGAGATTTTGTTTTGCGTTAAAAGTAGGACTTTACATCAAGTAGAGTTGCATTCGTGTTAATTAATTCGGGAAAAATAAACACATAAAAAGGAAAACAAGGGAAATAAGAGACAAAAATCCGAGCAGGAGTTGTGTCATTATCTTTTTCTCTTGTTTTCTCATTTTTTTGCGTCCTTGGCGACGAAACAATGGACACTTTGCTTTCGTCAGGGGAAATCCTCCTCTCGCGATACGGTTGGGAGAAGACTTGCTCCCCCCAAGGCTGCTTAAATCAGTTATCAGTTATCAGTCCTGAGTCCTGACGGCGTATGGTGGGGGATGCGCTCACCGCCACCAACGCTCTCTGGTGCTCTTGGTGGGGGACTTAAACCCAAGGATTTAACTGATAACTGTTTACTGTTCACTGTTAAAAAGGGGGGGGCTAATTCCGATAAGTGTCAACTTAACGTTCAAAAAATGCAATAATGTAGGGCGTTTGTATAAGTTTTACATAGCAGCAGCCCATCTTAGCCTAAAATTCTACACGGGGAGCTAAGCATGGAGCTACCATAATTCACTGTTATCTGAGGAGTTTTGTTGTGGACTTATCCCGTATTCCTGCCCAACCTAAACCAGGTCTGATTAACGTTCTGATTGAAATTCCAGGCGGGAGTAAAAACAAATACGAATTCGACAAAGAACTGCAAGCTTTTGCCCTAGACCGAGTACTTTACTCGTCAGTACAATACCCATATGACTACGGCTTTGTACCCAACACCTTGGCGGATGATGGCGATCCATTGGATGGTATGGTAATTATCGATGAGCCAACCTTCCCAGGATGTGTCATAGCAGCAAGACCAATCGGTATGCTAGAGATGATAGACGGTGGCGATCGCGATGAGAAAATCCTTTGCGTTCCTGACAAAGACCCGCGTTACGCTGCGGTCAAATCTTTGAAAGACCTTGCACCACACCGACTAGAAGAAATAGCCGAATTTTTCCGCACATATAAAAATTTAGAGAAAAAGGTGACGGAGATTCGTGGGTGGCAAGATGTTGATCAAGTCTTACCTTTAGTAGAAAAGTGCGTTAAAGCTGGTCGCGAAAAAACGACCTGAAACCTTTCCACGTTCCTAAAGCCAGTAAACAGTGAACACTGAACCAGCACCTACGGTGGCTTTCCCGCCGTAGGTGCTGGTGTGCCTCCGCACATGAGGAACTGCGAATTGCGCTGCTGTTGCCTGCCGTAAGCGCAAGCGCACACTACGTGTTGGCACAAGCCTCCTTTAGGACTTACGGCGATAGCCGTGGCCGTACCCACTGGGCATAGGACATACCCGAAGGGTAATGAGTTAATTATTGTCTAGACTGGTATCTAATAACTGATAACTGATAACTGAAACTCAATGCAGCGCACGCTTCTTTTGGCAAAAATTCACAACTGCACGCTCACAGGGGCAAACATCAACTATGTAGGAAGCATCAGCGTAGACCAAGTTTTATTGGATAAAGCGGGTATCTTACCTTACGAGCAAGTGCAAGTAGTGAATGTTACTAATGGTGAGCGCTTCATCACTTATGCGATCCCGGCGGCAGCTGATTCAGGAGCAATTGAACTGAATGGAGCAGCAGCACGTTTAGGCATTATTGGCGATCGCTTGATTATAATGTCTTACGGGCAGTTCACTTTGGAAGAGTTAAAAACATACTCTCCCACAGTAGTCATTGTAAACGACAGAAATCGACTGTTGGAAGTGCGACGCTACGATGACCTGCTTAGTCAGACTTAGTTTCGAGCAAAGATGTCAAATTTTGAGCTGTCGCCTTCCCATAACCACGTAATTTCAAAGCAACCCCTACAGCATCTATGCCCGGGGTGGGAATTTGTAGTGCAATTTTGGGGTGTGCGGGGTTTAATTGCCACACCTGGCAGCCCCACCAGCCGATATGGTGGCAATACTGCTTGTGTAGAAATGCAGGTAGCCGGTAAACATTTGATTTTTGATGGGGGTACTGGTTTACGCGTACTTGGCAAAAGTTGCCTGCACCTGCAACCGCCGTTAGAAGCCCATTTATTTTTTACCAACTCCCAATCAAATCGTATCCAAGGATTTCCCTTTTTTGGCCCGGCATTTGTGAGCGAAAATTGCCTCCACATTTACGGGACAGCCGCCTTAAATGGAGCCTCGATCAAACAATGCCTGTGTGATCAAATGCTCCAGCCGCACTTCCCTTACCCTTTGCAGATCATGCAATCTGACTTGCACTTCCATAATTTGACATCAGGTAAGGCGGTGAAGATAGATGATGTTACCATTACAACGGCAATCATTAATCACCATCAAAAATCAGTTGGCTATCGAGTCACTTGGAAAGAGTACAGTGTTGCCTATGTCACAGATTTGCCTAAAAGTCCAAATGAAGTGGATCGAGGACGCATAGCACAGCTCACAAAAGGTGTTGATTTGCTGATTGCTAATGCAACTTACGCTCCTCCAGCAGCACGTAATCATCATGAACCTGACTTTCACTGGGATACTGCTGTGGATTTGGCTAAAACTGCTGAAGTGAAATGGTTAATCATCTCTCATCATCATCCAGATGACAATGATGATTTTCTCGATCAAGTTCAGTTAGAAATCCAATCTATCTTTCCTAAAGGATTACTAGCCCAAGAAGGTTTAGTTTTCCCTGTTCTTTAATTCATTGTTAGTTGTTAATAGTTAATGATTTATAATGAATAATAAATAATAGCTTATAGATATTAACTAATTCTGAAACCGCCTTCACTAATTGAGTTGGTGGTTGCAGTTTTTTAACTACCACAGCACAATGTAGGGCTACTATAGCAAGGATTTCAGCATCTGCAAAGAAGTTGCTTCAAAAACGCTTATTTCATAGAATTTGTAGCTTCAAATTGTATTTGATAATAGTACACAGTTTATAATAACTTTACTATATTTGACCCTAGTTGCGCAAGTGAAATCACGTTTTCTATGTTATCTTTAAAAAAGTGAGAATTATTTTCGGCTGTGTGACTAGTATTATAGTCGTCTCTCCGAATCTAAATCTCTACACCCCTGATTCTGGAGAGGTTCTATGTCAATTTTTGTCGGCAATCTATCTTATGATGTAGAAGAACAAGACCTCAAAGAGGTCTTTTTAGAATATGGAACTGTTAAGAGAGTTCAAGTAGCAACAGACCGGGAAACTGGTCAAAAGAGAGGTTTTGCCTTTGTAGAAATGGGAACAGAGGCTGAAGAAGCAGCGGCGATTGATGCCCTAGATGGCGCTGAATGGATGGGTCGGAACCTCAAAGTTAATAAAGCTAAGCCCAAGACCGAAGGAGGTTCGGGTGGTAATAGACGGGGCGGAAATAATAGAGGAGGAGGAGGAGGAGGATACTCTCGTGGTGGACGCTACTAAGCTTTGAGATAAGTTATGTACTTTGAGAAGGAGCCAGGTTTTTTGGGTTATCAGACTAGCCCCTCGCTATTATTCGTGGAGAAGGAGACTGGCTATACCCTGCCTGGCTCCTTCTCCAATTGTTTTATAAGGATGCTCCCGCTCTTCAACCTTGTGCATGGGTGCCCAAGGATGAAAGCGCCAGGAAAGTGCCTTTAGGGTTGGGTCAAATATGCAATCTTATTTTCCATCAGACTCAGATTTAAAAATCCTACCCGTGGACTGCACCGAAAGTAGACGCAAGGGAACAACCGCCACGGAGATATCACTACACCCTTCTGGTGAGACAGCGCTCTTGGTAGGGTTTCCCGACCCAGGCGACTGCGTTCTCCTTTGGCGTACCGTAGGCATACCTGAAGGGTTGGGTAAAAACGAGCGAAAAATCTGCACTCGGACGTAAGATGCCGTATGAAAGATTGTGATTTTTGTATACCAGTACTTTCGGGGCGATTTTTCCGTCAAGGTCGTGGACTTCTTACCAGTTAACTCGTAATGAGGCCCCGCAGTTTTTCAGTACGCGCGATGAAACGGTAAATGTGGTGAGCCGCTTAACCTGAGCAATCAGGATATTAAGATAGCGATATCTTAAGAATTCCCCCTGCTGTCTTCACCGGCAGTGTCAACCTAGACTAAAGGATTTAACTTTCGGGTCGCAAGAGCAGAGAAAGAGTCTGCCCTTTTTGCTCACGAGTTACTATATTATTTGTACCCAAATACCAATTAACTCAATTTAGTAGGAGAGAGAATGACCCAAATAGTTGTGGGCGAAAATGAAGGAATTGAGTCAGCCTTACGTCGATTTAAGCGACAAGTTTCCAAGGCGGGAATTTTTCCAGATTTAAAGAAACATCGTCACTTTGAAACACCTCTGCAAAAACTTAAGCGTAAAGCAGTCGCCAGATCAAAGCAGCGTAAGAGCCGTTTCCGCTAATCAAAACAACTGAAAGCTTGTGTGTTTTGTTCTGATGGCTTCGGTGAGGTTTGTCATGTTGACATTAACCAAGCAAAAGTCATGTGAGCGCAATGCCATCAGGAAGATGAACCTCTTAGACGGGCTGAAACACTGTGGAAACTGAATTGACTGCCCCAGAAAGTTCTTGTAGTTTCTGAGCAATCACACCACGAGTTAACAATTCCTCTACCTTGGCTATACCCTCACGCATATCTGAACAAATTCCACAACGCCAGAGGTAAAACCCTCCATTCCACAAGGCTGTTTGCATAAGTTCGGAGGGTTTGCCATCCAATACCCCTTGCATATCCGCAATTAATTCTTCAGTGGTAGCGAGGGGTACATTCTTCGTCGTAAAGCCATAATCACGAGGGCTTAGGTGTAAGCGTTCTATCGGTATAATCCCTGTGTCATCTGGCTTAGGAGTTGTTGCTAAGCCGATGATAGCAGTGCGATCGCGTGGTAAGTCGCAGCTACCCTCCAGCCCCTTCACCGTTGTAAACTTCGTCACTCCTCGCAATCCTAAGGTGGTTTGGAACAAGGTTTCCGTGGGAGGATGAACAAACCCAGTGATGATGTGAGCATCCCCCGCATAAGGACACCAAATGAGTTCCATTGTTGCCAAAGGCGGACGCTTGCCTAGTTGGTCACGATACTCCCATAGACTATTTGTTAGGGGAAAATGCTTAGGAGTATAAACAAGGCAAATTCCAGTCTTTTCAAGCACCTGCTGGGTTTTATCCAGCGACAGCCCAGTCCAATCAACTCCTAACCCTTGCCAAATATCTACCAGTGGTACTCCGTATTTTGTGGGCAAACAATCTCCACCATGCATAACCACTGGTTGTCCACTTGCTGCTAGAACCAAAGCCGTTATCGGGCTAATGGGTGCAGTGCGAGTTCTGCCATCATAAGGTATGCCTAAAACTATTACTGGTTTTTCGGAGGAGACTCGTTGCAGTGAGGGTCCTAGTTCATCATATGCATCCAGCATTCCTGCTAACTCATCTGCTGTAGGACGTTTGATGCGGTGAGCAATTAAAAAAGCCCCGATTTGGGCTGGTGTCGCTTCTCCTAGCAACATCATCTTGGTCGCTGTGGCGGCTTCAGCACGAGTTAAGTTCTGTGCAGTATGCTCCCCACCACCTACCTTTTTCAGTAAATCCCTAAATACTTTGCTCATATTTTTATTTTTTGTCTTTTGTCAAAAGTTTATTATTTGTAACAAATGAAAAATGACAAATGACTAATAACTAACAACTGCTAACAAGCCGACGGTGCAACAGAGCCAAATAGTGGTGGTACATTGTCCTTAACCAAGTGCCAAAAGTGCTTAATTGGAGGAATTTGAAGTCGGTCTTGAGTCGTGACCATAACCACCTGTCGAGTCAAACTAGAACTGTCGGCTAAAGAACTATGACTGTTGCACGCTAAGGGACGAACGGCAAGGCTAGGGTCAATACGTGCTTCGACTAATGCGGAATACGGCAGCATGGCTATGAGTTCTCCTTGGCGCACGACTCCCCGGAAAGCATCCAGGGTATTGACTTCTAAAGCTGCTTGTAGTGTGGCTTCTAAGCGATCAAATTTATCTTGTACCAGGCGTTGCATCCCATAACCATCCTTAAACACCACTTGCGGATAACGAATCAGCTCCGACCAAGGGATGCGTTCATATTGCGCTAGCGGGTGATTGTTCGCGACTAAAACTTCTATCGGTTCATCATACAGTACTTCTACCACCATTTCTTTACCAGCGGTTAAGAACCGATTATTCATGACTATTGCCAGATCTACTAGTCCATCTTTGAGGACTTTTAATGCGCGATCGCTACCTAATGAGGTCACGCGCAATTGTATATCTGGATAATTATGACAAAATTTTTGCAAAACTGGTGGCAGATAATAAGCACATAACGAGTGAATTGCTGCTACACAAAGTTCTGGCTGTTTTCCTGCCAATAGATCAGCTATTTCCTGCGTAGCACTGTGCCACTCTTGGCAAATTTTACGGGCGCGAGGTAGCAACCGTTCACCTGCCAATGTCAACTTTGCTTGACTTGTTCTGTGGAACAATTCCAACCCCAAATCTTCTTCCATTGCCTGGATTTGGCGACTGATAGTCGATTGAGTCACACCACATTTTCTTGCTGCCCCCTGAAAGCTGCCGGTTTCTGCGATCGCCAGAAAGGCTTGCAACTGCTCTAATCGCATGTTGATGTAGCCTGAATTACACTTATGCTTTCATTAAGTTAACTTAGTTCCCGGCGTAAATTAGTACTGTTTGTTACCGCTCAATGTTTGCCAAGAAATTTTTTTACTCACTTGATTGGGTTTCAGAATCTAGTTTCTTGATTGCAGCGCTGGCGTGTAGTCTGACTTGAACATCGTTATCTGTTAACATCTCGGTTAATGCACTCATTGCCTGCATTTTCCCTAACTGCCCTAAAGATAAGGCGATCGCACTTTTTATGCTAGCAATTTCAACTCCTGGATGGTTGTCTTGCAACATTCCCAGCAAAATTTCTGCGGCTTTGTCGGTTAAAGAACCACTCACTCGCCCCAAAACGGTAACAATTTCCTGCCATACAACGGCTGTTTGTAGTTGAGCAAGTGCTGTTTGTAGATACTCTAAGCCGGATAGTGTCCCCACCCAACTTAAAGCGCGGATAGTTTCTAGTTGCAGCTTTCTCGGTGTATTTGGCGATATTAAAACCTGAAATAATGCTTGTGCCGCAGCGTCACAACCCATTCTAGAAAGGGCAACCACGGCGGCACAACAAACCTCTTGGTCAATGTCATAAAGCCTCGGTTGCAGTTTTGCCACCAAATCGAATGTTTCGCGTAACTCAGGGCGAAAACCTAAACCAAGCACTGCTTCCCGCCTCACTGGGGCGGCGACATCTTTCAAAGCATTGAGAAGCACTGTTTGCACGCGATGATCGTGGAAGCTGCTGAGTGCTTCAATCGCCACAACGCGTACAGCTACTTGTGGATCTTGCACGACGCTCAACAAAGGTGTGATAGTTTCTTTTTGTCGGATCAAGGAAAGCATTTGAGTTGCTAACAACCGTGTCTGTTCCTCTGCTAAAAGTTCCGTTAAGGGGGCGATCGCAACACTACCCATTTGCCCTAGGGCAGCCGCTGCTATTTCCTTGAGTTCGTCACTTTCATTGGTTTTCAGTAATTCCACCAAAGGTGGGATGGCATCTAGGTTTTTCAAATCCCCCAAGATTCGTGCTGCATGAGTGCGCAACTCTTCATCTGCGTCTTCATCTTTCAAAATATCTATCAATCGGGGGATGGCAATACTGTTAAGGCGAACTATCACCTTAGCAATCTCCCAGCGTTCCTGAAAATCGCCTGTTTCTAAAACTGAGAGTGCTAATTCCAGCAGATGTTCACGATTGTTCAATATCTCTGGATGTTCTAAATGCTCTCTCTGAATCAACTGTTGCAAGCATTGAATCAGCGATGACCAGTCACACACATTGTATGCTGCTTGCGCCTGCACCAAAAGCTGGTTGATGTTATCCACAATTGACAAAATCCCCCGCTAGATTTACGAAGCTATCAGCTTTTGTCCTATGTTCTTCCAGAATAAATGACTAGAGACTCATGACTAATACCGAATTTTCCTCTGTCTTGACTGTGTAAGTTGCTAACGGTGTTGTAGCTGGATCTTTTTGCACCTTACCATCATTTCCAAATTCCGAGCCATGACAGGGAGAGGAAAATTTTTTTGCATCATCTTTCCATTCCACCGTGCAACCCGCATGAGTACAAGTAGGGTTGGGAACTGCCATTTCAAATGTTCTTCCGGTTGAAATGAAGTGCAAGCCCAGTTAATAAAGGGCTTTCCGTCCGTTGTGCGCTTATTATTATGCAAAAAATGTATCAATTTGATGCATTTTTTGCAATTTATATAATTTTTCGTAACGAAGTATACGATTTGAATAGCTTTGTAACAGTAAGGTATGTGTATCGGAGCAATTACACAATCTGCATGCAAAGCGTGCAGAGACAGATTGTTTCTAGCAAGTATGTAAACACCATAAAATACACTTTCTTCTACTATAAACCTCATAAACCTATAAAAGCGGGATGTTATGAGGTGACAAGTTGATGTTGAGCAACGACCACCAGAAGTTTTCTGGAACTAGCAATTTGCAGTTGAGTTTAACTCATGACAGAAGCAGCAACTACCACCACCACACCCAGCTTAAACAAGTTTGAGAAATTCAAGGCAGAAAAAGATGGACTTGCCGTTAAGGCAGAAATAGAAAAATTTGCCTCTCTTGGCTGGGAGGCGATGGATGAAACTGACCGGGATCATCGTCTGAAGTGGATGGGCGTGTTTTTTCGCCCAGTCACTCCCGGCAAGTTTATGATGCGGCTGCGGATGCCTAATGGTATTCTCAGTTGCGAGCAAATGCGTGTACTCGCTGAAGTAATTCAGCGTTACGGTGATGACGCCTGCGCTGACATTACAACCAGACAGAATATCCAACTACGGGGTATCCGAATTGAAGATTTACCAAATATCTTTGATAAATTTCGTGCAGTTGGCTTAACCAGCGTGCAGTCAGGGATGGATAACGTCCGCAATATTACAGGTGATCCACTTGCTGGGTTAGATGCGGATGAATTGTTCGACACGCGAGAGTTGGTGCAACAAATTCAAGACATGATCACCAACCAAGGTGAAGGCAACCCTGAGTTTAGCAATTTGCCACGGAAGTTTAACATTGCGATTACAGGTGGACGCGATAATTCCGTTCACGCAGAAATCAACGATTTGGCTTTCGTTCCCGCCTTCAAAGAAGGACAAGGGGAAGAATCTGAACAAAAGTTCGGCTTCAATGTCCTCGTCGGGGGCTTTTTCTCTGCCAAGCGTTGTGACGCGGCTATTCCCCTGAATGCTTGGGTTCCTCCAGAGGATGTCGTCGCTTTGTGTAGAGCTGTTTTGGAAGTTTTTCGCGATCGCGGCTTACGCGCCAATCGGCAAAAATCACGCTTAATGTGGTTAATTGACGAATGGGGTCTTGAAAAGTTCCGTGCAGAAGTCGAAAAGCAGTTTGGTAAGTCATTGATCAGCGCAGCAGCGCATGACGAAATCGACTGGGAAAAACGCGACCACATTGGGGTATACAAACAAAAGCAACCAGGCTTGAACTACGTAGGACTGCACGTTCCTGTAGGGCGGTTGTATGCCGAGGATATGTTTGAAATAGCCCGTTTGGCCGAAGTTTACGGCAGCGGTGAAATCCGGATGACGGTTGAGCAAAACTTTGTGATCCCCAACATTCCTGATTCGCGTTTGGAAGTATTTTTAACAGAAGACTTACTGAATAAGTTTACAATAAACCCCAAACCGCTGACGCGATCGCTCGTTTCTTGTACAGGCGCACAATTTTGCAACTTTGCCCTGATTGAAACCAAAAACCGCGCCTTGGCAATGATTAAAGCATTGGAAGCGGAGTTAGAACTGACTCGTCCTGTGCGAATTCATTGGACAGGTTGCCCGAACTCCTGCGGACAACCGCAAGTAGCAGATATCGGCTTGATGGGCACCAAAGCTCGCAAAAATGGTAAAGCCGTGGATGGGGTTGATATTTACATGGGCGGTAAAGTTGGCAAGGAGGCACAACTGGGAACTTGTGTTACCAAAGGCGTTCCCTGCGAGGACTTGCAGCTAGTATTACGCGAACTCCTGATTGAACACTTTGGTGCACGCTTGCCACAACCAGCCACAGTCTAAAAGAATTCAAAATTCGCTCATTCAAAATTCAGAATGGTGAAGCTGAATGCTTACAAGCATCCTAGCTGGTTCCTGTCTGGAAATTAACAGCTTGGCACCATTCGTTTAGGGCAATTGCAACCATTGCCCCTAGATTTCTCTATGCAATTTTTCTGTTCTGTACTTGGGAAAGCTCAATGCTTAAAGGGTTATTGTCATTTAACGGTCGCTATCGCATCCTGCATCTCTCTTGGTTCGCCTTCTTTCTCACATTTGTTTGTTGGTTTAACTTTGCGCCCTTCGCTACAACCATTGGCAAGCAGCTTCATCTAGCGCCAGAGCAAGTTAAAACTTTGGGTATCTGCAACCTTGCCCTGACAATTCCCGCGCGAATCATCATCGGTATGCTTCTGGATCGTTTTGGTCCGAGAATTACCTACTCAATGCTGTTGATGTTTGCTGCTGTTCCCTGTTTGGCAACGGCGCTGTCACAGAATTTTAACCATCTTGTGATCAGTCGCCTGCTGATGGGAATTGTTGGCGCTGGATTTGTAGTCGGTATTCGGATGGTGTCGGAATGGTTCCCACCAAAGGAAATTGGAATTGCCCAAGGTATTTATGGTGGTTGGGGTAACTTTGGTGCTTTTGGGGCAGAGTTTACCCTCCCGACAATTGCGGTTGCTGCGAGCTTTTTGACTGGTGGCGCTTCCAACTGGCGGTTTGCGATCGCCCTCACGGGGATCATTTCTGCTATCTACGGCGTGATTTATTTCAATAGCGTCCAAGATACTCCTCCTGGCAAAGCTTACAAAAGACCTAAGAAAAATGGTGCCTTGGAAGTAACCAGTGTCAAAAGTTTCTGGGCAATGATTATCTCGAATTTTGGTTTGATTTTCGCCTTGGGTTTATTAGCTTGGCGTTTGGAACAAAAGAACATTCACTTTTTAAATCAGAGCCAAATGTATCTGGTTTGGGTACTGTTGGCAGGATTATTTGCTTACCAAACCTACAAAGCTTGGCAGGTTAACAAAGAACTTCTTATTGGCAAGAAAACTTACGCTTCCTCCGAACGCTATCAGTTTGGTCAAGTTGCTTTACTCGAATTCACTTACATAATTAGCTTTGGTTCTGAACTTGCAGCCGTTTCCATGCTGCCTGCTTTTTTTGAAAAAACTTTTGGTTTAGAACACGTGGTAGCTGGTATGATTGCCGCCACTTATCCCTTCTTGAATTTAATTTCTCGTCCCAGCGGTGGTTTAATTTCTGATAAGTTTGGCTCTCGTAAATGGACAATGACAATTATCAGTGCTGGCATTGGTGTTAGCTATTTGATGGCGCATTATATTAACGGCAGTTGGTCACTTCCAGTGGCAATTGCAGTCACTATGGTTGCCGCTTACTTTGCTCAGGCTGGTTGCGGTGCAACCTACGGTATTGTACCTCTGATTAAAAAGGAAGCTACTGGACAAATTGCCGGCAATGTAGGAGCTTACGGTAATTTTGGAGGCGTCGTTTATCTAACAATTTTCAGCTTAACCGATGCACCAATACTATTTACCACAATGGGTGTAGCTGCTCTAATCTGCGCTTTTATGTGTGCCTTCTTCCTCAAAGAACCAAAGGGTTCCTTTGCTGGTGCTTATGAAGGTGAATCACCAGAAGTAGCACCTCAAAATACTGGCATCTTAGCTAAGGAATAAGACGGAACGATTGATGCCTTAACCTGCATTTTTTGAACAAAATCTTTACATAAGCCTGGTTGAAGAGACTTTGAAACCGCAGCCTATAGCAGATAAATTATCTGTGTCCATCTGTGTCCATCTGTGTCCATCTGTGGTTTAATTTTCTCAACAATAGCTTTTTTAAGAAAATTCTGCTATTCATGAATTTTCTTAAAAAAGCTATTTAATAAGTCAAAAAAAGAGAAAATGTATCTGTAATAACATTTTAATTTTGTCAAATCATATTTAATTAAGTAGAAATACTTCTGCCAACGGTTACTGAGAATAAGTAAACCAGATTAAGTAAAGCTTGCTCACTAAAATTTAAGGTTTTCTCAATCAAGATTCGACAATTGTGTTATTGCTGTCAACTGAATAGAAAATGTTTGAAAACATAGCAATT
Organism: Scytonema sp. HK-05; assembly: GCF_002368235.1. Lineage (GTDB taxonomy): Bacteria > Cyanobacteriota > Cyanobacteriia > Cyanobacteriales > Nostocaceae > Kalymmatonema. The sequence goes on along the minus strand of NZ_AP018194.1, from coordinate 3,381,502 downwards.
TGATGAAATTGCTCTTCTACAAACTAAACATTTAAACAATTTATAAACATACATGGTGCTATTACCATGACGGAATTTACCAAAACCCTCTGTCCATACTGTGGTGTTGGCTGTGGGCTCGAAGTTTCTCCGCCAGCACAACATGGCAAAGCGACTCATCGAGATAGCCAAGGAAATCCGATTTGGCGCGTGCGAGGCGATAAAGCCCACCCTTCAAGTCAGGGTATGGTTTGCGTTAAAGGCGCGACGATCGCAGAATCGTTAGACAAAAACAGACTGCATTACCCAATGGTACGAGACTCTTTGGATCAGGAGTTTCGGCGCGTCAGTTGGGATGAAGCTTTTGATATAATCACCAACCGCATTCAAACTGTGCGCTTCACTCACGGACCAGAAGCTATATGTATGTATGGTTCCGGTCAGTTTCAAACTGAGGACTACTACACAGCTCAGAAACTCCTCAAAGGGTGTCTGGGAACCAATAATTTTGATGCTAACTCGCGCTTATGTATGTCCAGTGCTGTAGCTGGGTACATTCAAAGTTTTGGCTCGGATGGTCCTCCATGCTGTTATGAAGACTTGGAGTTAACTGACTGTGCGTTTTTAATTGGTACCAACACGGCGGAATGTCACCCGATTGTTTTCAATAGGCTGGAGAAATACCACAAAAAGAACCGCAAAGTCAAAATGATTGTGGTTGATCCCCGGCGCACACCCACCGCAGAAGCCGCTGATCTCCATTTAGCGATTCGTCCTGGTACAGATATCGACTTGTTGAACGGTATCGCTCACTTGTTGATGCGCTGGGGGTACATTGAGGCTGGATTCATTGACGACTGCACCACCAACTTTCCCGCCTACGCTGAGGTGATTCGCCACTATTCTCCAGAAGTGGTAGCTCATCAATGTGGAATCAGCGTTGAAGATTTAGAAACAGCAGCCAAATACTGGGGTCAATCTGGGCGGGTGCTGTCTCTATGGTCAATGGGCGTAAATCAGTCTTCAGAAGGTACAGCTAAAGTCAGAACTATCATTAACCTGCACTTAATGACCGGACAAATTGGCAAACCAGGAGCAGGACCTTTCTCGCTTACAGGTCAGCCAAACGCAATGGGAGGACGGGAAGCCGGAGGTTTGGCGCACTTGTTACCTGGTTATCGGGTCGTGAAAAACCCTCAGCACCGCGCAGAAGTTGAGGCTTTTTGGGGGCTGAAGCCAGGGCAAATTTCACCCAATCCTGGTCTGACGGCTTGGGATATGATTACTGGGCTAGAAAATGGGACTGTAGGGTTATTGTGGGTTGCTGCAACGAATCCTGCTGTAAGTATGCCGGATTTGGAGCGGACTAAGAAGGCTTTGTTGCGATCGCCCTTTACCATTTACCAAGACGCCTACTACCCCACAGAAACCGCTGCTTACGCTCACGTTCTGCTACCAGCTGCCCAATGGAGTGAGAAAACTGGCGTGATGACCAATTCCGAACGAATGGTCACGCTGTGTCCAGCATTCCGCCAACCTCCAGGAGAAGCGAAAGCAGATTGGGAAATTTTTGCAGAAGTTGGTCGTAGGCTAGGTTTTGTGCAAGAGTTTGCTTTTGCTAACTCATCTGAAGTTTACGCTGAGTTTGTCAAACTGACTGGCGATCGCCCTTGCAATATGACCGGGATCAGCCACGAGCAACTGGTGGCGCAAGGTCCCACACAATGGCCCCACCCGAAACAGAGGGGTGGGGAAGATGAGGGAGATAAGGGTGCCCCTAACTCCAAACGACTCTACACCAACCTCCGTTTCCACACCCCAGATGGACGCGCGCGCTTTGGGGCATATCACTCGCGGGGATTGGCAGAACCACCAGATCCTAATTATCCTTTTGTCTTGACAACTGGGCGACTTTATGGACATTGGCACACCCAAACACGCACTGGTCGAATTGAAAAAATTCGCTCTTTACATCCCGAACCGTTTATTGAGATTCATCCCCGTGATGCTGCACATTTAGGAATTACAGAAAATCAGTTGGTGGAAGTGCGATCGCGTCGGGGAAAAGCTAAATTTCCGGCGAAAGTCACAAGAGCGATCGCACCTGGTACAGTGTTTGTCCCTATGCATTGGGGTGCGCTGTGGGCTGACAATGCCGAAGCCAACGCCCTGACTCATCCAGAATCTTGCCCCGACTCACTGCAACCGGAGTTAAAAGCTTGCGCGGTGCAGCTAGTGCCAGTTACTGTTGATATTGAGTTGCGTAACCAAGTGTCATTGACTAGTGGATCTGTGAACTGATACATATAGATTAAGTAAGCGGACATAATGAAACGTAGGATGTGTTAGGCGCAGCCGTAACGCATCAATTTCTTGAACAGCATGGGTTACGCAATCGGGCTTTCCATCCTACGATGGTTCATTTTCATTCCACAAACCTACTTATTACTAGTTAAAATACAGGGCGGCTCGAATAGGAGAGTATATAGTCTTAAGTTGCGGCAGCCGTTCTGTATTTATTCTTTAGAAGCACATTTTAAAATCTTTATCCAGCAAGAGTTTCAGAAAGTCAAGAATGCAGGTGCTTCTTTCAAAAGTTGCGAGGGGGTTTAATACTTTTGAATGCGTGACTTCCCCCTCGTGGGGCGCTCACCGGAATGCACCTGAAAAATTGAATGTTATTTAAGCACTAAGTATTAAGCCTGAGGTGTCTGATTTACGATCAAAACCCCATAAGAAAATGTATCTTTATTTCGGCGCTTTTTAGTGAATCGTAGTTTACACGGATAGGTGCAAGATATCAATTAATCAATATTATATTATGCATTGAAAGAAGCATTATCAACTGTCACCCTAAGAATGTTAAGCTGCTAGAAATACACCAGAGTATGTTTGGCTATAAAAAGAATTAGTCAATCGTTAATAGTGTTTGTAATTCTTGACTATTGTGTCTTGATGGTCTCTTAGCTTGAGCTATGCAAAAGAAAAAAGTGCTCTTTAAACACAAAGGGCAAATCGACAAAACATCCTTTTTCCATCCTATAGATTTATCTTGGTGGTTTTTCTTTTTTCTTTTTGCTGTTGACTTTTTAATTCTTAGGGGGGTGCAGCAGATGAGGAAACTACTCAAGCGAGTTCAAGAAAGCCTCAAAGATGACATTTTCATGCACTTCATTGAAAACATAGAAGTGGTAGTATCCAAATTGCTATCTCTTTTTATGGTAGTAGTGATTGTGGCGGCAATTATTGATCTAGGATTTTTTCTTGTTAGAGAATTATTTGATACACCTCATGGTAAGTTTAACGCAATATTATTTGAAATATTTGGTTTATTCCTCAATATCTTAATTGCTTTAGAAATTTTAGAAAATATTACAGGTTATCTCAAAAAACACGTTTTACAAGTTGAATTAGTTATTGTTACTTCCTTAATTGCTATTGCTCGTAAAATTATTATTCTTGACCTAAGAAAAGTAACAGGTATTGATATCATCGGTCTGGGTATTGCCATTCTTGCTTTATCAATCAGTTATTTAATAATTCGGTACAGTAATCAAAAAAATTCTTAAATTGCAACAGAAACATATGACAGAATTCTTTGAATTTGAAGCAGATTTTGTTGATTCCCTGCGTTGTATACCGATGCAGGTACGCTGTAAACTTGATACTTGTGGCATCAAGTTAAAGTTATCTAATTGGAGCCATCTGACAAAAGCTGATCGTGAAGCTTTGGTTGAATTACCTTGCTCTACGGAAACCGAAATTCAAGCTTACAGGGAATATCTTCAGAACCTGATTCTACAACGTATTGGTACATCGGCTGCCGAATTGCCAATTGAACCGCATCCCGCGTGGTTGGATACTAACATACCAATAAACCTTCAAGAAAAAGCCAAAGAATTTGGTGTAACACTTTCGCCTCAACAATGGGCAGAATTAACTCCCCTACAACGTTTTGCCCTGATTAAACTCAGCCGTCCTAGTCATGAAAATCAAAATTTTCCCAAAGCTTTGAAGGAATTCCATTTGATTTAAGTTGGATATAGCAGCCCTAAATGATTTGTGAAAAAACAAGATCCCCGACAACTTTGGCGAAGTCGGGGATCTGAAAAACCCTTAAAAGACAAAGAGTTTTAACCAGATTTAACAGGTTTTAGCTAAGGAACCAAATTTCTTTACTGGCTTAAGTCAGTGCAATTTCACTCTAGAATAAATTAGTATTCACAAATAACTAATGACGAATTACTAAAGACAGAGGATATCAAAGGAATGGCAGCTAAAAAAATTTTGATGCTTGTTGGAGACTATGTAGAAGACTACGAAGTTATGGTTCCCTTCCAAGCTTTGCAAATGGTGGGACATACCGTTCATGCAGTTTGTCCGGACAAAAAAGCTGGAGAAAAAGTTAGAACTGCTGTCCACGATTTTGAAGGTGACCAAACTTACAGTGAAAAACCCGGTCATAACTTCGCTCTCAATGCCTCTTTTGCTGAGGTACAAGCCGAAACCTATGATGCCTTGGTCATTCCTGGAGGACGCGCACCTGAATATATTCGCCTCAATCAGCAGGTGCTAGAAATTACCCGCCACTTTGCCCAAGCAAACAAGCCCATTGCTGCTATTTGCCACGGTTTGCAGTTGTTGGCTGCGGCTGATGTTTTGCAAGGCAAGAACTGCACTGCTTACCCTGCCTGTGGTCCCGATGTGTGGCGTGCTGGTGGTACTTATGTGGATGTAAGCGCCGATGAGGTTGTTGTTGATGGTAATTTAGTAACAGCACCAGCTTGGCCTGCTCATCCCCGTTGGTTGGCAGAATTCCTCAAGGTACTTGGCACTAAAATTGAGCATCTAGAACTGGCTGCTGTTTAACAGTTACCAGTTATCAGTTATCAGTTACCAGTTGTCAGTTGACAATTAACAATTAACAATTAACAGTTCACTGTCCACTGTCCACTATCCACTGCGGCTGGTACTGTTCACTGTTTTAAGGGTGTGGTCAACAGGGAATTGAACATGGTGATCGCTCAGTTGTACTGCAATGAGTTTTAGTGGCGATAGCTTCGCTGCTGCGCGGAGCGTAGATCGCTACTGTGCTTAATAATTCTCCATTTCTAGCAGCTTTTAGAGCTTACAGAAGCGCTCGTCCTCAAGACCGAGCCAATAAGTGCTTCGGGCGTAGGACGCGCTGAGCGCAAAGCGGCAGGTAATCAAGCAGATGGGAAAACAGAAAATTTCCATATAATAACTAGTTATGCTGTTAGACAATCAGTGAAGGCATTGCTTCAAACCTATCTGTGGAGCAATAGACAATCATGAGCACTTTCTCCAAGCAGGTCTTGGAGCAACTTTATGAAAGGTATTTGAAGCATGAATTTTGGACTGAATGGAAAAGTTGCGATCGTCACAGGTGGTAGTTCCGGGATTGGTCGAGCGACCGCAGTTGCTTTTGCTCAAGCGGGGGCCTCGGTTGTTGTAGCAGCGCGGCGTACTCAAGAGGGGGAAGAAACCGTTCGTCTCGCCAAAGATGCAGGTGGTGAAGCTCTATTTGTGCAAACTGACGTGACAAAAGCGGAGGATGTGGAAGCACTAGTCGGCAAAACGCTAGCTAGGCAGGCGGGAGTCCCCACACCATAATTTTTAATTTGGTGTGGCGGTGAAAGCCGTGTGAGTTGAGAAGCGTCTGCTGACCAATGCGAAGCGAGGGAAGGAGACAGCGCCGAAACGAGCAAACTCTTACGCTACTCAACAGGGCGATCTTGTTCTTCGATGTATTGCTTAAGTTGCTCCACCGTTACGCCGCCACAGGACGCAATGAAGTAGCCATTTGTCCATAAAACATCTTTTCGATAAAACTCATTGACCCGTTCCGCAAACTCTTTTCTAAGGTAGCGACTGGAAACCGTTTTCAGATTGTTAATGAGTTTGCTCGGTTCAGTTTGGGGGGTGTATTGAATCAGCAAGTGGGCGTGATCAACCTCTCCATTGAACTCGATTAACCGACCCTCCCACTTCTCCATTAGCGTTTTGAAAATTTCCTCCAACCTCGACAGCATTGGTTCATTGAAAATCTTCCGACGGTATTTGGGAGTTAACACTAAATGACACTTGAGGTCTGAAACGCCCCTTGCCTTATGGATAAAATCTTTGCTCATAGCATTGACACTAAGTATTTGGCTGGTGTTATGATAACACTAAGTCAAGCGTAAAGGTCGTAACGCAATGAAGACAACATTTCAGTACCGATTCTATCCAAACACTAAACAAAAACTTGAGCTGAATGAATGGCTGAGAATTTCTCGCTACTGGTATAACCGCCAATTGGGAGACAGGTTTGATTGGTGGGAGATGAATCGAACTCGTGTTGATGCTTGCCCCTTAGTGAGCAGCATTGCGGACTTACGCGACAAGCCAAACTTTTATGCTCAGAAGAAACAATTACCTATCCTGAAACAGGATTTGGTCAAAGTTTGGTATAGCGGCGAATTGCTTGATTTCTCTGGCGTGGATGCCAGTATTTTACAAGAAGTATCGAAGCGGGTAGACAAGGCGTTTGAGCGGTTTACGGTTGGAGATAGCAACGGCAATAAGTCAGGAAAACCTCGGTTTAAGACGGTTGCAGACTTCAAAACCATGACGTTCGCAGATGGTAAGGCAATCAAGATTTCTCTGGTTCGCAAGCACTGGATGTATATTCGACTCCCTAAACTGGGAGTTGTTAAAGTGCGAATGCACCGTGATATCCCAGTAGGTTTTACCGTCAAGCAAGTCAGTGTGACCCGGAAAGCTGACGGTTGGTTCATGCAAATCATGCTGGAAGACCCAACCGTACCAGAATTCAATCCTGATGAGGTCATCCCAACATGGGAAAATTCATTGGGGATGGATGCGGTGTTGCATGAGGATGTCTATTTGGCAACTTCTGAAGGTGAAAAATTGCCATCCTTGAAACCTCTGAGAAAGAATCAAGCAAAACTTGACCGGATATCGACGAAGCGGAACAAGCGGAAACGGGGCAGTCGTTCACGTCGCAAACTGGCAAAACGCGAAGCAAAACAACATCAACGCATTGCCCGTTCCCGCAAAGATTTTCAGTACAAAACCGCTCACCAATTGGTGAGAACTGGAAAGAAAGTCTTCTTCCATGAAGACCTTAACCTCAAAGGTTTAATCAAACGCAACAAAGCCAAACAGGATGAGGCGGGTACGTTTCTTCCGAATGGTCAAGCGGCTTCGTCAGGACTCAATAAATCTTGGTCTGATGCGGCGTTTGGCAATTTTTTCAAGACGCTGGACTACATAGCCGCAAAAGCTGGAGCAGTCGTCATTCCGCAAAAACCTGCTTACTCGTCAATGGTTCTGTGCTATCGAGATGAAATTATCTTCACCGAATGCGACATCAGAGACTATTGGGATGAGCAGCATTCTTTAAGGGTTGACCGCGACATCAACGCCGCAATCAACCTGAAAAGGCTTGGGTTGGGCATTTTCCCAAGCATAAAACGCCGTAGTGCGAAGTTAGCCGTAGTTGGAACTATGGATACTAGTACCACGAAGGAAATCCTTCATACCCTTCATCGGGCTGTTGGAAGCCTACCCTGTAATCTTTGATTCAGGGTAGGAGTATGTCACAAGCCTATGGTCGATTAGATTGTGCCTTTAATAATGCTGGCATTGGAAAATCTGTTCCGCTTACTGAACGCTCAGAGGAGGAATGGGATGCTGAGACAGATGTTAACCTGAAAGCGGTCTGGCTGTGTCTGAAATATCAAATTCCGGCGATGCTCAAAACTGGAACTGGTGCGATCGTCAACATGGCATCTATGGGAGGTGCTGTTATCGGTGCATCTGGTTTTTCTGCCTACCAAGCCGCTAAAGGAGGAGTTGTTGGGTTAACGCGCTCGGCAGCGATAGAATATGCTGGACAGGGAATTCGGATCAATGCTGTCAGTCCAGGGCTGATTGCAACGGAAATCCTATCCAATGTTTCAGAAGATATGCTTCAACAAATGAGCAACGCAGTTCCACTTAAAAGAATCGGGGAAGCAGCAGAAATCGCAAATGCAGTTATTTGGTTATGTTCTGATGCTGCGTCCTATATCACAGGGCATAACTTAGTCATTGATGGCGGTTTTACTGTCCAGTAGAAAGCAGCATAATTCTTCTAAAAAAGGGAAAGTCAGGCAAATAGGCTTTTGATGGTGGCAGAGAATTTACAGATAGTGCTGGCTGTTAACCGTTAACTGTCAACAGTCATACTGACCAAGACTATGTTTATTTTGATTTTTTTAATTTCTAATAGATAAGCAGTGACTGAAGCTATAGTGGATCTAGCAATTTTGCTGTTGTGGCTTGGGTTAAGTCCTACTGCCAATTCCTACAATAAATAGTTTAGAAACACCCTGTAACTCGATGACAGGCAAAAACGCAAGACAGAATGCAATCCTGCGGCAAGTGTCTGGTATGGGAGCGTCTTTTGGATCGGAAACTCGCTACTCGCTGCTTTCGAGTCAAGAGGTAGTCATTGGACGTGATCCTAGTTCCCAAGTTGTATTAGATGCCATGTTGTACCGCATGGTATCTCGTCGTCATGCGGCGCTTCGTCCTCTTGCTTCATCCCCAGATGCACAACCGAACTGGATAATCTGTGATTTGAATAGTGCCAATGGCACGTACCTGAACGGACAACGGTTGCAGGGTTGTCAGCAATTGATCAGCGGAGATCGCATTACTCTAGGTCATGATGGTCCAGAATTCGTTTTTGAGTGTGAACTCAAAGAGCAACAAGCCACAGCGATCGCCCCAGCAGCAGCGACACCGCTTCCTCCAGCAAATAGTTACCCAACAGCGACGTCAACGTTTTACCAACCTCCTCCAAACCCCCCAAAGCCAGCAGACTCTATCAGCTTCACCCAGCTGTTTCCCATTATTTCTACTGGTAAAGATTTAACTCGTAAAGCTTACCTGATACCGGGAATTCTTACAGTTGTCTTCGTGGTACTGATGTTTGCCACGGTAGGTCAACCAGCAAATCAAGTTATAGTCGCCATTTATATAGCTTCCGCTGCTTACTACTTTATTTACCAGTTGTGTGGTAAACCAAAGCCTTGGTGGGTTCTGCTGGCGTCGGCATTGACGACATCGGTGATTTTGCTCACTCCGGTGTTGGATTTGTTTATCTTTGTGTTTCGTAATCTCTTGCCTGGTAACTTACCCTCAGAACAAGAGTCCATCACTTTCACAGAGTTACTGGTGCGGATGTTTTTCGGTGCTGGCTTGATGGAGGAATTACTCAAGGCAATACCTGTACTAGCAGCGTTTTTCATTGCTCGCGGACTACCTTCGCCGTGGCGGGAACGCATCGGTGTCGCAGAACCTCTTGATGGTATTCTACTAGGAACGGCTTCTGCTGTCGGCTTTACCCTGTTGGAAACTCTGGGACAATATGTGCCAACTATTACTCAAAGTGTTACAGCACAGTCGGGAATAGGAGCTGGTCAACTTGTGGGTTTGCAACTGCTGATTCCCCGAATTCTCGGTTCTGTTGCCGGACATATGGCTTATAGTGGATATCTTGGATATTTTATCGGGTTAGCGGTACTCAAACCTTCTAAAAGTTGGCAGATTTTAGGAGTCGGTTATCTGACAGCGTCTGGACTACACGCTTTGTGGAATGCAACAGGAGTTATCAACGGTTTGCTGTTGGTGGTTGTTGGGGTATTGTCTTACGCCTTTTTGATGGCAGCTATTCTCAAAGCTAGGGCGCTTTCACCAACGCGATCGCAAAATTTCGCTACCCGTTTTCTCGGACCTAAGTAAAGAGTGCCAACACATGAGGAAAATGAGGGAGAGAAGAGGGCAAATGATTTTTATCTCTTTCGAGAGATGATGGTCGTTTTGGCGCTAGCTAAGGTTACATTACACTGGATATTTCTGTCTTAAGATAGATGAAAACTTTCGCATTTTGAGATGCACAACAAAATTGCCGTTTCGGGTCAGAGCAACTTGTCGCCTCAATGAAATCAAAGCAGAAAAGAGAAAGTTGAAATTAAGCTTCGTCGTAAGACTTGTTTAGCTGATTGAGGGCAAAAGATGCAACGGCTAAACTGACTTTTGCCTTTTCAACTTCTGAAAGATTTGTCCACTCACGATTTTCTACGTTTTCTACCACCGAATTTACATTTTGCTGTTCGCCGCTTCTCATAGCGTAGGCAAAAGGACGCGCCATAACCAAAAGGTCATCTGTTTGCCAACTAGGTAACACAGATTCAACACATTGAACCAGCTGTTCGCCAATCGATTGCCCTGAATTAAAAATTTCAGCAGCTTTTTGGGCAATAACCGTTATCCAATCTTGAGGTACACTAGCGGCGAAACCAGCTTGTAAATTTTTTTGAAGATTCGCCACAACAGAAGATTTTGTAGTAATTTTATAGGTTTTGGAATTGAAATTATTAGACCAAAGGGTGTCTAAGCGATTGTAAAAATTTTGTGAGCGTGTTGTCAGTTCCTCATCGAGGACATCCTCTAACTGGAACTGCTGTTCTAGTTGTGCAAAATAGTTTTCTGATTCTTCGTCTGCTGGATTCCAGGGATATGTAGCATCTTCTGGTTCCAAGAGTGCTTCTAAAAGCTCTAAATCGACTTGAGGTGGTATGGAATGAAAAGTATCTGAACCGTTAATCTTGTTAGCCATGTCTCGCTCCTGTGGAATTATTTATCGGTATTGACAGCTACAGCTGCCAGGATCTCATTTCCGCAAAAAGAATGCAATTCTATCGAAAAGTGTTGGTTGACTTGGCGTTTGTTCAAATGCCAGAAAACCGATGTTTCCAATCTTTAAGCTCAAACATTCTCAATGATGAACTCCCAAGGTTGACTTTTCGTACTACCAAACTTTAACTGCATACCAGATTGTAAAGGGACTTCCTGACGATGGATTTGTTGCCAAACATTAGCGAGTAAAACCCAGGTGGTTCCGTAGGTGGACAAATCTTGCAGGTAATAGGTTCGCACTGGGGTAGATCCTGTCAGAGTATTGCGAGATAAGATTTCGGCATGACGTTTGGAAACTGAAGGTTCTGGAATCACAATATCATTGTCTGTCGTGCGACCGATGCGGGTGACTCCTGGTCGCAGTGACCAAGTTCTACCTCCTGGTGAGAGCGATCGCAAACAAGCATGATTGAGCATTGAAGCTATGCCAGGAATCGAAGTTTCTGGTAGTTCTGTAATCCCCTCATCAAAACTCTTTATAAGTTCACCATTATAATCTGGATGCAGGTAGAGAATTGGCAATGTCCAAGCGGGTTGATTGAACCTGTAAGTTGTCAATAGCTTTTGTCTTGCTTCCGCCACCGCTTCATCAATTGGTTTGCGCGATCGCAAAGCAGCAGCAAAAGCTTGAATAAAAGTGTGGCTTTCGTGGTCGGCTATTTGATCGCGCATTGCCAAAACCGCAGGCATACCTTGACGGATAAGTACTTCTGCCAAGCTGCTGTGGGACATAGCTAGGTGCGAAACAGCTGCTGGTTGTGCCCCCCAACAAGAATTGAAAACCGCCAGTTTCACACCACTATGAGTCAAAACTTGGGCTAATTCCATCCCATTGAGGGTCATACCTGGTCGCAAATACAGCAACCCTCCGTCTGCTCCAGGCGAACCGTGACCTGCGTAAAACAAGACGTTGTATGCCTTTGTTTCTAGCTGTTGAATCAACTCTTGTGGAGTGGGTTGCAAGAGTGTTGTCACCATACAGGGTGCGTAGCCACTATAACTGCTAGCTACAAGCGAGCCATTGGAAAGGGTTTGTTCTAGGATAGCTGCTTCTTTTTCAAGTTGCAGCTGCTGTTCATCTTGACCCAAAACCAGCAGTATGTTTAACCCTTGCTCTGCTCGTAAATACGGTAAGGGTTCGACTTCGCTGGTTGTGCGACTAAAGAGGATGTGTTGCGACAGAGAAATGGCAGATTGACCTGGTTCGCGCTGCATGATTTCCCAAGGCAGGGCAATCAGATCCGGGTCACGAATTTCTAGCAGCACGCGCAAACGCGTATGTTGACCCATAGCGATCCCGCGACTGCGTTCAAAGCTATTAAGAATTTGTCCGTCAAATACCCAATTCCACAGGCTGATGCCCAAGTATTGCATCAGACGGCTGCTGTAACTGGTCGTCTGACCGGAAGTTGGGACAACAAAATCCATAGGTAGAGGATTTGCCGCTTTGGGCGTTGCTTTTGGGGAAATCTCCAAGCGGCTGTGTTCGGCAAACATTTGCTGCCACTCAAGCCAAGCTTGAGACAGATGTGGAAGCCAGACGCAATCACGCAAAACATAGCCACTGGGATAGGGAGCGTTCACCACCCAAATGGCGAAACTGTCAGTGCCGGTGTTGACGAGACGGGCGATCGCCAGGTTAAGGGATGGCATGGATTCGTTAATCTAAAAGGTAAAATTAAATATCAAATAACTATTTTAAAAGGCAATTTTTTTTGCCTTTTAAGTTTTTTATTTAAAGTTATCACCTGTAATATTTCAGCCTTCTACCAGTTTATCGAGTTTTTGACGCTATGCTGCTCTTGGACTAGCAGGTGTCACCTATTTTAATACCTCACTGTTTGGGCACGGCTGGCTTAGGCTCAGTTGCTGATTCTTCAACAGTCGGCAGAGAAGCATCTTGCGGCTGACATAGGCTTACCACTTCTGGTTTAGCGTTGGGGAGATTGAACGATTTGAGTTTGGAGAATAAAATTCTGACTTCGTCCCCTGGGCTGAGTAAAGGTTTTTTGGCAACAGAAGTTGATTGTGAGTTTGAAGGACTTGCTTTGGCAACAATTGAGCAGACTCGCAAATAGACCCAAGTGTCTTTGTCTGTGTTCTGCGTCTTGAGAATTTGCAAAACAGTACCATTTGGGGCAATAGCTTGGGTTGGGGGCGTGGTCGTCCTCATGAATTCTATTTCGCTGTTAGTCTGAATCACCCCTCGTGCATTCACACTGGAATTGCCCGAACTGCCTTGAGAACCAGTTGTCACAACTGATGGTAATGGTGCGGCATCCGTAGGATTTGCTAGAGGTGAGGATTGAGGTATTTTTGGGATAGGGAGCAATCCCAGTCGCCACAAGTATCCTAATATACCACTCCCTACAAACAGCAGCAGAATAACAATCAACTGTAGCGGTAATTTTATACCTTTCGCGGGCTTGCTTGTTGAAAGGACGTGAGTTTTCTGGTTTTGGCTGTACTCTGGCCTGAGTGCCGTTGTTGGCTGGCTTTGGGCGGCTGTGGCTGCTGGTATTGTGGAGAGGTCAGCAAGCACGGTTTTGAGGCTTGACTTTGGTTCTGAGTATTTAACTTGGCAGTGTACAACTGCGATAGTGACGTTATCATGTCCATTTTGATTATTCGCTATTTCCAATAATTTTTCTGTTACATGTAATACATTATCTTTTTCAGTAATAATGGGTAAAATTTCTGTTTCCCAATATTGCTCCACCCGGTCAAAGTCACTCAAACCGTCGGAACACAGGAGGAAAATGCAGTCTTCGTCGAGAATAAACCGTTGTGACGTCGGATGCAATGAATTGCTAGCACTCATGCCTAATGCCTGCACCAAGGAACCGGATGCTCCCTGTTGGACTGCATCCCGGTATGTGGCATAGCCTAAGCGTACCTCACGCGAGGCAACATCATCATCTAGGGTGACTTGATAACAGCCGTGGCGTGTAATCCAGTAAGCACGACTATCACCAACGTGAGCAATGTACATTTCGTGGGCAATGGGCAATGCCATCACTAGGGTTGTGCCCATGCGTTGACGCCCTTGTCGATGTTCGTTGTCGTTGCGCTGGCTGATTTTGTCGTTAGCTGCTGCTGCTGCGCTTTCTAAGTCGGCAAGTAGAGTTGCGGGGTCTGTGTGCTCAGAGAACGCTTTTGTTAGGTCCTGCAGCTGCTGCTGGATGGTTTCAATGGCTAAATTTGATGCAACATTGCCTCCCTCGTGTCCGCCAATGCCGTCACAGACAATAGCCAGGGCTGTCGGCTGAGGAGGTTTGCTGATGACGCTGCCACTAGGCGGATAACAAGCATCTTCATTACGTTGGCGACTCGGTCCGGTATCGCTCTTGGTAGCAATTTTGATGACTGGTGTTTGGTGTTGACCTAATTGTGCCAATCCTCTATCTAGAACGGCAACAAGTTGCTCACCTGATTGTATGTCTTTGGCAATCAGAGAACGACAAATTTCACTCAAAAATTCGGCGATCGCTCCTTTGGCATTTACCTGTAACTGCTGCCAAAATTCCCCAAGTTGAGGTAAACCAGGGGAAGTTTGATTGTCCTGCTGCAATTCCACTAAACGTACTAAGGGTCCTTCTACTCTGACTAACTCTGGGTTGAGTAAGCTAGAGCTTACGCCTTCACTGGAGAGAGGTTGCCACAGATGAGCTATTTGCCACAGCCAATTGAGTTGGCGCATTGATGTTGCAGAGCTCCAAGCAGTGGTTAGCTCGCTTGCCAGCTGTACTTCCAACGAAGCTGTACTTTCTAGCACAGAAAGCGGAGGTTTTTCTAAAAGTAATATTTCTTTGCCAGAACTGCCGCTCACTGGCGGCAGCACTCCATACACCTGCGGTACGTGCAAGCGGTAGGCAAATAGCCGCAAGTAAGGTCTGATTGCCTGTAAATGTTCTACATTTGGTGTTTGAGGTAAGAACGCAGGCTTGGTATCTAAAAGAAGCCCTTTGCTGATAACCAGATAGCGATCGGCTAATAATTCTCCAGCGTTAGCCACGCTCTGCCCGTCTGCCACAGCCCAGAGGAAACGTTTGGGTAGGGGTGTGGAACATCGCAGGCAAAACTTGTGTGTCAGGGGATTTGGAGCTTGACAAAGTTCATTTGGGCAGTAGAGCGTTGGCGCATCATTTTCCATAGTCTTCGCACCGATCAGCAGATTGGCTTTGTTTTCAACAGCATTGGCAGCGGCACTGTTGACCGCTCATATCTGATATATCCAATTTTGGATCACGATTTTAACTTGCGGACGAAACTTAAGATGCTAAGAGTTTTGAAAAATTTGCTCAATGATCAACGAGGGAGATTTTCCAGTTGATACGCAACGCGACACACTGGAGCTACTCACACATACTTCCGCATTGAGCAGGCATCAAGCCGCTTCCACTGTCCTTTTCTCAATATGGCACGCACTAAACCACAAAGATGAGAAGGCATTGTTAAGTAACGCATACAGTCCTCAGGTTATTGCAGTTCTGTCTTAAGAGAACAGATATTGCAACAAGAGCGCACTTCACCAAAAATTTACACCTCTACCTAAAATCCCATATAACTTTGTGAAAGCTTCATCACCTCCCTTGTTCAAAGCTTGCCTGATCAGAAACTCTGTTTTCAATCACAAGTTTTTTTCTTTGCTTTTATTTTTCTTGTCATGTATCTCCAGATAGGGGGATCAGTGTGAATTAGCTTTACCTTACACTTTACACTCTTGGGAAAACAAATTATTCCATCAGAAAGAGGAGATAAGTTTGGTTTTTCCCTAGTTTATATGTATGTGGGAATCAATCAAGCAAGTTTAGTTAAGACCCAAAGCAAGTTATGGCGATCGCTTGCTCGTTGGTATTAAGTCTTAACAATAAACCTTATTTTAGCTTATTGATAACATCCCCACTTCAAACAGCATTTAGCACACTTAATTATTGGTGAGACAATAATGGAAGATAACCAACAAAAAGATATTCATCGTGCAGTTAACCCTGGTGATGTCATTTCTGAAGAACCACAAGCAGTTGAAGAGAAGGCAGAACAACTTGCCGTTGATTCTCCAGATATCACGGGAGATCATATTAAAGTTCCGACTTATTTTGTCGTTGACGAACCTGATGGCTCACAAAAACCTCTACATCATGTGAAAGATGCAGAAGAAATTTCTGATGTGATTCGACAAGCACGAGTTGACGAAGAAGGAAATAGGGTTTGGTCGTAGATATTTAACGGTCAGCAGTCAGCAATGAGCTTTCTCTTAGATAACTGCTGACCGTTTTCTATTGAGTCAATCTATCAGCGTTCTCTCGTTTAATGGTTAAAAATTCTGTATTACAAAATACTCCATAAGTACTACTAAAAAATCTGCATTATTGTTGTTAATTAATAGCAGTCTTCTGGCATTTATCGGTAATAGTTAGAAATAATAGTTATAAATTTTATACACAAATATTAAACTTGGTTAGCGCAACTGTTTTTTGAATTCATCAGTTGGCACAAGTATGGCGGATGAGCGCGTGGATAGTTGACTAAAATTCCTGTCAAGGTTGAACGGTCGATAGTCAACAACGTTGAGGCGTTTTTCATCTGACTTCGATTTTTGAGTTTACAAAATTTAACTAAATTTATATATTGCACCAAGCTTTAAAACCCTATTTTCTGCCTTCTCGTGACTTCCACGCTTTGGGGGTTGGGGGGTGGAGTGCATTTCAGTGAGTAAACTCATCGCAAGCAATATAAAACAAAAGTGACGTCCTCTCCCGCTAACCTTGCGGTGTAACGGGAGCATCCCAGACCTCACGATCCGGGTTTCCTGCTTCACAGGCTGGGTATCCCCTAAGCCTCAGCAGTCAGCAACGATGCGTCCACACCGCCGTTTGTACGAGTAACCTAAAAAGTTTGCGTACAACCAAAGGTAACTGATTTTACGCAACCAACCCGACAGACAAAAATATTTGTACTTCTGGTTGCAACCCCATATCAGTTGTCAAGGTTCAGACTTCCCCAGTGCAAATTACTGCCACTCTGAGTTTTTTTATTTTACCTCGAAACACTTATTAATCAAAGGTTTTACCTATGAAGATTCAAAGAAACTTGGTAATTATTGGGGTTCAATGCCCCAATAATTACCCCACAATTCCCCTCACCACCAACCTACGGTGTGGTGGGAGTACAATGCGCGGAGGTTTAGATGGACTAAAAAGGTATTGGTACTGAAGACAGCACGTGCTTTCGAGTTCAGCAGGGTAGGACTAGACCTCTTGCATAAGTAAATTTCATCTGCACGGCAGTTGCTACCCTTTCCTCCGGAAGGCAAGAGCGGCGAACGGGAAGCCGCCCTTCGGGCGTCTACAAATCCGACGATCAAACCCACGCAAGAGCCCATCTCCTACAGGCTGCGGTTAATTATTCATTTTTTTGGAATGAATGCAAGAAGTCTACTAATTGAGTACAACTAGCAAATATTGGCAGGCTGCATTGACGTTCTCACCGCCCGCTCATGTGCGGTGATTCTTAAAATCACTTTTAAGGTTTCCTCTTTCACCGACAAACCTTAAAATCAACTATCGATTGCTGGCAATGCTTAAACCAATTAACCGTTCAATAGAAGCAATTAACGAGGTTAATTTAGTTGCTCCCAGAGGGCTTTATCTCGAGAGGCTTACTAGGATACTGAACCTAGGGTTACCGTGCGCCCCACGATACGTTATAGACTTAAAATATTCTGTTTTCTGGTTTGTCTATCTGTCGATAGCGCAGCTATGTTTATCTTGGTTTTCGCTACCTAATATTTTGCTTTGAACAAGCTTTCCGGTTCAAGGAGCCTAAAGTCGCCACCACCGTGGGGATTCCAAGCATTAATATGGTATACCGCAAGAGCTCGCTTGGTGTATAAAGATTCTGTAAAGCCGCCCTTAAAACAGTGAACAGCTACCTACGCAGTACCAGGCGTACGGTGGGGCATTTAAACCCGCCACCAACGCTCTCTGGTTCAATTGGTGTGGTGTTTCCCCCGGAGGATGAAACTGATAACTGATAACTGGTAACTGTTAAAGGGCGGCGCTTGAAACCCAAAATTTTCGGTAACAGCAGACCAGCCAGTCATTTTGAGAGTTTAAGCATTGAAATTGACAATTTAGACAAAGAAAGAAGAAACAAGAGAGAAGATAGAACAATTTCTTCATTCTTCACTCTTGAGTGCCAGTCGGCTAGAGAGGGAAAGCCCAACGGGAGAGCCAGTTGCCGCTTGTTGGCAGACCCTCATTCGCCGTGCGGGCAGGCTACGCCAACAGGACTGGTCTCACCAGTCGCTGTGAGTTCACCGAAAGCCGTCATTCGCGCTGGCGCATCTTCATTCTTTACTCATCGAAAATTTGGATAGAAACCCCGTCCCTCCCTTCGGGAAGTCAAAATTCGCTCATTCAAAAGTCAAAAGTGAATAAAAGAATTATTTTTGACTTTTGACTTGATACTACTTTTGACTTCTCGCGTTCGCGCAACGTGTCCCGAAGGGACGAGCGCGAGGGGGACGGCTTTACATTTTTGACATTTTTGAACCATTACCGCCTTGGGGTTACTTTATTCGGTGTACTCTTGTAATGCACTTTCAACGGGACAATTACCGCCTCGAATTTTTCACCCCAACGGGAGAGCCAGTTCCCTACGGCGGGAAACCCGCCGATGACTGACTGGACTCACCTGTACTTATAACGGTTTTGCTCGGTTCGGCGATAGCCGTGGCGTTAGCCATAGAGCCTCCCTTTCGGGCGTAGCTGCCCGAGACTTGGTTATTGGTCGGTACTATATCAAAGACACTGGCTTAACCCAATAAACCTGTTTAATCCTCGATTTCTAGAGCTGCAGACTGGCGAAACCATCCGCAGGTAGGAACTTAAACACTTACCAATAACGTAGTACTTAAAGTACTGAGTCGGGTCAACTAATCCTATCGGTTTGAGGCGATGATCGCCCCTAGCCTTTAGGCAGGGGTGTTGACAATTCCATAAGTCTCTTGATTCTCATCACTTGCAACTTGGGGAAGTCCCATGCTGTAATTGGTGACGCGTGCGGAGAGATTATAGCTAATTTCGCCTTTGTGCAGGAGTCCTCGCACAAAATGCTCCAACTCAGAGCCAATGCGGCGTAAGTTATAATCCGTCAGATCTGCGCCACTATATGCTTCTACCTGTTCATCAAACTTGTGATAAACCTTTTGCAGAGCATCTTCATCCCAGTTGAATTCGTTGTCTGGGTCAATATCCAAGGTTAAAACTTGACTACTGGGAACTAGCTCTCCATCCCGGTCTATTTCAGCGGCAAAAATCCGTATGTGCCGGGTTGTAGACTTAAGCAGCATCGGGTTGTCCATAGGCGGTTCGATATTTGGGTTAATCGCGCTCTCAATTATTGTAGACCCAATCCCTAACGGGAAGGAATCATGCCTGTTTGACGAGCATAGGCAAAAATGCCACCTGCATCAATCACTGGTCCAACTTCTCCTAAAGGTTTGAGGTTATATATCTGACCAAGAGTGTGGTTCATCAATTGATTGCTTTCAAAATCTATTGACACCTCTTGACCAGTCTCAAAATGATCACATAACCTTTGGACTGACTCCCAAGGGTAAAGTTCTCCTGTGGCAGCGCAATTGCGGAAGAAGATGCGAGCATAGGACTGGGCAACGACTGCTTTAACGCCTGCGGCACCCAAGGCTATGGGGGCATGTTCGCGTGAGGAACCGCAGCCAAAGTTTTCTCCTGCGACAATGATAGGGTAGGCTGTTTTCATTTCCCCAGAAACTATAAATTTGCCGTAGCGGTCGGGTAAACCAGCTAAAGCATAACTTCCAAGCTTTTCGTACTCATCCGCTTTGGAAGGAACCAAGGTGAGATATTCGGCTGGAATGATTTGATCTGTGTCTATATTGTCATCAAGAACAAAAATCTTACCCCTAATTACTTTGGTCATTGAGGTCTCCTGCCTTTTTAAATGAATAAATTGTACATTTAGTAATTTTACGGAATTGTGGTACAGCAATGTCTGGCTATCATTAGATAGAAAATCTTCAGCGGATTTACTTACGTAGTACCACCAGTTTTTTAGTAAAAAGTCAAACTGTTATTGACGTTTAGATAAAGTTGATGTAAAAACCTTTAAAAAGCTCGAACAACTTCTTACAGAAACTTTATTCTATGGAATCTTAAAAATTGAATAATAGTTATGGTTTACTTGAACCAGACCTATTGCACTAAACCAACAGAAGCTAGACGATAAAGCCAAGCATGAAAAGACACGGGAGAGTGAAATGCAATTAAATTGATTGTTGACAAACAGGAATTGTTAATTCAAAAACTGTGAGAGTCAAAAACATATAAAGAATTCTTGCTTGAAAGATAGTTCCTCAACCAAATTACCACCTAGTACAAGGAAGCCAAAAAACTATGAACTTTGAAGCATTACCACGGCAGGTGAACAGTGTCGATGTAGGTGTTTATGAGTGCGAAATACATCTAAAATTCCGGTTGATAGAGGAAAAAAGTCTGTTGAGCGATCGCGACCAACTTTTGCAGGTACTGCTAGACGCTTTAACCGAGGGGTCTGACGACTTTTTAGAGACTTTACAAGCAACTGTTAAGGCGCAAGAAGTTTCTGAGTTAAAAGCATCACCCCAAATGAGACGTCAGCTCATGCGCTTACGCAACTCAGCTGAAGTTAGTCAATAGTTAAAATTGTTGTCACCCTAGCAGTGGCAAAGAGTGTGTCGAGCATAGAGTATCAGATTTAGTGTTCGTTTGCCGATTTGGTGATTTGTTCTAATAATGACTTGGCTTGCTTAACTAACGCCCACAAACCATAGCGCTAGGGCTTGCATTAGCCCTCACCCTTAGCATTACCCAAACAAATGGGTGCCTACTAAATGTTGCATTTATACCTTGCTTCTAAGCCGGGTTTATTGACAGTCAAACAAAAATCTAAAGAAATCTTGTGTTTAACTGGTTAATACAGTAATCTAGCAGTAATCTAGAGATAAGTTTTTATTACCAAAACAGTTTGACAGGGTGAATTTGTTAGGTAAGAAACTTTGTTTACTGTATCAAAAGTCATTCGCGATTGATTGAAAGAATCGAAAAATTGCCGTTTCTGCCTGTAGTACGTTGACTACTGTGAACAAAAATAACTGAAATGTTAGGCAAAATATTATCTATAGGCTTGACCAGAAAATTTTGAGCGGTCATTGCTCTATCGACATTATTCCTGCTCAAATTGAAGGAGCTTGAATAAAACCCAAATTTTTTTGGTAGACTTGGACGTTTACTTGGACGAGGCTCAGTAAGTTCAGCAAAAACAGAGAACGTCAGCGTAGATAGTAAATTTTGCCATTTTTGAATCACTTAAGTATGGTTAGCTAACCCTGAAGTGACTCGCGCTTTAAAGTTCAGCTTCATCTGTCAGGGTAGCAGGGGGAAAAACTAGACATCAAAGTCGTTATAGGTAATCCAAGATTTTAAACAAGAAAATAGAAAGGCACAAGGCACAAGCAAAGCGATGATTCACTTGTGCCTTGTTTGTTTATAACTACTTTGCTAGACCGTGTTCTAAAGCAAAGCGAACTAACTCTGTACGGCTATTGGTACCAGTTTTACTGAACAAACGGCTGACATACTTCTCTACATTTCGGACGCTTGTCTCTAAACGACGAGCGATTTCTTTATTCATCAACCCCTCAGCCACCAAGTTTAAAACACTTTGTTCTCTGGGCGTCAAGTCAATCGCAAACGGCGCTGGAGATTGATTGATTGCATTTTTTTGAGTTAACAAAGCTTTAATTTGGGCAATCTGATTCGCGAGTTCAGTAATATCTGGCGCTTCACCTTCTTGAGTTGGCGCTGGAGTCCTAGCGGCGCGGCGTTCGAGTAAATTTTCCACAACTGCTACCAGCTCATCTGGATCGAAGGGCTTGGGTATATAGGCATCAACACCAGCTTGATAACCTTGGATGCGATCAGTCGTCATGCCCTTCGCAGTGAGAAATATCACTGGTAGCGACCGGAAGCGGGGGTCGTCTCGCAGCTGCTTGAGGAACTGGTAGCCATCCACCTGTGGCATCATGATATCAGAAATTACTAAGTCTGGTGTGTTTTGCTGCACCAACTCCCAGCCCTCTCGGGCGTTACTGGCAACTTGAACGCTAAAACCGCTTTCTTGCAAATAGTCTTTTACGGCTTCACGCAATCCCGGCTCATCATCTACCAGTAACAATTGTGCTGCCATTTACCGTTTCCTTTGCACGACTTTTCTCCAATTTAGCGAACTTGAGTGACACTCAGCACAACCATTCAATTATTTTGGCGTTCTCTGGCAATTTGGCTTCGCGTTGCCCAGCAGTACGCGCCCGAGCATTGTACAATCCTATAGGGGTACTCACTAAATCTACAAGGCTGGCTTTACCTGCTAATGCTTTGACACTGTCCCTTGGCAATTCCTTTAACACCCAACGTCCTAAGCGGTAGAAGCATTCGGTGAGTGTGGTGTCGCGCATCAAATCTACACCGTGGAGTTCATGCAAATAGCGATTTGAGCGTCCGTAGCGCCGCCATTGACTTTCTAGTTCCTTAAGTGTGGCGCGGTGGCGGTGCTTGACAACTGCATTAGGGGCAAATTCCAAACGTCCCATGTTTTGCTGCAAAATTCGCCAACATATATCAGCATCCCCACCGGAGGTGAGGTAAGGACGAAACAAACCTGCTTGTTCCAAAGCTTGCCGTCGGATCGCTAAATTCGCTGTTTGACCGTAGGGATAGAAAGGATGGGCAAGGGTGTGTTTTTGCGACAGGGTGTCTTGACGGTCTGCATGTTGTTCTAGCAGTGTTTTTCCTGGTAGCGCCACAATCTCGCCGGCGACAATCACCACATCATTGTTGACAAAAGGAGGAATTAATGCATTTAACCATTCGGGTTGTGGACGACAATCTGCATCCGTAAAGGCAAGTATCTCACCAGTTGCGGCACGAATACCAGCGTTACGGGCGGCGTAAGAGCTTTGGATTTGGTTTTCGCTCTGGGGACGAATTGTGATTTCGCTATTTTCAGCAGCTTGTTGAAGTAAGGCAAAAGTGCGATCGCCACTATTATTGTCCACCAGCAAATACTCTACCTGGTGTTTTGGGTAAGTTTGAGCCGATAGACAAGAGATTAATTCTGGTAAATCTGCCTCACCGTTATAAATAGGTATAACCACCGATACCTTTGGCAAGAAGGTATTAGCGGTGGCTGTCTCAATTGATTGATTATTCATATGTTTAAGATTTTGGATTAGCGATAGATCAATAAAAATTATCAATTAGGAATTAGAAATTATGAATTTTTCATAATTCAGCATTCATAATTGATAATTCCTAATTTCTGTCCAGCATTCCCAATCCAAAATCTGGAAGCTCAGCTAAAATTTTAAATCTTAAAATTTTAAATTTACCGAGCTATTGCTCATCGGTTGTTGCAACGGTCGATTTTGCTGAGGGGGTTGAGCAAAGTTGTTGCTAGATAGAGCTGCTAGCGCACGTGCGTATTGAGGATCATTCTGAGTTCCCAGCAAATTTTGATTTGCGGCGAGTTGACGCTGTTGTGCCTGTGTCAGTTCTAATTTGATATCTGGCGCAATTCCTTTATGATTGATATCTGTTCCCTTGGGAGTGTAGTAATGGGCAATGGTGATTGCGACGCCGGAACCATCTGGCAGTTCATGAACTGACTGTACTAAAGCTTTGCCAAAGGTTTGACCGCCAACAACGACTGCTCGGTTATTATCTTTGAGTGCGCCTGTGAGGATTTCGCTAGCACTCGCTGAATTGTTATCTACGAGTATTGCTAAGGGGCGTTTTGTGAGGGCAGTGTGATTTGCCTTCATTTCTTCACTTCCTCCCTTACGATCCACTGTCTTGACAATTGCACCGTTATCCATCCACATCCGGGCAATTTCAATGCTCGACTGCAATAAACCGCCTGGGTTGCTACGCAGATCCAAGACATAGCCATCGACTTGCTTGGCATTTAAATCACTGATCGCTCGTCGCATTTGAGTTGCAGCATGGGCACTAAACTCACGCAGCCGGATATAGCCAATACGGCGATCGCCTTCTTGCTTCAAACTGTAACGCACTGTCGGCACTTCAATACTTGCCCGTGTCAGAGCCACATCAAAAGCGCTCTTTCCATCCCTTCCTAGCCGCAAAGTCAACTTAGTACCAGCTCTGCCGCGAATCAGCTTTGACGCATCTTCCACTTTCATTTGGCTAGTGGGTGTGCCGTTAATTGCTAAAATAATATCCCCAGCTTTAATACCTGCTTTTAGTGCAGGGGAATTTTCTATAGCTTCGATAACGGTGAGCTTTTTAGTTTGCTCGTTCAATTCCATCCGAATACCAATTCCAGTGACTTCACCAGATGTTTGGTTGGTTAGAGCCTCAAACTGTTTGGGGTCCATAAACCGAGTGTAAGGATCTCCCAACTTTTCTAAGGCTTGGCGGATAGCAGTGTATGCTTCTTCACGCGAAGTGTAGTCTTTACTGAGCAGAGTCTGCCTCACTGCTAGCCAATCTTGTTTGTTAAATGAGCCATCTACATATTCACGATTCACTAGTTGCCAGACTTGGTCAAGTGTTGCTTTCGGGCTATCTTGCAGAGCTGCACGCACAGAGCGACACCAAACTGGACCAAGAGCGGACAATGTAGCGGTTGAGGCGATTGCTCCGCTAAGAAAGGCTACTTGGAGCGGCGAGTAACGTTTCGCAGATCGATTCATGTATATTAGCTGGAATAATTGTGTTGTTGACAGTGTAGCAATCCGGCTTTCCAGGATTTTATAAGTTTTTCTTCTCAATTAGACTTTTTTCATCACTTTTCC
Source organism: Scytonema sp. HK-05 (assembly GCF_002368235.1). GTDB lineage: Bacteria > Cyanobacteriota > Cyanobacteriia > Cyanobacteriales > Nostocaceae > Kalymmatonema. Next base: position 3,356,850 of record NZ_AP018194.1, on the reverse strand, counting down.
TTGATGTTTCTCCATAATACTGGATACTGCCAGAAGCAGCTTTTTAACTCTAGCTTACTTCTCCCGCAAGCTTACTGCCACTATGTGGCGCTTTCATCAGTGCCATCTAAGCATTCAATATTACTTTCTAAAATAGCACTTAGCTGGCTCAACTTGTGTTGCCAACTTTAGGAAAAAAGCTTGTATTGAGTACCTTATGAAACGTAAAGTGACAAACAGTCAACCTAGCCCAGCGTCAAAGCAATTGCGGAGAAAGTGGCAATTTTTACAAAGGTTAACTTTTGGGCTGTGTTTTGTGGTAGTTATCTGCCTGATTGTTAACACTATAACCATTATTTCTGCATCTTCCAAGCCCATAGATGCCTTTTTTGTGCTAGGTGGCAGCATTAGTCGGGAAATTCATGTTGCCAAGTTGGCAAAACAATACCCGCAAACCCCTATCTTAATTTCTCGAGGTTCTCCCGACCCCTGTATTTGGCTCATTTTTCAACGCGAAGCGCTTCAGAGAATGCAAAATGTTTGGTTGGAAAAGTGCGCGGATTCTACGTTTGGTAATTTTTACTATTCGATTCCCATCCTCCGCCGTTGGCGGGTACATAAGGTGAAGCTGATTACTTCAGAGACACATTTACCACGAGCGAAATGGATGGCACAAATTCTTTTTGGTGTTCAAGGTATTTGGGTGGAAACAGACATTGTTCAAGAGCAAGGTGTTCCAGGTAATCACGAGTCTTGGCTGAAAACAGGATTAGATGTCACGCGTAGTTTGTTATGGGCACCTTTAAGTCCGATTATTCAACCGAAATGCGCCTATGTTATGAGATTGACAGAGGTGAATATGGACTTTTGGCTGAATCGGCGTTTCAAATGTGAACGTCAAGGTCGGATTTGGGAGTGAAGGGGACTGGGGATTAGGGATTAGGGATTGGGTAACGAAATCGAAAAATTATGTCCGGTATAAGTTCGCAACTTTTTTAAACGCAGAGGAACGCGGTGAACCAGCGCTACTCTTGGAGGGCTACACCATCCGTGAGGAACGGGCATTCGTGACGCAGAGTCTTGCCAAATTGAATCCGCTACGAATTAATGAAATGCTGTACTAAGGCTTTACTTATGGACTCGTCTCATATTAACCGTCTAAGTGCGATTGGTAATGCCTGTGCCCCTTGGGCGATCGCCCCAAAGGGTACGGCGCTTTGCACCATCGCCGCAACCTTGTTACTTTCGCTCTCCTCATCATATGGACTCACAGCAAAAGCCGTTACAATCTTCCGGGTACAAGCACCTGGAACTGGTAGCTCTTTGCATAATCTACCAAAGGCGTACTTACTCGCACAACAGCCTGAAAACTTAAAGCAAGAAGCAGATCAACTGTATAAAAGCGGTCAGTTGCAAAAAGCCCTGGAAGTTTACCAAAAAGTTCTGGCGATTTATCGACAAACTGGCAAAAAAGATGATATTGCCAAAACTCTCTACAATATTGGCAAAATTTACTACCAAAAGACTCAGTACTTGCAAGCAAAAGATTTTTTCAACCAAGCATTAGTCATTTTTCGAGAAATAGATGACAAGGAAAATCTTGGCGACACGCTTAATAGGTTGGGAGCAATTTTTAATAATTTAGGTGAGTATCCAAAAGCACTGGATTTTTATCAGCAAGCTTTAGCGATTAGGCAAGAAGTAGATAATCGCAAAGGCACTGCTGATACCCTTAATAATATTGGGGGCATTTATCAGTCAATGGGTGACTATTCTCAAGCACTGGAATACTATCAGCAAAGCTTTGCGCTTCGACAACAAATTGATGGCAAACCAGGTATTCCCCATACCCTTAATAGCATTGGGGGAGTTTATTACGAAACAGGACAGTATTCCCAAGCACTCAAGTTTTTCCGGCAAGCTTTAGCCAATGTCCAAAATACCAAAGAACCTACATCAGCAAATATCCTCAATAATATCGGACTAGTTTACAGCCAACTTGGTGAATATTCTCAAGCACTAAAATTCTATCAACAAGCTTTAGTCATTTGGAAAAGAATGGGTAATCGCTTAGGCGAAGGCACGATTTTTAATAATATTGGCTTCGCCTATAATGAGATGAAGAAATATTCTGAAGCTATTGATTATTATCAGCAAGCTCTAGCAGTTTTTCAAAAGATTGGGAATCAGCAAAATGTTGGCAGCACTCTTAACAATATAGGTTTTGCGTATCAAGAATTGGGACAATATTCGCAAGCGTTGACTGTTCTCCAGCAAGCGTTGACTGTTCTTCAACAAGTAGGCGATCGCGCTGTTGCTGGGCGTACCTTTGATAGTATGGGAAGCGCTTACAAAGGTATGGGCAATTATTCTCAAGCATTGGCGTCATACCAGCAAGCATTAGCAGTAAGTCGAGAAGTTGGTGACAAACCTACTGAAAGAATTACCCTAGGAAATATCGGCGATTTACTGGCGCGACAAAACAAGCCACAATTAGCAATTATTTTCTATAAGCAATCTGTCAACATAACGGAAAGCATACGCGCTGAATTGCGATCGCTTCCACGAGAACAACAGCAATCTTACACAGCAACCATTGCTGATACCTATCGCCGCTTAGCTGAGTTACTGCTGCAACAAAACAGAGTTCTGGAAGCACAGCAAGTTTTAGATTTACTCAAAATTCAAGAACTAGACGATTACCTGGGTGATGTCCGAGGTAATCAAAGAACCGTTAAAGGAGTTGAGTCACTATCTCCAGAACAGTCAATTAATCAAGGGTTGAAAGCCGTAGCTGATAGACAAATTAAAATCAGCAGACAACTCGGCGAACTGCAAAAAATTCCATCAACCAACAGAAAACCTGACCAAATCGCAAAGATTGTCGAATTAGAGGCAAATCTAATCACAGAATTTAACCAATTTATCGACAGCCCAGAAGTGAATGCTTGGTTAGAACAGCTTAGCCCAAAAGCGGTACAACAGATTATACCACTGGAGAATCTGAACAGCTTGCGAGACAACTTGAAGCGTCTCAACCAAAGCGCTGTTTTGCTGTATCCATTAATTTTAGACAATAGTTTGGAACTGGTATTAACAAGCCCAAATACACCGCCAATTCATTATAGCGTTCCTATTAAAAAAGAAGAACTCAATCGGGCAATTGTAGATTTTCGTCGTGCATTAGAAAATCCCGAATCTGATGCTACAGTTCCTGCACAAAAGTTGTATGAATATTTAATTAATCCGATAGAAAAAGACTTGGCAAACGCAGATGCTAAAACAATCATTTATGCGCCAGATGGACCATTACGTTACATTCCCCTAGCCGCTTTATACGACGGTAAAAAATGGTTAGCGCAGCGTTTTCGTACTAACAATATTACTGCTTTGAGCTTAACCGAACTCGATACTCAACCTTTACCTCAGATAAAAGTCTTAGCTGGGGCGACGACACAGCGTCACGTAGTAAAACTTGAGTCTACCTCATTACCATTTAAAGCGTTGGAATATGCAGGGGCGGAAGTTAACAACCTTGCTACGATGATGCCAGGAACCAAGACACTTTTAGATAATGATTTCAACCGCGAAGCGATGATTTCTTATTTAAATGTCTACTCAATTATCCATATGGCGACTCATGCCAAATTTGTCAACGGTAAGCCGGAATACTCTTTTATTTTAATGGGCGATGGTAATTTAATTACCCTACCAGATATTCAAAAGTTATCTTTGCCAAATGTAGATTTGGTTGTGTTGAGTGCTTGCGAAACAGCAGTTGGTGATCAGATAGGGAAGGGAGAAGAAATTTTAGGTTTTGGCTATCAAATACAGCGTACAGGAGCAAGAGCTGCGATCGCTTCTTTATGGTCTGTGAGTGATGGTGGTACGCAAGCTTTAATGAATGCTTTTTACGCTTTCTTAAGTCAAGGCAAAATTACCAAAGCTGAAGCTTTACGTCAGGCGCAAGCCGCAATGATTACAAGCGACTATTCAGGGGTAACTCAAGACCAGGATAGAGGAATTCTCAAATCTACGCGTGAGAAGCTACCAGCGAAAGTGGCAAATCGTCTGAGTCATCCTTATTATTGGGCACCCTTCATTTTAATTGGTAATGGTTTGTAAGTGTTCACGGCTAAGCGAGTTTAAAATGAAATAAACTTTTGATGCCGTTTGAGATAAAGGACAAAAGTGAAATTATGAACACCCACAAGATAGAAACTGTTTTAACTGAAGATGGAACTCTAACGCTGCCAGGTTTACCTTTTCATGCGGGGGGTACCGTCGAGGTTATTATCCTACAAGCGAAAACTCCACAACCTCAAGATGCAGTGAATTCTCAATCAGAGAAAAATCGTTATCCATTACGTGGTACAGTCATTCGTTACGATGATCCAACAGAACCCGTCGCCTTGGAGGATTGGGAATTTTTGCAATGATTGTACTTGACACTCATATTTGGGTTTGGTGGGTTGACGACAACGCACGACTTACTAAAAAACATCGAGAGTGGATAGAAGAATACCAATCTCAAGGTTTGGGAGTCAGTATTGTTTCTTGTTGGGAAGTTGCTAAATTAGTAGAAAAAAATCGGCTTGTTTTCTCTTGTTCAACTCGGGAATGGCTGGAAGAAGCTTTGGCTTACCCAGGTGTACAGCTACTTGATTTCACGCTGCCAATAGTAGTCGATTCAACTCAATTAAGCCGTTTCACAGTGACCCGTTTGACCAAATTATTGTCGCTACAGCCAGAATTTATGGCTGTCCTTTGTTAACTGTAGACGCGAAAATCCTAAACTATCCTAATATACAAACACTTAAGTAGTTAATTCTATAAATTATGATAAAGCCGTAACGGCTAGTTTGGCTTTTAAGCAAAGGCTTTTTGACCAAGCGAATTGCCATTTTACATCCTTAATATATTAACTGAGTTTCGCTAGGATAGTGTAGCCTTAGCAATAGTTACCTTTTCTCTCTATTTCAACCTAAGCGATACCTGCTGCTTAGTTCTACGTACTCCTCACACCCATGACAACAACCACAGACTTCCTCAGTCACCTCAACCCCAGTCAACGCCGTGCTGTTGAACATCACTGCGGTCCCTTACTAGTTGTTGCTGGTGCGGGTTCCGGCAAAACACGAGCGCTGATTTATCGCATTGCTAACCTTATTTTGCAACACCGCGTCGATCCAGAAAATATCTTGGCGGTGACGTTCACCAATAAAGCCGCACGCGAGATGAAAGAGCGTATTCAAAAGTTATTTGCCGATCGCCTGGCAATGACAGAATACAATGAGCGGTTTGATTTGTTACCAGAATACGACCAAACCAAGCTGAAGTCGAAAGTCTGGAAAAGCTTTATCAAAGATATGTGGTGCGGTACATTCCACAGTCTGTTCTCTCGCGTTCTCCGCTTTGATATCGATAAATACCAAGACGAAAAAGGACGCCAGTGGACGCGGAATTTTTCTATCTTTGACGAGTCCGACGCCCAAAGCCTTGTTAAAGAAATTGTTACTAAACAGCTCAACTTAGACGACAAGAAGTTTGAACCCCGTTCTGTGCGCTACGCCATTAGTAACGCCAAAAACCAAGGGTTATCACCTAAAGAATTTGAGAGAGAACAGCCGAATTATCGCGGCAGGGTGATTGCAGAAGTTTACAATCATTATCAAAGCCGGCTTGCAGAAAACAACGCCTTGGACTTTGATGACCTTATCCTCGTTCCTGTAAGATTGTTTCAGCAAAACGAACAAGTCTTGGGTTATTGGCACAACAAGTTTCGCCATATTCTGGTAGATGAATATCAGGATACTAACCGCACTCAATACGAACTCATCCGCTTGTTGGCGACGAATGGCGAAACCAAAAAGAGTGAATGGGATTGGACAGACCGTTCTGTTTTGGTGGTTGGTGATGCTGATCAATCCATTTATTCATTTAGAATGGCTGACTTCACCATCTTGTTGGACTTTCAGCAAGATTTTGGCGACGGCTTACCAGACGAAGACACCCGCACAATGGTGAAGTTGGAAGAGAATTATCGCTCTTGCGAAAATATTCTGCAAGCAGCGAACCATCTGATTGAAAACAACACCCAACGCATTGATAAAATCCTCAAAGCAACAAGAGGCGCAGGTGAAGAAATTTTTTCTCACAAAGCAGATGATGAAATTGCGGAAGCAGATTTCGTCATCAATCAAATTCGCTCTTTAGAGAACCAGCATCCTGAATTGAACTGGGGAAGTTTTGCCATACTTTATCGTACCAACGCCCAATCTCGACCTTTTGAAGAGTTATTGGTGCGATTGGGAATTCCCTACACAGTTGTGGGAGGGATAAAGTTTTACGATCGTAAAGAAATTAAAGATGTCTTGGCTTACTTGCGGGCGATCGCCAACCCAGCCGATACACTCAGTTTATCGCGAGTCATAAATACTCCCCGGCGCGGTATTGGTAAAGCTACCATTGAGGCACTGAATAACGCCGCGAGAGAATTAGGCACAACTCTGTGGGAAATCATAAGTGATGAAACATCAGTAAATACATTAGCAGGACGTTCTGCGAAAGCTGTCAATAACTTTGCCCAGATGATTCGTAACTTGCAAGAACAAATGGAGACAGTTCCAGTTTCTGAACTTGTGCAAGGAGTGCTGGAAGACTCTGGATACCTTAAAGACTTGCAAACACAGGGAACGGAAGAAGCAGAAGACAGGGTGCAAAACGTCCAAGAATTATTCAACGCCGTGCTGCAATTTGAAGAAGAAAGCGACGATGTCACCCTGCAAGCTTTCCTTAGCAGTACCGCCCTCAGTTCCGATTTGGATAACTTAAAAGAAGGAGAAACAGCAGTTTCACTGTTAACCTTACACGCTTCCAAGGGGCTGGAGTTTCCCGTGGTGTTTTTGGTGGGGATGGAACAGGGATTGTTTCCCAACTACCGTTCGATGAACGATCCAGCATCTCTGGAAGAAGAACGCCGCCTGTGTTACGTAGGGATTACTCGCGCCCAAGAACGATTGTACATAAGCCATGCCCGTGAACGCCGCCTTTATGGTTCTCGGGAACCAGCCATGCGATCGCAGTTTCTCGACGAACTACCCGAAGAATTATTAATGACTCGCCATAGAAGCGTTGCTTATACCAAAGGTACTGGTGGGAATTCATCGCAGCGTCCAACCCGTGGACAGCAAGGAACCGCACAGAGTTGGCAAGTCGGCGAAAAAGTTCTGCATAAAATCTTTGGTGTTGGAGAAATTACTCATATTTTTGGTTCGGGAAATAAAATTTCACTAGCGATTAAATTTGACAGTATGGGTCAAAAAATTATTGACCCCAGGGTTGCACAGTTGCAACGAGTGGATTGTTGACGTACTCCCCTAGATTTTAATCTAGGGGATTCTTAAAAGCCGCTCACTCCGCTCATACAAAGCATCGACGAAGAATGCGCGGCAGATGATTGTTCAATTCTCTCCGATTCCAATAGCTCTGCCATTTGCACCGCTAGTTTTAACGGATCAAAAGGTTTGGTAATGACTCCCGCAATGCTTAACTGTGCATATTGTTTTAAATCTTGCATCTGCACCTTAGCAGTCAGCAAAATAACTGGAATTGTGCGGGTACGCGGATTACTTTGCAGCGCAGTCAGCACCGTTAGTCCGTTCATATTCGGCATAATTACATCCAGTAAAATCGCATCCGGGAGTTGAGTAGAAGCCAAGAACAGCCCATTGCTGGCTTCAGTAGATGTCAGCACTTGCCAGCCTCCCAAGTATTCCAAGCAAGTTTTAATAATGGTACACAAATTTTTCTCGTCATCAATTACTAAAATGCGCTTTGTTGACATACCTTACTTACGGGTTAATCTTTTAACAACTTAGCTACTTTTGTTTCTCTTCACCATCTGCTAAAGGAATTAATGAATACTAAGTTTTCATGTATTGATTGCTACGAGCTTTCTTCTTAATTTGTCTGGTTACTAATAGAATTTCTTATTAAAAAAAGAAAATTATTTACTTATTCAAAATTTTATCAAGTAATTTATGAGACAAAGAAATTCCATTTGATTCTTAGAAAATTATTAGCTTGGAAAATCAAAAGAAGCCTCTACCAAATGACCTATGTACGTAATGCCTCTACATTGGCTCTTGAGAATGAGGAAACTACAGTAGTGGCTTTATAAAGTGATACCTATACGCTAGGTTGATGTAGTAACGGAGTTGACACTATGGCTAGTCAAGCAGAAAGTAAAGGTAAGCACAGCGCTGCTCATGACGAAACTTCAGGTAAGAAAGCGGCTGATAAGAATGAAGCAAATGCTAAGCACAGTGCTGATAAGAATGAAGCAGATGCTAAGCACAGTGCTGATAACCACGAGGAGCTAGATTCACTTCTTTCTACGCTTGAAGGAGATATCACTGCGCTGGATGCAGACGCTGCTTTGGGCTTAATTGACCAGTGGTATGGTTCTTTGCATAAAGCTAAAGAACCAGAACTTAAAGAGATTGCAAATACTATCAAGGAGCTAAAGCAACTTGTTAAGGGTGGCAAAGCCACAGGTCATGAGATTGGTGAAGTTCTGATTGAAATTGGCGAACAAACAACTAACTTTGGTTCTGATGCTTCCAAAGAGCTAAAAACTCCACTGCATAAATTAGGTAAGCAACTTACTAAAGCAGGCACTTCACTAGGTAAAGCAGAAGACAAGGAGCATATTGAACAAATTGACTCCCTAGTAGAGAACCTTGAAGGAGACTTGACGAAAATTGATACAGAGGTAGCTCTCAAAGGTATCGACACGTGGTACTCATTGCTACACAAGTCTGAAGACGAAAATCTCAAAGCGATCGCCAACGGACTCAAGCAACTCAAGCAACTTCTCAAGCGCAGCAACCCCAAAGGTGCTGACATCGGTGAAGTACTCACCCAACTTGGCGAACAAACTCAAGAGGCGGCTAACTCTGCTGGAAGAGGACTCAAAGGGCGAATTCAAAAACTGGGCAAAGTCCTTAGTAAAGTTGGCAAGTCTTTGGAGTAAACTCTTTGGGTGCATTCATAAAAGCAGAACCCCTCTTTTTAAGCAAAGAGGGGTTAGAAGTTATTGTATCAAGTGCTGAAGCTGTTTAATTAGATTCTGTGCTTGTTGATAGCCTTTTGTGTTTCCTTGTGATAGAAAGAGCTTAGCTGCTAGCTGTAAGTCCAGGATTGTTCCAGTTTCGTCTCCAATACCATAGCGAGCACCAGCTCTATGAAAGTAAGCCTCAGCTAAGCGGGGATTGAGTTGTAATGCCCGATCAAAGTCCGATACCGCGCCCAAAGCGTCTCCCAATTTATGTAGAAAAAGACCCCGACTATAGTAGGCGTTAGCATTGTTGGGATCGAGAATTATTGCCTGGTTGAAGTCCGAAATTGCTCCCCTATAATCTCCGTGCTGAAATCTGTCACGTCCTCGGTTGAGCAAGTTAACCGAGCCTTTAAAATTACTACTTGTGGTATGAATACGAGTACTTTGTGCATGAACAGATCGTATTAGTCCACTACTAACTGCAGACAGACTAAGAATTATAATCGCTGCAGGAGTAACAACTCTTGTCAAAGTTGTAGTACACAATTGCATTTCCTTTTGCGTTTGCTTTTAACGCTCTGCTTCGGTCTAACTGCTTAAAGCTGCTATCACCCACGATAACGCAGTACTAGCCTCAACTGCTGTTGAGCGACAAATTATTTCATGAAAAATTTTGTTTGGTGGCGTTTCAGTTGCAATTGTGAGGATAAGTCTGACTCGCTACGATGGCATTAGGAATTTATAGTATCTAACTATGGCAAACCAAGATGCTCCACTCTCTGGAGAAGAACTGGTTAAGGAAGTTTGTCGGCGGATTCGAGTCGCCCGTAGTTATTGGGATGCTCACAACAACGCTGCTTGTCGGGGTGAGCGTGAGCGCGCCTTAGCCCTTTACAACACACTAACTAAGGAACAAAAACAGCAGATTCCGCAAGTATTACGGGTGTGGTTGCGCTATCGTAGTGAGAAATACTTTGGCGCACACCGAACTCCGCCCAAGTCGGCACGACGAAAATCAAAATAGCTCCTACCAGGGCAATACCTCGCCCTTTATATGCTAAAAGGTGCCTGTGTTGTTGCTCCTCAGTTCATTGATGTTGTACTAAAACGATATGACTTGCGGCAATATTCAAAAATGGACATCACTGCAAAGTCACCTCAGTCTGTACAACTCCCGCACGCTCATGACGGGCTGACAGTTTAACTGTACCACCCTGAGGCGAGCGCACAACCCATTCTACCTTCGCCCGATCCTGGGTAGAATCTGTATGCCGCCTAATCGGAGCTGAGGGTTTATAGGCACGTCCCTCTAATTGACCCAAGTCTTCACGCAGCTTACCTGTCTCTAAAGTTGCACCAACAGGCAACTCAATTTCACAGATACAGCCCCGCACCAGCTTTTTCTCTAGGGCTTTTTCGGTGACGTAGGTAGGTAGCCAGCCTGTATTATGTACAACCAGCCGCACTCGATAAGTATCATTGCCCAAGCTGTGGACACTCGCTTCGTAAATCTCCAAGTAGGGAGAGATTAACAGATGCCACACTAACCAATTGGGAAAACGGGCAATTTCCTTTTCTAAAAATTCTGGTGGTGGATTTGACCAAGCATACATAGTATCCCAACCCCCCAATTCGACTTGACCAAGTTGGGGATGATTGAACGGATACCAGTCAATGTAGCCTTTTCCTCCCAATTGTTCGTCACTCCAGCGCAGTAGCTTCAGGTCATCTTCAAAGGGGTGTTCGCGTTGCCATTCAATATATTTATACTCAGTAATCCCTGCTTGGCGCTGAGGACTCCAAACCTCTACTGTCCAGCCAAATACACCATGGTGTTCATAAACCCAGTCGTGAAAAGTACCGCCAATCACCTGTTTTGGATGATAACGGAACTCATGAAATCCAGAGATAGCAGGGTATTCAGTTAACTCAGTCCCCTTTTTGCCGATGCGCTGGTAGGTACGTAAGTCTTTAACAGGTAATTCCTCATCGCTCGCATAGCTATAGGCGCGTAACAAAACACCACTGAACGTGTGGAACGTAGTCGCACCTGTGATGTTAGGATGAGTGCTGATAAATTGTACAAGCGATCGCACCTCCGGCTCCGATGTGGGATAAGAACCAGAACCTGCCTGCTCATGCTCTTGTCGCCACATATTGGGAAAATTACGGTTCAAGTCTAACCCCTGCTTGGTAGGCTGGAGGTGAATCTGCACACCGTCGTAATTCTCTATACGTCCTTCTGGCAAGACTCGGTAATACTGCCCACCTGTTTCTGTTGGCTCACGGGGTACTAATAGGCGTGGTTCGGTGGGGCAGATTTTCCAAGCTCCGTTAGGATCAGGAATTCGCATCATCAAGACGCGGTGATCGCCATCTATATCTTCAATGACTAAACCGTCCTCATCTTGCTCATTATAGGGATAAGGACGGGTGCTGGAGCGAATAAATTTCGGCGAACTCGCCAATGCCAACTCAGCACCATCAGGATTGACGCGAGGGCAAATGTAGAAGGTGCGGGTGTCTAGACAACGAGTGATATCTGGGTGAGTTCCGTAGCTTGTCGCTAATGTTTGTATGAGGTACAGACATACACTCGATGGTGCCACTTCTACAGCGTGAATATTGCCATCAACCCAGAAAGCGGGCTTTTGGCTATGCGAACCTGTGGCAAAATTGGTGACTGTAATCAGCCAGATGTCACGCTCTTCGTAGCTCTTGCCGATGCTTTCTATACCCACAAGCTGGGGAAATTCCTGTGCATAAGCATGGAGGATACGTGTTAAATCTTCATAACCGTAGTATTTATCGAACCGAACGTCTGGCATGGTAAAAACAAGGTTGTAACCAGCTAGGGATTACGCATTCAACTGCTTTTCATATTATGCAGCGGACGCTTGCGCTTGAAAAAGAACCCTGCTGCACCTAGCATGATCAATCCGCCGCTGAAACTTGATTCTGGTACTCGCTTAAGTTCTTCTGCTAACAAAGTTTTGAGCATCGAGGAGAGGATATCATCACTTTGAGGCTGGCTATTTTGCAAATTCACATAAGTCACACCTAGTTCGGGGAAGTACCACCATTGGGAACCATGCCCAATAGCATCGCCCCTGTGTCCCCACGCTCTACCAATACCTTCAAATTCACGGCTAGTCAAGCCTAGCCCGTATTTGAAGCTATCTCCAACCCCTATATCAACCAAGTTGAGCATTTGATTCAGGCTATCGGGTGAAAGCAACTCGCCGCCGAACAGGGCTTGAGCAAATTTTGTTAAGTCTTGCGTGTTGGAAACAATTGCACCAGCTGTCCACCCAAATGACAGATTAACACCAGTGACATCATCAAGAGTGCCATTGTTGTCATAATCCAAGTAGCCGTTGACATATCCACCAGGAATTTGCTCTTGTGGTGCAAAAAAGGTATTATTCATCCCCAAGCGATCGAGAATTCGACTGCGGAGGACTTCAGCAAAGGTAGAGCCTGTTGCTTTTTCTACAATCATCCCGGCTAAAATTATGCCTGTGGAGGGATATTCCCACGGTTGACGCTCCTTGCCGTATGCATAGGCAACAAGCTCCTCTGGACTCCACTGTTTGGTTGGATTTTTGAGAATCTCCGCCTGAATTAAAGCTTCGTCCCGGTTAAGAAAATCGTAGATGCCGCTGGTACCATTCAAGAGTTGGCGAATCGTGATATTTTTTCCATCGGTAATGTTATTAACAATCGAAGCTGGAAGCCATTTGTCTAAAGTATCTTCCAAAGAAAGCTTTCCTTCTTCTGCCAGCAATAACACCGTTGCTGCTGTAAATGGTTTAGTCGTGCTGCCAATGGGGAATTTATCCTCTGGACGCACTAGAGTTCCCGTTGCCAAATTAGACACACCGCTAGCACCAAACCATGTCCCTTCAGGGCTGGTTATACCTACAGCTACACCAGGGATGCCTTTATCCTTGATAGTCTTATCCAGCGTTGATTGTAGTTTCTGGGCTAAATCCTTTGGGATAGCGTTTGTAGATGTGGTACTTACTGTCGCAAGTGTCGTGTCAGTATTTCCAGAAAAGGAAGCTGCATGAGTGCTTTCTGCCGTACCAAAAATGACTGTTGCCGCAACAGCAAGTGATACAGTCTTCTTATAAAACGAATACATATTCATCAGGTTTTGTCAAGAATTGTAGAGACGTAACATCTTTACTTTGACGAAAACGAGCTATCCAATTCCAGATCAAAACCCGATCAAAAAGCGATCAATTTTCGCTTTGCTGATGCCATAAAATTTCTGTGACTCTTGCAATACCAGCTTTCAAATGACGGCGAAAACTCCCGATAGAAATATCTAAAATCTCTGCGGCGTGTTCCTGGGAACGCGCAGGTTGCAAATAGGTATGATACAAAGCACAGTAAAATTTGGCTTCGCGGGGAGAACGCTTTAAAGACTCAATTGCTTGTTCTAATATGAGTTGTAAAGTGGCGATACGTTCCGGTGTAGAAGTATTGCTACCTATGCGTTTAGTCACAATTGGCGAATTTAAAAGCGGATTTTGCCGCAGTGCCTCTGGATGTAGAACATCACGCAAAGCTTGCCTTACGGCTGTTGTAAACTCAGATTGGCTCAGGACTTCCAATGATTCAATCTGTTCTAGACTGTGATTAACGCTGCTTAAACCAGGAGACATAGTCAGCACCCAATCTGGGAGCGATCGCAACAATTCCATCACCGACTCAACTCGATAATTGTGTCCGCACACACCATACTGCCGTCCATCTACTGTAAAATACGCTTCTGGCAGTAACGGCGTATTCGCCCTCGTACAGAAAAATTCCCAAAAATCCGGTTCAGCGAAAGCTGTAAACATGAAAGCTAAATTGGGAGTGGTGACACAGTGGCGAAAGATTTTAATATTAATGAGGCTTTGAATCTGAGAAACGGCTTGATAGGTATCAGCAGCCATCCAAAAACGGCAAAAACTTGCCTTCTCACCAGGTTGCAATGACCCCTGCTGCTGAATATAATTCCACACAGCTTGCATAGCCAGGTCTAGTTGTAAATCTTCACTGTTTACCTCATGTAAAGCCAGCATCATCATAAACCCCAGAGGCGTTCCTCCCTCACACGAACGAAATACCAACACCCCCTGTGGCTGCTTTGCCAACCACTGTGCAGCTAGCTTTGCCGATACTTCGCCTTCGTGCTTTGCCACCATTGCCACCAACGCTGAAATGTCAGTTTCGCGTAGGCTATCACTCAGTAGATTACTGTTGTCTTGCCAGACGAAAAATTGTCGTACTTGAGGGCTTTTGAAAACGTAATCAAATAGGGCGCGTTCTAATTCTGCACCTTCAGTCTGCTGAATACGTTTGATGTAATACGTACGGGCGCGGCTGAATAATTCAGCATATCGCTCTTGGTTTCGCCAGCGCAAATCTGCGGCTATTGCTTCTCGCACCAAATCATGAGGGAAAACTCCATGCAAACCAGATTCAATAAATGATAACTCCCGCAACCATTGGAACAAATCATAAACATCATCCAACCCCAGAGTGTCAGCTAGCAGTGCTTCCGTTGTTAGACGCACCAATGCACACACCTCCAACGCTGCACGATGCAATGGACTCTTAACCTCTTGCACAAACTGTTCTAATAAAGTCTTAACCACATCAGGCGCAGCTTCTGGGCGAAAGTTAAACTCACCTTGCTGGGCAAACACATCAGCAACCAACGACAGCGCCAAAGGATGACCGTGAGTAAAGTTTAAGATACACTCATATTGTTGTTCAGGAATTTGTCGTTTACTTAAATAGGCCCAGCTTTCTTCTAAACTGAAGTTGCATAACTCCAACGTATAAGTCAAAGCTTGCCATCCTGGATCACTTCGCCAAGCTTTCGAGGGAGGTTGACGTCCCGCCAGAACCACCAAAGCATTTTCTGGTAATTGAGGCAAAAACACCTGCAACAGCCAATCTTCCAGACTCACCAGTGTTTCATAAGTATCAATCAAAACCACATAATGACCGCTATGGCAAGCGATCGCATCCCACAAACCATCTTGAGCAAAACCTCTTTCTTCTCTGCGTTCTCTGTCTTGGAAAGTTCTGATCGGAGGAAACCTCCGCTCAGACTTTCCGCTGCGTCTCTGCGGTTCCTTAATCTGAAATTCCACTCCCGCAGCAACTTCTAACGCCTTATAAAACGACTCAGGATATGGCTCAATATTACGGGCATCAACGTAAACAACTGGTGTTCCAGCTTCCTCACAAATGTAAGCAAACTCCTGTAGTAAAGTTGTTTTGCCCACACCACCAAGACCAAAAATATATAACATCTGCCAAGGAAGCTGTCGTGAAGCCAACACCGACTCAAACAGCAAAGTCTCTTGGGTGCGTCCCACAAAGCGGCGACGACGAATTTCGCTTAGTCTATCCCACACCCGCGATGCCATGAGTAATTTTTGAAACTAGATTATTTAATCCATATGTTAATTTCTCATGATGTTAGGGATGATAGCAAGCTTTCGAGAGCCTAACATTGGCAGTAGGTTTAGCTTGTGTCCCTGAATACTTACAAAATTAACCTTAACCCGTCCTTATTATCTTTCTCCACTTATTCTCCAGGTAGAGGGATAGGTTTGGCAACAGAGGTAAATTTCTAAAAGATAACATTAACATCCATACATAAAAAAAGCTCTAGTTTTCTCAGAAACTAGAGGCTTTTTCGTACTTAGCTATCACTGTATTACTCAAGAGGTGAAAAAATCAATGATTAATTTTTTGTCGTATTTTGCTTTCTTTGTACTGCTACTTTTCGGGCTGTTTGGGACAATGACTCAAATGAGTGCTGCTCTGGATGAAGCAGATGTAGAACGCTTTTCTATCTGGACAAGTATTGCTTCTGTGATTGCTGGTTTACCAATCTTTTTGTGGTAGGAGCGCTTTGTGACAGCGGGAGAGCGACTTCGAGAAATTGCTGTTTGTGGAGTACTGCCACATTGCCGAAGTTAGTCGTAGGTTGAAGTGTATGAGCAATCTTGTTAGTTAAAAAGTTCAGAGTTTGACTGACATCTACGCTACTCCTTCCCCAAGTTGTTGGTTGTGTTGGTTACTGTACAGACGACAAAACTAAATTTTTTTATAGTACCAATACAGAGCAAATGCGTCACTGCTGACTTGCCATGAGTACTCGAAACCCAGGAACCCGGAATTTAGAAGTCATCGAAGAGCAATTCCAAGTATTTGAGAAGTACTTGAATATCATTGAGAGTGCAGTAGGCATTGGACAACCAAGAGACGACTTAGAACCAACAGAGCTAAAAAGTAATTTCAAAGGCGATGCTGCAACAACAGCCAACAGTGACACATATGATTTGATAGAAAACGATTTAGATGCTGTGGGTGCTGAAGCTGAATATTGCCGTGATTTAGCTAAATCCAGGCGTGCTGAAGCTAAGGCTTTGTTTGCTAAAAATCAACAAAGGTTTACTGCAAGTCGAGCCAAGTTTATCCAAATCGTAAACCAGTCTTGTCAATAGCTAATACCAATTCTTTATGAAGATGCATAGAATATTAAAAAACGAACCGCCAAGACGAGCCAGCGCTGCAGGAGGGTTTCCAACGACAGTTACCTACGGCGGGAGACCCGCCTTCAGTACTGTCTCCTCCGCAGGCGACTGGCGTCGCCAAGAGCGCCAAGAATGGGGGTTATTTATTTAGTGCAGCTTCACATTAAATTGGTATAAGTTCAATCGGATTCGTTTTGAGTTGCCAAAAGCCCACTGGATTGATGCGGCTTGTGTCGGTGTGGTTACAATACATTTCGCTTAGCGATGTTTCGGCTGTATGAGATCCCCCAACCCCCTTAAAAAGGGGGCAGATAGTCATGCGTGTCAACTTAAGCTGAACCCTTCTAAAATGTCGTTTCCAGGTTCCACCTGGAAATGCGCTTGCGGTGGCTCTGCCGCTCTTAAGGCAGGCAGAGCCTGCTAATTATATTCCCAGCTAGAGACTGGGAACAAGGGAATCTCTCAAAGCATTGTCGTTTAGTGACTTACAGCTTAAGTTGACACCAATGGCAGATAGTTCCCCCCTTACCCTTTACCGCAAGCGAAAAGGGGTTAGGGGTGGGGTCAAGAATCAATAATATTGCTTGAGTATATACATAATCGCCGCAGAGAAGGGCGTGTTTCTTCCATCTGCATCTGGCTTCTGATAAGCTTGAGCAAGTAGTTGAACCTCTGCATCTGTCAATCCACTCGTTGCTTGCAACACTCCATCAATTGCTGCACGCCTCATCTTTCTCAATTTATCAATACTGAGTGCCAGCCTTTGAATTGTGGTATTAGCCGCTTTTTGCTTATCTAGCTCATCTGTTGGCAGAACTTCTCCGAAACCAGAGTACTTAAAGTAATCTGCACATTTTGGATCTAAGGGAGAAATCATGAGTTCCTCATCGAACCAGGCTTGTTTTTTGTGTCCACAATGCACTGGTACACGAGGTCTGTGTTCATCTTCGCCTTGGCATGAAGCTATCAGATTAGTGTACTCAAATGTCAAGTGTTTATAAACACTTTTGGGTCTAAAGTGTTCAATATGGCATTGCTTCCTACCTATGGACATACCACAGTAGGCACAAATGAAACCTTGCTCTTGTAGTAGCGATAGATATACTTCATTTTTCACTGATTGCGGAAAGGCTTTCCAATCAGGTGTCCTTTTCCCCAGTTTCTGCTTCCATTTCGTTAAGCTATCAGGTTCTCTACCCTTTTGAATATATTTCATCGATTTAGAATTCCCTTGCTTCGGATAAGGATATCTGCTCTCACAAACTCCGGATCATCTTCTCCAATTTCATCGGCTAAGTTTTGGCGCAATTGCTTGGCGCGATCAAGAAGTCCCTGGTCAATTAATCTGAACAAATCACGGAGATTATCTTTGATTTCCTGTGGTCTTTCAGATACACCCATCAAATCTTCTAGAATCTGATTACTGTCTCTGCCAAACGAATTTTCAGGACGGTCAGCAACGATACCATCAGGTGTCGCTTGTAGAAGATAGATGCTATCAGGTTTGACGTGACTCACAACCTGTGGCGAATGAGTGGTGATAATAAACTGACAATTGGGAAATGTTGTGGTCAAAGCTGGAATAATTTGCCGTTGCCTTTTTGGGTGCAGGTGCAGTTCAATTTCATCAATGAGAACAACACCATTCCCTTGGAGTGGATCGCTTAAACCTGGGTTAGCAATTGCCAAGCGCCTTGCCAAATCTCCCACCAATGCCAATAAGCATTTTTCGCCATCAGATAACTGATTGACGATGAGTTCTTGACCTTGTTTTTTGACAGTCATCCGCAAGGGCGATCGCTCAACTCGTAAATCTGAAAACTCTGGTTGCAATGATGCGATCGCCCCTCTGACCGCTTCCAACTGTTTGTCTCGATGATTCGGGTTATCCCGTCGCAATTCATTTTCCAAATCTTCCCGATTTCTAAACCATTCAAAGAAGCCTTGGAAGTCAATTCTTCCTCCCGTAAGTGCTTGATCATAGGCATTTCTTTGAGTAAATGAAAATTCGTCGGAACTTTCCAAAGGCATATCAAGAACGGCACGATTTACCGGATAGTAAACTGGCAAAGGTATACTAGCGTTCTCATTATTTGCTAAGTGAGTGTTTATTCCGTCAACCACCTTTTCTAAAGGGTCTTGGCTAACTTCGTCAACTTCCTGATTCACCACTTCTACAACTGTTTGTAAAAATCTTTTCAAGTCGTTATCACGCTTCATCTGTTGCAAGCGCTGTTCACTCATACCATCTATTAATGATCTGATAGCCTCTAATCGCCTCTCACTTGCACTTCTAGGAGATTTACCTTCTTCCCGTTTGTGGCTCAAAGACCAAGTGATTTCTTCCTTCTCGTTCAGAGAAATTGTAATTTCGATATGTGTTTCTTTGCTTCCATTAGTAATGTCTTGTTCGCTTAAAGTACGTGTTGAACCACCATCTTGAATCTGCCCTGTTAACTGTGACAAAAGAATCGCAATACAGTCCAAAATCCTAGATTTCCCGACACCATTGACACCAATAAGTACAGTTGGACTCATGTCATCAAAATCCAGCGTCAAATCTCCGATTCCACGGAAATCACTCATTCTTAGGCGCTTGACTTTCATAAGTTGTCACTCATTAAAATTGCACGTTGGACTCGTGAGGGTGTCCTTTGTCATTAATCTTGTACGGGAATCTTGTACGGGCAGATTTCCAAACCTACCCGTACTCATTTTTTGTTACAAAAAACAAATGACAGTCTCAACGAAAAAAAGTAGTATTTCCACGGAGCAGCTTAATTTTTAAGCTGCTTTGAGTGGAATAATGCCTTTATCAAAAACGCGGTTATCGATGCCGATGCCACTAATTTCTATTCTATCTGCATAAACGTCATAGGCGGCAAAACTCAACTTTTCTGCTGAATATTCTGTCCATTCCGAACGACCTACAGGACGAGTACCCGCACCACCACCACATATTAAATAAGTCGTTCCATTAAGAGAACGAGTGCGTTCATAATGGTGTTCGTGACCATTTATATAGAGTTGAACACCGTATTTTTGAAACAGTGGAGTAAAGCTTTTAATGAACGCTGGATTGCTGCCATACACACCTGATGCATAAACTGGATGATGACCAAAT
This sequence comes from Scytonema sp. HK-05, assembly GCF_002368235.1. Taxonomy (GTDB): domain Bacteria; phylum Cyanobacteriota; class Cyanobacteriia; order Cyanobacteriales; family Nostocaceae; genus Kalymmatonema. The sequence continues at coordinate 3,337,130 of NZ_AP018194.1, read as the reverse complement.
ACAACTTTCCAAGGTGCATTAGAGGCGCTTAATTCTTGCTCTAACCATTTTAACTGCTTTTCCCAATCAGCGTTCGTGTTGGTATCTAAGGCAAAAAATTGGGCATTGTCGCGGCGAAATGTATAGTAGCGATCCTTCATATTAAAGCCGACATACTTCAGTTGTAAGTCGCCGTTTGCTGTGCGGATATCGTGATTTCCCAGAACAGCCTGAAATTTCACACCTTGCTTTAGTAAAGGTGCATAGGGACGCTCAAACACCGCACCAATTTTTTCCATTTCGCCATTGGTGTAGATATTATCACCAGCTAAAACAACCAAATCATAAGGACTTTTGCTGTGATAGTTAGTCATTGCCTTAGCGACAGCGTACTGTCCTTGATCTCCAGTACCAGTATCTGCAACGGAAACAAAACGCCATAACAACTCGTTTTTGGCTGGATTAGGGGGTGTTGCGGCTTTTGATGCAGCTATTCCACCATTTTTACCAGCTTGACGAGTAACACAGCCAAGAAATCCTAAACCAATCGCACTGAGGCTACTAAAAAACAAAAATTGACGGCGTTTCAGCTTCATAAATGACCAAATTCAATAAATAGTAAAGTATAGCCGAAGCAATGAAGTGATAAATTAAGGCTGAGGAGGCTGCACCCGCAATTCCTAAAGTCTCTTGTCTTTGATTCGCAGCTGACGGTGAAAGTTCCATGCCCCAAGACAATCAGAATTCACAACCACCATTTTCCCCTGAACCGGAAGACAATCAGCCGCAACCGATGGTTGAGTCAACAGCTCAACCTCCCCGAAAACAATACCAGAGAGCCCAGCCAATTTGGAAGGCTACAATTATCCAAATTCTACGAGGGACAATTGGGGTACTAGAAACAACGGTAGAGAAACTGGAAACAGCACCCCCTCCTGGTTCTGAGGAAACCCCCGGTTTTTTGCAGAAGCTTCAGCTGGGGTGGAGTGCAGCTTTAGGTAAAATTCGCTCTTTGTTACCAACAAATTTATCGAGAAAATTATCGGATACGGCTTTGACAGGCATTATTGCTGGAATTGCGGTTCTGCTGGTTTGGACAACTTCCACTGTTTTCTCAGGTAAGCCTACAGAGGTTGCAACTGTTCCGCCTACTGAGGAAACACCTCCCGCAACGATCGCCATTCCGCCAGAACTAGAAGCACCTCCCACACCACCAGCCGGTGAGGAAACCCCGCTGCCTGCAGAGGAAATCACACCGCCACCAACTCAAGAAACTCCTCCGCCTGTAGCCAAAGAAGAAACCCCGCCGCCTGCAGAGGAAATTACACCGCCACCAACTCAAGAAACTCCTCCGCCTGTAGCAGAAATTACACCACCAACAGTCGAGGAAACTCCGCCATCAGAACCGGAACCGGAACCAACTCCCACGCCAACCTTGGTATTGACGCCAGAGCAAACCTTGATTGCATCTATCGAAAATCAAGTCGCCCAAATTAGCGATCGCTTTGCTTCTGGTTTGATACAGTCGATTCAAGCTAACTTCCGTTCCAGTAGTCTCGCTCTGACAATTAGTGAAGAATGGTATAATCTCAAACAAGAGCAACAGGAGAAACTTTTGGCTCAGATGCTGCAACGTTCTAAAGAACTAGATTTCAGCCATTTAGACATTCTTGACCCACAGGGTAGACTGGTAGCAAGAAATCCTGTTGTTGGTACTAATATGATTATTTTTCAACGGCGGGCGACAACTTGAACAAGAAGTCAGAAGTCACAAGTTAGAAATCAGAATGCAATGAGTTGACGGACTTCTCAATTTTGACAAGTTGGATTGATTGGTTGCGATCGCCTTTAACAGTTACCAGTTATCAGTTATCAGTTTCATCCTCCGGGGGAAACACCACACCAATTGGACCAGAGAGCGTTGGTGGCTCTTTTAAATCCCCCACCATACGCACTGCGGCTGGTACTGTTTTAAAAGCTTTTTTGAATTCACCAAGTCCCGTTTCTGAGAATAAAAATCAGGACGGTCTTTCAATTCTGGCAAATAGCAAACGAGCGGACAGGCGTTGATATCACAACGATTTTGCTCGTACCAGTTAAAAAACTTTGTTCATGGGAATGAAAATTAGCTCTTTTTCCTTGGGAGAAAGTTCAGTCTAAATAAGGATGTTATGTAGAAATTTTCTATATATCTTGACAGAAGCTGGCTATTATGCATAAATAGCGCATAGCGTCATCATAATAGATAGTTATACAAATAAAACCGTATAATCACTTAGTTATGGCACTTGTGTTTCAGGCTTGAGTGGTAATTTGAAGCATATTTGATAGGGTTCAAAATTAAGTTTTCTTAGAGTGTTTAGTAATATGCAAGAGTTTCTTTCAATGCTGAAGCGAAGCCTGCTCGTTGGGATGCTGATGTCTGTTTTTATATTAATGATGGGGAGAAATGTGCAAAGTGCTACATTATCCAGCAATTCCTTTCCTCAGAACTGGCAAGGCACATGGAGCGGCACAATGTTAGATCGTTCTGTGAAAGGGCGGTCTCAAACTGTACCAATCACACTCCGAATTCAGCCAATCTCTAACAATCCGATGCGCTACACTTGGCAAACCACTTACGGAACGGGGGCGAATAAGCTAGTACGTGATTATGAGTTAGTTGTTAAGGATCGAAGTGCTGGTCACTTTGTGATTGATGAGAAGGATGGAACTCTAATCGATAGTTGGTGGGTTGGGGACAAACTCTACAGTCAATTTAGAGTCCAAGATCGGTTAATTAGTACAGTATGTGAGCGACAAAGTAATCGGCTGCACTATGAACTGATTACCTATGAGCCTCTGAGTTCACCCCAAGCGGAAGGTTCCCAGCAAAAAGTTCCTTTCGAGAGCTACCAACTTCGGGTTGTTCAGTCTGCTGAACTATCACCCGTTAGCGAGTAATTGTCCGCTTATGGATTACAATTTCATGCTCTTGTGGGACGGGCGTCTCGCCCGTTCTTAATCTAGGACGGGCAAGATGCCCACCCCACAAAAACTGGATTCTATACAACTGAAAACTGCTATAGGACTGGTTTTTTCGGGATTACCAAACAGAATTTCTCGCCCAATCAAGGGTGGTAGTGCAGGTGCGTGTACAAATAACATAATTTTTATTGTTATAGTTTGAGATTGATTACTTCATATTAATAATTATTAAGTATTTTTTTTCTTAACTGTCTTAACTGTCCGCTTAACTTTCTTAACTGTCCGCTTAAGTGTCTTAACTGTCCGCTTAAGTGTCTTAACTGTCTTAACTGTCTTAACTGTCTTAAAATAATGACTTCTTAACTGTCTTAAGTGTTCTTGCACACATATTGAATGTCTGGTATATATTTAATTGCAAAAGCAATTTCCTTAAGGGAAAGCACCATGTCTACAAACACAGTCAAAACAGTGGATGTCGAAGTGGTACCATTCTTTGCGCGTTTCTTGGAAGAGCAAGCTACTGAAGGTGAAGGAACAGATACTCCTTCTTTCCCTTGGACTTTCAAGTTTCCTTCAGATGCGGAAGACAAGTAATTCTAGTCTTTTTCATCTGAAATAAAGGGAGGAGCGGTTATTTAATAACTGCTACTCCTGGGTAACAACCAATATCAAGGAATAATACAATGTCTACAACAAACACAGCCAAAGAGGCAAACGTCGAAGCTGTACCATTCTTTGCTCGTTTCTTGGAAGAGCAAGTAGCTGAAGTGTCTGATACTGCTCCTAACCAGACTCGTAAGTATCCTTCCGATTGGGAAGATTACTAAATCTAGTTAGCTTCATCGGAAATTAAGGGAGTAGGAGTTATCAAATAACTGCTACTCCTGGGTAACAACCAATATCAAGGAATAATACAATGTCTACAACAAACACAGCCAAAGAGGCAAACGTCGAAGCTGTACCATTCTTTGCTCGTTTCTTGGAAGAGCAAGTAGCTGAAGTGTCTGATACTGCTCCTAACCAGACTCGTAAGTATCCTTCCGATTGGGAAGATTACTAAATCTAGTTAGCTTCATGGGAAATTAAGGGAGTAGGAGTTATTAAAGAACTCCTACTCCTGGGTAACAACCAATATCAAGGAATAATACTATGTCTACAAACACAGTCAAAGAGGCAAACGTGGAAGTAGTACCATTCTTTGCTCGTTTCTTGGAAGAGCAAGTAGCTGAAGCGTATGATCTTCCGCCCTATACTCTCAAGTATCCTTCCGATCAAGAAGATTACTAAATCTAGTTAGGTTCATCAGCAATTAAGGGAGTAGCAGTTATTAAATAACTAAAGGCTACTCTTAGGAATGCGATGGCGCAGAGCGCCCGCCGTAGGCGATCGCCTTAACAGTTACCAGTTACCAGTAATCAGTTATCAGTTTTTTGGTAACTGGTGAGACCAGCGCTGTAGGAGGGTTACCCTCCGTAGGCGACTGGCGTTCGCGTAGCGTCTCCGCAGGAGATACCCGAAGGGTAACTTATTACTGTTCACTGTTTTAATATCTACCTGTTAAAATTCTCAAAGAAAATATTTTATGCACCTGTCTCGTGATGTTGTTTTATTAATCACCCACAGTGGAGATTTCTTCACAATAGATAGAGTGGCAGAAGCCTTGTCAAAAAAAGGGGCGCAACCATTTCGTCTAGATACTGATAAGTTTCCTCTAGAAGTGCAACTAACAGCACATTTTGACAAGTCTAAAAGCTACCACACTATAGAATATGGCAACCAATCTATCAGTACAGAGCAGGTGCAAGCTGTATGGACGCGCCGCAATTGGGAACCAAAACTCAGTCAAGAATTAGCTCCCAAGTTCCGAGAAGCTTGCGTTAGAGAATCAAAAGCAACTTTAGATGGTTTTTGGGACAGCCTCAAGGGAGCTAAGTGGGTAGATGATTTAGAGCGGATAGATTATGCAAGTAACAAGCTGCGTCAACTGCGGATTGCGTCTGAAGTAGGTTTTGTTATTCCCCAGACTCTTGTCACCAACAAAGCCCAAGCAGCACGAGAGTTTTTCCATCAAGTCAACGGCAAAATGGTGAGCAAGCTCTTAACTGCTCTTTCCCATAGTATGGAATATACCTCGTTCTATCTTTACACCAACACCGTTAAAGAAGAAGACTTACAAGATGCTGAGTCATTGCGCTATTGCCCAATGGTTTTTCAAGAGCAAATTCCTAAGCAGCAGGAATTACGGGTGGTGTATGTGAATGGCAATGTATTTGTGGGGGCGCTAAATGCGGATGTGTATGCAGCAGCCAAAGCTGATTGGCGTAAACCAGGTGTTGAGGTTGGCGCATGGCAACACCACCAGCTTCCTGATGAAATAGTTCGTCGTCTCCAAGCGTTTATGGGTAAATTTGGGCTTTCATTTGGCTCGTTAGATTTCATCCTCACACCATCAGGCGAATACGTCTTTTTGGAAAACAACCCCGTAGGAGAATGGGGAATGTTGGAGAAAGATTTGGATTTGCCAATTAGTTATGCGATCGCCGATGCTCTTATTTCCTAGTAGTTACTGTAGGGTGTGTTAGGCGCATTATTCAATATGATTTGTCACGAAAAATATAATCAAAGCGCCTAACGCACCGCTCGCTCTATACATGGTGCGTTACGCTGTCGCGGTAACACACCCTACTTAAATAGAATTTGTCACTTTAGTTAAAAATTTTCTATGACAGTATTAATAGTTACTTTTAGCAAAGACAACGAAAGCATTCCTCTAGTCATCAAAGAAATTGAGGCTAGAGGAGAAAAAGCATTTCGGTTTGACACAGACAGATATCCCACCGAAGTCAAGCTAGATATTTACTCCGGCAATACAGAACGTGTCATTATTACTGATGGCGAACAGAAGCTCGATTTGAGTGAGGTGTCTTCAGTTTGGTATCGGCGGATGCGCTACGGGCAAAAAATCCCCAACTCTATGGACAAGCAATACAGAGATGCGTCAATTCAGGAATGTCGCGTTACTGTCAGGGGTATGATTGCCAGCCTCCCAGGATTCCACTTTGATAAGATGTCAAATGTGGATCGGGCAAATCATAAGCAACTACAGTTGCAAGTTGCACGAGAAGTTGGACTTTTAACTCCACGTACTCTGACTTCAAACAATCCAGAAGCAGTCAAGCAGTTTGCTCAAGATTGTCCGCAAGGGATAATCACCAAGATGCTTTCTTCCTTTGCTATCTATGATGATCAGGGGCGAGAAAACGTTGTGTTTACCACTCCAGTTACAGATGATGATCTGGAGAATATGGAAGGACTGCGTTTTTGTCCGATGACATTTCAGGAAAACGTGCCAAAGGCGCTGGAGTTGCGGACAACTATTGTCGGACACCAGGTATTTACTGCCGCAGTAGACTCCCAAAGCTTGGAAGGATCTACTTACGACTGGCGCAAAGAAGGGAAAAACTTAGTTAAGAATTGGAAGCCCTACGACTTGCCAGAAGATATTGAGAAAAAGCTGCTGAAACTGATGGCTTATTTTGGCTTAAACTACGGGGCAATTGATATTATTGTCACTCCAGATGGTCAGCACGTATTCCTCGAAGTTAACCCAGTCGGGGAATTTTTCTGGATGGAGATATATTCACCACACTATCCTATTTCGCAGGCGATCGCGGAAATTCTACTTACCCAAAAATAGGGCATAGGACATGGGGCAAACAATTTTAGATTAGCGATTTAGGATTCAAATTTAAAATTCCTTGTATCGTTTATCCTCTGCCCCTTTTAGTATTTTTTAGTGTAATTTCTCTGTGAGTAGCTTTCAAATTTTTCAGGAAGTGCGTAATGTCAAAGTCTGATTTTGATTTTGAAAGAATGCTTCATCCAATAGACTCAGAAACTTTCTTTAGTCAATATTGGGAGAAACGTCCTTGTTTTATTCCTAGAAGTGACTTAAATTACTACTCTGAGCTTATTTCCATAAAAGATATAGACTCAATTATCCGCTTTTATGGCTCTAACCCTTCACAAGTTCAACTAATAAAGGAAAACTCTTTCTTTAATAATGATGGAGTTGTTGATCTTAAGCAATTATACAAAGCCTACTCTCTAGGTTATACTCTGAACCTCGGCAGAATTAACGAGCGTTGGAAACCGATATCCGATCTTCACAGGAAGTTACAAGTTTTTTTAAATCATCCTGTGGGTATAAACCTGTATATGTCGCCCAAAAATTCCCAGGGTTTTGCGGCTCATTTTGATTCTCATGATGTTTTTATTTTGCAGGTTGAAGGTTCAAAAAACTGGCGTATTTATGATTCTCCTATAACTCTGCCTCTTCCTTCTGACCATAAATATCAGGAAAGATTTAGAAATGAACTCAAATCTCCTGTAGCAGAATTTTGCTTAAATGCTGGTGATTTATTATATATACCTCGTGGCTATATTCATGAAGTATTTACTTCTGACTCTTCTTCTATACATTTGACAGTTGGTATCCACGCCTACAAATGGTTTGACTTGATAAATACTGCCGTTACTTTGTTAACTCAAAAAGATGTTCGTTTCCGAGAGTCATTACCAGTAGGATTTTTACAGCAAGGCGAAGCCAAGGTATCTTTAAAAGAGCAATTTCAAGAACTCCTACAAACTCTCGCAGACAAATCAGAAGTTGAGGTTGCAATTGAAGAAATTGCCCAACGTTTTTTAGGAGAAATGTCTCCACTAGCAGATGAACATTTCTATCAGCTAGAAAATCTTGATAACTTGACTTTAGATACAATTGTTCAAAAAAGAGAAGGCATATATCGTATTATTAAAACAATAAGTAAAATTGGTATTCAATTTGCAGGGAACACTGTGATGGAGTCAAACAGATCAGAACGGGCGATCCGCTTCATTGTGGATTCTGAAGAGTTTGCCATCAAAGATTTACCAGGTCTTACCGATAATAGTAAGTTAGCCTTAGTACGTCGCTTAATTCAAGAGGGACTGTTAACCACTGTCTGAGGTTTTAAATGTTGATTGATAGATGTAAACCTATAAATCGCGTTTAAATTTAAGTTTCTTAATTACAAATTACCAATTAATAATTATTATATTTTCTTACCAAGTCGCTACAGAACTGCCCCCACCACAATAGTAATGAATTGCTGATGGAATGAATAAGCGCTCGCCGTTTCGTGACTGGCGACGGTTATTGGAGAAAAATCTCCTTATTTTGAGCGTTGTACCTCCCAATCCCCAATCCCCAATCCCCAGTCCCCTTCAGTTTTCTTTGTATCTTAACATTTTGTGACAAACCAGGTACATACTTAATCAGTTTTGACATTTGATAAGCTACATGATTATATAGATTTTGGCAGAAATGATATTAGTGGCGTTTTCGCTCAAAGGAGTTCAGCCTTTATAGCTTCAGCATGGGTAAATCCTCATCAACTCACAAATAAAGCCACTACAATTTTTAGAATATGCAAACTCAATCTGTGCGTGAGCAAACAAAAACAAATCCTTTTTCAGCCTTGACTCAATTTTGGGAGGATATCAGAGTAGTCGCTCAGCCTTATTGGTATCCAACAAAAACAGAAGGAAGAGCATTTTCAGATGTGATTCGTTCATGGGGAATGCTCATTCTCCTTGTATTATTAATAGCTGGAATTGTAGGTGTAAACGCTGCAAATAGCTACTGGAACCGCTATGTACTTGATATCATTATTGAAGAGAGAGACCTTTCTAAATATAATAATACTTTATGGGTGTCCAGTTTCATTGTTGTAGTGATAGTCCTGTTGGTAACTTTTTTGAATTATGTCAGAAAAAAAATAGCTCTTGATTGGTACAAATGGCTAAATAATCAGATTTTAGAAAAATATTTTAGCAATCAAGCTTATTATAAAATAAATTTTCAATCCGATATAAATAATCCAGATCAACGCCTATCGCAAGAAATAGAACCGATTACCAGCACTGCTTTGAGATTTTCAGCTACCTTCTTAGAAAAAGTTCTGGAAATGATAAGTTCTGTGATAATTCTCTGGACAATTTCCTCAGAAATCGCAATTTATTTGGTTATTTATACAATTATAGGTAATTTGGTAGCTGTTTACTTAAATCAACAATTCAATAAAATTAATCAAGAAGAACTTGAGTTTAAAGCAGACTTTGCTTATTGCCTAACTCATGTTCGCAATCACGCGGAATCGATTGCTTTTTTTCAGGGAGAAGAGGAAGAATTAAATATAATTCAGCGGCGATTTAATAATGTACTGAAAACTGCTGAACGCAAGCTAAACTTTGAAAGAGGACAAGATGCTTTTGGTAGAGCGTATCAGTCTGCTATCGGTGTATTTTCGATGTTCATCCTCACACCTTTATTTATTCAAGATCAAATTGATTATGGAGAAATTAACCAGATTAGTATAACTTGCTTTATGTTTTCTAATGCTCTGGGGCAACTCATAGCTGAGTTTGGGATTTCAGGGCGGTTTTCTAGTTACGTACAGCGTTTAGCTGAGTTTTCGGATGCGTTGGAAGCTGTCACTAAACAACCAGAGAATGTAAGTACTATTAAAGTCATAGAAGAAAAGCGTTTGGCTTTTGAGAATGTCACTTTACAAACGCCGAACTATGAGCAGGTGATTGTTGAAGATTTGTCACTTTCTGTTCAGCTAGGCGAAGGGTTATTGATTGTTGGTCCTAGTGGTAGGGGTAAAAGTTCTTTATTGAGAGCGATCGCTGGTTTGTGGAATGCGGGAACTGGTCGTCTGGTGCGTCCTCCCCTAGAGGAAGTCTTATTTTTACCCCAACGTCCTTATATCATTTTGGGTACTTTGCGCGAACAGTTACTCTATCCGCATACAGACCGGAAAATGAGCGATCGCGAACTCGAAGAAATTTTGCAACAAGTTAACCTACAAAACTTGCTTACCCGCATAGATGGCTTTGATACAGAAGTTCCTTGGGAAAATATATTGTCGTTGGGAGAACAACAACGCCTGGCTTTCGCACGACTATTAATTACACATCCTAGTTTCACTATCTTAGATGAAGCAACGAGTGCTTTAGATTTGAATAACGAAGGAAATTTATATCAACAATTACAACAAACGAAAACAACATTTATCAGTGTTGGGCATAGAGAAAGTTTGTTTAATTATCATCAATGGGTATTAGAACTTTCACAAGAATCTAGTTGGCAACTCGTTTCAATACAAGATTATCGGCTTCAAAAACAAAATGCTATTAAATCATCTCAAAAGGAGCAAATAACAATAGAGATTTTCCCTAAAGATGAACTCAAAATCAAACCAGAATCAGCAGCAGATGGCACAATTTTAGGGCTTTCTCATAAAGAAGTTAAAACATTAACAGACTATTCTCTTACCACTATCAGAACCAGGGCAAGTCAAGGAAAGCCTATCACTACAAAGGATAACGTGACCTACCGCTATAACAAAGACCCGAAAGTATCGAAATGGATAAGAGATTAGGGCAACTCATACTTTTAACAGTGAACAGTGAACAGTAAACAGTTATCAGTTAAATACGAGTGGTCGCGCGTCCCCCACCAAGAGCACCTTTATGCGTTGGTGGTGAGCCACTGCGGTCTTGGGGTTTCCCCAAGTAGAGCAAGTGGCGTTCGCGTTCGCGGAGCGTGCGCTTTGCGCTCAGCGTCTCCGTTCGGCGCAGCCGTGCCGCAGGCTCAGGAGATACCCGGAGGGCGGGTCGCGCATCCCCCCACCATACGCCTGACTGACTGATAACTGATAACTGATAACTGATAACTGATAACTGTTTTAAAACCCTATCCTTTAGAGGAGATTTAAAAAATTAAAAAAGCGGAATTAACAATTTGGTAAATCAAATAGGAATGCTATAGCATGGAAAACCTTGTTACCACACGATTATATTTAGTACCTTTTAAGCTGGAAATAGTAAAAGCAGCAATCATGGGAAATGCTGAATTAGCATCATTTCTGGGGGTGACAGTTTTACCAGACTGGTATGATGAAGAGTTGATTCAAGATTTGCCATTCATTGCAGATATTCTGTGCAAATATCCGTTTCAAAGTGAATGGGGATGGGGAAGTTTAGTCATTCATAAAGCAGAAAACACGCTCATTGGTCACGTTATGGTTAAAGTTATCCCAGATAGCACAGGTTCACCTACAGGTTCCTTGGAAATTGGCTATTACATAGCTCCATCATATCGACAACAGGGGTACGCGTCTGAAGCTACGAAAGCTGTGATAGATTGGGCATTATCTCAACCTAGTGTGCAAAGGGTGACTGCTGGATGCGATCCAGATAATATAGCTTCAAAGCGGGTGCTAGAAAAAATCGGAATGCAGCTTATAGAATCACGAGAGAAGATGTTGGTATGGCAATTATGCAAAACAGCTACCGTACACTAATTCTGTCTGCTTCAAAGATGAACTTTTGTTTGGAAACTTGAGCAGAATGTAGGTGAGTGTCCAGAACAGACCACTTGCAAGCATTAAGTTGATTGCCATGTTCATTGTCTGCTCCGTAAAACTTATACATAGTACTACTTTGCCTAAAAAACTTGGCTGAAGTTGCAAAATCTGGCGATCGCCTAGATAAGCCAACAACATCCCAATCTTGTTGCTTTGAAAGCTACTGCACAAGATTGCGTCCAATCACGCCGAAAGCACGGATATTTTGTAGTAAACGCTAAGCGCGAAGACAGCGCTTACTACAAACCATGTTCCTAGAAGTGCAGGGCTATTTTACCGAAATGCGCCCCACTCTCCATGTACTCCAACGCTTGTCGTGCTTCCTCAAAGGGAAACACTCGGTCAATAATAGGTTTGATATTATGTAAAGCGATCGCCCGGTTCATCGCCTCAAACATGGCACGGCTGCCTACATAGATACCTTGTACAGTAATACCTTTGTGCAGAATCGAGGCTGTACTAACGTCTGCGCTTAACCCAGTCAGCACCCCAATCAAACTGATATACCCGCCGTAGCGAATGGCGCGTAGCGACTTATTGAAAGTTCCTGCACCGCCAACTTCTATGATGCGGTCAACTCCCACCTCATTTGTCAGTTCCCAAACTTTTTCATCCCAGTTCGACGTGGTTTTGTAATTGATGACTTCGGATGCACCAAGTTGTTTCAACTTGTCTAACTTCAAGTCGCTGCTAGAAGTGGCAATCACTTGCGCCCCTATTATCTTGGCAAACTGTAGCGCAAATAAAGACACTCCTCCCGTACCTTGCACAAGAACGGTGTCGCCAGCTTTCAGCTTGCCATCCGTCGTCAGGGCGTTCCAAGCTGTGACTGCGGCACAAGGTAAAGATGCTGCTTCTTCATCAGAAAGGTGTTCTGGTACATGAACAACGCCGTCTTCATGGAGCGTTACGTACTCTGCGAGTATACCATCAATGGCACCGCCCAACGCTGATTTTGATTTGTCTGCGGAGAATTCCCCTTCCAGCCAAGTTTGCATGAAGATACCAGCCACGCGATCGCCTACTTTAACTCTAGTGACCCCATCGCCAACCGCAACCACTTCCCCTACACCATCAGAGAATGGAACAAACGGTAGCTTTTGCTTCGATCCATATGCTCCTTTGACAGTCAACAAGTCCCGATAATTCAGTGAAGCAGCACGCATCTTCAAGAGAACTTGTCCCGCCTTTGGTTGTGGTTCTGGTCTTTCAACCAGTGTCAATGCATCCAGACCTTCTTTAGACTGAACTTCCCAAACTTTCATCGCAGTTCCGTATTGTTTTTTCTACTGCTTGATTACCACAAATTGGTTCAATTTTGAATCTGCGTTACTTGAATAACTCAAGAAACAACAGTGCACTCGTCAATAAGCTAACAATTCTATAATTTGCATACCATATTTAAAAGTTCAGGGAAAGTTCTGAGCAACTATAAGTATATTTGCTTAGCATAGCTCAGAGCGACTGGCAGCACGCCGAACAGCACAACCTCCAAGTCATAATGGTTGTAGAGGCGCTGATATCATCAACGCTGATTTTTTTGAATGTAAGTTACAAAATGTTAATAGGTTGTAGAACTTGATTTATCAGCTTTCTACAACCTGTAAGCTCTTTGGGATAGCAGAAATTACTATGTCTTTGTCATCTTCTGAAGAACAACGTTTCTCGCCCCTGTTGCGTCAAGTGACTAGCCATGTTTTGGTGGCTGTTTTGAGTGTGGGATTGACTTTGACGACTTTATGGGCATTTCCCAACCTGCAAATTCTGAAGCGGCCATTGCCTATTGCTACCGCACCAAGTACGACCATAGTAGAAACAACAGCAGAAACGACTGCACCGTCAACAGCAGCTTCCCAACAAAAAGTTGCTATCCGCAGTTTTGTGAGTGCTGCTGTCAATCGAGTTGGACCCGCTGTCGTGCGAATTGATACAGAGCGTACTGTCACCATGCGTGCGCCTGACTCGTATTTTGGGGACCCCTTCTTCCGGGAGTTTTTTGGTAATGACTTCTCTTCCAGAGTGCCTCAAGAGTACCGCCAACGCGGAGAAGGGTCTGGTTTTATCATTGACCCCAACGGCATGATTCTTACCAATGCTCATGTTGTCAGTGGTGCTGATTCTGTTACCGTCACCCTTAAGGATGGACGTAAGTTAAAAGGAGAAGTCAAAGGAGTAGATGAACCTTCGGATTTGGCGGTTGTCAAAATTAATGGCAAAAACTTGCCAGTAGCCCCCCTCGGTAACTCCAAGGATTTACAAGTCGGTGACTGGGCGATCGCAGTTGGCAACCCATTGGGGCTAGACAATACTGTTACTCTAGGTATTATCAGCACCTTGAACCGCTCTAGCGCTCAGGTTGGCATCCCCGATAAACGCTTGGACTTTATCCAAACCGATGCTGCTATCAATCCTGGTAACTCTGGTGGTCCTTTGCTTAATGAACAAGGTGAAGTCATTGGCATTAACACAGCGATTCGTGCTGATGCTCAGGGAATTGGGTTTGCCATTCCCATTGATAAAGCCAAAGTCATTGAAGAAGCTTTAGCTCGTGGTCAGAAAATTTCGCATCCTTATATCGGTGTGCGGATGATTACCCTCACCCCAGAACTGGCAAAACAATCCAATAGCGACCCGAATACGACGTTGACTTTACCACAAATCAATGGCGTATTGGTGATGCAAGTTATGCCCAATAGCCCTGCTGCTACTGCTGGCTTGCGTCGGGCAGATGTAATCACTCAAGTCAATGAACAACCGATGACAACTGCCGAACAGTTGCAAGAGTTGGTAGAACAGAGCCGAATTAACCAGCCGTTGCAGTTTACAGTACAACGAGGTGAACAAACTCAGCAGTTGAGCGTGCGACCGGGTGAACTCCGGGAAGCCGCTTCTGAGTAGTAAACTACCCCACCCTGCCTAACAGGTCTTGGTGGGGTCAGAAAAAGAGTTGATGTACGTTAATTTTGTTGATCCCACTCCCCGTACTTGACGAATTAACAATTCACGCATTCCCTCATTTATAAGGTACGGCATTGAAGACAGTTTCACTCCTTGGATTTCAACCCCGACTGAAACTGAGGAGCCAGTGTCGTGGTGAGGCAGCACTGCGGGAGGGTTTCCCTCCGCAGGTGACTGCCGAAAGGGTTTCCCGACTTGAGACATCTAGCGTACTACGTATAGACGCTCGTGGTCTTAAACCCTTTAATTTAGGATAAAACCAATGTATGTTTAGTTTTGTAAAAACTGTGTAATGACCAATTTTTGAGGTCTTCTTTGGCTTTACATTTCGTTACATAAGTAAAGTTTTTAACGCCGATTTACTTAACAAGTTTTACTACAAAAATATGACCCTTGTGGGTACTGTTGAAACTAAAAAAATTTTTCACAATAGCAGTTATAGAGATTGAAATAATTACCTTTTTAACGAAAACCAAATTCATATAAGGAGAAATTGGAACAGCAGCCGAAACTCATGCCAATTCCCTATGAAGATGAACTTAATATTTTGCAAACATCCAGGCTAAAATATTAGCGCTATATGTTTTTTTTGTTACTGCTGATTAAGCGCAAGTTTACAGAGAATTGGTATCATTAACTGTTTGAAAAAAAACTTACCAATAGACAAACAGATTTGTTCCAAGAGGCGATTGAAAGTAGAACTCAAATAATTAACATTAACTCTCAAATTCCAAAGGGATACTATAAACAATGTAAAGTTTTTTAACTGATTGCGTAATTCAAGGATTTGGGTCTGAAAAATCAATTAAGTTTTGTCGTTTTATTTCTTTGTTGGTAAGACTTAATCCCACACTTCTTTGAAACGTAATTAATAACTCTCTTTGAGCCAAGAAATTTGAAGAGGGATTAGGCAACTATAAGCTTAATCCCACTTCAAATAACTTTCCCTACAAGGAGAGATCAAGTTATACCAATTTAATCTGAAGCTGCACTAAATAAATAACCTCCATTCTTGGCGCTCTTGGCGTCTTGGCGGTTCGTTTTTTAATATTCTATGCATCTTCATAAAGAATTGGTATTAGCTTTCTTGAAGCTATTAAGTCATCCTAAGTGATGTCTTCAATATTCCACATTTTTTAAGAAATTAAATGGAAGGTAAAATCCCATGTCTGATGCAGTTCTCCACTGGAATAGTGTTGCCTTGCAGGTGGTGGCTAACGATCACACGCCGGATATTGTGAAACGCCCCGACCAAGGCGGACCTACCCGGACTTCCCGCGCTTTGGCGATCGCACATGCAGCTATCTTTGACGCAGTCAATTCAATCGACGGGTCCTTCACGCCCTACCTAACTAGCATCCCTGAGGTTAGTACAGCCTCGGTCGAAGCGGCGGTTGCTCAAGCAGCATTCGAGACTCTTGCCCACCTGTACCCCAGTCAAAAAAAGGCTTTCCTCCAGAAAGCACTTACTGAGGCGCTTGAAGCGATTCCTGACGGCAAGCCTAAGGAGCAAGGCCGCCAGGTAGGTGCTGAAGTCGCCAGCCAAATTATTGCCGCACGGCGTAACGACAACTCGAACTTGGATCAAGATTACGTACCAGGGAGCTTACCAGGTCAGCACCGGGAGGACCCACTCAACCCCGGTCAAGGGTTCTTGACGCCTCGGTGGGGTGTTGTCACCCCCTTTACCTTGAACCGCAATGGCGGTCAGGGCACTCCTGCTTTCCGCTCTCCCCCTCCTCCTACATTGATCAGCGATGACTACACGGACGCCTTCAATGAAATCAAAACCAAGGGCGGTGACGGTAACCAAACCCCCACTGACCGTACCGACGAGCAGACGGTGATTGGTATTTTCTGGGCTTATGACGGTACGCCGCGTTTAGGTACTCCACCTCGTCTCTACAACCAGATCGCACGGCAGATTGCTAAGGAGCAAGGGAACAGGCTGGTTGAAAACGCTCGCCTGTTTGCACTTGTGAATCTTGCTATGGCTGATGCAGGAATCCAGTGTTGGGACACCAAGTACTTCTACAACTTATGGCGACCCATTCTTGGAGTTCGTGAAGCTGACCCCGGCACTGGTCCTAGCCAGCAAGGAGATGGCAACCCAGCTAGCAATGGCGACTCGAACTGGACACCCCTAGGTGCCCCAAACACCAACAACCCACGTAAACGCAACTTCACACCAAATTTTCCCGCATACACATCGGGCCACGCTACTTTTGGTGCCGCCTTGTTTCAAATTCTGAAGCGTTTCTACGACACAGATACAATCCCCTTTACCTTTGTCTCCGATGAATTCAACGGTCAGAACCTGGATGCTGATGGCACAGTACGACCGCTGTTGCCTCGCTCGTACAATAGCTTTAGCCAAGCATCTGACGAAAATGGGCAGAGTCGAATCTACCTAGGAATCCACTGGCAATTTGATAAAGTCCAAGGGATACGGGCAGGTGAAGCCATTGCCGACTTCGTTTTCGACAACTTTTTGCGACCAACTAAAAATTCAATGGACATTTGCTCAGTTCCTAACAAACCTATTCTTCAGGTTGGTTCTACTGGTCCAGTAGTTAGAGCATTGAAAGACCTTCTCCTAAACAGTGAAATTGCAGATGCAGGTGTTTCAGGCTTTAACATTGACGACATATTCAATGCCAAAACTGAAGCAGTTGTTAAAAACTTTCAATGCCAGGTCTTTTTAACAGCAGATGGTATTGTTGAACCTAAGACTTGGAAAGCGTTATGCGCTGACAACCCTGTTGACTTGCCAATACTGCGCCGTGGCTCTATTGGTGAACTAGTCGCCCAAGTTCAGCGGCGGCTTGATGTCAACGGATACGCTCTTGGAGCAACTGATGGCAACTTTGGAGCGAAAACTGAGGCAGCAGTGAAGGCTTTTCAGAACGATAAAAATTTGTCCGTCGATGGAATCATTGGTCCCCAAACTTGGAATGCTTTAAGCAGGCTACGTGGGGTATGTTAACTTCATCCTCAAGCTGAAAGCACACAATCAAATTGCTCAAGTGATGTCTCAAATAATTGAGCCATACACTTGCACATTTGCAATTGCGATGGCGCAAAGCGCCGCTCCCAGAGAGAGCATCGCCTTGTATATTTTGCTGAATGCGATTGTCCATGTGCCCAGTGCCGCAAGCGGCGATCGCCTCGGGTTCAATCTTTGAGCAATTTGTTAACATTTTTTGCAATTTATATTCCAGAAGTGCATGAGTTGATTTTACTGACAGATATCACATAAGTATCCACTCAAGCTCGACCTATTCTATGGTGTTAGCAGCAGAGATGATGCTGTTAAATTGGTGTGAGAACGCCGGGACTATCTTAACTACGGTCCTTCAACAGTTGACTCAAATTTGAGCCGCATGCTGAAGCGGTTGTTGAGCTATTTAAAAAAACTAAAGGTTTGACTGTGGATAGAATTGTCGGATTTATAACCTGGGATTGTTTGTTGGTACTTGATGAATAACTCTCGCGATCCGCGCATCCTCATAAAATTTCAACTTAGTCTATAAGCTGCTGAACAACTAAGCTGTTAGACCGTTTGACTGCTAGCTATCCTAAACATCCGTATCTGGGAGATTAATTATGTCAATGCAACTTGATGCCGCTCTAAAGAATACAGGAACTCGCTTTCGCATTTTTCCTCAGCCACGTTTTCTAGATATATTTCCTCAACCGGAAATTATTCATATCTCTGTGCCACCCAACGAGATCCAGCCCGGTCCTACTGATGATCGGATGTACGTTGTTGATGCCATTAACAAGCTGCCCTACTCGCCGTTCTTGCGCCCGCCCTATCTTGGGGCTAAGAATCCGCCTGTTAAACCAGGACCAGACGGTCATTTTGACCATTTGGACCCGGACAGCCGTGAGTTCTCGTGCGCAACCATGTACGCCACCGTCCGCCGCGTCCTCGATATTTGGGAGGACTACTTTGGACACAAGATCGAGTGGCACTTTGAATCAGACTTTGCTCGCTTAGAACTGATTCCTCTGATTGAATGGGACAATGCCCAGTCCGGCTATGGTTTTTTAGAGTTTGGGTATGGTCGTAGACCCCAAGGCGGAATTGATCACTCACGGCCGTATTGCGAGAACTTCGACGTGCTTGCTCACGAGCTGGGTCACAGTATCATCTTTGCGGAGGTCGGTGTCCCAATGAGCGCGGGGGACGATCGCATTGATTACCGTGGAATGCACGAGTCTGCTGGCGATCTTGTAGCCATTGTCGCGTCATTACACTTTAATTCACTTGTAGATTATCTTCTAGAGCGAACCAAAGGTAACCTCTTTACCGTCAACGAACTAAACCGTGTTGGCGAACTTGATAAAAGCCGGCAGATTCGCATTGCCTTTAACTATTCGCGCATGTCTGATGTTGGAGTGGAACCCCATGACCGTTCGCTTCCACTGACTGGTGGTATTTTTGACATCATGGTCGAGGTGTTCCAGAAGGAGCTATTGAAGCGGAACCTGATCACTCAGGACTTGGCAGACCGCTCAACTTCAGGACCAGGACGCAACCAAGATTTGGAGGCTATCCAAGCAGATTTTGCAGCCGCTTATGCAGGGAATGAGGCTGAATTCAAGACAGCCTTACTTGAAGCAAGGGATTACCTAGGACGGCTCTTAGCACTGACCTGGGGTAAATTATCCCCGCCCAATTTTCTGACGTACCACACTATCCTGCGTGGGTTGCTGCGTGCTGATCGCGAGCTGACCAATGGACAACACCAGCAAACGATACGAGAGTGCTTCGTGTGGCGTGAAATCACCCTGCTTCCTGAATCGCTTCTGCTACGCTCACACACCTTGAGGGAGTGCGGCTTTGTCCCGAAATAATGGGTTGTTCAAATGGCATTGTCATTGAACAACTACAAGCTATTAAGACGAATGAAAAGTAACAGGAGAAAATTTCTTTCTATGACGCTAACAAACTTAAAGTTGCAGTGGTCGCCTACTAGTGCCCCAACAGCTTCATCAAGGTACGACGATATATGGCTGATTGAATCTTCCGTGGCTTGGGCTGTCAATAGCGACGGTCATGTTCTAAAAACTACAGATGGAGGTGCTAGTTGGGATATCAAATTTAGAGCCAGGATCACAAATAATAACAATGCAGTTTATTTGCGGTGTGTCAGTTTTGCAAATCCTCTAAAGGGCTGGGTAGGAACACTGACACCCGAAGTGCGTTTGTATCACACAATCGATGGTGGCGAGAATTGGCAGGCTGTCGAAAATATCCCTGAAGAAGCTCCGGTAGCAGTTTGTGGTCTTTATGCAGTCAATGATTCGGTAATCTATGCTTCCGGTACTAACTTCCCCGATCAAGTTGCCCGCATGATGAAAAGTGTTGATGGCGGGGCAACTTGGACCGCCTGGGATATGAGTCAATATGCCTCAAATTTAATAGACGTTTATTTTCCTACCCCAGAGCGTGGCTGGGTTGTTGGCGGTATTTCTGACAAAGAGAACCCCGACTATAAGGATTTGACACCAGTGGTTCTTTACACAGAGGATGGCGGACGGACTTGGGAAAATCGCGTCGAGAATCTGTCTTTTCCCCAAGGAGAGTGGGGGTGGAAAATTCACTTTCTCAATGACGAAATTGGGTTTGTCTCTCTAGAAAATTTCCAAGAAGCTGCAATTCTGAAAACTACAGATGGTGGACAGAGTTGGGTAAGGTTACCCGTCCAAGGAAATGCCAACCTTGAAGGTGTCGGATTTATTAATGAAACCCAAGGTTGGGTTGGTGGTTGGGGAGATGAAAATTTTGAGAAAGGAACTAGCAGTGTCACTCGTGACGGTGGCAAAACCTGGGAAAATGCTGATGAGATTGGCAAGTTTATTAATCGATTTCGCTTTTTAGGCAATCCCGTCAGTGTTGGCTATGCTGCCGGTCAAACTGTGTACAAATATTCTGAAGCTCCTAGAGCAGCTGTTTTAGGTGAGCGAGTTGTCCCCACCCGATTTCTGGAGACAGTGACGCCGAAGGAGTATGACAAATCCGTTCCCATTGAATACACCTTAGCGAAGGCTGCTAGCAGAGTCACAATCCATATTTGGAATCGCTTTGGCAAGCAGGTTCGCAAACTGATTGATGAAAACGAACAAAGTGCTGGCTCAAAAAGTGTTGTTTGGGATGGAACGGATGATAAAGGCGATCGCCTCCCCAGTGGAATCTATATCTACAGATTAACTGTAGATGGCGAGGGCGAGAGCCGGGTGATTCATTTGCACCAGTAAAAATCAACGTAGTTTAGTTTGATTTTGGAGTACTAAAATGGCAGAAACTAAAGTTGTCAAAATTGTCGGTACTAGATTCGAGCCAGAAGACGTAACGATCCAAGTTGGCGATACAGTCAGATGGGTTAATGAGAGTAATTTGACACACACCGTCACCCGAGATGAGGGAGAGCCGCTGTTTGATTCTGGAAATTTACGACGAGATGATAAATTTGAGTTTACCTTCTCAAGTCCAAGCGATGACGCTGGTTTCTTTTATTACTGTAGAATCCACGGTCAATCAATGAGTGGCAATGTCATTGTTAAGCCGCTAGCTACAGCCGAGCCTACAGTTGTCAAAATTATCGGTACTAAATTCGAGCCACAAGATGTAACGATCCAAGTTGGCGATACAGTCAGATGGGTTAATGAGAGTAATTTGACACACACCGTCACCCGAGATGAGGGAGAGCCGCTGTTTAATTCTGGAAATTTACGACGAGATGATAAATTTGAGTTTACCTTCTCAAGCCCAAGCGATGACGCTGGTTTCTTTTATTACTGTAAAATCCACGGTCAATCGATGAGTGGCATTGTATTTGTTAAGCCAACTGGGGAAAATAGCCCCGAAAGTTAATAACTCCAAAATAGCGAGACTTTCACCTTGCATCATTTGGATATCCCCAAACAAAGATAATCAAAGATGAAATAGCCCTTGATAACAGTCTCGCTATGCTTTCATTTAACTGAATTGCCAATAAGCACTGTAGCAATGTTAACCAGACGAGAAGTCATTAAACTAGGGTTGGTTGGAAGCAGTTCCCTGTTGTTGCCCTTGAGCTACCAACGTCAAGCATTAGCCCAACAACGTTGTCCAGCGACGCCAACTCCAGGAACACACCAACCATTTCAGAACAGCCTACCCATTCCACCTGTTCTCAAACCCGTATGTAGCACTCAAAATGGCGTCAATGGAATGCCAACAGATTACTACGAAATCGAAATCAAGAAGTGTCAGCAAAGCATTGGGGGAGAACTAGTTGACATTTGGGGTTATAACGGAACCACGCCCGGTCCCCTCATTAGACAAAAAGTTGGGGATTTACAGAAGGATAAAAAAGTGTGGTATTCAGTTGTCCGCTTCATTAATAAACTGGGTAATGAAGCAAATGGGGAGCCTATTAAGACGGTAGTTCACCTACATGGTATGGCTTCCAGACCAGAATACGATGGCTACGCTGAAGATTATATTCCGCCAGATTATTACAAGGATTACGTCTATCCCAACGACCGTGCTGCGACAATTTGGTACCACGATCATACACTTCACAAAACTTTGGACAATGTGAAAAAAGGTCTGTTGGGTATGTACATTGTTGAGGATCAATGGGAGAGGGATAAACTTCCTCAACTCACTGATGGGGAATTTGATGTACCGCTCATTCTACAGGAACACCCAGGTAGAAGAGGAAGAGGACGAATCCTTGTCAATGGTGCCTTAGAACCCCATATGGATGTGAAGCGACACAAGTATCGCTTCCGAGTCTTGAACGCTGTCAGTCAAAGCATCTTTAAAGTGACTGTTGCTCCAGTAAATACTGTTGCTCCAGTAAATAATGAAGCTGATAATCGAACTCTGCAAGTGATTGCAACAGATAGTGGTTTGCGGAAAAATCCCGTCAATGTAGATAATCTGGAGATGGGCGTAGGAGAACGCTATGAGTTCGTTATCGACTTTAACGAAATATTTGAGAGTGGTGTAACTCAAGCTTATTTGAAGTTAGAAGTTGTAGGTGTTGGATCTGGAGCTCCAAGAAATGTTCTACGTTTCGACATTAATCCAGAGCCTGTTGCTGATGATAGTGTTGTTCCAGATTTCTTAAGGTCTGTTAAGCGTTTTGAGAACTGCCCTAAAGTCAATTTGGCTGCATTGTCAAGTGAGTGTCCGACAGAACTCACACTCACATTCGCTCAGAGCCAGACTGTAACATGCTCAGATGAAACAGGGAAATGGTTAATCAACGACAAGGGATGGCCTGAAAAAGTTGCTTGTGCGCCTGCTTTTGATCGTGCCAACCCGACATGTGTGGACTGGACACTACGCAACGAAAGCGAAGAAATTCACCCAGTGCATATTCATCTAAGTGACTTACAGATTGTTAAGCGTACGGACAACACTGGACAACAAATACCACTTAAGCCTTACGAGGAGAATGCTTGGAAAGATGTTTTTGTTATTAAACCTGGAGAAACAGCAACAGTTGCAGGTGTGTTTGGTCCCCATGAGGGGATATATATGATGCACTGCCACAACCTCAAGCATGAAGATTGCGACATGATGGTGACGTTTCAGGTGGGTGAGGATAATAGAGATCCCAGCGCGATCGCCCCAGCGAAGCCAGTCTCCGAGATGGAAGCGCTTTGCCCGCCGCAGCCTGGTACTCAGCCTTTTGCTCTGCCTCAGCAGCCTGCTTACGATTCCGATGCAATCATAAGATACAACAGGGAAGTTTACGGATCAGACAGTTGAACTGTCCTGCCCGTCCCTTGAATTTTTTGGGCAGGCAGGATGCCTACCCCACAAGAATCATCCCTGAATTCAGCAACGCCGATTTTCTGCTGTCGGTTCTGCTGATTAGCGATCGCCCTATCTGCTTTGGACACGCTACGCGTGCAATTGGCAGCTTTCTTCGGTGCTACAAGATTACCTATCTTTTTCTTGGCGTCCTTGGCTCAGGAGCGGTTTATTTAATTGGTATTTTACCTTGCCCTCACGCCTAGCGGCGAACCGGCGGGTAGGAGTAGGTGAGAAATTGCCTCAACTAACAAACTTGGATCGACTGGCTTAGGAATATGCTTTTGAAAACCCGCTGAAAGTGCTTTTTCTTCGTTCATTTCCCCTGCATAGGCGGTTAGGGCGAGCCTCCTTCGGAGGAGCTTCGCTAACGCTGGAATTTGTCCTCCCTGTTCTGGCAGCAAAGTTCTGACTTGTTGTATCAACGTATATCCGTCAACTTCCGGCATCCCGATGTCGCTAAGGAACACATCTGGCAGAGACTGGGTTAAAGCGGTGAGTACTTCACTGGCTTTTGTCACTGCTGTTACACTCGCCCCATACTCCTCTAGCAAGAAGGTGACAAACTCCCGCGTATCGGTATCGTCATCTACCAATAACACCGTTACGCCATTCAAATCCGGGCATGACTCAGGCTGTGTCTCGTTCTGGAGTGCCTGTGGTTGAGTTGGCATCAGCGGTAGTCTCACTGTAAAGGTTGCCCCCTCACCAACGCCCTTACTGTCTGCTTGGACTGTTCCGCCATGCAGTTCGACTAAATGACGGACAATCGCCAGCCCTAACCCCAGTCCACCAAAGTTTCTGGTTGTGGTACTGTTCTCTTGGCGGAAGTAGTCAAACACATAGGGAAGAAAGTCAGGCTCAATACCCTTACCTGTATCACTTACTACAATTTGGGCGTAGTGTCCAACGCGTTCTAGTCGGATATTCACCCGTCCTCCCTGTTGTGTGAACTTCACCGCATTTGCCAGCAGGTTCCAAACGATTTGCTGCAATCGGCTTGAGTCGCCCAGAACTTTCCCCAAATTTGGTTCAAACATTGTGTGTATCTTAATTGACTTAGCCTCAGCCGACAAACCCACTGTTTCCATTGCTGCTGAAATGACTGTTGCTAGGTCAATCGGGCAAATATTTAGACTGACTTTACCCCGTAAAATTCGGGAGACATCGAGCAAATCTTCAATCAATTGAATTTGTACTTTAGCATTGCGTTCGATAGTTTCCAAAGCGCGATCCGTTGTCTTTTGGTCTAACTTACCTTTGCGAAGCAGTGTTGTCCAACCCATAATCGGGTTGAGTGGCGAGCCTGCTCTAAAATACTTACCCAAACTTCGCTCTTCCTTGGTCTGGTGATTTCTTCCCACCTCATCCTGGGGAGTCGGCTCCTTCCAGTCTGCGGGCGTAAATTCCGGTCAAGCCAACCGTACTCGGTCTGTTTAAACCACTTTCAGAGCAGACAACTTGGCGGGTTCTGATATCTAAATCCCAGGCAACCATGTCAGCCGCCGCCAAAGCGAGTTGCAACCGCTGCTCCATGTCTCGAAGTGTTGCCTCTACTGGGGATATTTGAATGCTCGCATTTGGGTATCTAGAGAGGACGGTTGAAGCAAGAATTCTCAGCATGACGGCTGAGGAGTGTCAAATATCCTTTGACAAGATGATCAATACCAGTAATAGCAGTACCGACAACAACACTGTATGCTCCTAAATCAATAGCACGACTAGCCATTTGGGGTGAAGATATGCCACCTTCACAAATTGCTGGAACCTCTAATTGCTGAACCATTTGGGTGAGGAGTTCCCAGCCAGGGGGAGAAAGATGCTTGGTTGAGTCAGTGTAGCCAAAAAGAGTTGTGCCCACAATATCTGCACCAGCCGCGACAGCTGCTTTTGCTGCCTCAATCGTGTCTACATCTGCCATAACTGTTTTGCCTAACTCTTGATGAATTCCGGCAATGATATCTGCCATTGTTTCACCTCCGGGGCGATTTCTGGTAGTCGCGTCTATGGCAATGATATCTGCTCCCGCTATTGCTACAGCAGCAGCATGGTGAAACTGTGGTGTAATGTATACGTCATAACCAGATACGACTTGTTTCCACAGTCCAATAATTGGAACTTTTACTTTTTGTTTGACAGCAACGATATGAGCAGGAGTATCAATTCGGACTCCAACAGCACCATTGTTGACAGCAGCTTGCGCCATTGCTGCAATAACCGTTGCTTCGTGCAGTGGTGATTCAACAGGCGCTTGACAAGATACGATCAGTCCGTGATGTAGTGCTTGAATTAAAGAGTCATTAGTCATGAGTTATTAGTCATTTACCCTTCAGATCCCCGACTTCTATAAGAAGTCGGGGATCTTGTTTTTCACGAATCCTGCGCGGATTGCTATATCTATTAATCATACTTTTGTAAGATGTCTATTAGTTATTAGCCCTTCCTATATAAATTAATTTATATATTTAGGTGTATTGACAAAATTAACTCGTTTTTAGCTTGTTACCAATGCATGAAGTAGTTAAAATACCTTAAAACTTTCTTTCCCGCTACCCCCTGCCCCCTTAATGATAAGTTTTTAACCGGGCATAATATGAGGCTAAAGCGTAACTACCTAAATTTTTTTTAGTTCACTCCTAATGGAGATTAAGCAAATGAATTCACAACACAAGAATACGGCAGCAAAAGCAAAGCAGCCAACGTATGATCTGTTTGCACCATCCGCTTTGGTCAATTCCTATCCACTCTTCAAACGGATGCGTGAAGAAGACCCGGTTCACTATAGCGAATCTTTCGGATACTGGGTTTTGACACGCTATAGAGATGTTGAGGCGGCTTTACGGGATGAGCGTTTGAGTTCAAACCGCACAGCGTTGTATATCAATCAGTTAGGAAATTTGGATTTGATACTCCCCACGGCTAAAAGCCGGGGGATTCTTGAAGAGTCCACAAACGAACTTTCAATGGTGCTATCAAAAACACCCTAGACGCTCAAAACAATTACCAGTACCAGAGGTATCGCAATTGCGCTTACTTTTCAATTTTTTTGCTTTCCGAGTCCATCACAAAAGCCAGAAAGGTACGCTCCCCATCCTGCCATTATTTGCCCTTTAACTGTTCCGAATCAATTCGGATATGTCCGTTGCCGGGATTGCTCCGTACTAGGATGTTTCAATACGTAGATGGTTATTCTTACTCACTTATCATTAAATTATATCACTGTGGCTAAAGCCAGACAATCGTTTCACGGGACTTAAAAGTCCCTGGCGACTTATCCCCATGTCTAAAGCCAGGGGCTTGCGTCTCGTTTTCCGGTCAAAGAGATCCAGAATTTCCTTAATCTGATATCAAAAATGATCGTTGAGAAAGATCCACCTGAGCACACCGAACTGCGGAAGTTAGCCAATCAGGGATTTACAACACGTGCTTTGGAAAGCTGGCGATCCATTATCGAGAACACCACGGAGCAATTGTTGGATAACGTTCAAAATTACGGCGGCATGAATGTTGTATCCGATTTGTCGGTACCACTACCAACGGTCATTCTTACTAAGATATTTGGCGTGCCAGAAACCGACAGAGCGAAGTTCATCGAATGGGCAATGGATATTACCACATTTTTTGGCGTACTGGGCGGCTCAAATATTGAAGAATTTGCACGCAAGGCAGATCTGGCTGCCGCACAGTTTTCTGCACTCATCAGGCAACTGATTGAACAACGACGTCGGCAACCCGGAACTGACATGATTAGCCTGCTAACCGTGGCTTACGAAGAGCAGGGATTTAATCTTGAGGAACTCCCATCTCTATGCATTCAGATCTTAAATGCAGGTCTGTTGACTACCACAGACCTGATTTCCAATGGGGTGAATGCACTGCTGACTCATCCGGAGCAACTGCAAAAACTGAAAAAAAATCCGACTCTGATCAATTCCGCTGTCGAAGAAATAATCCGTTTCGATACCTCGGTTCCTTTTTTCTTTCGGATTGCCAAACAAGACCTGACGATTGGCGGTAAGGACATCACGGCGGGTAGCGTCATTGCACTGGGGCTTGGGGCGGCGAATCATGACCCCCAGAAGTTTGACTCACCGTCCGTTTTCGATATTACGCGATCGCCCAACGAACACCTTGGGTTTGGTTCAGGCATTCACTTTTGTCTGGGATCTGTTTTAGCTCGCATGGAGTTAACTATTTGCTTAGCCACATTACTTAGAAGACTACCAAATCTCAGCTTCGATCCGGATAAACAAGCTATTTCAACAAAACATACAACTCTGCTCCTCAAAGGGTTCGATTCGCTACCCGTAAAGTTCTAGCACAGGCTTTAACAGTTACCAGTTATCAGTTATCAGTTATCAGTTATCAGTTTCATCCTCCGGGGGAAACACCACACCAAGAGCACCCCCAGAGCGTTGGTGGCTCTTTTAAATCCCCCACCATAGCAGGCGTTACTGTGGCTAGGCTGGTATCCAAACAGTGAATACTGAGCCAGCGCCTACGGTGGATTCTACTTCAATTCGACCCCGGTGGAGTTCTACAAGTTGTTTCGTTAAAGCCAAACCCAGCCCGGTTCCTCCGTAACGACGGCGGTAAGGTGTATCGAGTTGATGGAATTTCTCAAACAGTAGGGACAATTGTTCTTCTGGAATGCCTATGCCAGTATCCTCTACTTGAAATACTGCGGTTTCGTCTTCTACCCAAAGACGTAAAGTGACATTGCCGCCTTCTGGTGTAAATTTTATAGCATTAGTTAACAGATTCCAGACAATTTGTTTCACTCGCCTGACATCAGCAGTAAATATGTCTTGCTGCGGGTTAAGTTGCACATCCAGGTTGAGATTAACTCGCTGGCTTGTTGCTTTTTCTTTGAGCTCGTTGATTGTGGATTGAGCTATGTTTATCAATGAAAATTCTGTAATGTTTAAAACAGCCTTGCCTGCCTCAATTTGGGATAAATCGAGGATATCATTAATCATGTCTTGTAAATGTTCTCCACTATCGTGGATAGTTTGGATATAATCACGTTGACGCTGACTCAACTCACCAAAAGACCAGCGTAACAAAGTGGAAGACATGCCGATGACGTAAGTTAGAGGTGTGAGCAATTCATGGCTAATGGTGGCAAGAAATTCACTTCTTAGACGGCTGGCGGCTTCTGCGGCTTCTAGGGCGTCGTGAAGCGCCATTGTGCGCTCAACAACTCGTTGCTCAAGAGTTTGTTTTTCTTGAGTGAGCGATCGCATTAATTCTGCTTGATGAATGGCGATCGCCAGTTGTTCAGCCACAGAACTCAGCAAATTTTTCTCACTTTCACTCCAGTGGCGAGGAGTATTGCACTGATGAGCAATCAATAGCCCCCAAAGTTTATCCTCATACACAATTGGGGAAGCTAACTTTGCCCTGACTTTAGCTTTCCTTAAAAAATGTAACAAACACTCTTCTAGAGCATAAGTTTTTTCTACATCATCCACAGCCAACGTAAAGCCTTGGCGATACTTTTCCCAACATCGGGGTATCTGTGCAAAACAATTTTTTTCCTTATAATTCAACACCGATGGAATATCATCGTCAGCCCGGACTTCGTAGACAATGCAGCCTCCTTTGTCGGGTAATTCTTGCTGGTGTGTTTGGAAAGGTGTGGAGATGCAAAGGTGTGGAGATGGAAAGTTGTGGAGATGCAAAGGTGTGGAGATGGAAAGTTGTGGAGATGGGAATGGGGAGGTTGTTGAGTGTTGAGTCTTAACTGTTGATTCCTCAAATTTGTAAACGACAAGCCTGTCTAATTCCAAAAACTCTCGTACTTGTGCAACTGCTGTTGCCATAATCACAGGCAAATCTAGAGTTTTACGGATTTGACTTGTGACCTGATTTAACAGTCGTTCTTGAGCAATCTGTTTATTCAGAGCATGTTGCACAGGTTGACAGACAGAAATGTGAGGATAAGTTGGGGATGATGATTGTACCACCTCATGGTTTGCTTGTGGCAAAAAATACTTTAATAACAAAAGTGAGAATTGACTTTGAAGCGTGCCATCATTAGGAGCGGGAACTTGACGATATTGTTCAAGCTTTTGGTAGGTATAGGAATCTCGCTCAAACAAATCTCTCAAGTTCAAAACGAAGGAGGCGATCGCTTCTGGATCAAACGTCAATTCCACATTAAGTGCTGAGAAGTTTTTCGCCTCCTCTGGTTCCCATTGAGGAGCCAGCGCTGTGGACAAGTCTGACGACTTAAGGTGAGGAGCCTGCAACTGTCCGTTGGAGTTCCCATTGTAGTCAGTGGCGTTGCTGAATGCTGAGTCAAAAGTCTGCTCCCCCTGCTCCCCTCCTCCCTCGCTCCCTCGCTCCCTCGCTACCTCACTCCCTCGCTCCCTCACTCCCTCGCTCCCCTGCTCCTCTGGCGAACCCACAAGCAGCGCACTAAATTGTTCAGAAACCACCACGGTAAACCGTTGTATTTGCCATTCTTGGGGTAGATCAATCGGTGTCAACACAGCTTCTGTAAGTACCAAAGCCGCCTTTCCCACTGCTTGTTGAGCCATCTGCTGCAAGAATTCCCCAAGCTGATCAAAAACATTACTAGGCAAGGTTCGAGAAAAGCTCAAATCGCGAGAACTAGGCATTGTTAAAAATAAAAGTGAAAGGGGCTTTGTGCTATTGCTCAAAAATTTGTACTGTGTTGTAACCAACAGTTTAAGACGGTAATACAGGATTATGCATCGTATTAATGCCACATCGGGTGGATGGAACCCTCAATCGGAAGGCTTAATTTTTCTAGAACAAACCCCTGCTCCCATAGTGTTTCTTACGTCTGCTGATACCGATATTCAAACTTTGGCGGCGGCTGTACCGAAATTACCCACGACATTTCCTGCTTTAAGAGTTGCGAACCTACTGCAATTGCAGCAACAAGTAAGTATTGATGACTATGTTGAAAAAGTTTTAGAATTTGCTCAAGTAATTATTCTCCGCCTGTTAGGAGGGCGTTCTTACTGGGCTTATGGTTTAGAAGTTGTGCAGGAAATCGTCCAACGTAATGGTACAACCCTAATTGTAATGCCAGGGGATGACGCTATAGACCCCGATTTAATCTCTCACTCTACTCTACCTTTGAGTACTGTTAATCAGGTGTGGCGCTACTTTAACGAAGGCGGAGTAGAAAATATTCTCAATGCTCTCCAGTTTATCGCCGATACTTGCTTTTCAACTTCTTTTAATCCTTCACCTCCCCAGGTTGTTCCGCGCGTGGGGCTTTATGGATGGCAAATGAGAGATGAGGGAGATGAGGGAGCAGGGGGAGAAATCAATTCAAAATTCAAAATTCAAAATTCAAGCATTAGAGTTTCCTCCTCATCTCCCTCATCCTCCTTATCCTCCTCATCTCCTCAGCCTCTCGCCTCTAAAGTAGGAATTCTTTTCTACCGTGCTCATTATCTAGCAGGAAACACCAAGGTGATAGATGCTTTGTGCGATGCTTTGGCAAAGCGAAATCTAACGCCAGTGCCGGTTTTTGTTTCTTCTTTGCGTGATGTTGATGTTCAAACTGAATTGTGCGAGTTTTTTCAACCCAAGGATAAGCAGCAAATTGCACTGCTGCTGAATACCACGAGTTTTTCTCTGGCGCGTTTGGAAACAGAAACACCGCAGGTTGATTTGTGGCAAAAATTGGATGTGCCGGTGTTGCAAGTTATCCTTAGCGGTGGTGCGCTTCTGCAGTGGGAGTTGCAATTTCAAGGGCTTTCACCCCGCGATATGGCGATGAATGTGGCGCTTCCAGAAGTGGATGGGCGCATCATCTCTCGTGCTGTGTCTTTTAAGGCGGTACAAAGTAGCAGTTCGTCTTTGGAAACTGATGTGGTGGTTTATGAACCAGTAAGCTCGCGCATTGAGTTTGTCGCTTCTTTAGCTGCTAATTGGGTGCGTCTGCGTTCTAAGCCTCCTGAAGAACGTCGGGTGGCGCTGATTTTGGCAAATTACCCGACTCGTAATGGACGCTTAGCTAATGGTGTAGGATTGGATACGCCAGCCAGTTGTGTGGAAATTCTTCAGGCTTTGCAGTTGGCTGGGTATGGGGTGGAAGATATACCTAGTACTGGGGATGAGTTGATTGAGTGTCTCACGGCTGGGGTGACGAATGATCCGGAAGGTAGAGAGTTGCGTCCGGTGCTGCAAGGTGTTTCTGTAGAGGAGTATGAGGAGTACTTTGGTTTGTTACCGGAAGCTGTGCAAAAAGGAATTGGCGCAAGGTGGGGAAGTGTTTTTGAAATGAACCGCCAAGACGCAAAGGACGCCAAGGAAGAAAGAAAAGAAGGTTTTAATTTTCCCTCTTCGTTTCCTGTTTCGGGAATTCAGTTCGGTAACATTTTTGTGGGAGTTCAACCAGCGCGGGGGTATGATGTTGATCCAAGTTTGAATTATCATGCGCCGGATTTGGAACCAACTCATGATTATTTAGCTTTTTATTATTGGGTGAGGGAATGTTTTGGCGCTGATGCTGTGGTTCATGTAGGGAAGCATGGAAATCTGGAATGGCTTCCGGGTAAAAGTGTGGCTTTGTCGAGTCAATGTTATCCTGAGGTGGCTTTGGGAGCTCTTCCCCATTTGTATCCGTTTATTGTAAATGATCCTGGTGAAGGTTCGCAGGCTAAACGTCGCGCTCAAGCGGTGATTGTGGATCATCTGACGCCGCCTCTAACTCGTGCGGAACTTTATGGTTCTTTGCATGAGTTGGAAAATTTGATTGATGAGTATTATGAAGCGGAAAGTTTAGATCCCTCTCGTTTGCCAATCATAGGCGATCGCATCCGCGAACTGGTTGTCAAAGAAAATCTTTTCTTGGATTTGGAATTAAAGTATAAAGCAAAAGGTTTAACGCGAAAACAAGATTCTTCTGATTCAACGTTTGACTTGTCAGTTTTACCTTCGCTTGATGGTTATCTTTGTGAATTGAAGGAAGCTCAAATCCGCGATGGATTGCATATTTTTGGGCAATGTCCTCAAGGGCGACAACTGCGAGATTTAATTGTGGCGATCGCCCGTCTTCCCAATCGCCATCATATTGGATTTACCCGTGCTTTGGCTCAAGATTTGAACTTAGATTTTGATCCACTCACTGCTGATTTCAGTACTGAGTTATCAATTCAAGATATTCAGCTTTTAGCTGACAAAACTCAACACACCTGTCGCACTGTCGGCGATGCTGTCGAAGTATTAGAAGAACAAGCCGCCGAAATCGTAGAAAATCTCAGAACTCAGAACTCAGAACTCAGAACTCAGAACTCAGAACTCAGAAACGTCCTTAACTGGATACGCACCAAGCTTCTGCCTTCTTTACTACAAACTCACGAAGAAATTACTAACTTGTTACGTGGACTCGATGGCGGCTATGTCCCTAGTGCCCCCGCTGGCGCACCCACGCGGGGGCGTCCGGAAGTTCTGCCAACTGGTAAAAATTTTTATTCTGTAGATATCCGTGCTGTACCGACGGAAAGTGCTTGGGATGTTGGTAGAAAAGCGGCTGAGGCACTCATTGAACGCTACGCGCAAGAGCAAGGCGAGTATCCTAAAACACTAGGATTAACTGTGTGGGGAACTGCCACGATGCGGACTGGGGGTGATGATATTGCTCAGGCGCTGGCTTTACTTGGTGTGCAACCTGTATGGGATGGTGCGGCGCGACGGGT
Organism: Scytonema sp. HK-05; assembly: GCF_002368235.1. Lineage (GTDB taxonomy): Bacteria > Cyanobacteriota > Cyanobacteriia > Cyanobacteriales > Nostocaceae > Kalymmatonema. The sequence continues at coordinate 3,304,245 of NZ_AP018194.1, read as the reverse complement.
AGTAGATTTTGAAATTTTGCCGCTTTCTGTTTTGGGGCGTCCGCGTGTGGATGTGACGTTACGAATTTCTGGTTTTTTTAGAGATGCTTTTCCCAACTTGATTGATTTGTTCGATTCGGCTGTGCAAGCCGTGGCGGCTTTGGATGAACCACCAGAGGAAAATCCTCTTGCAGTACAAGTTCGACAGGAGACTGATTTTTGGACCAAACTTGGTTTAAGTTTACCAGAAGCAAGAGTGCGATCGCGCTACCGTATTTTTGGTTCTAAACCAGGTGCTTACGGTGCAGGACTCCAAGGTTTAATTGAATCACAAAACTGGACTGATGACCAAGATTTAGCTCGTGCTTACATCAACTGGAGTTCCTATGCCTACACATCAGGAAGAGTAGGGGAAGCAGGGGGAGAAATTACTTCCTCATCCCCCCCATCCCCCTCATCTTCCTCATCCCCCTCATCCCTTCAACAAGGACGTTCCGCGCCAGAAGCGTTTGAAATGCGGTTGCAACAAATGCAGATAGTGTTACAAAATCAAGACAATCGCGAACACGATTTGCTCGATTCTGATGATTACTATCAATTTCAGGGTGGTTTAACAGCTGCGATACGTAGTCTACGAGGAGAAAATCCCCAAACCTATTTTGGTGATAATTCGATTCCTGCTCAACCACGAATCCGCCAACTCAAAGAAGAAATCGCACGGGTGTATCGTTCTCGCGTGGTGAATCCTAAATGGATTGCAGGAGTGATGCGCCACGGTTACAAGGGTGCTTTTGAAATGGCGGCGACGGTTGATTATTTATTTGCTTACGATGCTACGGCAAAATGTGTGGAAGACTATATGTACGAAGGGATAGCCCAGACGTATTTATTTGACCCAGTTGTGTCGGAATTCATTGAGCAAAAGAACCCCTATGCTTTGCGTGATATGGCTGAAAGATTACTAGAAGCACATAAGCGCAGTTTATGGCACGATGTAAATATACAAACACTGGAACTTTTGCGAAACATAGTACATCAAGCCGAAGCAGCGATTGAAGAAAAATAAGTGGTGTAGAAAAAACTATGGAGAATCTTGCGTATCTGCACGTAGCTTCTGACTACGAGGACCTACCCCCCAGTGAATTAATCTCTCTGAGCCATTTGTTTAAGAAAACAGCAGCACCTGATTGGACACGGTTGTCTGGTAGGGCTTGGAAATATATGCTACCGCTAGCCATTGCCTTGTCTATTATCAGTAGTGTGAGCAGTGTGCTAGCACTTGAAAAAGGCGATCGCGGTCCTTCTGTGAGAAACCTACAACAACAGTTGAAAAGGACAGGCTTTTATCAAGCTCCTATAACTGAAGTTTATGACACCTCGACACAAGATGCCGTGCGCCGCTTCCAATCAGCTGCTGGCTTAGATGTTAACGGTGTTGCTGGATCTGTGACTGTACAAAAATTAGAGGGGTGGCGTACCTCTACTGAAGCTTCCCAACCTCGGAAGACGAGTACTGAGTCTCAAGCCAGAAGAACTAATGATGAAAATTCTCAACCTAGAAGAGTTAGTACTGAAACTTCACTAGCTAGAAGAACCAATGACCAAAATCCCCAAGCTACAAGAACCAGTACGGAGAATTCAGTAGCTAGCAAGCGTCGCAGTTCTAACTTTCTCCAGAAAGGAGATGAAGGTGAAGATGTCAGAATTCTGCAAGAACGATTGCGAATTGCAGGGTTTTACACTGGTAACTCAACAGGGATATACGGTCCCATTACTGAAGATGCTGTTAAGCGGTTCCAAGAGACTTACAATTTAGCTCCTGATGGGGTTGTCGGATCAGCAACGCTAGCAAAATTACCAGCCCTTGGTGTCGGTTATGGAGATGATGCACCCAGTAAACCGCGTATTGCTGGAGACAAACTCCGCCTAGGAGACCGTGGTGAGGCTGTGAGAGTTCTTCAAGAACAATTAATTAAGGCAGGATATCTACAAGGAGAGCCAAACGCTTACTTCGGTCCTAACACGGCAGATGCTGTACGGCGCTTTCAAGAAGATAATTACCTCGCTTCAAGCGGTATTGCTGGTCCAACGACCCGAGCAAAATTATACAGCTTGGTCAATACTGGTTCCAAGAGTGATTTCAATGTTTTGGAGATTCAAAGACGATTACGCGATCAGGGCTTCTACAAGGGTTCTCTTAACGGTGTGATGGGAGATGAGACAAAGCAAGCTATTAGACAAGCCCAACAATTCTACGGTATCAGTCTGAGTGATGTGAGAAGCGGACGCTATTAGTATCCGCTTGAATGTTGCTAGTATCGATACCTAACAGTTTGTCTACCTCCCATGACAGTAAGCTGACCGCTGGTATTTTCCAAAGTCTTTGAAGCAAAGGCTTTCCAGAATTGTAAAACCTAAGTGCTAGAGTGGCATGAGTGCCCTTTGGCACTTGGGACAAACAGCATGAATTGTCAACTGACAATCCAGCAGCTGATAACCTTCTTTTTGGGCAGTTTTCGCTCCAATTTTTAAAATCGAGTCGTTTTTGAACTCGATTGTTGTGTTGCACCTGACACAAATGAGGTGATGGTGGTGATGGGGGTAGGGTTGATTGAGTTCATAGTGTTTATGTCCTTCTCCCAGTTCCAGTTCTCGCAAGATTCCCATCCGCGCCATCAACTTGAGGGTGCGATAAATAGTCGATAGGCTAATTCCCTCGTTTTCGGTTTCTAGCCTTTCATAAAGGTCTTCAGCACTGAGGTGTTCTCCTTGCGGAAGTTCTTGAAAAATGTGTAAAATGACTTCGCGCTGGGGTGTTAAACGCCAGCCACGTTCATTAAGTTCTGCCTTTAGTGAGGCTGCTGTGTAGACTGTCATACTAATTTTTCTCAACAAAGCCCATTAGTTGCGAATATAGCAAAAGTTTGGACTAATTTGCAATAATCCAACAGTATTGAGAATAATTGCTAAATGTTTCAAGGTAGATGGTAAAGCCTTGACCACGCAAAAAAGTACGATCCCCGCCCTGATAGACGTTCTGCAAAAGGGCTAGGAAAGCTCTCTGCAATTAGATGAAAATAACTAGCCATAAGTTTAGTGGAAAGCTTTGGGAACGGGGATCAAGTTAGTCAACAGTCCAAAGTTAAAAGTCTTTGAGAACAGGTATCTTGTGTTCTGTTAAGAATGTATAATTTTTTTTGACTGGTAACAATTGACTATTGACGCTCACTAACTAGCTCAAAGACTCCAAGTAGTCGCGGATGAGATTGCGCCGTTTGGGTTGACGCAGCTTCTGCAACGCTTTAGACTCAATTTGCCGTACCCGTTCCCGTGATAAATCAAGAGCGCGTCCAATTTCTGCCAATGAGTAGGGATGACCATCAGCCAAACCAAACCGCATCAGAATCACATCGCGCTCACGGCTCGTTAAATCTGCCAGAAGATTGTGCAAGTCTTTTTGTAAAGATTCTCGCATGAGCGTCTGCTCTGGCGTTATATTATCGGTTTCGAGTAATTCTCCTAACTCTGTGTCTTTGTCCTTACCAACTTTTGTTTCCAAAGAAACGGAACGAGGTACGCGCAAAAGAACTTCCCGCACTTGTGCAGGTGTCATGTCTAGCTCTTGAGCAAGGTCTTCTAAAGTTGGGGTACGACCTTTTTCTTGGGCAATTTTCCGCTGAGCTTTTTTGATTTTGTTCAGCTTTTCTGTAATGTGAACAGGGAGGCGGATAGTACGGCTAGAAGTTGCGATCGCCCGTGTGATTCCTTGACGAATCCACCAGTAAGCGTAAGTGCTGAAGCGATAACCCTTAGTTGGGTCAAACTTCTCAACAGCTCGTTCCAAACCAAGAGTCCCTTCTTGGACTAAATCCAACAATTCCAAACCGCGATTTTGATACTTCTTAGCAACAGAGACAACGAGGCGAAGATTAGCCTTAATCATGTGTTCTTTTGCCTGGAGTCCATTGCTTTGAATTTTCTCCAGTTCTTCCACAGTTATCTTGGCAATTTCAGCCCAACGCCGTTTGCCTTGTCCTATAATCTGCTTGAGCTCGAACAGTTCTACACCAGCAGTACGAGCCCACCGTTCAAGAGAAGGACGATGTCCCAGCGCCGATGCCAAACGCTCTTGAGTTTCAATCAGCCTCAGATATGGTGCAATGACTTGATCTCCTTGCTCGGCGACGTCAGACAGAAGTATCCGCATCCGCAAGTAGCGCTGGACTTTTTGAGCTTCTGCAACTTCTTCATCCCGTCCTAATAACCGAACGCGACCAATTTCCTGAAGGTATAGACGTACTAAATCTGTGCTGCGTCGGTTAGGTGTAGCTAAGCTTGCAGGGTCAACAGAAGCTATCTCCAGTTCTTCCAGTTCATAAGACGGCAACTCACTTTCATCAATTGTGAGTTCCGGGTCAAAGACCTGCTGGGACTGTTTGCTATTGTAAGCGGCATCTGCGTAAAAAGATGTTGCTGGCATAAAAATTCGTCTCAATGGCTCCAGGTAACAATAGATGACGTTCAGCTAATCAACTGTTGCTATTGTTCCCGTGATTCTTCAAGAACTAACACGGTAGAGGGTGACCTTTAGGTTTTTTTTTCAAAAAACCTTTACTGGTTTTTGTTAACACAGTGCCTCCGAAGGCTCGGTTGCAGTAGCTTTCCCATGAACCAATAGCTATTCAAATTCCCTACTGGGCGATAAAAAGTGCAAATGACTTAATAAAGATTTGAACCTTTACATATTTTGACTGTCGCTTAGGAAGCAAAGTATAATCATATATCAGTGAAAAGTCCTGTTTTTATATGGATAGTCATATCTACATCGCTGTCTAGGTACTTTCCTGAAGATTTACTAATTTTCCTTCAAAAATGATTAGTTCTGTGGTTAGGGTGTAGGAAAGACGAGGAGGATGAGCGGGATGAGGAAGAGACTCCTCATTTTGAATTTCTCCTGAATGCGAATTTTGAATTGATTTGCTCCCCTACTCCGGCTTCTTATCTCGCAGCATCAGTTCTAAAAGCCCTTGTCGCGGTGTGATTTCACCCTGAAGTAAACGATAAACTTGTTCGGTAATTGGCATAGGAATATTTTGCTGCTTAGCTCGCTGCACTAAAACCTGAGTCGTATTAACTCCCTCAGCTGTTCCTTCTAAATGAGCGAGAATTTCTGCTAGTGTTTTACCACCAGCCAACTGGTAGCCAACTTGGTAATTGCGACTCAAGGGACTGTTACAAGTTGCTAACAAATCGCCCAAGCCGGACAAACCGTAAAATGTTTCCATCTTCGCACCCCAGTGAAGACCGATGCGAACCATTTCTGTCAGCCCACGGGTAACTAAGGCGGCTTTGGCGTTGGTTCCCAACTGCAAACCATCACATACACCAGCGGCGATCGCCATCACATTCTTCAGTGTCCCCCCCAGTTCCACTCCCAAGGGGTCAGAATTGGTGTAAACCCGAAAACGATCAGAAGAAAACACCATTTGCACAAACTCAGCTGCAGTCATGACACTGCTAGCAACAACCGTTGCAGCGGGTAATTCCTGTTCTATTTCTTTAGATAAATTGGGACCAGAGAGGACAACCACAGCATGAGCGCTTAAAGCTTCTTGCCAAATTTGTGACGGCGTACAAGTCGTTTCTGGGTCTAAGCCCTTCGTCGCGGTCACAAAAATAGTCTTTGGGGAAACGGGTAAAGACTGTAGTTGAGAGGTTATGGTTCTCACGCCCTTCATCGAAACAGCCGAAAGGACAATATCCGCACCTTGTATGACCTCCGCCAGTGTTTGCGAACCCCGACGCGACCACACACGCACTTCATGACCATTTGCGATCGCCAGACTAGCAAGAGCGCTTCCCCAAGCACCCGCACCCAGAATTGTGACCAATTTTGAATTAGTCATTAGTCATTAGTCATTAGTCATTGGTCATTAGTCATTAGTCGTTAGTCCTTCCCCTGCTCCCTCATCTCCCTCACTCCGGGGGTAACGCTCCATTAATTGTCTCACTTGCTCTGCATGATATGAACTTCTTGTCAATGGAGAGGAGACAACTTGTAAAAATCCTAGTTCTTCACCGAAGACTCTCCAAGCAGCAAATTGCTCTGGGGTGATAAAATCATCGATTTTCAAATGTTTTTGACTGGGTTGGAGGTATTGCCCAATGGTCAAAATATCGCAATCCACAACTCGCAAATCTCGCATAACTTGGCGGACTTCCTCATCAGTTTCGCCGAGTCCCACCATAATACCGGATTTGGTGTATACCCAAGGAGCAATTTGGCGAGAGCGCTGCAATAATTCGAGCGATCGCTCATAGTTCCCCTGCGGACGCACCCGCCGATATAAACGCGGAACCGTTTCTGTATTGTGGTTGAGAACTTCTGGTTGTGCTTGGAGAATCAACTCTAGCGCTTGCCAGTTACCGCACAAGTCAGGAATGAGAACCTCAATAGTGGTTTGGGGTGAGACGGTGCGAATAGCTTCAATACATTTGACAAACTGCGAAGCCCCACCATCTGGCAAGTCATCTCGGTTCACAGAGGTAATAACCACATGATTTAATTTCATGCGGCGTACCGCTTCTGCCAGTCGTGCTGGTTCCGTGGGGTCTAGAGGTTTGGGTTTTTTCTCAAAATCAATATCACAGTAGGGACAGGCACGCGTGCAAGCTGGTCCCATAATTAAGAATGTGGCTGTACCAGCGTTGAAGCACTCACCAATATTTGGACAGGACGCTTCCTCACAAACCGTATTGAGGGCTAAATCCCGCAAAATTTCTTTAACGTTACCAACGCGCTCCCATTGAGGCGCTTTTACCCGCAACCAGTCTGGTTTAACAGTCACAATCCGCTTCTACCACTTTATTTGTACATAGTAAATGGTAGCAAGCTTCATCAATTGGTGGATAAATATGCAAACTACTTTCCGATTTATCACTCTTTGTGATATTGTTTGATATATTGGAATAATTGTGCCGGGATGTGGCGCAGCTTGGTAGCGCACTTCGTTCGGGACGAAGGGGCCGCTGGTTCGAATCCAGTCATCCCGATTTTTTTTGTAGAGCGACTGTAAATTCGCAAATTCAATGTCGCATTTCGCAAATTAATGTCGTTTTGTGCAAATTTGTATCGTAAAGCTTACTGTGATAAGTTTTAGCAAAAGTCGATTGACAAACTCACTCCAGGACGGGTAGCTCAAGCAATGGGAGGAATTTTAGCGGCAATTAGTACACCAGCTAATCCGCCAAAACCTCGGGGAAAATCTCCAGGCTGGAAAACCGGACAACCTCAGCACCGCAGAATTTCTTATCCCATAGTCAAAAAAAGGCACTTATAAATTCCGGAACCCAGCAGCTAAGTCGGTTTAAATTGTGATGTTTTGATTTGTCTAATTCAAACTTTGTTAACCCAGTACTGTTGGCTTATTTTCTCATGCTTTAGTCTAAAGTCCAGTATGTTTGATATTCTTTTTTATTCCAAAGGCTCCAAGGGCAGCTCACTGAGTGCATCTATTCTATAGTGAGTTGTCTGGGGATTGCTGTCTATTACTCTATTTGTTCTAAACGACACATTCACTCACGAATCATGACTAATCATTTCACAAATATAGCAATCCTATTTCATTTATGAAATTTGGCTACCCTTCAGATCCCCGACTTCTCTAAGAAGTCGGGGATCTTGTTTTTCACAACTCATTTAGGATTGCTATATATCATGAGCCACCATTCATGTTCAAAAGGAGTGGCGATCGCCAGACTTCGCCCTCTTGACAATTAGTACAGATTTGGTGCCAGTGAGAACTTAGCAAGGGAGTTGAGAGATGCGATCGCTCTCCGCGCAGTGCCCAAGGGGCATCGCTAATCATGCCAGCCAATTCATTATAAGTACAAACCTCCCTCTGCTAGCACCCACTAATCACACATTCGTGAAATTACTGAATACGCTTAGCATTTGTCAGTTAACAGAGAAAAAATTGAATTGACACTTCAAGTGTCCTTGACTACAAAACTTAAATGAATCGCCAAAAAAGAAACAAAATTATATCTACTAACTGTATATTTATTGAACATTTTATCCGGCAAATTGTAAAGTTTTGTAAGACAACTGCATAAGTTGATTTTGCTGACATTTAGACAAGAATACAGGCAGAGTTATTTTTTCTCTAGCTTGACTTGTACTAGTTAGACTCAGGTGTGGAATCTAAATATGCGTAATAAATTTAATACATTAACAAAAAGAACTCAGAACTCAGGAGTCAGAAGTCAGAATGAACTTCTGTACGACTGGGTGACTCGTCTTGGGGTTTAAATAACGACAGTTAACACGGTGTCTACAATTGGTTGGAGTCTGAATCCCCATCCAATTGATTCTGAGTTCTGCGTTCTGACCTATGTGTTCTTCTTCAATAGCCGCAATTTACAAACCTCTTTTTTAGCAAGGATTTTTAAGAGGAAGTGTGCAAACAGTGTGCCTACATGTTTTGCACTTAGTGTTCGATTGTAACAAGTATTTCGTCATATTCCCATTAGGACAATCTATATGCCGATTGAAACAGTACCTGGAACTTCATTGCAGTACTACTTAGTTGCATTTGATGCTACTGGTAACGAACGCGATGAGCCAGAAGGCAAAATGAGCCAAAAGATATTGGATATCTTATCCACTGGGACAATTACGGATGTTTTCATCTTTAGTCATGGATGGTTGGGTGACATACCTGCTGCGCGTTTTCAGTACAACAATTGGGTTGGCGCGATGTCTAAAAACGTGGCTGATATTGAACAAATCAAACAAGCGCGGTCAGGATTTCGCCCACTGCTGATTGGTTTACACTGGCCTAGCTTACCTTGGGGTGATGAAGAATTAGGAAGTGGCTCTGTATCTTTTGCTCCGACAGAGACTGATCCAATAGAGCAGTTGGTTGAGCAGTACGCTCAGCGCATTGCTAATACAGAAGCAGCTCGACAGGCTCTAAGAATAATTTTCTCTGCTGCAATGGATGACATTGCTCCTGCTACCTTACCGCCAGAAGTCCGTGAAGCCTACGAGGTGTTGAACCAGGAGGCTGGCTTAGGCAGCGAAGGTGAAGGTGCAGCACCGGGGGCAGATCGTGAAGCATTCGATCCGGAAAGCATCTTTCAAGTAGCCGAATTAGAACCTATTAATTACGGTGACTCTGACTGGGGTGCGCTGTTGATGCCCCTGCAAGCGCTATCTTTTTGGAAAATGAAAGACCGAGCTTGTAAGTTTGGTGAAAGCGGCGGCTTTCAGTTGCTGACAAAACTTCAACAAGCAACGGCTGATAGTGTGCGATTCCACTTGATGGGTCACAGCTTTGGATGTATAGTTGTTTCTGCGATCTTGGCTGGTGATGGTCACAGTACCTTAGCCCGCCCAGTTAATTCCGTAGTATTGGTACAAGGCGCTTTATCATTCTGGTCTTACTGCTCCGATATCCCGGTAGCACCAGGTCGTGCTGGCTATTTTCATTCAATTGTCGCTGACCGCAAAGTCTCTGGTCCGCTCGTCACTACACAATCTGAGTTAGATACTGCTGTTGGCAAAATGTATCCTCACGGTGCTAGAGTCAGCCAACAAATAGCCTATGGCCTCAATGAATTTCCCAAATTTGGCGGACTAGGAACGTTTGGTGCCCGTGGACCTGGTCTGGAAATTGTAGATATGCAAATGCTTCCACTGGATGCTTCCTACAAGTTTGAAGCAGGCAAAATTTATAACTTAGAGAGCACTAAGTACATTTGCGATAATCCTGACGGAGGTTGGGGTGGTGCTCACAGCGATATTGCTAAACCAGAAGTTGCTCATGCTGTTTGGCAAGCAGCACTTAGTAGTTAATCAGACTAATTTGAGATGAGGATAACTCAAGTATGAACGAAGAACTTCTATTTTTTAATGGGCTTGATGGGGCAACTGGCGAGTACTTGCTGCCGCCGCTGACACCTCAGGAGGTTTCTAAAATTGCTCAGGGCGAAAAGTTTGAACCAGCACACCTCCTCGAACTCCAGAAAAAAAATCTACATGTCAAAGGTGTAGAACCTGAGTTTGCTCCAATAGAGGGAGTAGACCCGAAAAACCTCGCAGAAACTGGTTGGGGAGTCATTTTCGCTTTTGGGGTTGACCCTGCAATCACGGCAGCCCTTAGCCCACTATTAGAACATCGTCGAAAGCAAGCAACACAGAAAAAGGAACAATACTATCAGGAATACGTTTATCGTCCGGGCGAGTCAAAAAACCAGTTTCTTGCTCGTCATAAAGTTGGTCCTGGACCTGCCGATCCAGACAAAATGCCCTACTACTTGCTGATCGTCGGCGATCCCGAGACTATTCCTTATAGCTTTCAATACCAACTTGATGTCCAGTATGCGGTAGGTCGTATTTATTTCGACAAACCAGAAGAGTATGCTCAGTATGCTCACAGTGTCGTAGAAGCAGAAACAGGAAAGCTTTCACTTGCCCGTCGTGCTAGCTTCTTTGGTGTGCAGAACAATGGTGACGCAGCAACTCAACTCAGTGCTAGCAATTTAATTAAACCGCTAGCTGAATGGATGGTTAAAGACCAACCAAATTGGAATGTGCAAACCCTACTTAAAGAAGAAACTACAAAGGCGCGATTGGGACAACTTTTAGGAGGTAGCGAAACCCCCAGTCTGCTTTTCACCGCTAGTCACGGTATAGGCTTTCCGAATGGCGATCCACGACAGTTGTTGCACCAAGGGGGACTGGTTTGTCAAGATTGGCCTGGTTGGCATCAGTGGAAAGGAAAACCGATTCCAGAAGACTTTTACTTTTCAGGCGACGATGTGAGTGACGACGCGCGGTTGTTTGGGCTAATAGCGTTCCACTTTGCCTGCTACGGTGCTGGTACGCCCAAAATGAATGACTTTGCTCATCAACAAGCTTTTAGCGATCGCTCAGCAATTGCTCCTCACGCCTTTATTGCCCGTTTGCCACAGCGCTTACTCAGCCACCCTAAGGGAGGTGCCTTGGCTGTCATCGGTCACGTAGAACGAGCCTGGGGGTGTTCTTTTGTGTGGAAGCATGCTGGGCAGTCTACCGGGGCGCAATTGCAAGTTTTTCAGAGTGGCTTGAAGCGCTTGATGGAAGGACATCCAGTTGGATCAGCCCTAGAGTTTTTCAACCAACGCTATGCTGAACTTTCCTCAGATCTCAGCGCTCACCTAGAAGATATTAAGTACAAGCTGAAACCTGATGCTTCTGATGATTTTATTACATCTGATATGTGGACGGCAAACAATGACGCCCGCAGCTATATGATTATCGGTGACCCGGCAGTCCGGCTTGTTGTTGGTGATGCAAACACTGAGCGCCCAATCATTGAACAAGTGATTTTGCAGTCTGCACCTGCGACACAAGCTGAAACATCTGGGATCGAGCAAGCTCAAATGGACTTAATCAAATCTTTAGAACAGTTTCTAGAGAAAGCCCAGCAAGCCCCAGCTCTTCAACTCGAACAACTTCAGGCAACAGTGTCAGCCGTAACTAGTTTGCTTGAGACATTGAAAAAACAAGCTTAACTGTAAGCTAAAGCACATTTAACTTGCATGAGAAAATGTTCTGAATATCTTGTGGGGTGGGCCGGAAAGCCATTAGTGTCAACAATCACGTGAAAACCACTATAGAACAAGCTTTTAGAGATTGCCTCGTTTCCAGCCTCAGGCTGGGAATGCATAACTTGAGGCTCTGCCTCCCTTAAAAGCGGCAGAGCCGCGCCCACTGCATTTCCTGCTTAGACCTGGAAACGAGATTTTAGAAGGATTTTGGCTTAAGTTGACACGCATGGCATCTTGCCCGCCCAGTTTATGCAATTTAAATGCTGATTAACTGTATCACCGCATTTTTCGCTGTGTCTCAACAAATTAGACACAGCGAGACATAACCAGGGAAGATGACGCATGAACACCTTTGAGTTTGAGATTACCATTCAAGGTAAGTCAGGCGATAATAGCTGGCCCATCGTTGTCAGATGTAAGCAACCAGATGGACTCACCATCCATTCAAAAGGGATGCTCCAGCTTAGTCAGGATGACTTCTACCAGTTGACAGCAGCACTAGAGGACGAAAAGGAATACGGAACTCTACTCGGCAAAGCCCTCTTTCAGGAGAATGTGCGCGACATCTTTGTGCGTGCTTTATCCAAGAGTAGTGAGGACTGCTTTCTACGAATTTTACTCTCTGTTGAAGCTGCTGAAAAAGACGAAGTTAGAACGTTGCATTGGGAAAGGCTGTGCGCTCCTATCGATGCAGACGGGGCTTGGCATCTATTAGCCCGTGATCGGCGTGTGCCATTTTCCCTGTATATACCAACGATTATTGACCGCCGATTTCCCCCAATTGGGCGGCGCGATTTGCGGGCACTGGTACTGGTGGCTAGCCCTGATAATTTAGGTGCTTATCAGTTAAGCCCCTTTGATGTTCAGGCTGCTATATCTGGAGTTGGGCAAGCTCTTGGTAAAATACCTTACGATATTTTAGCAAATAATGTTAAAGGTGCTCTCGGTCCACCAACGCTAGAAGAACTGTCTAAACAACTAACCAACGCCCAGAAACCATATACCTTGCTCCATTTTGTGTGTCATGGTATGCTAAGTAATGACGCACAACGAGAGACCGCTCTTTTCTGGGCAACAGCAGATAACCAAGTCCAGCGAGTGACTGGGAAGCAATTGCTAGATGAGCTACGCTACGTAGGCGGTCAGAAAGGCTTACCCCATTTTGCTTTCCTCTGCAGTTGCGAGACTGCCGATCCAAGAGCAGAAGGAGCATTAGGCGGATTGGCTCAGCGATTGGTACGAGATTTAGGGATGCCAGCTGTCGTGGCAATGACCCGTAAGGTGAGCGTAAAGACAGCTTTGGCTTTGGGAGAGAGCTTTTACCAACGACTAGGAAACTCCGGAGTGGTAGACGTAGCACTACAGGAGGCAACAGCCGGACTAGGAAACCGCGACGATATCACTGTTCCAGCCCTTTTTAGCCGCTTGGGTGGGCGTCCTTTGTTTAGCGATCGCCTGGAAAATCGCGAGCTAACCGACGCAGAAATCGAGTATGGCATCGGGAAACTCCAAGATTTGCTCAAAGAGCGTGCCCCGAATGCATCTAGGCTAAATCAAAGGTTTCAAACGCAAGCAAAGACGCTGGAAAATACACTGAGAGCAGAATCATCACCTACAGCACGTGACGAGCGAAAGCGGGCTTTAATTGAACTCAACAACATCTGTGACCAGATATTGGATTTCAGCTTTGATGAGCTTGCAGCCTCAGATAAGAAACCCCCAGAATATAAAGCTGAGTGCCCCTTCCCTGGTCTATCTTCCTTTGGTGATAAAAAATACCACAAGTTCTTTTTTGGGCGTGATGAACTGATCCAAGAGTTACAAAACAAACTGCACAAAGATAACTTCCTAGCCGTTATCGGTCCTTCGGGTAGTGGCAAGTCATCCGTGGTGCTTGCAGGGCTGATTCCCAAGCTTAAAGAGCAACAGCCAAGCTTACAGTGGGTATACCTCACCCCAGGTAGGGAACCGAGTAAACAACTCGAAAAACGATTAGAAAGACTCTCGAAAGTACCACACCAGCATTCATTATTAGTCGTAGACCAATTTGAGGAACTGTTCACTCTCTGTGATGATGGAGTTAATCGGCAAGAATTTATTAAAAAATTATTAACTATTGCCCAGCAACAGAAAGTCATAATAACCATGCGGGCTGATTTTTTGGGAGAGTGTACTTTCTATCCTGAACTGAGTAACCGCATTGAAACCCGACAAAAATTAGTTGGACCGATGACACCTGCTGAACTGGTAACAGTCATGAAGATGCAAGCAGACGGGGCAGGGCTGCGCTTTGAAACTGGTTTAAGTAACTCGATTCTCAATGATGTCCAAGAAGAGCCAGGGGCAATGCCACTGCTACAATATGCTTTGCAGGAATTGTGGAAGCGACGGCATGGGCGTTGGTTATGCAATGACGAATATGGAGCGATCGGTAGAGTTCAACAGGCAATAGCCAAAACTGCTAACGATTTCTACAATAGCTTGCCAAATAGTCAGCAAAAAAACCAAGTCCGGGATATTTTCTTGCGCTTAACTCGCTTGGATGAGAGCACAGTCCAAGGGGAAAAGCGACGGGACACGCGACGGCGAGTGACGCTAGAGGATTTGGTACCAATAGATGGTGAGTTGGCTGTCACAAAGAAACTGGTGCAGCAGTTGGCAGGTGAAGGAGCGCGACTGGTGGTGACTAGCCGGAACGAAACGACGGGCAAAGAAGAGGTGGAAGTTGCCCATGAAGCTCTGATTCGCTACTGGCCTATGTTACAGGAGTGGTTGGATGAAAACCGCACTAACCTGCTACTGCGCGAGAAAATCCGCCAAGAATCCTTCGAGTGGAATCAGCATGAGCGACATGAGGACTCTCTGGAGATCAAGGGCGCACAATTAGTAGTTGCAGAAAGTTTGTTGCAGCAGCCGATGTTTTTGAACAAACTTGAGGCTGAGTATGTGAAAGCTTGCGTGGAGTTGCGCGATCGCCTGCGTCAGCAAGAAGAAGAACGCAGACAGCGAGAGTTAGAGCAGGAGAAAAAAGCGCGAAAAGCGGCTCAATCGAGGAACAGAGTAGCAACCATATCCGCTGGGGTGCTGGCTGTGTTAGCCGGCTTCGCCTTATATCAGTGGCGAGTGGCAGGACGACAGAGTGTAAATGCCCTGGCTCAAACGTCTGAAGCTTCCTTACTTGCTAATAAGCAGCTTGAGGCTATGGTTGCTGCTATACAAGCAGGCAAACAACTTAAGGCAGCTTACTTAGAACAAGATCCTAGTGCAAGTCAGACCGTGAGTACTGTACTACAACAAGCGATATACAACGTGCAAGAACGTAACCGCTTGGAAGGGCATAGCAGTCAGGTCATGAGCATAGCATTTAGCCGAGATGGCAAGACAATTGCTTCTGGTAGTTATGACAACACCATTAAACTATGGGATGTGGTTACAGGCAAACAAATTATCACCCTCAACGGGCATAGCGGTCAGGTCAACAGCGTAGAATTCAGCCGTGATGGCAAGACCTTGGCTTCCGGTAGTTATGACAACACCATCAAACTGTGGGATGTGGTTACAGGCAAAAAACTCAAAACCCTTAACGGGCATAGCGGTGCGGTCACTAGCGTCGCTTTCAGCCCAGATGGCAAGACAATTGCTTCTGGTAGTTCTGATAACACTATCAAACTGTGGGATGTCGCTCTTGGCAAACAATTCAAAACCCTCAATGGGCATACCAATCATATCTTGAGCGTCGTCTTCAGCCCAGATGGCAAGACAATTGCTTCTGGTAGTTCTGATAACACTATCAAACTGTGGGATGTCGCTCTTGGCAAACAATTCAAAACCCTCAATGGGCATACCAATCATATCTTGAGCGTCGTCTTCAGCCCAGATGGTAAGACTCTTGCTTCTGGTAGTGCTGACAGAACCATCAAACTGTGGAATGTGGCTCTTGGCAAACAATTCAAAACCCTCAACGGGCATACAAGTGCGGTCTTTAGCGTCGCTTTTAGCCCAGATGGCAAGACTCTTGCTTCTGATAATAATAAGACCATCAAACTGTGGGATGTGGCAACTGGTAAAGAACTCAAAACCCTCAATGGGCATGACCGACCCGTCTCCAGCGTCGCCTTCGGTCCAGATGGCAAGATTCTTGCTTCTGTTAGTTTTGATGACCCTATCATCAAACTGTGGGATGTGGCAGGTGGAAAACAACTCGAAACCGTCAACGAGCATAGCAGTAAGCTCATGGACTCCAAGTTTAGCCCAGATGGCAAGATTCTTGCTTCTGCTAGTCTTGGCACCATCATCATGTGGGATGTGGCGGGTGGCAGACAACTCAAAACCCTTAACGGGCATAGCAGTAAGGTTACGAGCTTCGACTTTAGTCCAGATGACAAGACTCTTGCTTCTGGTAGTGATGATGGAACCATCAAACTGTGGGATGTGGTAGGTGGTAAAGAACTCAAAACTCTCAACGGGCATAGCACTAGGGTCACAAGCGTCGCCTTCAGCCCAGATGCCAAGACTCTTGCTTCTGGTAGTGATGACAATACCATCCGACTATGGGATGTGGCAGGTATTAAACAACCCAAAATCCTCAACGTTTATAGAGGTGATCTTAATAGCATCGCCTTCAGTCCAGATAGCAAAACCTTGGCTTTTGGTAGTTCGGACAACACCATCAAACTTTGGGATTTGGTAAATGGTAAAGAACTCAAAACCCTCAACGGGCATAGCAGTAGGATCACAAGCATCGCCTTCAGCCGAGATAGCAAAACCTTGGCTTTTGGTAGTTCGGATAACACCATCAAACTTTGGGATTTGGTAAATGGTAAAGAACTCAAAACCCTCAACGGTGATGACGGTAATTTCGATAGCATCCCTTTCAGCCCAGATGGCAAAACCTTGGCTTTTCGTAGTTCGGACGACACCATCAAACTTTGGGATTTGGTAAATGGTAAAGAACTCAAAACCCTCAACGGGCATAGCAGTAAGGTTACGAGCTTCACTTTCAGCCCAGATGGCAAAACCTTAGCTTCTGGTAGTTTTGACGACAGTATTAAACTGTGGAATGTACTCACAGGCAAAGAAATCACTACCCTCAAAGGGCACAATGCGTACTGGAGTATAGCATTCAGTCCAGATGGCAAGACTCTTGCTTCTCGTAGTTATGATAACACCATCAAACTGTGGAATGTGTACTTAGATGATCTAAATGCTCTAATGATGCGTAGTTGTGATTCGATACGCGCTTATTTGCAGACAAATCCCAACGTTAGTGAGAGCGATCGCCACCTCTGCGATGATTATCAACAACAAGCAAAGTGAACAGAAGCACTAGCTGTTGTGCTTACTCTTATCCAAGTTCAGAAATTTACTTAATTCCCTAAGCAAAAGAAAGTGAGTTATGAACACCTTTGAAATTACCATCCAACGTAAGAGTGGCGATCGCTGGCCAATTGTCGTCGAACATAACCGACGTGATGTACTGCTACCCATCCGTTCTGAAGGCATTTTTGAATTCAATCAGCAAGATTTTCAAGACCTTATTAGCCTACTAGGACAGCCGAAGGAGTATGGCACGCGATTGGGCAAAGCACTGTTTTGCGATGAGGTACGCGATGCCTTTGTTGGTGCTTTGCGCGACTCTACTGAACCACTACGGGTACTACTGTTTATCGAAGCAGAAGATATAGATATCAGAACATTGCGTTGGGAAAGGTTGTGCGCCAACATAGATGATAATTGGTATTTTTTAGCACTAGAGCAGCGAACACCTTTTTCTCTCTACATTCCCGCTATTACTGATCGCCGCTTTCCACCCATTGGACGGCTTGACTTGCGAGCACTGGTACTGGTAGCCAGTCCATCAGGGTTAGGAAAGTACAGTTTAGACTCATTCGATGTTGAGGCAACTGTAAATAGTGTGCGGCAAGCATTGGGGAAAATTCCGTGTGACGTTCTTGCTTTTGTTGACAAAGCGATCGGACCCCCGAACCTAGATGAGTTGTGTAAGCAGCTCACTGACCAGACAAAGCAGTATACATTACTACACTTTGTCTGTCACGGCAAACTGATTGAACAATCTGAAACCGTTTTGTATTGGGCAAAAGCCGATAACTCTGTCGAAGTCGTTACTGGTACTCGTTTGCTCGAACGGTTGCGATCGCTACGAGGAGCGCGAGGGCTACCTCATTTTGCTTTCCTCTCCACGTGTGAGAGTGCTAGTTCAGCAGCAGAACAGGCATTAGGAGGATTAGGGCAACGATTGGTACGGAACTTAGGTATGCCAGCTGTGGTGGCGATGACCGAGAAGGTGACAATCAGAACAGCCCAAGTTTTAGCAGAGAACTTTTACAAGCAATTGCAACAGTCCGGAGAGGTAGATTTGGCTCTATGTGAGGCGACGGCGACATTAGCAGAACGCTACGACATCACTGTTCCTGCATTGTTTAGCCGCTTGGGTGGTCGTCCTCTGTTTAGTGACCAATTAGACCAAGACCTCAAAAACTCTGCAATCGAATTTGGTTTAGAGTGTGTGCAAAATTTGCTTCCAGAACGGGCACCAGTGCTACAAAAGACCTTTGAAGAGCAAGCACAAAAACTAAAACAGACTTTGGATGCAGATGTGACTGCCTTAAGCAAACAAGCCCGTCTGGAGAAAGAGCAAGCGTTAGTTGAGGTTAACAACCTCTGTGATCAAGCACTCGACCTCAGCTTTAATGCTTTGGCATTAGGTCAAAAACCACCAAAGTATGATTCTCGTTGCCCCTTTCAAGGATTGTATGCTTTCGGCGTTGAACAGCGCGAGTTTTTCTTTGGACGCAAGCGGTTGATTGAACAACTCCAAGAAAAACTAGCTAAGCATAACTTCTTAGCTATTTTAGGAGCTTCCGGAACTGGAAAGTCATCAGTCGTTTTAGCGGGGTTAATTCCGCAATTACAGCAAAAACAGCCAAATCTACAGATGGCTTACTTAACTCCTAGTAGCGAGCCACTGGTACAGCTAAAAGTAAGTTTGTCACATATATTACCAAATAAACCTTCTATACTGGTAGTAGACCAGTTTGAAGAACTATTTACTCTTTGCACTGATGAAACCAAGCGCGTTGCTTTCATCGACCAATTGTTAGCCATTGCTCAGCAACAGAAAGTGATACTGACCATGCGGGCAGATTTTTGGGGAGAGTGTGCCACCTACACTCAGCTTAAAGAACTTATGCAGGTCAGGCAAGAGTTGATTGCACCAATGGATTCCAGCGAACTGCGTGAAGCGATGGAAATGCAAGCAGCCAAAGTGGGGCTGCGTTTTGAAGCTGGCTTAAGCAACTTGATTTTAGACAATGTCCAAGGAGAGCCAGGGGCAATGCCACTTCTACAACACGCCTTACTGGAACTGTGGAAGCGGCGACACGGACGGTGGTTGTGTTGTGAGGAATACGAAAAAATTGGTGGTGTTCAGCAAGCGATCGCCAAAACTGCTGATGATGTTTACAATAATTTATCAGAAGACGAGAAAGACCAAGTTCGGAATATATTCATTCGCCTCACCCGCTTAGATGAAACTGCCGTACAAGGAGAAAAGCGACGAGACACACGACGGCGAGTGGGATTAGAAGAACTTGTGGCAATAGGTGGTGAGTTGGCAGTCACAAAGAAACTGGTGCAGCAGTTGGCAGGTTCAGGGGCGCGACTTGTAGTCACCAGCCGCAACGAAACGACGGGCAAAGAAGAAGTGGAAGTCGCCCATGAAGCTCTGATTCGCTACTGGCCAAGGTTACAGGATTGGTTGGATGAAAACCGCACTAACCTGTTACTGCGCGAGAAAATCCGCTCCGAATCGCTAGAGTGGAATCAGCATCAACGAGATGAGGACTATCTGGAGCTAAAGGGCGCACAATTAGTAGTTTCAGAATCTCTGTTGCAGCAGCCGATGTTTTTGAACAAACTTGAGGCTGAGTATGTAAAAGCTTGCGTGGAGTTGCGCGATCGCCTCCGTCAGCAAGAAGAAGAACGCAGACAGCGTGAGTTAGAGCAGGAGAAAAAAGCTCGAAAAGCGGCTCAATCTCGGAACAGAGTAGCAACCATCTCCGCTGGGGTGCTGGCTGTGTTAGCTGGCTTCGCCTTATATCAGTGGCGAGAGGCAGGACGACAGAGTGTAAATGCCCTAGCTCAAACCTTTGAAGCTTCCTTGCTTTCCAATAGACAGCTTGAGGCTATGGTTGCTGCTATACAGGCAGGCAAACAACTTAAAGCTGCCTACTTAGAACAAGATCCTAGTGCGAGTCAGAGCGTGAGCACAGTACTACAACAGGCGATTTACAACGTGCAAGAACATAACCGCTTGGAAGGGCATAGCAAAGAGGTGTTGAGCGTCGCCTTGAGCCGTGATGGCAAGACTCTGGCTTCTGGTAGTGATGACAACACCATCAAACTGTGGGATGTGGCAACAAGCAAAGAACTCAAAACCCTCAACCGGCATAGCAGTTCTGTCAGGAGCGTGGCATTCAGCCCAGATGGCAAGACTCTGGCTTCTGGTAGTAATGACAACACAATCAAACTGTGGGATGTGGCAACAAGCAAAGAACTCAAAATCCTCAACCGGCATAGGAGTTGGGTCAATAGCGTGGCATTCAGCCCAGATGGCAAGACTCTGGCTTCTGGTAGTAG
>NZ_AP018194.1:3245550-3282605 GCF_002368235.1 Scytonema sp. HK-05 | reverse complement strand
GATTCGGTCTGGAGCGTCGCTTTCAGCCGTGATGGCAAGACTCTGGCTTCTGCTAGTGCTGACAAGACCATCAAACTGTGGGATGTGGCAACAAGCAAAGAACTCAAAACCCTCAACGGGCATAGCAGTTCTGTCAGTAGCGTCGCCTTCAGCCGTGATGGCAAGACGATGGCTTCTGGTAGTCATGACAACACCATCAAACTGTGGGATGTGTACTTAGATGACCTAAATGCTCTAATGAGACGTAGTTGTGATCGTGTACGCGCTTATTTGCAGACAAATCCCAACGTTAGGGAGAGCGATCGCCACCTTTGCGATGGTATTGGCAATACTAATGAGAAGTAGAATACACGCACACGGTAGGGGCACGGCATTGCCCATACGTGTCTTAGGCAAGAACGTTGTAATTAGGTTAGATCATGCTCTCATCTTACCCACAATTCTCGCTCCACCCCACCCCGGTTTTGTCTGACGCCAAAACCTCCCCTCCCCTTAGTAAGGGGAGGGGTTGGGGGTGGGGTAAATCAACGTGGAATAAAGGTTGAAACGTGATTGTTGACACTAATGGGCATTGCCGTGCCCCTACAAACAACCTGTATTGCACTCAATTAAAAACTGCTATAGATGTTTGATAACTCCATATTCTGTCTGCGGTGTCAACGCACAACTTAAGTCTCAATACCTCCTCCCATGAGCTCTTTTATGAGTAACAGCACGCGTGTCAAAACAATTTTAATTCTGGCAGCGAATCCTACAAACACCTCTCGGTTACGACTGGATGAAGAGGTACGGGAAATTGATGAAGGATTGCGACGCGCAAATAAACGAGAGCAGTTTAAGTTAGAGCAAAAATGGGCAGTGCGATCGCGAGATTTTTACCGAGCAATCTTGGATTATCAGCCCCAGATTATTCACTTCTGCGGACATGGTGCTGGACAAGAAGGTATTGTTCTGGAAGATGAAACAGGACTCTCAGCGTGTGTGCAGGCAGAAGAACTAGCCGCTATGTTCAAGCTATTCGCCACAAAGGGTATAGACTGTGTCGTTTTAAACGCTTGTTATTCAGAGGTGCAGGCAAAGGCAATTAGCCAATGCATTCATTATGTCATTGGTATGAATCAGACAGTTGGAGATAAAGCAGCCGTTGCGTTTGCTGTAGCGTTTTACGATGCAATTAGTGCTGGCGAGGGGGTGGAGTTTGCTTATGAACTAGGTTGCTCTCAGATAATGCGTTATTTGGAGCATCAAACTCCGGTTCTTTTAAAAAAAGAGCTCATTGATATTGATATTGATACTGTTTCCAGTCTGCCTGATACAAATATTATTCCTCCAAATCCTTATCAGGGATTAGCTGCCTTTGGTGAAGAAGATGCAGCATTCTTCTTTGGACGGGAGACATTTGTAGATAATTTAGTTCAAGCAACTCAGTCTCAGCCACTCATCGCTGTGATTGGTCCTAGTGGAAGTGGCAAATCTTCTGTGGTGTTTGCGGGACTCGTTCCTCACTTGCAAGAAGAAGGAAGATGGCTGATTGAATCGTTCCGTCCTGGTAACCAACCATTTTATCAACTTGCTTGTGCATTAGTAAATCAATTAGAACCAAAACTTAGTGAAACCAAACAACTGATAGAAGCTGCTGAGTTAGCACAAAAGATCCAAGAAGGCAAGGTGTCTTTGCAGCAGATTGTGTCTCGCATTACAGAACTTAACCCAAGAAAACGTTTTCTGCTCGTTGCAGACCAGTTTGAGGAACTCTATACCCTTTGCAAGAATAAGGAGGAAATCCAGTCTTTTGCTGATACTTTACTAACAGCAATCCATCAAAAGTGCTTTACACTCGTCTTAACCTTACGAGCTGACTTCTACGGCTATGTCCTTTCCTACCGTCCTTGGAGGGATGCCTTAGACCAGTTTACACCAAAACTGCTCAGTTCTATGAGTCGGGAGGAACTACAGAGAACAATTGAGCAACCAGCACAAAAGCTAGAAGTGCAACTAGAAGCACAACTGACTCAACGAATTTTAGATGATGTGGGGTTTGAACCAGGTAACTTACCTTTATTGGAATTTGCGCTGACTCGAATGTGGTCATTACAGCAAAACCGTGTCCTCACTCACCAAGCATATGACGAGATTGGTGGTGTAAAAAAAGCTATAGCCAATCATGCGGAGCAGATTTATCAACAACTGAATCAGACACAACAGAAACAAGCACAGCGCATTTTTCTGCAATTAATCCGTCCAGGAGAGGGTACAGAGGATACTCGGCGGCTAGCAACCCGTGCAGAGGTAGGAGAGGAAAATTGGGAATTAGTGAGTTATTTAGCAGGATATACTGCCCGTTTAGTTGTAACAGGACGCGACAACAAATCTGGAGAAGATACGGTAGAAGTTGTTCATGAAGCGCTGATTCGAGAATGGTTAACTCTGCGAGAATGGATGAATGCTAACCGTCAATTTCGTATTTGGCAGGAGCGGTTAAAGGTAGCAATACATGAGTGGAAAACAAACAACTATGACGGGGGAGCACTGTTACGAGGTGTGCCGCTAACTGTCGCAGAAGATTGGTTGCACAAGCGTTCCGATGAACTTACACTCACAGAGCGCAACTTCATCCAAGCTAGTATTGCGAAGCGCGATCGCCAAAAAAGAGGAATTAGGGCTGGTATTACCTTAGGTATACTTGCGAGTACAGCTACTATTTTATGCTTCTTCTTATTATGGCAAGAATCACAAAAGCAAAGCATCTTGGCTACAGTTCAAACATCTAAAGTTCTTCTTAGCTCTAACCAGCAACTTGAAGCGATGGTTGAAGCGGTAAGAGCAGAGAAGCAATTTAAAACATTAGTCTTGGGAAAAGCTGATGATTTGAGCCAGGAGTTTCTTAGAATTTTTCAGCAGATAGTTTACGAAATTCAAGAGTACAACCGATTAGAAAGCCATACGGATGATGTTTTAAATATTAGCTTCAGCCGTGATGGTAAAACAATAGCGACTGCTAGTAGAGATGGCACTGCTAAACTTTGGAGTGTTGATGGTCAACTGCGCCAAACTTTGAAAGGGCATAATGATTGGGTTTATAGCGTCAGTTTTAGTCCCGATAGTAAGACGATTGCCACAGCTAGTGCTGACGGTACTGCTAAACTCTGGAGTGTTGATGGTCAGCTACTTCAATCTTTCAAAGCGCATAATGGTTGGGTTTATAGCGTCAGTTTTAGCCCCGATGGAAAGACAATTGCCACTGCTGGTGCTGACGGTACTGCCAAACTTTGGAGCATCAACGCTCAGTTACTTCAAACTTTTAAAGGTCACAAAACTAGCGTCTTGAGCGTCAATTTTAGCCCAGATGGAAAGACAATTGCCACAGCTAGTACTGACGGTACTGCCAAACTTTGGAACCTTAACGCTCAGCTACTCAAAACTTTTAGCGGGCATAAAGCTTGGATCTGGAGTGTAAGTTTTAGCCCAGATGGAAAAACAATTGCCACAGCTAGTGCTGACGGTACTGCCAAACTTTGGAGCATAGGCGGTCAGCCGTTGCAAACTTTCGAGGAGAATAAGAATCAGATTAGAAGCATAAGTTTCAGCCCGGATGGTAAGACAATTGCCACAGCCGGTGCTGATGGTACTGCCAAACTTTGGAACCTCAACGGTCAGCTACTGCAAACTTTCAAGGGGCATAAGAATGAGATTAGAAGCATAAGTTTCAGCCCTGATGGTAAGACAATTGCTACAGCAAGTAGGGATGGTACTGCCAAACTTTGGAGAACTGAGATTGGCAAGCTCAAAACCCTTTTGAAAGGGCATGAAAATTGGGTTTTCGATGCAAATTTCAGTCCGGATGGCAAGACAATTGTTACTGCAAGTGATGATAATTCTGCTATACTATGGACTATAGACGGTCAACTGCTACATAGCCTAAAAGGACATAGCAAACGCGTCTACAAGGCGAGGTTTAGTCCTGACAGCAAGACAATTGCCACTGCAAGTTGGGATGGTACTGTCAAGCTTTGGAATCTTGAAGGTCAGTTACTTCAAACTCTTAAAGCAAACGAAGATCAAGTCAATAGCGTCAGTTTCAGCCCGGACGGCAAAATAATTGCGACTGCCAATACAAATGGAACTGTTAACCTTTGGAACCTTAACACTAAAACCTTTGTCCCAATAAAAGCGCATAATCAGAATATTTGGGATGTGAGTTTTAGTCCAGACGGCAAAACAATTGCCACTGCTAGTACTGATGCTACTACCAAACTCTGGAGTGTAGACGGTCAGTTACTCCAAACTTTTAAAGGACATTCCTCTTCTATATATAGCGTCAGTTTTAGCCCGGACGGCACATTAATTGCCACCGGCAGTGCTGACGGTAATGCCAAACTCTGGAATATAAACGGTCAGCTACTCCAAACACTCAAAAATCATTCCAGCGATGTTTTTAGGGTAAGTTTTAGCCCAGATGGCAAGACAATTGCCACTGCTAGTAAAGACCAAACTACTAAATTGTGGAACCTAAACGGACAAGAAATCCAAACTTTTAGAGGTCATACTAATACTGTCTTAAGCGTGAATTTCAGCCCGGATAGCAAGAAAATTGTCACTAGCAGTCAAGATGCAACTGCCATTATATGGAAGCTAGACGTAGATATAGATCAGCTAGGAGTAGTATCATGTCAATGGTTAAAAGATTATTTAAAGTACAATCAGCACGTGGAAGCAAAAGCTCGCAATCTCTGTCAGTAAAGGAGGTTTTCAAAAATGAACCAACAAAATAAGAAACAGCCCGGTAAAGTTTGGAGAGATCCACCAGGGGAATGGCAAGACGCATACGATCTGATGGACACTAGCCTAACAGACGCAAACGCTAATGACAAGAAAAAAGAGTGTGAAGCTAAAGGCGGAGTCTGGGAAGATCCACCAGGGGAATGTAAGGAGCCTAAGCACTAGGGTGTAGTAAAAAGTAGTTGATCAACATAACCCGCCTAGACGTTGTAGCCCTCTTCCATCACTGTAGGAAGACGAAAATAAGCTTGATTTCCAAGGTCATACGATTGAATTTTTTTAAGTAATTATAAAAAACGCTTGGAACGCAAGCACCATCGACTTCGCTGGTAAGGCAGTTATCGTCGCGATCGGTACGCCTCTAATCATTGAAAAGATGGACAAACGTTAAAAACGAGTACCGAGCGCGAACCCCTTGCGGGGTTGAACAAGTAGAGGAGTAGTACTTGTTCAACTTCCCTGTATGCCGGGAAACGCGAAGCTACTCCAGTTATGTTTTCCGAACCAATGTTTTAAGGGCTTGTAATGCCTTCATACACGAGCGCGCGCTAAATACACTTGTTTAATCTTTGGCGACAGTTGCTACAAGCTGGAAAGTACTTGTAGGTGTCATGACCCTCAAAACGTAGTCAATTAAGACTTAGGCTGGCTATCTCTGTACTAGACAGTACTGGTTGTCCAGTCTTGTCCATTACTTAGCGGATAGCGTTAACTATCATCAGCAAAGTAAATACCTTGCGATCGCCCAAGGGGCACTGCCGAAGGCAATCGCAATCATTATTACTGTTACTACGCGATCGCCGCAAGCCGCGCTGAGATCCAAAGGGACACGCTACGCAAAAGCTAGCACTCAGATGTGCCGTATCTCCTCCCGAGACGCTGCGTCTATGCCTACGGCACGCTTTGCGCATACGGCGATAGGCGTGGCGTTAGCCATAGGCTCAGGCATACCCGAAGGGCTTGTCATCAGACATCGCTCCTCTGTCCAAGGCGATCAGCTTCTAAAATATAAGTATGCTTTCAACTCAAACACAACTCTTGCGACTTTCGCAAGGACAACTCAACCTCTTAGAACGTTGTCCGCGTCAATTTCAACACACCTACCTAGAACAACTCCATTCTCCCGCAGATCCAGAACATGAGGAACGGCAGACTTTAGGTAGCCGCTTTCACTTGCTGATGCAACAGCGAGAAATGGGTTTACCCATTGATACTTTCCTACAAGAGGATACCCAACTGCAAAGCTGGATGACAGCTTTTGCCAATGCAGCACCAGAAATTTTAACACCTGTACCTGGTAGCCATTTCCGTGAAAGCGAACACTACCGGACTCTGCAAGTTCAAGACTATTTACTCACGGTTATCTATGATTTATTGATTGCAGATAACCTGCAAGCACAAATTCTGGACTGGAAAACTTATCCCAAACCGCCGAATAAAGGCAAGTTGGAACAAAACTGGCAAACACGTCTTTACTTGTATGTATTAGCTGAAACCAGCGATTATCTGCCAGAAAATATTTCTATGACTTACTGGTTTGTCCAATCCGAAGGCAAACCGCAAAGTATTAAATTTAGTTACAACACTCTTAAGCACCAACAAACAGTAAAAAGACTGAATCAACTCCTCAGTCAATTAACACATTGGCTGCAAGGTTATTACCAGGGAAAGCCTTTTCCGCAAGAGCCGGAAGGTAGCAAAGCTTGTGATTACTGTCAGTATACAAGGCGGTGCGATCGCTTGCAAGCCACTCCCGAACAGATATCTGCCGCAAAGTCTCCGACAGCGGTAGACACGAACCTACTGAATCTAGCTAGCATTCAAGAAGTGATGCTGTAAATTACAGATAACTTCTTGATTATTTTATGCAATTTGATGATACTGAAGCGGTTTATGTCCGCGAATTAGGAATAGATGACATAGCCCCTGTCTATCACTTAGGGGAAGAGTTATTTACCAGCGATTTATACCCCTATTTATATCGTTGCTGGGACGAATGGGAGGTGATAGGGCTTTATAACACTGATCCAGAATACTGTCTTGTTGCAGAAGTTGATGAGCAACTAGCAGGGTTCATTTTAGGAACTATTATTACCAAAGCAACCTGGACTTACGGTTACATCCTCTGGTTAGGAGTCAGTCCTAAGTTTCAGCGTTGCGGCGTGGGAGACAAGCTGGTTGATAAGGCGATCGCACGCATGATTGAAGATGGGGCGCGTTTCATGCTGGTAGACACAGATCCAGCAAATGTTCCCGCCGTGAAGTTTTTCAACCGTAAGGGTTTTGGTAATGTCCGCCAGCATGTTTTCTTGTCGATGAATTTAAGCAGCCACGACTACTATGGCAGACTGATTGAATACGAACACCAAAAAGCTGAAAGGGCGGGTTACAAGCGTTCTCGTCCTGCAATGCGACCACGCAACAAGTCGGATGGAGTTGTTAGTGAAGTCGCCCTAAATACTTTAGTGAGTGATCACTCCTCGGAAGAACAAGCGCCGGTTTAACTTACTGCCAAAATCATGATTTAGTATTTGGAACCGCTGATGGACACAGATAAATCATCTGTGTCCATCTGTGTCCATCTGTGCTTCATTTCTCAAAACTCGGTTTTTATGAATAGATTTGTTATCTCCATATGCCAGAACAACAGTGGACTCTCGCGACAACTGAACAACCCCCAGAATGGTTCATCCAAGCTGTGAAGCAATATACACCCACATCAGGTGCACTTTTTGCTGCACAATTGTTGTGGCAACGAGGAATACGAGATAAACCACAATTAGCGGCTTTTGTCAATACAAAAACTTATCAACCTGCAAGTCCGTTTGAGTTTGGGCAAGAAATGCATCTGGCGGTGGAACGGTTGCAACAAGCACGAGACGCTGGTGAAAAAGTTGCCATTTGGGGAGACTTTGACGCTGACGGTATCACTTCTACTGCTGTCCTGTGGGATGGCTTGGGACAATTTTTTACCCAAAACACGCAGCTTATTTACTACATTCCCAATCGGTTGACAGAATCCCACGGGCTGAACTGTCAAGGAATTGAGAAGCTAGCAAAACAAGGATTTCAGTTAATTGTAACCTGTGACACTGGCAGTACAAATATTAGTGAAATTATTTATGCTAAGCAACTAGGGATAGATGTTATAGTTACAGACCACCACACTTTACCTCCAGAACGTCCACCCGTAACGGCAATTATTAACCCCCGCTATTTGCCACAGACACATCAGCTATTTCATCTTTCTGGGGTGGCGGTGGCTTACAAGTTAGTCGAAGCTTTTTATCAAACCCTGCCAAATATCCCGCAACAACCGCTACAGGATTTATTAGATTTAGTAGCGGTTGGGTTAATTGCTGACTTGGTGCAGTTGAGTGGAGATTGTCGCTACTTGGCACAATTGGGAATTGGGCGACTGCAAGAAGATTTTAAAAAACCACCAGGAGAAAGACGGCGTCCGGGAGTCGGGCGATTGTTGGAATTATGCCAGAAAAGTGGCGATCGCCCCACAGATATTTCCTTCGGTTTGGGTCCCCGAATTAACGCTGTCAGCCGCATTCAAGGCGATGCTTCTTTTTGCGTGGAATTACTCACAAGCCGCGACCAAAAGCGTGTCAAGGAACTAGCAGAAGTCACAGAATTAGCAAACACCCGTCGCAAATCTTTGCAGAAAGATGTTGCCCAACAAGTCGCGCAAAAGCTTTCCAAAATGGACTTATCAACGACTAGCGTCATCGTTCTGGAAGACCCTCAATGGGCTGTTGGCGTCTTGGGGTTAGTCGCAGGACAAGTCGCACAGGAGACAGGACGTCCGACGATTTTGTTGAGTACCGAGGGAGTGGGGGCTGGGGAAGAATCTTCTCAATCACCAATCCCTAATCCCCAATCCCTAGCCCGTGGTTCTGCGCGTTCGGTGAACTCGGTCGATTTATATCAATTGGTAAAAGACCAGGCACATTTGTTGCATCGATTTGGTGGACATCCCTATGCAGCAGGGTTAAGTCTCCCAGTAGAAAATATTCCATTATTTACAGAAGCAATTAACCAAAGGTTGCGCCAATCATTGGGAGGTGCAACCCTGACACCAACTGTGCAAGCAGACTTAGCTGTCACAGTTGCAGACTTGGGAAAAGAGTTATTTTTGGAACTGAAACTACTAGAACCTTGTGGAATGGGGAACCCAGTTCCGAAACTACTGATTGAAAACTGCTGGTTTGAAAATGCTTGGCATCGCAATCAACAAGATTCGCAGGGGAAAAAGGTACAGTACATAAAAGCCGAGTTTGACATTCGGGATGATTCGACGAGAAGCCCTTTTCCTGGTGTGTGGTGGGGACATTATAAGGATGAATTACCTCTAGGAAGATGTGATTGTATTGCTGAACTGGACTACAACACCTTCAAAAAACGCTATGAAATCCGACTGATAGCCGTCCGTTCGCGTCAGCAATCAGCAATCAGCAATCAGCAATCAGCACTTATACTAGACTGGCGTAACCCATTATTAGAAAAAGACTCAGCACTCAGTACTCAGGACTTAGCAGTTGTGATTAAAGAGTGTCCAACCAGTTGGGACGATTTACGGGTTTGGTTGAGGCGATCGCTTCACAACCAACAACCCTTGGCGCTGGCTTGGTCTAAACCCGACCCCAAACCACCAGAACAAATCTGGCTTACCCTTGTGGGAATTGCCAAATACCTCAGTCGCACAAATCTATCAGTCA
This sequence comes from Scytonema sp. HK-05, assembly GCF_002368235.1. Taxonomy (GTDB): domain Bacteria; phylum Cyanobacteriota; class Cyanobacteriia; order Cyanobacteriales; family Nostocaceae; genus Kalymmatonema. The sequence goes on along the minus strand of NZ_AP018194.1, from coordinate 3,273,099 downwards.
CCCGCGTCGAGTTATTGGAAAAATTGGGTATAGGTGACCAAGCCTTACTTTTAGGGTTAAGAAGTTTAAAATATTTGGGTTTCAAAATCACACGTCAAGACCGTTTTTTGCTTTTCACCCAAGGTTCAGCCATAGAATCAACTCTTGCAGAAGCTGGTATTTCACAATTTTTAGCCGCCGTACGCGAAGAACAGTTTCAGCAACAGTACTTTGCTGATGTACCTTTATCTACTATTGAGGCGATCGTTCATATTTCATAATAGATTTCTTGCAAAAGTATGATGAGTAGGCTAGTGAGAAGAGCAATATTAGTTATTAGAAGGATGAAGTATGAAGTATGAAAATTTTTCATCCTTCAACCTTTATCCTTCATACTTCCTTTGGTCATTTTTTCCTTTACTGAGAATCGTCCACAATCGGCGGATTAGCTATAATGCCACTGGCAACACTTAAGTGTATTTTAGAATCACCAGACTTATCTGTGCTAGGAACATTCGGAATTATCGTCTGAGAAATAAGATAAGAGATGAGAGTGGCAACTCCCTTATCGCCAATATCCTGATAGATATCTAGTGCCTGTTGATAAGCTTTTAAAGCTTCCCCTAACTGTTTATTCGCGTGTTCTAGTAACTTTTCCGCTTCCGCTTTACGGGTATTTTGATTTTGGGGTAGTGTTTGGTTAGTCATTTGATGCTCCTCTTTAAGGGTAATTTCCTAAATACATTCACTTTGACTAAAGACAAATATATATACCCGCTGAAATCACACCATTTCGGATATTCGTATCAGAACTCATATCTATGTCCTGATGAACACTGATAAAAAACGAAGAACTTCACCCGCCTCCCTTCCCGTCTCTGCAAACACTACAGCACCAGAGCAAATTTTTAGATTTCCTTAAGATTGCACACGATCTGATGTAGATTTCAATTGTTTAAGGTACGTCTCCAGTTCCTCTACTCTTTGCTTGTTACCTAAAGTTTTGTAACTATCTCGTGCTTGAGTCAGCCAGTTCATGGCAGCTTTTTGGTCATCTACCGCGACATACAAATCGCCCAAAGCTTCAGCAATCTGGGCTTGCTGTACCATATCCTTACTCGCGATCGCCTGTTTATGTGCATTTAAATAATGAGTCTCAGCAAGCACACTGACTCCTGCTTGCCAGTAGAGTTCGCCAAGCTTTCGAGAGACGGAAGTCTCTTTACTACCACCAATTATCAAAGCTTCTAGCGTCTCAATCGCCTCTGATTTTAGGTCAGAACCAATATAAAAAAAAGCACTTTGCAAAGCTTTTACTTTATCGGAAACTTGCTGATTATTCAGTTGGGCAATGGCTGTTTTCACAACTTGCGCTTCTTGCTTTGACAATAGGCTAAAACCCCTTGCATTTGGTTTTTCATCTGTTGAAAACTTACCGTTGTCAGCTTTAACAATCAGCAAATATTCCCCGCTAGGTTGCAGTTCTGGTTTCCCAGGATACACAATTTCATTGGTATTCACCTTTGTTTGCCAAACAACTGAATCACCTTTTTGTAAACTGACATCATAGCTTTTGACACCCAAAACTTGATTCCAGCGTAGCCTCGGCTTGTCAGTTAGTAGCAATGTGAGGCGGGGACTAATGACGTAGGGAATATCCGGGTTGATGGGACTGCGAGGATCGCCACTTTCGGCGCGTCTGCACTGGGCAATAATCGGTATTTGACTAACTTGAGTGCTGAGTGCTGCTGGGATAATTGGTGCTATCAATATCAAAAGCAACAAGCAAACAGCAAAAAACCAAAGGGAAATTTTAGCTTTTCTACTCTTTGCTTTCCAGTTTTTTGGTAGTGCACTAAACTTCATTATTTAGTCCTTGAGGTTTTAGAACTGCGGACTGATTACAATGTAACTTACCAACAAAGAACTCTGAATTCAGCTTGGGAATATAATACTGCTTCTGGTGTGGCATACATCACATGTATAGGCATACCATTGCCGTGCCCCTACAAACGTCTGTATTGCACTCAGTTAAAAACGGCTATATTTATAAATAGAATAATTCTTCAATATTAGACTTCTTGCAAAAGTCATATCATGATATTTAAAACCACAGATGCACACGAGATGTACACTAGTTATTTATCTGTGTCCATCTGTGTCCATCTGTGGTTTCATTTCATTCTTCTTGACGTTTGGCAACAGATGAGTGAATCTTCTAGATTTATTGATGAAGTAGTTCAGAATTCTAAGTTATCCTCAATTAATATTTTTCGCCGCCTCATTAACCCACTGTTTTTCCTCTGGAGTTCCAGAATTGCCATATTTCATGCAATTTCTCCAAGCCAAAAATGCCCCTTGCTTATTTTGTTGTTTTTCTAAAACTTTGGCTTGCAGGCAATATGCTGCAGCGCGATCGCTCTTGATATGAATTGCTTTTTGAAGAGAATTTTCAGCTTCTTGATAATTCCCTAGTTCTAAATACGCCCACCCCAAGTTTTTCAACATTGCATATTTAGCTTTGTTATCGTAAGCAAATGGCAGCCCCTCTCGTAGTAGCGTCACTGCTGTTGTATATTCTTTATCTAAAATATGTAAACGCGCTAAGTTATTGTAAGCTCTGTCGTAACCCTTTTGCACAGCTATTTTATAAGCAACACGAGCTTGAGCAAATTTATTTTTGTCTTCATAAAGTAAGCCTAAATTGTAATCAGCTTCTGGCATCTTTGGGTTAAAAAATAGAGCCAATTGATAATATATCTTGGCAACGTCAAAACTTTTCTGCTGATATTTGGCAAATCCCCAACCGTTGAGGTTAAAAGCTATCTCTGGTGAATATTTCCACAAATTAATGCCCCCACTGCTCAAAACCAAAAAGCCAGCTAGCAAAAACTGAAAACTACGTTTTTTTGATAATTTATCCTGTGTTGTTTTCTGTTTATCAGCTAGTCGTTCATCTGACTTAAATTGAAGAGTAAATGTATTTTGTAGTAAGCGCTTCAGCGCTAAATAACTGACTCCAAACCCTGTCCCTGGTATAGTATCTCCTCTATCTTGGGATAATTGAGAACTTTGTTGATTGCCTTGGAGCCGATTTAATATTTCTTGGCAATTTTGAGGTCGCTGTCCGGGGAAAGGCGCTATAAGGCGGTCAATTAAGTTTGCTAATTCTGGCGAAACATCAGTTAGATGATCACGCCAAATTAATTCCCCAGTTTCCGAGTTTTTGGGAAAATCGAGAGGAGATTTTCCAGTCAGCAAACAGACAAAAGTTCGTCCTAGAGCAAAAAAGTCTGATTGTGGAACAGCATAACCCTCAGCTTGCTCTGGAGGGGTGAACCCAGGAGAAACAAGTACAGTGCCGGTTTGTTTGCCTTGTTGTTTTTCCAGGTAAGTCGTTGTCACTTCCCTGACAGCACCAAAGTCAATCAGCACCAATTGCCCATCAGGTTTCAGCATGATGTTAGAGAGTTTGATATCGCGGTGCAGATACTGGTGCTGATGCAGTTCGTTAAGTATCTCTACCAGTTGGATTAACCATTCGCGTGCTTGTTCTGTGGTGAGTGGTTGATTTCCTCTAGCTTGCAACCACTGTTGCAAGTTAGAACCTGCTATTTTCTCCATCACGATGCAGTGTAACGCTTCACCATTGCCATCAGACCAAGTAAAAGAGCTATCTGGCTCTACACGTGGAATACCAGGGTGCTTTAGGCGAGCTAATAATTCGGCTTCTCGTTGAAATAGGGCGATCGCCTTGAGTTTGATTGTCGGGTTGTGGAAACGCTCTAGACTGAGAACTTTCAATACTTTTGTCGTGCCGTTATCATCCACCTCAAACACTTTACCAAAACCACCGCCACCAATTTGACGGACAACTTTGTAGCGTCCTTGAAGTAACATTCCTGGATGAATCATGGCGACAACCATCATGGCGAGTGTCTTTGCTCCAGCAGATTGATTCTTCTACAAAAGAAAACCGACTGATTCCAGAAAACTAATCCCTACCTATCAGTGGAAGGCGAACAGTGAAAATCGACCCTACTCCAGGTTCACTTCTAACAAAAATTTCACCACCCATCATATGGCAAAAGTGACGGCTAATTGCTAATCCCAATCCAGTACCACCATATTTTTTTGTTGTTGAAGCGTCCCCTTGGCTAAAAGGTTGAAATAGCTGTTGCTGTTGTTCAGAGGACATACCAATGCCTGTGTCTTGAACAGTAAACGTGATCATTCCAGGAGCATCGTTCCCGTGGAAGTCTAGCATTTCCTTGTTGACTATCAGTGTCACCTTGCCGTTGGTGGTAAACTTGGCAGCGTTGCTTAGGAGATTGTACAGCACCTGTCGTAGCTTAGTCTGGTCAGTGTACATAATGCCAAGTTCGCCATGAAAATTCACTTCTAAAACATTGGCATTTTTCTCCACCAAAGGCTTAACTGTTAGGACAACGTTATTGATGAGCGTGGCGAGTTCAAATGTCTCTGGGTAGAAAGTCATTTTCCCCGCTTCAATTCGTGATAAGTCGAGGATGTCGTTGATTAATGTCAGTAAATGCCTACCCGCACCATTGATAGATTCAAGATCCTCAATAAAATCTTCTGTCATTCCAAAATCAGCAGCATCATCTTTAAGCAGTTGGCTCAAGCCAATGATGGCATTCAACGGGGTGCGTAACTCATGGCTAATATTGGCGAGAAACTGGCTTTTTGCTTTGCTGGCTCCTTCTGCGAGTTCTTTTGCTTGTTGTAGTTCTTTTGTACGCTGTGATACCCGTTCAATCAAACGATTGAGAGATTTGGCGAGTAATCCAATTTCATCTTCGGTGCTGACAGGGGCTCGCAAATTAAAGTTAGATTTTTTCGCCACCTGTTCCGCGACTTGAGTCACCAGGATGACTGGTTCGGCGATCGCCCGAGAAGTACGCCATGCTACAATTGCGGCAATAGCTACCGACAGCAGCATACTCACTACAGCAATTAATCTCTCGATTCCTTTTGCCATTTCCACGCCTCTTGCTATTCCCTGCTCTTGCTGTTGGGCACTTTGCAAGATACGGCTCAATTGTTGAGTTAGCTCATCTAGCCGCGTGGTTGTTCCACCGTTCATAATATCCAGCAACTTGTTTCGTGCGGAGGAAATCTCCTGTTGATTTTGTGGCTGCTGCTCAAGCTGCTGCAAAACTGATTCAACTTGAATAACGTAAAATTTTAGGTTACTAGAGTAGTCATTCAATATAGTTCGTAGAGTGTCTTCCGTTGCTGCTAGCTTTCCTGGCTTGCTGTCTATGAAATCCGTAATGTTTTTCTCAATCCTGTTAGCTTTCTCAACACTGTTTAAAAATTCGGCTCTTTTGCTATAAAGACGTTTTGGATCGTCCACTAAAGCAACCAACTTTGAGCTATTCAATTGTGCATCTACTAAGGCATCTTTGTAGCTACCAAGCATTTTTGTTTGAAACTGGGCATGACTTAATTGCCCCGTTTCTATCCCCCGGTAGTAATTAGCGATGACAAACCCAGTCAGTGAACCCAAAAAGCCAATTCCAATTGCCAGAAAGTACCCATAGCCAATCTTCTGATGAATGCGCCAAGAACTTGCTTTGAGTTTCCCTCGGGAGGGAAATTCTATAGTCGGGAGTTCATCCTCGGTAGAGGGCTGTTCGGCTGACACTTGTGTTATTTCCCAATTGCTGTCAACAGCGGTTGGCTTTTGAGTTTGCATTCCTCAAATCTCCTTGCCCTCCCGCAAAAATTATCGGATTTGTATCAAAGCTCAGATTTTGTTCAATTTTTGATTAACACCTACTACATTATCATTATCTTCTTTTTTAACAGAAGCAAAGCGTTTCCTACTTAAGGATGAAGTTTCAAGTTTCAAAGAAAAGCTAATTTTTAAAGTAGAAATTATGAACTTTTTATAAAGCGCCCTTATTCTAGTCTACACAAAGCCGCCCAAAAAGCATCTACATCTTTCATGCTTTTTAAGGGCTTATACTCGCTTGTTCCTTTGTGCTTATTTTCTGCTTTTAGCAACTCTTCCTGCCCTTCTGGGAAACTATACTTTCTGTTGACGATACACATACTTTATTTTTCTCGCTGTCTTCAGTCATTAGTATACTTTGCACGATTTCTATTATATTTGAGCAGTTTTTATATGATTAATCAGGCTATTGACAGCGTCATGTAGCCATCCATATAGCGGTTTTCAATTGAATAGAATACTACAGTTCTAGATTCTTGTGTGATGCTCCGCACAGCCCGTTCTAAATTCGGGCGAGCAAGATCCCTACCCCACAATATTTCTATTACACAAACAGCGAGAACTGCTATAATTTACTGGCACTGCAGGTAAGCTAGCATACTATCACAAATCCTGCCACTACAAGGTTCGATTCTAAAAAACTTTTCTATTATATATTACAAATCATTAAGAGCCCCCCAAGGAAAGGGGGGTTCCAGGAATCTGAGGAGTTAGGAGTTAAACTTATTCAAGCTCCTAACTCCTGACTGTATTTATACAGCCGCAGCCGACAGTAAATTGTTGACTGCTTGGTTCAACAATTCCGCCTTATCGGTACGCTCCCAAGGCAAATCTAAATCGCTCCGCCCCAAATGACCGTAAGCCGCGACGTCCTGATAAAAACGTCCGCCTCGTTCACTGGGCAGGTTGCGTAAATTGAAGGCATGGATAATGCCCGCTGGACGCAGTTCAAAATGCTGTTGGACCACTTCCAGCAAGATTTGGTCATCGACTTTACCCGTGCCAAAAGTCTCCAACATAATGCTCACCGGCCGTGCTACACCGATCGCATAACTCAGCTGAACTTCGCATTTTTCTGCCAATCCTGCGGCGACAATATTTTTCGCCACATACCGACAGGCATACGCCGCACTCCGGTCTACCTTGGTGGGGTCTTTGCCAGAAAAAGCTCCACCGCCGTGTCGCGAGTAGCCACCGTAGGTATCAACAATGATTTTACGTCCGGTCAGACCAGAATCTCCCTGAGGACCGCCGATGACAAACTTGCCTGTGGGGTTAACCAAAAAGCGAGTTTGCTCATCTGGCTTAACATCAATGTCTCCAAAGACAGGTTCTACCACCGCTGACCAAAGGTCTTCTTTAATCTTGGCTTGCACTTCTGCCTCATCAGTGATGTCACCAATGGTAGCTGTGTGCTGAGTAGAAATCAGGATGGTATCAATCCCTACAGGTCGTCCGTCTTCATATGCTATGGTGACTTGCGTTTTCCCATCAGGACGCAGGTACGGCAAATCACCTGTTTTACGGACTGCAGCCAGTCGGCGAGCAATGCGGTGAGCAAGACAGATGGGCAACGGCATCAGTTCTGGTGTTTCGTTGCAAGCGAAACCAAACATGATACCTTGGTCGCCAGCACCAATTGTGTCAAATAGCTCATCACTCTGCTCCTCGCGGGTTTCTTGAGCAGTGTTAACACCTTGGGCAATATCAGGCGATTGTTCGTCCAATGCGACAATCACCGAGCAGCTGTTGGCACAGAAGCCGTTATCAGCGTTGGTGTAACCAATCTCGGCAATTTTTTTGCGGGCGAGATTGACATAATTCACATTTGCCTTGGTGGTAATTTCACCAGTGATTAATACCAAACCAGTGTTTACCACAACCTCAGCAGCAACACGACTACTGGGATCTTGTGAGAGAAGGGTATCTAGAATGGTATCTGAGATTTGATCGCAGATTTTATCTGGATGTCCCTCTGTCACTGACTCGGAGCTAAATAGATAACGACGAGACAAGTGTAGTTCCTCCATAGAAGGTTTTCCAACTGACTAAACAAAGCGTTTAGTTCAGCCACTTTAATCTGCAATCATAACAATATTTTTACAATCCTACTTCGTAGTTATGCGATTTTTATAAAACTTCCTACTTAAGAGTGATTATTTTAAAGATAGATAAAAGTTACCCTACTGGTTTATCGTTGTTTAGGAAATCAGGGACACAGCACAGAAAAAAATCTAACCTATAATCTGTAAAGCGTCCCGTACAGCTATAAAAAAATCGGGGGACACCCGTAAGCACCCCCAAAAGCTTCGACACAAATACACCAACTGTCACTAAACGTTAACAGCTAGCTTTGCTTCCTTGGATGTCAACCGTTCGTAAGCAGTACGCATTTTCAAACCTGTTAGAACTTGGAACAAACCAGTTCCATTATTAGAACCTGGATACTCGCGGTGCTGGAGTAACAACTGAGTCATCTCACCTTTGTACTTGGTGGATGTGTTACTCAAATGAGTTTCGATGTAAATCACTTCTTCCAGATTGTCAAATTGACCATCTACCTCTAACACAGAGACGTAACGACCATAGTACACATCTGAGCCATAGTACAGTTGCATACCAGGGTAAGAACAGCTCAGTTTGCGTCCGCAGGGAGTCCACTGAATTGTTGACCCTTCATCAAACAGGTAGACTGGGGCAAAGCCTTCTTTGCCTTCCCGCTGGAGCATACGTACCCGCAAAACTTTGCGCTCTTTATCGTCTTTAATTAAGTTTGTGGGCAATACCTGGAGAACCACATCAGCAAACTCTCTTTGTGGTTCAATGTACTTGCTAAAATCAGGTTTACGGGAATTGATTTGAGCTAAGACATCTTCATAGCGGTGACCGCGCTCTGCCATGTCTCGCTGAATCTTCCAAGCAATTTTGACTTCATCGCTGATGTCAAAATATACACTAAAGTCGATAAGTTGGCGCACGCGCTCATCATACAAAGGATGCAACCCCTCAACCACTACAATGTGATTCGGCTCGATTCGCTCTGGTGGATCGATGTTGCCGGTTTCGTGGTTGTAAATTGGCTTATCAATTGCTTGACCATTCTTGAGCGCTTTGATTTGCTCATACATCAAGTCAAAATTGTTTGCTCTTGGGTCAAGTGCAGTTATTCCTGTTTCTTTGCGCTGCTTGCGGTCTAATGAGTGATAGTCATCTAAGCAAATGACTGTCATTAACTCTTCACCGAATAAATCTATCAGGCGACGCAAAAAAGTAGATTTACCGCACCCGGAGTCTCCAGCGACTCCAATCAATACCACGCGTTCCGGCTTACTCATAAATCTCCTCTAGATACTAAAGATGAATCAATAATTTTTCTCACAACAATTTTCCAGCTAGGAGTATCCTTCAACGGTTTATCCTGCTTTGTCGCCTCCAGCAGCGCTATGACACATCAAACGGGTACACAACACAGTGGCTGCAGACACCTGTCTCATCTGTCTGAACTCGTTACTGGTAAGTATTTAATCCTAGTGTTATATTGGATTGTAACAGAATGGAGTACTCTATACAAGGCTTGCTGTATTTCCTTTCAATCAGTTTTCCACCCAGTAGGAACCGAACAAAATTTTTACAACCACCTATAACAGGCGTGGTCTTGTGAAGTCTTTGCTTGTGACTCCATATAAATAAGTTTATACGGTATCTTTTTTCTTTTCAATTTTTTTGTCAAAGAAAATTGACTCCTTTGAATTCTAATTTGTGAACAATGCTCGCTTAGATGGAAATCAGAAATTTCGAGACAGACTTGAGCAAGTGACCAAAAAAGTCATTCTTGCAGTAATTTTGCGTATATGCTCAAATTTGAGGTAGAAAAATCTAGCATGACACGCTCATAGTGGTTGACAGATTTTTCACATCAAGTAAAACTTATTTTAGTTGCTTATGTAAGGTTTCTCTCTATCAGAATTTAGTAGCTGGAGTATGCCTCAATTCTGGAAATACCCATAATGGGGGATGAAAATTCAGCAAATAATATTCTGTCTAAAACTCCCAGACTCATTTTCTGTGGAAAGAGGGAAAATTGCAAAATTGGAGAAGTAAAACGAATCGCAAACAATATACTCGTGATTGATATTCTCCAAGGTAAACGCTCTTTAGGGTTATCTACCTAACAAGTGGTAAGAAGTTATCTCCCTCTTTAGAGGTAGTACTTCAGGAAAAAAAATTAAATTGACTCATTATTAACATTCTCCAAAAGACTTATCGTCTAATTTAGAAGGTGAACAGGTGTGTTTTTTTGCAATTCCTGCTTGTCTTTGGTGAGTGTATGTCGCAAAGCATTGGCTAGAGATGCCGCTTTCCCAAAAGCGCCAGTTTTGTCAAGCCAAAATCAGGTAAACTAAAGCTGGCGCATAGTGCTGGGAAGGGTTTTCCAGAAAAGGTTAAGTAGACATCGGAGTGGTAGAAGAAATGTACATTAAAGGTGCTGTTGAAGGTGCTGCCAACACAGAATCAGGTAGCCGCGTTTTCGTATACGAAGTGGTGGGTCTGCGTCAGAGCGAAGAAACTGATAAAACGAGCTACCAAATTCGTAACAGTGGCAGTGTATTCATCAGAGTGCCTTACAACCGTATGAATCAGGAGATGCGGCGTATCACTCGCCTAGGTGGCAAGATTGTTAGCATTCAGCCTTTGAGTGCTGTGGACCAACTTAACGGTAAAGCTTCCACGAGCAACGCCACATCTGGTGAGACTGCTAACATTGCAAATGGTAAAGCCACACCTGTAGCTGAGGAACAGCCCAAGAAAAAGGATAAAGAAGGCAACACCATGACTCAAGCGAAAGCTAAAAAAGACGCCCACGCTGACGTTCCCGTCAATATTTACCGTCCAAACGCTCCATTTGTAGGAAAATGCATATCTAATGAAGCGTTAGTGCAAGAAGGCGGAATTGGTATTGTTCAGCACCTAAAATTCGACATATCCGGCGGTGATTTGCGGTATATAGAAGGTCAAAGTATCGGCATTATCCCACCCGGTGTTGACAAGAACGGCAAGCCAGAAAAACTCAGACTGTACTCGATCGCCTCGACTCGCCATGGCGATGATGTGGATGACAAAACAGTATCGCTTTGCGTCCGTCAATTGGAGTACAAGCACCCAGAAACTGCTGAAACAGTGTACGGTGTTTGCTCGACTCACCTGTGTTTCCTCAAACCAGGAGACGACGTAAAAATCACAGGTCCTGTGGGTAAAGAAATGTTGTTACCCGCTGATCCTGATGCCAAAGTGATCATGATGGCGACAGGAACAGGTATTGCGCCTATGCGGGCTTACCTGTGGCGGATGTTCAAGGACAACGAAAGAGCCGCTAACCCAGAATACCAGTTTAATGGGTTTGCTTGGTTGATATTTGGTATCCCCACAACTCCCAACATCATTTACAAGCAAGAACTAGAAGAAATCCAACAGAAGTATCCCGATAATTTCCGCCTAACTTATGCCATCAGCCGCGAACAGAAAAACGCACAAGGTGGCAGAATGTATATCCAAGACCGCGTAGCAGAACACGCAGATGAACTGTGGCAGTTGATTAAAGAAGAGAAAACCCACACCTACATCTGTGGTTTGCGGGGTATGGAAGATGGTATCGATGCAGCGCTGACAGCCGCAGCTGCAAAAGAAGGCGTAACTTGGAGTGATTACCAGAAAAACCTCAAGAAAGCTGGTCGTTGGCACGTAGAAACCTACTAATTTAGTCATGAGTCATGAGCCATGAGTCATTAGACTTTTGACAAAAGGCTATAGACTAAATTAAATAAAGATAATCTGTAGGTAGGGCATATGCCCTACCTACAATTGTTGTGTATTTGACAACATAATCTAAAATCCAAAATATAAAATTGGTATAAATCTTGTGGGTGTAAAGCTGGGAATACTGGGATTAGGCACTGTAGGAACGGGTACAGTGCAATTGTTACAAGATAAAAGTTTTCGTCACCCGTTGTTACAGGAAGTAGAAATTTATCGCGTGGGAGTGCGATCGCTCGACAAACCCCGCGCAGTCACATTGCCAGATTCCGTATTGACAACAGATTTAGAAGCAATTGTCAGTGACCCAGCGGTAGATATTGTGGTCGAGGTGATGGGTGGACTGGAAAAGGCGCGATCGCTCATCCTGAAGGCAATTCAAAATGGCAAGCATGTGGTGACTGCCAACAAAGCAGTGATTTCCCGTTTTGGTGATGAAATCTTCACAGCAGCAAATCAAGCTGGCGTATACGTCATGCTGGAAGCCGCCGTTGGTGGTGGTATTCCAGTCATTCAACCGTTGAAGCAATCTTTAAGTGTCAACCGCATACACACCGTCACTGGTATCATTAACGGCACGACGAACTACATCCTCACACGGATGCAAACAGAAGGTGGTAACTTTAGCGATGTTTTAGCGGATGCCCAACGCTTAGGTTATGCTGAGGCTGACCCCACTGCTGATGTCGATGGCTTAGACGCCGCAGATAAAATAGCCATCCTCGCATCATTAGCCTTTGGTGGACGCATCAAGTTAAAAGATGTCTACAGTGAGGGGATTCGGCAAGTCAGCAAGACAGATATTGCTTATGCCGAGAAATTAGGATTTGTGATCAAACTCCTGGCGATTGCGCAAAGCGCAGCGCCGCTTGCGGCGATCGCCAACAGAACGACCCCCTCATCTCCCTCATCTCCCTCATCTCCTCTGATCTCAGTCAGAGTCCATCCTACCTTAGTTCCTAAAGCACACCCCTTAGCCAGCATTAACGGCGTAAATAACGCCATTTTGATCGAAGGCGAACCTATAGGACAGGTGATGTTTTTTGGTCCTGGTGCTGGTGCTGGTGCAACTGCTAGTGCTGTATCATCGGATATTTTGAACTTAGTAGCAGCACTCAAAAAGAGCAAAACAGCACTAAATCCGCTGCTTGCTTGCGCACATCAAGACTACTGCCAAATTGTGCCAATGGCAGAACTTGTCACCCGATTTTACGCTCGTTTTCTTACAAAAGACCAACCTGGAGTGATTGGCAAATTGGGAACTTGCTTTGGCAACCACGGAGTCAGCTTAGAGTCTATCGTTCAAACAGGCTTTCAGGGAGAACTAGCAGAAATTGTTGTTGTCACTCACGATGTCCAAGAAGGTGATTTTCGGCAAGCATTAACAGAAATTCAAACCCTTACAGCAGTAGACAGTATCCCTAGCTTGCTGCGAGTAGTTTGAAAACAAAGGTTATAGTGGACAGGGGGAATTTAATGAATCCGTAACCTGAAAGCTGTAACCTATTACCTAAGACCCTCAAACCTATTCCCTACCCCCAAAAAGATGACAGATATCCCTCCTTCAGATCCAAAGTCATCTCAAAGAAATACCCTTGGCTTTGATGAATTTATCGCTATTCTTGTTGCTTTTTCTACCATTGGGTTGATTTTATTTTGGTCATTTTCCCGTAAGGATTCTAGTTGGAACATAAATGGTTTGCTATTGCCTTCCCCTACTTCCTCTGCTCCTCCTGTTACCCCCGCTAGGCCTGGTCAACCAGTCGTTCCATTTATTGTTCCTAGTGTCAAGCCAACAGTCACTCCATCCCCAACTGACCAAAATACCTTTGAAGATGAGTTACCTCCGGTTTCTAACTTAGCCCCAAACGAGCCACAGCCAGAAGACGAATCAACATCTTCTCAGACGACAACCAGACAACAATATTCTGTAGTTGCTCCTGGTGAAAAATTGCCAACAATTCCCCCGCCACTCGCTTTTACGGATGTACCTAGTGAGTTTTGGGGACGGCGTTTTATTGATGTTCTTTCTTCTCGTGGGATAATCAAAGGCTTTCCTGATTACTCTTTTAGACCGAATCAGCCTGTCACCCGTGCGGAATTTGCTGCCATTTTGCAACAAGCTTTTGGCAAAAGAGTTAATAGTACTTCAGCAGATTTCAAGGATGTCTCAGCCGAATTCTGGGCAACTCCAGCGATTAGCCAATCCATCAGTACTGGATTTTTAAAAGGCTATCCAGACAAAACCTTCCAACCAGAGCAGAAAATTCCACGAGTACAAGTTTTAGTTGCTCTTGCGAGTGGGTTGAATCTGAAAGTACCCTCTTCCCCAGATAAACTTTTAAGCGTCTATAAAGATGCCAAAGAAATTCCTAAATATGCTCTTGATAAGGTAGCAGCAGCTACAGAAAATAGTCTTGTAGTAAACCAGCCAGACCCAGAAATATTTGCTCCAAATCAAGAAGCTACCCGTGCTGAGGTAGCTGCTATGGTTCATCAAGCTTTAGTGCGAATGGGAAAGTTACAACCCATCCAATCTCAGAACATTGTGAGAGTGCCTCGTTAAGCTTTGCTATGCAAGTGGTCAAGCAAAATTAACCGAGTGGACTGACTCACACAGCGCTGATTCTTATGATTAGACCAGAAATCGTAGGGTGAGCATTGCTCACCAATATCTCAAATGTTTCCCAGATGAGCTTTAAGAAGCAATGCCCACCCGAAAGAAAACCGCTGTAAACTAAAAGCCTGCTTACGCAGGCTTTGTTTTGGTAGCCCCGGACTCCCAGTCTGAGGGCGTAAAATGAGGGAGCCAGGACTTTAGAAGAAATTGATAGCGCATAAGCCCGAATGGCTCTAGCACTGCATCAATAGCAGCTATTTAGCTTTCTGAAATTTGTTTGCCAACAACTTGTGATTTGAGGGCTGCAATTTCACTGGTTAACTCTTCCCGATTTGAAGCTTTGAGTAGATAGCGGTAAACAAACCATGCAGAGTAACCAATACCAATTAACTCAAAGGTAGGTGCGACTAAGGGAATGTCATTCAAAGCATCCAAGATTGCCAAGACTACCCTAACGGTGACAATGGCTGTCACAATCAAACCAATGGTAATCAGGGGCTGTTTGTATCTATTAAAGAAGGTTCCCAGATAGTCGGGCAGTGTCGCTAAAAAACCAGAAACTTGTTCTCCGTATTTTAGCCATTGATCTTGAGACTGCGCGGTTGGCTGGAGTTTAGTTATGGTTCCTGTTTGGTTGTTGATATTTGGCACTGTTGCCTCTGGAGACTTAGTTTCCACAATTTCCGGTTCTTGCATTTGGGCTTCCTTAATTTTCACACTTCAGTTACTTTAAATGCGGACAGTTACATCCAAAAAGCTGTTGACTAGGCGATGCACCAGCGCATCAGCACAACTGACTTTGGGGTACAACGAGGTTTTAGTTCCCTATAACCATAATTGTCCCTGAACCATTACTTCATCAACTACAAGGTAGAAAACCACTCAGAGGGTAGCAGCCATAACGTAGTAGGATGACTGGGAAATAGCGTTCTAAATTCATTTTTGGATGAACTAGAATCCTGAATATAGGGCTATTTGACGCCCTATGAGTTGCCAAGAATGGTACTCGTCTAAGTACAAATCATGCAAAAATCAGTCCACCTTTCATTTATACAAGTCTAAATGCCGATTTTACCCGATTTTTACCCGATATTTAAGCTATTTTAAGCTGTCATCCTGGATTAATACATTTATATTGATAGTTCAAACTGAGAGAGGTTATTAGTTATACTAAATTGACACTAAAAATAAGTTTGATAATTTAAAAATATTTATATCTACCAACAATTAACATAAGCATCTTCAGGCATAGTCAATATGTTGTAGGTTTACACCTGAATAATTTATGCATTAGGGGGGAAGCTAAATTAGCCATGATAGTTAAACGAGCCAACCCCTAAATCGCTGTTGCTATTGCCAAGGAGTTTTTAGCTTCCCGCGCAGGTAATGCAAAATCAAAACAAAAATCTTTTCAAAAGAAGTAGGTTTATGGGATCATCTCCACAGTTAGCCTATTTTTCAGGCTCTCCCACTTAACGACAAAGATAAGTAAAAGTAATCAATCTGCTCAGAAAATCCGTGTGCAAGGAATTTACCAATCTCTAGTCCCTACTTCCCACAATCGAAGCTATGGTAGGTTCTATTTCCAATCAGGAATTTCTGCATCTTCACCACCAACCCCGATACCTGTGTTAAATATCTCAGCGTTGGTAATGTTGAGGTCATTCATGGATGCCCCATAGACATTAGAGTCATAAATCGTAGCACGACTAAAATTCACGCCGTTGAGATTCGCTTTCTTGAAGTCAACGTTTGTTGCCAAAGCTGACGTTAAATTAGCTCCTGCTAAGTTTGCACCCGTTAAGTCAGCGCCTTCAAGATTCGCGTTTGCCAAGTTGGCTCCTTTGAGATTCGCATTTCTCAAGTCAGCACCAATTAAATGCGCACCACTGAGGTTAGCTTTCGATAGATCGCACCCACTACATTCCCCAGTTGAAATTAGCTTTTTGACGTGTTGCGGATTAGCAGCGTTAACTGAAGTTGCTAAGAGCAGGGGAGTAAATACGGTTAGAGCAGCTAAAATGTTGAATTTCATGATATTTCCCCTTTTTAATACAAGTCGCTTCCGTTTTCTCCTCACAGTTCTATTATCGCCTGTATAGCTTCTTTGGTATAGATTGACGACATAAGTAGGTTGTGAGTTACGTCAGCTTTTTTTGTGATGGTAGACAAGTCCTCTTGGTTTTGAGGAACTGCTGATGTATGAATATATGAACCTTATCGATCCACCACTGAAAACAATAATAACACTTGGTTTCAGTGGTAAGTTCTGCCATAAGGCGTTAATCAATATCTGCTATGAGGCGTAAATGGCAGAACAGGTAGCTGAGCAAAGCTTTCTTACTTTATAGGTATTTACTGGCAAAGCAACACCCTGATAGTACTACTACCAGGGTGGTATGAATCTTTGCCAAAAGACCACAAGAAACAATCGTAAAGAGCTTTCTACATATACTTTTTCAGCAACAACCCTAACTTTTCTTTAGTGACTGCTGGAGCCTTTTCTAGGTTCGTCAAAATCGCATACTTTAAGGCTGAATGTGCATCACTTGGGGGTGGGTTTTCAGTTAAACGCCGTACCGTTTCTTGAATCACTTTCTGAGCATTGACTGCATTTCGCTGCAAATTAGCAATTACCATGTCTACCGTCACGTTATCGTGATCTGGATGCCAACAATCGTAATCTGTCGCTAGCGCTAAAGTCGCATAAGCAATTTCTGCTTCCCGTGCTAACTTCGCTTCTGGCAAATTCGTCATCCCAATTACTGTTGCACCCCAACTGCGGTAAAGATTTGACTCTGCTTTTGTCGAAAATGCTGGTCCTTCCATACACACATAGGTACCGCCACGATGCAGCGTGATATCCGGTAAGTTGAGAGATGCGATCGCCGAAGCGACAACTCCAGCCAAATTTTTACAAATTGGATCCCCAAAAGCGATATGAGCAACAATTCCCTCACCGAAAAACGTTGAAACCCGATTTTTCGTTCTATCAATAAATTGATCGGGAACCACCAAATCCAGTGGTTTCACTTCTTCCTTCAATGAACCTACAGCTGAAGCCGAGATTAAATACTCTACACCCAGTTGCTTCATTGCATAGATATTGGCGCGAAATGGCAACTCGGAAGGTAACAGCGTGTGATTACGACCATGACGCGCTAAAAAAGCGACTCGCGTACCCTCTAAACTTCCCAGTATCAAAGCATCAGATGGTGAACCAAACGGCGTCTGGATATGCACCTCTTCGATATCTTTGAGGGCATCCATTTTGTATAAACCGCTGCCACCAATAATTCCAATACGAGTTTCTGCCATTATCTTTAAACTTCGTTAGGGTTAGGGAATAAAATTAAGAGTTACGAGTTATAAATAATAACTCATAACTCATAACTCTTAACTTTTAGAAGTAATCTACCCGTGCATCTAACCCACGTGAGCGTAACCATTTAGACAAGTCTTCTGCTTGTGAGCGTTCTCTAAATTGTCCAGCATTTACAAAAGGACCAAGTCTAGATTCAGCGCGGAAAGCCTCGGGAATATACTGACGCACTTGATCCAAAGTGTCATTTCTAGAAATCGGTACGACCACGACAAAGCGATTCTCCCCTTTAGGACTCCATCCTGTAGAATTGTCTGGATTATTGCTTATCCCTAATGCTTGCCAAGTTTGATAATTGACAAACCCAGTCGTTTCCAGTCCATAATATCGCTGGAATTGAGCTACAGCATCTCTAGTTGCTGGACCATAATAACCAGTGATATCACCGTTAAAGAATCGCAAATTCTGCAAACGCTGTTGCACGACTGTAACTCGCCGACTTCTCTCACCTTGACAAATATCTCCGGTTGTTGAACAACCATAATTTTGCCCAGGATTTTGCCCAGGATTTTGCCCATAATTTTGCCCAGGATTTTGCCCATAATTTTGCCCTCCAAGAGCTGTCGTTATGGCTCCTAAGGTTTGTGAGTCGGCGACACCGCTGGGTACTATTCGATAATCTTGCTGAAAACGTGCCACAGCTTCCTGGGTTGTTGGACCAAAGTAGCCAGTTGGATTCACTCTAAAGTAGCCCAACTGCTGCAAATCCTGTTGCAATTCTCTCACCTCGGCACCTGAGTCACCCAAATTTAAAGCATTGGGCAAGTTATCTCCACCAATACCGTCTGAGGAATTGTAAGTTGAGGTGTAAGTTGAGGTGTAAGTTGAGGAATTGTCAGATGAGGAATTGTAAGTTGAGGAATTGTAAGCTGAGGAATTGTAAGCTGAGGAATTATTTCTGTTAAGACTGATACGTATTGCTTCTTTTGTTCTCCCACCGACAACACCATCAGCACGTATTCCATATGATTGCTGGAATCTTACGACTGCTCGTTGAGTTTCTGGACCAAAGTTGCCTGTTATCGGACCATTAAAGTAACCTAACCGCCGCAAATCCTGCTGTAACCTAGTGACAGCTTGACCTCTGCTACCTGGTTGCAAACCCCCACTCACACTTCCACCAGGTCTTCTACTTTGACATTGAGATTGCAAGGCTTGTTGAGTTCTAGCACCCACAACTCCAACAGCTGGTAGTCCATTGGTTTGCTGGAACCGAATCACAGCATTCTGGGTTAAGGAAGCAAACTTACCTGTTACCGGACCATTATAATAGCCCAGCTTGCTCAAACATCTTTGGATTTCTGAGACTTGAGAACCGCTACTTCCTACTTTCTCAACTGCCACCGCCCGCTGGGCTATACTTAGAACTGCTAAAGTCAGTGCTACAGATAAAAGGTGTATGGCACCACAGCTAGACACTGTTTTCCAGTTTAACTGTGCAAAAAGATTATAATTAACTTGGACCTGTTCATCCTCATTTCTTATTGATGCCTCGTTTGCTTCAGCAAACTGAAGATAACCAATCTTTTCCATAATTGTTTCAAGTTCTTAGTTTAGATAATTTCCCTGTTGTAGATTTGGTCTGATACAGAGCGTTAGTCAATTGTTTGTATATACCATTATTGATACACTTGTGTAACAGATAATTCCTTACAACTCGTTTTGTAATGATTAAAATTTTATTTATTCCGTAAATTCACCGTAGTCGTGCCAAATCTTTACTGCTTGATACCGTACATTAAGAAAACCTTGAAAATACTGTTTACAAAGGTTTCATACACCAAGCAACTAACCCCCCAATTTGACTGAATTGCACAAATTGACTTATAAAAAAAATATACCAGTTTCTTAAGTAAATTGCTTGGCTTGGCTATAGTAGCAGTCCCACCCCACTACACATTACAAGATTGTTCTGTTTGTGGAACACGAGTTAAAAAGTCATTGTCTACTGCTACCCACACATGTCATGAATGTGGAACAGTCATGCACCGTGACCACAATGCCACTAGTACCGCAAGGCGGAAGTCATGCATTCAAAAGTCAAAAGTCAAAAGTATTATGGAATGGGCTTTTTAGGGATTTTAAATGGTGAACCAGCGCTGCAGGAGGGTTTCCCTCCGTAGGCGACTGGTGAACCCGAAGGGTTGCCCTATTTACGCCGAACTGTACTAGGTTGATTTTGAACAAAGGACTTAAAAGTGAGCCACTTGCGGTGGACGGGTTCCCCGGCATAAGCAAAGTGGCGTTCGTCCTAGACGTGCCGTGCCTCCTCCGGAGGAGCTGCGCTAACGGCGATAGCCGTGGCGTTAGCCATAGGCATACCCGAAGGGGACTGTGGGGCGCACAGAATTCTATTGCTCCGGGACAGAACAACCTCTCATGACGGTGGGGAAACTCCTCTAGACAAGTTGACTGGATGAAGGGAGAATCCCACGGCGTGTCTGCGGTGGGAGCATCAATTGACATGAGCCATCATCAAATGCTCAGCCAAAATTCGATTTACTGTATCCCGATATGGTAAAGAAATTGGCAAGCTCCAGAATCTTCTGAATAAAGGAAGGCGTGGTGACTTGAAGCTAATCGTCACGATGTTAGGTTTTACTTCGTTCCACTTATAGGATGCTAGCTTCTCCCACTTCACCACTGAAAACATATAGCAGATGCCATTCTCTCTCAACTCCAGGCTGCTCAATCCTACGCAGAGCAAATAGATGGCAAGCGACCAGTAGAAAACCAATTGTGATATGACTTGTGCCAGATTAGTGTTACTCTCAAGCCCTGTTGAAATTTGATTGATCGCCGACCAAGTGAAGAGGACTGTGAACAGGACTTCCAATGCACCAAACCAAAAAATTATTTTGCTCACTGAAAGCCGTCCTGCATTAAGTAATAAAGCACCAGCCTTTGCCTTTCGCCAGTTCCAGCTAAGTAGCCATAAAGCCACAAATGCTGCAAAAAGAAAATCAAAGCTTATCAATCCATATTTGCCTAGTGAATGAAACCCTAAGCTAAAGAGGAAACCCAGTGGGAGCAACAAAGCAGTGCGAAGCAAACGTCTTTGAGCGACTTCGTGCCCGAGTGTACGGCGGGAAATAGCGTATACAATTGCCATAAACAGCAGAATAACAATTAATGGTGCCAATGTTGCAGAAAAGAACTCAATCATTGCTATATCCTTACATCTAACGTTCTTTATAGATATCAAGCCCCAATTATCAAGGCATATTTTAGTCATAAGTGTTGAACTATAGAACTTATGCACTATAGAAATCGTCTACATATGCATTGACAATAGGTCTTTTTTACAAGCTTTATATATAAAGCTGTTAGCTAAACTTTAGGTAGCAATTGTCAAGAACTGAGAAATTTTTAAACACAACCCTCAAAAATTCTCTTCTCTCAAGATTTACACCCACCATACAACCACGCTAGGAACGCTTCGCATAACGCATTAATCACATCACAACTGATTTGTAAAGTGCATAAATTCTAATCTATATGTAGTAGCCAATTTCGCTAGGATATGCAGCCTTTATCCTACCTGGTGACTCTTCCCAGATTCCTTGATGGGATTGTTTGTGATGGCGAACGGATACACCAGCTACGCAAGTGCCGTGAGTATTCGATAGAAGTCCGGTGACCTCACACCCTTGCAGAAAGCGGATGTTATTGATAAGAGCTAAGCGGCGGCGCACCTTGCAATCTATTAAATCGCGACTGAATCCCAACATAGAAATATCGGAGGGAAAGCGAACTCCCCATCCAGCAGGATTAAGCCACATCATATCTGCTGCCACATCTATTAAATGAGCACCAGCAGCAATCATTTCGTCGCGCAGTCCAGGGAAAAATTTTTCGAGGATGATCTGACCTTGCAGCAAAAGCACATGTATGTGGCGAGACTGAGGAGTTCCCTTGCGCGGAATAGGTTCTTCAGGAAATTGATCTCGTTCAATGAGCGTGACTGCAGGGAAGCGATCGCTCAAAATCCGAGCCACGACTAACCCAGCCATACTACCGCCGATCACAATTGCATGATTGTTCGCCATTTTTATTGTGATAAATTTCCTTTTTCTCAAGTTTAAGCTAACCTGCTGTTGTGAAAGCTTAGCTCAAAGGCACTCAAAAATTGCTGTATGTGCTGATTGTGTAGGCTCGTGTTTTTTAAACTTCTGAAATTATTGAAATGAAGCTTTAAATTTGACTAAGTTTCTTAATAAAAAAATGGCTGCTAAGCGCGTTTATCGTTTGAATAAAAGACAAATGAGGTGACGGAAAAGCCTAAAGCCGTGCTAAGTAGCTATAAGAGTTTGATTTTTCACGCGCAAAGCGATTGTCTATTCATCCCTATCAGGCAATGAAAAGAATAGTATGAGTCTTGGCAGCTTAAGGTATATGTTTTACTGTTGTTGGTTTACTGTTATTGGTCTGTTTGCTCTGTCTGTGTCTGTTGGGAATCCTCTTGTTTGTCAACTTTCTGCGTATTACCTGCTTTCACCCAACCTTCTTGTTCGCCATCTTCCAAGCGAATCTTTTGCCAGACTTGATCTTCGCTTTGTTCGAGAACGATCACTCTTGAATTAAAACCAATCCCACCAACACGTTCAGCATCCTGCTTTGCTTCTGCTCGCAAAATCAAGCCTTGCTTCCAAGTAACACGCGCTTGGTAAGCTCCTGGTGGTAATGGCTTGGGCGATTCGCTAGCCTTTGGAGTCGGGGTTGGCTTAGGAGAAGCTTCACCCTTCGCGTCAGGCTTAGACGCTGCTTTTGCTGCTTTAGGTACAGTCGGTTTTGGCTTTTCCCCTCTGACAGCGGGGCTATCATTGGCAAAAATGGGTTTGGCGGGAGGTGCTGAGGTTCGATTCATAAAATACAAAGCAGCAGCGACTCCACCGCCAGCTAAGATAGCAAGCGCCAAGAAAATCCCTAGTGTATACTTCAGTATGTTAATCATAGTGACAAGTTCACCCTACAAATTTATGAATTATAAATTATGAATTATGAAAATTTTTACTGTTCATAATTCATAATTTTTCACTCATTATTGCAACTGGCGTTGAATGCGATCGCTCAAAGGATTGTGTTTGGAAGCCAGACGCGCTCTACCCGCCGCCGCCCATTCTTGCAGTTGCTGAATTTGCTCGACAGCGGTTCGTGCTAGGGGTATGATCTGACTGGCAGCTTCTAAAATGTCATCGGTATTGAAGTCCCGGTTTTGGCTAAACCCGATGTGCATTGCTTCAATCAAAGTTTGCTCAATTTCTGCTCCAGAAAAATCAGGTGTTTCGTAAGCTAACCTATCAATATCGTAATTTTTTAAGTTATGCGCACGCAGTCGAGATAAATGCACGGTAAAAATTGCTTTTCTCTCTTCTTGACTTGGCAAACCAACAAAGAAAATTTCATCAAACCGCCCTTTTCGCAGCATTTCTGGTGGTAGCGCTTGAATGTCGTTGGCGGTAGAAACAACAAACACAGGTGAGGTTTTCTCGGCTAACCAAGTAATAAATGTACCAAAAACACGGCTCGTGGTTCCCGCATCACCTTTGCTACCTAGCCCGGAAAAGGCTTTATCTATCTCATCTATCCACAACACACAAGGAGCGAGGG
Source organism: Scytonema sp. HK-05 (assembly GCF_002368235.1). Classification (GTDB taxonomy): domain Bacteria; phylum Cyanobacteriota; class Cyanobacteriia; order Cyanobacteriales; family Nostocaceae; genus Kalymmatonema. The sequence continues at coordinate 3,249,936 of NZ_AP018194.1, read as the reverse complement.
CTTCGGCGACTTGTATCATTTGTCGAGTGCGGGATTCCGACTCACCCACCAAACCCCCAAACAATCGTCCCACATCGAGACGCAACAAAGGTAAATGCCAATGATGGGCGATCGCCTTTGCAGTTAACGATTTCCCAGTTCCCTGAATTCCCACCAACATCAAACCACGGGGGTGCGGTAATCCGTACTGTCGCGCTTTTTCGGTAAATGCTCCACCTCGGCGGAGGAGCCAATCTTTGAGGTTATCCAGTCCGCCGATATCAGAAATTTGCTCTGTGGCTGGGTAAAAGTCGAGGATTTGAGTTTGGCGAATGGTTTGGCGCTTTTCTTCCAAAACCAGATCCACGTCTTCTGGTTGTAGTTCACCGTGCGTCGCGATCGCCCGTGATAAAACCCGACGAATGCGTTCCATCGATAGCCCTTGACAAGAGCGCACCAAGTCATCTAAAACTCTACCAGGAAGAGAGTGACCAGTCGCGGCTATCAAACGTTCCACTTCCGCTTTAATTTCCGTGGCGGCGGGTAAGGGAAACTCAAGGACAGTAAGAACTTCGCTTAAGTCGTCAGGAATCGCAACTCTCGGCGACAGCAACACGATATTTTTTGGTTGGGACTTGAGGAGTCGGGCGAAGTTGCGGAGTTTGCGGGCGATCGCCACATCTTCTAAAAACCGATGGTAATCTCGGAGAATAAACACCCCAGGCGCAGAAGCTGGGAGTTTTTCCACCAATTCCAAAGCTTGTAAGGGGTTACGCCGACCAAACCCAGCATCGTTGGGATTGCCTTGATAACCATCCACAAAATCCCAAGTATACACTGGACGATTACCCTGGTTCGCGGCTTCTTCGCGGATAGCCGCTTCTACCCGTTCCTCTTCATAGGTGGGAATGTAGATTAAGGGGTAGCGGGCGCGTAATAGGAGTTTAAACTCGTCACGGAAGCTCATAAGTAGATGTTAGGAGTAAGTTGTTAGTTCTTTTCTCATTGTTCAGGTTTGTTATGCTTCTAACAACTCATTAACCCTGACTTTTGACGCCATGTGGAAAAATCCACACTAAACCTAACCCCCAACCCCTTCCCTACGAGGCTCATTTTGACGGTTAGAGAGACGCGATAAATCGCCGTCTCTACAGAAGATCTATCCCTCAATTATTCCTTGACAGACTACTACCCTTCGGGAACGCTAAGAGCGATCGCTCCATTCGCAATGACAAATGTATATTCAATTTTGCATTAATACTTATCAGGTTATTTTCATGGGGAGCATCCCAATTTGGCAAAAAGCCCCTCAGGCTATAAGCCTGGGGCTATACTAACAAAGCCTGCCTTGTGCGTATAGCGATACCCGAATAGGGTATTGTGGCAAAATTGGGATGGTCTGTTTTCATGTCTCGTTCTCCCCGGAATTTACAACCAGGATTCTGCTATCACATCACCACCCGGTGCAATAACCGCGAATTTCGGCTCACCCGCTTAGAATGTCGGGAAGTGCTTTTATACGCTATCAAAAAAGCACAGCAGAAGTATGGCTTTAAACTCTATGCTCTTTGTATCATGAGCAACGCCCCTTTGGGGAAGTCAAAAGTCAAAAGTCAAAAGTCAAAAGTCAAAAATAAGTATTTGAAAATAGCTGCTATGTTATGATTGTGCTCCCTAATTTTAGTTTTGAGCATGAGTAATTATATACCAATTTCTGATAGAACCTTTGAATTTGCTGTTAGGATAACAAAGTTATGTTCATATCTTGATAAGCAACCAGGTACAGCCCCTCCGGGGAAGTCAAAAGTATCAAGTCAAAAGTCAAAATTAAGAACCCCCACAAATAAATTTGAGGACTTAGCGGATACTTCTTTTTTTGACTTTTGACTTTTGACTTTTGAATTTGAGCGCAGCGAGTGGTCTCGTTCTGCCGAAAGTAACAAGGATTTTATAAGCAAGCAAGCAATAGCTCTTAAAGAAGCAAAGGAAACAAGATATTGGCTAAAGCTGTTAGTTAAGTCAGAAATAATGCCTGAAGTAAAAATAGTAAGTCTGTTAGATGAATGCGAGCAGTTAATTAGAATTATTGCTAAATCAATAGTAACGAGTAAAGAAAAATCCTAATAATAATTTTTTGACTTTTGACTTTTGACTTTTGACTTCCCCAAAGGGGTTGCCAGGTATTGAAATCCGGAAATGTTGATTCTAGCGTGCAAAAGGAAGCTGCAATAAATATTCACAAAATTCTGAAACGCTTAGATGTTACAGTTTACAAGTCTCGATGCGAGAGAAGAGAATACCCCACCAAAATTGTGAAATACGCCACGTAACATTGTGAACCACAGGTAGGTGTCCCCTTGGGGCAATAGTATCAAAAGTGACTTCAACGAACGTCTCCATCCAGCTTCTTTCCACTCTCCAACCGACGCGATCGCCAAACTTTTTCCAGGCTTCTTCGTAGAATTTACCGTCCGGCTTGCCACCGACACTGAGGTAAATTTCCTTTTGAACGCTGAAGCCAAAACGCCCATTGCTGTATTTTACCCAAAGTTGGTCAATTGTGCGCAGGTCAGTGCAGGGAAAGTTTAAGAGTTCTTCTTCTCTAATCCAGTCATTTTCCTTGCGCCCGACAGCTTGGAGCATCACCAGATAAGTTTCATAGTCAGCTTCTTTCCACTTGCCTGCTGCTAGCAAGTCACGCAGTTTGGTGTAGTCTATTCCCTTTTCAGAGGGCAGATCATCAGTCTGCTGGTTTTGTCGTTGCAGTCTTTCGGCTTCTTGTTGTTCCCCTTCTTGTTTCAGTAAATTTACGAATTCGTTTTTAATCTCGTAGTAGTTTTGCAACTTCTTTAATTCAGCTTCAGCTTTTTCCCCCAGTGGGTATCCTTGTTCAGCTACTTTCTTGTTAAATTGTTGCTTGTAAATCTTATAAGGTTCTAATACTTCTTCTTGGACTGCACAAGCTTGTTCATCCGTTAATCCTAACTTTTTCTGTAAATTATTTAATATGTGGGATTCAATGTCATCATCAATCACGCCATCAGAAGCAAATTCTTCAACTTTCTGACGATACTTAATAATATTTTCTGGTTCTTCCTGTTTGGTTATAGGGGGAGTTGGTGGTGTTAGTGTGGGTGAAGGAGAAATAACACTTGCTTTGCGAGCATCCTGTGGGGGTGAAGTGAGTGTAGGGGTGGTATTTATACTTTCCCCATGCAAATCTTCTTTTCTGAACAGTTGAGGTGTCAAATGCTCTTGAATCCCTGCCATGCGGATGACTCTACAACCAAGTTTATATGCGAATTCAACGCTTCTTCCAGCCCCCAGAGCATCGTAAAATCCAACAGCAAATTTAATGGCAGCTCTATCGCCAATTTCCTGACTCATGCCGATAACATAATCAATATGTTGGGCAATGGCTTTGGCTTGAATCTCGGAATAGCAAGCATTAAGTAATACACACTCTACTTGATCTGCGAACAAGTCAAACAGTCCAGCTAATGCTGCTGCATCCACTAGCTTTTGTTGTCCGGTATTATCTTCAAATATTAAACCCTCTTCCCCTGCACCATGTCCGGAAAAATGAATAATCTGGGGTTCGTAATTCAGAATAGAGCGGTGAATATCTAAGTCGCGCACTGCTTCTGCCGACTCTATCTTAAAGCTGTCGCGTTTTTTCGCTAGTTGTAACCCTTCCTTAATTTCACGAATCTCCTCATTCAAACGCAGTTGTTTGGTACCTTTGGGATTCGCTGACAACACTAAGATTTTTTTGACTGGAATTTCATCATTCATTTCATGTCAGGGTTTTATTAATAATATTTCCAGGTTAAAATCTTCCTTTGATCCTCTGGCTAGACATTGGCTTGATAGGGGTTTGCCTACACCACTCTCTCATAACTATGTCAATTCTATATGTTTCCATACTAGGGAATACAATAAAGCAACCGTGAATTCCGCAAAAGATTGTGTTATGCAGCAAGGGCAACCCACCTTGAATTCTTGATGGTGCGTTGCGCTGTGCGACAACACAACGCCAGTTGCTACAACGCGGGAAACCCGCGCAGGAATGACAAATGAGGTCAAACGAGCTAACGATTGTTATCAGCAAGCACTAAAAATTTACCAGGAAATTGGCGTTCGCTCAGCGGCTCCTCCGGAGCATCGCTTGGGTGAAGCTAACACCTTAAAAGCGATTGGCGATGTTTTGCAGTTCCAAAAAACGTAGCCCTGAAGCTTTAGAACGTTACGAACAAGCATTGGCATTCTACCGCGATATTGGCGCACGCTTGGGTGAAGCTAACACCTTACAAGCAATTGGCGATGTTTTGCAGTTCCAAAAAACGTAGCCCTGAAGCATTAGAACGTTACGAACAAGCTTTGGCATTCTACCGCGATATTGGCGAT
>NZ_AP018194.1:3182200-3244303 GCF_002368235.1 Scytonema sp. HK-05 | reverse complement strand
CTCGCTTGGGTGAAGCAAACACCTTACAAGCGATTGGCGATGTTTTGCAGTTCCTGGGACGTAGCCCTGAAGCATTAGAACGTTACGAACAAGCATTGGCATTCTACCGCGAAACTGGTTCTCGCTTGGGTGAAGCTAACGTTCTGCAAGAGTTTGGCAAATTACAAGATGACCCAGTTCAAGGGCTAGAATATCTCCAACAAGCTCAAAACCTTTACCTTGAAATTGGCGATATCTATAGCCAAAGCCGCAATCTACTCTACTTTATCGCCGATACTCAATTAAACATGGGACAGCGAGACGCCGCTGTTGACTCCTTGCATCAAGCTGCTGAACTCGCCACCGCCATTAACTATGAACCCTTTCTCGAATACGCCCAATCTAAAATAGCGGAAATTGACTCTACTCCCCTCTCCGCTCGCGGAGAGGGGCTGGGGGTGAGGTTTCAGCGAGGTTGGGTAAAGCTTACTTTCATCTGTGTCGGCATAGTTGCTTTCTTCTGCCTTTGGTTTTTGCTGCACCGCTAATACCGTGGCGACTATTGCGGAGCTTATTCCAGCATCGATATTAATAACTGCAATTCTTGAAAGGTTGAGTTTATCTGCGCACATCTTTTCCATTATATATATGATATCTTGTCAACTCGTCAAAAGTCAACCCTAAAATGAAAACATCCTCATTCCACCTAGACTTATAGCAGTTTTCAATTGGGTGAATAACAGGTTTTTTGTAGGGGCTGTTCTGTGCCCATTGGTGTCAACTTAACCCAAAACCCTGTCTTTAATCTCGGGCGCGGTGGTTCCACCTGGAAATGCCCTTGAAGCGGCACAGCCGCTGTTAAGCAAGGCAGAGCCTCCCAGTAGAGATTCCCAGCCTGAGGCTGGGAACGAGGCAACAATTCTCGCTCCACTCCACCCCGGTTTTGTCTTACGCCAAAACCTCCCCTCCCCAAGGCATCGGGGAGGGGATTAAGGGGAGCCAGCGCTGCAGGAGGGTTTCCCTCCGCAGGCGACTGGCGTGTGGGGTAAAATCAACGTGGAATAAACGCTTAAACCTCAACTTAACACCAATAGCTGTGAGGTTACTCCACCGCTGATAGTATGGCGACTACTGGGGGGCTTTATCCAGCGTTAGTATTTTAGCTACTGCAATTCTTGAAAGGTTGACTTTATATAGAGGCATATGTGTCAACTTGAATTGAAAGCTTTCTAATTCAACGTGAGTTCGACAAACTTCACCCTTGGGCGATCGCTACCAATTAATTACCGTTAACATTGTTACCTTTGCAAACTCAGTATCAGCACTCACTAAACTTGCTGAATTTTGGATCGCCATTGCTGCAATAACAGCATCCGGTAATTTCAATCGATATTGCAGGCGAATTTCAATTATTTTCTCAATTAACGCAGCATCACTCGCCACTAAACCGATAATCTCCACTCGCTGAAGAAACAGTTGAAAAAGCTGACGATCATCTTGACTTAGCCCAGAAAAAGCCAAAAATTCAATTTGGCTAATAACTGAAACTCCAATCCAATCAGCATTTTTAAGTAATTGAATGAGTTGAGAATTCCCTTGAAGCAGAGCCACAATCGCATTCGTATCTAACACGTAGCGATTACCACTCATCCCGCAGAGTCCTCTGCATAATAAGTGCATCTCCCTGCCAAGTTAACCGCCCTACCAAGTCGGAGAAATCATAGCTGGATTTTTGCTGCCCTTCTGACGAAACTGGATTCAAAACAACAACAATGTTCACTTCTCCAGCGGCTAACTGCGTTGGAATATTAAGATTCAAATATCCTGATTCATCAATCGTAGTCGTAAGTTTTAGAACTTCCATTGCCCATTTCTGACTCAACAAAACGAACTTCGTTTACACTATTGGAGCACAAAGCCCACTTCTTTATTCATTGTCTTTTTCTACTGTGGTAATACTATTGAAAAGGTGGGTTCGCCTGCGCACACCTTTTCCATTATATATATGATATCTTGTCAACTCGTCAAAAGTCAACCCTAATTTGTAGTAAGTGCTTTAGCGCTAAAGCGCTTACTACAAAGCTATCAATCTACGCTCCTGGTAATTGGTTTTTCAAAGATTCCAAAGAAGACCAACGCCTGTCAACAGAATTATTGAACTTGCTCTCAGCGCTTGCTTGAATCCCCTGACAATTGGCATCACACAACTGTCGCTGGGGCAATTCCAAACACATTTGCTCGTACAGCCATTGATCAGGATAAAAATATCCCTCAGGTGAAACTGTTTCTATTAAATCATCAAAAGCGACTTCCCGTTCTAAAGGCAGGTCATCTGTTTCGTTAGCTGATTCATCTAACCAGATAATTTCCTTGGGCTCAACCATCAAACGATGATTATAGTTTTGCAAGCACCGACTGCAGGTACAAGTAATAATTGTTTCTGCCTGACTTGACACTTGTAAATAATTACCGTGATGCTGCACACGGATGCGACCGCGAACTGGTGTCAAAGTTTCTAAACCGGGCAGAAACTCATTCACTTGGATTTCTTCTGTCCGTTCCGGCGCTTTAGTAAGCTGCGGAATATAAATTGCGTCCATAGGACTTGTGAGACATCCTCACTACAAATTGTGCGTAACTACAAAATATGCGTATCATCAGCGATGCAGCTGTTAATACATATTTAAGTTTAGCTTTTCTACAAATTAGTTTTATAACTACTAAATTCGGATTTCCGAAACTTTTTATAGAAATTTTTCTCTAAAAGTAATGAGTTATGAGTGATGAGTTATGAGTTATCAATCTTTGTGTTAACTCTTGACTCCTCACTCTTGACTCTTGACTCTTGAGTGTTGACTCCTAAGTGTTCAATTATTCGATTGATGCAAGGCGTACAACAAGCTGACGAAACGGCTCTTTCCCTCGGCTGAAGGTTTCTAAGTCACCAAACTCCTTAAATAAGGTGTGAACTTGACGACGTTCGGCTGAACTGAGTGACTTGATTTCTACTTCTTGACCAGAGGAGCGCACTTGCTCGGCAGCTGCTTCAGCTAGGGCGCGAATTTCTGCAAATCTCTTAACACGGTAGCCATTCAACTCAACAGTGTATGAGGCTTGCTCCTCCTGTGGTTGATTTAAGTTGAGAATAGAATTTGCTAGATACTGAATCGCATCTAGCACTGAACCATCGGGACCAGTTAAAATCTCAATTTGCTCCGGCGTTAGGTTTGTTTCATCAATCGTCAACCAGTAACTATCAGGTTCTGGAGATTCCTCGTCCTGATTAACGATTGTTTCTATCTCACCTTCAATATCAACAGATAGCCCATTGAGTTGCAGTAGTGTTTTTAACCACTCCTGACCGCGTTCCATTCGACTGTCTGTCATCATTACCCTGTAGTCTTTTTCTTAGAACTTTTTGGCTCAAACGGCAGCGATTTTTGTTGTGCGCTTTCTTCTTCTTTTTTCTGAGTCTCTACCATTTTTTGTAGTTCTTCAGGCAGAGGTTCGCGCGTGAGAATGTAGGTTTGCAGTGTCTGGAAAATATTACCAATCACCATATACATCAGCACCCCAGCTGGTAGGGGGAAGAACAAAAACATCCCAGAAAAGATGACGGGAGTTATTTTGTTTACCGTGTCCTGCTGCGGGTTAGCATTTGTGCTATTTTGCCCAGAAAGGATTTGGCTGACGTAGAGGGTAATACCAAACAGGACTATCATGGCGACGATATCCCAGTGAATAGTACCGTCTGGATCAGTTGCACCAACCCGACCTAAGGCATCAATAAAGAGAAATCCTTGACTTGCTGCGAGTCCCGGAATTGTTCCCTGAATTGTAACATCCCCTGGCTGTAAGGCTTCTATGTTACCTTCAGCATCAATTTTTACCCGTTCCTCCCCTTTAGTCACTGACCATTGGGGGATTAACTGAGTGTTAGGGTGTTCTGCTAAAAGTGCTTGGAATGGTTTGCCCTCAGGGGTTTGATATTCTATCTTTGTATGTTCTCCCACCGCCAATTTGTTGCCTGCGGGAACGATGGCAGATACCTTAAGGTGTTCCCCTTCAGCAACATAGATGTTTTGTGGGGGAGTGGCAAAGGCTTGCGGTTGAATTCGTTCGATTTGTTCAGCAGGCAAGATTTGCAAGTTAACACTATAGTTCACACCAGAAAAAGGTGAACCCCGCAAAGTCGCAAATAGTGCTAGTAAAACTGGCATTTGCAGCAGCAGTGGCAAACAACCTGCAAGCGGGTTGCCAAATTCTTTTTGGACGTTCATCATTTCTTCCTGCTGCTTTTGCGGATCGTCCTTATACCGCTCCTTGATTTCTTGCATTTTCTTGTTCATCAGAGGTTGCACAATCCGCATTCGTCGCATGTTGCGAATTGAGCCAGCACTCAGGGGATAGAGCGCGAAACGAATGATCAATGTCAATGCCACGATTGCCAATCCATAGCTAGGCACAATGCTATAGAACAAGTCTATGATTGGCAGCATCACGTTGTTCGAGAGAAACCCGATACCAAAATCCATTATTCTGAATTCAACCTGAGATACTGTAAATTGACTTAATCTAATTTATCTAAATCGTGATTTCCATGTGACTAGCTTCGTACTACGGATAGCCGCACATTATATGAGATGGGGGTAGAGAGCGAAGCGAGTATTGAGGGAGATGGGGGAGATGGGGGAGATGGGGGAGATGAAGGAGATGAGGGAGATGGGGGAGATGGGGGAGATGAAGGAGATGAGGGAGTAAAGAATTTCTCGTTTATCCTGTTTATCCTTCTCATCGTCCTTATCCCCCTCATCCTCCTTGTCTGGCTCATCCTCCTAATGCCCCTCATCACTTTTTAGCGCCCACATAGCTAGGGTTTTTGGCGATGACTCTTTCTTCAATGTAGTCATAGATTTCCCGAAACTTGGGAACAGCCCGTAGTTCCAGACGACTACCATCTCTAAGAGTGATAACCATATCCCCCCACGCTCCTATACCACGGGGAACTTTGACAATTTTGACAACTTCTGAGTAAATCACATCGGTGCGATCGCGCCCCCTCCAACCACCTGTCACAGAAACCCTGCGATCGCTGATCCGGTAGCGCAGCCACAATGCCCTAACAATCGCCCCGACTGTCAATGGTAGTCCAACAACTGTTAGCCCAATCAATATGTTCGTAATTAAATCCCCAATATGGGGACCACCCTCAAAATAAACTTCTTCACGAATGCCCATTGAACACCTCTGCTTGTGCCAACAACTGCTCTAATTCTTGCAGAAATTGTTGGCTTACGCACTTCATATCTGCTGCTGTTGGTTTGACAACAAGCACAATCCGCCATCCTGGTAATATCCTTGGCAACAACTGATACAATGCAGCTGCTATTTGCCGTTTCAGGCGGTTGCGAACGACTGCTCGTTTGCTGACTTTTGTGCTGATCGAAATGCCAATTTGGGCTGGAGTCAGATTTGCTTTGTCGTTTGTTTGCATTTCACAAGCAGCATCCGCAGAAGGTTTGCACGAAGGTGACGGTCGCAAGGCTCTTAATGTTAAATGTAAACCATGACGACGAATTCCTTCCCGGAAAACTGCCTGGAAATCTCTGTGAGATTTTAGCCGATTTGCTTTAGGCAATGCCACAACTGCTATGAATCGCTTTGGAATGCCTTATACGCTCAAACGATAGCGTCCCTTTCTTCTTCTAGCCTTGATGACGTTTCTACCGTCTGGAGTTCGCATCCTCGCGCGAAAACCAGAGGTTCTTTTTCTCTTACGGCTAGTGCCTTCCAGCGTTCTCTTCATGTTTTTATCCTCTTAGACAATTTTTATAAAAAAAGTCACAATTTCCAATTTTATCACTTATTATGCAAAAAATGTGTTGATGGGGACTCGGGACTAGGGATTAGGGACTGGGAGGAATTGTCGCGCGGGGATTGCAACACTCCGCCCTATTCCAGCCTCACAGCGAACCCCCTACACCCCCATTCCCTTACACCCCTAGTTGTTGAGTATGGACTCTTAACTTAACTAATGCTGATAATCCATGTTCCGACGTAGCGCGATAGCGGCACATCGCCAGGAGACTGAATTGAGCAGTTAAAATAGAAAACTCCACCAAAAGCTGGGTTTTTCACGTTAGAGAGAACCAACTCAACATTGCTACCTGCTGGTATTGCTTCTTGGGGATAAATTTGAATGACGCGATTTTCTTTATCCCACTTCACCTCGGATACTGCAATCTTTTTGTTCCTAACCCTGACCTCGACCTCTTTGGGATCAAAGGTTCCTTTGTAGTAATCAGGATAAGAAATCACAAAATGAGCAACTGCTGTTTTCAGCTTTTTGCTAGAAATTTTTAGTATGTACCTATCCCAGCCATTGCTTTGACCGCCAAAATCTAACCGGAACGGTAGCTGATTTTCACTTTTGACACCGCTAAACAGCGTAAACCCTGGCAAACTCTGAGCCCAGCTTATGGCTGGTATCCCAGCCAGCAAACAGCTAGTCACAGCTAAAGTAGAAAGTAAACGTCGCATGGTTAAGCTCCTGAGGCAGAAATAGGTCTTTTATCTAAACAACTGGGACTAAAGGTTCGTAACTAAAACTTTACTACTGACATTTAGATATTGATATTGGACGTAAACTACCAAAAAAAGTGTCACTAACAGTATTATTACATAAATAAAGACATTTAATAGTAAAAAATTATACAAAAAATGTTCTATTGTAAGGATTTTTTAATTTGCACTCATTAAAAACAGGGTTGAGATTTCATTGTGTTGCAAAATATGTAGAAATATATATGCTTTGTTATAAAAATTGAGTAATCTAATAGTAACATCAGTAGTTAAGTTGGAGTAAACTAGCTAAAATAAGTTGTACTCAAGGCAGGATTTATTAAGATTATTTGGGGATAGTTTTTGAAAATTTTCTTAATATTGCAGTATGTAAAAAAATAAGAACAAAATTTTTAAATCCCTAAAAGAAGTTGAAGAGAAAGATGCAAAATTTGGGGGTTAGCATAGGATCTGCAATAGATGACGCTTTTTGCAAATACATTGGAATCTTGAAATCCTGTAAGAACCAAATTGAGGCTTTGCGTAAGTAATTGTAGATTGTGAGAGCGAAGGTTAAGTTGCAAATTGCTAACCAACTGCCTTCTTCTGCTGTCCATGCACACTATAAATGCGTCTGTTGCCTCACCCTTAAAAATTTCACAGCTTGCAGAAAATAGGTATTTATCTTAAGGAGATTGCATGAGAATAGCAGTTGCTAAAGAAATTGAAGTTTGTGAGCGTCGAGTTGGCTTAATTCCTGACACGGTTGCCCGATTGGTAAAACAAGGTTTGGAAGTGTGGGTAGAAACTGGTGCAGGTGAGCGAGCTTTCTTTTCTGATGCAGCCTATGAAGCAGCAGGAGCTAAAGTGATAGCTGATACTGCCACATTATGGGCTGAAGCAGATATTCTGCTTAAGGTTGGAACACCTCAAGAGCGAGAAGATGGACGCTCAGAAATTGACTTGCTGAAGGAAGGGGCTGTGCTCATTAGCTTTCTCAATCCTTTGGGGAATCCATTTGTAGCGCAGCAACTAGCAGAACGCAAGGTAACTGCTATCAGTATGGAGATGATCCCGCGCACAACTCGGGCACAAAGCATGGATGCGTTATCGTCGCAAGCGTCAATAGCGGGTTACAAGGCGGTACTGATTGGTGCAGCAGCATTACCAAAATATTTCCCCATGTTGACAACAGCGGCTGGGACAATAGCTCCAGCGAAAGTGTTTGTTATGGGCGCTGGTGTGGCTGGCTTGCAGGCGATCGCCACCGCCAGACGCTTGGGAGCGATCGTAGAAGCCTTTGATATCCGCCCCGCTGTCAAAGAAGAAGTCCAAAGTTTGGGGGCAAAATTCGTCGAAGTCAAACTGGAAGAAGAAACCGTCGCCGCCGGAGGCTACGCCAAAGAAATTTCTGAAGCGAGCAAACAGCGGACTCAGGAACTTGTCGCCGAACACGTAAAGAATGCTGATGTGGTGATTACCACCGCCCAAGTTCCTGGTAGAAAAGCACCACTTTTAGTGACTGAAGAGATGGTGGCACAAATGAAGCCAGGTTCAGTGATTGTGGATCTCGCCGCCGAACAAGGTGGTAACTGTGCTTGCACCGATCCCGGCAAGGATATTGTGTGGAACGGCGTCACCATCATCGGTCCCATCAACTTACCATCATCGATGCCAGTCCACGCCAGCCAATTGTATTCCAAGAATGTGACATCGTTGATGCAGCTTTTGATTAAAGACAAAGCGTTGCAAGTGAACTTTGCCGACGACATCATCGATGCCGCTTGCATTACCCACGCTGGCGAAATTCGCAACCAGCGGGTGAAGGATGCCGTACAAGCTTTGAGCGGCGTGGCAGGGTAACAGGTTCGTACTAAGGGCTAAAGTGCTTAGTACAAGCCAATTAGCAATGACCAAAAGGAGTTTTTTTATCGATGACAGAAGCATTAATTGCCGCTTTATTTGTGTTTGTTTTGGCATCCTTTATCGGTTTTGAAGTCATCAACAAAGTCCCACCAACGCTCCACACCCCCTTAATGTCAGGCTCCAACGCGATTTCTGGGATTGCCGTACTTGGGGCAATAGTGGCTTCTGGTGCCAGAGAGACGAATCTCTCAGTCATTTTAGGTTTGATTGCCGTGATATTGGCAATGGTTAACGTGGTGGGTGGCTTTCTAGTCACAGACAGAATGCTGCAAATGTTCAAGAAAAAGGAGATTAAGGCGTGAGCGACTTTTTACCAACTGGGATACAACTGACGTACTTAGTCGCTGCATCCTTATTCATTCTAGGTTTGAAAAAGCTGGGATCACCCGCGACAGCAAGACAAGGTAACGTTGTCGCAGCGCTGGGGATGCTGTTAGCGATTGTGGCAACACTGCTGGATCAGCAGGTGTTGAACTACGAGATGATTTTGGTGGGGTTGGCTATTGGTTCTTTGATTGGGGCGATCGCCGCCTACAAAGTCCAAATGACAGAAATGCCCCAAATGGTGGGTTTGCTCAACGGCTTAGGTGGTGCAGCTTCGGCACTTGTAGCAGTAGCTGAATTCTGGCGGTTGCTGGGAAATGGTGAGGGAATACCCCTTGATGTCAACATCTCGATGCTACTGGATGTGTTGATTGGTGGTGTTACCTTCACAGGTAGTATGCTGGCATTTGCCAAGTTGCAAGGTTTAATCAGCGGTACCCCGATTACATTTCCTTTCCAGCAACCAATCAACGCCTTCCTCCTGATTGCATATCTGGCAGGTAGTGCCTATTTAATCATCACACCAGATAGCCTACCCGTATTCTTGGGAGTGGTTGCTGTATCTCTGGTACTGGGTGTAATGTTTGTCATCCCCATCGGCGGCGGTGATATGCCTGTGGTGATTTCGCTGTTGAACTCGTTGTCGGGTATAGCGGCGGCGGCGGCTGGTTTTGTGGTGATGAACAATATGTTGATCATCGCTGGTGCTTTGGTGGGAGCATCTGGCTTAATCCTCACCGAGATTATGTGTAAGGCGATGAACCGCTCTCTATTCAGTGTGCTGTTCAGTGCTTTTGGCTCATCTGGCGCATCTGGTGGTGCTGCTGCTGGTGGGACAACCGATCAAACCGTCCGCAGCATCGATCCAGAAGAAGGCGCGATGATGTTGGGTTATGCCCGTTCAGTGGTGATTGTTCCTGGTTACGGGATGGCGGTGGCGCAGGCGCAGCATAGCGTACGCGAGTTGGCAGATCAACTCGAACGCATGGGCGTTGATGTGAAGTATGCAATTCACCCCGTTGCTGGTAGAATGCCTGGACATATGAACGTGTTGCTGGCTGAAGCGAATGTGCCTTACGAGCAACTGCATGATATGGATGATATCAATCCCCAATTTGATCAGACGGATGTGGCTTTGGTGATTGGGGCGAATGATGTGGTGAATCCGGCGGCGCGGAGTGATGCAAATAGCCCGATTTATGGTATGCCCATCTTGGAAGTGGATCGGGCAAAGCAGACAATTGTGATTAAGCGCGGTATGAGTACAGGTTTTGCTGGTGTAGATAATGAGTTGTTCTACAAGAATAAAACCACGATGCTCTTTGGTAGCGCTAAGGATATGGTGGCGAAGTTGGTTTCTGAGGTGAAGCAGTTGTAAACGAACCGCCAAGACGCCAAGGGCGCAAAGGAAAAAAGAATTAGACAGTTAGCTTGCCTTGGGAGGAGAATGTTCTTAAGGCAAGCTTTTTGCTATGTAAAAAGTAATACTAAGATAGAAGAGAAAAAGGCTATTGTTGATTGCTCAAGAGAGTTGCTATGGCAAAACAACAGCAGAAATTGATGATTTCTCACCACAGGTATCAAGAACAGGTACAGGAAACGCTAGCGACTCTTGGCAACAAGCCGCAAAATATACTAGTTTTCTATGGGCGATCAGGTATTGGCAAAACAAATTTATCGAAGTCACTTTTTCAATCTTTGAAGCGACACTATCCAGTGTCCGCCCGATTGGATGGAGAGGGAATTTTTAACTACAGCTTGGCACGCAAACCAATTGAACCAGCCGTACTTCAGCTACGAGGGGATTTGCGTCGGGGTGGGGCTGATCTCAGTTGCTTTGATTTGGCGTATCGAATCTACACTGCAGGAGCAAATCCTTTAGTGGTGACAACTTCACCCGAAGTTGCTAATCGGATGGATTGGGCAGATAAAATGAGCAATGCCACGGATTTAGCTGATGCTGTGCTGGAAATGAATCCTGCTGAACTGGCTCCTTCTTTGTTGGAGGGGCTGACGGAACTGGCAAAGGATTTGCTACCTGGTGGACAAGCCTTGGCTAAACTGGGCTGGTTTTTCATCAAGCAGTCTGATCAAATATGGCAGTGGTGGAAAGAGCGCGGCAGTGTAGATTTACAAGAACTGAAAGAATGTGACAGCCCCTATGACATTCTCAAGAAACTGCCTTTGTTTTTGGGAAGGGACTTGCGGCGGTACTTGCGCCAAGCAAAGCAGAAAGCTGTGATTTTTATAGATGGCTATGAAAAATTAGTAGATAAGTTTGGGCGATGCGATTGGCTAGAGGAACTGCTGGAACAGCCGAATCCAAATGTGCTGTGGGTTATTTTTTCTGACCATGCGCTCAATTTTACACTAAATACCCAGCATATTCCTATTCTCCCGTTAGCTGAGGCAGAATGTCAAGCGGTTCTGGAAGAATTTGGAACTATTAATGAACCTCAAATTTGCCAAATTATCATTCAGGCCTCTGGAGGCATTCCCTTTTATTTACGGCTGGGAATCGAGACGTGGCAAGATATCAAAAAGCAGCGCCAGCCGAAGGTTACAGACTTTGCCCGCAATCTAAACCAGGTGTTACGTCAGCGGGATGCAGCTTGGCAGCCAGATGAACGGCGGATGTGGCAAGTCCTTTCTCACTGCCGTACCTGGGATGAACCACTGTTTGAAAAGCTGATGGTGCAGTTTCAGTTGGATAACTGGGGCGATCGCTTCTCTCAAATAACCGCCTCGCCTTATGTTGAGGAGGCGGGTTCAGGATGGCGCTTGAATCAAGTGATGCAGGAGCATTTGCAGGAGAACCAGCCAGAAGACTTACGGAAATCGGTGAATACCTGGTTGTTTGAGCATTATCAAGCAGAATACCAAGAACCAGAATTACAATTAACGGCGCTGGCAGAAGCACTTTATCACGGGTTGGAAAGCCAGGAGCAACAAAGGGCGATCGCTTGGTTTTTAGAGCAAGTGGTGGTGCAGCAGCAACAAGGAAGGCATCAGGCTATTGTCTCGATGTTGCAATTTCTCTTGACGAAGAACCCCACCCCCAACCCCTCCCCGCAAGCAGGGAGGGGAGCAGTCAACGGCGGGGTGGGGTTCAATCAGCAAGTTGCTACTGCTTGGACACTGCTGGGTAAGTCGCTCGTTGCTTTGGGTGATTACGAGCAAGCGTTGGAAGCTTTGGAGACAGCGCGAAGCCAATGGGATGCTTTACAGCAGGGGGAAAGCCTCGATGCTGCGACTGTGGAGTTGGAACTCGCTGGTGTTTACTTGAAACTAGAGCGAACCTTTGATGCGAGCAACGCTGCTCAAAAAGCGTATCGCATACGTACTGCCCAAGTGGGTGCAAATGAGTCAGAGGTGGCTGAGGTACTGAATCGGCAAGCAGAAATTGCGGCAACTCAGGGGTATTATCGAGAAGCGGTGAATCTGAGTCAACGCGCTTTGCAGATACTCCAGTCCCATCCAAATACTCAACCGCTGCAACTGGCTCAACTGAAATACACTGCTGCTTGGTTAAACGCTTACAACAACAATCTGGATGCAGCCGAAAAGCTGTGCCAAGAGGCGCTGGAAATTGTTAAAAACAATGCTAATGATGAGCATCCTCTAGCTATCTCTTGCCAAGCGTCTTTAGGCGATATTTATCAAGGGATGGGACAGCACAAATACCAAAAAGCTTACGAACAGTATCAGTTAGCACTCGATGCAGCAGAAATCAATTTTGGTCCCAGCCATCCCCAAACCCTGCAACTGCTCAACGCCCTCACGCACTTGTGCCGGAGAATGGGGGAATACGATGCGGCGGATGAGTTTGCAAAACGCCACAACGCCCATGTTCAAATCGGTAATTTTGAAGAAACTGCAGATGCTGGCTTACGGCTGAATAATCTTGGCGGTGCGCTTTATGAAAAAGGTGAGTACGGCAAAGCAGAAACACTGTTAAAACAAGCGCTGCAAATCCGCCGCAAGGTGCTGGGAGAAGAACACCCCGACACAGCCGCCAGTCTCAACAACTTGGCAGGATTGTACAGTTCCCAAGGACGGTACGATGAAGCCGAACTGCTGTACAACCAAGCCCTGCAAATCCGCCGCAAAGTCCTGGGAGAAGAACACCCCGACACAGCCGCCAGTCTCAACAACTTGGCATGGTTGTACCATAACCAAGGACGGTACGATGAAGCCGAACTGCTGTACAACCAAGTGCTGCAAAT
Source organism: Scytonema sp. HK-05 (assembly GCF_002368235.1). Taxonomy (GTDB): domain Bacteria; phylum Cyanobacteriota; class Cyanobacteriia; order Cyanobacteriales; family Nostocaceae; genus Kalymmatonema. The sequence goes on along the minus strand of NZ_AP018194.1, from coordinate 3,231,287 downwards.
CCGCCGCAAGGTGCTGGGAGAAGAACACCCCGACACAGCCGCCAGTCTCAACAACTTGGCAGGGTTGTACAATTCCCAAGGACGGTACGATGAAGCACAACCCCTGTTTAACCAAGCGCTTCAAGTCCGTCTGAAGGTGTTGGGAGCAGAACATCCCGACACTGCTGGAAGTCTCAACAACTTGGCATGGTTGTACCATAACCAAGGACGGTACGATGAAGCCGAACTGCTGTACAACCAAGCGCTGCAAATCCGTCTGAAGGTGCTGGGAGAAGAACATCCCGACACTGCTGGAAGTCTCAACAATTTAGCAATGTTGTACCATTCTCAAGGACGATACGATGAAGCCGAACCGCTGTACAACCAAGTGCTGCAAATCCGTCTGAAGGTGCTGGGAGAAGAACACCCCGACACAGCCCAAAGTCTCAACAACTTGGCAGGATTGTACAGTTCCCAAGGACGGTATGATGAATCCGAACCGCTATACAGTCAAGCGCTGCAAATCAACCGCAAAGTCCTGGGAGAAGAACATCCCGACACTGCTGGAAGTCTCAACAACTTGGCAGGATTGTACAGTTCCCAAGGACGGTATGATGAAGCCGAACCGCTATACAGTCAAGCGCTGCAAGTCAACCGCAAAGTCCTGGGAGAAGAACATCCCGACACTGCTGGAAGTCTCAACAACTTGGCATGGTTGTACAATTTCCAAGGACGGTACGAGCAAGCCGAACCCCTGTTTAACCAAGCTCTGCAAATCCGTCTCAAGGTGCTGGGAGAACAACATCCCGACACAGCTACAACTCTTAACAACTTGGCACTGCTGTACGATTTCCAAGGACGGTACGATGAAGCACAACCCCTGTTTAACCAAGCGCTGCAAATCCGCCGCAAAGTCCTGGGAGAAGAACACCCCGATACTGCCACAAGTCTCAACAACTTGGCAATGCTGTACAATTCCCAAGGACGGTATGAAGCAGCAGAACCTCCTTTGAAACAAGCGCTGCAGATCCGCCGCAAAGTCCTGGGAGAAGAACACCCCGATACTGCCACAAGTCTCAACAACTTGGCAATGCTGTACAATTCCCAAGGACGGTATGAAGCAGCAGAACCTCCTTTGAAACAAGCGCTGCAGATCTGTCTGAAGGTACTGGAAGTAGAACATCCCCACACAGCTTTAAGTCTCAACAACTTGGCACAATTGTACGCAGATCAAGGACGGTATGATGAAGCTGAACCCTTATATAACCAAGCGCTGCAAATCAACCGCAAAGTGCTGGGAGAAGAACATCCCCACACAGCTTTAAATCTCAACAACTTGGCAGGGTTGTACAAATCTCAAGAACGGTACGATGAAGCAGAACCGCTGTACAACCAAGCGCTGCAAATCAACCGCAAAGTGCTGGGAGAAGAACATCCCCACACAGCTTTAAGTCTTAACAACTTGGCAGGGTTGTACAAATCCCAAGAACGGTACGATGAAGCAGAACCGCTGTACAACCAAGCGCTGCAAATCTTTTTGAAGGTACACGGAGCAGAACATCCCGACACAGCCAAAAGTCTCAACAGCTTGGCAGGATTGTACCAATCCCAAGGACGGTACGATGAGGCGGAACCGTTGTACAATCAAGCGCTGGAAATCTTTTTGAAGGCGCTGGGAGCAGAACATCCCCACACAGCCACAAATGTCAACAATTTGGCACGATTGTACGAATCCCAAGGACGGTACGATGAAGCTGAACCGTTGTACAACCAAGCGCTGCAAATCCGTCTCAAGGTGCTGGGAGCAGAACATCCCGACACAAAGCAAGTGGAAAGCAACCTCAATCGCCTACGCGATGAAATGACAAGATGAAATTTCGCGCTAAGACGCAAAGACGCCAAGAAACACTCTGCGCCTTTGCGCCTTTGCGCGAGATAAAAAAGCAATTATTTGCGCTTCTTAGAAGCGTTCTTAGAATCAGTCTTCTTAGAATCAGTCTTCTTAGAAACAGTGTTCTTAGGAGTGGTGCTTCGTGTTTCGCGTTTTTCTTGTTCTCGCAGACGGCGATCGCGCCAATCTGCAAGCGTCAAATAACCAACCCCTCCTGTGACTCCGACAAGCAGCACTGCAGCAACTAAAACTAAAATACTCAGGAATGGACTTTCCACGATTTTCTTAGAGTCCGTTGCGACCCCAAACTACCATTGAAATTGACCAAGTGAAAACAACCAGTAAAGAAACCCAACCCAGTGTCAAAATGTCCATAGTGATAGTTTTAAACTTATTTAGCAAACGTCTCTAATATTAATAATACTAGAACCACGCTCTGAACTAAAGTTTGGCTGTGAACAAGATTTTCGATCATCAACTCATGGCAGAACGCATTGAATCCCTCAAAGCTGGGATAATAGGGGCTTTATGCCTGATAATAGCTTTTTTTATGACCACTTTGGTAAATAATCTGGTGTTAGCTACAAATTTTGAGCAATTGGCCAGTCTAGCAACTGATTCGCTGAGTTTGCGATCGTTAGTAAGTGTTGGAATTGTCTGTTTCTGTGGTTTGCTATTTGGTGTTACCTACCGCTATATCATCCGCGCAGATAAAAATCCTCAACTCAAAGCTGGGGGAGTCTTAGCATTTGGCTTAGTGCGAGGTTTGACGCAGGTGGAAGTTGGCTTGTCCGATTCTAAAAGTGTTTTGCCTTATGTGGTTCTGGGAGTTGAGAGTATTTTGTGGTTTGGGTTGGCAGCGTTTTTCCTCGATACAGCCATGCAACTTGGTTGGATTAAGCCTTTTCAATCAAAATAATACATAAAATACAAAATCTGTCAATATATTTGTCTCAGATAAGTTTTGCCAATTAACCTGAACAACCTCAACGGCGAGGAATCACTGTTGCTCCTAGTGGTAGAGTTAAGATAATCATCACAGGAGAACGGAATCGTATAGACTCTCCAAAAGCTGTAGCAAGTGTTTAGAGTGGGCAAGCATGACATTGGCACTTGGGATGATTGAAGTTTATGGTGTTCCCGCAGCCGTAGAAGCGGGGGACGCTATGTGTAAAGCTGCTCGCATCACCCTTGTCGGGTATGAAAATACTGATTTAGGGCGAATTACTGTGCTGATTCGGGGGGTAGTGGGTGAAGTTAATGTTGCTGTAGCCGCAGGATTGGAGGCGATACCGCGAGTGAATGGTGGTGAGGTGCTTTCTCATCACATTATTCCCCGTCCTCATGAAAATCTAGAATATGTTTTGCCGATTCATCGTTCAGGAAATATTGAGCAATTCAATTCTGATATAAAATTTCCACCGCCATTATCGGCGTAAAAACTGCTGAGTACAGGGGTGTATACATTGCAGCCGTACTCATGAAACTTTTTCTAAAAAGATAAGAATATTTGGTTTGATTTTCATTACTTTTCACTTTTGTAAGAGGCTTATACCGATTTAAAAAATGTTTGCCACAGATACCCCACCCGCCTGATAGCACCCTCCCCTTGCCAAGGGGAGGGTTGGGGAGGGGTCTTGGTGTTGCATTCTTTTTTCAAATTGTTATTAGTGTTGAATTTTTATTGTTCCTAACTTTAAAAGATAGTTTGCAAATTGAGAATAAAACCAGGTAAGACATCTTCCCCCGATAATTCTGTTGGTGATTCTAAAACTTCTACCTCTTTCCCCAAGCGATATATTTCAACTCGGCGGGTTTTTCTATCAATTAACCAGCCGAGTTTTACTTGATTTTCCATGTATTCTTGCATTTTTTATTGTACTTTTTGTAAATCATCAGAAGGTGACATTAACTCTAAAACAAAATCTGGGGCGATTGGAGGAAATTTCTCTTTTTGTTCGGGTGTGAGAGTATCCCATCTTTCTTGTTTTATCCACGCGACATCTGGAGAACGATCAGCGCCATTAGGGAGTTTAAAGCCAGTTGAAGAATCAAACACTTTACCTAGCTTAGTTTGGCGATTCCAAATCACAAAATCAACAAGAATTTCAGCATTACAATTTCCTGTTTCTCCTCCGGTTGGGGACATGATAATAAGTTCTCCCTTGGCACTGCGTTCAAATTTTACATCAGGGTTCTTCTGACAAAGTTGATAAAATTGCTCGTCGGTTAGTTCAATTACAGGTTTGAGGTTGAGCGTAATAGTGTTCATGAGAAGTGAAGAGTTAAGAAACAACTATATATATAGTGGTTCTCTTTTCGTTGCAATACAGTTTGAACCTCACCCCCCAGCCCCCTCTCCGCAAGCAGAGAGGGGGAGTCTTTTCTCTCCTCCTCTCTATCCCCGCGTAAACGGGGGGAAGATAACGAATAGCTTTTTTGCTGGAAGGGTAAGGCGTGGGGTCAAAATCGTACTGTATCGAAATGAGAAGCGCTATATATTGCATTCTAGGCTGCTCTAAGTGGCATGAGTTTCTATGAGATGAAGTTTTGAGAGAAAATTGAATTTAGCTTAAACCAGTGAACAGTGAACAGTCCTGAAGGCGTATGGTGTGGTTGTACTGACACCAACGCTTTCTGTGCTCTTGGTGTGGTGTTTCCCCCAACGATAAAACTGATAACTGATAACTGATAACTGATAACTGTTAAATGTGACATTGCATGGAATCTCTCATCTCTCGCATGACGGCGGTACAGTCGCCTATTATTCCTGTCGTTGGGGAACTGATTAAAAGCTATCCCGGAACCATTTCTCTTGGACAAGGCGTTGTTTCCTATAGTCCACCGCCCGAAGCCATAGAATTTTTACCGAAGTTCCTTGCAGTACCAACTCATAATTTATACAAAGATGTTGAGGGAATTCCCTTGTTACGAACTGCACTAGCAGCCAAATTGCAAGCCTTCAACGGTATTGAAATCAATGAGGAAAACTGTATTGTCGTCACAGCGGGTAGCAATATGGCGTTTATGAACGCTATTCTCGCTATCACTTCGGTGGGGGATGAAGTTATTCTTAATACGCCTTACTATTTCAACCACGAAATGGCAATTACAATGGCGGGTTGTCATCCGGTGCTGGTAAAGTGTGATGAAAATTACCAGCTACGTCCAGAAGCGATCGCCTCTGCTATCACCCCAAAAACACGAGCAGTTGTGACGATTTCCCCGAATAATCCTACTGGGGCTGTGTATTCACAAGAGGCGTTGCGCCAAGTAAATCAAATTTGTCGCGATCGCGGTATCTACCATATCAGCGATGAAGCTTATGAATACTTTACCTACGACGAAGCGAAACACGTTTCTCCGGGTGCATTCGCTGAAAGTAGCGAGTATACTATTTCCCTGTTTAGCCTTTCCAAAGCTTATGGTTTTGCTAGCTGGCGTATTGGCTACATGGTGATTCCTAAACACCTGCTTGTCGCTGTCAAAAAAGTCCAAGATACAATTTTGATTTGTCCGCCTGTGATTTCTCAGTATGCAGCTTTGGGAGCATTGCAAGCAAAAGAGGACTATTTGAAGAATCATATTGGGGCGATCGCCCAAGTTAGGCAAGTCGTACTTAATCTCAACAGCTTACAAGACTTGTGTACAATTGCCCCTGCTAATGGCGCTTTCTATTTTTTCCTTAAAGTTCATACTACAATGAACGCCTTTGAGCTAGTTGAACGACTCATCCGCGAATATAGAGTAGCTGTCATTCCAGGGACGACTTTTGGGATGAATGACGGATGCTATCTGCGCGTCGCTTACGGCGCACTACAAAAAGAAACAGCAAAAGAAGGAATTGAGCGATTAGTGCGCGGTTTGCAAGGGATAATTTGTAAGGTGGGTTAACGCAGTGTAATGAACAACAAGATTCCCGACTTCTTGAAGAAGTCGGGAATCTGAGTCTTTTGAAATACCCACGCTACAACTTTCTAAATAAAACGTAAGTCCGACGAACCTCTCCCACCCAACCTCCCTCTCCTACAAGGAGAGGGAGGAGCTACCTAAAAATAGGATTTTTAAGCCTCTCCCCTTGTAGGGGAGAGGTTTGGAGAGGGGTCAAATCAGGATACATCGAACTCACGTTAAATAAAAACACAAAATTGACAATATGCCAATCATTAATAAATTAATTGAAATCGAAACACAACCAAAAATTAATATTCATAATATAACACCCCAAATCCAAGATTTGATAGCATCAACCTCAATTATCAATGGTCAAGTTTTAGTTTTTTCTCGCCATACAACTACAGCATTAGCTATCAATGAATATGAAGAAAGATTGTTAGAAGATATCAAAGTCTATTTGCAGAAATTAGCACCGGAATCAGACCGCTATTTACACAATGACCTGCACTTAAGAGAAAATATTCCACCAGATGAACCAATGAATGCCCATTCTCACTTAATGGCAATGACTTTAAGTACGAGTGAAGTCATTCCTATTGTGGATGGAAAATTAGGTTTGGGAACCTATCAATCTGTGTTGTTTTTTGAGTTAGATGGACCACGCAAAAGGACAGTGTTTTGCCAAATTTCAGGCGAGTGAGCTATTAGCAAAAGTGCTTGGCGACACAAACCAAGGCTGATTATGCCAGACAAGTACAAGATTGAAAAAATCGTAACATTTTTTATCTTAATGCAATTACATCTCGTCGTAGGCGCTTAAGCGCTTACTACAAACTTTTATTAATTTTAGGCATACAGCAGCAGTTAAGAATCAAAATTAAACCAATAACTATAATTTACTAAATACTCGGAACTACTGCTGTCTGGAGGGATGCAATGTCCAAGATGACTACTGGTTGGCACTGGTTATTAGGTATTGCAATTGGTAGTGTATATACTTTGAGTGCAAATTGTGTTCTTGCTCAAATTACACCGGATGTCACTCTCCCCAACAATTCCATCGTCACTCCCTCTGGTAACACGATCAATATCACTGGTGGAACGCAAGCAGGAACCAACCTATTCCACAGCTTCCAAGAATTTTCTGTTGGCACTGGTAGCGGAGCTTTCTTTAATAATACTGTAGATATTCAGAACATCATTAGTCGGGTGACTGGTGGATCAATATCTAATATTGATGGGTTTATCCGCGCTAACGGTACAGCTAACCTGTTTTTGATTAATCCCAGTGGAATTGTCTTTGGACCAAACGCGCGGTTGGAGATTGGCGGCTCTTTCTTTGCAAGTACGGCTAGTAGTTTGAAATTTGCTGATGGCACAGAGTTTAGGACAGACGGTACCCAAACAACACCATTGCTGACTATAAGTGTTCCATTGGGTCTGCAATTTGGACAGAATCCAGGAAAGATTCAAGTACAGGGGGATGGTCAAGGGAGACGAACAACCACTAATTTGATTGATACACCTTTTGCCCTGCGGTTAGGAGCGAATCAAACCCTGGGATTGGTTGGTGGTGATTTAGAATTCTTGGGTGGAACGCTAAAGAGTACAGGCGGGCGGATTGAATTGGGCAGTGTGGGGTCAGACAGTTTGGTCGGTCTTGTGCCGGTTGCGAACGGGTGGACTTTGGATTATGGTGGTGTGCAAAATTTTCGAGATATCCAACTCTCACAACAAGCAACTGTAGATGCAAGTGGAATCGGGGGTGGAAATGTCCGTGTACAAGGCAGACAAATCACTCTCAAACAAGGGTCTGTGATTCAAGCGAGTAATTTGGGTTTGGGGTTTCAGTCAGGAGGAACCTTGGAAGTCACGGGTACTGAATCAATTCAGATTGATGGTTCAGGAGCCACTTATCCAACGGGAATATTCACTGGAGTCTATCCAGGCGCAAATGGCAATGGGGGAAACATTATTCTCACCACTGGCTCACTTTCCTTAACCGATGATGCTCTAGTCGATACCAGTACCTATGGACAAGGGGATGCAGGCAAAGGCAAGGGCGGGGACATTCGTATTACCACTGACTCGCTCTCTCTGACCAATGGTGCTCGACTTTTTGCCAACACCTATGGACAAGGGGATGCAGGCAGTGTGTTCGTGCAAGCAAAAGATTCTGTGTCTGCTGGTGGTAACAGTTACATCTTCAGCAATGTGGAAAATGGAGGTGTGGGCAAAGGTGGCGACGTCAACATCAATGCGGCAACACTGTCGCTCAAGGATGGCGCTTCACTGGGAACCTTTGTTCGTGACGCATCTGACAACCAGCCAGCAGGACAAGGTCAGGCAGGGAATGTCAACGTTAATGTCACAGGAGCGGTGACGATTGCTGGGGTGAAAAACGGATTCTCTAGTGGTATTTTCAGCTATTTGGGAAGAGGGGCGATTGGTAAAGGAGGAAACATTAATGTCACATCAGGCTCAGTTTCCTTAACTGATGGTGCTCAAATTCTTGCCAACACCTATGGATCTGGGGATGCAGGCAGCGTGTTCGTGCAAGCAAAGGATTCTGTGTCTGCTGGTGGTAACAGTTACATCTTCAGCAATGTGGAAAATGGAGGTGTGGGCAAAGGTGGCGACGTCAACATCAATGCGGCAACACTGTCGCTCAAGGATGGCGCTTCACTGGGAACCTTTGTTCGTGACGCATCTGACAACCAGCCAGCAGGACAAGGTCAGGCAGGGAATGTCAACGTTAATGTCACAGGAGCGGTGACGATTGCTGGGGTGAAAAACGGATTCTCTAGTGGTATTTTCAGCTATTTGGGAAGAGGGGCGATTGGTAAAGGAGGAAACATTAATGTCACATCAGGCTCAGTTTCCTTAACTGATGGTGCTCAAATTCTTGCCAACACCTATGGATCTGGGGATGCAGGCAGTGTGTTCGTGCAAGCAAAGGATTCTGTGTCTGCTGGTGGTAACAGTTACATCTTCAGCAATGTGGAAAATGGAGGTGTGGGCAAAGGTGGCGACGTCAACATCAATGCCGCAACACTGTCGCTCAAGGATGGCGCTCAACTGGGAACCTTTGTTCGTGGAGCATCTGCCAACCTGCCAGCAGGACAAGGTGAGGCGGGGAATGTCAACGTTAATGTCACAGGTGCAGTGACGATCACTGGGGTGAAAAACGGATTCTCTAGTGGTATTTTCAGCGATTTGGGAAGAGGGGCGATAGGTATTGGGGGAAACATTAATGTCACATCAGGCTCAGTTTCCTTAACTGATGGTGCTCTAGTCGATACCAGTACCAATGGACAAGGGGATGCAGGCAGTGTGTTCGTGCAAGCAAAGGATTCTATTTCGATAACAGGTAGGACTACCCGCATCAACACTAGTGTGCAACCAAGCGGTGTGGGTAAAGGAGGCGACATCAACATCCGTGCTGCTTCATTCTCTGTCACAGATGGCGCTCAACTACAAAGCGCAATTTTTTATAATCCTAGGACTAGAGCAGCCGGACGGGGGGATGCGGGGAATGTCAACATTGATGTCACAGGCGGGGTGACAATTGCTGGGGTGAACAAAGTGCCCAGCGGCATTTTCAGCTTGGTGTCATCGGGGGGAGTTGGCAATGGGGGTAACATCAATATTACTGCTGGCTCGTTCTCCTTAATTGATGGTGCTCAGGTATTTGCCAGCACCAAAGAAAAAGGCAATGCAGGCACAATTCAAATTAATGCTACTGATGGTGTCAGGATTTCTGGAACAAATTCCACTAATGGAAGTTCCAGCGAGTTATCTACAGAAACCTACTCCTCAGGTAGAGGAGGGGATATAATTATCAACACCCGCACCTTTACCGTGTCAGATGGTGCAGTTTTGAATACCGGGACTTTTAATGATGGCAATGGTGGCAATATTAAAGTGACTGCGAATCGGGTTGAGGCTATCAATGGGGGACAGTTTCTCGCCACCTCGTCTGGTAGCGGACGTGCAGGTAAGATTACGGTTAACGCTACTGACAGGGTAATTGTCAACGGTAGTGATGCAACTTTCAGCGAACGAGTTGCCAAATTTGGCACAAGAGTTGCAAATCCTGAAGCAGCCAGTGGCTTTTTTGTTCGTTCTCAAAGTTCAGGAACAGCAGGAGACATTGAAGTTACCGCACCCCAAATTCGTTTGGACAACTTTGGGAGGTTCAACGCTGAATCAGCATTAGGTAATGGTGGCAATATCAACCTGCAAGTCGGAGAATTACTGCTGCTGCGCCGTGGTAGTCTCATCTCTGCCACTGCAGGAACTGACAAGCTTGGTGGCGATGGCGGTAACATCACTATCAATGCTCCGTCGGGCTTTATTGTTGGTGCTCCAAATGAAAACAGCGACATTACCGCCAATGCTTTCAATGGCAGTGGTGGGAAAATCGATATTAACTCATTAGGCATTTTTAACTTCACTCAGCGTAGTCGAGAAGACTTGGTGCGCGAGTTGGGAACTGATAACCCAAATCAACTCAACCCGCAACAGTTACAAACCAACGACATCACAGCAATTTCCCTAACCAACCCAAATTTAAGTGGTCAGGTCACTATCAATACACCAGATGCTGACCAAAGCCTGGGATTAGTCGAACTCCCCATAGTGTTACCAGATACATCAAAGTTCATAGCAAACGCTGGCTGTGATGCCATTGCTGCCACAGATTCTGACACAGATAAAAGCAAATTTACGATCACCGGACGCGGCGGTTTGCCTCCCAGCCCTTACGAACCCCTCACTACTGATGTCGTCTGGTTAGACACTCGATTATCAGCTATCACATCACAGCAGCAACGTTCACAAAGAAGCGCAGCTAAACCAGCATCTAAGAGTAACGTTGTGAAAATTGTGCCTGCTACAGGTTGGGTGTTCGACGGCAAAGGGCATGTTACCCTCATTTCTAATGCATCCAAAGGGAATGGTTTGGGGTCTACTCCTGCTGGGTGTTCAAAAAAGTAAAATCATATACTTTAAAAAACAGCAGTTTTTCGGTGATTAACATATTATTTGAATAAAATACAGTTCTAGATTCTTGTGGGATGGGCATCTTGCCCGTCCTATATCCGGAAAGACCAAATGCCATACGTGTCAACAATCACGTTTAAGCCTTGATTCGACGTTGATTTACCCCACCCCTTAATCCCCTCCCCTTGCTAAGGGGAGGGGAGGTTTTGGCGCAAGACAAAACCGGGGTGGGGTAAAGCGACAATTGCGAGATTTTACTTATGAACTCACCAACCTTAGGCGATCGCTCGATAGCAGGCTTAGTGGTTTATCTGAAAAGCATAATGTGTACGCCGTGTCTAGGATTGCTGTATCTAGACAAAAAACAACGCTATGCGTTAAAAATCCCTTATACTTAGATTTCGCGGTCAAGGGATTGAGACGAGATGCACAATTCTTAGATCGCGAGTTTGAAGTTGATATATCTATAAGATTTTCTGAATAAATTTCTAGAATCATGCCTGTGACTAGATATACCCAGAAACTGCGCTTCAATGTTATTGCATCCCAAATAGCGATCGCTTTAGTGTGTCTTTCATCACCTTTACTAGTCATAAACACGACTTGGGCACAACCACAGACTGAGACACAAATTAGTTCTTATATCCAACGATTAAAGAACCCTCAACAGCGTTCTGCTGCAATAGATTATTTAGCAACTGTGGGTAAACCTGCCGTCCCCGCCTTAATTACAGCTTTGCAGGATAGCGATGCCCAAGTGCGTGCTAGTGCTGTAATGATTCTCGGTAAAATTGGACCAGCAGCCGCCGAAGCTGCAGTCCCCGTAATACGAGCAATAGATGACAAAGATCCTACCGTTCGTTCTCATGCAGTCCAAGCGATCGAGAAAATTGGCAAACAAGCCTACGTTCCTCACTATATCGCTGCTTTAGACAGCGAGAAGAAATGGGAACGCTACAGTGCAGCCCATGCTTTACGCGCTATGGGAAAAGACGCTGCATCTGCTGTACCTGCCTTAATCAAAAAGTTACAGGATGAAGATGCTTGGATGCGCCAGAACGCTGGTTCTGCTTTAGGGAGTATCGGCAAAGCAGCTGTACCTGCAGTACCTGCTTTAGTTGCCCGTTTGCAAGACACAGATGAAACAGTTCGCTACAGTGCAGCGTATGCTTTGGGTGATATCAGCTTAAGTTTGCAGGAAAATCTTAACCAGGTATCTACAAAAGAATTGGACACAGTTGTCACAGACTTGGAAAAAGCTTTGAAAGTGTTGCAAAACCCCTCACTACAATTCCGCCCCCAAGCAATTACATCTGTAAGCGACCCCCTCGCCGCCTTGAAGAACGAGAGACTGAAGCGGGTATCACAGCCAGCTAGGTGAAATTTTCATTTTAAATCTCACCTATAAACTCACCGGCCTTAGGCTATAAACCAATACGGTTCAGATGAGACCAGAACCCCTATCAGAACCACAATGTAGAGACGCGCCATGGCGCGTCTCTACAGAAAACGCGAATCCCACCACAAATCCTTAACTCAACCGTATTGGGCTATAAACTTATGACTAATAACTAATTCAAGCTAAATTCCTCAAACTCAGGTTGCCCAAACAGCATATTTCGGTCTACGGCTGAGAAAACTTTATTGTTGGCGCGTTCAGAATTCAAACATTGACAAACTAACTCAGCAACATCTGCACGATGGATGCTACCAGAAATGCGTGGCTCTTCAGTTAAAACTCCATTTCCAGTTGCTGGTTCTGACACAAGTCCACCAGGACGGATGATGGTGTAGGTCAGTCCACTTTCAATCAAGTGCTTTTCAGCTTTTTCCTTTTCTACTAAAACGGGTCCTAATGTTTGCAAAACTTGGGGAGGCAAAGCAACGACACTATTTCCACTACCAATAGAAGAAACAAGAATAAATTTTTTTGCCCCTGCTTTGACTGCTGCATCAATAAGATTTTTATTACCTATATAATCTACCTTTTCACTGTCTTTGGGTAAACTACCAATTGTACTAATCACCGCGTGAATCGGTTCATTTGTCAGTATGGCATGTTCTACATCGCCAACATTTAAGGCGTCTCCCAGAACTACCTTAATGCCCATTGCTTCTAGTTCCGCACGAGATGCTGCTGTTCTAAGAAGTGCTTTTACCTTTAGCTGTTGTTGGGTCAAACGCTTGGCAATTTCTAAACCAACGCCGCGACTAGCGCCAGCAATAAAAATGTTGGATGTCGTTGTCATAGATATTTTCTTAAGTAACAATTGTGTAACAACTCATCAATATACAGCAATCTTATTTAATTATTTTTTACTAAGTAAATGTACTTAATCCAATAGTAGGAAGTACTTTTGTAGAAGTTCATGCCAAGGTATTAGATAATGGCGCTAAAATACACTTATGGGTAAAAAATTCAAAAAAGACCTGGAAGAACATCAAGATGTACGAGTTGCTGCTACCTCAAGAATTTGGGGTATTGCTGTGGGAATGTTAGCAATTTGTATTCCGCTTTCAGCGGTTACGAAAAGTGGTCCAATTCTACCTTTAGCTACTTTGACAGGCGCAGCAGTCGGTACAGCTGCTGTGTGGCGTTCTGATGACAAAAAATCAAAAAGTAACTCTTTGCCTCAGCAGAAAGTAGAACTGTTAGAGCAAAGAATCGCTAACTTAGAAACAATTGTCAGTAGTGAGGATTTTGATTTGCGGATGAAAATTAAACAGCTAGAACTGAGCGATCGCGCGGAGCGCAACTCCCAAGGGCATCGCCAACTTGACAATTAGATAATTTTCATCCAAACCGTGTCTGTGTAAGGTGTAACTCTATTTATGGCAATCTATGGCAATTTTTAAATAATTGCCTTCATTCATAATTAAGATAATATTATTCATTAAATAACCCTTGATTCTATTATAACTGTTTCAGAGTTTATGAATTATAGGTAAAATTGCCGTGTTCCTAGAGAAAAAATGGAAAACAATTGTAAAGTGATATTACAATTGTTTCAAAAATATTTAAAAATCGTCGGAAATCCAAACATGGTTCTAAGGTAGAACCTAAGGAGATGCTAGAGGCAAATTATGACGAATAAAATTGAAAAGTATCGGTTTGTCTGTACCCTTACCTTCGGGGATATCTACGGTCAAATCATTATTTGGTTGATTACCATTACGATAAGCTTGGCGTCAGCTTTGGCGCTGATGGGTGCTAGACGACCGGTTTATGCTTTAGCCACCGTCGGGCTCGTAGTTCTACTATCGTTGCCTTTCTTGCTTTTTGCCTTCGTAACCACCTTGCTAAATCACATTGAGGTGTCTCCCATAGAAGCAGGGACAAAAATGGAACCAATGCCTGGCAATATTTCCCAACAACAACCTGTACAAGCGACTAGCTGAAGGGATTTTAGATAGAGGACTGGTTATTGGTTAATGGTTAATAGTTAGTGGTAAAGAATAACTAATAACTAACAAATGTAGAGACGCGCCATGGCGCGTCTCTACAACTAACAACTCCCTACTCCAAAATCCACAATTAAAACAATATCCCTGTCTGTTGGCGGGGAATTTTTTTTAGAGATGCGACATTTCACGTTTCTACAATAGAAAAGCTATAGCTTTTTTTTACACTGGGTGGCTGATTATGCTTGAACATGATGTGATTATTGTCGGAGGTGGGTTGGCTGGGTGTCGCGCTGCAGTAGAAATTGCCCGCACTGACCCCAGTTTGAATGTGGCTGTGGTTGCCAAAACCCACCCGATTCGTTCCCACTCGGTGGCGGCGCAAGGTGGGATGGCTGCATCTCTGAAAAATGTTGATTCAGCCGACACTTGGGAAGCTCATGCTTTCGACACTGTCAAGGGTTCCGATTATTTGGCGGATCAAGATGCAGTGGAAATTCTTACGCGTGAAGCGCCAGATGTGGTGATTGATCTAGAACACATGGGCGTTTTGTTCTCGCGTTTAAGCGATGGTCGCATTGCTCAACGTGCTTTTGGCGGACATTCCCACAATCGTACTTGCTACGCCGCTGATAAGACTGGTCACGCAATTTTACACGAATTGGTGAACAATTTGCGGCGATATGGTGTGCAAATTTATCAAGAGTGGTACGTGATGCGCCTGATTTTGGAAGAGGGTCAGGCGAAAGGTCTGGTGATGTACCACATTTTGGATGGGCATATTGAAGTGGTGCGGGCTAAGGCGGTGATGTTTGCGACTGGTGGCTATGGTCGTGTTTACAACACCACGTCTAATGATTATGCTTCCACTGGTGATGGTCTGGCAATGACTGCTTTGGCTGGGTTGCCCTTAGAAGACATGGAATTTGTGCAATTTCATCCCACAGGGTTGTATCCGGTAGGGGTGCTGATTTCAGAAGCGGTGCGCGGAGAAGGGGCGTATCTGATCAACTCTGAGGGAGAACGCTTTATGGCAAGGTATGCTCCCAGCCGCATGGAACTTGCTCCGCGTGATATTACTTCACGGGCGATCGCCTACGAAATTCGTGCAGGTCGCGGTGTTCATCCCGATGGTAGTGCTGGTGGTCCGTTTGTTTATCTCGACCTGCGGCATATGGGTAAAGAAAAAATTATGAGCCGCGTCCCCTTCTGTTGGGAGGAAGCACATCGCTTAGTAGGTGTTGACGCAGTGACTCAACCTATGCCAGTACGCCCTACCATTCACTATTGCATGGGTGGTATCCCAGTGAATACCGACGGTCAAGTCCGCAGTAGTGGTGATGGTCTGGTTGATGGCTTCTTTGCCGCAGGGGAAACTGCTTGTGTTTCCGTACATGGCGCAAATCGCCTCGGCAGTAATTCGTTGTTGGAATGTGTGGTTTATGGACGAAGAACCGGAGCTCGTGTAGCACAATTTGTGCAAAAACGCAAGTTACCAAATCTGGACGAGCAACGCTACATCACTGAGGCTCAGCAACAAATTCAGGTTCTGCTAGAACAGCCTGGAAAGCTCCGCATTAACGAAGTCCGCCAAGCCTTCCAAGATGACATGACTCAGTACTGCGGCGTGTTCCGTACACAAGAACTCATGCGTGAAGGTTTGAAGAAAATAGAAGAATTACAACAAAAGTATTCACAAATATACTTAGATGATAAGGGCAGTTGCTGGAATACGGAAATCGTGGAAGCTTTGGAATTGCGGAGCCTGATGGTAGTAGGGCGGATGATTCTAGAATCCGCCTTAAATCGTCAGGAAAGTCGCGGCGCTCACTTCCGCGAAGATTACCCCGAACGGGATGATACCAACTTCTTGAAGCACACAATGGCTTATTATTCGCCAGCAGGAATTGATCTTCAATATCGTCCAGTGGCGATTACCATGTTTAAGCCACAAGAACGGAAGTATTAGGAAAGGCTAAAGTGTCAAGGCTCAAGGATGAAAAATTTTCATCCTTGCTTGTTTCTAACAGAGATATTAAACCTGAGAATATTATTAAACCTGTGGGAAATAAGCCGTTAGTTCTAGTTGATTTTGGTGCAGGAGAAAATAAAAGTTAGAGTGGAGGATTACTTATATCTCTTGGAAAGAAGGCTCGCTAAGATAGTTTCAATCTCCATTGAGAAAAGCGTTAAGTATATAAACTATGCAGACAAAAGAAGCGCCTTTCACTCTTCGGCTTTGGACAGTGAAGGAATACCATAAAATGGCAGAGTTGGGAATTTTTCACCCAGAAGAACGAGTGGAATTAATCGCAGGACAGATTGTTAAGATGAGTGCAAAAGGAACTATCCATACTACTACTGTCAGGCGTATTGCTAATGTTCTGCGTGAGCAATTACAAGGCAAGGTAGAGGTAGATGTTCATACTCAAGATCCAGTCCAGTTAAATGATTTTTCAGAACCAGAACCTGATATTGCTGTGGTAAAAGTTGATCCACTCGATTACGTTGACCACCATCCTACAGCCTCAGAAGTTTATTTGATTATTGAGGTAGCAGACAGTAGCTTTAAATACGACTGCGAGACTAAAGGTAAAGCCTACGCTCAATCAGGAATTCTAGATTATTGGGTAGTGGATGTTAATAACCGTAAACTCCACGTTTTTCGAGAACCTACTCAGGAGAAATATCAGAGTGAAGTGATTTTTTCACAAGAGGCAATTATTTCACCATTGAATTTTCCTAACTTGATGATTACAATTGCTGATATATTGCCACGAGTGATTAATAAGCCGTGACAACAATAGTTATTCGGTAGTACGGGTTAGCAAGTGGCTGATGAGCATGCTGTAGCGTGACGCTAGGTCGGTAAGCATATGGTTATGTACCACGAAGAGCGTAACTGTTTACTGAATAACTGATCATTGCTTTACTATAACTTTGGATAGGTGTATAATTTCTCAAAAGAAGGGGAGTAGCTGCTGGCAATCATATTAGCCAGTACACTTGAGTCAACATACTGGCAATAAGCCTGGTTCAAGTGACGAGAAATGTAAGGCTCTCAGCTTTGAGAATACTAAAAGTACTCAAAGGCTGACCGTTGAGAGCAAATTAATTCTTGGAAGTGAGACCTTCACTAAGTTCACACAAAAAAGTGTGAGCTTGGTGGAGTCTCATCGCTCACATCAAGCTCACACAGGCAAAAGATTCCTGAAGGAGCTTGAGAGAGTGTTAACAGCTTTTACTGCGGGTTTGTTATTAATTACGGTTTCCGAGCTAGGTGATAAAACATTTTTTATCGCCGTGATTTTAGCGATGCATCACTCGCGGCGGCTCGTCTTTGCAGGTGTGATAGCCGCTTTAGCTGCAATGACAATTCTTTCTGTTGTCTTAGGACAAGCAGTTTCGATACTTCCAAAAGTTTATATTCATCACGCTGAGATAGCTTTATTTCTAGGCTTTGGAATTAAACTGCTTTATGATGCAAGTCGAATG
Organism: Scytonema sp. HK-05; assembly: GCF_002368235.1. Taxonomy (GTDB): domain Bacteria; phylum Cyanobacteriota; class Cyanobacteriia; order Cyanobacteriales; family Nostocaceae; genus Kalymmatonema. The sequence goes on along the minus strand of NZ_AP018194.1, from coordinate 3,213,619 downwards.
CCTGCTTTTAGTTGTGATAAGGAAGTTGTAGAAGAGGCAGAAGCTGCAGTGAAACAGGCAGATATGCAACTGCCGAAAAAGAAAAATGCTTTAGCAATTTTAACAGAAGCCTTTGTACTGACGTTTATGGCAGAGTGGGGCGATCGCACACAAATTGCCACAATTGCTTTAGCCGCAGGAAATAATGCCATTGGAGTAACAACGGGTGCAATTTTGGGACACGCCATTTGTGCAGCCGTTGCTGTTATTGGTGGCAGAATGCTAGCAGGGCGAATTTCTGAGCGGAAACTCACCTTCATAGGTGGATTTTTGTTTCTTTTGTTTGGTGTCGTAGCCGCTATCGAGGGAGCATAAAAATAAGAAAGAAGAAAGAAGAATGAAAATTTTTTTCTTCTTTCTTCTTTCTTCCTTTTTCATTCTTTACTTAGCGCTGCTATTTGGCGTTGGCGTTGGAGTAGGAGAGGAGGATTCACTTGCTTGCTTATTAATTTCGTCTCTGTATTGGGTTGGTGCTAAAGCCGCAGCTTTGGTAAACAAAGTTTTTGCTTCGTCAGTTTTGCCCTGTTTTTTGAGGAGCATCGCCTTGGCTAATGCGGGACGAAAATCCTGTGGATCGTTCTTTATTGCCTGGTCATAAGCAGTAAGAGCTTGATCATAGCGTTTTTGGGAGGCGTGTACGTTGCCCAATAGCACTTGTACAGCAACTGTATCGACACTTCCAGGCTGAACTTTATTTGCTTGGGTTGCAGTATTGAGAGTATCTTGCAGCAAACCAACAGCTGCTTCGGGGCGACCTTGAGCCAGCAGGAGAGCAACCATTCCTTGTAAAGCATCAAGGTTGCCAGGTTTATTTTGCAGAACAGAACGGTAAGCTTGAGCAGCTCCTTCCTTGTCGCCAATTTGCTGCTTAGCTTGAGCCAGCAGCACTGCATATCTTGTTTGTTCTGGATTCAGCTTTGCTAACTTTTCTAAAGGTTCAATAACGCTCTTGATCTCACCGACACCTAAGCTGAGTAACTGTAAACGAGTCTCAAGCAAGCCTCGCAGCGCCGTTTGGTTGTCGCTTTCTCGCTGCAAAACCTGTTCATAACCCCGTGCTGCATCTTCCAGCTTTGATTTTTGATCAGAGGAAGGGGAACCACTTCTTGCGTTTGCGGACTGTTGGGTTGAGCTTTGCGTTTGATTAAACGCTCCAATGAGCGGTACTACTGAAACTCCGACAAAAGCAAGAAGTGCCAGCACCAAAATCACATTGACTATCCAGCGATTGCGAGGTTTAGACACAAAACCGTCCTTAAACTCTAATGACATTATCGTTTACAGAAAACATGAAAGTTAAAAATTTTAAAAACTTTGCGGAATGCCGTGAATTGTTTGTGAATTTTATAACAAAAAGCAATGTACGCAATCCATGTAAGTGTTGACTTTAGGAGGAATAGTCTGAATTTTAGCTATGTTATGCTTCCGAAACTAGTGTAAAGGCGCTAAATTACAAATTTAGTGCGTGTATGCGAAATTTCGCGTCTTTAGTATCCCACAGAGCGTTGAGATAGGTTGTCTTGAAAGGAAATATACTTACAAGCGCCGCACAAACGCTCTTTCCAGCTGCCTTCGTAAAATCCCACAATGGGATGTGTCTCCGCCGCAAGGAGTTTTTATGACTTCCGACCTGATGCCGTCGCCCGAATCGTCCAACTCAGCTGCTTCTAAAGAAGCTTTAAACAGCAATGATGCAGCTACGAATGTAAATGCAGCGAACCCAGCTTCTCAAGCAGAAGATTCGCCTGTAATCTCAAATGAAACTGCCAATACTGCCAATGATGAAAACTTAGTAAATCGGCTGGAACCGATTCCACCTCCTAGTGAACCAATGCAGTACCGAGCCATTGGCTTAGTACGAGGTCGTTACGTTGCCAGCAGTGAACAATTCACTCAAGGTACAATGTTCACCTCAGATGGCGCAGAACTCGATGCTGTCCTTCTGGGTCGGATTATGAGTTTAGTTAAAAATCATTTGGACTTGGAAAAAGAACATCTGTGGGTCGTTTATCCCCGTACTCGGCAGGAAAACGATAAATTGCACGTACAAATTGTAGGAGTTTGGGAACCAGAAAATTTAGCTAAACATCAAACAGCTGATGATGAAGAAGATTCAGCTACAGAAGATTTGCAAACACCCGCTAATGGTTCATCAAGTGCCCTCGTACCCTCATCAGAAGTTCCAGATGGTGGTTTTTCTGTTCGTGGCGAGGTCGTTTATCAATCTTTTGAAGGTGAACACTTGGTGGTCAAAATTAAACAGGCTGCCCGCAAACAAGATGACAAACCAAAGTATTTCAAGTTGAAAATTAAAGGTAAGCTTGAAACTAAAGCAGTTAGTAAGTTTTGGGACTTGAAAGTCCAGCGGGAAGCTGACGAATTAGTTGTAGAAAGCGCTGAGGCGATCGCTGATTTACCCAAAAAGCGCAGACCACCACAACGAAGACCAGGGGGCGGTGGGGGTCGTCGTCCTAGTGGAAGAAAACCATTTCCCCCAAGACAACGCAATGGCGAAACTCCGCGTCCAGTGCGGAAAATAGGCGACTCCTCTGCGGCGTCAAAACCTGTATCTACAAAACCCGTTCCTAAGCCCGTCAAGCGTCCGAAGCCACCCGAACAATAAAGAATGAATAGAGAAGAATGAAGAATAAAAAAATTCTTTATTTTTCTCTGTTCTCTGTTCTTTGTTTATTAAAACTCCGTCCAACGGTCTTGCGGAAGAAAAGACCGCTCCATCTCAATTGGGGCTACAGGCTCTGTTAAGGTAAAATCACCTGATGAAATCCATTGTTTCAACTCCACAGCAACTTGCTTGGAGAGAAATACACTTGCAAGCGGTGCAACGCGCACAGTTCTGCCTTCTATGGTGATCCGCCCTGATTTGAGTTGGGTGTAACTTACTAAACCAAAGGTAGGACGGACGCGCCGGGGAATAGAAAAGTCTACTATCGGGGCTACCAAATCTTTATCTTGAACTGCACATCTTGCAACGACTTCTTCGTTCAACACCGGGAGTGGTACACCCACTCCCAACATCAAAGAAGGACCGTAACTCTTGAAGTAACACCCACGCACCCAACGAGCATCCATTTGCTTGGCATCACCAATTAAAGACAAAGTCGCAGCCGGACCAATAGGTGTACGATTGGGTAAGCGCTTTTGTAAGGGAAAGTGCTGCGTACCTTCCCAAGCAACATAACCAATACCGCCGCCTAGGAAAATTCGCGTCCCAATTCCAACAAGCTGCAGATCTGGGTCGTTGAATAGGGGGGAGATGGCACCAGGGTTAGAGTAAACAGCATTGCTCAAACGCGGTTGTAAAGGACCGAGGTATGTGTAAAGTGGGCGATCGCCCCCATTCACACCTACTATAAAATTTTGATAAAGATTGCGGGGATTGAATAAATAAAACTGGTTTATCGTCTCACGGGTAATCGTCGTTTCAAAACTTGCTCTAGGATAACAATCTGTAACTTGTCCTAGCGATCGTACGTGTACGGCTTTACCAGCTATCAAATCTTCAATAACATGACCGCCACCGCGTTCCCGGACTTCTTCCCCGTCCATCACCTCCACCGCACAACTTGCACCCAAGTACAAATCTACTGCGCCAAAACCAGAGTATGCGGGTACTCCATCTAACCAGCAACGGCGGATTTTTATCGGCGGGTCAGTATGTCCTAAATTAATAATTGCACCGCTAGACTCCATCGGTTCAAAAGTGCCAGTGGTGATGACATCAACTTCCTTAGCAACTTTAGTAACACCGACTTCTGCAACTCTTGCTTTTAATTCAAGAGCGGTCAAGACTACCGCTTGCTTGCGGCTGATTTTGTCATTTATTTCCGCAATGGTTCGCATATAAAAATGTATGGGATCAAGGAACGTGAGTTATTGATAGAGGCTGGGTTATTTAATGTACCTACTCAGTAGAGCGTGTTGGAACGCACGCATATAATTTGGATGAATAGTGTATTACACGTTTCAATCACACATCCTACGTTACTATTGCTTTATCACTCTAAATGTTAGATTTATTCTTTCTTTTAATTGTTTAGATGTCTTTGGTATTTGGTGATGCCAAAAATGTTGTGTTGAGCCTTTCATGAGCAGAAGACTACCATGAGTTAGGGTTATTTCAACTTTCTCTAAATCTTTGTTCAATTTATGCTTAAGTTGAAAACGCCTACTTTGTCCAAAACTTACCGAAGCGATAATTGGGTTTCTTCCTAGTTCTGGCTCATCATCGCTGTGCCATGACACGTAATCCTTTCCATTCCGATAAAGATTGATAAGGACACTGTTAAACTTTTCTTGTGCAACCTCTTCAATTCTTTCTTTTATTAAAAGTAGTATAGGTGTCCAAGCTTCCGGATTCATGGTAATTCCTGAATAGGTATAAGATTTACCCCCGTCTCCATACCAAGCTGTCAATCTTGGCAAGTCAACTTCTTTACCAAAAATCTTCATCTTATCTTGTCGCCAATTTATGCTGCCAAATAATTCTTTGAAGAGTTGGTTACTTTCTAACCCATTAAAGAAACTCCGATATATAATCACCTCTCCATCTGGTAGAGGTTTACCATCAGCCATCGTTATAACGTCAAGTATTGGTTTAGTACTCAACTCTTGGTTACTAAATAAGTTAAGGCTCAATTGATTTCCCATATAATCTTGCATTCTAAACTCCAAACTTTGGATATTAACTTAACTTACATATGTCATAAAAATCCTTTGATACCTACCTATCCCTTGATTATTAACAAAACATCTTGCTGTCATTAACCAAAGTCTACCCCTAACGGCTTCATCAAGCATTGATATGTCCGATATCTCAAATAAAGTAGCCATTATACTACGAAAATTATCAATACGTTTTCTAGCACTATAAAAATTAGGGCTTACGCATATAAAATAATTAGAACCCTTTTGAGAAATGTTTAGGATATTAGCCAAATGCTTTAGGTTTATATGTTCAATATCAAGAATGTTGGAAAATACATGAAGCTTTATAGTTTGAGATTGAGATCTAACATCGGTAATATCCAAATTGTCAAGTTTTTTGTTGACTATCCTAATCTTTAAACCTGCTTGCTTATGTATTAGGGCGGACTGTACATATTGTTCTCCTCGATCAAGTGAAGCAGCAGAAGGTTCAATCAGAGTAAGACTGTTTATGCTTAAATTTATTTTTTTCGAGGCTAGATAACTGATTAAAACACACGTATCAGTTGCGGGACCACAACCATAACTAAAAATCTCAAGTGGCTTTCCTATAAATTTCGATAAATCTAACGTATCAAAAGCACTGGTTAATTTGTAGTAATGATGTGCGCCATAGAGAGCTATGTAAATGTCTACTTCTTCGTTATGTTCTAATATTTTTCTACCATTACTAATATCATTTAGGGTGCGACGGAAATCTTTGTACTTTGGATTTATGTGATACTTGTTTAGACAACTGCCGTATACTTCTTCAAGGTAATTGAAGTCAGTTCTAAATACACCTAAATTATGAAAATTATTTTGCATATCTATCCTTCTTTGGGAACTCTACTGGTTCAAGTCCAGGATGTCCTAAAGAAAGTTAAAAAAGTAAAAAAATTGTAAAACAAAGCTAAAGTAATGTATATCTTAATATGAAAAATGAGTAAGTATTTTCAGTAAATTTACCATAGTTAGTACTATTTAAGAGTAAGCATGACTAGCTACTATGCTAGATGGCACGACTCATGAATAGACTATGGTGAGGCTCACCCTCTTTTTGCAAACGCATTGCCCACTCCACACCAAAAGAGCGATAACGCGGAGCGCCTGTTGAAGGCAATGCTCACAAATTTTAATTATTTTGTGTAAAGACGAGGCAGCGCTGCAGGAGGGTTTCCCTCCCCAGGCGACTGCCGTCGCAAAGACGCAAGGTATACTTCGCGCCTTTGCATGAAACTAAAATCTTTCCACTTCCTCAAACTTTTAGCCTGGGAACGAGTTAACGTGCGAATAAACCTGATTCTTCCAAAGCCTAAAGGTTTTTAGCTGTTTTATCTGGTTCATCCAGAAACTTCAGTTCGCAATTCATAACTACACCGTTAGGAAGTTTCACACCCACAGTGCCAACTCTGGATGGGTACAAATCGACGATCAGCATTAAACCTAAAGCTTTATGCTGTACTGGCTTGTTGGCAATGTAATACTTGGTAGCAACTTGAATATCCATCTGTCTGACTCCAATGTGAGTTGTCTGTTGCAGTTGCAAGTGCAACGCTGTATTACGCTGCAAATCCCAATCCTCTCGGGTTATTCAGTTTGATAATTGCATCGTAATGTCCGGATAGATGTTTTTCACCTATTTGACACTCCCCACGCCTAAAGGCGGGGGATTCTAGTCTCATCGTCGTCGCTTGCCTGTGCAGGTCTTACGACCAACACAAGTAGAGGCTACAACTCCACTAGCGTTACTTTGGGACTGCCCATCCCTAGCACCGCAGTTTCTTACGGAGGGAAACCCTCCTCCGAACTGCTCGTTTGCACGACTTAAAATCACCTTAGCTGCATTCACATCTCGTTGCTCAATATATCCACAGCTTGGACATGAATGAGTACGTGTGCTTAACGACTTCTGAACTTTTTTGCCACAATTAGCACACTCAACAGATGTGAAATGTGGAGGAACTGCAACTATTGTCCGTCCAAACTTTGCACCAAAGTATTCGACCCATTGACGAAAGTTATACCAAGATGCATCACTTATACTTTTGGCTAGTTTGTGATTTTTTACCAACCCGCTTACATTCAAGTCTTCCAAAACTACCTTAGCGCTAGCTAGGCATAAGTTACGCGCGAGTCTCTTCGCGTGTTCATTCCTCTGTCTTGTTACTCTCAAATGCTTACGCGCATAGACGGAACGTGCTTTCCTCCTACCAGATGACCCTTTTTCCTTCTTGTAAATCTTACGTTGCGCTCGTTTTATCTCTTTTTCAGATTTTCTAAGGAATCTTGGGTTTTCTTCATGATGCCCATTGCTATCAGAATAAAAGTACTGTAGTCCAACATCAATACCTATTTCAGATGTGGCAGTGGGTGCGTCTTGCTTGTTATCCACCTTGACACAGAATTGAACATAAAACCCATCGGCTCTACGGACAATCCTAACTCGCTTAATTAGTTCTATAGGATATGTGTGAATATCCCATTTTCCGAGTAACTTGAGTTCCCCTATACCTTTGTTGTCTGAAAAAGTTATGCGACGTTTAGATGAATGCAATTTCCATCCTGATGTTTTGTATTCAACAGAACGGCTATCTTTTTTAAAGCGTGGATACCCTTTCTTCCCCGGTTTTTTGTTTTTACAATTATCAAAAAATCGGTTAATGGCTCGTTCTACATTCTCTACAGATGCTTGAGTTGCGTGACTGTTCAAATCCTTAACAAACGCGTATTCAGCACGTAATTGAGTGTTGTACTGATAAAGCTCTTTCTTTCCAATGCCACGATTATCCATCCAATATCTTAGGACTTTGTTTCGTACAAACTGACTTGTACGTATAGCTTCGTTTATGGCTTGAGCTTGAGTATTTATCACTACAGCTTTATATTCTAGTACCAACACTCTTGAATCACCTCCTTTATCTTGCTATATTAATATTTAGTATACACACAATAACTATAGATAGCAACAAAAAAACGATTAAAAAATATACCAGTTTTATATGATGAAGTGAAGGAAAGGCATCAGATTGTTGTAACTCCAACAGCTTGGGCAAGTATGAAAAAAGAAGCTAATAACAGAGGTATTAGTATTAGCGAATTGATAGAAAGCTTTGGACGGGGACTAAAGTCCCCATCGGGCTTATCCCCATAAATGGAATTTAGGGGCTTGCGCCCTCCGATTTTCGGTCATCTATCTCTTTAAGCTAATTGATTCACTCGCTACTGTGCATTGTAGGGGTAAAATGAGGGATCGAGGCTGATAACGCTAACAGCAGTGGAACAGAAAACCAGCCAGAGGTAAGCAGCACTTATCGCTGAGTCAAGCAAAAATACTCAGTTACTACTTGACTAAGCAAAGATACTCAGTAGATAATAGTAACAGAATGTTAAGTTATTTCAGAAAACCTTAAAAAGTCTGTAATATTTTTGCAACTAGACTATTGTTTACACAGCTTTGCGGCTTTTCTAAAGCAATCCAAGTTAAACCAGATTCTTGGTAAAGCCATTGACCTGCGCGACAAAAACTTAAGCTTTAAAAGCCAAAACCTATTCTGTGGAGTTCTCCATGTCAAACTCAGCTAGTCCCGTCGAACGCGCCGTCCTGATCACCATCATTGGTGAAACAGTGCTGAAAGACCGTATTGTCAAGCTGCTGAAAAGCCATGATGTCAGCGGCTACACCATTAATCAAGTACAGGGTGAGGGTGGGCATGGAAGACGCTTGGGAGATATGGCAGCCTACAACACCAATATTGAAATCAAGACCATTGTTTCATTAGAAGCATCTGATGCTATTTTATCGGCACTGAAAGACGAGCGGGGCGGACACGCTTTGATCGCCTATCGACACAATGTAGAAGCTTTCTTTTAACTTGTTGACAAATTTTTTGACAAAATTTTTAATTATTTCGCGCAAAGACGCAAAGGTACTATACTTTGCGCCTTTGCGCTTTGCTAAGAGAGTTCCAAATTAACCAAATTAAAAAATATCCAACTTTTTTTGTGGGATGGGCTTCTAGCCCGTCCTATTAACTGGGCGGGCTTTCCGGCCCACCCCACTGTTAGGGGGTAATTTATTTGTTGGAAATCCCTAAAATCTTTCCACCGCCTCAAACTTTTTAGCAATCTCACCCATAGCGTTTGCTGCTTCACCACAAGTGCGTGGAGTTGGAAAAATCTTACCTGGATTCGCCAAACCTTTAGCATTAAATGCTTGTCGTACCCATTGCATAGTTTCTAAATCAGCTTCTGTGAACATTTCCGGCATATAGCACTTTTTATCTGCACCTATGCCATGTTCTCCAGAAATGCTACCGCCGACTTTGACACAAAGCTTAAGAATTTCTCCTCCGACTTCTTCTACCTTTTCTAATTCACCAGGAATGGAATTATCAAACAGAATCAATGGGTGAAGATTGCCATCACCAGCATGAAATACATTAGCAATCCGATACCCATATTTCAGACTTAATGCTTCAATTTCTGCTAATACGTAGGATAACTGAGTGCGTGGAATAACACCATCTTGTACATAATAATCTGGACTGACATGACCTGCTGCAGCAAAAGCTGCTTTACGTCCTTTCCACACTTTCAAGCGTTGTTCTGCATCAGTGGCAATTGTGATGTTTCGCGCACCGTTCTTTTTACAAATTTCCGCAATGCGCTGTTTATTTTCCGCAACTTCTACAGCTAAACCGTCGATTTCTACTAATAAAATAGCAGCAGCATCACGGGGATAACAATTCGTGCAAACCACATCTTCCACAGCATTGATGCTGAGGTTATCCATAATTTCCATACCACCAGGAATAATTCCGGCGCTGATGATATCGGAAACAGTTGCACCTGCTGCTTCAATGCTGGTAAAGTCTGCTAAAAGCACACAAATTGATTCTGCACTTTTGAGAATTCGCAAAGTAATTTCTGTAGCAATTCCTAGTGTCCCTTCAGAACCTACAAATACACCTGTTAAGTCATAACCAGGCATTTCAGGAATTTGTCCCCCCACATCTACAATTGAACCATCAGGAAGGACGAGTTTCAATCCCAAAACGTGGTTGGTTGTGACACCGTACTTCAAACAATGCACCCCACCAGAGTTTTCCGCCACGTTACCGCCAATTGAGCAAATGATTTGGCTGGAAGGATCGGGAGCGTAGTAAAACCCAGCACCACTCACAGTTTGTGTTACCCAACTGTTAATCACTCCCGGCTGCACAATAACTTGCTGATTTTCCAAATCAACTTTAAATATTTGCCGCATTAAAGAAGTGACAATCAAAACGCAATTCTCGACTGGTAACGCGCCACCAGATAAACCCGTACCAGAACCGCGTGCGATGAAGGGGATGGAGTGGCGATCGCATATCTTCACTACCTCTGCAACTTGTTCTGTGGTTCTTGGCAATACTACCACAGCCGGACGCTCACGATAGCTAGTTAAACCATCGCACTCGTATGTAATGAGTTCTTCGCGGCGTTGGACTACGCCATTTTTGCCAACCACAGCCTCAAATTGTTTGATGATGGGTTTCCAGTTGCGTTGTTGTTTGTCTTGGGTGAGCATAGGTGGTTTTGTCCTAGGGAGAGATTTCCTGACTCCCGATAAAGATGCAGCTACAGTAGGTGCTAATAATTTATATATTATCTGGGTCTACTGCTACATAGAACTTATCCATAGCTGTACAAGACAAGTACTTACTCTACCATGTGCTGTATTTATCATAGGATGCCAAAGATTGCGGTTAACGGCTGTTCTTGCAACAAAAATAGGCAAGCGAGAGAAGAGTTGCATTTACAGCTTGACAGACTAATAAGCTCTGCTTCCCAATCAACTAACCTAGATATAGCGCTCTTAAGTGGTGGATAAACTTATGGTGGAGCAATTTTTAATCAATAATGATGATTACTATGTCCCAGATGCCAACCAGCTAATAACTGAAGATGACACGCCTGTGGATAATTTTGCTTCTGCTAAACAACAACGTCTCTTAGTTGGCTCTCTTTACAGTTCTTTACAAAATCAAACTTTTCTAGCTGAAGCCAATGTTGGCATTTATTATACAGACCTTCAGCCTCCCATAGTACCCGATGTTTTCCTCAGCTTAGATGCCCAAGTCCTTGAAAATTGGTGGGAGAAGCAAAATCGTTGTTATATGGTTTGGCGTTTTGGCAAGCCTCCAGAAGTTGCAATTGAAATTGTCTCAAACAAAGAAGGTGATGAACTAGGGAAAAAACTAGGAATTTATGAACATATGCGAGTGAGTTACTACATCGTATATGACCCCACTCACCAATTAGGAGAGGAAGCGTTACGGATTTATGAACTTAGGGGAAGGCGCTACTTTGAAACGACAGAAACTTGGCTAGAGCAAGTTGGGTTAGGTTTGACACTTTGGCGAGGACAATTTGAAGGTAGGGAAGATGTTTGGTTACGTTGGTGTTATCAAGATCGTGTTGTTGTCCCAACTGGAGATGAGCGTGCTTCTCAAGCAGAACATCGTGCTCAATTGCTAGCAGAAAGACTACGGGCTATAGGGATTGACCCTGATACTCTGTGAAAACCTCTTCGGTAGAAATATTTTCTGAAACGTTTGTACAGGGAGCGTTCACATATTCCTCAATAGCTTTTTTCCACTTTAAATATCCTCGACCATTTAAATGCAGTCCATCCTCTGTATAAGAAATATCTAATTTATGCTCTGAATCCGATAAATGAGAATAAACGTCTATATATTGATAAGAAAACTCTTTCGCTAGATTTTTCAGATGTAAATTTAGCTGTAGTATATTATTGTTATCTTGCCAGTAACGAGTCGTCTTGTTATTCACTGGTAAGACGCTTTGAATAAATACTTCTGTATTCGGGAGTTTGTTTTGAAACTCAGTCAAAATAGCAGAGTATACAAGTATGATTTGTTCTATAGTTTTAACAGTCTTATTTATACCAAGCAGATCATTAATACCTGCCATTAAAAAAACTTTCTCAGGTTGCGACGCTAATATCGTGTCTAGGCGATTTAATATCAAATCTGTTGTGTCACCACCAATACCACGGTTTTTTATATTAGGGTTTTCTAATAACTCTGACCATTGACCTTCTTCAGTCAAACTATCTCCTAAAAAAATAATGCCTAAATGGGATTTAGGCAGCAATTCAAACTGACTTTTTTTATGGAGATAGTATGGATCGTAATATTCTTTTTCAGATTTTTTCCGATAAACTTTTTTAGATAAATATTGAAAACCACCTTTTTTAATAAAAAATAAAATACTAATCAAAAAAAATAAAAGATTCAGTATTGAAGAAGTAAACAGTAATAAGATTGTGGCTTTCTCGTTCATATTTTTGGTTAAATAAATACCTTGCCTTTTCTTTTAGTTCTGCGTTCTTTCTTGTTCAATAAAAATAGCTCATGACTCATAATAAGCATGAGGACATTTTTTATTTGAATTGATGTACTTTAACAGATTATTTAGATAAGATTAGCACATTTACGGAAAGCATTTATGAAAAATCAATGAATTTATGCACGTCATGCCATACTTCTTCCAATAAATTAGGACTTTCAGCATCAAACCACTTAATCTGAGGATATGCTCTAAACCAGGTGCGTTGCCGCTTGGCAAATTGCCGTGTGTGTAAAACAGTTAATTCTTTTGCTTTCCCTAAAGAAATATCCCCAGCCAAATATTGCTTGATTTCTTGATATCCCAAAGTATTAAGTAAAGGTAAATCAACACCATATTTATGGCAAAGATATTCTACTTCTGCTACCAAACCATCTGCAATCATTTTCTCTGTACGCTGTGCAATGCGATCGCTAAGGTGAGCAGGATCACAATCTAAACCTATTTGCAAAATTGGATAATCCGGCGGATTCTCTCCTTGCTGCTCAGAAATTGGGCGACCAGTCACATAAAATACTTCTAATGCTCTTAAAGTCCGCACGGGGTCGTTGGGATGAATCTTTTGTGCTGCAATGAAGTCAACTTGTTGCAACATAGCGTACAATTGCCTTTGGTCAAGTGATTCCAGTTGCGATCGCAATTCCTTGTGTGGTGCAACTCTAGGAATCTTCATTCCCTGTGTTATTGAACGTATGTATAAACCAGTACCACCAACTAACAAGAGAGGGGGATGAGGAAGATGTTGCTTTCTCATCTCCCCCGTGTCCTCTTGTCCAATTGTTGGGGAAGAAGCAATTAACCCTTGTGCTTGCTCTTGATAATCTGCAACCGTCATCATGTCTGTAGGGTTGCAGATATCTATTAAATAGTGCTGCACTAACTTTTGTTCAGATACTGTAGGTTTAGCGGTGCCAATATCAAACTCACGGTAAACTTGACGGGAATCTGCACTAAGAATTATTGAACCCAGGCGCATCGCCAAATCTAACGCCAATCCCGATTTCCCTGTTGCTGTTGCGCCACAAATCACAATCAATTTAGTCATGAGTCAATAGTAAGCGTGAACACTCAACACTCAATAGTAATCATTGATAAGTGATTGGGTATATCCCCATCATAAACTTCTCTTCAGATTGCTCTACAGTCGCCATCAAGCCTTTTGTGTTAGAATTTTGGAGTGTTTTTCTATTTAGCCCCTTTGGGCGAGTTTAACCCCACGTAACAGGAGAATTTTCATGACGAGCAGTTACAGTGCCGCTCAGATTCAAGTTCTGGAAGGTCTGGAACCCGTCCGCAAAAGACCGGGAATGTACATAGGTTCCACAGGTCCGCGAGGGCTCCATCATTTAGTTTACGAGGTGGTGGACAACTCGATAGATGAAGCTTTAGCGGGTTACTGCACCCATGTGGAGGTGGATCTCAACGCTGATGGTTCTGTAACCGTTGTAGATGATGGTCGGGGTATTCCCACGGATATTCATCCGCAAACGGGAAAATCAGCATTGGAAACTGTGTTAACCGTACTGCACGCTGGCGGGAAATTTGGTAGCGGTGGCTACAAAGTTTCTGGAGGATTGCACGGTGTTGGTGTTTCCGTAGTCAACGCCCTGTCCGAGTGGATAGAAGTGACAGTTTGGCGAGATAAAAAGGTTCATATCCAGCGCTACGAACGGGGTATTCCCGTCACAGATCTGACAGCAAAGCCCTCTAAAGAAGACCGTACTGGAACTTCTGTTACCTTCAAACCAGACTCCCAAATCTTCACGACCGTTACAGAATTTGATTACACTACTTTAGCAAGTCGCCTACGCGAATTAGCATATTTGAATGCTGGCGTCAGAATTACTTTTACTGATAACCGTCTGGAACTACTTAAAAGTGATACACCCAAGGTAGAAACCTACGAATACAAAGGTGGTATTAAAGAATATATTACCTACATGAACAGTGATAAGCAGCCATTGCATGAAGAAGTTATTTTTGTGCATGGAGAACGCAACAATGTTCAAGTGGAAGTTGCGTTGCAGTGGTGTACTGATGCTTATACAGACAATGTGTTGGGCTTTGCCAATAATATCCGTACGGTGGATGGTGGTACGCACTTAGAAGGTTTAAAGGCGGTTCTGACTCGTACCTTGAATGCGATCGCCCGCAAGCGCAACAAAATCAAAGATAATGAACCCAACCTCAGCGGCGAACATGTCCGCGAAGGTTTAACGGGTGTGATTTCTGTTAAAGTGCCAGATCCAGAGTTTGAAGGGCAAACCAAAACCAAACTCGGTAACACGGAGGTGCGGGGAATTGTGGATTCTCTGGTGGGAGAAGTTCTCACCGAGTACCTGGAATTTCGCCCCGGTGTTGCTGATTCCGTATTAGATAAAGCCATCCAAGCCTTCAAAGCCGCAGAAGCCGCCCGTCATGCGCGGGAATTAGTACGCCGCAAATCAGTGCTGGAATCTTCGCCATTACCTGGAAAATTGGCAGATTGCAGTTCCAGAGATCCTAAGGAGTCCGAAATTTACATCGTCGAAGGGGACTCGGCTGGTGGGAGTGCAAAACAAGGACGCGATCGCCGATTCCAGGCAATTCTCCCCCTACGCGGTAAAATCCTGAACATCGAGAAAACTGACGACGCCAAAATCTATAAAAATACTGAAATTCAGGCGCTCATTACAGCACTCGGTTTAGGAGTTAAGGGCGAGGAATTCGACGCATCGCAACTGCGCTATCACCGTATAGTGATTATGACTGACGCTGACGTGGATGGAGCGCACATCCGGACTCTGTTGTTAACTTTCTTCTATCGGTATCAAAGGGCGCTGATTGAGCAGGGGCATATCTACATTGCTTGTCCTCCACTGTTTAAAGTAGAGCGGGGACGGAATTATTACTATTGCTATAGCGATCGCGAACTGCAACAGCGCCTCGCTGAGTTTCCCGACAACGCCAATTACACCATCCAACGATTCAAAGGTTTGGGTGAAATGATGCCAGAACAACTCTGGACAACCACGATGAACCCAGAAACTCGTACCTTTAAGCAAGTGGAAATTGAGGACGCCGCCGAAGCTGATCGCATTTTCACGATTTTGATGGGCGATCGCGTTGCACCCCGGCGCGAATTCATTGAAACCTATGGTTCTAAACTCAACTTAACTGATTTGGATATCTAATAGAACCGTGTTTTCGCTTTAAATAGCCTGATATGTTGTCAGGCTGGTAATGAGTTTTAAATCAACAGTCAATGGTCAAAAGCTTCTGACTATTGACTCTTTCTTTTCGATTTGTGTTTGGGAGGCAATATTCCGCCAAAACATCAACATATTTTCTAGAGATTCAATCTATGTCTTAAGCCTAAGGGACGATTTCATACCGAGTTGCGTTCAAAGATATCACGCAATTGTTGGCACAAGGGGGACAAGGAGAGAGGCTAAGATGTATAAACGTGACTTAGTATCAGTTAATTTATTAAATTTAGTTAAAATTTAGAGATTTCGTTTAACAATACTTTAACAAACCATATAAGCATGAAAGCGAGCAAAAGCATTTTAATAAAAGCATTGTTTAGCGTTATGAGTGCGGGTAGTCTCGTTGCTTTGTCTGCTTGTGGTCAACCTAGTGTAGATAATACAACCGCTCCTGAGACTGCGGCAACTCCTGCAAATGTTCCTACCGCTGTTCCTCCAATTGCCCAAACTCCGACTACCCCAACAGCAAGCAAAAATTTGGCTCAATTAGCACAGTCAGCATCAACTCAGGGGTCTTTTACAACGTTAAGTAAAGCATTGCTTGCCGCAGACTTGACTAAACAAATGGTTGAACAAGGACCTTACACAGTCTTTGCTCCTACGGATGCTGCTTTTGCGGCTTTACCAAAAGGTACAGTAGACAATCTTCTCAAACCAGAAAACAAACAACAATTAGTCAAGCTTCTGGGCTACCATGCTATACCTGGACAAGTGACTTCCAGCCAACTGACATCCGGACAAGTCAAAACAGTTGAGGGAAGTCCTGTGACACTAAAGGTTAATAGTACCACCAGTACAGTTACCGTGAACGGTGCTAAGGTCATTCAAGCAGACATTCCAGCTAGTAACGGTGTCGTTCACGTAGTGGACAAAGTCATTCTACCTCCGAATTTTCCAGCGAGTCTTGGCTCTAATTAAACAAACAAGGCAGCCATTTATTAATCAGGGTGTAGGGCTGTATGCCTTCGCTCCTTGCACCCCTACTAAAAACTTTGGCAATCTAGCTCATAAAGTTTAGATAGAAAATATTCAAAGTTACTTCTTCCAATTATAAAAATTGTTTATTATTCAAATTTGAGACAATAGCTGATTTCTGAAGCAATGAGTATTAAATATTACAATTGCTCGCCCTGCTCAATGCAAAGTATATCCGTATATTGTTGTTAGATTTATCTGACTCGCCACCGCAATATCTTGCGAAAAGCTGCTTTATGTAAGGGCTTGCCGAACATGGTTCGCTCTACCCCACTCCAACGCCCACGCCCAACTTCATCCCATTTTCCCAACATTGCCAGCAAGCAAAAAGGGAGTGGTACTATTAGCCAAAGTTATCAGACAATGGCGATGAACTCCCAGGTAGTCTTGTTAAATATGTTTCTCCAGCGCCCTGTAGCAGGCTATAGTATATTTTGCATTCGTTTTATGAAATTGGGCGTTAAGTAGGTTAATATCGATAGTCTTAACTGTCAAATCCTTTTTTAATTGATTAAAATAGCTTTGTATACAATAAGAAAAGTTTGTCAAGATTCATAAGGTGGAAATTTCAACAGTGCGCTAACGTGTGATTAAGACCGGACTGGCTAGATCGAAAAGTTGCTTAGCCATTTAGCTGATTGTGCTAAAGTCTTGACTCCTAAGTTAAGGGAATTGGCAGAATAAAGTTAAGTGAGAGCAAAAAACCACCAGCGTTATTCAATTTGCATTCATGGTGCCTATGGTACGCCTAATTGAAGAAAGCACAAAGCCGCCTTAAACAAGCCTTTTCTGACTAGGTTTTCGTCGTATGACGAACGGAACTCCACTCGGTAACTTGTGAAGAAAGTGTAAAAATTGGTATACGCATTTTTCTCACTTGAAGCCAAAAGATATGCTGTTTCAAAGTAAAGATTGTTCTACGTAATACATTGAACGAGATGTCAGCAGGTGTACCTAACATTAATTGAAATGAGAATACCACTGCAATTCCAAAAAGTTTTGGAGAAAATACAAAAGGATGGGTGTCTTTTTCAATGTCTTAAGTTTCGTAGAACACGCTTAAAGTTGCTTAATGACTTCATGATTAGCACACAAACACAGTGCAATTTCTGTGAAACAGGCTACAATCGGAACAGTCTTTACAAAAGAATCTCCCAACAGTCATATTCATTTGTATGGAGTAGTAAATTTTTTTTTAGCAGTCGGTCGTCTTTTTTAGACCAGCTAGTTAAAACGGATGTTGCTCGGCAACATAGATGGCGTTGACTAAGAATAGGAATTTCCCTTCAAGGAGGCTGCCCTTACAGGGTAAAACTCCATGAGGAAGGTGTCAAAATTCCTACAAAATCTTAGGCAAAATAACCAAAAACCCTGTTTTCTGTTGGTATACAGCTCACTTTAAGAGCGGCAAACACATCTTAAGTAATTGATTCTGCAAGGAGCATGAGGAACGCGGCATGAACCAGGCTAACAACGTACTCGAAAATATACATCAGCCTGATGAGCTAGAAATAATGAATCAGCCTGAGATTGACTTAGAAGAACTCTTGATTGACGACGAAGAGGACTTGCTGATCAACGATGAAGGCGAACTCGATGAATTTTTAGAGCCTCAGTCTGATGAGGACGACGCAAAGTCTGGGAAAGCCGCTAAATCGCGTCGTCGGACTCAAACTAAGAAAAAGCATTACACCGAGGATTCGATCCGCCTTTACTTACAAGAAATAGGTCGAATTCGCCTGCTTCGTGCAGACGAAGAAATTGAATTGGCACGGAAGATTGCCGATTTACTGGAATTAGAGCGAGTACGCGAAAAACTTTCACAGCAGTTAGCTCGTGAGCCTAAGGACAGTGAATGGGCAGAGGCAGTACAAATACCCTTGCCACAATTTCGTTATCGGCTGCATGTTGGGCGCAGAGCGAAAGACAAGATGGTACAATCTAACCTGCGCCTTGTAGTTTCAATTGCTAAAAAGTATATGAATCGAGGCTTGTCTTTCCAAGACTTGATTCAAGAAGGCAGTCTTGGTTTGATTCGCGCCGCCGAAAAGTTTGACCACGAAAAAGGCTACAAGTTTTCTACATACGCAACATGGTGGATTCGTCAGGCAATCACGCGTGCGATCGCTGATCAATCCCGGACTATTCGCCTTCCGGTTCACCTGTACGAAACCATTTCCCGAATTAAGAAAACGACTAAGCTGCTTTCTCAAGAAATGGGTCGCAAACCCACCGAGGAAGAAATCGCCACTCGTATGGAAATGACTATCGAGAAGCTGCGGTTTATTGCTAAATCGGCACAACTGCCGATTTCACTAGAAACGCCTATTGGGAAAGAAGAAGACTCTCGACTGGGCGATTTTATTGAGTCGGATGGCGAAACCCCAGAAGACCAAGTTTCCAAAAATCTCCTACGGGAAGATCTGGAAAAAGTCCTCGACAGCCTCAGTCCCCGTGAACGTGATGTTCTCAGACTGCGCTACGGTTTGGATGATGGTCGCATGAAGACCTTAGAAGAAATTGGACAAATTTTCAATGTGACTCGCGAACGAATTCGTCAAATTGAGGCGAAGGCACTTCGTAAGTTACGTCACCCGAACCGCAACAGCGTTCTCAAGGAGTATATCCGTTAATTATTAATTATGAGTCATTTGTTATGACTTTTAGACAAATGACTCATAAGTGCGAAAAAAAACAAAGACACTAAAAAACCTGGAGGTACTAGCGACTTCCAGGTTTTTTAGTTATTCATTTATCTATTAGTGCTAGGCAATCCGTAGTCTTACAACTTACAGAATACCCCAGAAGTGTAGGAAACCCTGACCAGTAAACAGTTCAATCAAAGCGGCTGCTGAAAAGCCAATCATTGCTAAGCGACCGTTCCAATTTTCTGCTTGAGGTGTGAAACCCCAACGCCAAGCATTGCGATCTTCGATCACGGGAGAAGTAACTTTTGTTGCGTTTGTCATGGTTGGCACTCCAAAGAGAATTCCCTAAGTTTCGTTACCTTTAGTTGATTATTTACAAGCAATCCGTAGTCTTACAACTTACAGAATGCCCCAGAAGTGTAGGAAACCTTGACCAGAGAACAGTTCAATCAGAGCTGCTGCTGAAAAGCCAATCATTGCCAAGCGACCGTTCCAAATTTCTGCTTGAGGTGTGAAACCCCAACGCCAAGCATTGCGATCTTCGATTACGGGAGCAGTAACTTTTGTTGCGTTTGTCATCGTCGGCACTCCAAGCTGAATAGTTTAAGGTCTGTTACCTTATGTAAATAAATATAACAAACTTCTTTAAGAAGTGTCATATTTTTTATAAGATTCTTAGATTTTTCTGACTCATAGTTTATTTTCCGCTAAATAAATATCTTTAAGGTAACTGAGAGTTCCTAACAGCACCTCTTGCTCTACCGCTACATTAATCCTCTCCAAAACAGGACTTCCTTGGCTTTAAAGGCGGGTAAGGCTGTCAATAAGTACGAATAATTGAGAATCGCCGCTTTAAAGCCTCCACCACAGATATCTGTGGGTGTCTTAAGAGTACACGCTTTGGAAGTCCGTCCTGTTTTGTCATGGTTTCACTCAACCCTTTCTTTGTGTACACTCACCATAAGTAAGTCGGCGGGAATAAACAGAACTACGTTACAAAATGTAAATGCACCTGAAACTGGCACCCTAGACTAATGAGTAATGACTAATGACGGTCATCTCCTGTCGGAGACGCTGCGGGTTAGCGCAGCTCCTCCGTTAGGAGGCACACGAGTTAACTTTAATTGTGCCGACCTACTTAAAAGGGGTTTGGAATTGACAAGAGCGAGAATTCACTTCCCAGTTTTGGCATACTTTTGATTTCCGACCCCTATTAATGAGGAGTTGTACTGGGCTCTACCCTTTTTTAAATAAGGTTTAAGCATTATGAAACCAGAAATAAAGTTCAAACAGACATGCTTCCTACTACTTCCGTTAGTGATTGCACAGGTTGGTGTAGCTCAAATGCCACAACTGTTAGCCGCGCAAGGGGCGATCGCGCCGCCTCAGGTTCCTAACAACTTGAAAGTGCCACCAAATCAAGTGCTACTGCTTGGAGAGAGGGCTACAGGAGTGCAAATTTATGAGTGCAAAGCTAAATCAGGCAACGCTAACCAGTTTGAGTGGACATTTGTGGCACCCGAGGCTAAACTGCTTGGCGAGCAAGATAACAACAATATCAAGCACTATGCTGGTCCTACTTGGGAGGCAAATGACGGCAGTAAGGTTGTAGGTCAGGTGAAGGCAAGTTTTGACTCACCCAGTCCCAATGCAATTCCTTGGTTGCTGCTCCAAGCCAAATCCCACGAGGGCAATGGGATACTTAGCAAAGTAACATACATCCAACGGGTGGATACTGTAGGTGGCAAACCCCCGGTTCAAGGATGTGATCGTAAGAGTGTAGGCACCCAAAAGCGAGTAAATTACACTTCTGACTACTTCTTCTATGGCACAGCTCCCTAAAAAGTATTAGTAGGGTGGGCACTGCCTACCAATTAGCCAGAATGATGGGCATAGCCTCCCTACACGCTTAGTCGTTAGCTCTTGCATTACGAGTGCAGTTCGACGATACAAATGATTTTTTCTTCGCGATTAAGTTGAAGGATACTTTCACCTGTGACATCTTTGCCAAGGGTGGGAATTATTTCCACTCCAAGGCGTACTAGGCGTTGATGATTGGTGACTAGCGCCACCTCAGCACCTGCAGTTGCTCGTACTATTCCTGCTAAAATGTCAGTTTTGTTGGTGAATTTAAAGGTCTGAGTCCCGATATCGCCTCGATTCGCTGAGCGCAAAGCACTCACTGGCATACGTTTAGCGTATCCCAATTGAGTGACCAGTAATAGGTTTTCCTTCGTGCTTGAGGTTACAAAACCAACCATCTCTTCTTGCTGACGTAGGCGTAAACCTTGCAGACCCATAGCAGTGCGACCCATAATGGGGAGTTGATGATCATTCACCTCAAACTTCAAAACTCTCCCACCCGAACTTGCTAAAACCAGATGTTCACCCGCCTGAGTGAACTGAGCTGATAACAATTCATCACCATCTTTAAGTTTCAAAATGGTAATTCCGCGCCGGGTGAGATTAGTCAATTCTGTCAGGGAAAAACGCTTGATTCTTCCTTGCTTCGTCAGGAGAACCATCTCGCTATCTTCTGGGTGTTCAGGCAGTACAAAGCGGTTAATAACAGCTTCTTGAGCACCCTGAGCAGAGTTCGAGAGCAAGGTAATCAATGGTGTTCCCCGTGCAGAACGTCCATTGGTGGGAGGAATATCTGCCACATTCACTGGGTAAACCTTGCCACCACTGGTCAGTACCAGCAACTCTTTTGCCGTGTCGGTCAACACGGTTTGGATGACGGTGTCATTATCAGACGTACCGTTGTCAGTTCTTGCCTTCCGGGCTGAAGGCTGACGACGTACATATCCCCGGTGGGTAAATTCTAACACCACTTCTTCTGAGGGTGCTTCCAACAGGGGATTCTCGATTTTCAATTTTGGACTCTCTGTCTGCTCCTGTACTCCTGTGCTTTTGCTCTCCCCTATGATTTTGGTACGACGGGCATCGTTGTATTTGCGCTTGAGCGATCGCAAATCTTTTTTCAGTGATTTGAGTAACTCGCGTCTATCATTAAGTAACCTCTGCAACACCTGAATCTGCTCATTGAGCTGCTCATACTCTTTGTGTAAGTTTTGCTGTTCTAAATTGGTTAAACGACGCAATGGCATAGCCAAAATCGCATCCGCCTGCACCTCACTTAAATCGAGTCGGTTTTGCAGGCTCATTTTTGCCGTAGTGCCATCAGCCGCACTGCGTAATATCTCTACAACCTCATCTACGTGAGAAAGTGCTTTGAGTAAACCTTCAACTAGATGCAGCCGGCTTTGAACCTTAGCTAACTCATAAGAGTAGCGGCGGTTAAGTGTCTGCTCTCGGAAACTCAAAAACTCCTGTAACAATTGACGCAAGGTCAGTTGACGCGGTTGTCCATCCACCAAAGCTAAGAGAATCGCCCCAAAGTTACTTTGCAAAGCGGTTTGGTGATACAAATTCTGGAGAACTTCTTGGGGGTTGGTATCGCGTTTTAGTTCAATCACGACGCGCATTCCCTGGCGATCGCTCTCATCTCGCAGATCTGCAATTCCCTGAAGACGACCTTGATTCACCAGATCCGCGACTTTCTCAATCCAACCTGCCTTATTCACTTGATAAGGCAATTCTGTCACCACAATTGCTGTCCGCCGCTTGCTACCTCTGGTAGCGGTAACTTCCTCAATTTGGGCGACTCCCCGCAGCACAATACTACCTTTACCTGTGGTATATGCTTCTTTGATTCCAGAGTTACCGACAATTTCACCACCTGTGGGAAAGTCTGGTCCGGGAATGATCTCAAATAACTTTTCATCGGCTAAGTCGGGATTATCAATTAATGCGATCAGCCCATCTACCACTTCCCCTATGTTGTGCGGTGGAATATTCGTCGCCATCCCCACAGCAATACCAGCACTGCCATTGAGCAACAGAAATGGCAACTGTGCTGGCAGTACAGTTGGCTCTTGCTGGGAATTATCGAAGTTACCGATAAAGTCCACCGTTTCTTCGCCAATTTCTGTCAGCATTCCCTCATGGCTGATCGATGCAAGGCGCGTTTCTGTGTAGCGCATCGCCGCTGGCGGGTCATTATCTACGCTCCCGAAATTCCCATGTCCTGCCAGTAAGGGATAGCGACTGGAAAACTCTTGTACCAGCCTGACCAAGGCATCATAAACCGCTTGGTCGCCGTGGGGGTGGTATTTACCTAACACGTCTCCCACCACACGCGCACACTTACGATAAGGTCGTTCTGGCGTCAGACCGAGTTCGTGCATGGCATACAAAATGCGCCGATGAACTGGTTTTAAGCCATCTCGCACGTCTGGTAACGCCCGCCCGACAATGACACTCATGGCATATTCTAGGTAAGACCGTTGCATCTCGGTATGCAAGGCTGTGGTAATGACCTGTCCCTCACAGAGAAGGTTTAATTGTTTTGCCATGAGTTTTTTTCCCTATATTTCCACTACACAAAATTTGCCGTTAATGAAGACTGCAGCAACCACAGCATAACGGATGAAATACTCTTCATTACAGAATCTTGATAGTCACAGGATAGAAAGCAGTAGTATTATCCTTGTTGACCGAGATTTATATTGATTATTTCAAGCATAGGCACACTCATTGTTTTGATTAGGTGCTATTCCCCTTCTCGGACACGTGCGCCTTTAGTTAAGATGAGCTAACAAAAGTCAAATTCTCATGAAAACTGTTTTGATTGTCGAAGACGATCTGATTAATGCTCGTGTTTTTTCCAAAATTTTGACCAAGCGAGGTGGCTTGGAGGTGAAACATACTGAAAATGTGGAAGAGGTCATCGAAATTGCCCAATCGGGGGAAGTTGACATTATCTTGATGGATGTTTCTCTGTCAAGAAGTGTTTACCAAGGTAAGTCTGTTGATGGTATCAAAATTACACAAATGTTAAAATCCGATCCCCAAACAGCTTCCTTACCTATTATTTTGGTAACAGCACACGCTATGGAAGGCGATCGCGAGAACTTTCTCAAACAAAGCGGTGCTGATGGCTACATCTCCAAGCCAATTGTTGACCATCAACAGTTTGTTGACCAAATCATGGCAGTACTACCTAAACAGGACAACTAAACGCACAATTTGGAGCCCAAAAGAATGTCCACCCGACGGTAAACTGCACCTAGCACATTTCCATAGTAGTGTTCTTGAAAGAAGAACACATACCTGGAGTAGCCCAATCCCAATATATTTGTTGGGCTACTGCTTCTTTTACAGAATAATATATATGTACTATTAGATGAGATTTTGAGCAAGTGGCTGCGTCGAACATCAGTCGCAGAAGGCAGCCAGACAACAACTATGTATTCCCCCTCATCTTCCTCATCTTCCTCATCTTCCTCATCTTCCTCATCTTCCTCATCTTCCTCATCTTCCTCATTGCTACAAGTCCCGTGTTCGCTATTGTGGAATACTCTGTTGCCTGATTGTAGGAGCTGATGGTTCTTCACGTTGTTGGAGAGCAGCTTGAATGCCCGGTAATTCTAAGAATTTTTTCGTATCAGACAGCAGGCGTGCGCCCCAGAGATTTTGTTTGAGAAAATCTACATTAGCGTAGCGCTCATCAATGCGGATTGCAGCTTGTCCCATTGCTAGAGCTTGTTGCTGGTCGCCTTTGGTATACAAAGCGACTGCCAATGCGAGTAAAGGCTCTGCCGCTTGTTTCTCAATAGCAACAGCGCCCTGCCATTGCTTAATTGCGCCCTGGATATCGCCCTGTTCGTACAAAATTAACCCAACATTGTTAAGGGCGGGCCAGAATTTTTTGTCAAAGGAGACTGCTTTTCTGTACTGAACGACCGCGTCTGGAAGTTTACTCAGCATATAGTAAGCATTGCCCAAATCAAACAATCCCTCTGGATCGTTAGGTTTTAACTTCAAACCCTCTTGATAGTAGTTGGCAGCCTCTTGATACTTTTGCTGCTGAAAGTAAGCCGAACCCAAAGCGAACTGAACATCGCCATTTTTAGGGTTGAGAGATTGTGCCTTTTTCAGGGCTTTGATTCCCCCATCCAAATCTTTGGCTTGCAAATACAAACCACCTAAGAGAAACCAGACTTTATCGTTCTTAGGAGCGAGTTGTGATGCCAACCGCGCTCTTGGTAAAGCTAGTTCAAACTGTTGAAACTGCGCTAGTTGGGCTGCTTCCTTTGCCAAACCTAACCCTTGCTGTTCCAATTTTGCTGCATCAAGTTGCAGTGTATGAGGTACCAGTGCTTGTGCATTTGCCGGTTGAGGTAAACTACACAAACCACAGACAACCAAAAGAGAAATTAAACCAATCCGTTTAGGCACACTACCGCCTCTTTGCCAAGAATGAAAGAATCTTTCAGCTAGCTTAAACGATTTCCCTGGTTGACGGCAGCAAAATTTTACAGACGCAAGAACTTACAATCCAGAACTCAGAATTCCGCAGCTAGGAACTCAGAATGCCCCTCCGGATTCTTCTGGTAGCTTTTGAAGCTGACTTTCCATTTGAACGGACAGTATTTTTATTGAATTTTGACTCTAAGCATTGACCTTGACATTGTTATAACATGGGATTAAATTATTAAGTAAGTTCTTACTTATTTATGGCTCGTATACCCAAAATTACCAATGAGCAAATCTTGGAGGCAGCGCGTGAAGTTTTTCTAGAAAAAGGCTTCAGCGGTTCAACTTTGGAGATTGCGGCACGCTCTGGTGTTTCTGAAGCGTCAATTTTCAAGCGCTTCTCAACCAAAGAAGAATTGTTCTTCACTGCGATGGGAATTCCAGAAACACTTGTATGGGTGAACGAGCTTGAAACTCTTGTTGGCAAGGGCAACCTCAAAGAGAACTTAATTCAAATCTGCTTACGGATTCTGGAATTCCACCGAGAGGTTATGCCTCGAGTCATGATGCTGCAATCACGAGGGAAAATCCCAACACCTGAAATACCAAAGCCAAAGCTTATTCAACATGTCAATGCACTAACTGCTTTTTTAGAGCGTGAGATGAAACAAGGCCGCCTTCGCCATTGCGATCCCAAAACTATTGCTCACCTCTTACTAGGATCTCTGATGAATTATGTTTTGTCAGAGCATATAGGAATTCAAGTAAGTATGCCCACTACTGAGCAAGAGTTCGTGCAGTGTCTTGTAGAAATTCTTTGGCAAGGAATCGCACCAGTCAAACATGAATAGGGTGACACAGCCAAATCTTTTTTTTAGCCTATTAATAAGTAAGCACTTACTTTTAAATTAGGGAGTTGAATTCTATGATGTTGCGTCGCACTGCTGTTCTAACAGTTCTGTTCTTCTGTCTGGGTAGCACTGTTGCTTGGGGTATACCATCTCAGCTTTTTAAGATATTCATTGCACAAATATCAAATCAAGCGTTAGGTTTTGAACTTGGTCAAGTTGAACTGATTGCGGCACTTAATCTCACACCGGAACAACAAAAGCAACTTGACATTGCTTTCAACCAGAATAAAGAGCGAATCAACCAAAATCAGCAAGCAGTGGAGCAAGCGGTTCTTGAGTTGGAAGCACTTATAGAAGGTACAGCCACACCAAACCAAATTCGCTTTAAACACAGGCAGGTTCAACAGTTGCGGCAACAGCTTGAAAATACATACTTTGAAAATATGTTGGCAATGCGAGCAGTGTTGGCTCCAGAGCAACGTCGTAAATTGTCTGAATTTGTACACAAGCATAAAGCGACTTTACACAATCAGTCTGCTGAAAACCAAGATGATTTTCATCTTCTACAGATTTAATGATTGTAATAGAAAGCCCTCAAGTTTCTTTAAGCAAAGCAAAAGATGATCCTCGGCAATTAAAAATTTTACAATACTGGAGCCATTTCGCTGTGCTTTCATTCTGGCTGTGTTTGTACAAAAATTTGCTACTTACGTAAGATTTTCAGTGTCCATAATAACTGAAAAAGTCACCCATTCAGGTGAGGTCATAAATTACCAAGAACCAATATTATAAAGGAAAGTTAAGTCAGTATAATTTTACATATTCATATAGTTGTTGACTTATTAATAACTCTATTTTATTCATGACTAGTGACTCCAAAAGTTGTAAAAACTCCAACTTCTTGGTTTCGCTCCACTAAAAGACACTCAAGTAAAGAAACTTTAATTACAAGCTATCCATGACGACATACTTAGAAATTCCCGTAATTGGTAAAAAAGTTAAACATCCACTACGCTGGGTGATTGGTTTGGTGGCAGCTGGTACGTTAGTTGTGGGTACAACGACAACCTACACACTTGTCAATCGTGGAACAAGCAAGCAAGATATCGCTGCACTGACTGTGCCAGTGGAAGCAAAAAATGTTACTGTACGAATTTCTGCCAGTGGTAAGGTGCAGCCTGTTCAGAGCGTGAATATCAGCCCGAAAAACCCTGGCACACTGACAGAGTTGTATGTTGAGCAAGGCGACAAGGTGAAGCAGGGACAAATTCTTGCCAAGATGGACAGCGCAGATATTCAAGCCAAACTCTCTCAGGCTCGTGCAAACTTAGCGCAGAACCAAGCACAGTTGGAGCAAGCCCAGGCTGGAAATCGTCCTCAAGAAATCGCCCAACAAAAAGCGCGTTTGGCACAAGCAGAGGCGCAGCTTGCCGAAGCTCGTGCAGGTAATCGTCCTCAAGAAATTGCTCAAGCTCAAGCTCAAGTGGACGCAGCACAGGCAAAGGCGAACTATACAAGCGAACAAGTTAAGCGCTACCAATACCTCTACCAGCAGGGAGCAGAGAAAAAACAATTACTCGACCAAGCCATTAGCGAAGATAATGCTGCCAAAGCAAGTTTGCAAGAAGTTCAAAAACGGCTATCGCTGCAACAAATTGGCACTCGTTCTGAACAAATTGCCCAACGACAAGCGACGGTAGAAGAAGCACGAGCATCACTACAGCTTTTGGAAGCAGGTTCTCGTTCTGAGGAAATTGCCCAACGCAAAGCAGCTGTTGCTGCTGCGGCTGCTCAGCTAAAAGCGGAGGAAGTAAATCTCGAAGAGACTATCATCCGCGCTCCCTTTTCTGGAGTTGTCACCCAGAAGTACGCCAACATTGGCGCGTTTGTGACACCAACAACTTCTGCTTCTTCTAGTGCATCAGCAACTTCCAGTTCCGTTGTCGCCCTAGCACGCGGCTTAGAAGTTTTGGCGAGTGTCCCGGAAGCTGATATCGGCAGAATTAAGCAGGGGCAGCAGGTAGAAATTGTTGCTGATGCCTATCCTGACGAAGTTTTTAAAGGTCATGTCCGCTTGATTGCTCCTGAAGCAGTTAAGGAAGAAGGCGTGACATTATTCCAAGTAAGAGTTGCAATTGATACTGGTTTAGATAAACTGCGTTCTGGGTTGAACGTGGATATGACGTTTTTAGGTGACAAGGTACAAGGTGCTTTGCTTGTCCCAACTGTGGCAATTGTTACCGAAAAGGGCAACACAGGTGTTTTGGTACCAGATGAAAAGAATAAACCTCTGTTTCGTCCTGTGACAATTGGAGCGCAAATCAAAGACCAAACTCAGATTTTAGAGGGAGTAAAACAGGGCGATCGCATCTTTCTCAACCCACCGGCAGATTACAAGAAGGCGCAACAACAGCAGAAGAAATGAACATCCTAGAAAGTATGCAGATGGCAGGAAAAACTCTGCTATCGAATAAATTACGTAGCGCCCTAACCATGCTGGGTATTGTCATCGGGAACGCCTCGGTGATTACCATGATAGGCGTCGGTGAAGGGGGACAAAAATTTGTGAATAAGCAGTTGGAATCGTTAGGACCAAACGTCCTGTTTGTCATTCCTGGAAATCGCGAAACTCAGCGCATCTCAAATGATGTGCCGAAAAATTTGGTACTGGAAGATGCGGAGGCTATAGCCTCTCAAGTACCAACAATAGCAGGAGTGTCTCCAGAGTTAAACGGGAGATATGTAGCTAATTACCGTAACAGAAACACCAATGTCAACATCATTGGCACAACTCCCAGCTTTCTCAAGGTACGGGAGTTTGACACCGCTACAGGTCGGTTTTTTACCGACATAGATATGAAGCGCAATAATCAAGTGACAGTGCTGGGTGCTAACTTAGCAGAAAGATTGTTTGGTACTACTAACCCCGTAGGTAAGCAATTGCGGATTAAAAATGCTACCTTTCAAGTTATTGGTGTCCTAGAACCCAAAGGCTCAAGCTTAGGAGCAGATTATGACGAAGCAGCATTGGTACCACTTACAACCTCAGCAAATCGACTTGTCGGACGGAATTCTCCCTACGGCATCGCCTTAAATTACATCGTTGCTTCTGCTCGTGATAGCAATAGTGTCGATGCCGCAGAGTTTCAAATCACCAATTTACTCCGTCTAAGGCACAAAGTTATCAGCGAAGATGACTTTACCATCCGCACTCAAAAGGACGCTTTACAAACTCTTGGTCAAATCACCGGTGCTTTGACAATCATGTTGGCTGCGGTAGCAGGTATCTCTCTGTTTGTCGGCGGTATCGGCATTATGAATATTATGCTTGTCTCCGTTACCGAACGCACTCAAGAAATTGGTTTGCGTAAAGCTATTGGTGCAACTGAGCAAGATATTTTGTCACAGTTCATCATTGAAGCCATTATTCTTTCAGCGGCAGGTGGTTTAGTCGGTACAGCGGTTGGTGTCAGTGGTATTATGCTGGTATCAGCTTTAACTCCGTTACAAGCAGGAATTTCTCCTGTAGCGATCGCCCTTGCAGTCGGTGTTTCTGGCGGTATTGGTTTATTCTTTGGCGTTGTTCCTGCACGTCGTGCTGCTCAACTCGACCCGATTGTCGCTTTAAGAAGTGCTTAAAATGATTTTAACCGCAGATCGACACAGACGTACGCGGATATAACAGACAATTATCTGCCGTTTTGGAGTAAGAAATTATTATGGCAAACACTTTATCAGTAACTGACTCCCGCGTTCCTAACCCAGTAAATCAACCAGTCATCATTCGCCTAGAAGATATTTTTAAAGTTTACGGCAGTGGCGAAACTGAAGTGCGAGCGCTCAACGGTGTTAATTTAACTGTAGAGCAGGGTGAATACTGTTCGATTATGGGACCATCTGGTTCTGGTAAATCCACAGCAATGAATATCATTGGTTGTTTGGATCGCCCCAGTTCGGGACATTACTACCTAGATAACCTCGATGTCGCCCAAATGGAAGATGCTGATTTGGCACGAATTCGTAACAAAAAACTGGGGTTTGTGTTCCAACAATTCCACCTCTTATCCCAACTGTCAGCGTTAGAAAATGTGATGCTGCCGATGGTGTATGCTGGTGTGAATGCTGGTGAACGGCGCGACAGAGCAGCAGAAGCACTGAAGCGAGTCGGCTTAGAGAAGCGTCTAAATAATAAACCAACCCAACTTTCTGGAGGACAGCAGCAACGGGTAGCGATCGCCCGTGCCATTGTTAACCGTCCAGTTTTACTTTTAGCCGATGAACCGACAGGCGCACTCGACTCGCGCACAACTCAGGAAGTTTTAGATATTTTTACCGAACTGAATGCCACTGGTATCACTGTTGTGATGGTAACCCATGAGCCAGATGTTGCTCGTCAAACAAAGCGTGTTGTTTGGTTTCGTGACGGTGAAGTCGTACACTCTAACCTCAGTCCATCTGATGTGGGTCATTTGGCAGCATCATAACTTGCTAAGTACTCCTGACAATATAAAAGGTGGCGATGGCGCAGAGTGCGGTGTCCTTTGGGGGCGATCGCTCTGACTTATGACCTTGTGCTTTCTTGCACTAAGTGATTAGCGAAGAGAGAGATTGCTGCTACTGCGGCTAACATCAAGATGACAAGTCCAAACGCTTGTTTGAGTGCGAACTGATCTGCAATCCAACCAAGTATGAATGGCGCTAGAAAAATAGCCATGCCAGTTCCGACCGAGAGACGAGCTGTAGCAATATCAGACTGCGCCTCGGCAGTGCCAAGTGCGAGGGAAAGAATCAGAGGATAGAAGTTAGCAACACCAAGTCCAGCAATAAGTAGACCAAGAATATTCCGTGGAGCAAAAGAGGCTAGCCACAAAATTGGAAAACCAAGAAATGTTATTCCTATCGCACTCGCCAAAAGGGTTGCACTTGGTATAGTACGACTGAGACGACTACACACAATGCGTCCTGCAAAACCTGACAATACAAAAACACTCATTGCGCTTGCGGCATCACTCTTAACCAAGCCAACGGCTGTTTCTAAAAAGTCTGCTCCCCAGAAAAATATGCAATATTCAATTGATACGCCTAAGAACATGACCACCCAATAGATCCAGAATGTTATGGGTAATGTTTGACTCGATGCAGTCACTTCAGCATGATATCGCTCAAGAGTTGGAATCGAGACTCGTCGATATCGTATGCCAATCAGAATGAGTGCGA
>NZ_AP018194.1:2373904-3182175 GCF_002368235.1 Scytonema sp. HK-05 | reverse complement strand
AATGAGTGCGATCGCCCCTAAGAACAAGGCGCTACGCCAACCTAATCCGATGCGATGAAAACCGCCGATAAACAGAGGAACTAGGCTGGCGCTAACGCTAGCTGCTACATTCACCTCAGTGAGTGCAACCGCACGATGCTCACGATGGTGATCACAAAGCGCTGCCTGAATTGTAATCGATACGATGGAGCCTAGTAGTCCCATCAGCAAGGCACTTGTAATTGTGAGGGCAACTTGGTGCGAGAGTGCTAAGCACAAAGCCCCTGCTGACAGACCGATCGCTCCTCCCCAAAAAGTAAAATTACGCCCCCATTTCTGCGTCATGCGAGCACTTATTAAACCAGCCAAAATCATTCCCAATGCAAAAGCACTGAAATGCAGCCCACCGACGGTATAACTTATTCCTAATTCATCGCGTAGAAAGGGCATTAACGGACCGAGAGCAGCTTGTAAATAAGAGAAGTAAGCTGCCATAAAGTAAGCAAGCCAAGTAAAACGATCGCGTATAAACGAAGTTTTTGAAGGCAAAATCATGTTCTTTGCACCAGGAAATGGGAACAAAAACTTCAAATGATTTTAGATGTCCTTGCTTTCAGCATCTGGTTTGGGGAACACGATGCGCTGCACCCGATGAACCAACGTTGAGGAAACAGAGAACAGCGTGAATCCGATGAGTGGGTGGAGCACTCCTAAAGGCAAAGGTGATTTCAGATGAATGGTCAGAAATTGCAGTCCCAGCAGCACTGGCATACTTGCTGTGAGGCTCCGCACTCGTTGAGGAAACGGACTCAAGTACACCCATAAGAGCAGGAGCAGTGACAGTCCGCTATACCCCCGCACCAGCCAAACATGGATGTTCCACCACTGAGGGTTGTAAAAGTACGCGAGTCCAACCGTCAACACTTGGGCAGTGAGGCAGAGGTTGAAAACTACAGTAATGGCAAAAAAGCCAATCTGAATCCACCGTGCAGGTGGTTGTATACTATCAGTACCAAAATTTGTTGCCATAATCAGAATTTTTCAGAATGAATCTGTGGAGTATTGCTGGAGGAGCAACGCGAGAAAGTAGGGTTATCGACGAGCATCGCGCTACTCCCAGAATGAAACGCTAAGCGACTCCCTTCCCGGTACAAAATTACCTATCTTTTCCTTGGCGTTCTTGGCGTCTTGGCGGTTAGTTAATAGGTAATCTTCCAGCGTGACAGGAGTAATCGTCCTTTACAGCGCTTTTCACATGATTAGACCACAAATCGTAGGGTGGGCATTGCTCCTAAAAGCCCATGTGATGCACATTTAAGGTATTCGTGAGCAATGCCCACCTTACAGAAAACCGCTGTAAGTTGCATATTGTAATTTAAGAAAGCCTTTGTGGGATGGGCATCTTGCCCGTCCAGTTATCAGAGAATAAATGCACATTAGCTTACTAATGAGTCCCTAATTCTACTGCATCAAGCGCCTGGACTGGCATGTCAGGAAGGCTACCCCACTCATTCCAAGAAGCGTCGTAATTGCGTACATTCTGATAGCCCAGTAAATACTTCAAGACAAACCAAGTATGCGCGGAGCGTGCCCCAATTGCACAATACGTTATCACTTCCTTGTCAGGAGTGATGCCGTTACTGCTGTATAAAGCGTACAGTTCTTGAGCTGATTTGAACGTCTCATCTTCCTTCAGAGTTGATTCATAAAAAATGTGGACTGCACCTGGAATGTGCCCTGCACGCTGGGTTCCTTCTGGTGGTTTCATGGTAAACAATTCACCGCAATACTCTTGAGGTGTGCGTACATCGACCAAAACGCGGTCTAAGTTGCCAATAGCTTCTTGCACTTGTTCCCGCAGCGCCCGTATGCTTGAATCGGGTTCCTGTGCTGTATAAGTGGTTGTCTTGATGGTCCGGATTTCCGTCACCAGAGGGCGTCCTTCGCCAATCCATTTCTTGCGACCACCATTCATCACTCGCACATCCCTATGACCAAATACTTTCAGGAACCAAAAAATAAAAGCGGCACTAGCATTATGGTCGCCATAGACAATGACAGTCGTGTCGTTGGCGATGCCTGAGCGTCCCAGCAGTCCTGACAAAGCCACTTTATCAAAATTGATACGGTAATCAGGCAGCAAGATGCTGAATCCGTTCCAAAAGACAGCACCTTTAATGTGACCAGAGTCATAGGCTGTTGCATCCATATCCACTTCGATAAGACGCACTTTGGGGTCGCTCAAATGCTTAGCAACCCATTGAGTGTCTACAAGAACTTCAGGATGAGCGTAATTTACCAATGACATAGGGCGTGACTCCTTGCTCTGTAACTGTGATGAGGTTAGAGTAAGATTGATTTTCTGACGCGCCTAGTCCTCGAACGAGTACATTTTGTAGCAACGATGATGGCAAATTCTTTGCAGTCTTTATTTGGGGCGATCGCCTCTGCTCGTGACGAAGAAGAACTACGACAGCACGTTATGGTTAAAGTTGGTGAGTACTTTGTCGCCCATCGTTGGGGGCTTTTTTTCTTTGATAAACTTCCCCCTGTCGATTCCAATCTTCCAAGTATCGTTAAACGAGCTTTATCTGTAGAACACAATCCAGTCTTGCGGTACGTGGTTGAGCAGCATGCCCCAGTTCACGAAGAGTTGCTGTTACCTGCTGGGGTATGGAAGATAATTTGCCCGCGTTCTGATCATGGGCATGTAATGGCTGGACCTATTGTCAGCAATGGTCATCTTGTCGGCGGAGTTGGGTTTACCCGGGTTCGAGGGACTGATCCTTTTAATACTCGCAATTTGGCTGACCTGTGTGCCCTCTGCCTTCATCTGTCCACTTGGCTAACAAAAATACAGTCGCAACCGGCTCTATTCAATTCTCCAAATATTAACCGTTTAACACCACGTGAAATTGAAATTGCCGAACTGGTGGCACAAGGGCTAACAAGTGCTGAAATTGGTGCAGCCCTTTGGATTACTGAAAATTCTGTTAAACAAGCCCTAAAACGGATGTTCCGAAAGCTTGAAGTTTCGTCTCGTGCTGAGTTAGTAGGGCGGCTTTTCTCAAACACAAAGCTTTCCCCATCCAAGGAACACGCAGCTTATACTAAGTTGTCGTTTTGAACTCTATCAAATGCCTAAAAATTAGCAATCTTTGCTGACTGAAATTTTTGTAGAACCCTGTAGTATAGTAAAAACTACATTTGTATTTTTTATTATAATGCTAACCTACAAACGCGATCTCAAAAATGTTAACTGGGAGGAGATGAAAACAACGCTCAGTCAAGATAAATTTGACAATGGTAGAAGCCCTGAACAGCTTAGAGCATCGTTTACCAACAGTTACGCGACCTGTATCGCTTATGCAGAGAATCGTATTATTGGCACCGCTCGCGTGTTATCTGATGGAATTTGTAATGCTTACGTAGTTGATGTCTGGACATTTACGCCCTATCGCCGTCAAGGAGTTGCCAGCACAATGATGCGAATGCTATTGGACGAGTTACAGGGTCAGCATATTTGTTTATTTACAGATACAGCTTTAAACTTTTACAAAAAACTTGGCTTTACTAAAGGAGAAACGTGTATGGAAAAGGTTATCGGTAAATGGTTGGTCAACACATTAGTAACACAGAGTTAATATTTCACAATACTTGTTATTTAATGGCTAATAACTAACTGCCCATGATTATTAGCTATTAGCCATTAGCCTCTACTGATTAAAGGCTTGAGGTTTTGCCAGTTTGCGCTTGCGTTTCAATCGGCTTAACGTCGGTGTAGCCCATTTCACCGACAATTGTCCGCAACACGGACATTTGCTCTTCAAAATCCAGTCCTTCTATTTGGGAAAGTACATTGTTAATTGCGTCAGTTGCTTTGTAGTTTTCTGGCATGTCAACGACTTGCTCGCCCATAGATACCGCCCAAACATACCAAACAAAGAGTTGGTTGTTTTCTTTTATTGCACCATAGGCACGAGAATATTCCGTATCATCGCGGTTGACAATTTGCCGCATGATTGAAAGTTGTTCGTCGTCAGACAATTCATAATAGTTTCCTAAGAGCTTTGGCGCTAGTTCTGGTTCGCCAGCAGCAGGAGCCGCTGGAGTAATTGAGTCCCCCATTTTCTTATAAACAAAATACAGCCAAGCAAGTTTGGCGTCGGTATCTAAACCGTTAAATCCTTCTACCACTTTTTGAGTTTCATTGCTTAAAGCTTGAGGAACATTTTTATCGTAACTTGCAGTCATAATTTATCTCCAGAGCTATTTAATATGTCAATCTAGGGGTATCAGAGTTTCAGAATCAGTATCGCCCCCCAAGCGAAAGAGTTTTAAAAATTGAAAAAATATGGTTTTATATACCTTTTAATAGAGGTAAAACTCTATCCAGAGATACCAAAGAAAGAAGAGTTTTCTTTGTTAAAATGCGGCATTGATAGGATAGAGAAATTTTTGGAGAAGTGAATAATGCCAGAAGAAATAAAACCCAACGAATCACAAGCGCCTACTCACGATGCACAACTAGCCGCCCAAAACATAGCAAGCGGTGAAGAAAAAACTCCAAGCGTCGATATGGAAGCAGATTATCAAGCTGCACAACGACTCAGCGTTAGTGAAATTGACCGCACTGGTGAAGGTGCAAAAGCAGCCCAAGACGCGACTGCACCTAAGCAGGAAGTGAGCGAACCTCAACAGACAACCACACAAGCCAAGCCAACTGGTGATCCTAGTGATTACATAGATTTGGCAAACGAAGTTGGTGGTTCTCGAAATCAAGGTGGAACTAATGTTACTGACGATTTGGTAGAAAAAGCTAAGGAAAAAGGTCAACCGAAAAAGTAAATTTGTCTGTATTTAGTAAAAAATCAATTTTAAAAAAGCTCGATCTAATATAGGTCGAGCTTTTAACAATTTTATAATATGTGTCTTTTGAAGTCTTAAGAACTACTTGTTGAACTCTACTCAAGCACTTCCAGGTTTCGTACCGCGCCTTGATCCGCGCTAGTCGCCAGCAGTGCATAAGCCTTGAGCGCCGCACTCACCCGACGCTGCCGGGGCAGCTCCGGCTTCCAGGCATCTTTGCCCTTCGCTTCCATTGCAACACGACGGTTGGCTAATTCCTCCGCCGATAGATCCACATTGATGCTGCGATTGGGGATGTCGATCCGAATGCGATCGCCGTCCTGAACCAGAGCAATGTTGCCGCCCGCCGCCGCCTCCGGAGAGGCATGACCAATCGAGAGGCCTGAAGTACCGCCTGAGAAGCGGCCGTCGGTCAATAATGCACAAACCTTGCCCAGACCCTTGGATTTAAGGTAACTGGTCGGATAGAGCATTTCCTGCATGCCAGGTCCACCGCGCGGACCTTCATAGCGAATGATCACCACCTCGCCTGGTTCCACTTCCGAGTTGAGAATTCCTTTGACCGCGGCATCCTGACTTTCATAAATGCGCGCCCGACCTTCAAACACATGAATGCTTTCGTCTACGCCTGCCGTCTTAACAATACAACCGCGCTCAGCCAGGTTGCCGTATAGCACTGCAAGTCCGCCCTCGGTGCTGAAGGCGTTTTCGACGCTGCGGATACAGCCGTTTTCCCGATCCAGGTCGAGTGAGGGCCACCGGGTCGATTGACTGAACGCTTGCTGAGTTGGAATACCCGCAGGGCCAGCCTTGAAGAAGGTGTGGACGGCTTCGTCATCGGTACGCATGACATCCCAGCGAGCGAGCGCTTCTTTCAGCGTCTTACTGTGAACCGTCGGCAAGTCCGTGTGGAGCAATCCGGCACGATCCAGCTCAGCGAGAATGCTGGGGATGCCGCCAGCCCGGTGGACATCCTCGATATGATACTGGGGTGTGTTAGGTGCCACCTTGCAGAGTTGTGGCACCTTGCGCGAGAGGCGATCGATATCGGTCAAGGTGAAATCGACATCGGCTTCATGGGCGGCGGCCAGCAAGTGCAGAATGGTGTTGGTGGAGCCGCCCATGGCGATGTCCAGCATCATGGCATTTTCAAACGCTTTGAAACTGGCGACGGAGCGTGGCAGTATCGATTCATCGTCTTGCTCGTAGTAGCGGCGGGTAATGCTGACAATGGTTCGTGCGGCGTTGAGGAACAGATCCTTACGGTCGAAATGGGTCGCCAGCACAGTGCCGTTGCCGGGTAAGGCGAGACCGATGGCCTCGGTCAGACAGTTCATGGAGTTGGCGGTGAACATGCCGGAGCAAGAGCCACAGGTCGGGCACGCGGAACGCTCATACTCTTCGACAACCTCGTCGCTGATAGTGTCGTTTGCGGCAACCACCATGGCGTCCACCAAGTCCAGTTTGTGGTCCGAGAGCTTCGTCTTGCCGGCTTCCATGGGACCGCCGGAGACGAATACTGTGGGAATGTTGAGACGCAGGGCTGCCATCAACATACCGGGGGTGATCTTGTCACAGTTGGAAATGCAGACCAGGGCGTCGGCACAATGGGCGTTGACCATGTACTCAACCGAATCGGCGATGATCTCGCGCGAGGGCAGACTGTAGAGCATCCCGTCATGGCCCATGGCAATGCCATCGTCTACGGCGATGGTATTGAATTCCTTGGCGACACCACCGGCGGCTTCAATCTCACGGCACACCAATTGGCCCAAATCCTTCAGGTGAACGTGGCCGGGTACGAATTGGGTAAAGGAGTTGGCGACCGCAATGATTGGCTTCTCGAAATCCGCAGTCTGCATTCCGGTGGCGCGCCAGAGCGCGCGGGCACCCGCCATATTGCGTCCCTGGGTGGAGGTTTTGGATCGATAGGTCGGCATGACGCATCCTATTCGTCTAAGGGTTCTTAATAGTCTAAACTTTATTTAATTAGCGATCGCCTGAAAATTTCTTTCTTTCTGTTTCATGCACTTCTTGACTATCTTGTCAATGCGTAAATTCTTGTACAAAGCGTGGTAGGTATGGACAGAGGGCGATGGCGCAGAGCGCCCGCTTCGCGATCGCTATTGTGGTAGCGCTCAAGCTGTCTGAAGCCCAATATCGAACGTTGCTGCGTAACCAATGCTGGTTTTAGTGAGTTTGAGCAACAATTGGTCTCCATCGCCTTGGAAGATTCCGTCTTGTGGGTTCTTAAACGTGCGCTGTCCCTTACTCGCGTATGGTGCCTGTGCATGCACCCGATCTGTGATCGAGTCATCAAAGTACAGCTGTGACGTGAACTCATAACGCTGCCCTGATGTGGTAGTTGTGCGTACCTTAAAGTGGATATGGACTGTTCTGCCTTGATACCAACCGGGATAAATGGTTGTGAACTCGACTGTTCCATTCGCGTCCGTGACTTGATACCCGCGCAGGAACTTTTTGCCGACAGTACTGAAACTCGGGTCATTCACGTCCGAATAGACACCCAGCGCGTCACAATGCCAAATATCCACGATCGCACCTGCGTTGGGCATGCAGCCAGTACTACTGATTCCAGAAACGCGAAGCGTCAGTTTGAGTGGCACACCGTCTTTCACTGAACCGTCCGAGGGATCGGATCGGATATCAGAGCGTTTAAGCTTCTCGTCTACAAAATACGGACCTTCGGTCTGCTCCGGTCTCACTACACACATAGGCAACGTTGGATGATTTGCTGTAGATGATGCTTTGACAGATACACTCGACTGTGCCTGCGCGGCGCTTGCCTTTCTAGGTAGGCATACAACAAGCATTGCAGCGACCCCTGCCCTAAATAGAGCAAGTGCCTTTCTTCGACTCAAAATCCAACCTAATTGACAATCATCTTTTTCCATATAAGTCTAAGTTAAGCTATTTTGCCGTAGTAGGGCGATTCTCGCCTGGAGGATGAGGCGGAATTCCCAGCGCATCTTTTAACTGTTGTTCTGTTACACCTAGCTTAGTCGCCGCCGCCTCCAAATCAGGGCGAGGAGGACGCCCATTTCCTAAAGACGGATTTGGAGGATTGGCAGGTACTCCCAGTGCATCCTTTAACTGTTGTTCTGTTACACCCAGCTTCGTTGCAGCAGCTGCAAAATTAGCTCGAGGAGGACGCCCATTTCGATCGCCAGGATTGGCAGGTACTCCCAGTGCATCCTTTAACTGTTGTTCTGTTACGCCCAACTTCGTCGCCGCCGCTGCAAAATCAGGTCGAGGAGGACGCCCATTTCCTAAAGACGGATTTGGGGGATTGGCAGGCACTCCTAAGGCATCCTTTAACTGTTGTTCTGTTACGCCCAACTTCGTCGCCGCCGCTGCAAAATCAGGTCGGGGAGGACGCCGCTGTCCGTCTGGTGGTTGGTTAGGTGGTTGTGGTGCCTGTGCGATTTGCTGGGAACTAGTTCCGGCATTTGCTTGATTGAGTGAAATAAAACCAAATGTGCTAACCAGAACAGGAATCGTTGCCACGGCTAATACTTGACGAATATTCATATCAACTATTAAAAGATAGATTGTTTACATTTCTGATTAAACTGACTCAAAATTACAGTTCGTCAGGGTTCTGAATTACAGTTTTGTAATTTTTGTTATCTGTTCATATAAGACTGTTCTTTGTGGGTTGCTGCATCGGTCACTAAACCATCTTTAACGTGAATGATGCGGTGAGTTTGTTCAGCTACATCCGGTTCGTGCGTCACGATGACAATCGTGATGCCTTGACTGTTTAGCTCACTCAACAAATCCATCACCTCCTGAGAGGTTTGAGTGTCTAGCGCTCCAGTAGGTTCATCTGCTAGAACAAGCGCAGGGCGGTTAACGAGGGCACGGGCTATAGCCACTCGCTGCTGTTGTCCACCAGAAAGCTGATTGGGACGGTTGAACATTCGCTCTGCCAAGCCAACGCGGGTTAAGGCTAGCTCTGCCCGCCGCCGACGTTGTGATTTGGGAACACCTGCATAGACCATTGGCAGCATTACGTTTTCTAAAGCCGTGGAGCGAGCTAGCAAATTAAACTGTTGAAACACAAAACCGATGCGCCGATTACGGATATATGCCAACTCATCATTGTTTAGCGTAGTTAGGTTTCTGCCTTCTAGAACATAATGTCCCGATGTTGGGCGATCAAGGCAACCGATGATATTCATCAGCGTAGACTTCCCTGAACCAGACATCCCCATAATTGCGACATATTCTCCTTCCTCGATAGACAAATCAATCCCTTTGAGTACCGGAACCTCGACTTCACCGAGACGGTATGTTTTCTGAATTCCTTCCATCCAAATCATGGTTGCCATATTAGGTAATCCTCTGCTTCAACAATGTTTTAATCACTCCTCAGCGCCGTGATCGGGTCAAGACTGGCAGCATTGCGAGCCGGAATGACACCAGCCAGCAGCCCAATCACAAACGTCAAACCAAAGCCGAGCAGGATTGACTCGTGCGAAATCACGAAGGGAAATTTGAACAGGTTTGAGGCTGCGAAGGCGATCGCTATTCCTAGCCCAATACCAATCACCCCTCCGATTGCTGCAATCACCACTGCTTCGGCTAAAAACTGGCTCAAGATGGCAGAGCTAGTCGCTCCGATCGCTTTGCGAATCCCGATTTCCCGCGTTCGCTCGACGACTGACACGAGCATGATATTTGCAATGCCAATGCCGCCAACGATTAAAGAAATTGCGGCGATCGCCACCACCATCACGGTAAAAAGTGACGCTGTACTGGTGAGCGTGTTGATGATATCAGCTGAATTCACGATCCTAAAATCATCTGTATCTCCTTTTTCGGGAAAAATCCCATGTCGTACCCGCAAGAGATTCGTAATTTGATACTGTGCTGCATCTAGCTGATCCTGGCTTTTGACTTTGACATAAACTCCTCTGACGGCAAGTCCCTTGACAGAGTTGTTTCCCACTAACCGGGCAGACATATTGGTGAGCGGGATATAAATTTGTTCATCCGGGCTTTGTGGACCTTGCGCTCCTTTCGCTTCCATGACGCCAATCACGTCATAGGTTTGTCCAGAGATGCGGATTTGTGCGCCTTCTGCATTGCTTCGTGTCCCCAACAGGTCATCTCGTGCAGTCGGACCGAGAACCGCCACAGGTTTTGCCGCATCGACTTCCTCTTGAGTGAAAAATCTACCTGTTTGAGGATGCGTGTTGCGTACATCTGGGTAATTGACATCAGTTCCAATAATGGTCATCGAGTCGTTGTTTTGGGCATAGACGACTTGGGCATTCTGTTGCAGGAAAGCAGACACCTGTTCAACCCCTAAAACCTGCTGAGCGATCGCCTCAGAATCTTCCAAAGTCAAAGTCGTGGCGCTCCCACTCCCCTGCCGCACCCCGCCACTTCTGGCTGCACCCGATTGTACTTGCAAAATGTCGGTTCCGAGTGATTGTAGTCGTTGCTCGGTTGCTTTTTGGGTGCCTTGACCAATGGCGGTGACAGCGATCACTGCCGTAATACCAATGATGATGCCCAGCATCGTTAGCACGGTGCGGAGTTTATTACTCCACAGTGCCTCAATCGCCATCGACAAAATTTCAAAGACTGATACCGAAGAACTCTGGATGAGAGTAGAAGCCTGTTTAACCAGTGGTTTGTGCTTGCGTGATTTTGTCATTGCTAAACCTTATTTGTCACACCTAGATAATATGGGGGGAAGTTTGGTAGCGCCGCAATCAAGATCGGGGCGGAAAAACGACTCACGCAACTTTAGTTGCCTACAACATTGTGATACGATACTTACAAAGACAGCAGAAACTGGGTCTGGACACTGCAAACAGTTAAAGGATTTGTCCTCAATCTACGGCTCTCGGTGCTGGGAGTTTTTAGAAGGACAAGTAATCAGGGTTGTTTGTGCATGGAGGTAATACTCCAAGGTCGGAGCCGCTCTGGTGGTAGATGCATGAACGATAGCCCCAAACCACGAGCAAGTAAGCGAGTCTGAAAGCAGGTTGACTGATTCACCCTCAGAGTGGTTCTACCCATAGCTAGAAAAAGTTAACCAGATAGTCGCTTTGTGCAAACAAAGACGGATGAAAAGTTAACTCCAGCTTCTAGCCTGAATCCACCAAATTTTATTTGGTGGTGTGGCTCAACAAGTCTAAAAACCACTGGGGGGACGACCACCACCGGCGGGAAAACCACCCATGCTGCCGGAACGACCACGCCTGTTACTAGAGTTACTATCTTTGTTAGAAGATCCTGGTGGCGCACTCACCAAAACTTTTTCATCTCCTTGCAAACCGGAGCGTACTTCGGTTTTGTTCTTCACGGTCACTCCGGTTTGAACTGGAACAAAGCGAGTGCGGCCATTTTCCATAAGTACCTGCACCCCAGTACCGTTGTTCTGGCGTGCGATCGCCACCGTTGGGACAACAAGCACGTTATCCAATTTGCCTGCATCGAACTTTGCATCGACATTCATGCCCGGACGCAGGAGAGTTTCAGGGTCGATGAGATCCACTCTGACTTCAAAGCTGGTGACGTTGGATGTCACAGTTGCCTGAGCCGCAACAGCCGCAACCTTCCCCTGAAAGGTTTTGTCAGGGTAAGCATCCGCTGTGATAGTGACCGACTGCCCTACCTTAATTCTACCAATATCGGTTTCGGCAACATTGGCCACAACCTGATAAGTTGATGCGAGCGATAGAATCGAAGAAGAGGTTGCACTAGATACTGCACTTCCGGATGTGGTGGGTGTGACGAAACCGCCCGGATCGGCATACTTAGCAGTTACAATACCACTGAAAGGAGCACGAATGACTGTGTCTTCAATCTGCGTTTGAATCGTTTTCAGGTTGCCCTGTTGCTGAATCACCTGAGCGCGTGCAGAATCAATATCTTCCTGGCGTGTTCCCGCTTTCAGCAGTGCTAAAGCTTCCTGTCTTTGCTTCACTACCGCCTTTGCTTGCTCGATATCTTCTTTGCGTGACCCTGCTTTTTGCAATGCCAGTGCTTGCTGCGCTTCATTTACCTGAGCTTGGGCACTGTCCTTGTCGGCACGTTTTTGGTTTACAGTTTGAAGGGAAATGGCACCAGCATTGTATAGTTGCTGATTGCGGTTCAAATCATCTTGCGCTTTTGTTAAACTTGCTTGAGCGCTTTTTAAACGTGCCTCAGCCTGACCGATATCTTCAGGGCGGTTACCTGCTTGTGCTTTTTGCAGATTCGCTTGGGCTTCTTCTAATTGTGCCTGTGAAGCAGCAATATCTTGAGGGCGATTTCCTGCTATTGCCTTTTGCAAATTCGCCTGAGCAGAAGCCAGAGATCCCTGTGCTTGAATCAGTTGCCCTTGGAAGTTTGAGTCATCCATATATGCCAGGACTTGCCCCGCTTTAACATAGTCACCTTCCTTCACCAGCAAGCTTTTTAGCCGCCCAGAGTTTTTGGGGCTGACGTTGGTTGATTGTTTGGCTTTAATTGTGCCGTTGGCTGAGATGCTGATAGGTAACGTCTCTCGCTCGACTGGGACTGTCAGCATTTTGCTTCTGGCTTGCTGGCTTGTGGAAATTATCGTCTGACGGTAAACGAGGTATCCACCCCCCGTCAGTGAACTGAGAATAAGTAACCCAATCAGCCACTTGGTTAGGTTGTGTTTGCTTAAGCCTTTAGGAAAAGGCTTGAATATAGTGGG
The DNA here is from genome assembly GCF_002368235.1 of Scytonema sp. HK-05. Taxonomy (GTDB): domain Bacteria; phylum Cyanobacteriota; class Cyanobacteriia; order Cyanobacteriales; family Nostocaceae; genus Kalymmatonema. The sequence continues at coordinate 3,169,622 of NZ_AP018194.1, read as the reverse complement.
TTGGGGAGAATCAAGTGTCATACGTTTCTTTATACTTGGGTTGTAAACAACAATTGAGTCGTTGCAATGCCCTTGCTTCTACAAACCTTCGCTCAAACTTCTGGTGAGAGTGGAAAGAGCCGATAGTTTCAATTACGCCAGCCCAAGATGACAAATTGCCCTATGTTTAAATTACAATTTTGTAATTTGTTTTGTAATTGTTACGCTTTAAAAAAAAATCCGTCTCCCAACCTCTGAACCTAAAAAACGGCAGGAGGTAGAGCAGGTATGTCTTTGAGATAAATGCGCCATAATGATGAGTATTGTTTTGACAGAAGTACGGTAGCCATGACAGAGTTACTTGAACGAGCAATCGCCAAGTTGAAAACACTTCCTCCTAGTGAGCAGGATGCGATCGCGGCAATGATTTTGGAAGAACTCGAAGATGAAGTGCGATGGGATGCGTCATTTGCAAAGTCTCAAGATGTCCTTGCTAAACTTGCAGTCGAAGCGATGGCTGAGTATTGCGCAGGTAAAACCCAGGAGTTAGACCCAGAAACATTGTGAAGTCGCGCACTACTGCCCAGTTCCGTAAAGCGTTTGCGTATCTACCTGAGCAAGTTCAGGAACAAACACGTGAAGCGTATCGCCAATTCAAACAAGATCCGGGTCATCCAAGCTTGCGCTTTAAAAAAGTGCATCCAGAATTACCAATTTATTCTGCTCGGATCAGCAAAAGTTATCGGGCAGTTGGACAGTTAGAGGGAGATACGGTCATTTGGTTTTGGCTCGGTTCACATGCAGAGTATGACAAGTTACTCTCGAGAGTTTAATGACAGCTTGCGTGCTTTCTGAATTACAGTTTTGTAATTTGAGGCTAAGGGTAATGAATCTAGAATGGAGCAATAGGTCGAGTAATGAATAGTTGTGAACGTTCTGTTTGTCGAAGATGAAGCAAAAATTGCTAACTTCGTCCGGGCTGGACTGAAGGAGCAGGGATTTGTCGTAGACTACTGCGACAATGGTGATGAAGGCTATCTGCGGGCATTAGATAATGAATACGACGCGATCGTACTCGACATTATGGTGCCGGGAAAAGATGGGCTATCAATTCTCAAACAACTGCGGCAGAAAGGTCGGAATGCTCCTGTGATTTTGTTGACGGCTCGCAATGAACTGGACGATCGCCTGTCCGGGTTAAATTTGGGAGCAGATGATTATATCGCAAAACCGTTTTTTGTGGAAGAGTTAGCGGCTCGAATTCATGCCGTTGTTCGCCGGAGTGCGGGCGATCGCCAAAATCTGCTTGCGGTTGGACCAATCAAGCTCGATCGCATCACACGAGAAGTCACCTGCAATCAACAGGCGATAGAACTCACCAGCCGCGAGTTTAATCTTCTGGAGTATCTCATGCGCTCTCCGGGACGGGTTTTTACCCGTACCCAAATCCTAGAACATGTTTGGGGCTACGACTTTAATCCCAACACTAATGTTGTAGATGTTTGTATCCAGCGAATTCGTAAAAAAATTGACCCCATTGATGAAGCAGGCTGGATTGAAAGCATTCGAGGGGTTGGATATCGGTTTCGCAAGCCAGAGCCTCAATCATGAAACTGCGTTCGTTTCGACTCCGGATTGCCCTGTTGTCTACGGCTTTGGCTGGAAGCGCATTAGTAGGGTTTGGCGCAGTCTCCTGGTTCCAGATTTACAATGCTCAGATCAGCCGCCTCGATGCACAACTGTTAAATCAGTTGATCCGGGCAACTCGTTCACCCAAACGAGAGCGATGGCAGTTTTACGGAGACTCATTACCCTATGCCTTTGGAACAAATACAAAAATCCCTATCGCACTGCTGGTGCTTGACGCAAACGGCAACACACTTTATCAATATAATGAAGTGTCTGCCGACAAGGACGTGAATCGTCTGCTAGTTCAGCGTCTTGAGTTGACACCTGTGCCACCGCCTCCTAAGCGTGAACCACCGCCAAAACCTGAAAGTACGAATCCATCCGCCCTTCCACCGCCTTTTATTCGCCCGCCCCAACCTCGATTCGTCACCCAGCAGACGGCAACGGAAAGCTGGCGGATTGGGGCAGCTAAATTTCCCAATGTTCAGGTTGCAATTGCCGTTAGCCTGCAAGCTGTTAATCAACAGATGGCTACCATTCATAATATCTTCCTTGTTTCCATTCCCGGAGCGCTGCTGCTAGTTGCCTCTGGGGCATGGTTGGTTTCTGGTAGTGCCTTGCGTCCCATAGGTCAATTAACGGGTGTCATTCAACAGGTGACTGTCAAAGGGCTAGATCAGCGGATTCCGATTGGGACAACGGATGTTGAATTTGTCGAACTGATTCAGGTGTTTAACCAAATGCTGGAACGCCTGGAACGCAGTTTTACACAAGCTTCGCGCTTCAGTGCTGATGCCGCTCACGAACTGAAAACCCCACTCACCATTCTGCAAGGCGAATTGGAACGAACGCTGCAACAGGTGAAGAACGGAAGTGAAATGCAACAGCGCTTAAGCAACCTGTTGGATGAGGTACGCCGCTTGAGTGGAATTATGCGCAAACTCTTGCTGCTGTCTTTGGCAGATGCAGGACAAATGAGCTTGTATCTGGTTGAGGTGGATATGTCTGAGTTGCTCATCGAGATGGTAGAGGATGTAGAACTGCTGGCTCCTCACCTGAGTGTACAAATCGACATTACTGATCGCTTACGGGTACAGGGCGATCGCGATCTCCTCATTCAAGTTCTGCAAAACCTGTTGAGTAATGCCATCAAATACAATCTCGCCAACGGCTGGATACAAATTCACGCTCATCGAATTCAAACAACTCTCCACGTCACGATTGCCAATGCTTCAATTGATATTCCAGTCAGCCACCAAGAGCGCATTTTTGACCGCTTCCATCGCGGTGATCGTGCGCGAACCCGCAAGGTAGAAGGAATTGGACTGGGACTGAGCCTAGCCCGTGAAATTGCCCGAGCACATCGTGGGGATCTTACCCTTGACTCAACATCGAACGGTCAAACAGCGTTCACCCTCACCTTACCGATAACCAAGAAGGGGGAAGGGGGAAATTAACAGGGGCAAAGGGCAAGGGGGAATGGGGAAAGGGGAATAAACTTTCCTTTACCCTTTACCCTTTACCCTTTTAAGAGCCCGAAGGCTTTGTTGCCCCGGACATAATTTTTCGTGTTGTACCCCCAATCCCCAATCCCCAATCCCTAATCCCCAATCCCTAATCCCCAGCCCCCTTCAATTATCTTGCCCTAACCCTTTTATCACTTCCAACAATTCGTAGGGTTCGTGAATCAAAAAATCTGGATTTTGTTTTGCTAGTACTTCCTGTGAATTGAAACCCCAAGTCACTGCAATTACCTTAATATTTGCTTTCTTCGATGCTTCTATATCTCTGGTTTCATCTCCAACATAAATAACTTCTTGAGGTTTGATTTGTTTTTGTTTTAATACGTTATTAATGATTGTTGTTTTGCCAAATATTGTAACGCCTGAGTAGACAAAATCAAATAAGTTCTCTAAATCATTCACTTTGAGAAAATCTGTAACATTGTCTTGAGAATTAGAAGTTATAATTCCTAGTCTGTAACCTTTATTATTAAGCACTACTAAGGCTTCTTTAATTCCTGAAATTGGCTTTAATTCTTTGATTTTGCTTTTTAACTCAGATTTTACTTTTTTAACCAGAAAAGGTATTTTCAAAATTGAAATTCCTGAGTACTTGATGATTTCCCTAGAATTCAAGTTTCTCAGGAGGGCAAGTTCCTCTTGAGTGATTGGTATATAGCCAAACTTTTGGGCTAAGCCATTGGCTATACCTACCAACGCATCGACTGTATCAGCAATTGTGCCATCAAAATCAAAAATGATTACTTTCTGGGTCATTCTTTTCCCTGGTGGAATGCGTTTAGATTAGCACGGGCATTCCGTCGTAACATCTCTGGTTTAATCCGTCGCAACGCCGATGCCGGAAATTGTCTATCCCACTCTTGATCTGAGATTTGCGCCAATTCTACCAGCTTGGGTGCAACATTCCCAGAGTACGGCTCAAACTCTGCGACATCTGTTTCTTTGGCGAAGCGCTGATTCCAAGGACAAACTTCTTGGCATATATCACAACCAGCAACCCAACCGTGTAAATGGGGTGCCACTGTCTGGGGCAATTCTTCATTTCGATTTTCAATTGTATGATAGGCAATGCAGCGATTGGCATCCACCACAAAAGGCTGGGTAATCGCACCTGTGGGACACGCCTCCATACAACGAGTACAACTACCGCAGTGTTCTGTATGCGGGCGATCGCTCTCCAACTCCAAATTCGTTAGCACTTCTCCTAAAAATACCCAAGAGCCATATTCCCGCGTTATCACATTACCATTCTTGGCAATCCAACCGATGCCAGCTTTTTGCGCCCATACTTTATCTTGCACTGGACCTGTGTCTGCATAATATCGTCCTTGAATGCCTTCATCAAGTCCTTGCAGCCAAGTTGTCAGTGCCTTGAGTTTTTTGTGCATGACTTTGTGATAATCCCGTCCCCAAGCATAACGGGAAATTTTAGCGTATTCTGTTCCTTCGGGACGCTTTTGAGGTGTGTAGTAATTAAGGGCGACACTAATTATAGTTTGCACCTCTGGCATAACCTGACGAATATCTTGGCGCTTGGGATTTGCCATCCATTCCATGTCGGCACCATAACCAAGCGCTAGCCAAGCTTGCAATCTTTGCCTGTGTGTTACATCTTCCCCGTCTACCGCAGCAATTCCAACCTTGTGGAATCCCAACTCTAGAGCTTTCTTTTTCACCTCAGTGCTGTTTGTTCCCGGGGATCGATTCATTTCTCTTATTTTAATTTGCCCACTGTCTGGCTCCTCTATTCTACACTATTCAGTCAATAGGCCTATTTCTTTTTGCTATTTCATCTATTTATAAATTTTATTTGCATTTTGTAAAGACATAATGCAATATGTAAATCGAGAGGCAACAAAAAAATACAAGCCTCCTACTGAATTCGCAGCGTAATAACCAATCGACTGTGGTGCAATCATGACTTTTACAACTGATTCAGCCCAAAGCCGTTACCCCAATCCTTTCAACTACAGCACTCAGCCTGGTGATGTTGTACTTTCCGTGGCTGTGTTCCAAAGCCTAAGCGTGGACGACCAGTTGGCAGTACTTTGGTATGCTTACACAGAGATGGGTCGTTCCATCACACCGGCAGCCACAGGTTCGGCGCGTTTACAGTTAGCCGAAGGTCTGTTAAATCAAATTAAGCAAATGTCTCATGATCAGCAGTTGCAGGTGATGCGTGACCTGGTTGCTAAGAGAAATACTCAAATTTCCCGCTCCTACGGTATTCTCAGTAATAACACCAAATTGGCGTTCTGGTACGAATTATCAGAACTCATGGTTCAAGGCTTTGTTGTTCCTATGCCTCCTGGCTATCAACTTTCCCGTGATGGTGTCAAAGTATTAGAAGAACTTAAGCAACTCGATTTTGGTCAACAAATTACAGTTTTCCGCAAAGTAGTAGCTGACATGGGTGTTGATCCCTTAGCTGACTAATCTCCCTGCTAGATCCTCCCAACCTTCCATATTCCATTCCTGGTTCCTTGGCTGTTTTGTCTGGGGACTTTTTTTCTGTATAAATCAAATCACATATATAAAGTTGCACAAGCTTTACGTTACGGACGGCAGTATACGCGGGAAACGTCATTTCTAGATCGTCCATTTTCCATTCCGGGACGTGGAGAGCAACGGTTACTTGTGTTACAGCTGTTTTCTGTAAGCTGGGCATTGCCCGCCAGTATCTCAAATGCCCATGACATAAGCTTTTATGGGCAATACCCACCCTACGATTTGTAGTGTAATCATAAGAATAAGCGCTGTAAAAAGGAGGGAACTATCTGCCCCCTTTTTAAGGGAGTTGGGGGATCTCATGAGTGCGGAAACATCATTAACCGAACCGTATTGGCTACCTCGCTACACTCTGTCTAGGAACAAGATGCCACTCCATCATGAGGATGATTTGTGGTTATTTGGGCAATATACCTCGAAAGTTGCTTTCGAGTCCGGTGGCTTTTGTATTCAAATAAATTGTGAGCTAGCGTGATACAGGTAAATCTATGGCAGCTGCTGAATTTATACCCACAACAGTAGATCAAACACTTCAAATAGAGGGAATTACAGAACCAACTATACTGCGTTACTTCCTAAGTTTGAACATTGGGAAGTTTGAGGAAACTGCTGCTTTGTTTGCAGAGGATGGTGTTATGCATCCGCCGTTTGAATCTGGTTTTGTGGGGCGAGATGCAATTATTCGCTATCTGCAACAAGAGGCTCAAGACGTGAAAGCTTACCCTCGTGAGGGTGTTAGTGAGACGTTGGATGCAGAGCAAATCCAATTTCAAGTTACAGGCAAAGCACAAACTTCTTGGTGTGGAGTCAATGTCTTGTGGACATTTATCCTCAACCAACAAAAAGAAATTCTTTATACAAGAATAAAACTTTTAGCCTCTCCCCAAGAGTTACTCAATTTGCGGCGGTGAACAGATTGACACAGAAACACACCTGACATGAAGACCTTTTGGAAGCGCGTCAGGTGCGTCTCATTATCTGGGCGTGTTGTTTAGCTCTTAGTAACTGCTGCTTGCTGAAAAGAACGCATGAGCAACTTTCGTCCTAGTTCGATATCTTTAGGGGCACATTGCCAATCTGGGTGCGCAGTCATCAACAAACTATCTAAAGTTTCTTGGTCAAAGAGATGCCAGACCCAAGCGTCATTGATTTGGGCTTCAACAGCATAACAGTTTGAGCTGACACAGTGAATTGTGCAAGTACTGGCAACTCTAGCCAAAGTCATTTGTTCTCCAGGTTGTAGCGCGCGAAACTCGCGGATACTCTGCTTCAACTCAGTTATGGAGGACACCGTTAACCCAGGAATTGCTACCGTGAGATTTTTGTCTCCATTTACCGCAATCCAGTAATGACGACTGGGGTCAATTCCCTCAAGCCAAGGTAATTCATCATCGAGGCGATAGCGTGGTGACAAACAAATCGAGGGTTCCATAGGCGAAATCATGATTTTGTTATAAAATCGTTGTTAAAATTCGGCACTCGAGGTTGGATTAAGGCGATCGCCATCTTATCCTACGCCCTCCTATGACAAAGTCATTCCTCGCAAAGCTACATAATCTAGCCCTGCAAAATGAGAAAAAGACAAGCTTCAATTCTAATAATTGATGATTAGAAGCTATAGATCAAATAAACTTAGCAAAAGTTATTAATTTTCTTAAGATTTCTTAAAACCTTTTGTGATATTGCTGTATTTAGGGCATTTAGCAGGAGTTGACCCCAAACCATTGGCACCTGAGGTATGGGAGATGAGCGTGACCAGAAAGAAAAAGGTACAAGCCCCTAAATTTATTTATGGAAAAAGAAAAAATGTATTTCATCGAGTAGGCGCAAGCGTCTACGGCGTCCGCTGACTCAAGCCCCTAAATTTATTTATGGGGTTCTTACTTTTGAATGCGTGAATGCGTGAATGCGTGACTTCCCCGTTCGCGGAGCGTGTCCGTAAGGACTCAGGGGCTGACTTGCCCTTTGCCGTTGAACACCCAGCCAGTTGCAGGTACAATTGCCACAGCGTCAGGTTTAGATGGTGGTTTAGCTGCGGGTAATTCTGAGCGTTGCTGCTGTGTTGTAATTTCTGAAAGGCGAGTATCTAACTATACCACATCAGTGCTGAGGGGTTGATAAGGGCTAGGAGGCAAACCGCCGCGTCCGGTGACAATAAATTGATTGCCCCCTGATCCGGAAAACGCGGCACATCCACCAGTGTCAATTGGCGCTGAGACATCAGCGACAACTATAAAAATTAAATCAACAATAAATTATACAGGTTGGGGTGCGCGTTGAGTTACTTTTGGCAAAGTCACTTCTAACTTCAGACAGTTAGCACCATCAACTTCTAACTGGTACTCCACCTTGTCCATAAGACGATGCATAATTAGCCAACCATAGCCCCCTTCTTGTCTGTCTGTAGGATTTGGAGGCAAATAGCTGGATAAATCGAAGCCTTTACCGTGATCCCAAACTTCCAAAACAATATCGGTATCTTTTAGTTCCAAACGAATTAAAACTGGCAGATAAGGCTGATCCTTATGAGCATGACGCACCACGTTAGAGTAGGCTTCTACCAAAACCAGCCGCAAGCGACTTGATTGCATTGACCAATCAACTGAACCTTTAAACTGGACTTCCAAGCATCCTAGCAACCAGTTTTCTACTATGGTTAAAAACTTCAAGTCACTTGGTACATGAAGCTCACTTTTCATCACTTAGAAAACCTCCAGCGAAAGTATAGTTTGGTCATCTTCTTGAACTAAGTTGTTTGCCTGGATACGCGCTAGTAAATGGTTAAGATGAAGTGGTTGGGCTTCACTCTTAAGCAGTTGCCAAAGGCCTTCTTGATTCAGCATAGAATCGCTGACTCGTTGATCGCTATCCACGGAATTGAGGTATAAGTCTGTACCCCTTAATACTTTAGCTTCAGTAATACCATCACTCGCTAGCAGCAGGATATCTCGGGGTTCAAGAACCAACTGACTAGACTTTGCCTGCCATATAGGGAAGATACCTAAGGGAACGCTGCGTACCTTAAGATACTGGGGAGGGTTTTCCACAGTTGTCTCTTGGCGTGACCACAGGAGGGGATATATATGTCCTGCATTAGCATAAATAAGTTCCCTAGTGGTGGGAGTATAACGAGCTAAGACGACGGTGATAAAGTAATTGTTGCTGATCAAATCATCACTGAGAGCATGGTTGACATTTTGCATGACCACATTCGGCAGAGGTGGTGATTCTTGAGACAACTCTCGGCGCAATAGCGAAATAGCACTAGCCATGAACAAAGCTGCTGGGACACCCTTACCAGAAACGTCTCCCACCGCCAACCACAAGTCTCCTTTGGGATGGGCAAACACTTCAAAAAAATCCCCTCCGACTTCACGAGCTGGCTGGCAACAAGCTTGTACTCTCACACCCTTGATGTCGGGCATGGTTTGGCGCAGCAGGTTGTTTTGAATTTGGCGAGCAACTTCCAACTCGGCGCGGATTTGCTGTTGTTTCTCTTGAAGGCGTTGATAGAGTTTTGCCTGGGAGAGGGCTAAGGCTGCTTGTTCAGCAACACCTGCAATGAGCTGAATATCTTCTTCTTGCCAAGAGCGAGCGTGGTGATCATGGTTGAGGGCAAGAACAGCAAGCAGGTTTTGCTGGTATATAAGTGGTACTACCAGTTGCTGACAAGCTTTCTCATCATTTGTATACTGAGCAAGTTGATATTGACGGCTTTCCAAAACCTTCTCAATCAAAGGATTTGGGTCGAAATAACAACTTGATGCTAAAGATTTCGGATCTTGGTAGCAGAACTCGTCTAGTGTGAGGCGATCGCTCTCCACTGGTCTGAGCAAGCAACAACTGGCTTCAAAAGCCTGTCCTATTGTTGCTACAATTTTTTGTAGCATACTGTTGTAGTCTAAAGACTCACGAATCGCTGTTGTGACTGCATTAAATAAAGATTCTCGCCGTAAGGCGCGACTCAATTCTCGTGTGCGTTTTTTGACAACTCGATAGATGTCTGCTGCTTGCTCAACAACTGCCTTGAGTCGTTCGGGTTTCCAAGGTTTAGTGATGTACTTGAACACCTGACCAGAGTTTATCGCCTCTACCAAATCTTCGACATCGGTAAAACCAGTCAGCAAAATGCGCATTGTATCAGGAAAGCGCTCCACCGTTCGACCGAGAAATTCTGTGCCATTCATCTGTGGCATTCTTTGGTCAGAGATAATGACAGCCATCTCGCCTTCTTTGTCCAAGATATCCAACCCAGTCAGAGCATCAGTTGCTCTATATACCTGAAAATCTCGCCTAAAAGTGCGGTAGAGTAAATCAAGATTATCAGGCTCATCATCTACCACCATGAGCTTCAGTCTGGCTACCTCTATCTCAGTCATACTTGAGTTGACTTTTTAGATGCAATGAGTAGCGAGGTAGGGTTTTGTTGCTGCCTCCCGATCATTAAAAAACAATTAGAAAAACAAAAGTAAGTAGAATCTATCCAATTAGATAGCATAATTATCTCAAAATTTTATGTAAATTTTGATATAGTCTCCTGTTGAGTTTGCCACACATCAATGTAAACTCTATCCCACCAATCCAGAACGCAAAGCGCGGACTGCGGCTTGCGTGCGGTCATCGGCGCACAGCTTGTTCAAAATGTTTCGGACGTGTGTTTTGACAGTTCCAACTGTGATGTAAAGTCTTTCCGCAATCACCGCATTGCTACAACCTTCTACAATCAATTGCAAGACTTCTAATTCCCTTTCTGTTAGGGTGTAAGGGTCTATCGTGTCATCAGGCTGATTCTCAGCGGAGCGTGAGTTACTATCAACACTCTTGTTGTCTAATGTTGTAGCTTCAGGTTTGGGTGGATTTTGTTGTGCTTGTTGCAAGACAATGCGAGCGATCGCCGGATCGATCCAAGCGTTACCGTTGTAAGTGACTCGCACAGCTTCAAGCAAATTATCGAACCTGATATCCTTCATACAGTAAGAGTCAGCCCCTGCGGCAAAAGCTGCTAGCACCGCTTCTTTGTTATCCCGCAGTGTCAAAATCAATACCTTTGTTGCTAACTCTTCTCCATGAGCTGTCGATTTCACTTCCCGTGTTAGCTCAATTCCATCTTTATCTGGTAAACCGATATCGACAATTGCAATATCTGGTTGTACAGTTTTTAACATCTTCAGACCTTCTACTGCATTAGTCGCTTCTCCGACAACTTCTATTTCTTGCTTTTGCAACAGCGCTGTCCGAATACCCACACGGGTGAGGTCATGATCTTCAATCAAAGCAACACGAATTTTAGTCATGGTCTATTACCGCCCTTACACTTAAAAGCTGTAAAATTGAGTTTACAAGAGGTTCAGGAGATGCAGTTTCAAGGTGCCTGTGGAAAAATATAGATAGGAGAGCTTTTTGAGTTAGACTAGCACAGAAACGCTTTGGCTCCGTGCCCGAGCGATTCATCAAGAAAATAGCCCTCAAAAGCTGCACAGCTCATATGTCCGGTTAATAAGTCGTGGAGTTGCACAAATCTCCTGAAGAACATTAGCTTCAACAATAAAAATAAAAATGAAAAGTACTGCTCCTGCTTAGCAGTGCCTGATATTGATAAGTTCTATTCTGCATTCTGATTGGTATAGCGAGTAAACTAACACCTAAATAGATAGCACAAGGCATGCCCAAATTTCTGACTTATTGGAGAAGTATGCTATATGGGCATTGGGGTAGCATAGCATATGTTTAACTAATACACAGTCTCTTGCGCTATAAGTCTTGCCAAGTATAATCATCAGATTTGGCACATAACGATGTCAAGAATTTGTAAAATTCCCATAATAAGCTTTTGGAAACAATTTGATAAGCTATTGTTCTATCTATATAGTTGGTGTGAGGCTCGTTAAGAATAGGCTATGTCTGAACTGCCTAGAAAGTTTTCAGTATTAGGGCTACCAGTTCATGTGATGACTAATTATCCAAGCTGGTTGCTAGAATGCCTGCAAGAAGGCATGGGAGTTCATGTGGTTACGCTCAATGCAGAAATGACTATGCAGGCAGAGCGGAATTCCTCTCTAGCTAAGGTCATACACAGTGCCGAGTTAGTGATTCCAGATGGAGCAGGGGTGGTTCTCTACCTCCGATGGCTATTGCGCCGAAAAGTTCAAAGAACTCCCGGAATTGAACTCGCAGAAACACTGTTGCAAGAAATTGGGCAACTGGGAACGGGTACAAAAGTATTTTTCTATGGAGGAGCGCCTGGTGTAGCTGCAAAAGCATCAGAGTTTTGGCTTTCTCAAGTTCCAGGTTTAATCGTAGCAGGCAGTCATTCCGGGTTCCATTCACAACAAGAAGAAGAACAATTGCGACAAACTCTTACCCAACTGCAGCCACAAGTTATTTTTGTTGGCTTGGGAGTTCCACGTCAAGAGTTATGGATTGCTAACAATCGCCATTTGTGTCCTCAAGCAATATGGATTGGTGTTGGAGGCAGTTTTGATATTTGGTCGGGGGTGAAAACTCGCGCTCCTGCTTGGTTGGCAGATAATAATTTGGAATGGCTGTATCGGCTTTATAAAGAACCTTGGCGCTGGCAACGGATGTTGGCTTTGCCTGAGTTTGCCCTGAAAGCTCTCATTTACCGGTTTTTTCAAGTCTTTGGGGTAAGTGTAGCGTCAAATTAGTCACTAAGGGTACGACATTACCCATTGGTTTCAAGAAGGCAGGAGGCAGAGGGCAGAGGGCATTTATGGACCTTTTTGGTTGGGGATTGTGATCCCTCCCAATTTCGTTGCTCCCAATATCGTTGCATTTGGGAGGGGCTTCATACCCTTACTCCTTTCAGTCGTCGGCAGAGGGCAGGAGACATACATAGCTGCCTTCTGCCTCCTGCCCTCTGCCTTTCCCGGTCAACTTAAGGTGACAGTGCTAGTTTGCGACAATGCTTTGAGACATTGGCTTGTGCCTTGTTCCCAGTCTTCCCTTGTGCCTTGTTCCCAGTCTCTGACTGGGAATATTATTGGTAGGCTCTGCCTGCCTTAGTTCCGGCAAATCTGTCCCAAGCGCATTTTCAGGTGGAACCACCCTTCGGGTATCTCCTATGTCCTTCGGACACGCTACGCGAACGGAGACGCTGCGCGTTGGCGGAGCCTGCGCTTTGCGCTTACGCAGTCCCCTGGGCGTGGGAAACCCGCCTGCTTTCTCTGTCTCACCGCGCCCGAGATTAAAGACAGGGTTTTGGCTTAAGTTGACACGTATGGGCATTACCGTACCCCTACTTTGACTAAGAAGGAACTCAGTTGTGACAACTGAGCATTTTTTTAGAATAAAGACACAAAAAGCTTATGCTGTTAGCATATGCGCCTCCTACCTTTTTGTACCAATTAATAACAGAAACTAAAGTCATCAATGGTGAATTGACCATCAAAAGCACAGAAGGTCACACGGTAAATTTCATTCGCTGATACGGATAATAAGGTGTTGGGAGACGCAGCACACTCAGAATTGGCAAGATTTGCTCCCGGTAGTACCGTTTGGGTTAGCAGTTGGCGATCGCGTCCGTATGCTGAAAGCACAAGCCGCTGTGAACTGGTGACAAAGGCACTGACAAAATGAACAGGACGCAGAAAAGTTGCTTCTAAAGATTCGTTCTTACGCGCTCCCATTAACACTACCAGACCAGAGTGGGTAGGAAATGCTGGATTTGAGGGCTGTATTGCTATACAATTATTAAAAAGGACGCCCCATTGCTCGTACTGTCGCTCCACTGCTTCAAAACATCTCAAATCTTCCAGATTCAAACAGATACAGGTTGGTACAGCTACCACTTCGCTGTCAACCTCTTGTTCCGTTTGACCCCGCGAAGCGTAATCTACAATTTTATTGGAAAACTCAAAATCGTGAAGAGAAAATTTTTGGTCTTCAATGGTTTGCTTTGTTTGCGATTGAAGACTAGCCTGTTTTACCACGACACCCCGCTTTGTCATTATCTAGAGAACATTTAGATTAGAAATTACATAGGTAGTTATTGTTTTTACCGAACTGCATTGCATCCTAGGTTTAAGAGCTAGTTAATCAGCAAGCAGGACGAAGCACACCTGAATTTACTGGATAATTTTGATGAGCGTTTCCAGTTTTCTTGACGCTCACTAACTCAGTAATGTTTCTGATAGAATACCATAAAAATATGCTGTGGGGTTTCACCCCTAAGTTATAGCGGCTACCAGTACAATGATATATATAATAGTATTTGAGAGCCACAAAAACTTTAAAAAGTAGAAAAAAAGTTACCAAATCTTCATTAAGTAGTCGGAAATTTTCCATCTATTTTATTAGAAGCAGAGATAAGCAGCCTTTGGATATGATGTATTTGTATGGGTAGGTGGGCTTGTAAAGGAAAGTGGAAAACAAAGAAGATGGGGAGGGAGATAAAACAGAGGCGGGTGTAGGGCAAGAAAATTAACGACTAATAACTCGTGATTAATATCTATGTTTCAGCCACTAGGATTTGAGCAACGCTCGCTCATTACCTCTTTAGGTAAAGTAACGTATTATACTAATGAGGCATCACCCTGGCAAGACCAGAATACTGGGAGTACAGATAAGGAAACACTGGTATTTCTGCACGGCTTTGGTGGTGGCTCTTCCGCATATGAGTGGTCAAAAGTTTATCCAGGGTTCGCCGCCGAGTATCGGATCATCGCACCGGACTTGATAGGTTGGGGTAGATCCGACCATCCTGCACGAAATTACAGAGTTGAAGATTATCTGACGAATATTCGCGAGCTTTTGCAACAAACTTGCAATCAGCCAGTCACAGTCATTGCTTCTTCCCTGACAGCAGCGTTGGTCATCAGAGTGGCGATCGCCCATCCCGAATTATTTAAATCCCTGATTCTCAGTGCGCCTGCTGGACTCTCCGATTTTGGTGAGGATGACTCCAAGAACTTTTTTGCCCAGATTATCAGCATTCCCGTTCTTGACAGATTGCTGTACAGCACGGGAATCGCCACAAAAGAAGGTATTCGCAGCTTTTTAGAGCAAAGGCAATTTGCCCAACCTCCTCGAGTGTATGAGGAAATTGTCAATGCTTACCTAGAGTCAGCACAGCAGCCCAATGCAGAATACGCCGCGCTATCTTTTGTACGTAGCGACTTATCCTTTGATTTGTCGCTATATATTCAACAACTGACAACTCCTACTGCAATTATCTGGGGTCAAAAGTCCCAACTTACACGTGCAGAAATTGGTCGTCGTCTTGCGCAATTGAATCCGCAAGCCATCCGTATTTTTCAGTTGTTAGATGATGTGGGATTGACACCCCAATTGGAACTCCCAGCTGTGACTATTGGTTTAATCAGAAGATTTTTGCCAATGCTTTAGTTCGTGATTTGGTAGGTGTAGAACCTACGCATTAACTAATGATTTTCCCTTGCAGCGCAAAAAAGGTATCCAGGCGGTGTCTTTGCGTGTTTTGTTCAGCTTTTCCCTCGGTGCAAATAGCGTGAAGCTAAGCGGCGCAAGAAGCGATAGCTCCTTCTGACAACATTCAGGACAAAGTAAGGCACCCGTAGCCGAAGCGGGGAGAGCAAGGGTCGGTACAGCCAGTAGTAGGCTCTCTTCAGGTCATTCCACTTTGAGCAGGTCTCCTGATGTAGGAAGTCCGAGACGTCTACGACGAGTCCTCTGCCTTGCAGCATCATCACATTGCGACCGTGGACGTCATGCGGGTGGAGACCGCGCTGACGGGCATAGTCTAGAGCAGAGTCGATATCCCGTATAACCTGCTTTGGTATCCGCAGACCACGGTGCATACAGTCGTAGAGAGTCACTCCATGCAGCCGCTTTAGGACTAAGAAGCCATCTCCTGCATACAGACATTCAGAGAAGGCAGGGTGGGAACCCAGGCGGCGATAGACTTCCACCTCCTCAAAAAAGCCAGGGCGTCCGGGCGCGTAAATCTTTACCACCAGGTTTGGGTAGTCAGGGTGATAGACCACCGCAGCGTAGTTCCCCCTGCCAAGAAGCTGCCAAGGTTTGGGGACATGGCGGACTTCCACGGGATTGTGGGGATGGACGCTCTCAATTTGTAACCTAGGAAGTAGCTCTTGGTGGACACTTTCAATTAGCCGATTCATGTCTGCTCCATCGATACTCGGTTCCGGCTACTACAAATGAGATGGAATTTTTCCATATACTACCGCTCATAGAAACCTGTACAAAGCTACCCAAGAGTAGACAATGCTAGATAACTACGTTTGTAATCTTAGTCCAAAGTCCTAAAACTACAGGGATAAACGGCAATCCCACTATCCCATCCATAAAGTTTGGGATTACTTTACGAGCTATATTCAGGCTTCCATTGGTATCAGCATTAATTATTTTACCAGTGTTCGTTTTGTATAGACCACGTTTGACACGCTTACCACTAAATACAGGTTCATTAAAAGAGTTTCTAACCCTAAAAAGAGGTATTACAACGACTTGTAGAAAATTGGGAAAAATTCGGTTATTTTACGTGAATTACTTGCTATAACTATTTAAAACTGATAAGTTAGGCTATCTTACTACCTAAAACGCAAGCTGGCGCATAGATATGCTACTTACTGCCTACCCTGTGTCAACTTATAACCACCTGCTGTCACTTCGATCTGACCTTGTTTCCATCCTTGATAAATTGGCGTTTTACTACCTTGAGCATTTTGATAGACTGCGTAGTGATTTTGCCAGTCGTGAAGACTTCCATTACGCCAAACTTTTGGTAATCCTTGTTGATATTGAAGCTTCACTTTTCCCGACACACCTTGGTACTCAACGATACCATCTTTGATCTGACTTAGGTTGAGGCGGGATTTTGCCAGCACAGATTGTTGAAACTGATTCCAATCGCCGTGGGTTTCGTTTTCAGCTATTTCTAGAGCAAATCCGCTTTCGGTTCCACCATTGCCTACAGCAGTTAAGATATGGTCATCGGGATATTTCTCGCGAATTTTCTCAGTGGCTGCGGTGTTAACTCCCTCAATTTTCAGATTGATTGGCGTTAGTGCTAACCATGTCTTTTCGTAACGGATGAAAGTCACGCCAAAATTTATTTCTATCTTGGCAGACTTGGGCAAAAAAAATTGGAATGGTACCTTAGGTTGGTTGTTCAGCCAAATAACCAAATTGCGGTACTGAGCTATGTTATCTCCACCTACAGACGAGGACGAAATTTTAGTAGGGTCTGTTCCCGTTGCGGCTATAAAATAATCGACGCCACGTTGAGAATTGTATGTCATCATTTTAAAGCCGTTCCAGTCTCCACCAGAACCTTGAGCTAAGGTACCGAGTTGGAAGGTGTTACCAAAATAGAGAGTTTCGTAAAACTCTGGTGCAGCGTCCCCCCCAGGTTTCCAGTTCTCATATGTTGGTTTGGAATTGAGGAGTTCTACTGGCTTTTGGAATTGCTTGCGTGCTAAGGCGACTACTGCGGATGGTGGACGATAGCTGCTGGTTATAAGGTGTACCGAGTCGGGGGAAGGTTGGGGGTCTGTTAGGGGTGAATCACCAAAATACAGTCCTAATTCATGGGTGGCGAGGGAACACCAAACACAGTTCCCCCCACTATAATCGCGTTTGGAAGGACCACCAAATCCTCCCCGCCAATATTTCAGCGCGCCGGAAGTCAAGAACCAATCCAATGCAGATTTAGCAACAGATTTCACTTCTGGGTCTTTAGCGAAATCATAAAGATTGACGTAGCTTGTGAGGGCGTGTCCTAGGTAGTTTTCCGAATCCCATTCACCTTGTCCAATGTTGTAGAGAGTGCGGACATTTCTTATGATGCGTTCTTTGTAAAGTTTGCGTGTTGCTTCGTTTCCTGTTTCTTCGGCAAATAAATAGACAGCGACTTCGCGCATGGCTTTTAGGTTATCAGTATTGCGACAGTCTACCCAACTATCGCAGTTATCTGTGGAGTTTGCCCAAAACTGTTGACGGTTAGGAAAGCGGCGCGTCAGCGGATCGACCTCTGTCCAAATTTGCATTGCTTGTTTCATCCGCTGACGATATGCTGGGTCAAGATATTTGCCAAAATAAAAGTATTTGCGGACTTGACCTTTGAGGGTAAAGCCAGAGTAGAAGTCAATTCCCAAGGTGTGAAGGTGACTTTTCGCGTCAGCATCTTCAGATTGTAGGAAAGAGATTGCCTTTTGTTGATTTCCTGCAAGAAAATCAATCATTGCCTTGGGGTAGGATTTTTTTTCGCTCTCAAAAGCAGTATTTCCGTAATTGCTTGCTGCGAGTTTTTTAACGACTTCCTTTGATCGCAACTGAAACTCTGTTTCCATTTGCTGTGTCCACTGATTTTCTGCCTTCACATGGGTGCAGGCAAGAAGAAGACACATTAAGCACAAGGTAAAGGCTTTGAGGGCAAAATGATTCATAGCCAACAATTATATTAAACTATGTTTTTTTGAAAATTTTTTCATACTCAAAAAATAGCCTCCTATTTCAGGAGGCTTTCATCACCTTTTCTCTACAGACATGAGATGCTACTTGTCTTGCAATCTCAGATCAATGACAGTAGCGTTAAAGTTGTAGTTAAAGCCGTCTAACTCAATTGGCATTCCGATTTTTACTTTACTGTTACCTAGAACTGGTCCCTGGTCAGTGAGTTTTGCTTTGCCTGCTAAAGTTAAACGTAAATCTTTGCTAAAATTATTTGTTCTGTTTGGTTCTGGCAATTCTTTAATTGAACCATCAGGTTGAGGAACTAATACGGTTCTGGGTAGCTCTTCCACAGATTTAATTTCAATTTGACCGTGGGGTTGATTGCGGATAATAACGTTAGTTTTACCGCCTTTTGCAAACCCCCGCGTGTATAACTGTTGAGTGTCGAGTATGTTTAATCCCCGTACTATTAAGTCTACCTCGATAGGTACTGTTTGACTACCGACTTGGGCAACGGAACCGGAACCGCCAGGGAAGATAAAGATGCCTAAGATGACCAACACAATGACCAGTGCGGCACCTAAATCGAGGATGTTAATTTTACCGAATAAACGACCTTTGGAATCTAAAATAGCCATAAAAAGTCTTTCCAGATAAGAGCAAAGTCACTGATTGTAGGAGTATAGTAAGCGTGAAAAGTGTCATACCTACTTCTATTAGGCAATATAACCAGCTAGGCGTTGAGGTTATGCGACAGTTTATCACAACTTCCTAATTTTGGACGGACTTTTTGCTGTTTTAAGTTGCTGTCGCCCTTGAAAATATGCTCTATCTTGGCAACAACTTTAGAATGCAACTTATAGGGCTATGAATCCGTCCCATAGTTTTAGATTCCCCCAAACCTCTTTCCAAACCGGATTTATGATCAATACGAAACGTTTTTCTATAAATCCCCGTTTTTTTCGACGTCCTTGGTTTTATCCGTTAATTTCCATAGTTGTTGCCTTATGTTTGTGCTTAATTACACCAATAACAGCTAGAGCTATTGATGCTGAACGGTTATTGCCTCTCATTTTCCAGGGAGTCCAAGCCATTCAGTTGTCTAATATATCACCTCGGCAAGAGGTTGATATTGGCAAGCAGATTAATCAGCAGTTGGTGAGTAGTCAAGTTCGGCTTTACCGCAATTCCGCAGTTAATGATTATGTAACACAAGTTGGTCGGCGTCTAGCAGCCAATAGCGATCGCCCCGACCTTCCCTATACCTTCCAAGTTGTTGATGATGACAGTATCAACGCTTTTGCCACTTTAGGAGGCTTTGTGTATATCCATACAGGTTTGCTGAAAACTGCAGAAAATGAAGCGGAATTAGCGAGTGTTATCGGTCATGAAATTGGTCACATTGGCGGGAAGCACTTAGTAAGGCAGATGCGGCAAAAAGCAGTTGCAAGTGGTTTGGCATCTGCAGCTGGGTTAGACCGCAATCAAGCTGTGGGGATTGGTGTAGACTTAGCCCTTAACCGTCCTCGCAGTCGTGAAGATGAATTTGATGCCGATAAAAGAGGATTAAGAACTCTAACACGTTCTGGTTATGCTCAATCGGGGATGGTATCTTTCATGCAAAAGCTACTTAAAAAGAGTTCTGGTACTCCCTCATTTTTAAGTACCCACCCTGCAACAGGCGATCGCATTAAAGCTTTGCAAACTGCTATCAACGCCCAACCTAGTAGTGGAAGTACTGGTTTGGATAATGCTAATTATCAAGCAAACATCAAAGCATTGCTCAGGTAGTCTAACCACTAACCACTTATCCACGTCGCCTGTTGCAGCGTTCAGCCTCAACTCTGGCTGGATCGACAATTGTCACCGCTTCTTCTAAAGCCAAGGTGCGGAGACTATTATTATGGACATTGACTTGATAAACCAGTTGATTTGTAACATCAAGCCCCGTCAACCAGCCACTTCGGGGATGATAAGCGCCTGTATCGATGTCCAGCCACCCTTGTCCTTGTGCCAGTTTACCAGGATTTACACCAGGGAGGGTAAAGGTAATCGTGTGACCGACGATAATCAGCTTATTGGGCAGATAGGGTTTTTCCATGCTGTGAAATTTGTCGCGCACCCAGCAAAGCTGTTCAGCAGTTTGTTCTATCATCGGAATTGAGGGATCAACACCAGCATGAGCCAACAAAATATCTCCCAAATCGAGATATGTAGGCAAACTCTTAAACCATTCCACATGGTCATGGGGTATTGTGGCTTGTTGGTAACTGGCTACCGTTGCTTGCCCTCCACTATACAACCATGCTTGTACCATTGAGGTGGGAACTTGTCCGTTGGTAAGAATGTTCAATAACATCTGCTCATGATTGCCCAACAGACACTGATAGCAATTTTCCTTGACAAAATTCACTACATATGCACTTTTTGGTCCGCGATCAATTAAGTCTCCAAGAAAATAGACTTGATCGTCTGATGTGGGGGCTATTGCCTCCAACAATGTCATTAAACCTTCATAGTGACCATGTACGTCCCCAATTATAATTCGGCGGTAGCTAGTTGCGCTCATCAGCTCTGTGGTTCAATAACTTTGCCTAATACTTGTGCTACAGTGTGGAATCAACTGATTTCGTAAATGTCGGTAAAAAAAGCTCAAAAGTATAAATTTCATATAATTAAGGCTAATTGAAATAAGTGTAAACAACAATCCTCCTCTAGTCGCAGTATGTAAAGCAATAAGATTTCATTTAATTTTTAGATACAAAAAATAATTTTTTAAACTGTAGTTTTTCCTCAAACTTTTACATCAGTATTTTCACTGGAGATGTTGTCTGATTGTAAGAATTTAAAAATTAAAAATTAACCAAAGGAAATTAAGACTCAACAAAACATTTTTATAAAAGAGGAAAGTACCGTATAAAGTTTTCAGCGGACTGACCTACAATACACGCAGATACTTTATCAGGAACTTGGAGTTTGCCGTGTCTTTCCAGTTTAGCCCTGAAGTCAGTTCGCGCATTTGCAATCATTTCAACAACCTCGCCCTGAAAGGGACGAGGATTGTCCGAACCAATTGGGACAACGTAAGCGTTGAATAGCCCATTGAGACTCAACTTGGTACAGACTTCCGAATACTTCCCTAGTTCGGATTCACTCTAAGCCTGATTGGTTCAGGCGTTGGGTTAAGCCAAGACATTCTAGTTGAGTTGGGCGAAGGGACTCTCAACAAGTCATTGGGTTATACCACTGAATGCGAATTCCAGTTGTCGATTCTAACCGTCAGCCACTCATGCCCACTACACCAGCACGGGCAAGGAAGTGGATTCAATCGGGTAAAGCTGTTAAACGCTGGTCGGATTGCGGTCAATTTTACGTGCAACTGACTATTGTGCCATCAGGCTACGCCACCCAGGATATTGTTATTGGGATTGACCCTGGTAAAAAATATTCAGGGATTGGCGTTGTATCCGCCAAGTTCACGCTCTATACGGCTCACCTGGTTTTGCCATTTCAAACAGTGCGCGACCGGATGGACAATCGCCGATTAATGCGGCGAGGGCGTAGAGGAAGACGAATCAATCGCAAGATTGAGTTTTCCAAACGCGCTCACCGTCAGAAACGGTTTGCAAATCGTCGGCAAGGCAAGCTTGCGCCTTCGATTCGTGCTAACCGTCAGCTAGAACTCAGAATTGTATCCGAACTGTGCAAAATCTACCCAGTCATAGAAATCAGGTACGAATACGTTCGAGCAGATGTAGATAAAAGCAGCGGGCGCAAAAAAGCAAGAAGTGGTAAAGGTTTCTCGCCTGTGATGGTTGGTCAAGTTTGGATGCTGAAGCAGTTAGGGCAGTTTGCGCCCGTAGTTAAAATCGAGGGTTATCAAACTTCTCTTACTCGCAGCCATCTTGGATTGACCAAAAATAAGGTAGATAAGTCAAAGGCAGAGTTTAACACTCACGCAGTAGACAGCGTTGCTATTGCGGCAACGAGCTTTGTTGAGTATCGCAAATACCACACAGCCAATATGGACGGGGCAAATTGGTTTGGCTCGGTTACTATCACCCCCGCTTCGTTCTTCGTTATTCGTCGTCCTCCCTACAGCCGCCGTCAACTACATTTGATGGTTCCAGCTAGGGGTGGAGTCCGGCGCAAATATGGAGGCTCTACAACACGTCATGGCTTGCGAAAAGGTGACTTAGTTAATTCCCCGAAAGGAATCGGCTTCGTCAGTGGTGATACCGAAAAACAAATATCTGTCAGCGATGCTAACTGGAAACGGTTAGGGCAGATAGCGTCTAGCAAAGTAACTTTAATTCGGCGTTCTACTGGTTTAATTGTTGCTTGTTAGTTTATAAAAAGCCGTCCTACGCTTCGCTGAAGGACGGGGTTTCAGACCCAATTTTTCTGATGAACGAGGATCATGCAGACGCGGTGCTTCTTTACGCTCAAGCTTTTGGCAGTTTAGCCAACGCAACAGCAGCAGAAATGGTGTCTATTGATGCTTAAGGTATGAATTTAGACGCACAGATGAACGGGGAAGTTGTACCAGTACGCATACAGTTTGACCATGTTTTAGCAGATGCGGAAGATGCCCATCATACCTTGATTGCAATGGTGAAGCAGGTGCGGGCTAAGACAAAGTGAGACCTTTTGGTAAAGCCAATCTTTGCTTTTGTTCAATGTTTTGTCACTATATCTCCTCACGTAACAACCAAAAGCCGGTGTAAGTCATCCCAGAATCATCGGGTTGCACTAACAAAAAATGAAGTCCCCGGCTTTGGTGCTTCCGCTGTTCATAGGTTTTAGCAGCAGCTGCCACTTCTTTATCTTCAAATGTGGCAACAATCCATCTGTCAACTAAGCTAGCTTCTAACACCAAACCATCAGGCGCACCGGCAATGTAATTGACTGCTACGGGATGGGCTTGTTGCAGCCACCGTGCCAAACGCATTGATAGCCTTCCACCATAAATGACTACACCGGGGACAGGTATCGTTGATGCTAAACCAAAATTGATGGGTAGGAGATATTCTGGCATTTCAAGAATTGGAATGGGGCGATCGCCAAATACCTCTACCACATCACCAGCAGTCAGTGAAGCAAAACGCCATTCTTCTCCCCAAAGATTTTCTGGTAATGGCATTGGGGGTGGTTTGTCCAAGGAAATTGGATATTGCTTTTCTTGCAACCACTGTTTTAATGCCAAAGTGCGGCGAGTTGGTTCCACAGAAATGCCTAAACTGCGTCCAGCTTGTTCTATTAAACTCAAAGACTGAGGACGAAACACCTGAATGACATTTGGCAGTTTTTCTCCAGCTGCTTGCTGAAGTTGAGAAGCAACCCAACTAGAACTTGCTTGCGACTGCGGACAAGTTGCCTGATACTCAAAGCTGCGAGTTGCGTCACAAATCAACAACTCCCACATAACTTGTCCAGATGCTTCTGTCTGCGGACGACGATAAAAATCAGCTTGCCAAATTTGCATAGGACTTATAGCGCGGGAACTCTATTAAATGTGGCGTAAATTTCCGATTCATGTTTCATCACCTTAATAGATATTGCTTAAGAAAGGCGTTCACTTCCGTCGCGCATAACCCGATATGAACTGTCTTTCCTGCTTTTCTGAGAATGTCCAATCCTTGACCATTATTACGCTTGTCTGGATCAACTATAGATACATATATCTGATGAATACGAGGATCTTCGGCGATCGCTAAAGCACATGCAGGTGTCCGTCCATGAAAAGAACAAGGTTCAAGAGTTACGTACATTTTCAAGCAGTCGAAAGCTTTGCCTTGAATTTGGTTAAGCGCATCAGCCTCAGCATGATGTGTTCCTGGCTCCCGCGTGTATCCGGATGCTACTATCTCAAGAGCATCTACGATGACACAGCCTACTGGCGGGTTCGGCAAACATTGGGGCAAAGCTTTTCGACTTGTAGCTAAAGCTGCCAGCATAAACATTTCATCATTTTTTTTGGAATTAGACATCATGCTAATCTGTTGAGTTTCGCGGAATAGAGGCGCGGCGGCTTTGCACCCCTACTCCCACAAAATATCACCTACACCTGTCCAAAAGCTGTTTCGTTAAGTAATTCCTGAATTTTAAGCGGACTTAGTTGTTCTACGTTGCTCAAAACTATAGATGCTCCTGCGGCTAGCAATGTCTCCGCATATGCATCAGCACGCGCTGCTGTTTCCTGTACATGAGGAGGTAAAATACCTACACCGATCCAAGCCCGAGAAGGTTGCCCCAAACGCGCTTTCTCTACTGTGTACATATCAGCTACTGTATCTCCTGCATACATAACTGGCGTTAATTTGTCAAGGGTTTTACTGTGGGAATCCAACAAGCGAACAGTAGCAAAAAGTCCAGTCGGCTCTGGTTTACCTGGTGCATCTTCCATTGCGATTAATACTGGGGACTTCAAGCCAAGACGCTTTTCCAAAACATAAGTCGCAGAAGCGCGAGTCGCACCGCTAAAAAATCCCCAAGGAATCTCAGCTTTTGTCAGTTCCTCTAAGTAGCTAGGATGTAGCAATAAGGGTTCATTGCAGATATATCCCGTCCAATTTTGGGGGTCTGGTCCTCGATAACGCGATTGAAAAAAGGCGACAATGGCGTTGTAGTCGAGTTGCAATTGCTCGCGAGAGTAGGATTGAGTTTCAAAATAGCGGTAAATCAATTCTTGGGATGCTTCCCAATCATTATTCCAAGTGCCTTCAGACTTGAGCTGGTCTATGTCGAGTGGTGTTGGGCGATACGCTCCCTGTGTAAAATGCTCTACAGTATCTGCGATCGCTCGTCGATAAGAACCACCGACATCGCGCACAACGCCGTCAATATCGAAAACAACTATCGCTTTTGTTGAGGGTTGTTCGGTCATAAAACGCGTAGATTTGAGATTTTTAGATTTTAGATTGGGAAATGGAAAGAAAATTCAAAATTTAAAAACACTCAAAACCTAATTTCTATTTGGTAAGCAGCTAGGTATTGCGTTAAAATAGGCGATCGCATACGTTAGTGACTGTTGCCTGGATACTCCAGGGGAGGTGTGATTGTCCAAGTTTATTTTGAAAATACTGTGGTTAGACGAAAACGTCGCTTTGGCAGTGGATCAAGTCGTAGGCAAAGGCACAAGTCCTTTGACTAAGTACTTTTTCTGGCCAAGGAATGACGCTTGGGAAGAGTTAAAAAAGGAGCTAGAGTCAAAACACTGGATTACTGAACTGGATCGGGTGGAATTGCTGAATAAAGCAACAGAAGTGATTAACTACTGGCAAGAAGAAGGCAGAAACCGCCCGATGGCTGAAGCTCAGTTAAGATTTCCGGAAGTTGGCTTTACAGGTAGCGCTTAAAGCTGCATAATGAACTCCCCTACTGTTGAACAAGCTCCCAGAGTTTGATAGTTTTATCCCTGCTGCCACTAGCAATCACTTGTGCATCAGGGCTAATAGCAACGGTAGACACTGAGTCTACATGACCAGAGAGAGTACCAACTTCTTGTTTTGTGCTGACGCTCCAAAATTTGACTATCTTGTCTCTACTTCCACTAATTAGTGTTTCTCCATCGGCACTGAAAGCCAGTGTGACCACCGACCAGGAATGGCCTAAAAGAGTGCTAATGACCTGACCAGTGTTTACCTCCCACAATTTAATAGTGTTATCATCGCTGCCAGTCGCTAAAAGATTACCATTGGGACTGAAGGCGATCGCTAAAACCGCCCATGCATGACCTGAAAGGATACCTAAAAAGGTGTAGTGTGGGCGGTTTTTAAATTCTCCCTTTGACCACAAGCGAATAGTTCTGTCAAAACTAGCACTAGCCAGAAGCTGACCGTCAGGACTAAACGCCACTGCACTCACCTGTAATTGGTGTCCAGTCAGCGTACAAATCTCTTCTCCAGTCTTGACATTCCACAGTTTGACAGTTTTATCCCAGCTACCACTAGCTAGTAGCTCACCATCTGGGCTAAAAGCAACTGATTTTACTCCATGAGCGTGTCCAAAGAGGGTGCGGATTTCCTCCAATGTGTTGAGGTTCCATAATTTGATAGTTTTATCATCGCTAGCCGTTGCCAGAATTTTTCCATCCGGACTAAAGGCTACAGATTTCACCGCTTGGCAATGTCCGGCAAAGGTATATGCTTGTTTTTTGCTGTTTAAATCCCACAATTTAATAGTTTTGTTGTCATGACCACTAGCTAAAATATTGCCGTCGGGGTGAATGGCAATTGAATTCACACTACTCAACATACCGAGATGACTAGTCAAGGTATGTGAGCATTGCCAGAGGAGGCGGGAAGGTGGAGTAATAGAGTGATCAACTGATGGGCAGTGGATACCCATAGCTTGCATGACTTCATCAGCAGATTCAAAGCGTTGGGTAAAGTCTTTTTGCACAAGCTTGTCAAGAATTTTACCCAAGCCTTCACTGACCTTTGTCGTAAGATACTGTCGCCAAACCCAGCAATCATCAGCAATATCAAATAAATCAAAAGGAGGAATTTGGGTAAGTAAGTAAATACAAGTTACACCTAAGCTGTAAAGGTCACTACCAACTACGAGGTTACCCTTAGCTTGTTCTGGAGCAGCATATTCTGCGCTACCGATAAGACTGTCACTTGTTAGGTCAATTGATGTCACAGTTCTAGCAGCGCCAAAATCAACCAAAACCAGATCCTTCCCTATGAAATTAGAAGGGGATTTAAGAATAATATTTTCCGGTTTTATATCGCAGTGGATAAGGTTGTGAGCGTGGACATACTTGAGAACTGGCAACAAATTCTCTAAAAGTTGCCAAATCTGAGTTTCACTGAAGGCTCCCTCCTTCTCCACCAAGGTAGCCAAGTTCGTGCCTTCAATAAACTCCTGCACTAAATATAAGTGGTGATTTTCCTCAAAGTGCGCCAGTAAAGCGGGAATTTGTGGATGCTTGCCTAATTCCTCTAGACGCTGTGCTTTTTGCTCAAAAGTTTCAAGTTTTTGGTTTTGCAGCCCAAATTGTTGAACGACACAAGGAATTGCGGGGGATTGTCCCTCATCCACAGCAACGAAGGTTTTGCCAAATCCCCCTTGACCAGTCTGTTTAAGTAAACGGTAACGTTCTTTTATCAGCAAAATTTTTGAGGAGATAATTAGGTTATGATGACCTTCCAACAATTACAAATCGGCGACTACTTTCGGATACCTGGTATAACTGCTGAGTGCGTGTACAGAAAAGCAAGCAGTTCACATTGCAGTCTCAACGCTTTACTACAGCCAATTCGACCTGCAACAACAGTTATACCGCTCAGTTCTGCAGAAATTACTCATTATTTTGTAACAAAGCAACAACTCCTTAAAAGTCTTAAGAAATAATTGAGGGTTAGAAGTAGTTTGTAGTAAGCGCTTACTACGAAGCCCTCAAATCAAAATTGACAGGCTACTAGTGTAGAGACGTGAAATTTTGCGTCTCTACAGCGTCTTTGCGCGAGCTTATGATTTGTCCTACTTACCGACGTTTCCATCCAGGGGAAAATCAACCACTACAGGCTGATGACCATTTGACGGAGGAGTTGGTTGTGGTTTTGGCTGCAAAGGTATTATTGTTTCACCTGGCTTGGCAGTTTGATTCCATAAAATCATCGACAGTAGCCCATCTACCAAACCGTTAGTACTGCCGTTATTTCCACCAACTAGTACATCTGGGATGAGACGGACTTTGCCATCACCAATAATCTGCATCATCTGCATTGCCGTATAACCTTGCTCTCCCAAAGCTTCCACACCAGCGCCATAGGCTTCTGCTTTTGCGTTACCTGTGGCGCGGATCGCTTCTGCTTCTGCAAGCCCTTTCAGACGCACAGAGTCCGCTTCACCACCAGCTCTTAACCGCACAGACTCAGATTCTGCTGTCGCTCTTAAGCGGATAGCCTCAGCTTCACCCGTCATTTCTTTAATTTTGGCATTCGCCTTGAGTTCGGCAATTTTCACACCTTGCTCTGACTTCACCGTTTCTTGCTGGATGTCAGCCTTTGCCTTAAGTTCGGCAATCTTCACACCTTGCTCTGACTGCACCATATCTTGTTGGATCTCAGCCAAAGCCGTTTCCCGGACAAGTTGTTGGCGTTGCGTTTGCGCCAGTTGCTGAACTTCAAACGTTTTGCGTTGCTCTTCAGCAATTTTCCGGTCTGTCTGCGTTTGCATTAATGTTGCAGGCGGCTGAATATCACCGATGAGGGTGTCAATCGCTTGCACGTCATAAGCTCGTATCGCTGTTTTAATAAACTCAGCAGCTTCAGTTTGCCGCTCACTTCGAGCGCTGAGGAAGTCTAGTACTGTATAATCTTGAGCGGAGTTGCGGAAATAGTTGCCAATGGTCGGTTCTAACACATGGTCAACTAAATTCTGCATCGAACCAACACGGGAAATCACCTTTGGAGCATCCAAAGCGCCCACATGAATAATTTGCGCTACTTCCAAATCAAAAGCAAACCCGTCTCTAGAACGTACTGTTAGGGAAGCGAGTTTAGCATCATAGCTATGGCGTTCGGTGCGACCTGACCAGTTTAATACGATGTTGGTCGTCGGCACTAGTTCTATTTTCATAATCCGAGTGTTGAGCGGGTGCTTACCTGGATACAGTGGTTCCACCCAGACGCCTTTGTGTCCAGTATTCACCAAATTACCGTGGGTGAAAGCTGCACCGCTGACATCTTCGTGTGCCTTACCTACAAAAGAAATCACTACGCCCACATAGCCAATGGGAATTTCCGTCATCGGCACTTGCTCAACTTGGACAAACCAAGGGTTCAGGTTCCAAGAACCAGAAAGCAGAATCTGCTCTTGCAAACCCCGTCGTCCACCGCCATCAATGAATTTTTGCCCATTCTGGAAGTTGTTGTGTCCGTTAATTATTGGACCTGCAAGTTCACCAGGGGGAATTGGCAGACCGTCCAGAGTCGTGATGATACCAACTTTATCAGAAGCAACGGTGTAGACGCGCAACTGTTCAGGACTCATGCCATGCTGACTGGCATTTCCCGCCATGATCACCTTAAATAGGGCAGTGTTGATGCGGTAAGTACCTGCTGTTAAAAAGCCCATTTGACGACCTTTTTCCCCACCTTGAGTTAGGAATTTGCGGGCATCTTGGAAATTATCGCAATCTACGATTTTACCCAGGATACGCTCTGGAGGATTGGATGCGCCATCTGCCGCTACAAGCAGGGCGATTTCACCTTGGGGAACAACAACGACTGGTTCTTTGCGAACAGAGTACTGCCAAGGCAAATAGCCCCAGTGCCAGCCAGGAGCAAGAGTATCAGCCTGTAAGCCTGCTTCACCGTTCAGGGCAATGAGTCCTCCAGCTGGCAGTCCGCGTCCAGAAATGGCAAATTTTTTGACGACAATTCCAACTTCACGTTCGCCAATCACGACGAGTCCCCCAAAGACTAGGGGGACAAAGATAACTAAACCGCCAACAACAACAATGGGGATGATTCCCCAAGGCGACACTGGTATGAGTTGACTGTTAGTAGTGCTAGTTGGGATTTGGGCAACTGTTGGTTTTGTCTCACCTAACTGAGTTGATGCGGAGGTGATTTCTTGTGCAGTAGTTGTTTTTATGGGAGTCGCACTGGCAGAATGAATGCTACCAGCCAGCGCCAAGGTTGCTACAGCAGATGCTGCGAAACGAAATATCTTATTATGTTTACGCGCACCAAGGAAGTATTGAAAGCCTTTCATTTTTTGTGCCCCTCTGGGCAACTAATGATCTAAGGTAAGACTTCCTTGTGGCTCTGATTCATTTCCTAAACTTACCCTAATAGTTTATAAAACTTAATACTTTTTTTTAATTATTTTAAATTAATAGGGTGAGCATTGCCCACCCTACTCTTAAGCTGCCTCGTCTTTGCTTTGAAACTTAGACCAAACCGCCAGCAGCTTGAAAACGGGCGCGAGCGCGTTTGTAAGCCTGAGTTGCTTGAATTTGTGCTTGTCTGTCGTCTGGTTTTACCTGATTTAAACGGGTTTCTGCTTCGTTATAAGCAGCACGGGCTTCGTCTAGGTTAATTTTGTCACCACGCTCAGCACCGTTTACCAGAATTGTGACTTCATCTTGTTCGACTTCGGCAAAGCCACCTGACAAAGCGATCGCCACCCAATCCTGATTTTTACTAGGACGTACTCGCATAACACCCGTATCCAGGGCACTTAATAGTGGTGCGTGTCCGCTGAGAATACCAAGCTGACCAGTCGTGCTGGGCAAAACGACTTCTTCAGCCGCAGCATCCCACACTGTTTTATCTGGGGAAATTACACGAACAGTTAATGTCATTTGTCTTTTGTCACTTGTCCTGTGTCATTTGTCCTGTGTCATTTGCCATTTATCCTTAGTCCTTTGGATAAGAACTAAGGACTAAGGACTAAGGACTAATGACTAACCTTTGAGTTTTTCGGCTTTGGCGATCGCTTCGTTAATATCGCCAACCAAGTAGAAAGCCTGCTCTGGCAGATCATCCAACTCACCAGCTAAAATCTTCTGGAAGCCTTTGATAGTATCTTCCAGCTTCACATACTTACCAGGAGAGCCGGTAAATACTTCTGCCACAAAGAACGGCTGAGACAGGAAACGCTCAACTTTACGCGCACGCGCCACAATCAGACGGTCTTCTTCAGACAGTTCATCCAAACCGAGAATGGCGATGATGTCCTGAAGTTCCTTGTACCGCTGGAGAGTCGATTGTACAGCACGAGCGGTGTTGTAGTGTTCGTCGCCAACAATGTTGGGTTGCAACATGGTAGAAGTCGAACCGAGGGGATCAACCGCCGGATAAATTCCCTTAGCTGCCAAACCGCGAGACAGCACCGTTGTTCCATCCAAGTGAGCGAAGGTGGTAGCGGGTGCGGGGTCGGTCAAGTCATCAGCAGGTACGTACACCGCTTGAATCGAGGTAATTGATCCTTCGTTGGTGGAGGTGATGCGCTCTTGCAATGCACCTACGTCGGTTCCCAATGTAGGCTGATATCCTACCGCAGAAGGCATCCGTCCCAACAGAGCTGACACTTCTGAACCTGCTTGCACAAACCGGAAGATGTTGTCAACAAACAGGAGCACGTCCTGCTTGTTCACATCGCGGAAGTACTCTGCTATTGTCAACCCCGACAAACCAACCCGCATTCTCGCTCCGGGTGGTTCGTTCATTTGACCGTAGACTAGGGCAATCTTCGACTCGTTGAGGTTGTCTTTATTGATCACCCCAGATTCAATCATTTCGTTGTAGAGGTCATTGCCTTCACGGGTGCGTTCACCCACTCCAGCGAACACCGACACTCCACCATGTTGTGTGGCGATGTTGTTAATCAACTCCATCATAATGACGGTCTTGCCTACACCAGCACCGCCAAATAGACCTATTTTACCACCGCGCCGATAGGGAGTTAGCAGGTCAACAACTTTAATCCCGGTTTCAAACACGGAGGGTTTGGTTTCCAATTCCGTGAATTTGGGAGGATCGCGGTGGATGGGCAATCTTTCTTCTGAATTGACAGGTCCTCTATTGTCTACCGGTTCGCCGAGGACGTTGAAAATCCGACCCAGCGTGGCTTTACCAACAGGCACACTGATGGCAGCGCCAGTATCAACGACTTCCAGACCACGCACTAAGCCATCAGTGGAACTCATGGCAACAGTTCGTACTTGGTTGTCACCTAGCAGCTGCTGTACTTCGGTAGTAACTGAGATGTGTTGTCCGGCTTCGTTAGTGCCTGTGATGGTCAAAGCGTTGTAGATTTGTGGCATTTTCCCGTTCGGGAATTTCACATCTACAACCGGACCAATAACTTGAGTAATGTAACCAACGTTTGTTTTTTCTGCAGTGGTGACCATGCTGAGCCTTAATGATTGAAGCTATATTTCAAATAAGGTCAAGAGAGACATAAGATGAACGCCATGTCATCTTCAAGAGTAGCACTGAACGATCCCCTCTATTACGCTTAAATTTCTCCTTAAGATTGAGGCTATCGATTGGTAAGCAGGTTATACTCTTTTACTCCTCGCCTGTGCGATCGCATCAAACAACTCGGCGACTGTGTCAATTTAGAACTTAACTCACTCCCCACTCCCGATTTTCACGCGTAGATGCTCCCCTTTGGGCATATGCCAATACCCAAACTGACTGCTCTTTGGGCGATTGCGCAAAGCGCACCTGGAGGAGGCGATCGCCCGAATGCGGGCATCGAAG
Organism: Scytonema sp. HK-05; assembly: GCF_002368235.1. Taxonomy (GTDB): domain Bacteria; phylum Cyanobacteriota; class Cyanobacteriia; order Cyanobacteriales; family Nostocaceae; genus Kalymmatonema. The sequence goes on along the minus strand of NZ_AP018194.1, from coordinate 3,137,344 downwards.
TGCGATCGCTCACAACTAAAGCCATGAGAATAGCGGATGACAAGAACTATCAACGTGTTTGCGTCATTTCAGCCGCTCTTTTCAAGATAGCAACAAATTTTTTTTCAGTATACGCTTCACAATTGGGGCAAATTTGGCTTGTTTCTATGTGGTCAACTTTAGCGAAGTAAACTTGGCGTTTCCAACATACGTATATCAGAATGTTGATGAACTGATCAAATCCACCATCTCAAGCGTGTTTACCCAACATTCCTTTAGGCGTGACTTGGAAGTCGATATCTTAAACCAACAGCATATGAGAACCGCTATAGCAATCCTAAATCAGTTTGTATCGAATTATCAAAAATAATAGCGCCTCCCTAACTACAGAGAAGCGCTATATTTATCGTTAAATTCAGGGATCAATAATACCTAAATACTTCCCTGAAGTTTCTTATAAATTGATTATGATTTCATTTCTCAGACAGCACCCCTACGGGTTAAGAGGTTCCATAAGAAAACAGCAACAATTGCACCAAGAACGGCTACAGCAATACCGGGAATGCTGAGAGTAGGAGCCGCCAAGCTCAAGGTACCTGTGGTAAAGAAGACGCCCAAACTACCGCCGACAAAAGCCCCAATAATTCCTAACAAGATTGTTCCTAAAATTCCACCGCCTTGATGACCGGGGTAGATAGCTTTAGCAATAGCACCAGCTAAAAGACCTAATACAACCCAAGCAAGAATGTTCATTTTTTTAGATTGAGTGAATCTTTTTGTTTGATAGTTACAGGTTAACAATTCAAATCTTGGTATCCAATCTGCCAACAGAACTATTTATGAATGACCTAGAGGAATACTGGAATACCTACTTGTCCTAGGGCATATGCCTTAATCCAGATAGATAATAGATTAAGAAAAAGCTCCTAGTTAAGTCTCATACTAGGGGCTTATCAATTCATTATTGCTTGGTAATTGCAGTATATGCATTTTTCATGAGATGTAGCCTCTACTTGAGGAATAAAGCTAAGGTTTAAACTGAGCTTTTTCTTAATAAGAAGATAAGAAGAAGAGTGCGACACCAGAAGAATGAAATGGTGAAGCCGAGTGAGTCTATATATAAGCGTCATCTCCTCAATAAGTTGAGCCATATAGAGCTAGAACCCGTTATCTAGCAATGAAAAGTATTTCTGTTGGGCATCAGCCAAAAAATTTGGCATCACAACACCTAGCTACCAAATATGACTTTTTATCACAGTTTTTCAAGCTCGCCGTCTTCAGCACGGGGTGGTATGTTATCATCGTAGATGAGAATGAATTCGGTGATAGTGTTGACAGGCTTTTTCGTTTTAGTCTTGACAGGCTTGTCTCCGAAATGTAAATCTCTACACATTTATGATTTTGGAGACAATGTATGTCACTTTATGTAGGTAACCTCTCTTATGAAGTTACACAAGATGATCTGAATGCTGTTTTTGCAGAATATGGTTCTGTAAAGCGAGTTCAGCTTCCTACTGACCGGGAAACAGGTCGGGCACGCGGCTTTGGTTTTGTGGAAATGGGTACAGATGCTGAAGAATCAGCAGCCATTGAAGCTCTTGATGGGGCAGAGTGGATGGGTCGTGATTTGAAAGTAAATAAGGCAAGACCCAGGGAAGATAAAGGTTCGTTTAACGGGGGGAACCGAGGAAATTACACCGGCGGACGTAACCGCTACTAAGCTTCATAAATAGAACTCTTTTAGCTTTGAAATGCCACAAGCAAAAGCTAAAAGAGCAAAATAGTCTTTTATGGACTTTGCCCCCGACTTCATTCGGGGGCTTTTCGTTGCTTTTTGAGGGTAGTTAGCGAAATAAAAATTATAATATATAGCGGTTTTCAATTGGGTGCAATACATCAAAGAATTAAGGAACGGCAGATGGACAAACCATTGCACGCAGATGACCTGTACTTCATCCGGATACACCTATATATAGCAGCAATATTGGCGTCAGAAGTCAGAATATGGCCTCCCTTGCCCGCTGCTTTGTACGCCTAGCGGGGGCGCTTTGCGCTTACAGGAGTAAAAGAGTCTCTATATCTAACTTTGAGGCTTCCACTTGTTGCTAATTGATGTATTTTAGGTAGAAAATACCTTGACAATAGAATTTGAAATTTGATAATATCACAACCCTAATTTATATGTTATGATAAATAGGGATAGCAATTGTTGCGTAAGTGAAATTTAGCAATATATTTTTCCTTGGGTTGTGTACAGGGCAATTCAAAGCGGGATAACCTGCTGATAATAGTAAGGAAAAACAGCTATTTAGTGACTTATGTAGATAAGCAAGTGTGCTGAATGCAGCGCAAGCTTCGCCGATTCCTTAATGAGGTTAAGTAGTCCTTGAAAATTAAAGCGTTGGATATCCAGGTTGGCGATCGCATCGTTGCGTATTGCAACAACAGAATGCAGATCTGCACTGTGAAAGAGATCATAGACCCTGGTCAGATAAATATCACATTATCAGTATTTACTGCTGAGCATTATCGCAAATCAGTCTCACGCGTAGTCCGGTTCCAGGGGGACGCTTTGGTTAATTTGGCAAGCTAATCAACCAGACATGATATAAAAAGTGCTTTCTAAAATAGATACATATGTGGGGCAGCAACTATAGGTAGTTGCTGCCCCAAAGATACTATTCGCTATTCTCCTTTGTTTATTTACGCAGGAATCAAGACTGTATCAATAATGTGGATCACACCATTATCAGCAGCAACATCCGGCGTTGCGACATTGGCATCATTTATCTTGACGCCATTGGAAGCGTCAATTTTGACTTCCGTTCCTTCAACTGTTTTAGCTGACTTCAGCTTAACCACGTCAGCCGCGAGGACTTTGCCTGAAACAACATGATACGTCAGGATTTTGGTCAGCTTTGGAATGTCCTGAAGCAATGCGTCTACCGTGCCTGCTGGAAGCTTAGCAAAAGCATCATCAGTAGGTGCAAATACGGTGAATGGACCAGCGCCTTTAAGAGTATCTACCAGACCAGCAGCTTTGACCGCAGCAACTAGGGTACTGAAAGAACCAGCATTAACGGCAGTATCAACAATGTCAGCCATGTGTTTTACCTAGTTTTGTGTAGTCTGTTAACAAGTATAAACTACTTTCTCAGAAAAGATACAGAAAACTGGTAGGTTTTTAGGAGATTTTATTGCATTCTTGACGACGTGAATTTATGGGAAATACGTAGCGTCTCGTATTGCTTACTGACGATCAGGTGTGTTGCCGATATCAATTTGAACGCAACTTGGTATAACTAATTGAAAACTGCTGTAATGATAATCAAGGGTGGCAGGTCAATCCTTGCGAGTTTGTAATTCCTCGTAGTCCTGTGGTGTATCGATATCAATGGCACCTGCGGCAAAGGGGACAGGAAACACCTCATGAGAGTATTTCTTGATGACTTGTTTTGCTCCTGATGTAGCTTGTAAATTCATCAGGTCTGAAAAAAACTTGCGGCTAAAAAGAGCGGGTACACCCAATGTTCCGGCATATTCAGAAGCAATAATTCCCTGACCTGTAGAATGGTAAGCAGCGACAAGTTGATTGATAACATCAGATGAAACGAATGGCTGGTCACAAAGTGTCAGCACGACTCCCTCAATTTCTTCACTAGCAGCGTTTAGTGCTGTCATACCAACTTGAATTGAAGCACCCATCCCCTCGTGCCACTGTGGGTTTTCTACCACCATAACCGGAAGCTGGTTAACCTCTTGGCGCATTTTTTCTGCATAAGCTCCCAGGACAACTACAATTGGCTTACAAACTGAGGCAATTGCAACTTCTACAGTTTGACGCAGGAAGCTACGCCCTTCAAAGTGTAGTAATTGTTTAGGTGTACCCATGCGAGTTGATGCGCCAGCCGCAAGCACGATCGCTCCAATTGCTGAGGCAGCATTTTCTACCTGTCGCGGGTTTATCATATACTGATGCGTTGCTGAGTGGACTGGATTGCTTGAACATCTAGTTCATCAATGCGATGATGAATCGGTCCAATTCTATCTCTCAACAACCCACCAGCACGTTTGGTAAGGACAGCCTGAATCTCAGCAACAATAGAAAGCGCAATTTCTACTGGTGTATCAGCCCCAATGTCAATACCAACCGGAGCGTATAATCGGCTAAGCTGTTCTTGAGTGTAGACCATTCCCTCTGCGTGCAAATCTTCAAGTAATTCTACGGTTCTGCGTTTTGGACCAAGCACACCAATGTAGCGTACCGCAGATGGCAGCAACATTTTGAGGAGTTCTCTGTCGTGGAAGTAGTTATGTGTCATCACAATCGCTACTGTGCTATCTTCTAGCAATATATGTTTATAAGCAGCTTCTGCACTCGTGAGAATCAAGCTATCAGCATAAGGAAATTTTTCTTGGGTGAGATAGGTAGGTCGATGGTCTACGACAGTGACGTGCCAACCTAGCTCTTTAGCAAAGTGTAGAACAGGGATAGCGTCTTGACCTGCCCCAAAAATGAGTAGTGGTGTTGGCGGTTGGATGAATTCTATCAAAACTTCTGCACGACCTGTTGCTAACTGGTAAGTTTGAACTTTTGACTTTTGCTGTTGCAAGGTAGCTTGAGCATCCGCAATCACAGCTTCGGTTAAAATAGAGTCTGCAATTTCATTGGTAATATTTTTATCTGGGTAAAGCATCAGGTGATTTCCCACCTTTGCCTGAAGTTGACCTTCTACACAGAAAACTGTTGCCAAAACTCCTGAATGTCTGTTAATGAGACACTCGCTGATAAATGTTAATTGTTTATCCAAACGCTCAATGAGAACATGAACTGCGCCATTGCAACCCAGCCCAAGTGCCCAGATAATTTCCTCTGCAACTTCTGGGTCATATTTCACCAAAGTTGGTTCACCTGAAGCCATGACCTGTTTGGCGTGTTCAAAAACGTCACTTTCCAGACAACCGCCACTAATAGAACCTGTCATGCAACCATCTTGAGTCATGAGCATTCTAGCACCAGGTCGTCGGTAAGTAGAACCTTTGACCTTGACTACTGTGGCAAGACCTGCAATTTGACCACGACTTTTGAGGGCAAGGAAGTCGGTAACAATATCTTGTAATTCTTTCATGTTTTTAGGAGATTGACTAGGAATTGGGGTTTGTAGTAGGCGCTTTAGCGCTAAAGCGCTTACTACGAACTATCAAGACTACTAGTACACGACGGCGGAAATAAAGCTACCATTCAAAAGCAGCGAAAAGCCCACAGAATCAGCCTTTTGACTTTTGACTTTTGACTTTTGACGAACGCCTTGCGGTACTAGTCCCTTTACAGCAGCTTGTCAGGGGTAATTGGCAGGTCGCGAATGCGCTTTCCTGTTGCGTGATAAATGGCATTGGCAATTGCTGCAGCAACGCCAGTAATCCCGATTTCGCCAACACCGCGCACGCCCATTTTACTGATATGTGGATCGGGTTTATCGATAAATAGCACATCGATGTCTCCGATATCTGCGTGGACAGGAACGTGGTAATCAGCTAAGTTACGCACGACTAGACGACCGCTTTGCTGATCAAGTACTGTCTCTTCCATTAATGCCATGCCTAACCCGAAGGTGACACCACCAAGGATTTGGCTGCGTGCAGTTTTGTGGTTAAGGATGCGTCCAACATCAATGGCGCTGACGAAACGTGTGACGTGTACTTGTCCTAAGCGGGGGTGAACGCGGACTTCAGCGAACTGTGCGCCAAAAGATTGAAACGCATACTGCTGCCAGTCGGAGTTTTCGTTTTTACCAACGCAGATTCTCACGACTTTGTTGTCTGAGCTTTGTTGTGTTTCTGAAGCAGCAGTGTTTGCGATCGCTTCAACTTCAACTACTGGTAAATTATTGCGTTGTAGAATCTCTGCGTAGGTTTCTCCTCTGGATGGCTCGTTTTTGAGGAAAACTCGTCCGTTTTCGGTTGAAATTGCCTCTTGGGCTGCTCTATACAATGGTGACGACTCGTCATCAATAGCAAGGCGAATCACTCTGTTACGTAATTCCTCTGCTGCTCCCTGTACAGCAGGTGCGACGCTTGCGGCTGACTGTGAACCGCCAGCAACAGGTGCTTTGGGCATGGATGATTCACCCAGCTTAAACTCAATTCGTTCCACAGGAAGCCCAAGGGCATCAGCAGCAATTTGCGTCATGATGGTGTAAGTGCCTGTACCGAGGTCATGTGTTGCACTCGACACGATAGTACGTCCGTCAGCGAAAAGTTGAGCTTTTGCTGACGCTGGAGAACGGTAGCCTGGGAAGGTCGCGGTTGCCATTCCCCAACCAATCAGATAGTCAGAATCCCGCATTGAACCCGGTGTAGGGTTACGACGTGACCAGCCGAATCTTTCTGCTCCTTTCTGGTAACACTCCTTGAGGTGTTTGCTCGACCAGGGCTTACCTGTGTGCGGGTTGACATCAGCATGGTTAATGATGCGGAGTTCTACGGGGTCAATTCCTAACTCGTACGCTAACTCATCTAGTGCCGATTCTAACGCGAACGTACCTGGTGCTTCTCCAGGTGCCCGCATAAATGTCGCAGTCCCAGTGTTGACTCGAACCAAATTATGCGCCACTTCTAAGTTCGGGCAAGCATACAGTATTCGAGTCATTAACCCACACCCCTCAACATATTCACCAACTTCGGCAGTTTGCAATGTTGTTATATGCCGAATGGCGGTGAACTTTCCGTCTCTTGTTGCGCTTAGTGTAAGTTGTTGAATTGTACGGGGACGATGACCGCAAGATGTAAACATCTGCTGGCGCGTAACCATAAGTTTGACCGGACGACCTACTATACGCGCGGCGACTGCTGCTAAGATTGTGTGCCACCACGTATAACCTTTACAACCAAACCCACCGCCAACAAAGTGCGAAATGATACGAACGTTTTCGTTAGGGATGCCGAGTGTGTGTGCCACAACATTGCGTGCACGAATCACGCCCTGCGTCGCATCGTAGACTGTGAGTTGATTGCCGTTCCAAACAGCGATGGTAGCCGACGATTCGATTGGGTTGTGGTGTTCAATTGGGGTTGTGTAAGTCTGTGAAATCTTCACCTCGGCTTGGGCAAGTGCTTTGGCAACATCACCCCGTTGCACTTGCAGTTCTTCACCAAACAACTGTTCCGGTTGGTATGCCTTTGGTAATTCTTGTTCTATATTAACGGTTGGCTTCTCTTCCTCGTAAGTGACACGGACGAGCGAGGCGGCATATTTCGCTTGCTCCAACGTTTCGGCGACAACCACAGCGATATGTTGCCCGTCGTAAAACACTTTGTCTGATTGGAGTGGTACCAGGTTCTCACCGGGCTTGGGTGAGTTTCCTTCTGTTTGGTTGAGTTTTGGCGCGTTACGGTGGGTAATAACGGTTAGCACGCCTGGTGCTTTTTCTGCAACAGAAGTATCAATGTCTTTAATCCGACCTTTCGCAATGGTACTTTGGATCAGCACAGCATGAGCGATGTTGTCTTGCGGAATCTCTGCTGTATAACGAGCCGCACCCATGACTTTGAGCCGTCCGTCAACGCGGTTAATTGGCTTACCAACAACTTGCTCTGTTTCTTTTGGGGGGGAAATAACACCTGTCATGCTTGACCTCCTGACATTGCTGCTACCGTCTTGAGTGCTTCTTCTAAGGTCCGCTTTGCTAACTCAATTTTGAATTGATTGTGTCGATATGGTCTCGCTTCCCGCATTGCTGCATTTGCTGCTGCTGCGAAAGTCTCTTCTGTTGCTGGCGCGCTGACTAACACTTCTTCTGCTTCCAGAGAACGCCACGGTTTTGTTCCTACACCACCAAGAGCAATCCGGGCATTGCGAATCACTTCGCCATCTATTTCGAGTACCACAGCTGCGGATACCAGCGCAAAGGCGTAAGATGCTCTATCACGTACTTTTAGGTAGTGAGAACGCCAAGCAAATGGCATAGCTGGCAAATCAACTGCTGTAATAATCTCCCCGTGTTCCAGCACTGTTTCCAAATGCGGCGTATCACCAGGTAATAGGTGAAAATCGCTGATGGGAATGCTCCGCTCACCTGTTGCTCCCTGTGTCTGCACAACTGCATCAAGCGCCACAAGTGCAACACACATATCACTGGGGTGTGCGGCGATACAGCGATCGCTTGTGCCTAAGACTGCATGCATCCGGTTGAAACCTTGTAGGGCGGCGCAACCTGAACCAGGCTGACGTTTGTTGCAGGCAAAGGCTATGTCGTGAAAGTACGGGCAGCGTGTTCTCTGCATGAGATTTCCGCCGACAGTTGCCATGTTCCGCAGTTGAGCGCTGGCTCCCGCAAGAATAGCTTCTGACAGCACAGCATAGCGTTCTTGAACTATCGAATTATAAGCAACATCGCTGTTTCGTGCTGCCGCTCCTATACGAATACCACCGTCCTTGGTAACAATTTCTGTGGACGGGAGTTTGCGAATATCTACGAGTTGGCTTGGCGTATGCACGCCTTCCTTCATTAAATCAAGCATGTTGGTGCCACCTGCAATGAACATTGCCTGTGACTCGCGGCTTACTGTGGCGATCGCTTCATTTGAGTTAGCGGCGCGTACATAAGTAAATGGGTTCATCGGTTTTGCCTCCGTTATTTTGCTTGAGGTGCTGAGGCGTTCCCGTTCGAGTTTTGCTCGTTGTCACACACTTCACGAACTGCCGCAAGGATATTTGCGTAAGCACCACATCGGCAAATATTGCCGCTCATTTGTTCGCGAATCTCAGCATCAGTTTTCGCCTGTCCTTCTAAAAGCAGTCCTACAGCAGACATGATTTGTCCTGGAGTGCAGTAACCGCACTGAAAAGCATCGTGGTGGAGAAATGCCTCTTGGACTGGGTGCAAATCTTCACCCTCGGCTAAACCCTCAATTGTGGTAATTTGTTCCCCATCATATGAAACAGCCAGCGCCAAGCACGAGTTGATACGGTGTCCTTCAACAAGTATCGTACACGCACCGCACTGTCCGTGGTCACAGCCCTTTTTCGTACCGCTTAGTCCGATGTATTCCCGGAGGACATCGAGTAGTGTGACGCGTGGATCTATCTGCAAAGTGTGTTCTGCACCATTAATATACAGTGTCACCGGGATGGTGTCAGAAGGCGCACAAGAGGTAAGTTGCGAATCGACTGGAGGTATTTGGTCGAGTATTGAGACGCGCTCTGAAGTTGCTGTGTTTGTGTTCTCCATTGGTGTCTGTCCTTAAAGATAAATCCTTTGATTTTTTCAAAGTTTTAGTATGATTTTTAGCAATTTATAGCGCGGGGTTTTCAACCTACTTCTTATAAACTCTAGCTTGCAGCAACAGCCGATCTACTCAAATTTTCTTTTAAGCCAAAACCTCAGTCTTAAGGTAGATCCTCATTAGGCAATAACTCAGATTGAATAGAACAAACCGTGTATGCATACGGATAAATATTCATGAAGCGCGATGCCACTGGTAAGTTTGTGAACAATTGGGCCTCAGAAACGAAACAACGAGTTAGCGTATCTCTTACCAGTACAGCGTGGCGATCGCTCGATAAGGCAGCTCACAAGCGAGGAATTTCTCGTTCTGAAGTGATTGAACACTTTGCCCGCAGTCTAGAAAATGAACAACATCTTGATGCCAATGTTCAGACGGGCAATGCTCAAAATGCTTTGCCACAAGAATGCATCATTGAGCAACAGCACACTCAACTCATCGCTGCTCAAGAAGCTGAGCGCAAGGTGGCAATAATCCTTGAAAGCATTACGGATGCCTTTGTTGCCTTTGATCGCAATTGGCGCTACACCTACGTGAATCAAGCGGCGGCTGAAATTTTGCACAAAACGCCAGAACAACTGATTGGAAAACACGTTTGGAACGAGGTGTTTCCCGATCTGGTGGGTGGAGTAGCATATCAGGAAATGCATCGAGCAATGGCACAGCAGGTGCCAGTTTCCTGGGAAGAATTTGGGGAGCCTGTTCAGCGCCCTTTAGAAGTGAATGCCTATCCGTCTGCTGAGGGTATAGCGGTTTATTTTCGCGACATTAGTGAGCGCAAGCAGGCTGAGGCAGAACGGGAACGGTTGCTGCACGAACTGGAAACTGAACGTACTCGGTTTGAAGCGGTTTTGCGACAAATGCCTGCTGGTGTGATGATTGCCGATGCTGCAACTGGCAAATTGGTTCTCGCGAATGAACAAGCCAAAGAGATTGTTGGGTACGGCTATGAACAATTGCTGGAACTGAACGAGTACGATCGCATCGTTTCATACATTCCACTTCGTTCTGATGGTCAGCACTATACTCATGAAGACATGCCCTTGGGGCGATCGCTTCAAACAGGTGAAGTGGTTTCTAATGAAGAAATGGAGCTACACCGGGAAGACGGTAACCGCATTTTCATCAATTTGAACTCAGCACCAATTTTAGATAACCGGGGGCGGATTGTTGCAGCTGTTGTCGTTTTTCAGGATGTCACTGAGCGCAAAGTTGTAGAGCAAGCGTTACGTGAAAGTGAATCTCGGCTACGAGGTTTAGTTGATGCGAATCTCATTGGCATTATTCTTGGCGATTTTCAAGGCAATATTTTAGAAGTCAACGACGCTTGGCTAGCTACTTTGGGTTATACACGCCAAGAAGTTTTATCTGGAGCTGTAAACTTCCTTGAAATTACCCCACCGGAATTTCGGCACTTAGACGAGCAAGCAATGGCACAGATGAAGCAAGTCGGTAGCCATGCGCCGTTTGAAAAAGAATACATTCGTAAAGACGGCACTCGTGTCCCGGTCTTGATTGGAACTGCCTACCTGGGAGGAGCAGACGATATAGGAATAGGATTTTTAATTGACTTGACAGAGCGCAAACGATTGGAATCAGAACTGCGACAGCGAGAGCAACAGTTTAAAATGGTGGCGGAAAATGCCCCAGATATTATTAGCCGAATGGATGCAGAGTTTCGCCACCTTTATGTCAGCCCTTGTGTAGAACTGGCAACGGGGATTCCATCAGAGCAATTTATTGGTAAGACCAATGCCCAGCTAGGAATGTCAGAAGACATCAACAGCATTTGGGATGACAGTTTGCGGCAGGTTTTTGGAACAGGTCAGGAACAGATTATTGAATTTCGTTTTCCGACTCCAAAAGGTCTTCGATGGTATCAATCGCGTATCGTCCCTGAATTTGCAAGTGATGGTTCTGTTGAAACGGTACTGAGTATTGCTCGCGATGTTACCGATTACAAACAGGTTGAGCGGGCATTACGAGAGAGTGAAGAGCGTCTGCGGCTGGCACTTGCAGCAGCACAGATGGTTGGATGGGATATGGATTTAATCACAAATCATGTGGTGTGTTCTCCGAATGCGCTAGAAGTTTGGGGCGTTCAAGAAGGCACGGCAGAAGAGTTTTTTGCGGTTATTCATCCAGATGATCGACAACGGATAATACAAGCGGCGCAACGGGCGATTGCTGGAGAACTGTCCTACAAGCAGGAGTACCGGGTGATTGCTCCAAACGGCATTGTCCGCTGGCTCAACAGCGTGGGACGAGTTTATCTCGATGCGACTGGACGGGGAGTTCGCATAATTGGCGTTTCCGTCGATATTACAGAGCGCAAACAAATTGAAGCACAGCGCGATCGCCTTTTAGAACGAGAACAGGCTGCCCGTCGATCAGCAGAAACTGAACGCAAGCGGTTGCATGATATCCTGATGCAGTTCCCTGCCATGATTGGAATTGTGACAGGTCCGGATCTTGTCTATGAATTTGCTAATCCAACCTATCTGCAAGTGGCTGGGCGGACTCGAGACATTATCGGTAAATCGATGCGCGATGTTTTCCCAGAGCTAGAGGGGCAAATTTACTTTGACGTGGTCGAGGAAGTTTACCGGACGGGAGAAACGTTCATTCGGGATGAGTCGCCCGCTTACTGGGATCGCAACGGCGATGGTGTGTTGGAAGAGGCATTTTTCAACTGCGTCTTTCCGGCTTGGCGGGATGCTGAGGGAACAATTCAAGGAGTTTTGATTTATAACATTGAAGTCACCGAACAAGTACGAGCAAGGCAACAAATTCAGCAACTGCTCGAAAATCTTCAACAGAAGGAGAGACAACAGCAATTCCTGCTTGAATTAAACGACGCGATTCGTGCCATTCAAGATCCGAAAGAAATCATGTGGCAGGTTGTTCGTGCGACAGGACAACACTTCCAAGTGACTCGCTGTACCTACGGTGAAATTGATTCCACGCAGGAATACGTCATCGTCGATCGCGATTTTTGCAATGGTGTCATCAGCGTGGCTGGTAGTCACCACATGGATTCCTTTGGTTCTGAAATTATTGCCGAGTTGAAGCAGGGCAAAACAATCGTTGTCGATGATGTTGATGCAGATCCACGCACGCGCGGATCTGCGGCGGCTGCTTTTGATGCCATTCAAACAAAATCTCTGTTGTGTGTTCCCTTGGTGAAAGAAGGGCGATTTGTAGCATTGTTTGTATTGCACCATGTTTCCCCTCGTCAATGGACACAAGAGGATGTGGCGCTGATGGAGCGAATTGCTCAAAAAACCTGGCTAGCCGTGGAGCGATCGCGCGCAGAAGAGGCACTGCGCGAAAGTGAGGCGCACCTGCAACTGGCGGTGAAAGTTGGACGCATGGGCACATGGGATTGGGATATGCAAACTGGCGCACTGCTTTGGTCGGAAGGACACTTCACGGTGCTAGGTCTGCAACCGAATGAGTGTGAACCTAGCCACGAGGTTTGGGCAAGTCGGATTCATCCGGATGACTTAACACAAGCCGAAGCAAAATTTGAGCAAGCCATGCAAGGCTTGAAGGAGTATCACCACGAATATCGCCTGCGTTGGTCGGATGGCTCGATTCATTGGGTAGAAGTGAGAGGAAAATTTACTTACGATTCTGAGGGAAATCCTAAACACTCGATTGGTGTTGTCATTGACATCACAGAGCGCAAGCAAGTTGAACAAGAACGGGAACAGTTGCTAGAGCGAGAACGAATTGCCCGTGTTCAAGTCGAAGCCGCGCAACGCCAACTGACAACCATTTTTGAAACTTCTCCGCTGGGAATTGCTTTGTTAGATAGCGAGCAGCGATTTATTGCCATTAATGAAGCATTAGCCCAAATCAACGGATTAACCCGCGAACAACACTTAGGGCATTCAATTGCCGAACTGTTTGGTCAATCAGATCCACAGCTAGTTGAAGTATTTCATGAAATTTACACCACAGGTAATCCCTTTATCTCACCTAGCTTTGCGGTGAATGTTCCAGGACGCAGCGATCGCACTCCCGGTTACTACAACGTTTACTATTTGCCAACAACGAACTCAAACCATCAGGTAGAAGAGGTTTTAGTGTATGTTGTAGACGTGACAGAGCAAGTACGGTTAGAGCGTGCTCAACACTTTCTTTCGGAGGCGAGCGCAGTTCTTGCCTCTTCGCTCGATTATCAAACCACCCTGGAGCGAGTGGCACAGCTTGCAGTACCTGCATTGGCAGATTGGTGTACAGTGCATATGGTTGAAGAAGATGGTTCAATCGAGCAAATTGCCGTAGCTCACACCGACCCTGCCAAACTCGAATGGGCGCACCAAATCAGAGATAAATATCCCCTCAATCCCGATGATCCTCGCGGCGCTGCATTGACATTGCGAACTGGGCAATCAGATTTGTTAGCGGATATTCCAGATGAATTGCTCGTACAAGCAGCCCGTGATCCAGAACATTTAGAAATTTTGCGCCAGGTTGGGTTCAAATCTGTGATGAGTGTGCCACTACGAACCCAAACGCGAATTCTAGGTGTCATTTCCTTTGTCTCAGCTGAGTCTGGACTACAATACGATTCAATCGATTTGCAACTTGCAGAGGAACTGGCTCACCGTGCTTCTTTAGCGATTGATAATGCTCAATTGTACCGGGTCGCTCAACGCGCTCGCGCCAAAGCAGAAGCCGCTAACCGAGTTAAAGACGAATTTCTCGCGGTGCTATCCCATGAATTGCGATCGCCTCTTAATCCGATTCTGGGCTGGACAAAAATACTGCGAAGTAAGCGGCTAGACCCCACAAAAGTTGACCAAGCCTTAGAAACAATCGAGCGCAACGCCAAGCTGCAAGCGCAACTGATTGAGGATTTGTTGGATGTCTCGCGCATCCTGCAAGGAAAAATGACGTTAAACGTTGCGATCGTCAATTTAGCTGCAACAATAGAAGCAGCACTAGAAACGGTACGACTGGCAGCAGAAGCCAAGAACATTCAAATCCAGACCACACTCAACCCAATTTCAGGAACCGTTTCAGGCGATGCGAACCGGTTACAACAGGTTGTCTGGAACCTCCTTTCTAATGCCGTGAAGTTCACACCATCTAGAGGACGAGTCGAGGTACGACTCGAGCAAGTTGGCACGTATGCTCAGATTCAAGTCAAAGACACAGGAATTGGCATCAGCCCAGAGTTTTTGCCTTATGTGTTTGAATACTTCCGGCAAGAAGATGGCACAACAACACGAAAATTCGGCGGGCTGGGATTAGGGCTGGCGATCGTCCGCCATTTTACTGAACTGCATGGAGGAACCGTTCAGGCAGATAGTCCGGGACAAAATTTAGGGGCAACATTCACCGTCCAGCTACCGTTAAACGTCGTTGAGCAGAAGTTATCTTCTTGTAATGACAGCCAGAAAGAAAGTGTAACAGACCTAACCGGTATTCAGATCTTGGTTGTGGATGATGATGCGGATATGCGGGAGCTGGCAGCATTCATCCTGACGCAATCCGGCGCACAAGTGACGACAGCTGCTTCGGGAGCACAAGCATTAACCCTGTTGAATCAGTGTGTTCCCGATTTGCTACTGTGTGACATTGGTATGCCATCCATGGATGGCTATTCTGTGATTCGGCAAATCAGAAAATGGTCAGCCCGACAGGGAGGAAGTATTAAAGCGATCGCCCTCACTGCTTATGCGGGAGAAATAAACCAGCAACAAGCCTTAGCTGCTGGATTTCAAATGCATATCTCCAAGCCTGTTGAACCAGAGCAGTTAGTGCAAGCAATTGTCCAATTGGTTCATCCCATCAGGCGAAGCAAATTATTGAAGCCTTGATTTTTCCGTTAGCTATTCTCATAAATTTATAACTATTGACAATCCTCTCCCTCGTTCCCAGGTTTTGCCTGGGAATGCTTTTTTGGAGGCTCCTGCCTCCTCTAAATACGAGAGGCAAGAGCCTAGGAATGACGGCGTTCCCAGGCTCCTGCCTGGGAAGAGCAGATCTGCGGAGGAATCCTATATATATAGGGGTTCTTGCTTGAGTGCAATACAAATTTTGTGGGGTGGGATTGGCACCATTGGTGTCAACTTAAGGTGAAAGCGCTCGTTTGCAATGCTTTGAGAGATTGCCTTGTTCCCAGTCAGAGACTCGGAATACCATTGGGAGACTCTGCCTGCTTTAAAAGCGGCAGAGCCGCTTCAAGGGCATTTCCAGGTGAAACCTGGAAACGAGATTAAAGACAGGGTTTTGGCTTAAATTGACACCAATGGATTGGCACCCGCCCAGATATAGGACGGGCAGGATGCCCATCCCACAAGAATTAAGAACTGTGTTCTTTTCAATTGAGAACTGCTATAAATTCCGCACTTTAACGTTATCTACCACTTAAAAGCAACTTCTTCATAATTTTTCAATAGTATTTTTGCTAAAATTGATATAATTGCTCAAACATTTAATTTGCCTCTTAAAAAGTCAGGAGAAAGAAAGAGAAAACTTTCTGTTAGAGCCTGTCTAAGCTCTTTTCAGTGATATTATTAGCTTCACCGAAAGTTGAATTTTAAATTTTCATTTTTTAATTGCAGTAGCAAGTTTAAAATGGAAGTAGAAAAACTTTTTACTCGCTCCAATCTTTTTCTTAAACCTGTGTTCAACAACATTTGCTTATGAACTTCTCGTCAGCGCGGCAATATTTTGACCAAGAAATCCAGCAGCCTGATGAGCATATTGACTTAGCAAAGGCAGCTTTATATATTGCACAAGAAGAATACCCTAACATCGACACAGAAGAATACCTCAATGCCTTTGATACAATGGCTTTGGAGCTACAAGAACGCTTGCCTTCCCAGAGGTATCCTCTGCGAGTTATTCAAAGTATCAATCAGTATCTCTACGATGACTTGGGATTTGCTGGCAATGTGGAAGATTACTATGATCCGCGTAACAGCTACTTAAATGATGTCATTGAACGTCGATTGGGAATTCCTATTACCTTGGCACTGGTTTACTTGGAGGTTGCCCGAAGAATAGACTTTCCTATGGTAGGGGTAGGAATGCCAGGACATTTCGTGATTCGCCCAGACATTGCGGATACAGAAATTTTCATTGATGCGTTCAATGGCGGCGAGATTCTGTTTCCTCAAGATTGCCAAGAACGGCTGAGTCAATTTTATCAACAACCCGTGCAGCTACAACCGGAATTTTTAGCAACAGTGAGTAAGAAGCAAATTTTGGCACGGATGTTGGCGAATCTGAAATATATTTACTTGAATCAACAGGAGTTGGAAAAAGCTCTAGCAGCGGTTGAACGGATTTTACTGCTGTTTCCTGGTGCGTCACTAGAATTGCGCGATCGCGGTCTTTTATGCTATGAACTTGGTCTATCTGATCAAGCTGCTAACGACTTGGAAGCTTATCTGGCAAAAGCTCCCCATGCTCAAGATGCTGCTACGATTCGGCAGATACTGACTCTGCTGGGGAGGATGAGTTAAATCACAACTATCAAGATATAGCGGGAGGGTGAGAACCCCTACCTTTTAATCCGGGGATGAAACCCGACTCGACGGGTTTTAACCCGGCGTTTCTTTTTCTTTCCGGAATCCTCTACAAAATAGCGTATAATTTCGTAGGCGGTGATGAAACAGTGTTGACTCTAACTTACGAGTACAAAGCAATACCCACTTTGGAGCAAATCCAGCAGATTGAGCATACTTTAACGGTGTGTCGTAAAGTCTGGAATTTTGCTCTACGAGAACGCAAAGATTGGCTTAATTCTCGTAAGTGCGCTGTTAACGCTTGTTCCATTGTTTCTG
This sequence comes from Scytonema sp. HK-05, assembly GCF_002368235.1. Classification (GTDB taxonomy): domain Bacteria; phylum Cyanobacteriota; class Cyanobacteriia; order Cyanobacteriales; family Nostocaceae; genus Kalymmatonema. Next base: position 3,120,272 of record NZ_AP018194.1, on the reverse strand, counting down.
AATACATTACACCAATAGACACGCCCTACCCCAATTACTACGAGCAAGCCAATTCATTGACTCGTGAAGACAGCAGAATTTTCGGAACTTAAAACTGTTAATGCTCAAGTATTGCAGCAAGTTCTGAGGAAATTGGAAACCGCTTTTGTGGATATGAGTCGGAAAAAGATGGGTTTTCCGCGATTTAAGAACAAATACCGAATGCGGTCGTTCGTGTATCCACAACTAGGGAAAGGTCAGATTCTTAAAGGCAACCAGATTAAGCTGCCACAATTGGGGTGGATGGAATACCTCAAGTCTCGTGAAATACCCGATGGGTTCAAAGTGAAACAGGTTCGGGTTGTTCGCAAGGGGTAAACTAAATCTACTTAAACCTATGTAATAAGCAGAAGTGTCTTAAATTGCTGGTTTCAACCGTACTGGTTACTGCTTTTAGAGCGTTGTCGTTCAATCGGTTATGAACTTCCAGCCATCGGCGCTTAACCGTACCCGCTACCCCTGCGGGTGATACTGTGCTTCAAGTTTGAGTACGTTTGCTTTAAACTTAGGTAAGAGCCACCCAAGGTTAAGAGCATCGGTAACAGACTTACCAATAGAAGCCAAGTACTGCACAGTCCGAGTTAATAACTCAGATTCAACGTCACCTGACCTCATGAATCGGGTGATGTTGTTGTCAGTGCCTCGAATGCGGATATTTCTTGCCGCATTCAGATCAGCTTGTATCACGTCCCCCGTATAACGGATAAAGCGATCCCCCTCTCGACGACCTAAAAGCGTCCCGCTTTGGTGATCAACTTGCGACGTGTAAGCAGGATTTACCGAAAAAATGGGTCTAAAGCCCCGTCCTTCGTTTGACGGCTTTTTCTTTGTCTTCAGACTTCTGATGAGTTCTCTTAATACATCAGTTTTTGTTCTGCCAACTTCGGAGCAGTAGTCTTCAAGAATTTGAAGTTCATACTCTTCTACTCTAAAATAAGCATCGTTTCTTCATATTATTGTACAGCTTTATTGTGTACAATAGTAGCATGAGAACACTACGATTTAAGTTGTACTCACACAAACGAAATAAACACCTCAAGCGAATGATTAACGCTTCTGGGATGATTTATAACCATTGCATTGCTCTGCATCGTCGGTACTACAAGATGTGGGGTAAGCATTTGAATTGTGCTCTACTTCAATCTCATATTGCCAAATTGCGGAAGCGTAACCCGTTCTGGCAATTAGTGGGTTCTCAAGCAGTACAGGATATCTGTCAACGCATCGAGAAAGCATACCAGTTATTTTTTAAACACAGCAAAAAAGGAGTTAAACCGCCGGGATTCAAGAAGGTCAAGAAGTATAAATCATTCACCCTAAAGCAAGCAGGATACAAGTTTCTAAGTGGTAATCGAGTTAAGGTTGGGAACAGAGTTTATCAATTTTGGAAATCTAGGGAGATAGAGGGGACAGTCAAAACTCTAACCATTAAACGCACACCGCTCTTGTGAATTGTTTATGGATGTCGTGGTTGACGATGTACCTGAACCAGAAATCAAATTCACGACTGGTAGAATAGCGGGATTTGATTTTGGTTTAAAGACATTCCTCACCTGTTCTGACGGCTCCAGTATTGAATCTCCTCAATTTCTTAAACAGTCTCTCAACACCATTAAGAAAGCGAGTAAACAACATTCCAAAAAGCTAAAAGGGTCGTCCAATCGAGAACGGGCTAGAAAGAATTTAGTACGCAAGCATGAGGATATTTGTAATGCCAGACGTGATAGGTGAGTGGAAGTTAGCACACGACTTAACTAATAAGTTTGATGTGCTATGTTTTGAAACACTCAATCTTAAAGGGATGCAACGTCTTTGGGGACGAAAAATCTCAGACCTAGCCTTTGGGGAATTTCTACAAATTCTAGAGTGGATTGCCAAAAATATTGGCAAGCAGGTCATATTTATAGATCAATGGTATCCGTCTAGCAAGACTTGTTCTAATTGTGGACACGTTCTAGAAAAACTGGATTTGTCTATAAGAGAGTGGCGTTGTCCATCCTGTGAGTCGGTGAACGGGAGGGACGAGAACGCAGCGCGCGAATATTTGTGCAGTTGGGGCATCAACTGTTGGGTTAGGCGATGTAAGACGGGCTGTGCCTGCAATTGCTGTTTGAGCCTAGAATCCCCGTCCCTTTTAGGGCGGGGAGTATGTCAATACTGATAGAGTAGATCCTGTCTCCAACGAGATTTTCTCAATTGAAGCTTGTAATTCACCTTTCATCCATTGGTTCAGCTTGCGGTTGATGTGCTTGGCTTGTTGCTTTCCCGTCAGGGGTTGGGTGAGGTCTTCGCAAAAGATTTCAACGGCTGTTGTGATGCTCCGTCTCAAATCAAAGCGAATAAAATTCTGTATGGTCGCTTTTTCTCGGTGTAAGCGACGTGATTTTACCTTGTGCCCTAGGTTGTTTTTAAGGATAGTTGCAGATTTAGATGGCTTGCTTTGTGCGTGGGCAAATAACCTGTAGCGATTGCAGTTGGTGTGAGTAATGCGATTAGTTTTCGCTGTGAGTAGTTTACCCAATCCCGAAGCAATTTTAGTGCCATCACAGGTGTAAAAGCCTTCTGTGTAACCCTTGTCAATGCCTAGTTTTTGAGTTGGTAACCCGTGTGGTAATACTAGAGGTTTGCTGCGAGTGCAGTGAATTTCTAGAGTGCCTAATGTAGTGCGAATGAGCCGAATTTGACCTTTAATTATGTGGCGACAACGCAATTTTAGAGTGATGCGTTTACCTTTAATTAATCCTGCAACTTCTAGTTGTATCGTGTTTCTGGTCAATCGCTTACAGGAATATCCCCCACCTTGATACACGATTTGATTTCTAACAAACGTGTACCCTTTGAGGTATTGCTTCCTAAATTGACGATGCAGCCAGTTGTCAGCAGTTGGGTTAGTTTTGAGTAAATTTATTAGTCGTTTGCGTTGTGAATCGTCTTTAGCTCTGCGGTAAATATCACGAATTAAGAAAGTTTTAGCCGCTTCCTGTTGTGCTACGACGCTGAAATGGTGTTTGTTGAAGACATTGATTTCCGCACTTGGGCAAAAGGGATGTTGGGTAAACACACTTTAGATGCAGGGTTTGGGCAGTTTGTTTCCATTCTGCAATGGGTGTGTTGGAAACGCGGTGTGTATTTTAACAAAGTGGAAAAAGATTACACCGGGCTTCGCCCCGCTTCGCTAACGCAAGTCTGTCCACAATGTGATACTCACACTGGAAAGAAAGAATTGAAAGACAGGATTCATTCTTGTCAGTCATGCGGTTACACTACACATCGTGATGTGGCAGCTGCACAAGTGATCCGAAATAGAGGGATCTCGGCGCTGGGACGCAGCGTGGAAGAAAATGCTTGTGGAGACGGTCTGACGGGGACTGGCAACAGTCTAGTTAAGAGTCGAAGAAGCAGCGAAGTTGCGGTGGAGAGGCATCTGTTCAGAGTGCCTCGTAACATCCTTTGAGAATCACCGTGGCTGTCTTCCCGGTGAGTACGTCAACCAAGTTGCTGTACTTGCTCTGCAACACGCTTGAGGCGTTGCAGTTGAGCTTGCATATCTTCTTTTGTCCAATTTTGGGCAAACGTTTGGAAACCCCAACTCACCAAAGGGTTGGGAATCTCGAATTCAAAGCGGTTAACAAGACGGGTTCCTTTGTCTATCGGTTGACATTCCCAAGTATCGCGCCCTTTAAAAAAACCTTGGAACTCCCACACAACCAAACCCGGCTGTCTTTCCACGACGGTGCTATTCAATGTAGGTTTGATAACTGGTATTTGAATCACGAATCGACTTTTACTACCGACATCAGTACTCCATGTGCCCACAGGTTCGCAACGCAAAACAGGGTTTAGCCAGCGATGCATGAGAGCTTGTTCGGTAATACAGCGCTCCACTACTGCCGCTGTAGCATTAATTTGAATCGATTGTTCAAAAACTTGAGACATTGCGCATCTTTCTTGCTATGGCTGCACCTAGAGTAACGCAAAATGACTTTAATATAGCAGATTTAAACAATACGACAAATAACCTATAGATTGAAATTTTTATGATGAATTATCTATGATTCTAAAGTTTCTTGTTTATAAAACGACATAAGAAATAACAACAAAAAAATTAAAAAAAACTCTAGATATCATCTTTGTTTGATAAATTTACTGGTAAATTTATAGACAAAACACTGATAAAATTACCGGAATGTAGGATTATCAGGGTAATCCACATCAGAAGCATCTAAGGTGTTTTCTGCGATAACACTCAACTTTAATTCTGAACAACCATGAACACAACTTGGCAAGGAATATCCGAGGTGATAGAGGTTGGTTTGTCAGTGAAGGTGCAGCAATTTTTGGCACAATCACCAACGTTTCCATCGGAACAAGCCGATACAGTCAATTACCTACAAGGAACTTTACAACAGGTGGTTCAGTTTATGCCCCGTTTGCTGGGTGCAGTCTTAATTTTGTTAATTGGCTGGGTCATTGCTGCTGTAGCAGCTGCTGTCACGCGTTCCCTCCTCAATCGCACCAACATAGACAACCGCATTGCTTCAGGGATAACTGGTGGTGCGGATGTTCCCCAGATAGAGAAAATTCTCTCCAGCTTAGTCTTTTGGGGCATCCTGCTTTTAACAATAGTTGCCGTTTTAGATACCCTACAACTTAGGGTAGCTTCTCAGCCGCTGAACACTTTTCTCAATCAGATTGGTGACTTCTTACCTAGATTTGTGGGTGCAGTGGTTATCCTAGGAATTGCCTGGTTGGTGGCTACCTTAGTCAGGCTGATAACCGTACGCGGACTGCGGGCGTTGCGCATAGATGAACGATTAAATACACCACAAGACGATACTCCTAGTCTCAATCAATTGTCTGTCAGTGAGACTATTGGCAATGCTTTGTACTGGTTTATCTTTTTAGTCTTTCTCATCCCGTTGCTTGATAGCCTAGGGTTAAACCAGGCATTACTACCGGTACAAGTTCTTGTCACACAGATTATCTCAATTCTGCCCAATATCTTGGGTGCGGCATTAATTGCTGTAGTTGGCTGGTTTATAGCTAACGTAGTGCGTCGGATAGTCACAAACTTACTGGCGACAACAGGAATTGACAATTTGGGAAGGCAATTTGGACTCAGTGGAACATCAGGAACGCAATCCCTATCGACCATTATTGGCACAATTGTCTATGTCTTGATTTTGATTCCTGTCGCAATTGCGGCACTCAATCAGCTGCAAATCGAGGCAATTTCCGTGCCGGCAATCTCGATGCTGCAACAGATTCTTAATGTAGTGCCGGCTATCTTTACAGCGATCGCTATTTTGATTATTGCCTATTTCGTTGGGCGATTTGTGGCGGAACTCGTAACCAGTATCCTCACAAGTATAGGCTTTAACAATATTTTCTCTGCTTTGGGTCTGCAAGCACCAACCAGAAGAGTTGTGATTCCACAAGAACCAACAGCACCCTCAGTTACAACCCGCACGCCATCGCAAATTGTCGGCATTATCGTCCTAGTCGGCATTATGCTGTTTGCAACTTTGGCGGCGGTTAATATTTTGAATATTCCGGCGTTGACAGCACTGGTTAGTGGCATTGTGATCGTGTTGGGGCGGATTTTGTCTGGATTAGTGGTATTTGCTGTTGGTTTGTATCTAGCAAATCTTGCCTTCAACATCATTACCAGTTCAGGCGATCGCCAAGCACGGATTTTAGGACAGATAGCCCGGATTGCGATCATTGCCCTCGTATCTGCAATGGCGCTGCAACAAATTGGTGTTGCCAGTGATATTGTGAATTTAGCTTTTGGACTTTTAGTTGGGGCGATCGCAGTTGCTATTGCCTTGTCCTTTGGATTGGGCACTCGCGATATTGCCAGAACCCAAGTCCAAGAATGGCTTGACTCTTTCAAAAGAAAAAGTTAAGTAAACAAATTGCCTTGAAGACTGAGAGAGGACACAGAGAAAGTCAAAAGTTAAAAGAATTTCTAACTTTTGACTTTTCGTCATCTTACAGCTATTTTCAGTTAATTGAACTACAGATTTTCGTAGGGGTAAAGGCTAGCCGTGCCTTTACCCCGTGGTTTATTTACTTGAAAAGCGCTCTCCAGAAAAAAACATTGCGTTTCCCAATATCACAACCTGTTCTATAACAAAGAAAGTTGAGTCGCTGAATTATTGATTACATAAGCAACTGGCTTGTTAGTTTTTCTTACCTTACCCTCTACAACAGCCCTGTTTAACCAATCCTCCAACTGTGATTGTCTGACATTCAAAGATTTGGCAAGAGATTTTGCATCTATTGGTTGTTGTAAATGATTGAGGATGAAAGGTAAAACAGCTTCATAAATGTCTTTTGGACTATATAAAACTTCTTGTGGGTGAGGATTTACGATTTCACTTTCTGAAGGTTCATGCGTGAGAGTCTCTGCAGTTTCTTGAGGTGTCGTTTTGATTTCAGCAGTCTGTACCGATTCAACACAAGATGCAGCTGTTGCCAAAAGTTCTCTCAACGAATCATTCCAAGGTTCAACTGGAAAAGATTTTGCTCCCAGATTGTATAGTTGTTGATTACCTTCCAATACATTTGGATGCATGCGTACAAAAACTGGGATATCCTTGAACCTTTGGAGAACTTCCGCAGCACCCGCCCAAGTACCACCCTTACCCACCGACGAACTGACGACAAGGGCATAATCAGCAAAAGCATAGATATATTTGTTTCGCCCCATTGCATTACCAGTATTGAAACCTGCATCAGGATCGTAACTAGAAACCAACAGAAGTCTGCCCTCTCTGATGTTGGAACGATACTTGCTATTAACCGCCGCCTTACTCAAACTATCCGCCAGCACACCAAGAGCTGTTCCCCCAGCATCCAATACCCCCAACATTGCTGCTTGATCAACTCCCCGCGCACCACCAGATATCACCTGTATTTCTTGTGCTGCACAAGTTTGCGCCACTCTTTGAGTATAGCCAAGCCCCTCTTCATCCACATCCCGAGAACCGACAATTGCTAATCCTCCTGTAGAAATCAGTTCGATATTGCCAACTCCGTAGAGAATTGCTGGTGCTAAATGTCTCAGTCTTTGCTTGAGGCGCTTGGGATAGTTCGTGTCACTTCGTCCCAACACCCACAGTCCCTGATTTGTCCACTTCTCAACTGCTAAACTCAGCATTGCACCCCTTTCTAGTAAAGCTACCAACCTGTTGGGGCTCACTTTACTATCAGTTATTTCTTGTAACTGTTGCTTTGCTGTAGTCTCAAGTAAATCTGCTGGGCGCATCTGATTTTCCCGCAACCAGTCAGCTAAAAAATTATACTCACTCAGGGTTAGGGGTTGAGGTTCAAGTTGACGATTTTGTCCAAAGCTAGCACACAACAGCAAAATGGCTTGAGTATCTGGCGGTAGCACATGATTTAACATGATTTTCTAATCACCTTGACTGAATGTATTAAGTGCTAATGCCACAGGGTAAACCAATCCACAACCAGCACGACGCAAAAGTGCCGCAACTACAGTCAAAGTCCAACGGGAATCAACGATATCATCAACTAAGAAAACAGAATTGTTCATTCCTTTCCAAGAGTCAACCGCAAAGGCATTATCCAAATTATTAGCTTGTTGGTAACTGTTGCTCATATTTTTTTGTAACTCAGTTGCGCGAATTTTTCGCACAATTGGCATAAAGGGTATGCCTAATTTATCAGCGAGCCGTTGAGCAAAATTCGGCACAAGTTCCGGACGATTCAATGAGGGGACACAAGTTACCCACGAGGGAAAGGGCTGCGGTTGCCAACGTTGAATCATTTCAAAAGTCCCCTGTACGAGTGCATCGTCAAAATGATTATCTTGATATTTCCCTTGTTTGACTAATTCTCCCCAACCTGCATCACCCCATAGAGATAATGCTCTTCCCTCCTCTGCTTTTAATTTATTCTGAATGTTGCCAGAAAAGCCATAATTTGGCAACGCTTGTGCAGCCCATCTTTTGCGTGGTTCAATGATTTGGTCAGTACGACGTAAATACTGAATTGCTTGATTGACAAGCTGTATTGAGCAGGTTTCAGGTAATAAAGGTTTGCCCAAACACACGGCACATTTGCCACAAGCAGTTGGATTTGGATCATCTAACTCTGCCGCCAAAAAAGACATCAGGCATTGTTGGCTATGCATATATTCCAACATCCTAGCTTGTTCTTGACGCCGGATTTGTATGATTTTTTCAATCTTTTCTGCGTCGGGTTGATAATTGACTGCTGTAGCATACCATTTTGAATCTTGCTTAATAACAGGAGCAGGAGATTCCAACGACAGCAGTTTCAAAACTTTATCAATTTGCCCTCTAGAAAGATTAAGTTTTTGTTCCAATTGTGGAATAGAAAGACCATCTTCTGCTTGATTGAGAACATTTAAAACTTGGTGTGTATGGACTTGTGGTGGGAAAGCAGTCCTGATAAAGTAGTTGGTAATTTCATCGTCCTCATCACCGCTCAGAAGAATTCCGTATGCTTGGTCTACTGCTCTACCGGCTCGTCCTACTTGCTGATAATAGTGTACAACAGAACCAGGGCGTTGATAATGAATAACAAATCCTAAATCTGGTTTATCAAAACCCATTCCTAAAGCTGTCGTTGCCACTAATGCTTTGATTTTGTTTTTGAGAAGTTGGTCTTCTAATGCCTCACGAGCATCACTGTCTAACTCGCTATGGTAAGCTTTAGCATTAATACCTTGAGTTCTTAACCACTCAGCAACTCGGTCAGCATCTCTAACAGTTAATGCGTAAATAATACCACTCCCAGGTAATTTAGGAAGATGTTCTGCTAACCATGCCATTCTTGCTGCTGGACTCGGTATATAAATATTTTGCAAATGCAAACTTTTTCTGGTTAAAGCACCTCTTGACACACGCAATCTTTGTCCCAACTGAGTGATAATATCTTCAACCACTCGATTATTCGCTGTAGCGGTTGTGGCAAGGGCTGGGATATTTTGAGGCAGCGCTTGTAAAATTCTCACAATTCGCCGATAATCAGGGCGAAAATCATGTCCCCAGTCGGATATACAGTGGGCTTCATCAACGACAAATAAACCTATTCTTTGAGATATGGGTAAAAGAATTTTTCTTTGAAATTCGTCGTTAGCCAATCTTTCTGGAGAAATGAGCAGGATGTCTACTTTTCCTGTTAGCAATTGGGTTTGTACAAGTTCCCACTCATTTGTATTGCTGGAGTTAATTGTAACGGCTTGTACACCAATTCGTTGTGCCGCTGCAATTTGGTTTCGCATCAGAGCAAGTAATGGTGAAATCAAAAGAGTACAACCAGCACCTTCGTCTCGTAACAAGCGCGTTGCTAAAAAATAAACTAGACTTTTGCCCCAACCAGTGCGTTGGACGACAAGTAAACGCGATCGCCTCTCAATTATCTCTTCAATTGCTTCCCATTGTCCAACGCGAAAATCAGCTGTCGGGTTATCCAGCGCCTGACGTAGAAGTAATAGCGCTTGTTGTTGAAGTTTTGTTGCCATAGATACACAGTGCCTGATTGTTTCTTCTGTTTTATCATTGGAAATAACCAGCACCAATCTCTTGAACTGCTAGCTTTTAAGCTAATTAGCGTTAAAGTAAGTATTCTATAGCGATTCTGGTGTTGCGTACACTACGGGTAGGGCACAGCATTGCTGTGCCCTACCATCTTCCTGTATTGCATTCAATTGAAAAAGGCTATATTGCCTTGGTAACATCTTCGTTGCTTTTCCCCCAAGTTCCAAGACTTGATTTCGGATAAATTTCTATAATACTCTGCGTTAGTCAAGAAGACTACGATTAATTGATAAAATTACCGTATTTTAGTTTTGAAGGGTGACAACCGCACTTACAGCAGTTTTCACGTATTTGAACCACACTGTAAGGGCACAGCATTGCTGTGCCCCTACGGCAAATGTGATCTATTTACCTGAAAATAGCTGTAAAAAGAGCATAGTTTGGATGAAACAGGAATTTCTCCTTATCAGGTTACATGCACATTCGACCAGGGGACAGCAGCGCTTTGCACTTCCCACGGGTTTGAGGTCCCCCACCACCTCGCTCTAGGGTGGTTTTTGTTTCGCCACTGGGATTGCCCATCTTTCCCTATGTTTGCAACCAACCATCAATCAAGCATAGAGCGGGTTTCTGCTGCCTGCTGGATCATACCTAGCCGCTGGAAACCATCTATAGCCTTTTTTGCCCATTCATAACTTTTCTCTAAATTTCCCCTAGCTTTCTCTAAGCTAGCAAAACAGCGTTGGTAGTCAGCAGTGAGGCGTTTGTCTTTATTTCGTTCTGCTACAGCTAAACCCATATTCAAGAGTTTTTCAGCCTCGTCCAGTTCAGCTTGCTTTATTGCAATATTAGCTAGTCTGTTTTGAGCATAGCTGGCTCTACGCTGCCAACCAATTTCCTCTGCCTGTGTTTTTACTTGTTGATAAAGTGTTTTAGCTTGGTCATAATGACCTTTTAAATACTGAATTTCTGCTGTGTAGTAAGCAATAGTACTTGAATAACGGATAAGATCTTTCTCTTCCAGATGAGCATTTCTTAAAAGGTCTTCCTTAATGTTCAGCCAGTTGTGGGCATCTTCATATAGTCCTTGGCGAATGCGTAGCGCAGCAAAACTTTTAGCTAAGTAATCTTGAACACTGAAGTCGGCATACTCGCGCCTATTCCATGCTTCGTTAAAAATGTGCTCAGCTGCTTCCAGATTCTGCTGTTGACCCATTAGAGTGAGTGTCCAGCCTTTTCTTGACATTGCATAGAACCAAGTTGACCAATCACTCTGTCGATCTGATAGCTGAATTAACCAATCCAGCCAGAATATTCTTTCCGCCCAAAATCCATAGATGTTAGTGTAGCGATTTACAGGTTTCCATAGCTCTTTGACATCATCATAGCGATCTTGGTCAGCACACCAGTACAGCACTGCCAGAAGGTTTCCCCACTCCCTTTCTAGGTAATCATATTTGATTTGCCAATCACCGGAATCTTCTCCTCCGTATTTACGGGCAAAACCCAGATACCACTTTACCCAACGTTCTCGTGCTTCTTGCTCAAAATCTGCATGGGCTGCGAGTTCTGTCAGGGCATATTCGCGGGTGAGAGAAAGCATCCCATATCGCTCTTTATGGTGACGCACTAGGGAAAGTTGCTGGAGTCGAGCCAAGCCTTTATTCACGGCAATGGGATCTGATTTCAAACCAGCAACTTCTGCTACAGCATCACAAACTGGAGCATTGCGGAACATCGCTAGGGACATTAACAACTTGTGGGCTGGTTGCCCTTGTAATGGTTTCACAGAACCATCAAAGCAAAAACGAGCTACGTCATCAGGAAGTGGATCTGACAAATTTAATATTGTTTCTAAGGAGTAGCCACTCGCTAGTTGACCAATCACATAAATTAGAGCTATTGGGACTCCCCCAATGTGCTTGTAAATCTTTCCTGAATCTTCTTGGCTGAGTGTTATTTCTTTTTCTGTAGCTTGTTGCTGAATTAGTTTGAGGCTGTCCTCTTCTGGTAAACAGTCCAGACGCATTGAAGCATACATCACTACCTGTTCACGGGTTGTGATTACTGCTTTAGCTGTCGGCGGCAACTCAGATAGAAAAGCGATAACCTCATCTTTGTCCTCAATAGTTTCTAGGTTGTCTACAATCAGCAAGGTATGTTGATTGCGAAGGCTTTTATATACTTGGTAAAGTTGCTCTTCTGGAGGTGACTGGGTAATAGTTGGATCATCTAAAGTATGAGCAATTTCCCTGTAAATATCCCTCAAAGTTCCCTGCCTCCGAAGCCGTCGCAAAATACCTGTCGGAAATAACCAACTTTCCTTTGCTGAGGTAAAGATAATTGCATCAAATATTGGTACGTCAGCGCGAGATTGACCATGCTTGGCTTCCCAGCACTGGTAAGCAGCTTCCAATACGAGTGCAGTTTTACCCACTCCTCCGATGCCATCAACAGTGATAATCGGCGCACGGTAACTAAGAGAAATCTGTTTCAGTAACTGGCTAAGTTCTTTCTTTCGACCAATAAATTCTTGGTAGGTTTGGGAAGGTAGGTTGCAGTAGGGACGTAACCGCAATGATTCTCTAGGGGCTTTAGGCAAAAGTTTGAGCCAACAATCGTCTTGCTGATGAAAATTGTATTGTAGTTCTTTGAGTTCTCTAAATTGCGAGAAAATGACCGTTGTCGGTATTGCCCGTCCACCCATATCTAGACTGCGGTCACGACTCAACCTGACAAGTCCACAAATTTTACCAGTCCGTAAATTCAGTAAAGGTGCACCGCTCATACCAGGACGAACTTGACCTGATTTGAATTTAATTAACGGAGGAGCGCTACTAGAACCTTCACATTCAAAAGTTGCAGGTTCGCCATTAGAATAGTCGTCAGTATAGCCATAACTGTATAATTTATCACCTGGATCTACAGATTCACCAAGATAAACACAAGGATGATCGGGAACTAGCTCACATAACTCTAGTAGTGCCAAGTCAAAGCGAGCATCCTGTGATACAGTCTTTATGAAAGCCGTATAACTCTGATCCTGCCAGGATACATTGATTTGTCTGCCGCCTGCATCTCTAATTACATGGGCACAAGTGACAATAAGTCTTGGTGCGACAAAAAAACCTGTTCCATGTCCTTCTTCTCCAACGACATTCAATCGCAATGTACACTGTGGTAACAGTTCAAACAACGGCTGATTCATCTTGGTTTGACCTTAACTGTTAAGGTGTTCTTGATTTAACCCAAATTAAGGGGTTGAAATGTCTTGTTTCTCCCATTCTAAAGTAAGTTCCAGATTCGCCTTACTTGACCCTTTAACAATAAGTGTCGTCAGTTGTCCTGATTCTACTGCCAATTCCAGCGCCAATTTAACAATGGCTTTTGTTGGTTGGATATGCTGTAATGGAGCTGCAACAGCTGCTGCTATTCCCTCAATCACATCACCAACATCTTCAAAAGATAAAATCTTGCTTGCTACTTCCTCTTCACGACGCAGCAATGTTGCTTCAACTTTTACATTTTTACCATTAGGGAGTTTTACTGTAACTATCTCCGTAAGCTCTAGATTGGCCTTCATTGTCATACAAGTATATTTACTTAAAAGTAACGCTCTGGTTGATTTATACAGATTTTTAGCTTTTTCTTAAGAAATTACGAGCAGGAGTTGCTTTTAAAAGGGTGTATGTAGAGTAGTTTAGATGCAACAGGATTTAATGTCGAGTGCTAGAGCTTGCCCGTGAAGTCACTGTAAAGTAGTAAGTAGGAGGACATAAATAAGGATAATCATGTTATTACGAACACGAGAGAGTGGCGTGAAGCGTTCCTAAATCCTTGTACTTACCTCCCTTGCCTGGTGACGATATATGTACTATAGTTTCCTTCTAACTTGAAAATCTTGCTTTTAAGAGAATTGAACAAAAAGAGTTTGAACGATGAAATTTAGAGTAAGTTATTGGATAATTACTCACATTTTCACCAATTATGTATGCCACGAAATTTGTAGTTATTTTTCGCGAATCAATTACATTTTATTAATGGCATCACCATTTAATAAAATGTAAACATTGATTTTATCTCAGACAAGCAGTTTAACGTCATGTAAAAACTATGAGTGACCAAACTATACAAATAAATGGCAGAACAGCCAAGGAAGAGGAATTAGAAAAATCTAGTGTATATATGAATGCACTAGAACGATTAACGTCTGTGTTCAGCGAACGCAGTTTTTTTAAACACACACCAGAGGCGCAAGCAAAATTTGTTGTTGAAACTCTAGATGATTTAACTCAAGATGACAACTTATCGTTTGCTGGCTTGGTCTACCTTTTATTATCTAATGACGATATACAATTAAAAGACAATAAAGATACTGAAAACCTTGGTTCTGATATTAATAAGTGGCTAAAAGATTTAAAAAATTTATCGAATGTATTGACGATATTTTCTCTAAAGGGAAAAATAGTCAATAATATAGAAAATATTCTAAATAAAGAAAAAAGATGTTTTTTGGATGATTCTGATTTAGACAAAATAATAAGTCTTGATGAAAATACTGATGTAGAAGAAATAATTATGATGATTTTTGTCATTATGAGTCAGGAACAAGATATCCGCGCTCTAGTTGTTGAACTTGTGTGTAGGCTATCGTTTCTCATACATATAAAAAAATGTATCTATTGGCATAATCAACCTATTAACGAACCTTTAAAAAGTTTTCATAATAAATCTGTTAATGAAAAGTTAACTTTCAAATTTTATGTTGCTTTTGAAACTTTTAAAATATTTGTTCCTATTGCAAATAGGTTAGGGATGTGGAGTTTAAAATGGCAGTTAGAAGACCTTTCATTTAAACAAATTGAATCTGACATATATTCTAAAATTGCAAAACTACTTAATCAAAAACGTTTGCAAAGAGAAGATTACATGAAATACTGTGTCAGTTATTTAGAAGGAAAGATTTTAGAAGATGAAAAAAACTGTATAACCAAAGACAAATTTTCAATTAGTGGAAGACCAAAGAGCATATATAGTACTTATACAAAAATGAAGCAGCTTTATAGCTATGAACACAATATTTTAAATAGAAAGATATCATTTCAAGAATTTAACACAGTATTAAAACAGGATAGTGATACTTTTGAAAAATTATTTAAAGGAGTTCATGATTTGTTTGGCGTTAGGCTAATTTGTGACTCCCTTGAAACTTGTTATCAAGTTTTAGATATTATACAACACAATTTCAAACGACAATCTACTTTGCTGCGGAAATATGGAGAATTAGCAGATTACATTGCCGTACCAAAGCCTAATGGTTATAAATCAATCCATTTGGTAGTTCATGCACCTGTAGAAAGTAAATTAAATATTCAAGATGACAGTCAAGATGAGAGAAAATTAGAAGTTCAGATTAGAACCGACAAGATGCATAAAGAAGCAGAGTATGGTGTTGCTGCTCATTGGAAGTATAAAGAACTTGGTTACTCACAGAGTACTAATGAAGAAGACTATGTATTTACTGCCTTGAAGGAATTCATAGACAAAAAAGGTGTTCCTGCTGCAAGGGAATTGCTTCAAAAAAAAATAGATACGACTCCTCTAATTTTTTGGTGTAAATGGTATCAACAAAAAATCCACACAATAGTTGATAAGAGTCACCTAATTTTTTTGTCAAATTTGTATCAAAAAAGACAGAAGCGTCAGCAGGATGGAGGAATTGATAGTAATACTTTTGAAGGAATTAAGCACTTTTTATCTTGGTTAATAAGTCTTAATTATTACCTCAAAAACAAAAGAGTTGAATTTGGAGCCAAAATATATGTTTTTACTCCAGAGAAAAATGTTGTTTCTCTTAAAAAAGATTCAACGCCTGTAGATTTTGCTTATCGCATTCATACAGATGTTGGAAACCACTGTATCGGAGCGCTTGTCAATGAAAAGATAGTGCCTCTATCCACGCCACTTCAAAATGGCGATCTCGTGGAAATCATGACCCAAAAAAGTGGTCGTCCGAGTTTGGATTGGCTGAATTTTGTCCAAACTTATACGGCGAAGAACAGAATTAAGAACTGGTACAAACGTTCGCGTCGGGAAGAAAATATTGCTCGTGGTCGAGAATTATTGGAAAAGGAATTAGGTAAGACAGGTTTTGAAAATCTTCTGAAGTCAAAATCTATGCAGGAGGTAGCAGAAAAATGTAACTACCAAAGCCTAGAAGATTTACTTGCTGCATTAGGTCATGGAGAAAAAACTACCTCTGTCAATCAAGTAGTAAATTTAATGCAAGAAAAACTCAAAGAGCAAGCAAAGGAGCGTGGATGGAAAATACTAGAAAAAGTTTTGATAAATCAGAAAATGAAAATCCGACAAAAATCAGAATATTTGTTAAATTTAGCTCAGCGATTTAGTTTTCAAACAACTGATGATTTACTTGCTGCTTTGGGAGAACCTGAAAGAGCAATAGCAGAAAGAAAAATTGAAAAACCTATCGATATAAATGAAGTAGTCAAACAACTACAAGAAGTTTTAAAAGGAAAAGTTTCACTCGAAGAAGTTCCTGTTAAAAATAACTCTAACAACCCTAATGCGAGCTCTGATAGCCAGGATCCTATTAAAGGAATTGAAGGACTAACTTATTACATAGCAGGTTGTTGTCAACCTATACCTGGAGAGGAGATTATCGGCATTATTACACAGGGTCGTGGCATTTCTATTCATCATCAAAAGTGTAAGAACGTCCATAATTTATTATTATCTAGTAATCGTTACTTAACTGTTAACTGGAATCTTGAGAGTCAACAAAAATATCCGGTAGGCATTCAAATTGAGACTAATAATCGTATAGGAATATTGAAGGATATTACATCATATTTAGCAAAAAATAATATTAATATTAGTGAAGCACAAGTCAAAACCTATTCAGGTGAGAATAAAGCGATAATCTACCTATCTATCGATATTATTAACCGTGAACAACTTGAAAAGTGTGTAGCATCTGTCGTAAAAATTAAAGATGTTGTAGAAGTACGTCGTGTAAGGGAAGTGGACATAGATTCTGTCAAAATGACTGCTCAATAGTTCTAGAGAAATATCTCAGGCTGCAAACTCACAGTAAATACCTGTTCATTAACTGTTTTATTAACTGTGCTATTTGAGGTAAAGTCTAATTAACACAGCAAAAACAAGCTTTTTTTGATACTTTTGGGAAAAAAAGCGATTTTCTTTCTGTAGCCCTTTTGCAGCAAAGTTTTCAGCCTTTGCATGGTGGAATTCAATTTCTTGGACTATACCCAGAGCTTGTTTGGTGAATTTTTCTGCTTGGGGCAAATTCTGCATTTGTCCATTGAACTGGGATTTCCCCGTGAACAAATTGTAGTAAGCGCTAAGCGTGAAGGCAGCGCTTACTACGAACCCATCAAATCAAACTTGATAGATTACTAGGGATAAAGACCGCGATCGCTCAGCGCTTGAGCAACACGACCGACACCCAGGGTGTAAGCTGCTAACCTCAGAGGAATTTGCCGTATCTGAGATTGCTGGATAACTTGCCGATATGCCTGCACCATTAAGTATTCCAACTCCTTATTAACGCGCTCCTCATCCCAAAATATGTAGGAAATACCCTGCACCCACTCCAAATAACTCACAACGACACCACCAGCATTTGCCAAGATGTCTGGTAAAACCGTTATACCCCTTGCCTCTAGTGCTTGGTTTGCCAACAGAGTAACTGGACCATTAGCCGCCTCTGCTATAATTTTTGCTTGGACTTGATTCGCATTGTCTTCAGTGATCTGGTTCTCCAAAGCTGCCGGAATCAAGACATCGCAGGGCAAAGTCAGTAAGTCTGCGTTGCTAATTGGTGTTGCTTGCGGGAAACCAACAACACTCTTGCGGTTTTCGGCAGCATAAGCTTTCAAGGCTAGGATATCTAGACCATCTTCACAAAAAACTCCTCCAGAACCAGTAGAGACAGCTATCACTTTCGCTCCTGCTTGGTGTAGCAACAAAGCCGCTGCACTTCCGACATTCCCGAAACCTTGGATGGCTACTCTCGTTCCCACCAGTGACTGACCTTTGTCTGCCAGCGCCTCGCGGACAATCAACATTGCACCGCGTCCGGTTGCCATTTCTCGTCCTCGCGAACCACCTATAGAAATCGGCTTACCAGTTACAACCCCAGGCACAGCATGACCGACATTCACAGAGTAGGTGTCCATCATCCAAGCCATCTCACGGGCAGAAGTCCCCATATCTGGTGCTGGAATATCTATCGAAGGACCGATATCTTTAATCAACTCACTGGTGTATCGACGGGTGATGCGTTCTAGTTCACCAACGCTGTAGCGTCTCGGGTCTAAAGCAATACCTCCCTTAGCACCTCCGTAGGGAATACCCAAGAGCGCACATTTCCAGGTCATGAGCATTGCTAGGGCTGAGACTTCGCGCAATGTCACCGCCGGGTGGTATCGAATGCCACCTTTGTAGGGACCTAAAATATCGCAGTGCTGTACCCGATGTCCAGCCAGAACCTGCACTTCTCCGTCATCCCGCTTTACAGGAATGGAAACCGTGACCACCTTGCGCGGGTGACTGAGAACCTCCAAAAGACCTTGGTCTAGGTTCAATTCTTTTGCCGCTTGTTCTAGGTAACTACAGGCTTGGTCATATGGGCAAATATGCGCAGGAGTTGGAGCCTCCAGCGATCGAACAGACGATGAAAGCATAAGATTTTCTCCTCTTTGCGGTCTCGCCGCAGAGACTATGAAAGTATAGAGTTTTTCTATTCGCGGTATCTTCGCGAACTAGATGTGTATGCCTAGCGTAGCCTTTTTTCTAAAAAAAGATAGGAATTTTGTAAATTTCGTTACAGTTTTATTTTTGCTTTGCGTTTTGTTCCAAAAATGTAAAGCTCAGAACATTATGGCAACCTAAAAAAATAAGCAAGTTTCTGGCTGGGTATGTCTCCTCAATGGCAGACATTACCCGCAGCTACTTGCAGAAATGGGAGCTTATATCAATTTGAAAAAAGAATGCGACAGATACACAGCGTTAGTCATTACGAGCGTGTTCAAACTCATAGATATAGAATAGCCTGCTGAACTTTTTTAGCTGGTATCCCACCACTGCAAACAAGATGCCACCCGCAAGCGTTAACCAAAATCCTGTTGGAGGAACTGTGAATATAGATGTACCTGAAGCAACTTGCATCGCTATTGTTCTGGCATCCAAAATCACTGCGACAAACAAGCACACAACAGCAGCTACGTAAGCCAACACAGTGAGGCGATTGATGTTTTTTAAGGCATTTTGGCAAACTGTACAGTGCTGAGTATGAGTTGTCCAGACATCAAAAAGTTTCTGTTTGTCTTTTTCTGCTGAAGGTACATCATGACTATATCCTTCTACCCAAGGAATACCACCGCCACCGCGCTTCTCTAGCCACTGACGAAATGTGATTACCATCTTGTCTTGAGGATTTGGTGTAAATACGGCATCCAGCCATTTACCCTTTCTCCTGTGGGCAATAATTTTTTCTTGGTAATGCAGAAATACCATATCCTGGTGTAGGAATAGAGATGCTAACACATGACCTAACCAAGTTGGCAGTGGTAGCCCAAAGAAGGACAAACCTTGGGGCATCTTCCCTTCTGGATTTTTGACGAACACCTGGCAACCAATATGACGACACCAGCCAGGACGAGTTGGAGTAGCATACAAAGCCAGAATTAACTGCCCACCATCTTTAGAGGTGGTGGCAATTCTCATGTAACAGGGCGGTTGAAAGTCATGAATTGCCTGTACTATGTTGCCTTGTGTGGGTTGAATTTCAAGGGCGAACCCTTCTTGAGTAGATATCTGCCGCACGGGAATCATGTCGTAGTACTTGGCATCTTTGTAGCGATCGCCTGTAATACCGTGATGGGAAACAGGTACATGGGCAGGATCTGAAACATTTTCCATAAAGTACTCCCATCCATAGGGCAAATCGCGGAAATTCCAAAACGACTTCACGACTCTACCTGAGTGATCTTCTAGTTCTGCAACGATGCGTGGTGTCACCAATTGGCTTTCTACCTTGGCTTGCTCACCTGAGGAAGCCCATACCCATAATAGCCCTTGGCGTTCTTGGGTAGGATAGACAACTGCACAGGATTTCTGGCTCTCACAGTGCTTAGCCGCAGTCTCTTCATCTTTAGACTGCGGCATACTGACACAGTTTCCTTGAGCATCAAACCGCCAAGCATGGTAGGCACATAAAAGTGTACCATCTGATTCAACTCGACCTTCAGAAAGCGGGACTAGTCGATGGGGACAAAAGTCTTCAAAGCAACGCCATTTACCACAGCCATCACGCCACAAAACAATATCCTTGCCCAGCAATTGCATGGCGTGGGGTCGTTTAGGATCAAGATATTCTACTGCAGCTACAGGATACCAGTGCTTTGTCCATTGGAATATTCCTTCCTCTGTCTGCAATTGCTCGTTAGTTAATCTCGTTAACGAACTCATATTATCGATATTTCCTTGCAGCATAGTCTCACAGATGATTGGTGGGTGACGCCATTATTACTATGATTTGACGTTAAATTACTGGAGCGGTGTCACCCACCCTACTTAAAATTTCTTTTATAAAGACCTTATTAGCCTTAACTTAGTGGCATTCCATCAAGACCCTTACGACCTACGATGTACCATAACCCAACTGAGTGGCGAATGTAATCTATTTCTGTAAAGCCTGCTTTAGCAAACTCATACTCAAAATTGAATTGGACAAAGTCACTTAACCAGGGTTCTGGGAAAGAAACATTCAAAGCATATTCACCGCGATATGTATCTGTGTATAAAACCCAACCACCAGGCTTGGTAATCCGATACATCTCCTGGAGAGTTTTCAGCGTCCACTCTTTCGGCATCTCGTGGAACAACAGTGATGCAGTCACTAGATCAAAAGAGTTGTCAGGATAGCCAGTGTCACTAGCGTCAACCTGCTCAAATGTTGCCCGGTTGACAAGCCCAGCTTTGCTAAACTTATACTTACTAATGACGAGCATATAAGGCGAAATATCAGTAATACTAAAAGTCGCCTGTGGGAACCGTCGTGCCAGAGCTAGCGCTCCTGATGCCGTACCTGCACCTAGCTCTAGTACAGTATTAATTTGAGCATCAAGCGGAATCAGTTCAGCCATACGCTCACGCATTTGTTGGCAACTAACATTGTGGCTCTTTTGCAAAATTACATCTATACCACAATCCCAGCCAAGACAGTTCTGGGGGTTGGTGTACGCGTCAGTAACCCCATGAATGGGCGCATGGATGTAGTCAGGGTAATATTCGTGGTCAGTACGGTAGCCTTTGAGTTCCTCTGCCCAATCAATTGAACTGTACTGCGACATTACCAAGGGCATGATTGTGTTAAGGCGTTGAAATATTTCAGTTCTATACGCTTCTTTTTCCTGTGCAGTCCATCTAGGCATAAACAAATATCTCCTAATTCAGTGTTCAAACGACAAGATGTCATTGCTTCAACTTTGCTATATCGAATTTCGTATTATTTCCCAGTTTCCTAGCAGCGCTTGGACACTAGGAGGCAATTGATGACAGCTTCTGACTAAACTTTCATACGGGAGCCTTATGTGAACCAATTAATTGCAGAAAATGAGGATAAACGTGTCTAGCTTTGTCTAAAATTGAAGGCTTTTGACTAGGAATTAGCTACCTAGTAAATACTCAAGATTTGGTTGTCAAAACGCTTTGTGGGTTGTTGGAACTTTTTTGTATTGTTAAAACTTTCCACCAAGCTATTGGCAAAGTCAACAACTTCCGGGGCATAGGAACATAAGCCCTGCGGTTGAAAACATCATAGCCGTTGCTCTCAATCACATCCAATATCCTTCGGTATAACATTAGGCTGGCAAAAACTGGCAATCGAGCATCCCGACTCAAGGCAGGAATTCCCTGTTCAGCTAGGGTATAGAAATGTTTGGCTCTGTGAATTTGCCATTGCATCAATTGCCGCCACCGTTCGTCGATGACTCCCTGCAACAGATCAGCTTCAGTATAACTAAACTGGGCTAACTCTTGAAGGGGAATATAAATCCGACCACGGCCAGCATCTTCGCCCACATCTCGCAGAATATTAGTCAATTGATTAGCAATCCCCAAAGCAATTGCTTCTCGGGATACATCTGCCCCGGTTTTTTCCACCCCCATGACAGCCATGGACATCAGCCCAACTGTACCGGCGACTCGGTAACAGTATAAATGCAAGTCGGTAAATTTTTCGTAGCGGCAGCGTTCTAAGTCCATTCGCTGCCCTGCAATCATATCTCGAAACGGTTGAATGTCTAATGGAAAGTGTGCCAAAGTGTCTGCCAAAGCTAAATCTGGTTCATCCTTCGGTTTACCTGCAAAAATGGCTTCTAAATCCTCTTCCCAAGCAGCTAAAGTACTTAGAGTCGTTGGCTTCGCCTGATACTGATCCACTAGGTCATCAGTGCGGCGACACCAAGCATAAATAGCCCAAATGGCTCGACGTTTAGCTGGTGGCATCAACAGAGTGCCCAAGTAAAAAGTCTTTGCGTGTTTCGCTGTAACTTGACGACAGCACTCATAGGCATTTTCTACAGATTGCATATTCATATCAGAATGTCTGATTAAATTTCATAAAAAGATGATTGTTTACTAAATCTCAAGCTTTTTTTATTAGCTTGTGATTTGGTGTCGCTTAACTGATGGTTCGCCAAGTCCCATGAAATCCAAAAGGCACAATATGCGGAAGTTCAAGTACGCACACTGGCTCTTGTTCTAATTGTTTAGCATCATAAATGTGCACTGTACTTTTGTCTTGATTCCCATCAAAGACAACGCTGAGAATCCAGCCTTCATTGTCAGTAAATCTATCTGGTACATAAATCGGCTCGGTTGGATAACAGCCAGAACCAGGTTGAGCCAAGGTGATTTTTCCAGTATCTGCATTCAGGCACACAATACTGTTAAAAATATCGTTTCCAATTTTAGCTTTGTCAGGAACGCAGGCATTTAAATACATTCGTCGGGTTGTGGTGCCTAGTTCAAAGGGAGACACATTGGGAAATTCACAAACAAGATCCAGCAGTTGAATATTCTCACTCACTTTGCCATTTTTGGGGTTGAGCCGTAGCCTCCAAGGCTTGCCATTCAGGGACGTATCAAGACAACCTGTTATTGCTTGTGCGAACAGCTGATTCGGCTGCAAATCTGGATAGCGTACAAAGTCAATGACTGCCGATCCGTCTTTCTCTACATAGCCATTAATGATATGCAATTGATACCAAGCTTCAGTTTGATAACGACCAACTTCTTGTAATGTTTCACAATCTACAATGATAATCTCAGTACCCAAGTGTGGGTGCCACAGGATTGCGTCATTAGGACTTTTTAGCCCTAGCAGCACTCTTGATATATCAATCTCGATTGGGGGGACGAAAAAAATGAGATAGTTTCCGGCTAAGCAAAAGTCATGGAGCATAGAGAATCGCCCCAAAGGAATTTTAGCTTGGCGTCGAATCTGCCCATTGGAACTCATTTTATAAAGATTAATTTTGGGCACAACACCATAGCTAACACCAAAGTTATAGATTTCACCAGTTGTTGGATCTTGTTTAGGATGGGCAGAGAATGGCTGAAAATTTAAACTCAGCCAAGAAGCAACGGAGAATGGCTTTGTTTTTGTTAAACTATTGAACTGCTCAACCCCTAAAGTTTCCAGGGTATCCGGATCTAACACGTAAGGGCTTCCTATTTCCCACAGGGCTAGTAACTTATTTTGAAAGGCTAAAACTGCTGTATTGGCTGGATTTTTTCTTAGTATTCCCCCACCTAACAGCGCCTTTTGTCCAAATCCAGGGTAAAGAAACTTGCCAGCCCTTTGTTCGGCTTCAAAAGCTGAAGTTTTGACGTAACGATATAGACCGATTGCTCCTTGATCAGTGAAGTGAACCGCTAAAATTCCACCATCTCCATCAAACCAATGATTTAAGCGTTGACCACCCCGTTCTAATAGGCCAGCACCATTTTGATAGAATGTTCCTCGTAGTCCCATCGGGACTTTGCCAGAAATGATACGCAGAGGTGTTGGGCCAAATTCTAGGCTAGACTGGGCTAATGCTCTAGCCCACAAAGGTTTACCTTGGGAAAAGCGATCGCGAGTGCCAGCATCTTGCTGAGATGAGGCGGTTTTGATAGCTTTTAAAGTATATTTTGATGCATTCATTGAGCTTGCTACCGTTCATCTCTGGATTCAGAGAATATTATTAGTGGGATAGATTCAAGTTTTATATCCGGGATAATCTAATTTTTAGTCCAGAACGGGGATGAAGTACTGGTACCCTATTCAATGTTAGGTCTTGGTTACGAAGTAGCTCCCAAGTGTAAGAACGTAGCAAATTCACTGTGAAAACTTTGATAATTGTTTGTGCAAAGGCAATTCCTAGACAATTCCGAGTTCCACCCCCAAATCCAACTAAGCTAAAATCTATTTTTTTAGATTCCGTTTGCTCTTGATTAAAACGCTCTGGGTCGAAAAGTTCAGGTGAAGTATAAATCTGAGGGTCGTTATGAGTGCCAGTAATCGAATAAATGGCATTCCAGGTAGCTGGCACGTAATAATCATTAAAGACAAACGGTTTAATAACTCTACGGAACCCTGCACCAACCGGTGGATAGCAGCGTTCAACTTCCTTCAATACCAGGTCTAAATAGACCATTAACTTCAATTTCTCTAACGATAATTTGTCTGTTTGAAAAATTTGTTGTTCAGCTCTTGCCTTAGCTAGGACATGAGGATGCTGTCCTAGCGCCATACACAAAGAAGTTAACATAGATGCAGTATTGGCATTAGTTCCTATCAACAAGGCCAAAGCCTGAGACTTAATTTCTTCTTTTGTTAAACCTTGACCGTCTTCATCCTGAGCTTGTATGAGCAATCCCAGAACATCCTGAGTTGGCTGTTGCTGGCGATGTTGTATTGCTTTGTCAATGTAAGCCAGAATTTGCTCACGCGCCTGCAAAGCTCTACTATAAGGCGTCCAATGCCAACGAATTGGTATAGTAAGTAAACCACGGTTTAGCTCAATAAACAATTTGAATAGGTAATCATTTACCTCCCCTGATTCACTACCAATCAACAATTTACTAGCAATTTCAAAGGTCATTCTTCCCAGTTGGGGAAACCAAACTAAGCTATCTAGCTTTTCCCACTGTTGTAAATAGTTTCGGGAAATTTCTTCTATTTTAGGTAAGTAGTTTGATAAGGCACTGCCATGCAAAGTTGGCATCAGTAATTTACGCTTGCGCCGATGCTCGTCTCCTTCTTGCAATAACAGTACCTTGTTACCAAGCAAAGATTTGAATGTGTCTGGCCAACCGTCATGAGAAAAGCAATCTTTATGGCTAGACATAATAAAACGATTAGCTTGAGAACCAATCATCACTACTGTCGGTTGCCCAAAAATTTTTGTCTTAAAAATCGAGCCATATTTGTTTTGTCGGTTCTTCAAAAAATCTCGCTCTTTTAAAAAGCTAAGGGTTTCACCAATAAGGGGTAAACCAAAACTACCTGGAGGCAAAGAATGAGAAGATAAGTTCATATGTGTTTGAAGTCATCTGGAAATGCCATGCATAGCAATGATGTTTTAAGCTGTGACGCATTTAATATTTATCAACTAAGGGAACTGGATGCCGATCCTACAAGAATTGCCGCTGATCAAGGTTTAATTAGCAAAGACTGAAACTTACAAAAATCGGTATATACCAAGGTGCGATTATAAGCTCTGAGTGTCTTATTAGTATATTTACCCTATCAAGGAGAAAAATCAAGGACAGATAAGACAGTTAAGAAAATTAGAAAATAATTGCTTGAGACAGTTAAGGACTCGTTACCAAGCCCAGAGATGGACAAGAAGTCGACTGTAACCCTCGCTGTTTCTGCTGGGGAGAAAGTCGCAATTTAGCTTTTCAGATAAGCTCTTTTTCGTTGCCAAACAATAGAAACAGCAACACTCCTTGTACGACTAATAAGTTAGTCACTAAAAAGAAAGTTGCTTCCTCTATAGGTAGTCCAAGCAGGTAGAGCCTCGTGGTGTAAACATCAGAAATACTCCAAATCTCATTTGCGATCGCAATGCGATCAGCAATCCACAGATACAGAGTCGGAATAAGCGTGGCATTAAGCCAGATACCCTTTGTTGCCCATATATAGGGTGCACCAATAAACCACTGTAGTGCTAAAATTGGTCCAGCCCAAATCAAAATCAGACCGAGGTAGACCCCCCAGTTCCACTGCAGCATCGTGGCTCCAATCAGCGAGAGTACTAGCCAAAATCCGGTAGCAATTGTACGTACCCAAGGATAAGGCTCCAACGAAGAAATTGGTTTATCTTGGCGATCCAGTAGCCAGTAGAGCCACAGACCCGTTAAAAGGGTTTGTAAGAGGAAAAACAAATATTCTTCTATTGGTACGTAGCCAATGGTACCTATTACTCGTTCCTTGCCATACTCCCAGACACCGCGCCAGACTAGATAATTATCCCAAGGAGTAGTGTATACTAGCGCCATCAGCATAAGAAGAGGTATCCCGAGCCTGGCTCTAAATCCTCCCATTCCCGCCAGTGGTTGCCGTTGAACCCATCCTAATAGAAAAATTGGCGGTAGGATAAAAACTAGGTGAAATCCAAAGTAGTTCATATTTACTCACTGATTTCTTCATCTAAAAAACTCCGGGAGTGTGGAAACTCTGTGTCTTTAGACAAGAGAGGAAACACGACACGACGAATTTATTCGTCGTCAAATATCAATGAGATTGCCGCTACCGCCTTGGAGCTAATTAAGCTGGTGTGCTTTTGTGATGCACTTTCAACGGGACAGTTACCGTTTCAGATCGTTGACTCTGTACGCATAGCAGCGTCTTGAAACTCCCATTGCTGGGGTAATGTTAGCTTCGACAATGTTAAAGGGCGGTACTATCCAAACAACACTGGCTTAACCCATAAACCTGTTTTATTGTTCGGTTGTAGAGCTTGGAACTAGCTACGCATCCCAAGGTACGAACTTGAACACTTCCCATTAACGTAGTACTCAAGGTACTTAGTCTGGTAAGCTAGGGCTTCAATCAAAACGGAGTTTGTCGAAGCCCCCAGATTGAATCTGGGGGTTGCTTACAGTTACTCACCGATATCGAAGAGTGGAAGCCCCTGCATTTATGCATGGGTAGGAAACCCGTTGCAAGAGCGTGTCCGTCAGGGCTTAGGAGAATTCATTACATAGCAAGGTGCTATAAACTCTGAATGTCTTATACCTATATTTACCGCTATCAAAGAGAAAAATCAAGGACAGATAAGACAGTTAAGAAAATTAGAAAATAATTGCTTGGGACAGTTAAGACAGTTAAGACAGTTAAGAAAATTAGAAAATAATTGCTTGGGACAGTTAAGACAGTTAAGACAGTTAAGAAAATTGGGAAATAATTGCTTGAGACAGTTAAGACAGTTAAGACAGTTAAGAAAAGAGTAATTACGAAATGCAACAGAAAATAATCTTCAACAGAGGAAGGAAAAGAACTTCTCTGATGTATGCCTAGGGCTACCACAAGCTTGGTAATTCTGCCCATCTACTCAAAAAGAATTTATCAAATTCACCAATGGTAAAGAAATATTGGTAGAGACTGCATCGTGTTGGAAATGGAAACGAGTACTAAAATACGCAGCTACTTGAAAGCTAGTTAGCGCTCTTGTGCTCATTACTAATGAGTAGAACACAACGCAGTGTAGGGGCACAAAGCATTGCTCTGTACCCCTACCATGTGATTTATAGTTTATCTAAATGAAAAGCGCTGTATTATTTAGACAAAGCGACCACTAGACTCTTTGCGTCGAATCCCAATCACGCAAGGAAGTGGTGGTCCCTCAGAATTGCCCTCAATATTACTGGGCCAGTTACTACCACGCGGTATACTGCGTTGTTGAGTGAACAGGGTGCCATCCAAGTTCAGTATTTCAATCTCTCGGCTCAGGGTTTGCTGAGGGGTGAATGGAACCTCTTCACCAGGGTGCTGCACAGAAATAATCAGCGTATCGCCAACGAAAGTAGGTCCAGTGAACTCACAGCGCGGTGGTCCATAAGCAAAGGGTACAACTTCACCAGCATCAGGACCACTGGTAGGAATGAAGAACAGCCAGTTATTACCAAAAACTCCTATCAAGTCAGAAGTCCTGACATTGAAATTAGAATCATCGGCACTAGGTGCGTTAGCACCCACAACCCTATGGTCTACCCGTAATGGTTCTGGGTTAGCACCTGTGGTGAAACCATTGTGAGCTTCGGTGGACATATCAGTGCAACCCCAAATATTACCCTGGCTATCAAATGCCAAGTTATCTACGTTAGCAAAGCCATTTCCAGGTTCTGCCCCTGCTTCTCCTCCCTTAGCAAATCGCTCCCAACGGAAGGTTGTCCCTGTGCTATCTTGGCTATCTTCGATAATCTTAAAAAGTTCCCCTGAAGGTTGTGCAGCGTTGACAGCAGCACTGTACTTGGAAACTATAAAGATTCGAGAATCGGGATATCCATCTCCTGATGGCGCACCGTCTGTATAGGCGATAAAGACTTCTCTGGGATTTCTGGGGTTGATTTCAATATCTTCAGGACGAGCAGTTGGTGTTGCTCCGGCTAGATTGGCAGCTAAGAAGGCATCAACCAGCACTGCACCCTGACTAGTGTAGAAATCTGACAGCTTCTTACCTTGGTAGCCAGGTAAAGCTTCAGCTTCACCGTAAGAAGTCACAGCCCCAGTTGTTTGGTTAGTAACCTGCGTGATTGTGACAGTGATTGACCCGCCATTTGAAGTTTGTCCTGCAATACCGCTGCGTCTTGGTAGACGGGTATTACCACCACTAGAAGCCCTGCCCAATGCGGCAACTTCCACAGAGGCAAGAGTTGATGGTGGAATCGGATTGGTGGGAGTATTTAAGTTTAGGGGAATCCATTCACCCGTACCGTCAGCATTGTAACGGGCGACATACAGAGTGCCGTCTTCAAATAAACGGCTGTTGTTTTTATCAGTGGGAGAAGTCACTGTACCAGAACTGACAAACTTCCAGGTGTGACCCCCGCGTCGGTCATCACCCATATAGCCCACTAATGGTTTTCCAGCTTCCACGCGCACAGCAATATTTTCATGGCGGTAGCGACCCAAAGCTGTGTGTTTGCGAGGGCGGAAAGAAGGGTCAGATGGGTCGATTTCTACCAACCAGCCGTATTTTTCGCCAACTAAACCAAATGCAGCCCCCGTGGTGCCTTCAACGTAACCCGTTTGGGTACCGTTGGGGTTTACATTTTCCTGAACTCCAACGAAAGAGCTTGTAGTTGCTTGGAAGTTCTCCTCAGCAGTCAAGATGGTTCCCCAAGGAGTTGTACCGCCAGAACAGTTGAATCCTGTGCCGATGATTTTGTTACCCAGTCCGTCAGAACTGAGATTGAAGACTTGGCTCGCAGCTGGTCCAGTACCAATGAGATAATTTTCGTCTCCTTTCTGGTAGTTTCTAGAACCCCAAGAGGTGACATCTTTGTATTTATCCGTGCGTTGGCTGTTGATTCGTAAACCAGAAAGTCCGTGGATGCGTCGGTTCTTGGGGTCACGCACAACAGCAAAGCGTCCATTGCGGTCTTCGCGGGCAATCCTTACGACAGAACCGCCTATGTTATACATGAATTCACCCAAGACTTCGATATTGGTTCTGTCTTCGGGTAAATTTCGTCCAATAATTAGGGGGTAGGATGTGGGGAACCCTCCTAAACCACTATCAGTTAAGAAACCGGGTACAGTCGTAGAAAATGGGTAGGAAATGTATTCGTGATTGTTCCAGAGGTAGCCGTCGTTCGGGTTTCTGCCATCGACGGGAATAAAGCTTGTGTAGTCGCTGTTGTAGCCGAAGTAATCTTCTTGGTTGGGGAAGACGCGATCGCCCCAACGTACAATTACATACCGTTCGTATTCTGGTGGTACCACAACGTCATCAACCACGTTATAGTCACTTAGCCCTGCATTAGCAGAGGGTTCTAATACGTTTCCCTGCCCAATTCCTGTTGGTAAGTAGCTTTTTTGCTGCGTGTAAATCGGTAAAGGATGGGGCAAACGCACTGGGGTAAATTTCAGGGGTGTAACCGGCTCAGCAGCGATCGCCCTATTACCGCCAAAAAGTTTTTCCCCGAAAGCAGGAGCTAGCACAGTTGCACCAGCACTCGCTCCGAAGAAAGCTAGTAGCTGTCTACGTGTAAATTTGGACATTCAATTCCCTCTTAATTAGAAATACTTAAAATCAATACCCTCAAAACCTTTTTTACTATTCATCTCCTCAAGATGGATAGCATCAAACATGACAATATTTTGATTCTTATTAGCAAACCAATTAAATAATATTCAGAGATTAATCATCATTAAAAAATCCTATTCCTTAGTAGAACCAAAGATAGTTTATCACCCTTTTGTAGTAAAAAATATCAATTTGATTTCTAAATATGTCGGCATACCTTTTTCTTACACATCATCCAATAGATATATTCATGATCTACTCAAAAGTCTTATTCTATAAGCTTTACTTTTTCTTATCTGTCATTTAAAAAAAGATTAATCTATTGTTAACCTTGGCGTTATCGAACTTAAGATATATAGAAAGAGAAAGGACATTATTTATATAAATTTCCTATAAAAACTCTAGAAAACAGCAGGATTAAAAGTTTAAAGGCAAAACTAAGGAGTTACCGATGAAGAGAGTTTTTTCGACTGCTGTTACGATGTTGGTAAGTTTTGCCTTACCTACGACTGCTGAAGCTGCAATTATCAATGGTGGCTTTGAAAATGCCTTAGAGAACTGGCAAACATTAGGTGAATCAAGATTCGAGACCTCAGCTTTTGGTAGTCCAACAGTAGAAGGAAATTTTCAAGCTTTTCTATCAACGGCTTTCAACGAAGTTGTTGGCGTTGATGGAAATGGAAAAGAAATTCGAGGAGGAAATGCAGCTCCTGCCACTTACATCACTGGCATTGCTGAAAATTCCTTAGAAGGATTTTTGGGTGTATCGCAATTCTTTGGAGATGACTTTCTAGCAGAAGCAATTGAGGGTTCTGCTATTAAGCAAACCTTCACAGCAAATGCAGGACAAACTCTATCATTTTCTTGGAACTTCCTCACGAATGAGTCGGTAGGCAATGATGCCAATCCAGATTTTAATGATTTTGCTTTCGCAACCCTGAGTGATAACTCTCAAAACTTGTTTTTCAGGTTAGCTGATACCACCACAACATTTTTAGCTAACGGTTCCAATACCAACTTTTTTGAAGAAACGGGATTGAAAACTTTTTCCTACACCTTGCCAACTGATGGAGAATACACTTTAGGTATTGGGGTTGTGGATGTCGGTGAACCAACAGTTATTTCAGGGCTACTTATTGATGGGGTTGGGGTGCAAGCGATTCCTGAAACAAGTTCAACAGTGGGTTTCCTGCTTTTAGGAGCTGTAGGAGCAGTTTCTGTCCTCAAGCGTAGCCGAAGGAAAACTCTCAACGGATACGTTGAGAGGGGAGTAAGCAGCAATTAACAGTTACCAGTTATCAGTTACCAGTGACCAGTTAATCCCCATGAATAAACTCGCTGTGGATTTTGACTCTTGATCAACTTTTTTCTTTTTCCACAAATGAATTTGGGGGCTTTGTACCCCAAGCGCTCTGCAGCGAGAAGTCTATCTATTACCTGGTCACTGTTCACTGTTCACTGTTCACTGATTCGGTAATATCATGTCCGGTTGAAGACTTATTATTAAGGCAGCAGAGGGGCAAGGAGGCAGGGGAGCAGGGGAGAAGATTTTAAGGTTTTTGCACTCCTGCACGGAAGAATAACTAATTAACCGGACTTGATATTACATTTGGTTTTAACCTCAAATATGTACAATAAATCATCGAAGCATCAAAGGGGAAAGTTGTGTAGCGAATGATGCTACACA
This sequence comes from Scytonema sp. HK-05, assembly GCF_002368235.1. GTDB lineage: Bacteria > Cyanobacteriota > Cyanobacteriia > Cyanobacteriales > Nostocaceae > Kalymmatonema. The sequence goes on along the minus strand of NZ_AP018194.1, from coordinate 3,088,659 downwards.
AATACTCATTTTTCACCGCTTCTAACGTGCTTAGATGATACAAATTTTTCATGCCATAATAGTAATCGGGAATTATTGCCTATTTTTGCCATACTAAGGTCAACAACGCAACGTGACTTGCCAATGCACTACACTCAATGTATCAGTGACGCGTGAACCCAAGCAATTTATCGCCTCACTCGTACGGTTAGGCAAGTACAAGTTGACAAGCGAAGTCGTCCGCGAATGGGTGCGCCTACTTCAGCCGCAGGTACAGTGCCGAACTCCCATAAGCAAAATGCTCAAGAATGATCTCAAGGAGAAAGGGCACTCATGAAGGACGAGCATCAATCAAACCCCTTTCCTGGACCAGGTGAGATGAGGGCACGTATGCGTGCTTTCGACTGGGCAAGCACAAGAGTTGGTCCTGTCGAGGAGTGGTCGCAAAGCCTGAAAAGTAATGTCAAAACCCTGCTCGCGTCACGGTACCCGATGATCCTGATCTGGGGCCCCAATTTTATTCAGTTCTACAATGACGCCTATTCCAAGCTGATCGGTGATAAGCATCCTGCCGCTCTCGGTACCGATATTAGAATTACGCTAGCCGAGGCGTGGGACACCCTTGGTCCAATGATTAACGAGGTCATGGCAACCGGCGTGGCGAACTGGGTTGAAGCACAGATGCTTGTCTTGGAGCGAGCAGGATACCGTGAGGAGTCCTACTTTAGCCTCTCTCATGCCCCCGCTGAGGACGATTCAGGCCACATTGTGGGTATGTTTGGCGTTTGCAGTGAGGTGACGCAGCAGGTTCTGGGCGAGCGGCGGTTACGACTGCTTCGGGATCTTGCCTCGAAAGCAGGCGAGACGCGGAGTGTAGAAATGACGTGCCAGGACGTAGCAGGAGCGATCGCAGAACACCCGCTTGATGTGCCGTTTGCGCTGATTTACCTGCGTGAGCCAGATGGAAAAACTCTCACACTCCGCTCTTGTGTACAGATACCGGAGGGAGAAATACTTAGCCCAGTTTCTTTGGATATTACAGCACCAGGAACAGATGTATGGTCGCTGGCACAAGCAGCGACAGGTGAAACTGTCCTTGTTGAAGGTGTAGAACGGTATAGTTCACTACCAGGTGGTCCTTGGAACGAGCCAACCCGTGCTGCTCTTGTGATGCCGATCGCTTCATCAAGTCAAACGGCACCCCTTGGCGTTCTGGTTGCTGGAGTCAGTCCTAACCGAGCGATCGACGAAGGTTACAGATCGTTCTACGAACTGCTTGCGGCTCAAGTATCCGTTGCTGTGCGTAATGCACAGGCGTACGAGGAGGAGAAGCGGCGGGCTGAAATGCTTGCCGAAATTGACCGGGCAAAAACCGTCTTCTTCTCGAACGTCAGTCATGAGTTCCGCACCCCGCTGACTTTGATGCTCGGTCCGTTGGAAGACGCGCTTTACGACCCGCAATTACCATCACCTCAGCGAGAGCGCATTGCCGTTGCTCACCGCAATAGTCTAAGACTACTGAAACTTGTCAATACGCTTCTTGACTTCTCGCGTATCGAAGCCGGTCGAATGCAAGCCGTCTACGAACCTACAGATCTGGCGGCGCTGACGACGGATCTTGCAAGTGTATTTCGGTCAGCGATCGAGAAGGCAGGGTTACAATTGGTGGTTGATTGTCCGCCCTTGAACGAGCCAGTTTATGTAGACCAGGACATGTGGGAAAAAATTGTCCTTAACCTACTCTCGAACGCTTTCAAATTCACGCAACAAGGTCACATTGCGGTTCGCCAACGTGTGGTTGGGGAAAACATTGAGCTTCAAGTCGAAGACACAGGTAGCGGTATTCCTGAGTCTGAAGTGAGCAACGTCTTTAAGCGGTTCCATCGCATTGAAGCAACCCAAGGTCGAACCCATGAAGGCTCTGGGATAGGTCTTGCGCTTGTGCAAGAACTCGCCAAACTCCATGGTGGTAGTTTGCGTTTACAAAGCGTTTATGGTCAAGGAAGTACTTTTACTATCTCAATCAAGCGAGGCAAGCAGCACCTCCCCTCTGACCGAATAGCAAGTGGAAGCACACTGACCCCTACAAGCATTCGAGCCGACGCATTCGTTGAAGAAGCGCTGCGGTGGTTACCCGATGATATGGACAATGTGGAACCATCGGAGATCCATGAAATGCAGGGTTCGCGACCTCGGGTACTTCTGGCAGACGACAACGCAGATATGCGTGAGTATGTGCGAAAGCTTCTGAGTACAGAATATGAAGTTGTTGCTGTTGCAGACGGCGAAGCAGCCCTAGCAGCAGCACACCTCGAGGTGCCAGATTTGGTGCTCAGCGATGTGATGATGCCGAAACTCGACGGGTTCGGGCTTGTTGCCCAGCTTCGCGCTGACGAGCGTACACGTTCTGTACCAATCGTGCTTCTTTCGGCTCGTGCGGGTGAAGAATCGCGTGTGGAAGGACTTGAGGCGGGAGCGGATGACTATCTGGTGAAGCCGTTTAGCGCTCGAGAACTCTTAGCTCGTGTAAAAGCAACATTGGAAACAGCCCGGCTGCGGCAGGAAGCCGCCCGCTCCCGCATGGAGATTGAAGCGGCTCAGGAACGGGCAGCCATTCTTGAACGAGTCAGCGACGCCTTTTATGGTCTTGACCGACAGTGGCGATTTACGTATGTGAATCGGCGATGTGAGGAGTACCTCGGCAAAACACGCGAAGAGTTGCTCGGAAAAGTACTGTGGGAAGTATTCCCTATGGTAGTTGGCTCGCTGTTTGAAGAGCAGTATGAGCGGGCAGTAAGCGAGCAGGTAACGGTACACTTTGAGGTGCTGTCCCCTTTCTCCAATCAATGGCAGGAAGTGCATGCTTACCCCTCTGCTGACGGGCTTTCGGTGAATTTCCGTAATATCACTGGGCGCAAGGAATTAGAGGAGCGGCGCGAGGCGCTTTTGGAAAGCGAACGAGCAGCTCGTGCAGAAGCAGAGCGAATTGGGCGTCTCAAGGATGAATTCCTCGCAACCGTTTCCCATGAGCTGAGGACACCGCTGAACGCAATCCTTGGTTGGTCTCAGCTTTTGCGTAAGAAAACGCTTGGTCCTGCGGAATTTAGAAAGGGGCTTGATACCATTGAGAGAAACTCTCGAGCGCAAGCACAGATTATCGAAGACCTTCTCGACATGAGCCGAATCATTTCGGGCAAGCTTCAACTTAACGTTAAGAATGTCAATCTTCGCTCAGTGATTGAAGCGGCGATCGAATCTCTCCTTCCCACTGTGCAAGCGAAGGACATACGGCTTCAAACAATTTTTGATGTGCTTCCTAGTTCCATAAATGGTGATCCAGGGAGACTCCAACAAGTCGTGTGGAACCTCCTCTCTAATGCCATCAAATTTACCCCTAAAGGTGGAAGGGTGCGGGTGTCGCTTGAACAGGTGAACTCATATGTTGAGTTAACAGTAAGCGATACAGGTCAGGGCATAAAGTCTGAGTTTTTGCCATACGTTTTCGACCGTTTTCGGCAAGCAGATTCTTCTACAACACGAAAGTTTGGCGGTTTGGGGTTAGGGCTTTCAATTGTCAAGCAACTCGTTGAGCTTCATGGAGGAAGCGTACAAGCAACAAGCCCTGGAGAGGGACAAGGAGCGACGTTTAGTGTAATGCTTCCGCTTGCTTTAAAAGAAAGCGAGAGTGATGAGCAAGCAGTTGAACAAAGTTTTGATGATCACACGCTAATGACAAGCAAAGGTATCCAAAAGAACCTTGAATATACGAAGGTTCTCGTAGTCGATGATGAAGTCGATACTCAAGAGTTGCTAAAGAGAGTCCTTGAAGAGTGCGGAGCTAACGTCCTGACCGCTTACTCGGCAGATGAGGCGCTTGAGCTTGTACAAAGGTACAAACCTAATGTAGTAGTCAGTGACATTGGTATGCCCGGAAAAGACGGGTATGATTTTATCCGCACACTACGGGGGCTTCCATCGGATATGGGAGGAAATATTCCGGCTGCAGCAGTCACTGCCTTTGCTCGTTTTGAGGATCGAATTCGTGCCTTACGCTGTGGTTACCAAACGCACGTTGCTAAGCCAATCGAGCCCGCAGAACTGATTGCGGTTGTTGCATCTCTGGCTGGTCGTCATGACTGATACATTTATACAGAGGGATTGGATGGCGATTAGCTAACTCTTATCCCGGAACAGCAGGCACCTCTCGAAGCAAGTCGGGTTCGTTGTGTATAAATGTAATTTGCAATGTCCCTAGTAGCTCTTTCTTTTTCAACCTCGAGCCATTAGGACCCATGAGTTGCTCCAGGCTCTCTTGGCTCAAATGCAGACCTGTCTGTTGCAGAGATGCAGCGAGTTTGTCCAAGTTGGCACTCGGCACCTCAAAGTTAATGCACGTTAAGATGTTCGAGTACAGGTGGAAGTCAGTAATCCAAGCTCCTGCTTGGTTAATCGCCTCACTCACACAAGCAGTCATCTGAATCCGTTCTGCTTTGGTAAAGCCATCTAGGCGTAAAAAGTGTTGCTCAAACACAAGCTAACCTCCGAAGTAAATCATATTATCATGTCCGATGAAATAAGCATTCCAATGTATGAGTGCCGACCGTCAAAAGGTTATATCCTGAGCGTTATGAATGTTGTCTCTTTCAGGTGATTGGGAACGTTAGGCTGATGCACCATCTTTTAAGTTAGTCTGATTTTCAATTAATTCAAAAAATTGCTCTATCTGTTTAGTATCACGAATGTGATAAACATTTTTGATGCTTTGAGCCTGCTCGATATACTCACGATATTTTGGGGTCAAATATTTGTGACATAACCAAAGCACGCGGTAGCTAGTAAGCGAACTCCTCAATATTGGGCTCTTGGAGGGCCAGCCTTCTGGCGGTTTAAAGAAACCTGTGATGAGTCGTTTAGTTACCCACCATCCATGTACATATATCGGTAGATCAACAAAAACCAGACTATCCGCCTCGTCCAATCGTAGCCAGACGGTTTCCATGCAACCAAACCCGTCAATAATCCATCGGTCAGTAACTAAAATTTGCTGATGAGCCCGCTTATACTCTTCATGTGGAACCTCAGTGCCCCCTGATTGATATTGAATCTTATCCAAGGCATAAAGTGGCAAACCAGTGATTTGGGACAATCTCTTGCTTAGAGTTGATTTACCGCCTCCACTATTGCCAAACACCGCTACTTTTTTCATCGTCACTCTCCTTTTAGTGCTATCTACGTCACCTCGTAGACTAAATTGAGTTATCAAACCCAGCAATCCCAGTCCTTAGAATGCCTAACAAATGCTTGTACCGGACAGGCGATCGCCCTTTGGGCGGCTCCTCTGAAGCATCTTATACAGCAACGGAGGGGCGGTTGCCCAAGAAATTCGTCGGCGTTGCCTAACCTTCCCTCAGTTACGTATATTAGTTTGATAGTTTTGACAAGACTTCACCCAACTGGGTGACCTAACTGGGTGAGTAGACTTCACCGAACTACAAAACCCTGTATCTAATTGGATACAGGGTTTGTTTTATCAACATAAAAGGTAGTTGTCTAATGTAGTACCGTAGAGGCGAACGTAGCAAGAGCAATCTTGGCTATGTTTACCCTAAGTTAAAGGTCTGGTTTTTGCAACCATCTGGCGACCATACCCGCCAAAACTCCACCTAAAATTGGGAAGACGATGAAAATCCAAAGCTCACCCAGTGCCCAACCCGGAGTGAAAATAGCGGTAGCTAATGAACGCACAGGATTGACACTTGCATTTGTTACGGGAATGAGGATAAGATGTGCTCCTGTGAGCGCTAAGCCTATGGGGATGGGTGCAAAAAGCTTAAGAGCGCGAGAAGATGTGACGCTCAAGATGACCAGGACAAAGCCAAAGGTCACGACAAATTCGGCTAATGCACAAGCCCACCAGCTATACTGACCAGGGGAGTGAATGCCAACCCCATTAGAACCAAAGTTCGCTGCTGTTGTAAACTCAGGTTTACCCAAGCAAATCAAAAACAGGATAGTAGATCCCCAAATTGCGCCGACAACCTGACCCCCGATATATGGCAAAACGTCCCGCAAAGGAAACCGATTAGCTACCCAAAAACCAATTGTGACTGAAGGGTTGATATGACATCCGCTGATATGACCAAAAGCATACGCAGCACTCAACAAGCTTAAGCCAAAAGCGATCGCCACCCCAGTAACTCCAACCCAAGGTACTGTACCAGAAATAACCGCAGTACCCACGCCCATCAGAACCAACCAAAGTGTACCTAGAGCTTCCACAAAACATCGTTTTGCTAACGAGTAATGATTCATCACAGACGTCCAGACCTGTTTCTACTACAGTTCACCATATCTGGCTCGACGCGATTGATAGTTGTGGACATATTAACCAGGCGTTCCAGGTTATCAAATACAAATTTACTCAGTCAAGAGTTTCCACGCCTGACGCTTAGAGTCAAGCTTTCGCCGCACCTGTAATGTATCTATCTGTGGCATATGCAACTCGACTAATTCCACTGTTTCCCGAACCAGTTCTTGAAGTGCATTAGCTGCAGAATATGCGGGTGTATGAAACAGGCTTTCAAGCCTTAAGGATAAGTTATCGGGAACAATATTCATTTTTTCGATAAATTTGCCCATTCTTTTAAACTGAAATGTCGAGTAATACAATCGGTTCAGCCCGGAAAGAACCCCAAGAATGTTTTGTGCAGCTTCAACGAGTATCTGATGCTGCCACAATGTAGCATCCCGTGTTGCAAAATAGTCTTGTTGCAAACCCCAAAGAGGGAAAAACTGTAAATGCCTTTCTACCATCGCCTGTGCTAGTGCGTCTGGGTAGCTAGCGGCTATGCTCTGCCATTTTTGGATTAATTCTTCTCCGTGCAAGGGAATGCAAATGAGAATTCCAGACAATGCTTTTTGCATAGGAGAGGTAACATCAAGCTCAGTCAAAATGGTTGCCATATCCTGCTCCCACGTAGCTATAGTTGTGTGACCAATTTGGCATTCTACACCGTTGACAAAATAAGCCTCTACTAAAGCGCCATAACTCCTGTCACCGAGAAACCAGATGCGCTCTGAGCCGTGATTTTGCTGACGTGCAATTTCTAGTTCTTCTTCAGATGGGAGTTCTTCATAATAAATGCTCATGTCTATATCTGAGTAATAGTCACACTGCCCTTCAGCAGCAGAACCTGTAACCATTGCTGCTTTTGCTTTAGGGTTACTGATATAAGCCTGAACATTGTGTTTTGCCAGTGCCAAGAGATAACTGCTTGCAGATTTCATCTCTTCAATGTGTTGCATTACGCTTTTCAATTAAATACAATACACGAGAATTGTAGGGGCACAGCAATGCTATGCCCCTACCCGTGGTGTACGCAACTGCTGCCTCTAATGTCAAAATTAGGACAGTACTCTCCAAGTATACGTTTCCTGTCTTTACCAGCTAACGAAGAAATCACAAAAAGCACTCAGAGGTAAAATTCCCATGCAACCCATAGGGAACATGATGCTTTAGATGCAACCTGGCAATAGGTCCCTTATTAAAATCTTTTGCATCCAAAATCACTACATCTGAGCGATGGTACTCGGAGTCATAAACCAAAGCCAGCACCCAGCCATCATCTTCCCTTTCAGAGTTAGGACGCGGTACAAAAACTGGCTCGCCAGTAAAACCACGCGGTGCAGCACTCCAAATTTGTCGTTCTCCCGACTCTAAATCAACTTTGACCAATGCTTGTGGGGGAGCAGTACCCGTTGCAGCATGAGCAGCACAAATATAAAAATAACGATAAGGATGACCAACTTTTTGCGGATGCATACTGGGAAAGTCACAGTGACGGCTATCGAGCAATTCCCTTTGCACTGTCTTATCCTTGAGATTGAGATAAAACCGCCATAATTGTCCGGGCTTGATAGCATCAAAATCGACTTGTCGGAAATCGCTTTCTGGTTCTAAAGTCGTTGGTATAGATTCGTAGCAAATCGAGTCAACTACAACTTCCTCCCCCATTTCATAAGCATTAACGTGGTGGAAGATAAAACCAGACTTAGCTTCTAGAGTTTGAACTCCCTTTGCTTCGGGGTCACGAGGAATGATGGTAATGCGAGTTGGTTGATGTGACTGAAATTTCATACAATCGGCAACAGCACGCATTCCCAAAACAAAAGGAATGACATCTAAGACAACAGGATTTTGAAAGAATATGCAGTAATTAGGGGTAATGGTAAAGTCGTGAATTGGGGCGAAACCCGGAACACTATGAGCAGACTTCCTAACCATAGACCCTTGGAGATCTTGCTCGAAAATCGTGATCTTGCTAGATAGCCCGAGTTTCATTGAAAAGTTCACTAAGCACGGTTCACCACCTTTTTGAGCGCAACTGGGATCTAACCGGGGATGCGCGCCAAAACCTTCTCCTTCTGACAAAACACCTTTAAAGCGTTCTTTGCCCAAAGTTTCCAACGTATAGGGATCAAGGCGATATGGCTCGGCTCCTTCCCAAAGTGCCAAGAGTTTACCCCCCCAGTAAATCACATTGGTGCTGGCAGTATTTTTGATTTTTAAGTCGAAGGCGTTAGATAGCCAACCACCAGGTTTTTGGGTTCCAAACACACCCCGATAAAGAATTTTGCCAGCTTTTTGCTCTTCTAAATACTCTTGAGTATGGATAAAGCGGTTGCGGAAGTGAGCATGACCATTGGAGAAGGTGATCCGGCAAATCATTCCATCTCCATCAAAAGGGTGATGAATGCGTTGTCCATTGATATCTAGCAAACCGGGACCATTCCGAAACAACGTACCGTGCAAATCTGGCGGAATTTGTCCTTCTACATCATCAATCCAATAATCAAACTCCTGCTTTAGGGATTCATATCCTCCCTGCCAATCTTCGTGAGTGTAAGATTTATCAGAAACTGTGGAGACACCTTTGTGAAGTTGAAAACTCTGCATATGTGTATATATTGAGTTTGGTGTATGAGTTCACAAGCAGTTATGACGGCACTGCAAAACGCATCGTGTAGCAACGGATGATTTAACAACCGTTGCCTTATTTATTTGTTTATTTGCTATTCAACTGGTTCAGACTCTGGCTGTCGCACCATCAAGTTTATTTGCTATTCAACTGGTTCAGATTCTGGTCGTCGCACCATCAACTTAGATATGAATTCAGGTAAAAATGATTGTTCCCTACTCTTTGTTGAAGTTGGTTGCAACTTTGATGTTGTTGGTGTCTCGGTTTGGGAGTCGGCACCAGGTAGCCAGTTAATAAATGGCAACGGTAGCAACGTGCTGAGGTTAGTAATGATGACCAACAGCCATAGGGAATCAAAGTTAGTTGCGGTGATGCCCAACAAATACATCAATCCTGCCCCCAATTGGTGGGACACCAGTCCAGCCAAATTTGTGACGGACATCAACAGGGCAAATAATGTCGCTTCTATTCCTTTTGGACAAAGCCTCGCCGCTAATACCAATACTGGCATATAAGCAATTTGCCCCATCACAGTCAAAATGAGGCTATCACCCAAACTGAACCAGCGGTCATCTATACCTAAAGCACGGTTAGCATGAGTCACCAACAGCAGCATGGTCATTCCCAGTGCTGTTGAGAATACAATACTCCAAGCAAAAATGACGCGAAAGGGAACGGTTTTGAGAAAGCGTTGAAAAATCCAAACACCAACAAGGGAAGCAACGCTTGTCACCAAACGTACTCGTCCCAGAAATTCTGGTTCAAAGTGCAGTTCATTGGTTGTGAAGAAGAAAAAAGCGGATTCGGCGCTTGGTGTCGCTAGCGAAATAAAGAGAAATACTGTCGGTAGCCAAATTGCTTTTTGAGTAACGGCTGTGCGTAGTTGTTGTAGCTGATGCCTAATTGACTCGAAATTTGAATGATCATCCTCGCTGGCGTCTTTGCTTACGGGCGGCTCAGCAATCAACCATGCAACGGCGGACACCAGAAGCGGAAATGAAGCAGTAATCCAAAAGACAGTCCGGGTAGTGAAATGCTCTAGGAGCATACCGCTGAAGTAGGCTGTTATCAACCCTCCTAAGGCTGTAGTTCCCCAGGTTAGGGATTGAAGAGAACCAGCTTGGGCTTGTGATTCGGCTCTTGCCCTTTCGACAACCAGTGAGTCAACAATCACATCGCTAACGGCGACGGAGAGGGAACCAAGGGCGATCGCCACCACAGCGGCGATGGGTGTGTGAACTATTGTTGCAAGACTCACCCAAGAAATCGCTCCCAGTATCCCAGATAAAACTAGGTATGGACGCCGTCGGTAGCCGAATATGGGCAAGCCATCAGACATGAAACCATATAGTGGCTTGATAATCCAAGGAAGGACAACAATCCCTAATAAAGCTGAAACTTGCGCCGGGGTTAACCCCAGTTCATCTTTAAAGAAGAAGCTGATGGCAAGACGTCCCAACCCTAAAACGCCTTGAACAAAGTAAACGGTAAGAATAGCGACTAACTCGGTAGTCGGTTCGTTACCGAAAAAAATCTTTTCTTTTACTGAGTCTTTGACCTTGGACAAGCCAGAGGAGGAAACCAGCATTGATAAATTATTTTTAAGATTTATCGACTTTTATATATCATAGCTATTTTCTCAGAGTCACGCTGTGGCTCGCCGAGCCACAATTGTCTCAACTCTCTTTACCCAAAGCTATCACGGCATTCTGCCCTCCAAATCCAAAGCTAAAACACAGCACATTGTGAATTTTCCTTTGACGCGCCTGTCTCACCAAATTCAAATCAAATTCCGAATTGCTTAGCCCAACACAAGGTGGTAATATTTGCTGCTTCATAGCCATCAGTGAAAGAGCGACGCCCAAGGCTCCTGATGCTCCTAGCGTATGACCTGTTGCCCCTTTTGTAGAACTCACTGCCACGCTTTTCGGAAATAAACGCTGTATCAAGATACTCTCAATGCGGTCATTAAGGAGAGTGGCTGTACCGTGAGCATGAATATAATCAATATCATTTGGACTCAGGTGACTGCGGTCAAGACATTGTTTCACGGCGGCGATCGCACTCTTGGCTTCTGGTTCTGGAGCATTCGCATGATATGCGTCTGCTGTCAAGCCAAAACCCAGAATTTGACCATAAACTCTTGCTTGGCGTTGATGTGCCAGTTGGGCTGATTCTAGAACAAATACCGCGCCCCCTTCGCCTAACACCAAGCCTTCACGGTGTAAATCAAACGGATATGCTCCGGTTTTCGCCAAGGCTCCCATTTGCTGGAACCCAGTTATGGTAAGGGGTGTAATCGGTGCTTCCACTGCACCAGCAATGACCCTTTGACATTGCCCAGTTTGGATAAGTAAAGCAGCTTGTGCGATCGCCCAAATTCCGGTAGCACAAGCTGCCATCGGTGCCAAAACAACTCCACAAGCACCTATTTCCCGTGCAGCTGCAATGGCATTCATATGAGGCAAGGTTTCCAACCAATTCTCTAAAGAAGATGAGGCACATGAGGGACTAGTACCTTCCTCATCCCCCCTATCCCCCACTCTCCTGTCCATCTGCCGCGCCATCTGCTCCCACAATCCCTGATAGCTACGACTCGAACCAATCACAACCCCACAATCTGGCAAAGGTGGAAACAATCCTGCATGTTTCAAAGCAGATGTAACAACCGACTGAGTCAGCACTCTCATGTGTGCTGGTTGTTTCGCAATCATTCCTAAAGGACGTGGTTCGAGTTCTGAAAATGGTTGATGCCATCTTATTCCAGATTGACCTGCTATTAACTGTTGCCAACTGTCCTCTAGGTTTTTGCCCAAAGCGGAAACTAGACCAATACCAGTGACAACAACAGCGACCAATTTCGTGGTTTACGGAGTAGGTGATTTGGAAAAGATAAAAAATATGAAGAATACAAGGAGGATGAGAAGATAATGGGAGTCATTTCTCCCCCTGCTCCCTCATCTTCCTCATCCTCCTCATCCTCCTCATCCCCCTTATCTTCCTCATTTCTAGTTGCTACTATCCAGCGTTTTTCAGATTTTCTGCGCCTTGGGTGACTTTAGCAGAATCAATGCGATCGCCCTGCTGAATTTTGTTCACCACGTCGAATCCGTTAGTCACATTGCCAAAAACAGCATAGCTACCATCCAGAAAACCCAAATCGGCTAAAGCGAAGTAAAACTGCGAGGAAGCAGAATCAGGCATTTGCGATCGCGCCATTGCCACTGCACCCTGCTTGTGCTGCAATACAGGTGGCTGAGTAACACCAGCCGCTTCTAATGTTTTGCTGTAAATCGGTTGCTCTGCGCCTTTTGGCTTAATCTCTAAAGGTATATACCGAATTTTTCCAGTTTTTGGATCGGTAAAACTTCCTGTTCCCAACCTATTTGCTGGAACTTTCGGGTCTTTACTTTGGGGATCGCCTCCTTGAACCACAAAAGGTTGGGGTTGGCGCACGACTCTATGAAAAACCAAGCCATCGTATACACCCTTTTGGACTAAATCGACGAAGTTACCAGCAGTAATTGGGGCATTTGTACCGTCTACTTCGATAGTGATGGGTGAACCTTTGACAGTCATAACCACCGTTGCTTTTCCTTCGAGTCGTGGTAAATCTTTCATTCCAGGAATACTCTCGCTTATATTTTCAGATACAGAGGTCGCCTCTGTGCTTGCCGTGTTAGCTGTATGAGTAGTTGTCTCGGCGGTTGAATTGGTGCTTGCTTCGGTAGCTGTGGATGTTGGGGAAGAATTAGAAGCAACTTGCTGTGTGGAACAGCCCCCCAACATCAACGCACCAACAATCATGAGAGTTACTAAAAATTGGGGAATTTTTAACCGCATTGCCAGTTACAGATACAACCACAGTATCTTAGCTTCTAAAGTCCTTCTAACGGCACACCCAAAAAGCGAGCTAACTCGGCACCTTGAACTTCTAACTCTTGTAACGACAAAGGTTGACCAACCCGTGTCAAGGGAATGTCTCGGCGACCCTTAACGCGTAGGTAAAGTGCGCGACGAGGATTAATACCTTCTCTGGCGTCAACTCGCACACATTGCACATCTTCTATACGGCAGTCAAGCTCAATTCTGCGGTTTTTCCCAGGATATCCCCAACGGAAGATTTTAATTGTGCCATTTTGGCGGTCAAACTCGTTGTATCCGCCTCCCACGTTCCATAAAACCGTCAGCCACAGGTACAAGGCTAAAAGTATGCCAGCAGTACCGTAGAACCCCATAACCAAACCTTGTGGGACGAAGGCAAGTTGAGTTGGGTCGGAAACTAGGAGTAAATTAATTTTGAGGTAGCTGGAAATACCAGCAAGCAAAAAGCCCGTGGCTCCTATAGAAACGACAGTTGCCCACCAGTAGTTGCTAAACCGACGAGAACCGAGAACCTTCTGATGTAAGACGCTTGAAGCAGAGCGATCGCCGTTTGGCGACTCACCTGTGTTAATGGTTGTTGATGCCGTCATGAACACTACCTTGGTGCGTGAGATCTTCCCTTTACAAAGTCTGCCATTGCAGCAGATGTATTGCAAGTTTAGCGAATTTCCACGCCTTCATTACCGAGTACCAAGCAATGAGTGGAAAAGGACTTACTCAGTTCACTCAGCACTTATTGCTCAGAACTTTAATTTTTAAGTTTTCTGAGAAAAGTTATGTCAGATTGTAAAAATTCTGATATTAATCATAAGTAGTGGGTTGAAGCTTTATACCTGATTTTTTCTGAAAATCAGGCACAAAGCACGACTAATGTGATAAGTTAAGAATCATTAAGTTTCTGCAAGCTGGATTACCAACTCGTGGAAACTATTGCGACACTGATATGAGAATTGCCGACTCAAAAGGCGGTAAGTTCTCATAATGCCCAGCAGCCTTAAACTGGCTGTAAGTGTCATAAAAGAAGTTAATTCCTCAAAAAAGTTGCAATTTTAGTAAAAAAGAGGATTTTAGTCCGATGACCATCGCAGTTGGACGCGCCCCTAGTAGCAGAGGGTGGTTTGACGTTCTCGACGACTGGTTGAAGCGTGACCGTTTCGTGTTCGTAGGTTGGTCAGGAATATTACTATTCCCCTGCGCCTTTCTAGCACTTGGCGGTTGGCTGACCGGTACGACGTTTGTAACGAGCTGGTATACGCACGGCTTAGCCTCATCGTACCTGGAAGGCTGCAACTTCCTAACAGTAGCCGTATCTACACCAGCAGACAGCATGGGACACTCGCTGTTGCTGTTGTGGGGACCAGAAGCACAAGGGGACTTCACCCGTTGGTGCCAATTAGGTGGGTTGTGGACATTCGTGGCGCTGCACGGAGCATTTGGTCTGATTGGCTTCATGCTGCGTCAATTTGAAATCGCACGTTTGGTAGGGATTCGTCCTTATAACGCGATCGCATTTTCTGCACCAATTGCGGTATTCGTCAGCGTCTTCTTGATGTACCCCTTGGGACAGTCTTCCTGGTTCTTCGCCCCCAGCTTTGGAGTGGCAGCAATTTTCCGCTTCCTGTTGTTCTTGCAAGGGTTCCACAACTGGACACTCAACCCCTTCCACATGATGGGAGTAGCGGGTGTACTTGGTGGAGCACTGCTGTGTGCTATCCACGGTGCAACAGTAGAGAACACCTTGTTTGAAGACGGCGATGCAGCGAACACCTTCCGCGCCTTCAACCCCACCCAAGCCGAAGAAACCTACTCGATGGTGACGGCAAACCGTTTCTGGTCACAGATCTTCGGGATTGCCTTCTCCAACAAGCGCTGGTTACACTTCTTCATGTTGTTTGTGCCAGTCACAGGCTTGTGGATGAGTGCAGTTGGTATTGTCGGTTTGGCACTCAACTTGCGGGCATATGACTTCGTGTCGCAAGAATTACGTGCGGCAGAAGACCCAGAGTTTGAAACTTTCTATACCAAGAACATTTTGTTGAACGAGGGTATCCGCGCTTGGATGGCTCCTCAAGATCAGCCTCACGAAAAATTTGTATTCCCAGAAGAGGTACTACCACGTGGTAACGCTCTCTAATAGATCTGTTGTTGCAGGTGGTCGTGATCAGGATTCCACCGGTTTTGCCTGGTGGGCTGGTAACGCTCGTCTGATCAATCTTTCCGGTAAGCTTTTGGGCGCTCATGTTGCCCACTCTGGCTTGATTGTATTTTGGGCTGGAGCGATGACCTTGTTTGAAGTCGCTCACTTCATTCCCGAAAAGCCCATGTACGAGCAGGGTTTAATCCTGCTTCCTCATATAGCAACTCTCGGTTGGGGTGTTGGTCCTGGCGGTGAAGTTATTGACACCTTCCCCTACTTTGTTGTAGGCGTACTGCACCTCATTTCCTCAGCTGTACTAGGTTTTGGCGGTATCTATCACGCTATCCGTGGTCCAGAAACCTTAGAAGAGTACTCCTCTTTCTTTGGTTACGACTGGAAAGACAAGAACAAGATGACCACCATCATCGGCTTCCACCTGATCATTTTGGGATGTGGTGCGCTGCTGTTGGTGCTGAAGGCAATGTTCTTCGGTGGTGTGTACGACACTTGGGCACCTGGCGGTGGTGATGTTCGCGTCATTACCAACCCCACACTCAACCCGGCGGTTATCTTTGGTTACTTGCTGAAGGCTCCCTTCGGTGGCGAAGGTTGGATCATCAGCGTCGATAACATGGAAGATATCATCGGCGGTCACATTTGGGTTGCCTTCATCTGCATTGCAGGCGGCATTTTCCACATCCTGACCAAGCCCTTTGGCTGGGCACGTCGCGCCTTAATCTGGTCTGGTGAGGCATACCTCTCCTACAGCATCGGCGCTGTGTCCCTGATGGCTTTCATTGCCTCGATCTTTGTTTGGTACAACAACACCGCTTACCCCAGCGAATTTTACGGTCCTACCGGTCCAGAAGCTTCTCAAGCTCAAGCTCTGACCTTCTTGATCCGTGACCAACGCTTAGGTGCTAACGTCGGTTCTGCTCAAGGTCCCACAGGCTTAGGTAAATACCTGATGCGCTCTCCTTCTGGTGAAATCATCTTCGGTGGTGAAACCATGCGCTTCTGGGATTTCCGTGGTCCTTGGTTGGAGCCTCTACGCGGTCCCAACGGTCTTGACCTGGATAAAATCAAGAACGATATTCAGCCATGGCAAGCTCGTCGCGCTGCTGAGTACATGACTCATGCTCCTTTGGGTTCTTTGAACTCTGTAGGTGGCGTGGCTACGGAGATCAACTCCTTCAACTACGTATCTCCTCGTGCTTGGTTGGCATGTTTCCACTTTGTCGTGGGTTTCTTCTTCCTGATTGGTCACTTGTGGCACGCTGGTCGCGCCCGTGCTGCTGCTGGTGGTTTCGAGAAAGGTATCAACCGCGAAACTGAGCCAGTGTTGTCCATGAGGGAACTCGACTAATAGATTTCTTTCATCACTGACAATCACATAACTCAAAGCTCCTGTGTCAAAGCGGGAGCTTTTTCTTAGGGACTTCCAATTAAAAAAATCTTCAATTTGTTGTGATGCACCGAAACAATGGTGGGTTACGGCGCACTTTAGTTATCTGTAAAACCTCAACCCTCGTGCGCCGGAAGCCCCCGTACATAATGGATAATTTATTTTTTGGTACTCCCTTAGCGATGAATAATCAAATATAAATTAATAAAAAACCTTTTATCATTCGCAATATTTATACTTCATACTAATTTCATGACTGAGAAATTTACAATGACTGCTACTGAAGTTTTATGGGGGTGTGTATTATGGAAGATTATTTTCCAGATACCTTGCGATGGACAAACGAAGCCCAAGCAAAGTTGAAGAGTATTCCCTTCTTTGTCCGCGCCCAAGCTAAAGCACGAATTGAACAGCTGGCTCGTCAAGGGTCGCAAGAGATTGTGACAGCTGAGTTGGTTGAGCAAGCTAGGATTGAGTTTGGGCAGTAGAAATGAAACAAGCCCTCCAAAAATAATACAAACAACCCTGGTTTTCATTTCACTTCCCCTCACAGGGACGGAAACTCTATCTAAATGGAGGAATGAACAATATTAGGATTGAGGATTGAGTTAAATTAAGTCAGAGGAATGACTCTGCGGCTTAGTTTAACAAATCCCCATATACTTTTCGCCCTTCTTAATGGCAAGATAACGAGGTATCTAGAAATAAGGTAAAAATATTTAGTCCAAAGCCAAAACAGAAAAGAAACTTAAATAAATTTGTATTTGTTTTTTCAACTAGAGTATTACCATCAAAGGTTTTTGGATCTTTAAGGCGGTTTAGTGTTGCAAAAGCCAATACCCCAAACGAAGCAAACCGAATACACCATTTAATAAATGGTATGGACTGGGGGAAAAAGATATCACATCCGCATTTTATCAATAGAGCGCATAAAAAACCCATCGAAGTGGATACAAGAATCAAATAGAGGGCTTCTTTACGCCCCTTCTCTGCTTCGCTGATAAGGTGGTTATAAAACTCTCTACGCTCTTCTTGTGCATCACGCTTTTCTTGTATATCAAGCTTTTTATCACGCTCAAGCACTTCGTTTAAAAATTTATCCGAATCGCATAGTAATAGAATTACGTCTTGTACCTGCCTCATAACAGTTTCACCATGATATTGGCATGGAGCTTTAGCTTGACTCATGAAGTTACGGTAAAATTGCCATCATTTTTTATACACAGTGATAAAACCAAATTCCGTAAAGGGTCTCAAAATACATAACTAACATAAAGTATGGACTATACTCTGTGGTTGAAGAAAGACAGAATTCCCAAAAAGAAGAGATAGCAAGCATTCTCAAACCCGCAATGCAGGTTTTTCCACGTATCTTGCCTCAATGCCCTCACGGGGATGGAAACATAATAAATCACTGCTTTTTCTTCTATTGAATTCATTTGAAAATGGCTAAAAGAGTGAAGAGCGAGAAGTTTTTATTCCTCACTCTTCCCATCTATCAAGTCATCGCGGGGGTCAAACAATCGTCACAAGTTAAATCGGAAGATTGCAAGACTACATCAACGCATTTCTGACACTCGCAAAGATTGGCATTTTAAGTTAGCCCATAAGCTTTGCAATAATGCAGGAATGATTTTTGTTGAAGATATCGATTTCCGTGTGTGGGCTAAAGGGATGTTCTGCAAGTATACTCTTGATGCTGGATTTGGGCAATTTGTCTCAATCTTGCAATGGGTATGTTGGAAACGGGGGGTGTATTTTGCGAAAGTAGACAAGGACTACACATCTCAAGTTTGCCCTCAATGTGATGCCCACACGGGGAAAAAAGAACTGAAGGATAGGGTTCACAACTGTCCTGAATGCGGCTACACGACACATCGAGATGTGGCAGCCGCACAAGTGATCCGTAACAGAGGGGTCAACGCGCTGGGACGCAGCGTGGAACAAAATGCTTGTGGAGACGGTCTGACGGGGACTGGTGACAGTCTAGTTAAGAGTCGAAGAGACAGCGAAGTTGGGGTTACGAGGCACGGCTGAAGCCTGCCTCGTAACATCCGCATGAGTTTCCCCGTCGCTGTCTTCGCGGGGAGTACGTCAATTAATACGCATCCATTGGCAGACAAGAGCAAACAAAATTCCTATCCCCATAGGCGGAGTCAATACGACCTACACTGGGCCAGAATTTGTGTTCGCGAGTCCACGGTGCAGGGTAAGCAGCTTGTTCCCGAGAATAGGGATGATTCCATTCTCCAACAATGAGGCTTTCTGCTGTATGGGGTGCATTCTTCAAGACGTTGTCTTCAACATCCATTTTGCCTGATTCAATTTCCGCGATTTCTTGACGAATGGCAATCATCGCATCGCAGAAACGATCTAACTCCTCTTTGGATTCGCTTTCTGTGGGTTCTACCATGATTGTACCTGCCACGGGCCAGGAGACGGTTGGCGCATGGAAGCCGTAATCCATCAAGCGTTTGGCAACGTCATCGATTTCGATAGAAGCAGATTTTTTGAGGGAACGCAAATCCAAAATGCACTCATGAGCAACTAAACCATTTTTCCCTTTGTACAAAACCGGATAGTAAGGCTCAAGTTTCTTGGCGATGTAGTTAGCATTGAGAATTGCCACTTTGGTTGCTTCGGTCAAACCATCTGCACCCATCATGGCAATATACATCCAAGAAATCACAAGGATGCTAGCACTTCCCCAAGGCGCAGCAGCGATCGCACCAATGTTTTGTTCACCGCCCATTTCCACAACAGCGTGTCCGGGGAGAAAAGGTACGAGATGGGAAGCGACGCCAATCGGTCCCATACCAGGACCACCGCCACCGTGAGGAATGCAGAAGGTTTTATGCAGGTTCAAGTGACAGACATCCGCGCCGATATCCCCAGGACGACAAAGCCCCACTTGAGCGTTCATATTCGCCCCATCCATGTAAACTTGTCCACCGTGAGCATGAACAACAGCGCAAATTTCCTGAATTTGCTCCTCGAACACACCGTGAGTTGAGGGATATGTCACCATTAAAGCTGCAAGTTCTTTGCTATGCTTTTGAGCCTTAGCCTTGAGGTCATCTAAGTCAACATTACCCTCAGAGTCACAAGCAACAGCAACCACCTTCATCCCACACATCACAGCACTTGCAGGATTTGTCCCGTGTGCCGATGTAGGAATTAGACAGACGTTGCGGTGTGCTTCAGAGCGGCTTTCGTGATACTGTCTGATGACCAGTAACCCCGTGTATTCGCCCTGAGAACCAGCATTCGGTTGCAGCGAAATCCCCGCAAACCCCGTAATTTCAGCTAACCATTCCTCAAGCTGCTGGAACAGGATTTGATAACCTCGTGTTTGCGACAGTGGTGCAAAAGGATGTATTTTGCCAAACTCAGCCCATGTTACTGGTATCATTTCAGATGTCGCATTCAGTTTCATCGTGCATGACCCCAAGGGAATCATCGATGTCGTCAACGACAAATCCTTAGTTTCCAGCTTGTGTAAGTAACGCAACAACTCAGTTTCTGAGTGATAGCGGTTGAAGACGGGATGAGTTAGGTAGCTGGTGGTGCGGGGCTGAGGGAGGTGGGGAGATGAGGGAGTGAGGGAGTGAGGGAGTGAGGGAGATGAGGGAGATGAGGAGCAAAATACTTCTTCAAGGGTAAAGGGTAGTTCATCGCCAAGAGCGAAAATTTCTAGCAGATCGATTAAGTCTTTTTCTGTAGTGGTTTCGTCTAGAGATATACCTACAGTCGTGGCATTGAAAATGCGTATGTTAATTTTACGTGCTTCGCAAGCTTGTAAAAGCTTATTTAAACTGCGTTTTCCTAAATCTACTCGTAGGGTATCAAAAAAATGTTCGGAACCGATGCTGTAACCCAGACGCTTTAATCCTTCCGCTAGGATCACAGTCATCTGGTGGATATCCTCGGCAATTCTTTTTAACCCAGCCGAACCGTGGTAGACAGCATACATACTTGCCATCACTGCCAGCAACACCTGTGCTGTACAAATATTACTGGTCGCTTTCTCGCGGCGGATATGCTGTTCGCGGGTTTGCAAGGCAAGACGCAACGCAGGTTTACCCTGAGCATCTTTTGATACACCTACAATCCGCCCTGGAACCTGCCGCTTATACTCTTCCTTGGTGGCAAAGTAAGCTGCGTGAGGTCCACCGTAGCCTAAGGGAATACCGAACCGCTGAGTGCTTCCCACGGCAATATCAGCGCCAAATTCGCCAGGGGGTGTTAGCAAAGTTAGACTTAAGGGGTCTGCAGCTACCGTTACCAATGCTCCCTCAGCATGTGCCTTTTCTACAAAAGCGCGGTAGTCGTAGATTGTGCCATCAGTGGCGGGGTATTGGAGAATTGCCCCAAAAATAGGCTCAGAAAAATCAAAGGTTTGATGGTCACCGACAATAATGTTAATTCCCAAAGGTTGGGCACGTGTTTGCAACACGTCTATGGTTTGGGGATGACAGTCACGAGAGACAAAATAGGTATTTGCTTTATTTTTGCAAACACCGTAGCTCATGCTCATCGCTTCTGCTGCTGCTGTGGCTTCATCTAGCAATGAAGCATTGGCAATTTCCAAACCTGTTAGGTCAATAATCATGGTTTGGAAATTCAACAGCGCTTCTAGTCGTCCTTGGGCAATTTCTGGTTGATAGGGAGTGTATGCGGTATACCAACCAGGATTTTCGAGAATATTGCGTGCAATTACAGGTGGGGTGATACAGTCGTAGTACCCCATGCCAATAAACGAGCGGAAAACTTGATTTTTGGAAGCTATTTCCTTCAGCTTAACAAGTGCTGCGTACTCACTTTGTGCTTCTGGTAACTCTAATGGGCGAGATAACCGGATTCCCTGCGGTACTGCTTGGTCAATAAGTTCATCAAGAGGCGAAAAACAGTCAGAGGATTCTCCCGTTTTATGGCCTTTGATATACTCCAATACCTCTAGCATTTGCTGGATGTCATTGGGTGATGGTCCAATGTGGCGTTCTCTAAAAGAACTTATTTGAATTTTTTCCCCCAGCATCTGCTGATGGTTTGATTTGGGACGAGGAACATTGAGTACCACAAATTGCTCTCCAGACGCGACTACTTCATATTTTGCAACAAGTATCTTTGACGCGTTGGCTATGTGTGATTAATTTATCTAAATTTTTTGATATTTTTCCGGAGGAGACGAAGGGGGGAGGAGTTTCTCTCTTATCCCCACGGCCGTTGGTACAACGGGGGGAACCCCCCGAGGTTTACCCGGAGGGAAATTCTCCTCTCCTGACGGAGACGCTGCGCGAAAGCAACTTCTGTGCGCAACGCACTGCCTCCTCATTTCCTCTACCCTTCTATCTGGCTACTATACTCACCTGCAGTCAAGGCATCATCAATGTCACCAGGATCGTTGACGCGTACTTTCAGCAACCAGCCTTCCCCATAAGGATCTTCTGCCAATTGTTCGGGTGATTCTATCAAGGCTTCATTACGTTCTATGACTGTACCAGTCACTGGGGAATTAAGGTCTTCCACAGCTTTCACCGATTCAATTGTGCCAAAGGTGTCTTCCTTGGTGACAGCGTCGCCGATTTCTGGGAGTTCCAAAAACACAATGTCACCCAATTGATCTACGGCAAAGGCGGTAATGCCAATGGTGGCAATTTCGCCCTCAAGACGCACGTATTCATGAGTATCCAGGTATCTTAAATCTTCAGGATATTCAAAAGACATACCACTTCCTCTTCCACATCAACAAATTACACCCCTAAGCGCGATTAATACCATATTTGTTTGAAAGCTTACCAGTTCCAAGCAATTAGCCCTAAGTGTAGATCACTCAGTACTTAGCACTGGGTATTCAGCACTGTTCGGTCGATTAACCACACAGGGGATTAAGTCACTGACAACAGATTATTCCTCAAAAACCTGAGCGGTTATCAGTTATTAATCCGATTTTTTGACCGATAAAACGGACGTTTTACCACAACCGCTGGGTAAGCTTTACCACGAATTTCCACTTCTAGCTGCTGACTAACAGTTGCTAGTTCGGTGGGAACGTAGGCTAAGGCAATGGGATAACCAAGCGTTGGTGATAGTGTACCACTAGTCACTTCTCCAACTACCATACCTTGTGATAGTACTTGGTAGGCGTGACGGGCAATGTTGCGTCCTTGCAGTTGCAAACCTACCAGTCGGCGTTGAACTCCATTGGCTTTTTGCCGTTCCAAGATTGACCGACCGATAAAGTCACCTTTCGTGTCAAGATGAACCAGCCAACCTAAACCAGCTTCCATTGGGGTAGTCGTGTCGTCGATATCTTGCCCGTAAAGTGCCATTGCTGCTTCTAGCCTTAGGGTGTCTCTCGCACCCAGTCCTGCCGGAATGACACCCGCTTTGACTAGACTTCGCCATAATTCTAGCCCAACATCTGGATCTACCATCACTTCAAAGCCATCTTCCCCAGTGTAACCTGTGCGGGCAATAAATCCTGGTTTACCCAGTACTGTCGCCTCCAAGTGTCCAAATGCTTTGACTGGAGTTAAGTCTTCTTGCACAAAGGACTGAAGGATGCTACTAGCTTTTGGTCCTTGCACGGCAATTAACACTTTTTCAGGTGAAATGTCTTGGAATTTCATCTCATTCTGGTCAAGGTGTTGCAAGAGCCATGCTTTATCCTTACTAGTGGTAGCAGCATTGACAATCATCACTCCCCGTTGTTCACCAGTGCTGTCTTCGCCTTGGTAGTAAAAAATGATGTCGTCGATGATGCCAGCTTGAGGATTTAATAATACAGTATATTGCGCTGCCCCTTGCTGCAAGCGGCTTAAGTCTGAAGGAACTAAATATTGGAGTTGCGAAATCAGGTTTTTCCCTTGGAGGGTAAATTTGCCCATGTGGGAAATATCAAACATTCCTGCTGCATTTCTGACAGCTTCATGTTCCTGAAGAATGCCAACAAACTGCACCGGCATTTCCCAACCGCCAAAGCTGGTGAGTCGTGCTTTCAGTTCTTGTGCAAGTTCATATAAAGGCGATCGCGCTAAGGATAAGGCAATTTCTTCTTGATTAGCCACAGGTCTTTTTGTTATCGTTGGTCAACTGTGTATAATTATGTCTTTTAAATCTCGCGCAAAGACGCGCTTGACGCTAAGAAAACAAGGTAATCTAAATATTTTGCAAAGACATAGAGAATTGGTATTATTTCTTAATCGCGATTTTTTCATCAGTATTTAGGAATATTCCTTCAAAAACCCCGTTCTAACATCACAAGAACAGCATCTTATTATCAGGAGCTATCTATGAAAAGGCGTTCTGCCTTACGTGCTTTGCTATTTACCGCAGGGTTTATGATTCCTGCCTGCACTCAAACGCAGAACTCTACTCAAAACCAGGTATCAAGTAGTCAAACCCAAGCAACTGCTACTAAGAACTCGGGAGCAGTAGAACTGACTTTGGTTGGTTATGGAGTGGCTAAAGCGCTTTACTCCAAAATGATTCCTGCCTTTCAGCAAGAGTGGAAGGCAAAAACAGGTCAAGATGTCAAGTTCAAAGAATCCTATGGTGGTTCTGGAGCACAAACTAGAGCAATTTTGGGTGGCTTGCAAGCCGACATTTTAGCTCAGAATCTCCAAAGCAATTTAGACCCTTTAGTAGAAAAAGGCTTTGTCAGCAAAGATTGGAGCCAAAGATTACCCAATCAGGCTTCGCCCGCCAGCTCGGTAATGGTTATCGTCACAAGACCAGGAAATCCCAAGCAAATTCAGAACTGGAGCGACCTCGCTCGTGATGGTGTGTCAATTGTGGCAATCAACCCGCAAACTGGTGGTAACGCTCGCTGGGGTATATTAGCAGGGTACGGTTCTATTCTCAAGTCTCAAGGAGAACAGGCAGCACAAGATTATCTCAAAGGTTTCGTCAAAAACATTAAGACCTTGGTCAGCAATGGACGAGAGGCAACAGATACATTTGTGAAAAATAAAATCGGTGATGCACTCGTCACATTTGAGAACGAAATTATCTTTGCCAACAACGTCATTCCTGAAGATTATCCTTATATAGTACCAGCAAGTAACATCCAGGTCGATTTTCCAGTCACGGTTGTTGACAAGATAGTAGACAAACGGGGAACCCGCGAAGTGGCAGAAGCGTTTACCAAGTTTTTGTTTTCACCTAAAGGACAAGAAATCTATGCTCAGTTAGGCTACCGTCCAATAGAGCAAAAGGCATACCAGCAACAAGCCAAGCTTTACAAGCCTGTGAAAACACTTTATAAAATAGCCGATTTTGGTGGCTGGAAACCCGTAGACCAGAAGCTTTTTGCAGATGGAGCATTATTCGATTCTGCTCAAGCAGCAGCCAGAACCCAATAACCTCAATGGTAGCTACCTCTGATACCCTCTCTACTCAAGGCTTTCATAAGTCACTTTTGCAGGGTTTAGCCCTGACTTACATTAGCTTTATCGTTCTGCTGCCTTTAAGCGTTATCTTCTTAGAGGCTTCCAAACGCTCTTGGCAAGAATTATGGCAGGTGATCACTGCTCCTGTTGCTGTGGAGGCGTATAAGCTTTCCTTTGGTGCTGCTTTGTTGGCAGCCCTAATTAACAGTGTTTTCGGCGTCATCCTTGCTTGGATATTAGTACGCTATGAGTTTCCAGGCAGACGCCTAGCAGATGGTTTGGTGGATTTGCCCTTTGCCATGCCTTCAGTGGTTGCTGGAATTGCTTTGGTGTCTCTGTACGGTTCTGGTGGAGTCCTTGGACATTACCTCGATCCCGGAACATTCTTAGGAAATAGCTTGCGATCGCTGGGTATTCAGCAAGTGAACTTGACCTCATCTGTGGTAGGAGTTGTTTTTGCGAAAGTCTTCGTGACGCTTCCTTTTGTGGTGAGAACGGTGCAGCCGGTTCTCATGGAAATTGAACCAGAGGTAGAGGAAGCAGCACACATCCTGGGAGCAAATGCTTGGCAAACGTTTTGGCGAGTCATTTTTCCGCAATTACTGCCTGCGATATTGACCGGTTTTACGCTGGCTTTTGCACGTGCTGTTGGGGAGTACGGCGTAGTTTTGATAATTTCGGGCAATATTCCTTATGAAACGATGATTAGCTCTGTCTACATTTACCGTCGGTTGGAACAATATGACTATAGCGGTGCAACGGCGGTGGCGATCGTGCTGTTGATGTTTTCTCTAGTCATTTTGATTTGTACCAATCTATTGCAATGGTGGAGTCGGCGGTATGAGAATTAGCTCAAAAGCCAAGCCACAATCGTTGCCTTGGGGACGCTATTTGTTGATTGCTTTAGGTCTGTCTTTCCTAGTCATCGTCGTTGTTCTTCCTTTAGTGACTATTTTTTATCAAGCGTTTACCAATGGTATCGAGGCTTACTGGACAGGAATTACGACACCAGAAGCTCGTCATGCCATCTTTTTAACAGTGGCGATCGCCTTAGTCGCAGTTCCTATGAATACTGGGTTTGGGATTTTAATTGCCTGGATTTTGGCGCGATACTCATTTCCTGGTAAGATTTTACTGTTAGGAATTATAGACTTACCATTAGCCATTTCACCCACGGTTGTGGGTTTAATGTTCATCCTTCTCTATAGTCAAACTGTCGGTCTGTTTGGTTCTTGGTTAGAAGCAACCAACATCAAAATCATCTTCGCTTTGCCAGGAATGATTTTTACAACTTTGTTTGTCACACTCCCGTTTGTGATCCGAGAGGTGCTACCTACACTGCAAAGCATGGAATTAGCACAAGAGGAAGCAGCTCAAACACTAGGAGCAAATTCCTGGCAGACTTTTTGGCGCGTGACTTTTCCTTCGATTCGCTGGGCGTTACTTTACGGGGTGATACTTTGTACATCTAGAGCAATTGGGGAGTTTGGAGCCGTCTCGGTGGTTTCAGGCAAACTGATTGGAGAAACAAACACGCTAACATTGCACATCGAACGAGTCTACAGCGAATACGATACGATCGCTGCTTTTGCCTGTGCGTCGCTTCTGGCTTTGTTAGCATTGCTGACGCTAATTGGACAGGAGTTACTGCGTACAGCAGACAAACCCCGGAGTTTTGCATTATCGCAAGTTTTTAAGAGGGATTAGGCGATCGCGTGTACATAACTAGGCTTTGCGGCTAAAATTGTCCTAGTTAAAAAACAGGGTGGCGATAAATTGACTCATCGACCAAAGTTGTCGTTGTGAGTTGAGTCATGTTGTGTTTGCGGCGTAAGTCTAACAAATCTTTGGGTCTCTACCACAAAAGCCCATTCCCAACAACTGGTAAAAAAGAATTTGTTTTTACTATTCCGTAACCTACAAAGCGCATCCTTGAGGAATTGCATGAGTACAAATGAATCAAATGCTAAGGAAAGCATAATCTGCACTTGGTGTAGCTATGATGCAAATCCTATTGGGGCTAAGTACTGTCAAAAATGCGGCAAACCCCTTGTGGTTTCTTCTGTAGCTATTCAAGAGAGAATGACTAGGTCTACACTGTTTGTGACTGGGGTTAGTTTATCAGCCATACTCTTGCTGCTTGTTGGTGTGGGAGGCTACTTTTTCTGGCAGCAAGCCCAATCGTCACTAAATGTTAGCACTGAAAACATTTCTTCCAACAATTCATCTTCCAACAATTCAGACATTCGATCTTACACTTCCATGAAGGAAGTCCCGAAAGTGCCAGAAGGAACATTTAACTTTGGTGGTTCGCTTATTTTTGCATCTCTGGTTGCTCAAGGCACACACAAGGCTATCAACCAAGCTCACCCTAATTTTATCCTACGCTACACCGATCCAGTTGACAACCAACCTGGTACTGGTAAAGGAATTGAAATGCTGCTCAATGGTCAACTTAGCTTTGCCCTATCCGGTCGTCCTCTTGAGGATGCTGAGTATAAACAGGCAACTGAGCGCGGTTTTAAACTGGATCAGGTCGCCGTTGCTATTGATGGGCTTGGCTCCTATACTCATCCAGATATTTCCATCCCTGGTCTTTCCGTAGCTCAACTCCAGGACATTTACACAGGCAAAATCACCAACTGGAAAGAGGTCGGAGGACCAAACTTACCGATTGTCCCTTTCAGTATAAATACTAAAACTACAGCATTACTTAAAACGCTTCTTGGTTCAAAAGTTGGTAGTGTTAGCCCTAAAGTGCGATCCAGCCGAGACTATACTGTACTTGTTCGTGATGTAGCCTCTACCCCAGGAGCCATTGGTATCGGCGCAGCGATGCTAGTAGCCACTCAGCAGACGGTTCGCCCTGTAGCCTTGGCTCCTGGTGACAGCAAGCAGTATGTCCCAGTTGTCACGGATGGTCAACTGAATATAAAAGCCTTCCAGAATGCTACTTACCCCATAACCAGGTATTTGTATGTCATCATCCGTCGGGACGGTAGAGCAGATGAACAAGCTGGAGTCGCCTATGGTAATCTATTGCTGTCTAAAGAAGGTCAAAAATTTGTCGAAAAAGCGGGCTTAGTACCAATACGGTGAGAAATGACTCAGGAAAACTATATATCAAACGAAAACCTTGATTCATTGCTAGGAGAGTATGCTCATCCCCAAGGATATCTAGAGTATGTCAACACTTTACCGTTTCTGGGTCGTCTCCACTGTTCCACTCGACAAATTGAGGCTGGAAGTTGGCAGGAGATTCTACTTGACTACGAAGTTGGTGCTTCTGGAATTGCAGACGGTGCTTGGATTAAGGTAACGTTCAAGTTTTACTCAGACTGGGGACTGTTTCAGACGGAAGACCCCAAGGCGGCTAACTATCTTTCAGCAGAATACCAAGCTCGTTCTCCTCTTCCTGGTGAGAGTCCCGCAACAGTGCAGTCACTCAAGGTTCGGTTTGACCAGAAGGGGCATGAACGTCCTTATCAGAAGGCAATTATTGTGGATATTGTCGATGGTTACATCAAACCAGGCGACCATATTTTGATTCGGTTGGGCGATCGCCGTGCTGGAGGACCAGGAACAAGGGTACAAACTTTTGTTGAGCAAGGCTTCCGCTTCCGTGCTTACATTGACCCCGTTGGCACCTCTCGCTTTGCCGAAATTCCCGGCGATGTCGTGATTGATATTGTGCCAGGACCACCTGCCAAACTTGCAATTGTCACTCCGCGACTGGTCAAGGCAGGTATTTCGTTTCCTGTAATAATACGGTCAGAAGATGTTTGGGGAAATACTTGTTGGGGCTTGGGAGGACAACTGCAGTTAACAGGTCATAATTCATCTAGAAGTTTACAAGAGCAGTTGCTGGATTTGCCAGAGCAAGGTTGGGCTGTGGCAAAAACCACCTTGACTTTGGATGCAGATGAAGAAATAATACTCCAGGCGACTTTGATAGGAACTAATTTACAAAGCCCTCCCACTCCTATCACAGCAGATAGCAACCTAGCTTATCCTCGTGCCTTTTTTGCTGACCTTCATGTCCACTCCAACAACACAGTAGGAACAAATAGTACGGAGTATAATTTCGCCTACGGTCGAGATGTTGCCGGGTTGGATGTTTTGGGTTATACGGCAAATGATTTTAATATTACCGAGGAGCGGTGGAAGCAAGATGTGAAACTGTGTCGGGAGGTGACGCAGGAAGGCGAGTTTCTTTGTTATCCGGGTACAGAGTGGTGTGGAAATTCCGCTGCGGGGGGCGATCGCAATGTCGTTTTCTTAGGCGACGAAGTCTTATTCCCCTATGATCGCCAAGGAAAGCTCGTTCGTTCCTTCGAGTGGAATGAAGACATGAAAGGCAAACAACTGCTTCCCGGTGCTTGGCCTGTAGATAAACTTTATGCTGCATATATTCACAATCCAGAGCAGCACCTACTGATTCCCCACATCGGCGGACGGCGTGCTATTTTAGACTGGCATCACCCCAAACTCGAACGTCTGATAGAAATTGGTTCTGCTTGGGGACACTTCCCTTGGTTTTATCAAGATGCCATTAGTCGAGGATATAAAGTTGGGGTGTCAGCCAACGGCGATGAACATCGCGGACGTTGTGGCGGTGGCGTTCCTGGGACAGCGGTTTTTGGGGTCAATGGTGGAGTAACGGGGATTATTTCGCCTTCGTTGACAAAGTTAGATATTAATCATGCCTTGCGTTCTCGTCATACCTGGGCTACAACAGGCGATCGCCTAGTTGCTTTGCTTTGGTCAGGATCGCACATTCAAGGGGATGAATTGACTGCATCCGGTGCAGTGACTCTTCACTATCGATTGTTAGGCACAAGCGGCTGGGACGAAATTGCTGCATACACTCACAATGGGTTACTCTGGCATCGCAACCTCCAGTCGGAAGCAGGTTACGCTGCAAATAAAATTCGCCTGCGCTGGGGTGGTTCGCGAATTAAAGACCGCTATCGTTGGGCTGAGTGGCGTGGAACCTTGGAATTTTCCAATACTTTAGTTCAGAGCTATCAGCCTCATGGTTTGGAACATCCAGAGGAATATGTTAGACGAGATGGACCACTGAAACTAGAGTTTAGCTCAGATACCTACGGCGACTCTGATGCAATTGAAATCGAACTTTCTGATTTACTCCACGCTCACTTCGAGCTGCATGTTGAAATCGGTAGTTACATGAAGGTAGGAAGCCCACTACGGCGAAATCCTTACATCCATTGCCCGGAATTTAGCTGGGAATTTTCCGGTAAAGACCTGATCAACAAAGGAATTTTGCGGCAAGAATTGGGAGGAGCAGAGCTTTTCATTGCGGTAGAACGCTTAAGTGCAACTCCTATGCCAAGAGATGTTAGTGGTAGCTTTATACTAGAACCTCAGTCCAGTCCCCACGGTTTTCTGCCAATCTATATTTCAGGTCGTCAGGTTGATGATTCTAAGGTCTGGACTAGTCCTGTGTTTATCACGTTTGAAAATTAATTTGGGATACTCGCCGAGAAACCCGCTTTCTTAATAAGGTTTAATAATGAATGATGGCAATGTTGAGATTTATTAAGTGGGCATTATCAGGTATCGGCAAGTCCTAGCTGGGTTGATCTTAGCTATAGTTCTTTTCTTGTTTCCCCTGTCGGCAGAAGCAGCAAGTTCTTCCAGTATCAGCCGTTCTGCAGGCAATGCACTCAAAGGTCAGGATTTCTCTGGTCAAAGCTTAATTGGAAAAGAGTATAATAATCTCAATCTGGAGAACGCTAACTTTAGCGATGCTGATTTGCGTGGAGGCGTTTTTAACGGTTCTGTATTGCAGGGAGTAAACCTGCATGGTCTAGATTTTAGGCATCTTCCTAGTTTTCTAGTTCAAACTTCTTTAACCCAGCATCACTGGGTCTTTCTTCATGTCTGAGTCTAAAGTCCAGAAATAAAGGCGATCGCGCTAAGGATAGGGCAATTTCTTCTTGATTAGCCGCAGGTAGTTTTGCTGTCGTAGATTAACATCTATCAAGACATAGTGGGAGGGTGAGAACCCCTACCTTTTAATCCGGGGCGGGGTCTTACACGTAAAAAAATTAGCCAGCGTTACTACTACGAATACTCGTCATCATCCATAGATCAACCTTCACATTGGCTGGCTGATTTTTTAGGGGACAATGCGTCGGATGAAACCCGACTCAACAGGTTTTAAAGAGTTGTTTCTTTTTCAGGAACTTTGCACGCTTCAAATGCGTCATAATCAATATAGCGCCGGCTCACGCCAAACCATTGTAGGAAAGTCTTCCGCTTCATGCCCAGAGAACCGATAATGACACTAGCTTCTGAGAAAAAGACTTAGGAACTGAATCTTTAAATCCATCCGAGGGGGGACGCCTCTTAGATGTAAAACTAAAATGCTTGTTGAGACGGTCTGGCGGGGAGTAAGTCACGAGGCTGCTCTAGTTAAGAGTCTAAGAAACAGCGAACTTGGGTGTAACAGCATGACCTTGGTCTGCTGTGGAACAACTTTTAAGAATCCCTGCGCATTTATGCCAGGGAGTACGTCAAATATCCTACGGCATGATTCTTCATAGGCAGTGTTGGCAGGACATCGCCTCTACTCACCTTCCCCATCTGCCAAAGTAGCAAAATACCGTACGGCTCGCACTAAATCATCCGGTGTGCCAATATCAAGGTAAGTACCATCAGTAAATGCTTCTGCTTCTACGTGAAAACCTTTATTTATAGCAGCTTGAATGATATCGCCAATAGGTATTTCTGGTAGCTGTGATAAATTGCTCTTCGCCTTAAGAGTTATCAGATACTCATGTAAAAACTGTGTAAAAGCAGGTGTCCAAACCGCAATGCCCCACATATAAGGCAAATCTGACTGGGGAGGTTTTTCGATTATCAAACGGACTTTACCTTTATCGTCAAAGTCAACCATACCCGCTTTTTGAGGTTTATCCGTAGGGAATAGTCCCAAGACGACATCGGCGTTACTAACCTCAAGGCGTGAGAGTACCCGTACATAGGCATCTTCAGGTTGAAACAAAATATCAGGAAAACCTAAGGCTACGACAGCATCTTGGACAAAAGGATAAGCCTGATCCAACGTGAAAGGTACACCATAACCCAAACCCATGATGAGATAGCCCAAGTTCATCGAAAGCATTGTGCCATCTCCAAAATATGCCGGAATATCCCACTTACCAGGACGCAGTATAAAGTATGCCTTATCAATCCCTGCCAGTTGCATTTTTTCTAACAGATATTGAGAAACTACCTTCGGTCGCCAGTTAGATTTAACACCAAAGTCTTGAAAACCAACCGGATATAACTCTTTGCTAAGCGGTAAAGGAGAAATGCGGGTTGCCTGTCCACCAGCAGGTAGCAGTCCGATGATTTGACGCTTGGTCATAGGTAATTAAAAATTAATAGTTAAAAATTATTTGCCCCCATTGGGTAAATATTTTAACTGGCAGGTATCACATAATAAGCAGTAATCGGTAAATTCAATAACTATAGACTAATGACTGATGACAAATGACTAAAAAAATATCCCCCTTCTTCAGAAGCGCAGTTGTGAACAGACGGCAAAAGGAGGGGGTTTCTTACGTTTTATTTCGTTGCAGAAATTACTTGACAGAGACGGCATCAACATCGATAGTGTTGGCGGTGGAGGTGGAATTCTCGGCAGTATTGGCGGCTTTGACGTCCACATTACCCTTACGCTCTTTAAAGCCTTCTATCATGAGCCCAGATACCTCAGTAACGAGCAATGTCAACAGAAAGACATCATCAATTTCTCCCACAATGGGGATGACGTCTGGAAGAAAATCAATTGGGCTGACAAAATAAAGCAGTGTTCCTAAAATTACCCACCAGCGATACTTAGGGTTACGTAGTAAATTGCGGTACCAATTATAAAGGGATTGAATTGGATTCATAGATTTTTACCTCCAGTTACCTTTAATTTTGGCAAATTATGCCCTACACTTCCTGTGGGAATAACCGCCCTAGTTTGTCTGGAAGATGCTACTCGCAAGTTCTCGCTAAATCCCAACCCTTGAATGTGAAACGATTATGTTAAGTTGTGCTTTAATTTCTAAAATTAAGTGCTTAATTGACACTTAGACCACACATAGATGGAGGAAACCTACAACAGTGGATATCGTAGATTTGTTTAAAAAGGGCGGACCAGCGATGTGGCCATTGCTTGTCCTGTCGATTTTATCTTTAAGTGTCATTTTTGAGCGTTTGTGGTTCTGGTTGCGAATTTTAAGCCAGGAAAAGGAAATAGTTAATCGCGTTTTGGATGCCGCCCGTGTGGATTGGGCGTCGGCTAGTGACATTGCTAGACAGGCAACCCGTCAACCTATCGGACGGTTCCTGTATGCGCCCCTAAGCCTGCCAAAAAGCGATGCAGAAACCTTCCGACTGGCACTGGAAGCAACAGCAGAAGATGAATTGGCTGGAATGCGACGGGGTGAAAAACTTTTGGAAACTGTCGTTGCCCTTGCGCCCTTGTTAGGATTGTTGGGTACGGTTTTAGGGTTGATCCAGTCTCTACGCTCTATTCGCATTGGTGATTTAGGAACCGAATCCACTGCTGGGGTAACTACTGGTATTGGGGAATCCCTAATTAGTACGGCAGCAGGACTCATTGTTGCTATCACCAGTTTGGCATTCTACCGCCTATTTCAAGGTCTTTTGGTTAACCAGGTCAAAATTTTCCGCAAGGCAGGAAATGATATGGAGTTGCTGTATCGGCAGTCTCCGCCTGACTATACTAATACTACACCTGAAACTAGGGTAATACCTTCGACAATCATACGAGAATCTGCTCGGGATAACTTGAATTCGCCTCGGAAAAAAGGTAGAAGAACCAAGCTTTCTGAAACACCTGAACCCCCGCCAGAGTCTGATTTGTCAGAACCGAAAGATAGTCAATAAAAAAATTCCACGCCCCAGGTATGAGACTAAAACAATGAAAGTGAACCTACATACTCCAGTAGAAGAAGTCCAAATTCAAATCATTCCCTTAATAGATGTCGTTTTTTGTATACTGACATTTTTTCTTTTGGCGGCTTTGCAATTTAGTCGCCAAGAAGAGATTAGTATTAATTTACCTAAATCCAGTACTGGTACGCCATCTACTACTAGTGCTAAACCCAATAATATCGGTTCCAACGCACAAGTCCAACGACAAATATTAACTTTGACTATTGATGCTATTGGTCAAACTTACGTAGACAATGACTTAGTAAAACGAGCACAAATCAGAGAGAGTTTCCAGAAATACCTCCAACAAACTCCCAACGCCATTTTGGCTCTAAAAATCAGTCAGACAGCAACCTACAATGATGTCATATCAATTATAGATTTGTGGCGACAAGTCGGAGGCGATCGCATATCTTTTGTCACTACACCATCTTACTCTAATTCACCCATTTCTCCTGTGCCAACCAATCCTGCTGTCCCAGGAACACCACTTCTACCCAACAGCGCACCCATACCTCCCATTAATCCACAAATCAACCCTAACTTGAATCTTCCTTCAACGCCCAATCTACCTCAGACGAACCAAGGTGTGACTCCAGTTAATCCAGGTACTCCCGTATTGCCTAAAGTACCCACAGCACCTGCTGGGAAAACCAATCCGACTCCCAACAGGTGATTCGGATATGAGGGAGATGAGGAAGAGACTCCTACTCCCTTCCCGCCAGAATATTACCGATTTAAAAAACCGCACCAGGCGCTGCACTACTGTACGTGCATTTGCGCTCTCTGTGATCAGTAGCTTTATATATAAATTATTTATTGGCTGTATGAAAATAATTCAGAACTCAAAATTCAGAAGAATTGTTTATCTAATAGTAGATAGTAGAGAAAGCAGTTTCAAATTTTTTACAAACAAATTAGAGTTGTTGAAACGAAAAATCCACATTCTGTGTTCTGAATTCTGAATTCTGAGTTCTGTTTGACTATTCGTTAGTTTTTGGCGGAGTCACTGTGGTACTCGATTGCTGAGTACGCTGTTCCCGTCTTTTTCGCTCTGCTGAAAGCATATCTGACATAACTATCAAGGCTTGTGACATTTTATCTATGTTAGAGCGGTATATCTCTAAATCTTTATTGAGTTTGTCGTCAGATATATGCAAGCCATTGCCAATTGTTTTCAAAGCCTCAGTGCGTTTCTTTTCGTCTTTAACGAGTTCTGGGTCTGACTGTTCTAATAAAGTGAACAAACCAATTGCAAACAAGCGATTGTATTTAAATTTCTCATTGTTTGCGATTGCTTGCAGTGAGTTTTGAAAGTCAGCATCTCGAGATGAGGGAGTTTCCTGGCTTAACCACGCAATGAGTTCTGAAGCGTTTAAGCTTGTTGCTAATGCTTGCAAACGTTGAGCATCCTGTTTGTAGCGCTCTTCGTCTTCTTCTACAGCCTGAAGCAGGGCATGAAAAATCGACTCTTTATCCCGTTCTGGCAGGTAGCCTTGCATAAAGCGGTCAAAGGTAGTGACGACGCCCAAGGCATAAATAGGATCGTAGCTAAAATCGACATTCACTGACAGCAGGTGCATTTCCACCATTAGCTCTTCCACCACCCGACGATAAATGGTGTTTATCGGGCGGGTGTGAAGGTTGTAGAAAGTTCGCTTAGTATCAGATACGGTACGGACGTTATTCACAAAGCAATTTTCAAGGGCGACGTATTATTATTCTCTCGCTTTAATGGCACTTTGCCAAGTTTAGTTTTCTACTTGCGTCCAAGTCATTCCAAATTCGGGATAATAAATGTTTTGTCGCCATAATAAGCTATGATTGGCGGTTTATTGTGACAAGTTGCTCTTCTATGGAGTTATTCAAGAAGACAGAGTGTAGGGTGTAGGTAGTAGCAACAATTCACGACACTACATAAGCAATCCCAAAACAAATCTGTTTCAATGGAATCTTGGACATCTGACTTATGACTTTTTCACCGCAACTACTCGCCCTAGCTCATTATCTTGCTGGTGAATTTGATAATCGAGAACAAGCTATTGCAGAGTCTGCTTGGTATGTTCACCTGCGTTTGTGGCAAAGACCAGTTCCTCTATTTCAAGAAGACAGCCTGACACTATTTGCCGAACAAGCCAATATTGTCAATCTAGATCGACCTTACCGTCAGCGCATTATCCGGCTTTTACAAGAAAGTGAGCCTGATGCACCCCTAAAAGTGCAGTACTATATGCCCAAAAATCCAAGTAGCCTTGTCGGTGCTGGTCGCAACACAGCTTTACTTAACACCCTGACACCCGACAACTTAGAATTACTACCAGGCTGTGTGCTCAACGTTACCCAGCAATTGTTAGCTGCCAATAACTATAAGTTCGAGGCTACCCCACCTCCAGACACTCGTTGCTGCTTTACTGTTGATGGCAACATCGTACAAGTTTCCTTGGGCTTTGAGGTGACTCAAGATAAATTTTTCAGCTACGACAAAGGAATTGACTCTACGACTGGAAAAGCCACTTGGGGAGCGATTTTGGGACCCTACTGCTATGCAAAGCGAGAACAGTACTGTTTTTAGCTGGCGATGCTACGGGGTCCACCTTCTAAAGCCTCTTCCTCGGTTTCAAAGATTTCAAAAACTGTATCCATCATAGTGACTTCAAACACCAGCTTGGCTTCTGGATGCAGATTACAAATCCGAAAACTGCCCTTAACTTTATCAGCATCGCGCATTCCAGCTACCAAAGAGGTCAGACCAGAACTATCTATGAAATTCACCTGACCAAGATTCACCACCACATGACGACTGAGTTTAGAGATACACTCCTGCAACTTCAAGCGAAATTGCCAAGCAGTGCTAATATCCAGGCGACCAGCCGGTGTTAAAACGATGACGGTATTGCCGTCTTGGGTTGTATAAGTTTTTTGAGCTATGTATATCACTGAACTCCCCCTAACACTCCTTTAAAAAGAAACTGTGGTTTGACATTGCTTGAAGCTGG
The DNA here is from genome assembly GCF_002368235.1 of Scytonema sp. HK-05. Lineage (GTDB taxonomy): Bacteria > Cyanobacteriota > Cyanobacteriia > Cyanobacteriales > Nostocaceae > Kalymmatonema. The sequence goes on along the minus strand of NZ_AP018194.1, from coordinate 3,051,904 downwards.
CAAAAGCTACAAGTTCTGTTTTTCGACTCATCTCCACCTTTTTCTACTGGAATGACGACCTAGACTCTGTGAGTGATCTGACCTGGTATGGCATTGCGTGATGCTGTAGCCTGATATGAAAAAGCTACAGCAACGACTGTCATCTTTATTGCTAAGTGCTTCTATTTAGTAGTTTAACTTACTAAAGAAGTGGTGGGTGCTAAATGGTGAGTACCATTTTTTGCTATTTAGGTTCTCATAGCAATCTGGATTGTTAGATGGTTTATACTCGGTACTCGGAACTCATGACTGAGAATTACTTAGTATCCAGTTTACCCAGTCTTGAGGCTTGAGGAAGGTTTCATACAACTGAGCCTCGGGGGAATTTGGTTCAGGCTGATAACCGTATTCCCAGCGTACTAAGGGTGGTAGGGACATGAGAATTGATTCGGTGCGTCCGTTAGTTTGCAGCCCAAAAATGGTGCCTCGGTCATACACCAAGTTAAATTCTACATACCTTCCCCGGCGATACAGTTGAAAATTCCGTTGGCGATCGCCATATTCCATTTTGTGCCGTCTTTCCACGATCGGGATGTAGCTTGGTAAAAAGGCATTGCCGCAGTCTTGTGAAAAAGCAAACAACTGTTCCCAAGTGCGTGGTTCTGGTGTCCCAATTTCGTTGCTGTAAATAGCTGCTGCACCATCTGGATGAGGACCGCGATACAATCCACCCAGACCATCTTGATAATCAAAAAACAGTCCGCCAACACCCCGCGTTTCTCCTCGATGCTTTAAGTAGAAATACTCATCACACCAACGTTTAAACACTGGGTAATACTCTGGATTGTGAGCATCACACGCCTGCTTCAGTGTTTTATGAAAATGCACGGCATCTTCGGCAAAGGGGTAATAAGGAGTTAAATCCGCACCGCCACCGAACCACCACACGGGTCCTGCCTCAAAGTAGCGATAATTGAGGTGAACGGTCGGCACGTAAGGGCTGCGTGGATGCAACACCATTGAAGTGCCTGTGGCATAAAAATCGTGCCCTGCTGCCTCTGGGCGCTGCGCTAGTATCGAAGGCGGTAGATGGGAACCCCAAACTTCCGAAAAACCTACCCCAGCTTGCTCAAATATTGCACCCTCACGCATAACGCGCGATCGCCCTCCACCTCCTTCTGGGCGTTCCCAGGCATCTTCTTGAAATTGCCCCACACCATCCAGTTCTGTCAAGGTTTGAGTGATTTGGTCTTGCAACTGTTTCATAAACTGACTGACTCTAGCTTTCGCGTCAGTTGGCAGGGTTTGAGTAGATTCTGCCCGCATTGTTGGGGTTTGGAAGTTCGTCACCATAGACTCAAGAACCATTTATTACAATTTTGGTGAAAGCCGCAAATTTTAAGTTGAAAATTCACGGGCAACAGACGCTATAAAGCAGGCTAAAATTGCCCAAAGAGCTATCCTCTCTATAGTCAAGCATTTATATGACTGATGGGCTTGGCTACAGATAGTTATTTTCCCTCAAATGCGTGTATGCTTGTGTGTTTATTGTTTTTTTTCAAGTTGTTTATATTTATGTAAAGTTCTAGGATTGATACTAAACTCCCAAAAGTCAGTCTACAAGCACTTTCAACTATAGGAAATCTCAACTGCTGTCCAAAGAAGAATTTATTACCACATCCGCACTCAAAGGAGGCAAAGATACGGCGCTTACGGATATATATATGAAACGGTTGTTCCTCTTGCAAGGTTTTCACTTACAGCATCAAAGGTCGAACCAACTTGTTCAACAAGATCCCTATATCAATTTTATCCGCCACGAATCGGGGGTTATACTCCAGCATTCAAGTTGGCGGCGTATATGTCCAATGGCGACTTGCTATGCTGAAGGCAATTTTGAGAAAGTTGAATGCAAGGGAAGATCCCAAATGCTGAGTATGCCAGAGTTACAAAAAGCCTGTAGCGAGGAGGAATAGGAAAATGCGAGGTTGGTTATCCAAATTCATCCACCGCAAACGTCGGCGGTTTTGTGCTTCTCTGGTACGGACGTATCGAGAAATTAGTTCTGCTTCTGTGGATGAACTGTGGCAAAAAGTCGTTGACATAGCAGATGTTTCTTGGCACCCAATGCTAAAAAGCACCAACGTTCCCTATGGATTAGTACCTAAACCTGGGCTGATTTATCAAGCGGTCACACGCTTATCACCAATTCCCATCCGCATCTTTGTAGAACGCGTCAATCCCAGAGAGTTGTTGACTGTAAGAGTGCTGGCAATTCCAGGTGTAGAGGAACGGATTACTTACAGAGTTGAGTCTACAGTTTGTGGGACTTGTGTGTCTTATTCCGTAACGCTGCGTGGTTGGTTATCACCGTTGATTTGGTCTTTTTCCCGTCCCTACGCGGATCGCGTGGCGCGATCCTTAGTTGAAGCAGTAGAGGGAGCGACATTGCAAGCAGTGTCAGGAAAGAGAAAATCCCTCAAAGATAGTTGTTTTGATTTTTAGAGGCTGGGGACTGGGGACTGGGGACTGGGGACTGGGAAATAAAGTAAAAAGAACCAAGTTAAAAGTAAAAAGAAAGAACAATTCAATATTTCTTTTAACTTTTAACTTTTAACTTTTAACTTTTCTTCCCAATCCCTAATCCCTAATCCCTAATCCCCAATCCCTTATTAAAGTTAAGATTCTAATAGATAAGAATGACTTTTTGTTAAAAATTGTTGCGGCTCTAAGGCAAAAAACACTATGTATGATGTCCTCGATTTCCCTTCAGTCCTAGAAGTGTTGCGACCAGTGCAAGATCCAGAATTGCGTAAAAGTCTGGTAGAACTCAACATGATTCGCAACATCAAAATTGATGGTGGAAAGGTTAGTTTTACCTTGGTATTGACAACACCTGCTTGTCCTTTACGTGAATTTATTGTAGAAGACTGTCAAAAAGCAGTAAAAAAGCTACCAGGGGTGACAGATGTATCTGTCGAGGTCACAGCGGAAACACCGCAGCAAAAAGGCTTACCTGACCGCACTGGTGTTCCTGGTGCAAAGAATATCATCGCGGTTTCCAGTGGCAAAGGAGGCGTTGGGAAAAGTACGGTTGCTGTCAATGTAGCAGTTGCTTTGGCTCAAACAGGGGCCAAGGTTGGTTTGCTGGATGCTGACATCTACGGTCCTAATGACCCCACAATGCTAGGACTGGGTGATGCTCAGATGATCGTGCGCTCAACAGAGAAAGGGGAAATTCTCGAACCTGCTTTTAATCACGGTGTCAAATTAGTCTCAATGGGCTTTTTAATTGATCGAGATCAGCCCGTGATTTGGCGTGGACCAATGCTCAATGGAGTGATTCGCCAGTTTCTCTATCAAGTGCAATGGGGAGAATTAGACTATTTGATTGTGGATATGCCCCCAGGAACAGGCGATGCTCAACTTACATTGGCACAAGCAGTACCAATGGCGGGAGCAGTCATTGTCACTACACCCCAAAGTGTGGCGCTGTTGGATTCTCGAAAGGGTTTGCGGATGTTCCAGCAGATGGGTGTACCGGTCTTGGGGATAGTAGAAAATATGAGCTATTTTATTCCACCAGATCAGCCAGAGAAGCAGTATGACATTTTTGGTTCTGGTGGTGGTTCCAAAACTGCGGCTGAGTTGGGAGTGCCCTTGCTAGGGTGCGTACCACTAGAGATTTCCACTAGAGTTGGGGGTGACAGTGGTGTGCCAATAGTTGTTGGCGAACCAGATTCAGCGAGTGCTAAAGCATTAAAGGCGATCGCCCTGACTATTGCTGGTAAAGTGTCAGTTGCTGCCCTGACATAAAAATTACAATTTTCGCCTGGTTGAACTGGCTAAGCCTGGAATACAGATTTTGAGTCGTCCCTAAATTTAAAATCTCACAGTTAAAGTTTAAAAGGATACAATGTTGTTAAAACGTTCGCTTCCCAGAATCCGTTGGAAGCATTGGTTTAAACCTTGGCAGCAAGTCGATTGGTTATTATTTTGTTTGCCAGTCGCTTTGACTATATTTGGCGGCATCATGATCCGCAGTACAGAATTGAATCAGGGGCTGACTGATTGGTGGTGGCATTGGCTTGTGGGTGGCATTGGTCTGACCATAGGTCTGTTTATTGCCAGAATCCGTTACGAAAACCTGGTTCAGTGGCACTGGGTGACTTACACTATCACCAACATCAGCCTAATTGCAGTGATGATAGCCGGTCAGAGTGCTAAAGGCGCACAACGGTGGATTAACATCGCTGGCTTCAATGTGCAACCTTCAGAATTTGCCAAACTCGGGTTGATTATCACCCTTGCGGTATTGTTACACAAACGCACCGCTTCTAGTATTGATAGCGTTTTTAGGGCTTTGGCAATCACTGCTGTGCCTTGGGCTTTGGTCTTTTTACAGCCTGACTTGGCAACATCGCTGGTGTTTGGTGCGATCGTCTTAGGGATGTTGTATTGGGCAAATGCCAACCCTGGTTGGTTGATACTGCTGATTTCTCCGATTGTGGCAGCGATTCTGTTCAGCATTCCTTGGCCCTTACCAATTGTTTTGTTCAACCAGATATCTCTGACACCGTTAGGGTTACTGTGGTCAGGCGCTATGGGTTTGCTTGGCTTTGTCACTATTCCAGGAAGAGGATATGGCATTGGCGGGATAAGCGCAATAATTTTTAACCTTTTAGGTGGTGAATTAGGTGTATTTGCTTGGAACCATATTTTAAAAGATTATCAAAAAGACCGCCTGACTGTATTTGTTAATCCCGAACACGATCCTTTAGGCGCTGGATATCACCTGATCCAATCTCGTATTGCCATTGGTGCTGGTGAATGGTGGGGATGGGGTCTTTTCAGAGGTCCTATGACCCAATTAAATTTCGTCCCCGAACAGCATACAGACTTTATTTTCTCTGCGGTAGGCGAAGAATTCGGTTTTATTGGCTGTTTGGTAGTCCTGTTTGTCTTTTGCTTAATTTGTTACCGACTGTTACATATTGCCCAAACTGCCAAAGATAACTTTGGCTCTTTGCTTGCTGTAGGCGTTTTGTCTATGATTGTGTTTCAGATGATTGTTAACATTGGCATGACCGTAGGTCTAGCACCGGTAGCAGGTATTCCTCTGCCTTGGATGAGTTACGGTCGTTCTGCCATGCTAACTAACTTCATTGCCTTGGGATTGGTAGAATCAGTGGCAAACTTTCGACAACGGCAGAAGTATTAGACGGTAATCATTAGTCTATGGGATTAGTAATTAGTACTAATACAAAGGTAGGTTGAGAAAGATTAAGCTATTAACAGAGAAACAAGCAAGGGGAAAGAGGATGATTCTACCTGGAGCAACTGTTCGCGTCAAGAATCCAGCAGATATCTACTATCGTTCTGAAGGACTCGTGCAGCGGGTGAGCGATGGCAAAGTCGCTGTCCTGTTTGAAGGTGGTAACTGGGATAAACTCATTACCTTTCGCCTGTCGGAATTGGAACTTGTAGAAACCACAGCAGGACGTAAGAAAGCCAAATAGTCATGAGTCATTGTAGAGACGCGCCATGGCGCGTCTGTACATCTTTGTTTTAAAGACTTTTGACTGATGCATACAGTTCACAGGCAGGATGCTCACTAGCGCACGCTCATTGGTTCTTTTTGAATTTTGAATTTTGAATTTTGAATTGGTTATGCGCCTTCCCCTGCCACAGTTTAATAGAAGCGATCGCCACCCAAATCATATTGCGGAGGTGATCGAGACTTCTAGTTGCGAATTTTTAGCTCAGTGTTTGGAACCAGAAGATTTAAGTTTTCCCTCAATGCCTCCGTTTGGCAGTTGGGTGCGTTCTGTTGATGAAGAATCGGGCAATCAAATTTATGCTGTGGTGTATTATGCAACTACGACGACCGTAGATTCCGTACACCGGGCAGTGGCTCTGGGGTTGTCTCTACAAGATTTGCGAGAGGAGCAACCCCAGATATTTGCTATGCTAAAAACAGAATTTCGTGCTGCAATTGTAGGATGGGTGCAACCCGCAGATACGAATTTTTCCAATGCTCGGGTGTACCAATATCTGCCTCCTCGTCCCCCACAAGTTCATCAAGCAGTTTACCGATGTGAACACGAAGCAATCATTGAATTCACCGAAGATCTGGATTTTGTGCGGACACTACTTTCTGTAAACGGTGCCCCTGTGGATGCCTTAACCGCAGCCGCTGTTCGAGAGGTGTATCAGTTACGTAAAGCAGATCGACAATGGCTGATCAAAGCTGGACGTAACCTAAGCGTGCTGCTGAAAGACGACTATGATCGTTTACGGTTCATTTTGAGCCAGATCCACCCATAGGTAGTTAGTTCTCTCGATCATCGTTCAGGTACTCTAGGTAAAATTTTTTGATTTTTTTCCATTAGGGTGACTTTTGCCATTGAATAGATTCAGCAATTACGCTTAAGGTAATCACAGCCTCACTATCCCAACTTCTGCGTCCTACCTATGGAACTCATCTCACAAGTTCTTGCTCTGGAACCCACTGCCCAAGTTCTTGGCAAGGAACCAATCGTTCCCTTCGCTATTTTACTGGTGGTCATTTTAGCGGTACCCATCCTGTTTGAGCGGCTGCAATTACCAGGATTAGTAGGTTTGCTGGCTTCGGGGGTCGTGCTTGGTCCTCACGGTTGGAATTTATTGCAAACACAATCAGCGATGATGACTGTGCTATCAGACATTGGGTTAGTTTACTTAATGTTTGTCGCAGGGTTAGAAATAGACATAAAGCAGTTTCGTCGCACCAAAAATCAGTCGTTGGGGTTTGGCAGCTTGAGTTTCTTGGTTCCCTTAGCAGTAGGAACTTTTGTTGGGCGGATTTTTGACTTTGATTGGAATGCGGCAGTATTAATTGGCTCTTTGTTCGCTTCCCATACCATTTTGGCATATCCGATTATTACTCGCTTGGGAGTAGTGAATAACGAAGCCGTGACTGTGACTATGGGGTCCACTATTTTTACTGATATTGGTGCCCTGATAGTGTTAGCAGTGTGTGTGGCAATGAAAGATGGGCACTTCACCTTTGGGCGGCTAACCATCTTGCTGAGTTTGTTAACTATCTACTCAATTGTAGTTTTGGTAGGCTTTGATTGGGCGGGTAAAGAATTTTTTCGGCGTTCTGGTGATGATGAGGGAAACCAGTTTTTGTTTGTGCTGCTGTCTGTGTTTCTTGCTGCTGTAGGCGCACAATTGATTGGAATAGAAAAAATTGTTGGAGCATTTTTAGCAGGTTTGGCTGTCAATGAAGCAGTGGGGGAAGGTCCAGTAAAAGAAAAGGTAGTGTTTGTTGGCAGTGTACTGTTCATTCCCATCTTTTTTGTTAACCTTGGCTTGCTGATTGATGTGCCTGCCTTTGTGCAAAGTACTGGAATCATACAGTTAACGCTGTTATTTGTCATCGGTTTAATTGCAAGTAAATTGCTTGCTGCAATTCTTGCAAAACTGGTTTATCGCTACAACTGGCAGGAAACGCTAACAATGTGGTCGCTGTCTGTGCCGCAAGTTGGTGCAACGTTAGCAGCAGCGTTAGTGGGATATCGAGATGGGTTGCTTGATTTGAAGGTGTTAAGCAGCGTTATTGTCCTGATGCTGATAACTTCTACTTTGGGACCGCTGATTACCAGTCGGGTAGCCGTAGGTTTGACGAATTCAACAGTTAAAGAGCAACGAATCACTCCGCCTTACCATAAGCCAGAGGAAAGAGACGGAACATACAGTATAGTCGTACCTGTCTACAATCCCCAAACACAGCAGCATTTAATTGAAATGGCGGCGCTGTTGGCACGACAGTCAAATGGCAGAATTGTACCGTTAGCGATCGCAACTGCTTTTGCTCACATGGATGCACCCCAGTTGGAAGCCTCCGTGCGAAGAAGTCAAAGGTTACTGGCAAAAGCAACAGCACTGAGTGATGTCTTGGGTGTAGAAGCACAACCCTTGCTGAGAATTGACGATGCTTTTGCCCAAGGAATTAGCAGGGCTTCTCGCGAACAAAAGGCGAGTTTGATTGTCATGGGTTGGGGTAAACGTACTGGGTTCAAAGCACGTTTATTTGGTAACGTCATTGATAACGTTCTGTGGGCATCCCATTGTCCAGTGGCGGTGACACGGCTGGTGGAATCACCAAAAAAAATTCAGCGCATCTTGGTGCCATTGGAAAATTTGATGACACCTTCATTACAGCCTGTAAAATTTGCCCAGATTTTAGCAGATGCAAATCAGGCACAGGTGACTGTGCTAAATGTTTGCGAACGCCGTACGAGTTCAAGTAAGATTGCTTGGAGGCGATCGCAACTCTCGTTACTGATCTCAAGATTAGCACTGCAAAATCCACCCGAAGTTCAAATCATAGCTCATGAAAATACTGCTCAAGCCATTTTGCAGGCAGCGAGACTATATGATCTCGTCGTATTACCTTTTATACGTAATCGCACTGTTCCTGGTGGGTTAGCTATTAGCGATGTCACAACCGAATTAGCGAAGCAACTCACCTGCTCAATTGTCATGCTTGGAGAACCTCAACGTACTCAAACTGCAGTTGTGTCAACTGAGGTTACGAGTAGCACCACAGCTACGATGTCACAGGGAATTGTGTGATTCAATAGGCGTTAGGCTGCCATTGTAAGTCTAAACTGAGATTTCTGAATCCACAATCGTGAAATCAGAAGAAACGACTTGATGTGTTAGATAGCTAACGCCACTCATTCTTCTTCTTACATTAATTCAAATAAATAAAATTTTCAGCAAGTTTCTTAGTCTATAAAACTTACTTTCCTTACTTTTCCCACCTACTTACAATTGAAACATAAAAAGAAAAAAGTTTTTCCCTTTCTATCTGCTTCTTTTGTAGATGCAAATCAAGACCGTAAACACACAAAAAATTTCAACATAGCCAGTACAAAGCTGCTTGGCAGATATCTACATTTGCATTTTTCATGTTTATTACGATTAGTTTTTGAACCGACAACTACTATAAATCAATACGCTTGGTTATAAGACCAGAACCCTTATCAGAACGACAATGTACAGACGCGCCTCCTCTCGTCTGTACAGAGAACACGAATCCCACCAAAAATCCTTAACTGAACCGTATTGTACTATAAATGAATAAGAAATGTGGATCATAATAAAGTCAAGAAGACTTGCGCTGCTCTAACAAAACCCACCTTCGTACCGTAAAAAATTAAGAATAAGGTGGGAAAAAGAACCAGATGAAATATCTAAAAACTTATAGCCACAGGTGAAGCATCAAGCCAAAACTTGACTAGCTTTACGTAAATAAAAGCTTTATATTTTATCCAAAAAAGTTTATTTTTTTAAAGATTTTGTAAAATCTTGCGTCAAAGCTTACCTTTTGTATCAAATTTTGTTATTTTGCTAATTGAGAATTGAAACCAAAAAGTGCAAATATAACAACAAAGCATCCGGGGGCAAATAGCCAGCTTTAACAAAACCTTCTAAATTACCGAGCAGGGTAAGGTATTTTTGTTTCAAAGCTGGGTACTCTAAATACAAGCGCAATGACGACTGCAAATATCTGTAAATAAGTGGCAAACTATGAGAATTTTGGTGACGGGCGGTGCTGGGTTTATTGGTTCCCATCTGATTGATCGACTGATAGCTGAGGGACACGAAATTGTTTGCCTGGATAACTTTTACACTGGTCACAAACGCAACATACTTAAGTGGTTGGATCATCCTTACTTTGAAATGATCCGCCATGACATCACTGAACCAATTCGTTTGGAAGTTGATCAAATTTACCATCTGGCTTGTCCAGCTTCCCCAGTGCATTACCAGTACAACCCCGTGAAAACAGTCAAAACGAACGTCATGGGGACGCTTAATATGTTGGGGTTGGCTAAACGCGTGAAGGCACGAATTTTATTGGCTTCAACCAGTGAAGTTTACGGCGATCCAGAAGTCCATCCTCAAAGCGAAGAATACTGGGGTAACGTTAATCCTATTGGAATTCGCTCATGCTATGACGAAGGCAAAAGAATTGCTGAGACATTAACATTTGATTACTACAGACAAAATAAAGTCGATGTTCGGGTAGCCCGCATATTCAACACTTACGGACCTCGGATGCTAGAAAACGATGGTCGAGTCGTCAGTAATTTGGTTGTTCAAGCACTGCGGGGTATTCCTTTAACCGTTTACGGAGAGGGTTCGCAGACTCGTAGTTTTTGCTACGTATCAGACTTGGTAGACGGACTGATCAGACTGATGAATAACGACTACATTGGTCCAGTCAATTTGGGAAATCCCGATGAATATACAATTTTAGAATTGGCGAAAACAGTGCAAGAGTTGGTGAACCCGGACGCACAGATTAAATTTGAGCCATTACCTTCTGACGATCCACGTCGCCGTCGTCCCGACATTACAAGGGCAAAAACTTGGTTAAATTGGGAACCTACCATTCCTTTACAAGAGGGGTTAAAACTGACTGTAGAAGACTTCCGCCAGCGTATAAAAAGTACTGAGTCCTGAGTAAAAAACTTGTGGATTCGTTGTAAAAACTTGTTTGTAAAAGATTAACCCCAAAAAGCGAGGAATTGAACAAATGCGTGTTTGCGTCATCGGTACTGGTTATGTAGGCTTGGTAACAGGTGCTTGCTTAGCTCACATCGGGCATGATGTTATTTGTATAGATAACAACGAAGAGAAAGTCAAGATCATGAAGTCTGGGCAGTCGCCAATCTTTGAGCCTGGACTGTCGGATATTATGCAATCTGCTATTAGTACAGGTAAGATTGAGTTCTCAACAGACTTGGCTGCAGGAGTCGCGCACGGGGAAATTCTGTTTATTGCTGTGGGAACGCCACCTTTACCAACTGGGGAAAGTGATACGCGCTACGTTGAAGCGGTTGCTCGTGGTATTGGTGCCCATTTAAACGGTGGGTATAAGGTGATTGTGAATAAATCCACAGTGCCCATTGGTTCGGGAGACTGGGTGCGGATGATTGTCTTAGATGGCATCGCCGAACGCCAGAAAACCTTGATCACCGCTGGTGCCGCTCCAACTTACGATAAGTTGCCTGAGATGACAGCGCAGTTTGATGTCGTCAGCAATCCAGAGTTTTTGCGGGAAGGTTCGGCGGTGTATGATACCTTCAACCCTGACCGCATCGTGTTGGGAGGCAACAGTCCAAAGGCGATCGCCATGATGAAAGAACTGTATACCCCCATTGTTGAGCGCAAGTTTGCAGATAACCCATCTCTACCCCCAGTGCCAGTACTGGTAACAGATTTAAGTTCGGCAGAGATGATTAAATACGCTGCTAATGCTTTCTTGGCAACCAAGATTAGTTTCATTAACGAAATTGCCAACATTTGCGATCGCGTTGGTGCTGACGTTACGCAAATTGCAAAAGGTATCGGTTTAGACTCGCGTATTGGTAACAAATTCTTAAACTCTGGCATTGGTTGGGGTGGTTCCTGCTTTCCCAAAGATGTTGCTGCCCTGATTCACACGGCAGATGACTATGGTTACGAGGCTCAGTTGCTAAAAGCGGCTGTTAGTGTCAACGAACGCCAGCGCGTGCTTGCCATTGAAAAACTCCAGCAAACTTTGAAAATCCTCAAAGGGAAAACTGTGGGATTATTGGGTTTAACCTTCAAACCCGATACCGATGATATGCGTGATGCTCCAGCACTCAACATTATTGAGCAGTTGAATCGACTGGGAGCCAAAGTTAAGGCATACGACCCAATTGTTTCTCAAACTGGTATGCGTCATGGTCTGACCGGTGTGCTGGTAGAAACCGATGCTGAAAGACTTGCCGATGGCTGTGATGCTTTGGTAGTTGTGACCGAATGGGAGCAGTTCAAAAACTTGGACTACAGCAAGATGGCAACGTTGATGAGCCACCCTGTGATGATTGATGGTCGTAACTTCCTTGATCCTGAGACATTGGTTAGGGCTGGCTTCCAATATGTAGGTATCGGTCGCTGTCGCTAACCCAAGATTTGATTTCTCGTTCCCAGCCTGAGGCTGGGAACGCTCTTTTACAGGCTCTGCCTTCATCAAATGGGGATCGGTAAACAATACCGTTGCTGTTAAGACTTATGCGTGACAATTTCATACTTGTAGAGACGCGCTGTTTGAAGCGTCTCTACATTGGCTAAACCTCTTGCAGAAGTCATTTTATAAAAAATTAGGGATTTTTAGGAATACGCTCAATCTCTGCATAACCACTAAAAATCAGCCGTTGACCTTCTGTTTCTAAACGGTTGAGCCGCATTTTCACCCCATCCAAGTCAAAGCGGTCTAAATCGACCATATTATCTAAAATTTCCACAAGTGCCAAACTCAAGGTTCGTGAGATTTCTCGTTGTGCTTCTGGTACTGAATCAAGTTCAATTTCTGGGTCTTTAAAAGAAACACGTCGCCGCCGTTCAATACCTATAGTGACGGTCATATTCAGCGGTACAAGTTCACCGTTGTTTAAATCAGCCTTGGCTAAAATCCGCATTCGATTTTCAGGTAGTAACTGTACCTGGATTTCAGGAAAAGAGACTGGTTGACCGCCAGATAATGCTGTTAATGCTGGTACAGTAAGATTTTCCAGACGCTTTGTTACCAATTCTGCTTTAAAAGATTGATTGATGCCGGCTTCTAATAGGACGACTTGAGCAATAGCTTGAGTCGGTTGTTTTAGGCGCAGCTTGCCGCTCAAAACGGAGCTAAAGTCAATGGAAACAGCATCAGTTTCTATAGAAATTTCCTCAGCAGCAAAGTCTTTACGGATAACCAAGCCACGACCTTTCATTTTGAAGCTATCGATGCTACCCTGCAAGAGTTTACTAGAGGGAAAGCAACGGACAGAGACTTCCACTGACTCGCTTTGAGTGAACAAGTGGCGAATCGTTTGGCTCGCGACTGTGTTGAGCATTCGCTCTCCCCAGTCACTGCCTTTAGGATCTGTTAAACCAGTAAGTCCGCCTAACATTCGAGTTTAAGTTATAGAAGTTCTCTGTATTTTTGTAACAAATTGTGAAAGATTCAGCAAGTGTTTGGTGATTGATCGTGCTGATGGGAAGGGGTGAGATTGCTAATGATCGAGTCGATAAGTAGGTAAAAATAAGTCTTTAGGCTGAGTTCAACAATCAACTTGCCCTTATATGTTCAATCGCAACAAACAGTGCATCGAGCATCACTTCAAAACTGGCATCAGTTGAACGCTTTAGTGTTAGCAATCCTGCTTGCTCCACAGCAATAAAACCGGAAACTGCAGCATTTACCATTCGCATGACATCAATCAGTTGATTTTCACTCAAGTCATAGGATTCTAACCCCGTTCTAAAGAAGCTGAGGGCTTCCTGAATGATTGGGGAAGCTTCTGGATCGGTGGGTTGTAGTTGAACTTGCATCATCACCCTGTAAAAGGCTGGATGCTTTCGGGCAAAATTACGGGTTGCGTGCCCACCAGCCTTAAGCAGCGCATGAGGGTTGCTCACTCCGGTGATTTGTTGCTTGTAATAGGCAAAAAATCTCTGCCAAATGACTAACACAACTGCTTGGCGTAATGCGGCATTGCCATCGAGATGCTTATAAATTGCGGGTGGCTGAATGCCCAGCTCCCGCGCTACTCGATTCACTCCAAGGGCAGATTCTCCTTCTCGATCAAGGCAAGCGATCGCAGCTTCAATGACATCCTGCCGCGTTAGGGAGTTCTCTTTCTTAGGACGACCCATCAAAAAACCTGATTAGTTAATATAATTAACTAAAAGTTAATACAATTAATTTTATCGAGATCTCAGTTGAGATGACAGCAATCTCGGTTCTTTCGTGCCATTTCCCACACAAGTTACTATGAGCGATCTAGTCTTTACGCCCGCCCATCAGCTTGCTCAGATGATCCGCGATGTCTAACGACAAGCCGCTGAGTCCCAAGGGGACACGCTGCGCGAACGCGTCTACGCACGGTTTCTTCAGTTGAAGTACTGGATGCTTATTTAGCGCAGATCGCTAAACATAACACTAAGCTAAACGCCATCTGTACCTTAGACGAAGAACGTGCCCGTCAACGAGCAAAGCTTGCTGATGAAGCTTTAGCACGAGGCGAGAACTGGGGCATTCTGCATGGAGTGCCGATCACGATTAAAGACACACTTGAAACGGCAGGATTGCGTACTACCGCAGGTTACAAACCCCTCAAAGATTACATCCCTCAACAAGATGCGACTGCTGTTGCCCGACTGCGGGAAGCTGGCGCGGTCATTTTGGGCAAAACAAATCCTGCTGAACTGGCAAGTGACTACCAGGGCATCAACGATTTGTTTGCCCGCGTTAACAATCCCTGGAATTTGAACTATACACCCGGAGGCAGTTCCAGTGGCAGTGCGGCTGCGGTTGCGGCTGGTCTTTCATCGTTGGATCTTTGCTCGGACTTTGGCGGTTCGATTCGTCAGCCCGCTCACTTTTGTGGTATGTTTGGACTCAAGCCGACTGATCGCCGCGTTCCCACAACTGGACATATTTTGGAAGTGCCAGGAATGCCCAAGTGTATTCGTCAAATGCTTACAGTTGGCGCACTTGCCCGTTCTGTGGAAGATTTGCACCTCTGTCTGCAACTTATTGCAGGTGCGGACTTGTATCAACCTGAGATTCCACCAGTTCCACTCGGTTCGCCCAGTACTAAAAGCCTTCAGAATCGGCGAATCGCTTGGGCAGATGAATTTTCTGCCTTCCCGGTTGCCTCGGAGATTAAGTTAGCAATTCAGTCTGTTGCTAAGATTCTGACTGATGTCGGTACTCAAGTTGAGCATTGGATACCAGAATTTGATTTTGTTGCTGCTTGGCAGATCTACTATGCCGTTGCAACTTACAATGTCCTCTACTCAGAACCTGTTAACTTTGATACTGAGTTCTTCCGCAAGATGGCTTTTCTGTTTCGTGAAGCAACTCAGGGCGATCGCGCATTGCGAAAGCTCAGTAACGTTCCTGGAATGGTTTTCCCTATTTTTCTCAACCCAAGCCTAAAAGGTTATTTTGAAGCGTTGAGCCAGCGCGATCGCTTGATTGCTCAAATGGACAGGGAACTAGAGCAGTGGGATGCATGGCTATGTCCCGTTGCAATGACCCCTACATTCACCCATCGCGCGAAAGGTCAAGCGGTGACAGTAGAAGGTAAAAAAGTCCCTTATATGATGGCATCAGGTGCTTACACAGTGCCATTCAATCTCACTGGGCATCCAGTGGTTGTGATACCCATTGGACAGACACTGGACGGATTACCGATTGGAATGCAAATTGTTGGGAAACGATGGCGAGAGATGGAATTACTGGCGATCGCTCAGGAGATTAACAAAGTGGTTGGTGGCTTCCAACACTCATCTGGTTATTGAGTGGTTAATAAAGTCCAATATAGATGCACATTAACCGATTTTTCCGTAAAGTCCTGATAGGTGAAAGTAGTATTAATCTGCGATTCTTTGAAACGGCAGCAACAAGACCATGCGAAAAATACGGTTGTTCATTGCCTCTAGTCTTGACGGATACATTGCCAGGACATCAGGAGAGGTAGATTGGCTATTCACCGACTCTGACTACGGTTACAAGGAGTTTTTTGACCAAATAGACACAGTACTGATGGGTAGTAAAACGTATTACCAAGTCTTGACATTTGGGGAATACCCATACAAAGGTAAAGAAAGTTTTGTTTTCTCAAAAACTGTGCAAGCTGAAACAGACAACAACGTGGAATTTGTCAAGGGTAATTGGAAGGGCTTTATTAACACATTGCGTCAATCAAATGGTGGTGATATCTGGTTAGTTGGGGGAGCACAGACGATTCATTATTTCATGAAACACGGTTTTATCGATGAACTGATTCTCTCGATACATCCAATTATTCTAGGAAGTGGAATTCCACTGATTGTGAATGATCCCAGCTTGGAAACAGCGCTTGAGTTGAAGGATGTTAAAACCTATGATTCCGGATTGCTGCAAGTGACTTACGATTTAACAAGAAAAGCCACAGACAAGGATTGTGTATCAAAAGATATTTCTTGAAATTGAGGATTTCAAGTAAAATTTAGCATTGAAATACGTTGGTTCTGCATAATGCAGAATCAACGATGGAATTTGAAGGGTAGCTTAAATTAGTTCACGTGATGTGTTTTGCCTTCTCACAAAACATCAACTGATAGGATAATCTGAATGAGCCGGACAAGTTCGATGAACATAATATGCTGAATATGCATCTCTATAAGCAATAAGACAAACTATTCAGACATTGTGTGCGATGAACCTGATCAGCGAATTAAAACTAGCATTTGTTAAACCTCTTAGTTGCTTGACACTGTGTTTGTTGACTACAACTGTTACATCACCCTTGGTGCTAGCTGAAACGAGTTATCCGCAGCAACCACAAAGAGTAGCACAATTGGGAGACAGGGAACAGCTGGAGCGATCGCGCCTCATTCAAGAAGCAAATGTTTTGTATAGTCAGGGAAACTTCACAGGTGCAGAGGAAAATTTACGCAAGTTGATCAAGAAATTTCCCAAAGATGCTTTTGGTTATTATCAACTAGGGAATGTCCTTTATCAACAAGGCAAAGCCGAAGAAGCAATTACTCAATACAAAGAAGCTATTCGTCTCAATTCGCGCTATGCTCTTGCTCATAACGGAATGGGCATTGCTCTTGCTAGCCAAGGTCGTTTACAAGAAGCCATTGCAGAGTATCAAAAAGCACTAAAAATTAATCCCGAATATGCGGATGCGCTGGCAAGTTTAGGACAGGCGCTGTGGCAGCAAGGCAACCGGGATCAGGCGTTGGCATCTTTAGAAAAAGCTGCGAATATCTTCAAAGCACAAAATAGACCTGATAAAGCTAACCGAGTTGAACAGCTTTTGCAACAGCTCAAGGCAAATGATGATCCCTCGGTATCATGAAATAAAGTGCAGAGAAAATATTCTTAATGCATGTGGCATAAACACTCCCGTCTTAAAGAGATGTGAGCATTAGAATGAAAGTCAGATAGATGCCTGGTGAAGCCTATGACTTCGATAAAGGACTGAAGTTGAGCGGCAAAAGCGGGAGACTATTGTAGAGAAGTTGCGTTCGGCGTTCGCGCAGCGTGTGCAAAGCACTCAGCCGTGTCGAAGACTCTCGCTTTCTCCTGAACAACTCAAAACATTGGGGATTGACCCAGAAATGTTGGATTAGAATAAACTCCACAAAGGAGATTGAAATGAAGGTGTTGAAACTAGCAAAAGCAAGGGTAACTCATGGTGGAATTTGTGCATCTTTATTTTTGACTTTTGCTCTCGGTACACCTTTAGCTATTGCTGCCAATAAAGCTGGTGACTATCGACAATTAGGGCTTTTATATCGTCAACAAGGACGGTATCCTCAAGCTATTGAGGCAATGCAAAAATCTGTAGAACTCGAACCCGAAAATCTTATGGGACGAGTTAATTTAGGTTGGACATTGCATTTAGCTGGACATGAGCAAGAAGCAGCACAATCTTTATGGCAAGCAATATATCAAAAGCCTATGTTTGTTCCTGCTTATAATGCTTTAGGAATTGTTTATCTCGTTGATAGCAACTTAACAGCAGCGGTGCTGGTTCATACTTGGGCAGCAATTCTCAAGCCAGATAATGAGATTGCTTATTTTAACTTAAGTTTAGCCTTGCATCGGTTACAAATTTATAACTTAGCGATAGCGACAGCTAACCGTGCCGCTATTCTGGAACCAAATAATCCTCATCCTTTGGTTGCTAGTGCGATCGCCTATTGGGATAATGGTGACAAAGATACTGCCAAAAAAGTTTATACCAAAGCCATTAACTTAGATTCCAGGTATAGCGATAAAACTTTTTTAAGTCATCTCAAGCAAGCTGCTTTTAGCCAACAGCAAATTCAAAAAACAGAGCAAGTATTGTCTAACAAAGTCAATTGACTCTTGTATAATATTATGTTCCGAAAAGTAGCCATAAGAAAAGGGAGCATCCCAATGCATGCAAAAATACCTGGCGATTAGAAATCGCGGCTATACAGGCTAAGTCCGCCTACGCGGACTAATTAGAGCCTGCGGAGGCAGGCTTTGTTTGTGTAGCCCCAGACTTCCAGTCTGTTCGCGTAGCGTGCGCCTTAGCGCATGGGCAATTTATACATTTGGGATGCTCCCTAAGAAAACTTGTTTGTAGTAAGGACTTTAGTCCAAGATTTAGTTGAAGAGGACGCGCATTCCTCACTACAAATTTATTAAGGCTTTGTGTGTGTCGCCTCAGCCTTCTATGGTATTGAGTTTCTAAGAATTTTTTCAAAAAGTCTAATGACCAACAGCACCACCCGTAGGCTTAACTTTTTTTAAGAATAAAATAGCAATACCACTGACTAACAAGGCAATGGCAATAAAGTAGAAACAATCGTTAAAAGCATTTACGAAAGCTTCACGACGCACTATATTATCAATAGCTTTTATTGCCTGGTCTTGTGCTGTACTCAAATCAGAACCACGACTGGTAAAATACTGTGTCATTTGGTTAATTCTCTCTTGAGTAGCTGGGTTATATATAGATATTGATTCCCCTAATCTATTGGAGTGAAATTGCTCTCTATTAGTTAACAGAGTCGCTAATGCCGCAATTCCCATAGAACCGCCCATATTACGCATCATATTAAATAAACCACTTGCTGAACCTGCTTCTTTCGGACTCAAACCAGCAGTAGCAATAGAAGTTAGCGGTACCATAATGAGTGGTTGTCCCATTGCGCGAACAAGTTGCGACCAAATTAATTGGTCATATCCCGTTTGATAAGTCATCTTGGAATTCATGAATGCACTCACGGCAAATAACGACACACCTACAGCAACCATTAAACGCACATCAATGCGTTGCATCACTTTTGGAAGAAAGGGAATAATAAACAATTGGGGAATTCCTGCCCAAATCAGAACTTGACCAATTTGCAGCGCGTTGTATCCTTGAATTTGAGCTAAATACAACGGCAAAATATAAATTGAACCATACAATCCTACTCCCAAGGAAACATTTACAATACTTGCTAAACCAAAGTTACGATATCGCAAAAGTCGCAAATTAATAAATGGCTGCTTCCGGGTTAATTCAATCCAGAAAAATATCGTAATAAAAATCGCCGCTAATATACTCAAGCGCACAATTAACGCTGAACCAAACCAATCTTTGCGGCTACCCTCTTCTAAAACCACTTGTAGGGAACCTAACCCAATTGCCATTGAAATAATTCCCCACCAATCGCCTTGTTTAAGCAATTGTAATTGAGGCCTTTCTTGCGTGATTCCATACCAAACGCCAGCAAGCATCAAAGCCCCTGGAACTACATTTATATAAAAGCTATAGTGCCAACTGAAGTTTTCCGTTAACCAACCTCCTAATGTTGGACCAATTGACGGTGCAAAAACCGCCGTAATCGCAAATGCGGCTAGCCCAATTGCTTGTTTAGATGGAGGTAAAGTTGTTAGTACAACCGTCATGGCAGTAGGAATTAAAACTCCTCCTGTAAAGCCTTGTAAGGCGCGGAAGACAATCATAGAATTGAGATCCCACGACCATGCACAGCATATAGAAAAAAAGATAAACAAGGCGGTGTTAACTAAAAGATATCGTCGCAGGGAAAACACCCGAGACAACCATCCTGTTAGGGGAATAACGACAATTTCCGCCACCAAATAAGCAGTGGAAATCCAAGAACCTTCTTCTAAAGTTGCCCCCAAAGACGCTTGAATATCTTGTAGAGAAGCGTTGGTTATCTGAATATCTAGTACCGCCATGAATGCGCCTAGCATACTCGCCAAAACGCCAATCCAGGTTCTCAGTGGTACTTTTTGATTGGAGGAAGATTGGGTAGAACCCTGATTGCCTTGGTTGCTAACTGCATTTGTATTAGCCACAGTAGTACTCCAAGTATTGAATGAGAGATATGTTTGTATTTTTTACCCTAACGCTAAAAGGGTGTGGAGAGCATATTGGCCGTAGGTAATAAGTTGTTACGCGTCAGGGAGTGAGGGAGTGACGGGGTGAGGGAAAGGATTTGACGGTTTTCTTCAAAGTTAAAAAAACGTATTTTATAAACGCAACAGCTTAGCAGATTTAGAGTGAAGTAAGTAAGTCGGCGCAAATAATCATCACTGGTTTGTAGTAGCGCTTTAGCGCTGTTCGCGCAGCGTGGCGTCAGCCATAGCGCTACTACGAGCCAAATACAGAGATTTTACTTTTCTTTACATAGTTTGGTTTTTTCTTGCCGACTTACTTATGACCGACAGGCGATCGCCTGCATAATCTTTAGACTTCTTTGCGCTACTTTAGGTACAAAGTCTTCTTCTATTTACCGACTGTGTCTTCAGCTTGGAATGTCTTGATGGCGTATGCGAACGCCACAATGCCTGCGTGCAGCACCCTCGATATTTCCGAGTGCGAAACAATGCCAATCTCATCAATCTTATTAGTAGGCAGTGGAACCGTCAGTGACGCTTCGGGAACGATCCGGGCATCCATTGTCGTGAGCGTTTCCCTTAGAGAAGCCTGTGCATATGTCGCCCGTGGTGACGCATTGAGCAGTGCGACGGGTTTGCCCACGAGTTCTCCGCTGCCAACCACCCAGTCGAGGGCGTTCTTCAACACGCCTGGCACACCATGCGCATACTCTGGAGTCGAAATCAATATGCCGTCAGACATATGTAGTTGAGCACGAAAGTCCATCACCGAAGACGGTTCAGATCCCTCAAGATCAGGATTGAAGTGCGGCAGATCGCCGAGACCCCCATAGACAGTAATTCCAACCCCCTCTGGTGCCAAGGCGATCGCAGCGCGAAGCAGAGCTGTGTTTGATGAGGTAGTCCGAAGGCTACCTGAGATAGCAAGAATCCGTATGACTCTAAATTCTTTTATCATGTGATAGTGTTGTCAGAGGAATTCACAGCCCTATACAGATATACTTAAATCTTGCACCCTTCTCAACAAGAGCCAGAGGCTCTAATATCTCGTTACCAGGTTGAACCTGGTAACGAGGGTTTGGAGGCTGAGCCTCCTCACTGTTGCAACTCGAGGCTTGATTTCAGCTTTCACCTTTTAAGATTTTGCAGTTGTTAAGATACCTTTTTGCTCATAAATTACGAATACTAATTTCCTTAAAGCAGGTAACTGTTTGGCAAAATAGATAGACCCTAAAATACAAGCAATACCATCAATAATTAAAGTGTAAGGAGCGCCGATTTTCTCCGCTAATGCACCTCCCACTAAATTACCAAAGGGTATCATTCCCAAAAATGACATTGTGTATAAGCTCATAACCCGTCCGCGCTTATCCTCGTCAACAATTGTTTGTAAAACTGTGTTGCTACCAGCAATTTGGATAATTGTTCCGCAACCAACAAACAACATTGTCAGCAAAGAAAGTGGAAGCAAGCGCGACAAGGCAAAACCAATCAAACCTATTCCTAAAATTCCTGGACCCAAGACAATCAATTTCCCAAGTCCCACAACTGTTTGCCGCGTAGCTAAATAAATACCACTAAATAGTGCTCCGACTCCCGACGCTGCCATCAAAAAACCTAGAGTTTGTGCGCCACCTTTGAGGATTTCTTCTGCAAAAACCGGAGCGAGAACGGTATATTGCATTCCGAAAAAGCTGACTAAAGCTGATAGTAATAACAGTGCCCGAATCGGTGGGAAGCCAAAGGCATACGCAAATCCTTCTTTAATTTGTTGCAAAGGATTGACGTTACTTACTGTTGTTTTCCAAGGTTTAAATTTCATCGCCAACAAAGCGAGAATCACGGCAATGTAGCTTAAACCATCAATTAAAAAACAGTAAGCTGCACCGACTTGAGCAATGAGTAAACCACCAATCGCAGGTCCAATTAACCGCGCCCCGTTGAACATAGTGGAGTTGATAGCAATGGCATTTGCTAAATCGTCTCTGTGTTCTACCAACTCTGTCACAAATGCTTGTCGTGCTGGCGCATCAAAGGCATTGATAAATCCTTGTAACAAACTCAACGCGATAATGTGCCAAATATGAATTACGCCTGTAAACGTCAGAAATGCTAGCGCCAACGACTGAATCATCGCCAGTATTTGCGTGCCAATAAGAGTACGATGACGGGAAAAGCGATCCACAAATACCCCGCCAAAGGGAGTCAAAAAAAAGCTAGGAACTTGACTGGTAAATCCCACAATCCCTAACATCAATGGGTTGTTGGTTAAGTGATAAACTAACCAAATCGTGGCAAGTTGCGTCATCCACGAGCCAATCAGGGAAATGCCTTGTCCGGCAAAAAATAGTCGATAATTCCTTGACCTGAGTGCTGGTAACAGTGGTCTTCTCTTTGCTTGTGCGTTCATTAAAGCCTTAGTTTATACCAATCTGATATCCTTTCATAGATACCATTTGACCTCTCACCCAACCCCTCTCTGGGGGCGGAGTAGGATACCACTGCTTTCGGAAGAGGTTTGAGAGTTCAGGTAAGATTTTTCCTTATCCCCTCTACCGTATCCCCCTCGTACTACTTAACTTTCACACTGACTTCCGCAGACATCCCTGGTGCAATCTGCGATTCGTAGCCTTTGACACTCTCAGAGTCAAAAACAATTTTTACAGGAACACGTTGCACAATTTTCGTAAAGTTACCTGTGGCATTATCCGGTGGTAAAAGGGCAAATTGCGCGCCGGAGGCTGGCGAAATGCTATCAACGCGACCCTTGAAGGGATGATGGGGTAAAGCATCGAGCTTAATCTCCACTTGCTCTCCTGGCTTCATGTCTTCCAACTGGGTTTCTTTGAAGTTGGCGACTAGCCAATAATCGTTATTGACGATCGCCATCAAAGGTGTTCCTGCTTGCACTCGGTTGCCGACTTCGAC
This sequence comes from Scytonema sp. HK-05, assembly GCF_002368235.1. Lineage (GTDB taxonomy): Bacteria > Cyanobacteriota > Cyanobacteriia > Cyanobacteriales > Nostocaceae > Kalymmatonema. Next base: position 3,029,034 of record NZ_AP018194.1, on the reverse strand, counting down.
TGTTTTGCGCCCTATCCGTCCGGCAGCAGGTGCGGTAATGTTCGTGTAGGAGAGCTGCAACTGTGCATCTTTCAAGGATGCTTCTGATTGAGCGATCGCTGCTTTTGCTGCTTCGTACTGGTTACGGTTCACGTTTGTTTGTTGTCCGCTTGCAGTCGCTTGTTGCAATCCACCTTTGGATGCTGCCAGTTTTGCTTGAGCACTTGTTACGCCTTCTTGTGCTTGTGCTAATTTTGACTGTGCTTGAGATACCCCTACTCTTGCAGAGGCTAACCGCGCTTGTGCTTGTTGCACTCCTTGTAAAGCCGCATTTCTTTGCGCTAAAACCACATTATACGCTGCTGTGGCTGTCTCTAGCTGCTGGCGGGCAATAGCCCCTTGTTGAAACAGAGTGTTGTAACGGTTGTAGTCAGCTTGTGCTCTTTGTAAATTAGCATTTGTTTGTGCTACCTGCGCTTGTGCTACGGGAATTCCCGCTTCAGCTTCTCTAACAGCAGCTTCAGCCGCTGGGATACCTGCTTGCGCCTCTTTGACTGCTGCTTGCGCTGTGGCGATCGCAGCTAAAGCGTTGCTCACATCGCCTTGCGCTTGAGTTGTCTTACCACTCGTCGTTTGTGATGCTAGAGCAATATTGGCTTGTGCTGCTTGAGCTTGACGCTTTGCGTTTTGCAGCGCCGCTTCTGTTTGCTGCACTTTAACTTGATAGTCCCTAGGATCTAGCTTCACCAATAGCTGTCCCTGTTCCACTTGCTGGTTGTCATTCACCAACACTTCACTCACAGTTCCCGGAATCCGGGTGCTGACTTGGTGAAGATGCCCTGCAACTTGGGCGTTGTCTGTGTCCTGATGGGTAGAAGCATACTGCCACCAGTGATAACCGAAACCTCCAGCAGCTATAGCACCCACACCCAATCCTGCCAAAATCAAAGCTATCGGTTTTTTCTGCTTTGGTGTTTCGGGCGGTTGGGGTTTGGCTTCCTTGTTCTCGATCTCGGGCTGAGTTTCTACATCAGCTTCTTTTGTTGTTTTCAGTGCTACATCTGTCTTTGTAGCTTTCTCTGTTGTCACAGCTTCCAAAGTCTCTAAGTCTTTAACAAGTTCTTTCTCCAGAACTGCAGTTGTTTTATGTCCGTTACGTCCGTTTGAATTGGTAGTGTTTGTGCGTTCCATAATAGTTAAGCCCCTATATTCTTTATGTTCAGTAAATTAATTAGCGTACGAACTATTTGAGGAAAGATATTTAGAAAAAAGGTATTTAATAACTTATTAATTAGGATACGTAATATTATCTGCAAAAGACCTAGGCAAGCGCCTCACCCATTTGGGTGATTCTTAAGATAAGTTAACTATCGTCTTACTCAGAATTTGGGAAAACTGTTCGCGTTCAGCGTAGGAAATACCGCGCATGGCTTGCTCGCGAATTTCTACCGCAATAGGTGGTAGCACTGTTTCGAGTTCTCTTCCTGCATCTGTGAGCCAAATACGCCAGATGCGGCGATCGCGAGAGTCGCGTTCTCGACGAATCAAGCCTCTTTCTTCCATTCGATCCAATACGCCAGTTAACGTCCCTCCCACCTGTTGGAGTTTTTCTCCAATACTGGAAGTCGGTAAGCCGTCTTCCTCCCACAAACAGCACAGAACCACCCAGTGAAAGGGGGTTAGCCCAAACGGCTCCAAACGCTCAGTAAACCTGCGAGCGAGGAGTTGTGAGACTAGTTTGATGCGGTAGCCAACTCCGTATGGTGCGCGAACTTGCTGCCATGACTCCAAATCTTGGGGCTTGTTGGGTTTAGAGACCATTTGTTGACAAAACTTAGCATACGTAATTTTAATATAGCATTATTTGACCAGTTAGCAAGAACTGGTTGCCATTTTCTGATGAAGTCACTAAGCTGCCGCATGCATATGACTTGCCGACTTTGAACTGACAATATAATCTACAATCCAATCATCTCCTTATCAGCCAAAATAGACTAGTACCCTACACTTAATCCAAAAGTCAAAGGTTTTTAGTACAGTATTTCATGAATTCGTAATGTTTTTAAACGCAGAGGAGCGCGCTCGGTAAGCGCAAAGGGACGCAGAGTCTTCGTTTAAGTTTTTGCTATCAAAGAGATGCAATCATGTACTTAGTTGTTGAGAAGTTGAATTAAACTTACTTTTTGTACAGTACCGAGAACCCGATGAGGTTGAGATAAGTTAGCTGCCTGTTCGACAGAAACCCAAGCATAGCCAGAAGTTGGCAGTTGGGAAACTTGCTGGACTCGCTTGCCGTGGAGAGGAGTGTAGAATTTGAGTAACACGTCAGTCTTGCCTCTTGTGTCCACAAAGTTGATAGGAGATGAGTGTAAGACTTGAGCAATTGTTGGCTGTTGAATAAAAGCCTTGACATCAGGGTTGTAGTCGCCTATCAAACCACTGCTACCTGCAACAGCCAAAGATATCCAAGCAGGGACTAACCAACCGGCTAACCAGTAATGAGAAGTCAGAAACTTTTTGCCAAAGCGGTAACGACCAATCCACACTAAAGGTAATATTAACCAACCTACTCCTGATGCTAATGCCAGGGTAGCGTACTTGCGAACTTCCGCATTACCCCAAATAAAAGCGACTATTCCCGCTACGAACAGTAAAACACCTAGTATGCCAAAGGCATAACTTAGATTGCGAGGAATTTTTTTTAGAGACGCGCCATGTCGCGTCTGTACATCCTGGTAAATTTTGCCTAGCCAATTTAACCCGAAAGCAGCAAACAAAGCTATGAATGGATATAGGGAAAGACTGTAGTGAGATAAACGAGTGGAGAAAAGACTCAGTTCAGCAAACAAAATGAGGGGATAGCCAACCAATATCAGTTGGTGGCGAGGAATGGGACGACGAATGAGCAAAGCTAAGCCTAAAAGACTCAAAAAAAACCAAGGAAAGGCTTTTACAGGTAGATTCCAGAAATAGAACTCTAACCCATTATTACCGCGTTCACCAGACCCCAACTTAACAACAAAGTTAATTAATTGCCCAAAACTCGCATTACCGTATCGTAACCAGCTTAGCCACAGCCAGACAAAGGTGGGAATTAAACCTACCACAAACCCCAAATACAACATTGGGTTTGCAAGATGACGATGACGGCGATGCTCCTTTAGGAGATAGGGTAGCAAAGCAATGATGGGCAAAACAATCATAAAGCTTCTGACTAAAAAGCCCAAGCCGAAACTCAAACCGACTAAAAAGCACCAAGCAAAGCGATATTTAGGATGTAATTCAGCTTTGAGTAAAGACCAAATAGCTAAAAGTACTAGGAAAATCATAGGCACATCAGGTGTGCCTAAACGACAGTATTGCAGCCAGAGAATTTCTACACTCAAAATGGCAGCAGCAAGCCAAGCAATCTTTTTTCCAAGGAGAATTTTGCCGATTTCGTATAGAAGTAGTACGCTTAGGGTGCCAGTAATCATACTTGGCAATCGCCCACTTGCTTCAGAGATCCCAAACAGCGTGTAGCTACTGGCAACTAACCAATAGGGACCAGGAGTCTTATGATGAGGAGTTGACCAGGGATGTATCCAATCGCCCTTGTCTATCATAAAGCGCGATCGCCAGGCGTAAAGCCCTTCATCATGTGCCATCAAGCTACTCTCCCCAGAACTGAACACCAATAAAGGGAGTATCCAAATTAACAAACTGACGTGAGGAAAGGCACGCAAAAACCCCGTAACACCCTTGATGGGATGCAGAAATTGTAGTTTATATAACATTGAATTGTGACTAGCCAAATTCTTCCTTTGGCTCATTATATTTTTATGTCTCTTCTTAGAATACGTATGGTGGTAGATCAATTGTTTCCGCCAAACGGTACCTAAATTGACAAAATTTTGGAAAAATTTGTTCTCAACAGACCTTTATGCCGCTTAGACCAGACCAACGCATTAAGCTAGATGATACAGACGACAAGCTGTTCTATGATTATCCCCGCTTCGTCACTCATGTGGACGAAGGTTTTATTCAACAGCTGACAGATTTATACCGCGATCGCCTCAAACCCAACACCCGCATTTTAGATATGATGAGTAGTTGGGTTTCGCATCTGCCTCAAGAGATATCTTTTGCTCATGTTGAGGGACACGGACTCAACGCCGAGGAACTGGCACGAAATCCCCAGTTAAATCATTACTTTGTTCAAAATCTCAACGAAAATCCTCAGCTACCCCTAAAAGACCAGGATTTTGATGCCGTTCTCAACTGCGTTTCAGTGCAGTATTTGCAATATCCAGAAGCGGTATTTTCAGAAATTCACCGCATCCTCAAGCCTGGTGGTGTGGCAATTTTCAGCTTTTCTAACCGAATGTTTTTTCAGAAAGCGATTCAAGCGTGGCGAGAGGGTACAGAAGCCAGTAGAGTTGAATTGGTAAAAGGCTATTTCTCTGCTGTTCCAGGTTTCACGTCTCCAGAAGTGATTGCTCGTGTGTCAACTCTTCCCAATTTCTTACAGTGGATGGGTGTCACGGGAGGAGATCCGTTCTATGCTGTCATTGCTTACCGTAGTAATTAGTCATCGTTATCAAAAACTTCGTCTGATTACAAGCCAAAAGCAGGATCGATAAATTTCCACCGAATGTCAAGCAAAACAAGGAGGCAAACATGAATTTCCCGCGCGCCCGTAGAATTTTTGCAGCTTTGTTGTTATGTTTCTTACTATTTACAACAGCTTGCGCTCCGAAAACACCCGGACGTTTTGACCAGGCACAACAGGAAAGCAGCCAACAAAGAAGCGGTCAAGCGGTTGCGAAAGATGCAACCCAAGGTGGCGAATTTAACAAGTTCTTCCCAAGTCCTCAAGCTGGCTACCAGCGCGTATTTACTCAAGAGAAAAAAGGCTTTGCTGAAGCGAAGTTGAAAAAAGACGGCAAAGACCTTGCTGTCATTTCGATTAGTGATACACAAGCAGTCAAAGGAAGCGCCAACCCAGCGGCAAAATTCGTGAACAGCAGCAAGACAATAGGCGGATATCCAGCTGTGAGCCAAGGGACGACTGGCACAGCTATTTTAGTTGGCAATCGCTATCAGGTGAAAGTGCAATCCCGGGATGCGTCATTTACAGAGGCTGAACGCGAAGCTTGGTTACAGAAATTTAACCTTAATGGTTTGACGCGGCTAGCTAAAGCCCAATAACTCAAAAAAGACAGCTAGGAATTTGGCAACTGGAATCCTGAGTAACCAGAAAATAATATAGGAGTCTATTGTGAGCAAACCGATTCAACAATTGGTTGATGAACTACCAACCAACAACTTGACCGTTTCTGCATTGCGATCGCTCGATTTTGTCGCTCCTGGTGAGTGGCAAAACGTGGTAGGCTTTGTCAACACCATCAAAACTGTGACTGGCGAAACCGACGAAGACCTGATTCAGCAAATTGGCGAACGCGCGATTTATCTCTACAACGACCGTTCTCAGGGATATCAACGAGCCATGTGGCTTTATCAAAGCGTTGATAGCACAGATAGAGCACTTGGTGCAGCCGCTTTGGCGAACAAAGTGGGTGAGAAAATTCCCCTTTTGGGTTTTTTAAATCGGGTGACTCCTAAAGCTGAAAAAGCCCAAACCATCGACTTGTGCCTAAAATTAGTCGCTGAGTTGGTAGCCTTCTGTCAAATTAACGGTATTCCCGGAGACAGCATTGGGGATTTTGTCGCGTCTTTGGGTGAATATAGCGGTGAGTCGTTCATCCGCATGGCTGCATTAGTTTGCTTTGATGGTTTGATACCCTTAGGTCCAGACTTCATTAGTAGCGCACTATCTAGAATTAATCAGACAAGTCCTCAGGAGTTAGAGCAAAACTCGACTTTTCAGAATATTCAACAAGACATTCCAGGTAACAATTCCAGTAGTAAACTGAACTTTATCGGTGAAAGCTTCAACTCAGTGAGTGGTTGGATGAGTGGTCTGGTTGCCTCCAAGGGTTTAACACCACAAAAGGTAGCCAACAACTTGCAAAACTTTATCGACTTTGCTGATGACAAGTTAGACTACCTCGCCGCGTTCCTGGATGTATCGACAAATTACTACGAACATACTGGCACGCAAACCTTGGCACGTCGCTTGATTGAGCGAGCTTCGGCTGAAATTTAACTGAATCGTTTTATAGGTAATTGGTAATACTTTATATTACCAATTACCTCATACAAAATAATTATAAAAAAAATATACTTCTAAAGACGTAATTATAGCAGATGTCATCCGGATGAAGCATACATTTATCTGCGTTTATCTGCGTGCATCTGCGGTTCCTTAATTCTTTAATATATAGCGCTTCTGATTTGAATGAAGTACAAATTTATCTGTGTCCATCTGTGTCCATCTGTGGTTGATTATTTCTTTGGTGTACTTTACAAGGGTTCTTACCGCTATATTGCACCGAATTAAAAAACTAGCGGGTAAGTATTCCAGCCTTCACACGCAAATCAACCCAATGGCTGGTTTTATAACCCAGGTAAGTTACGTATATTAAATCAGGTGATGTGCTTGTTCTTTTTCCGTAAAAGCACGGCATTGCCGTGCTTTTCTTACTTTGGCAAATTGACTTCCTTCACAGTGGCAGACAGGAAAGGTTCAAAGCGTTGAAAATTTTCCAGTTTGTCGAACTTACCTGTTTGCGAACCTGGATCAAAGGCAGTAGTCATCACATAAAGTGCTTTACCATCAAAGGCAACATAACCAAGATGTTCCTCTTGTATTCCACCTTTTTGCTGAATTCCTAAAAACCGATAGCGCATTCCCTGAAGTTTACCAACCGATACCTGTTGTGGAGACTGTACTGAGAAAAGAATACGGTCACTATACAGAGCCCGACGGTCTTTCTCCAAAATATTGTAATGCTCAGCAACCCAAAGTTTAAGTGCTGTTGCTAACTGGTTTTGGTACTTGGGTTTTTGGTAATCCACGTTTGAACTTGGTGGAATACCAGCTTTTGCCAACATCTGTTGAAAATTCGGTTGATTCTCCAGTGGGTAAACTCCTATTTCAACCGTACCCAAAATATTTTTATTTGATGACACGCACAACAGAGGTGCATTTCCATCACAAGCAGCAACTCGCCAGCCAGGAGGGGCAGATGTTTGTCCTAAGATACTCTTCCAGATATTTCCTTGATTTGGTTGAGAGTTGCTAGATGTGGTTTGACGCTGCTTTTGAGCAGCATTGGCTTGTCCTGGTGTTGGCTGTAATGTGTTATTTGAAGACAAGTAGGGGAGAGCGTATTTTACAAATCCTAGCGGTGTGAACACCACCAGCAAAATAACACCAAGCAAGACGTGATACAGTCGTAACATTTTTTATATAGTGCGTGAGATAGCAGATAGTATCTATAAAATTTGTCGATATGTTGTAAAGAGAGTTTATTCTCCAGCTTGTATGTCAAGATACTACTATACCGATACAACTTACATCTCAAGTCAATAAGTTTCCGGAAATGTCCTAGAGAAATAAAAATTGCTCCTGCTACTCATACCGCATACGGTTCAGTAAATCATAAGTAGGGTGCGTTACGGCTTTAGCCTAACGCACCATGTTATATCGCGGTGCGTTAGGCGCTTTGAACATGTTCGTCGTTACAAATGTATCGAAAGGGTGCGCCTAACACACCCTAAAAAAATTTTATTTTTACTTTCTAAATAACCTCTGACAGACATTTAAAACTACTTTTCACTCTGTCTGATAATTGCAGTTATTTCTTCAAAAACTAAGTCAGCAGAGTGTTGGACAACAGGGCTTAACTCCAGCCCAAAACCAAGATTTTCTGCTTCAATTAAATAAACCGTCACGTCTTCGGGAAAGTCCTCTTTAAAAATTTTCCTACCTGCGGCTAAAGCATGATCCCAGCGAAAATCATGCAAATTATAACTGGGTTCCGGTAACGCTTCAAGTTCTTTCCCAGGAACTTTAAAAACAGCGCCTGGTTCAGCACCTGTTGAACTTGCATCAATAATGATTAACTTTTTGCTGCCTCTTGCTTGAAACATCACTTCCATCCCTGCAGTGCCACAATCATAAACTCGCACATGAGGATGAGGATGTTGGGCAAGATATTGCTGTAAGCGTTGGGCAATGAGTACGCCTACGGCATCGTCACTACGGTTAAGATTTCCGCAACCAATAATTGTAAGCATGGGAGGATACTGCATTTATTTTGATTGTTCGTGATATATAGCACTTCTCGTTTGGATGAAGTACAGATAAATCTCGTGTAAATCTCGTGTCCATCTGTGGTTCTCCTAACTTGATGTATTGCACTCAACACCACCAAGCGCTATAGTTCCGCAGGTAACTCCTCAGGAATTAAGAGATAAGCTACTGAGGAATTAAGGCAAACAAGTTATCCCATCTGGCTATCTAACCAATATGAAAATCTTTCGACAGCATGAGCAATATCCTGCCTTTAGTAATAGAGTAAAGTACGAGTACTTTTGCAAAACTAAATATATATAGCAATCCTAAATGATTTCTGAAAAATCTTAAGTATTGTAGGGTGGGCAGTGCTTACCGTATTTTGCCCACTACATCCGGGTTTTGCGTTCGCACTGCCCACCTTACGTGTCGTTCAAAAATCAAATAGGAGCCCTATACCTTAGTGTAAATTTCAAGAATTTTACCGAAAAACTGGGTTTAAAGCCCCGTCCTTTTAGGACGGCTTTTTATTGTCGAAATATTTTTTAAGAAGCGTATTATAGTTTCTTAAAAAGTGTATGATGAAAACGGGAGGTGATACAAGTGTTTAGTCTGACCTACGAGTTCAAGCTCAAACCAACTTCAAAGCAAGTAGTCATTTTTGCAGACTGGCTTGAACAAACTCGCCGTGTTTATAATTATGCTTTAGCTGAACGCAAAGATTGGTTTAAATCGCGTAGTTGTCAGATTAATGCTTGTTCACTCAAGTCTGAATACATCATCCCAGCAGACAGTAAACGCCCAACTTATGCCAATCAGTGCAAGGCGTTAACGGCTTATAGAAAAACTAGCCCAAACTTGCAGCGGGTACAGTCTCAAGTTTTGCAACAAGCTTTGAGACGACTTGAACAGGCGTTTGTCAGTATGTGGGAACAGAATCATGGATTCCCTCGATTCAAAAAGCCGGGGACTATGCGTTCGTTTGTTTTTCCCCAACTGAGCAAAGATGCAATTGTTGGTAACGGTATCAAGTTGCCCATAATTGGATGGGTTAAATTCCGTCAATCCCGTGAAATTCCGGGTGGCGCTAATCTCAAACAAGTACGGATAGTTCGCCGTGCTAGCGGTTGGTACGCTATGCTGACGTTGCAGTGGGATGTTCAAGTCCCTGATGTAATGCCTCATGGCGAAGCAATTGGGATTGACGTAGGAATAAGTCACTTTGCTGCGGTTTCTAACGGTAAATTGTTCTCTAATCCACGACCTTTCAAGAAGCTCGAACGCAAGCTTAAATTGCTGCAACGGAGTGTATCAAGGAAGGTTAAAGGGTCAAATAACCGTAAAAAAGCGCAACTTCTAGTTAGTAAATTGCATGAGCGAATTGCCAACGTAAGGGCATATTATCACTGGCTATACGCCCATAATCTGTGTGACTGGGCAGGTATGATTTTTGCAGAAGACTTGAACCTTAAAGGACTAGCACGAGGGTTTTTAGGTAAGCACTGTTTAGATGCTGGATGGGGTCAATTCTTCCAAATACTAGAGCAGTGTTGTCACAAGCGCGGTGTATTCTTCCTCAAAGTTGATAGCAAAAAGACAAGCCAGATTTGTCCCAACTGTCTGATCGAGACGGGCAAAAAAGACTTGTCTGAACGTATTCACTCATGCGAACATTGCGGCTACACGACCAATAGAGACGTAGCAGCCGCTCAAGTAGTTCTCAATAGAGGGCTTGCAGCCGTGGGGCACACGGTCAAGATGCTTTCTGAGGGTAAAGCGGTTGCGCTCCCCGCGATGAAAGAATCCCTGTCCTTTTAGGGCAGGGAGTGTCAATCATAGTAATTCTTAGGCATCTCCTATGAAAAACGATTTTAATTTAATCCCAAAACCTCATGAGTTACAACAGCAGATCGCTGAGGCTGTTTCTGAGATTAAAGAAGAATTTTCTCTTGAGCAAGTTGGGCAATTACAAAATCAGCATTTGCGCCACCCAATTGGGCTATCAACAGGACTTTTCTCTGCCTTGAGTGCGATCGCCCATCTGATCGGCTCTACAAGACGAAACTTGAATTAGTACTTCGTGCAATCCCAAATTTTCTAACCGTAGGATTTTTATTTTTCCATCAAATTTTTAATTTTCCCCAACAGACGCCGCATCTTGATTGGTTTTGTGTCGTATGCATCGCACCCTGCTGCCAAAGCTTTTTCGCGATCGCGCAAGACGCGGCTCCCTGCAGGAGCATCGCGAAGCGGACGCTTTGCGCCATCGCCTAGGTTGGGCACTTTGTAGCATCACCTACCATTGCATAAGCGGTTAGGGGAATCACTTGAATATCCTTAGTTTCAGGATTTGCCTTGATCCGGCGAGTTGCTTCCCAACCATCGATGATGGGCAAGATCATATCCATCAACATAATATCAGGTTTTTCTGTAGCAACTTTTGAGAGCGCCTGCGCGCCATCAACTGCGATCGCCAATAGGCATCGACTCGTAATTTATAGGACTTACGCCAGAAAGCTGAGTATATACGTCATTGCATTACAGAAGATGATAGCTTTGGCTGGTTTAATCACTGTGGTCTATTTACCTGAAAATTGCCGTAAACATTAACCCAGGCTGTGCAAGGGTTTGAAATTAGTTGTCGCAGATGTCTATTGTGAGTGATGGGCGATCGCCTTTGGTGGCTCCCTGAGTCCTTCGGACACGCTGCGCGAACGGAGCATCGCATTCATTACGCCATACCAAGGGATACCGAAAAGCAAGTTTCTTACCGATTTGGTACGCGACCATTGCACATTTTGCCAATTTCAGCATCGGCATCATTGCGGTTAGTTTTGAAATAATCACGCATGAACGCACACCCTTCCCTGCGTAAATAATCAAAATTCCATCTCCATAGTCTCACCGTGTTGTCACCACTTGCAGTTGCCAGCATTTTACCATCCGGGCTGAAGCTGACGCCCCAGACCCAGTTTGTATGCCCAGTCAGGGTTTTCATTTCTTTGCCTGTGACTGTATCCCACAGTTTCACAGTGTTGTCCCTACTTGCCGTTGCCAGCATCTTGCCATCCGGGCTGAAGCTGACGCCATAAACATCGTTCGTATGCCCAGTAAGGGTTTTCATTTCTTTAACTGTGGCAGTCTCCCACAGTTTCACCGTCTTGTCATTACTTGCCGTTGCCAGCATCTTACCATCCGGGCTGAAGCTGACGCCATAAACCGTGCCCGTATGCCCAGTAAGGGTTTTCATTTCTTTAGCTGTGGCGGTCTCCCACAGTTTCACCGTATTGTCCCAACTTGCCGTTGCCAGCATTTTGCCATCCGGACTGAAGCTGACGCCCCAAACTCTGTTTGTATGCCCAGTAAGGGTTTTCATTTCTTTGCCTGTGTCGGTATTCCACAGTTTCACCGTATTATCCCTACTTGCCGTTGCCAGCATCTTGCCATCCGGGCTGAAGCTGACGCCATTAACCCAGTTCGTATGCCCAGTAAGGGTTTTCATTTCTTTCCCTGTGTTGGTATTCCACAGTTTCACCATATTGTCCCTACTTGCCGTTGCTAGCATCTTGCCATCCGGGCTGAAGCTGACGCCATAAACCGCGTTTTTATGCCCAGTAAGGGTTTTCATTTCTTTGCCTGTGTCGGTATTCCACAGTTTCACCGTGTTGTCATTACTTGCCGTTGCCAGCATCTTGCTATCCGGGCTGAAGCTGACGTCCCAAACCGTGTTTGTATGCCCAGAGAAGGTTTTCATTTCTTTGCCTGTAGCGGTTTTCCACAGTTTCACTGTCTTGTCACCGCTTGTTGAAGCTAGCATTTTGCCATCTGGGCTGAAGCTGACGCCATTAACCCAGTTCGTATGCCCAGAGAAGGTTTTAATTTCTTTACCTGTGGCAGTTTCCCACAGTTTCACTGTCTTATCCCTACTTGCCGTTGCCAGCATCTTGCCATCCGGGCTGAAGCTGACGCCCTTAACCGCGTTCGTATGCCCAGAGAAGGTTTTAATTTCTTTACCTGTGGCAGTCTCCCACAGTTTCACTGTCTTATCCCTACTTGCCGTTGCTAGCATTTTGCCATCTGGGCTGAAGTTGACGCCATTAACCCAGTTCGTATGCCCAGAGAAGGTTTGTATTTCTTGACCTGTGGCGGGATTCCACAGTTTCACCGTATTGTCAGCACTTGCAGTTGCCAGCATCTTGCCATCCGGGCTGAAGCTGACGCCAAAAACCGTGTTTGTATGCCCAGAGAGGGTTTTAATTTCTTTACCAGTGGCAGTTTCCCACAGTTTCACCGTATTGTCATAACTTGCTGAAGCCAGCATTTTGCCATTCGGGCTGAAGCTGACACCATAAACCGCGTTTTTATGCCCAGTAAGGGTTTTGATTTCTTTACCTGTGGCGGTATCCCACAGTTTCACCGTATTGTCAGCACTTGCAGTTGCCAGCATCTTACCATCCGGGCTGAAGCTGACGTCCCAAACTCTATCTGTATGCCCAGAGAGGGTTTTAATTTCTTTACCTGTGGCGGTATCCCACAGTTTCACCGTGTTGTCAGCACTTGCAGTTGCCAGCATCTTACCATCCGGGCTGAAGCTGACGCCAGTAACAGCTTTTGCGTGTCCTCCTAAGGTGTTTGGGGCTGCGACATTGTCAACTGTATTCAGTAATGTCAGTTCTACCTGTGTGCGGGTATCAGCATCTACCAAGGGTATATGTTGCATTTTCACAACAGCTTTTAAACTGGCTTTCAGGGCTTTGCGCCCATCTGAGTTCAGCAGCGCATCTGAAGTAGTACTAAGAGAAGTAATTTCTCTGATTGCGGCACTCCTCCAGCCCACGCCAGCGACGCCTGCTAAAATTAGAGCTACCGCAGAAAAGCTACCGAGTGCGATAATTGTCCTTTGCCTCTGGCGATCGCGTTCTTGTTTCTCCCGATCCCGTTGACTTGCGCTAGCCTGAATAAAGTCTCGCTCCTCCTGCGTCATTTCATCTGAGCGTTTTTGCAACCAATCTTCTGCTACAGTTAACGGCACACCTCGCAACAACGCCCCAGAGTCATGATTGCTATTTTTCCACTCCAGCATTGCAACCTTTAACCGTTCTTGCCAAGTGCGAAACTGACGGTTGGCATTTATCCACTCGCGCAGGGTTCCCCATTCCCGAATTAGTGCTTCATGCACCACCTCTACGGTATCATCCAGTTCATTACGTCTGGTCACTACCAACCGGGCTTGATATCCTGCTAAATAAATCACCAATCCCCAGTTATTTTCCCCAACTTGTGCACGGGTAGCGATGCGGCGAGTATCTTGCGTTCCCTCTCCTGGATGCACTAATTGTAAAAAAATTCGCTGTGCTTGTTGTTGCTGAGCCTCATTGAGTTTTTGATACACTTGCTCCGCATGATTAGCTATAGCTTTTTTGACACCGCCAATTTCATCGTAGGCTTGGTGAGTTAACACCCGGTTTTGCTGCTTCTCCCATAGTCGCGTCAGTGCAAATTCTAATAATGGCAAATTACCAGGCTCTTGCCCCACATCATCGAGAATGCGTTGTGTTAAATGAGAATCTAACTGTACTTCCAGCTTTTTGGCAGGTAGCTCAATTGCTGCTTGTAGTTCCTCTCGCTTCATGGAACTCAGGAACTGAGGTGTAAATTGTTGCAATACATCCCGAAGTGGGCGATAGGAAAGCATATCGTCCAAAAAGTCAGCCCGTAAAGTTAATATCAGTGTGAGATTTCCCTCTTGAATCACCGCCAACAAAGTATCAGCAAAGCGTTCCTGTTCTTCCTTCACCTGGCAAAGGGTGTAAAGTTCCTCAAATTGATCGGCAACCAGCAGAAGACGTTTATCTGAGTTACGTTCTATAATGCGAGACACCACCTGCTGCAAAGTCACTTTACCCTGCTGTATATCTACTGCTAGTCCAGTCGCTGATCGCAATTTCTCAGTTTCACCAATTTCTGGTTCTAATTGACGCACCAATGCAGAAGCCAGCTGATAAAATGGTTGATGACTAGGACGGAAAGATTCAATCAGCCAATTTCCTTCACCTCGTAGCTGTGGAATCAGTCCGGCAAACACCACAGAAGACTTGCCACTCCCACTCGGACCAATCACTGCTACCAACGGCTCTTGGTGAGTTGCTTGCACTAAGCCATTCACAAACGTCTCTCGTCCAAAAAAGAATGCTGCATCTTCTTCTCCAAATGCAGACAATCCTTGATATGGGTTGGGAGGAATAACTTCTGTTTGGGGTGCTATGGGGATAATTGACTGTTTTTTTCTCAGTACCGGAGTTTGCTGTTCCGAAAAACTAATCATTTGAGAACGACCAAGAGCATAGGCAAACTCCACCTCTTGCCCTGCGCCGATCGCATCATAAAACGCTACAGCAAATGCAATGGCTGCTTGATCCCCTACTGTCGAATTCATGCCAATCACATAGTTTACGTGTTGGCTAATTGCTTCTGCTTGCACGAGTGAGTAACAAGCATTCAAAAGGACACATTCAACTCCCTTGGTGGCAAACAGCTTAAACATACTCCCCAGTGCATCTGCGGAGATTAATGCAGGCTGTCCCATCTCATCATTTAAAACAATACCATCTTCCCCAGCACCATGTCCGCAAAAGTGAACAATTTGCGGCTGATAATCTAACATGGCGCGGTAAAAGTCACGCTGACGTACCGCCCATTTTTGCTCTAAGTTGAATTCTTCTCGTTTGTTAGCGCGTCGCAATCCTTCATCAATTTCCCGTACCTCTTCATCAAGTCGCAGCCTTGAGGTACTTGTCGGATTTGCTGTCAGAATTAAAATGGTTTTGACATGGGTGTTACTCATTTAATATCTGATTATGTAAGTCAAACTTATTTGCTGCCCTTCTTTAATTAAGTGCAAGCAAAATCAACTTATGCACGAGTGAGATAGAAATGGGAAATTCTTGCTCAATCTGACTATAGCGGTTCTCGTTTAAATGAAGTACAAATAAATCTCGTGTTCCATGAGTGTCCATCTGTGGTTTTTATTTCTTGATGTATTGCACTAAGCGTGAGAAATGCTATCTTGCAGAACCGCACGGAAGTGGCACTACATGATTCACACAATCGTTTATTTGTAAAGTGCGTAAATCCTAATTTATTTTCGCGGGTTCGTGGCCAAACTCTGCCGTGCTGGCGATCGTGACAAGGTTCGGCTGTTCGACAAGGATGCCATCTTGGATTTCGGGTTGCCGTATCCTCAGCGCGGGTATTGTCAGGAAAAGTCTCCGGCTGACAGGAGATGGCAAAGGTAAGATTAGCAATCTGCTTTACGGGGCGCGCTTGTTACCAACGGAATTGACATCAAACACTGAAACGCTCTTTATACTCTCAGTGTGCTTGTTTTGAAAAAAACACTAACATTTAATTGGTGTTCAAAATCCAACAAGGAGATGCGTCAATGGCATACATATTAAAAGTCACATACTCAAGTGGAACGAATTTCAAACAGAGTCTCAAGGACTCAAGTCAGCTTGGACTTTGTGAAAAGTATAATATTAGCAATGGGAAGACATTTAGAGTTAGGGATAAAGCAGACGCAGACACAGACCACTACAGAGTGACTCTGTTTGATAAAGTCGGAAATGCTGGATGTCCTCAGTACGACACTTGGTATGTCTTTAAAAACCATGTAGATATCCAGCCAGAAACATCTGGTGGATCTGTTGCAGAGGTCATCGTTATCAATGCTACAAGTGGTTTGAATGTTCGGGAACAACCGGACACGAGTGCTCGTGAACTTGGTAAGATTCCCAATGGGTCAAGAGTCTCCGTATACGGCGAAGGCAAAGATAATGACGGGTTTCGTTGGATTAAGGTTAAATCCAACCAATGGGTTTCTTCTGAGGGCTGGGTGGCTACTGAGTATCTGAAGATTTTATCTGTGCGTTGACGCAAATTTGATGAGGTGGTGCCGTACTCTGGCGCTTAGTACCCTACGCTGTACCTGTCGGTTGAGGCAAATTTGATGAGGTGGTGCGTAAAGGGACTTCCAAATTAAAAATATCCAACTTTTTTTGTGGGATGGGCTTCTAGCCCGTCCTATAAACTGGGGGGACCAGATGCCATTGGTGTCAACTTAAGCTGAAACTCTTCTAAAATCTCGTTTCCAGGTTCTACCTGGAAATGCGGTTTAAGCGGCTAGTAACGCAAGTAAGGGAGGCAGAGCCTCCCAATGGTATTCCCAGCCAGAGACTGGGAACAAGGCAAGGGAGGCTCTCAATATGTCCCAGCGATCAAAAGAATTGGTGTTAGGCTGTACGAAAACGCGCCAATTCCTCACCCGTCTTTGCATCATGGGCGTGAACGGTGCAAACCAAACAAGAGTCAAACGATCGCGCTACATGACCCACTTCTACTGGATCAGTTGAGTCGTAAATGGGTGTCCCAACTAAAGCTTCTTCAATAGGTCCACGTATTCCTTCCGCATCACGCGGTCCAATATTCCAGGTACTGGGAGCCATAATCTGGTAATTCTTAATCTTACCGCCTTCAATCTCTAGCCAGTGACACAGGGAACCCCGCGATGCTTCGGTTGCACCCCAACCGCGTCCATCTTTTTCTTTGGGTTTGATATACCAGGGGTCATTCAGGTGGAATTCGCGCAAGCAGCGTTCTGCTTGGCGATACAACTTGACAATTTCGTGAACTCGTGCTAATTGCCGCAGATGGATACTTGCCCCACCCATTTGTCTGAAGGCATCCAGTATAAACCCATCGAAGTGTTGCCAAGATTCTCCATGTTTACCACCCGCCACTAACTGACGTGCGAGTGGTCCTGCTTCCAAGCGTCCGAGTTCTTTGTGACGCACTGCTGTTGACCAAGAGTATCGCCCTGTGAAGTCTTTGGCATTGTTCTGGGCTGGTTTGGTCGTGCGATCGTACGGGTGAATGTCCTCTGTCAGTTCCTCATACCAAGAGTGAGTTGTATTTTCGCGGACAAAAGCCTGATCCATCAAACTGTGAGTGTCGGTGAAGCTGTCATACACTCCACTCTTCATAATCAAGGCAGAATTTCGCCCTTCAATTGTCGGCTTTTGGTATTTTGCTTCATGAGGTAAATATCCCCAACTGACATATTTACCTACACCAGCACCATATTTATCCAAACCAATATCTAAACCCATGCGCCAATAAAAACCTAAATCAGAATTGGCATGACTTGGGTTTTCGTCCAACCACACCATAAAGTCTTCATAAGTTTTGATTTCTTCGTAGCGTTCTAAAGAACAACCCAACCACACCGGTTCTAACCAATTGGTGCGGAAGTATTCCAGAATCGACCAAGCGCGAGTCACGTCTGTTAAAGTGGGGGAACACATCACGCCACCAGGAACCATGTAGCTAGAATGGGGCCATTGACCGCCAAATAGGGCGTAAATTTCTACTGGTTTGGCAGAAATTGTGATGCCAAGTTCGTAAGATTTGCCAGTAAACGCAGCAAAGCGTCTGCATGCTTCTTGGTAAAAAGGGCTGTACCGATACTTTTTATTGGTCAAATCAATTGCATATAAACCGTAAAAGTAGCGGGGTATGCTTTGAATTGACTCGACAATTTGACCTAAGTTTCTTGCCAAAATCGCATTACGCGGAACTTCTGTTCCCCAAGCGGTATCTAATGCCCAAGCTGCACTGGTGAGGTGGGAAGCACCGCAAATACCGCAGACACGAGGTGTGACAATTAATCCTGCCTGCGGGTCTTTACCGCGCAGGATAACTTCAAATCCTCGGAAGAGTTCGGCATGTGTCCAAGCGTTTACGACTTGCCCATCTTCTATTTCCACTCGGACATCTAAATCGCCCTCGACTCTGCCTAGGGGCGATATGTCTAATGTTTGGATTCCCATTTGTCCTTTGTCCTGTATCATTCGTCCTTTGGTGAAATTTATAGTGGTTGTTACTTGGTTCTCATACAGCCGGAACCTCACCCCCCAACCCCCTCTCCGCTAAGCAGAGAGGGGGAAGTATTTTCCCCCCCTCCTCGCTTGCGGTGAGTAAGCGCGCTGCAGGCGGGTTTCCCACGCCCAGGCGACTGGCGTTCGCCCTTGGCGTGCCGAAGGCATACCCGAAGGGGGAGGGGTAAGGGGTGGGGTCAAAATCGTACTGCACTAAAATGGAAACCGCCATAACCACTAACTAAACTGTGAAAAAGTCGTCTTCTGCCCACTCGGGCATTGTGTCTTTTGCCACGATGGAGGCTAGGGCATAGTCTTTTTTGTTAACTCCTGCGGGTAAGTCTTTGGGAACCCCCATCACGGTTTGTGTTTTAAATACGGTTCCTGGTTTGAGGTCGTAGAAGGGGAATTCGGGTTCGGTGCAACCTAAACAAGGCATTCCAGCGCGGGTTTTGGAGGAGACGCGGTTCCACAAAATGCGGTTGCAGGAAGAACGGGTCATTGGTCCACGACAACCTAAGTCGTAGAACAAGCATCCTTTACGTTGACCAAATTCGGTGGTTGATGCTTTGTAGGCAAAGTGGATGTTACGGGTGCAACCTGTTTGGGTATAGGTGTTGAAGAAGGTTTGTGGACGATGTAGTTCATCAAGAACAATGTCGCCTATTCGACCGGTGGCGATCGCCACTAATATTTGACTAATCCAGTCCGGGTGCGAAGGACATCCAGGAATGTTGATCACAGGTAATCCTGATTTTGACCGGAATTCTTTGCCTAAAAAGCCCCCTTCTTTGCGTTTGAGAAATTGCAATCCCTCGGATTCGCTAGGGTTGGGTGCCATTGCGGGAATTCCTCCCCAGGTAGCACAGTCTCCCACGGCGACGACATAGTTGGCAACTTGAGATAAGTCGTTTAACCAGTCTTTCATCGGGCGATCGGCAAAACGGTTCCATTCTCCAGTGCCATTCGGTGCGTTGATAACTGTGCCTTCAAATACCAGGATATCTAAGGGTATTTTGCCCATAAGACATTCCCACAGCATCGTCTGCAAGTTTGCACCTAGTTCCAATCCGAGCGATGGATGCCAAAGGACGTTAATGCCAAAGTCAGTGACCAAATCACAAACTGTGGGTTCTTCAGCGTTAAGAAATGACATGGTGTTGCCTGAACATGCACCACCTTGTAGCCATAGTAAGTTCGTCATCAGCTATCTTTATTTCTATTGTTTACCCTGCATGATTCAGGTGACGTTGTTTGTAGCGTCTCACTTGTTTTTTTCCCTCTATTTCTAATATCATGTATTTTTTGATTCAATTGTTTATTTCTTACATAAAAATTTATCTTGTTTGAATTGGAATATATTCTCTTTTTTCCGAAACAGTTATCCACTAACATTCTCGTTTAGCCAGCAGAGTTAATATATTAACAGTATGATGTTAAGCAAAAAAACAAGTGATCTTTCTATAAAGCTTTTTCCCGATTAACTATGACAGGAACTTAAGACTTGGTTGAAAAATATAGTCTTTAAATACAAGGGCAATAAAAATCTATTTTTATGATTTTTTTTAGATAAAAGTTCACATGAACATTCTATTTATTTTTCATCAAATGTTTTATATTAAAAGAAAATAGACTTAATCAATTCAAGGAGTATTCATCAAACTTCTAGCAAAAAGACTAAGCGCCGTAGGCTAGAACGCCAAGAATTCGTAGAGTATGCCTAAGTCCTACTGAATTGACTTATCCTCTGCGTGAACAAGCTTGGTTGGTACAGCCCAAAGACGCCATGCGCCATGTTAGTTGCGTCTTAAGGGTATGCAAACTTGAAAGACTGAATTTTCTCCAACCTGCTTTAGGAAGGTAGTAATGACTCCCAGCATGACAGATTCAGCAGTGAAGGCGGCAATGGCTGTCATTGCTTCGTCTTCAGCAACGACACAAGAAAAAATTGAGATGCTGATTGAAATGGCGCAGGGCTTTCAAAAAAAGCCAAAAACTGCCCAAGATTTGTGGAATGCAGTTTCATTGTGTCATCAAGCGCATGAATTGTGCGCTGAGGATAATCTGCTGTGGAAAGCTAGGGCAAAGGCAGGAATGGCAACTGCCCTAAAGGCAATTCCTGATGTTGGGGAACAACTGTTGTTAGAAGCGAAACAACGATTAGAAGAAGCCCTACCTATTTTGCTGCAGTTTGCCCCGCAAGAGGAAGTGGCGGAAGCCCAAATGAATTTAGGGTTAGTGTTGCAATCGCTTGTACCATTCAATTTAGCGCGGATGACCGATAGCATCCAAGCTTATCAGAAAGCTTTGCAGGTGTTTACCTGGCAGAAGTACCCGCAGGAATATGCGATTTTACACAATAATATTGCAATTGCTTACCTTTCCATGCCCCTGACATCAGAAAAAGAATCATTGCGTCAAGGGTTAGCAGTGCAGACATTTGAGGAGGCACTGAAGCATATTCGGTTAATAAACCATCCCAGGGAATATGCGATGTTGCAAAATAACTTGGGTAACGCTTTGCAATATTTACCGAGTTCGCATCCTTTGGAGAATATTTTGCGGGCGATCGCTGCTTATGACGAAGCATTAAAAGTGCGTGATGCCAAAGACACACCCTTGGAATACGCCAACACCATTTCTAATAAAGCCAACGCCTTATTCAACTTACCAGATAACCCGGAAAAACCAGAAGCCGGGAATCTGAAAAATATGCGGCAAGCGCGTACCTATTATCAAGAAGCTTGGGAAATTTTCACTCAACATGGACAAATAGAACAAGCGGAAGTTGTCGTACAGATGCTGCAAGAACTTGAGACAGAAATAGACAATAGTTAGTGGTGCGTATTATGTAGAGACGCGCCATGGCGCGTCTCTACAACTAACAATTTCCATTCAGGAGATGAGAATGACAGATATTTTGACAAATCAGACTTTGAGAGATTTCCTCACAAGCTTAATGGCTGGCGATTTGAATCTCATGACAGGATTTGTGTGGTTTTTAGTAGCAACAGCTTTATCTATAGTAGGCGGTGCTATTGGCGGGATGATTTTAGCCGGGAAAGATTTAGGCTATCAGTTAGCGGCACTGCTAGGCGGATTTTTTGGTCCGGCGGGCGTGATTCCTGGAATTATTTTAGGACTCATAGTGCTGAATGCCTTGAGAAACTTTTAGGAGGAATCATGTTAGAGATAGGATGGTTTAGCGCTAGGTTATTTTTTCGGGGAAAGCTACTGCGCGACCCCATGCAATTTGTTAGGCAAACTGCAATTGGTATTGGTGTAAGTGCGCTACTGTTGTTCTTACTTGCACAAGCTAAAGTTAGCCTTTGGATACCAGTTGTTATCTCAAGCTTTTTGACTGGTATACTTATGCCATTTCTACATAAAGATATCAAGTTGAAGTAAATTTTTAGCTTTAGTCTTGAAAAACTTCAAACTGAAAGCTAAAACCTGTTTTTACAGGTTACAGACGATTAACTATCAAAGAGATTTCCATTATTTTCCACTCATTTGAGGTTTTTGCCCAAATTTATTTGAGGGTAAAAAAGCCGCATAATCCCAAATCTACCGATGGACACAGGAACTGAAATGACTCTTACACCAATAGATGAAACAGAAGCGGCAAAAGTTCCCCAACTTTTACCTCTTTTTCCTCAAGGTGCAGAAGTCATTTTAGGAAATACTCTTGAAATCGGTCAATTAGTCATGCCTGTTGCACCTAGCAGCAGAGAAATGTTTGGTCCTCGCGGTGCCTGCTTGATATCAGAAAATGGACCTTTGTGGGTATCAGATACAGGACATCATCGTTTATTAGGATGGCAGAATTTACCGACTCAAGATAGTCAACCTGCTGATTGGGTGATTGGACAACCTGACTTTAATCATGAAGGACAAAATGCTAAAGGCAATCCTGGAAGGGCAACACTTAGTGTACCAACTGGAATTTGTGCTTGTGGTGAAGGTTTAGCAGTCGCAGACGCTTGGAACCATCGCGTTTTGATTTGGAAAAAACTCCCAGAAGACAACAATGTTCCAGCGGATTTAGTATTAGGTCAAACTCATTTTACGGAGAATGAACCGAACCGAGGAACCCAAAAAGCAGCAGCCAACACTTTGAACTGGTGTTATGGAGTTTTCTATCATCAAGGAAAGCTATTTGTTGCTGATACAGGAAATCGCCGAGTATTAATTTGGCATCAATTACCAGAAGAAAATGGTCAACCTGCCGATTTAGTCTTGGGACAACCAGATATGATCTCCCGCGATGAAAATGGCGGCGGTACTCCCTCAGCATCCAGTATGCGTTGGTGCCATGACATTACGGTTTGGGGAGAAAATTTAGTTGTCACGGATGCGGGGAATAACCGCGTGATGATTTGGCAGGGCATACCAACAGAAAATAATGCTTCTTGTGCGGTGGTTTTAGGACAAAAAACTTTTGATTCTGTGGAAATAAATCAAGGAGTTTATTTCCCCAGTGCCAACAGTTTGAGTATGCCTTACGGTGTAGCTGCTGCTGGTAAGTGGCTATTCGTTACCGATACTGCTAATTCAAGGGTTTTAGGGTGGAAAAAGCCACAATCAATTCTGTCTTTACAAAATGCAGAAAGTCATGCGCTTGTTGGACAAATAAACTTTCAAAGTAAAAGTGAAAATCGCGATTTTGGACTACCAAAAAGAGATAGTTTAAATTGGTCGTACGGAATCAAAGTATATGGAAATACTGCGGTCATCGCTGACTCTGGAAATAACCGAATTTTACTTTGGAAAATAACTTAAATACTTCGATTGTTTCTAGGGGTTTGCATTTGCATTTCATACAATTCTTGTAAGGTGGACATCTTGTCTGCCCTGAATTAAGGACGGGCGGGACGCCCATCCCACAAGAAAATTAAATTGTCATCGATTCAATTAAAAACCGCTACACTTTCGCATCTACGTGATTCATTAAAATCTTATGTCTACTGAAGAAATCAGGGTTCGCGGTACCGTTCAAGGAGTGGGATTCCGTCCCACTGTATATAGACTTGCAAAAGCATACGGATTGCAAGGCGAAGTTTGTAATGACGGCCAAGGTGTCTTAATTCGGGCATCTGGTCGTAAAGAATCTATAGAAGAATTTGTTCAAAAATTACAGAAAGAATGTCCGCCACTGGCGAGAATTGATGAAGTAACGCGCAAGCGTTATGAAGGCAAATCAATTTTCCATGATTTTGTCATTTCTCAAAGTGTCAGCAGCGTGGTGACAACAGAAATTCCTCCCGATGCTGCCACTTGTGGAAAATGTAAAGCGGAAATCTTTGACCCTTTCAGCCGGTGGTATCGTTATCCCTTCACGAACTGTACTCATTGCGGTCCCCGACTAAGTATCATTCGCGCCATGCCTTACGATCGCGGCAACACAAGTATGGCTGCTTTTGGCATGTGTGCAGAGTGTCGTCAGGAATATAACGATGTCGCAAACCGACGTTTTCATGCCCAACCGATAGCGTGTCAGATTTGCGGTCCTAAAACTTGGTTAGAACGTTCCGATAGTAAACCAATTACACCTCATATGTTTTCTATGCTTGACGATGTTGATGCCGTTTGTACCCTGTTACAAAAAGGCGAGATTGTTGCCATAAAAGGGCTAGGTGGATTTCATTTAGCTTGCGACGCCACCCAGGAAAAAGCTGTGCAAAAACTGCGCCAGCGTAAACAGCGCCATCAAAAGCCTTTTGCTTTAATGGCAAAAGACATGGAAGTTATTGAAGAGTATTGCACTCCCAACGCCAAAGAAAGAGAATTACTGGAAAGTCCAGCTGCGCCTATCGTGTTAATTCAGGCAAAAGGGGGAGACGACGACGAAAGGGGAAGTGGGAGAATACAATTCAAAATTCAAAATTCAAAATCCAAAACCCAAAATTCAAAATTCAAAAGTCCCCGCCTAGCGCCCTCAATCGCGCCGGGGCAGAACACCTTGGGTTTTATGCTACCTAACACTCCCTTACACCACCTCATTTTGAGGCGGATGAATCGCCCCATTGTTCTCACAAGTGGCAATCTTTCTGATGAACCCCAATCTATTGATAACGTGGAAGCGCGTGAGAAGTTAGGAAAGATTGCTGATTATTTTCTCCTACATAATCGCGACATTGTTAACCGAGTAGATGATTCGGTGGTGCGGGTTGTTGAGGATAAAGTGCTAACCATCCGTCGCGCTAGAGGATACGCGCCAGCGTCTATCAATTTACCACCAGGTTTTGAAAGCGTTCCTCAAATTTTAGCAATGGGCAGCCAGCTAAAGAATACTTTTTGTTTATTGCGAGATGGAAAAGCAATTTTATCTCAACATCAGGGAGATTTAGAAAATCCAGTAACTTTCCAATCTTATCAGGATACGCTCAATCTGTACTTAAATATATTTGAGCATCAACCAGAAGCCATTGCTGTTGATTTACACCCCGAATATCTCTCTACCAAACTTGGTGAAGAACTCGCAGCCTCCAATCAAGTTAAACTTTATCCTATCCAACATCATCACGCCCATATTGCTGCTTGCATGGCAGAAAATGGTTTAGATATTAACTCACCACCTGTTTTAGGTATTGCATTAGATGGATTAGGTTATGGCGAAGATGAAACACTCTGGGGCGGAGAATTTTTGTTAGCAGATTACCGCCAGTTTAAGAGACTGGCGACATTTAAGCCAGTGGCAATGATTGGTGGAAAACAAGCAATGAAAGAACCTTGGCGTAACACTTACGCCCAGTTAATATCTGCCTTTGCTTGGGACGAATTAAAACAAAAATACGGAAATTTAGATATTGTAGAATTTCTTCAACAAAAGCCACTGAAACTTTTGAATCAGCTTATAGAAAAACAACTTAACTCTCCTCTATCTTCATCAGTAGGACGTTTATTTGATGCTGTAGCCGCTGCAATTGGTATCTGCCGAGAAGAATGTAGCTATGAAGGACAAGCAGCAATTGAAATGGAAGCTTTAGCTGATACCACTATTTTAGATAATAAAGAAAATTTAAATTATTATTTTAACTTTGTTGTTTCAGATAGTATTTATCATATAGATTCACGTTCCATGTGGCAAGCCTTGCTAAATGATTTACAGCAGCATACTCCTCAAGCAATGATTGCTGCTAAATTTCACACTAGCTTAGCTCATGCCATTGTAGAAATGGTTGATAATCTCCGTCAGAAAAATGACATTCATCACGTTGTCCTAACAGGAGGAGTTTTTCAAAATTGTATTCTGTTAGAACAAGTTAGCAAACGCTTACAAGCTTTGGAAATCAATGTCCTTACTCACAGCTTAGTTCCAGCTAATGATGGTGGTTTATCCCTAGGACAAGCTGTTATTGCAGCCGCACAATTAATGAATTAATACTTTTTGTTAGTTAATTGTTACTTGTTAATTTTATAAAAATTACAATATAGCAACACTAAATGCTTTACGCGATACTCTCTCTTTTTTCCTTCCTCTGCGTCCTCTGCGTCTTGGCGGTTCATAAAAAAACAGAAAATACAAAATGTGTTTAGGAATTCCCGGTCAAATCATAGAAATAACCGACGTTAAACAAAAATTAGCTGTTGTCAACGTTGGTGGTGTCAAGCGTCAAGTTAATATTGCTTGCATTGTTGATGAACAGCATCCTGTTGAATCTTGTGTTGGCGATTGGGCGTTAATTCATGTTGGTTTTGCTATGAATCGAATTAACGAAAAAGAAGCTATGGAAACATTGCAAATTTTGGAAGAATTAGCAGAAGTCATAGCAATGGGTTCCTAGTCATACCAATTCTCTATGAAGTTGAGGTTCATTCCACCCCCCTGTAGTCCCCCCTTGCCAAGGGGGGACGCCAAAGGCGGGGGGTAATTATTAAGCGCATTGTTACAGAGAATTGGTATCAGCGCTGATTACAAGTCAATCGAAAATTTTCATAAAAACTTGATATGAAATACGTTGATGAATTCAGAGAACCGAGAAAAGCTGACGCTTTACTTCGTGCCATTGAACAATTATGCCAACAGCTAGAAAAGCCTATCAAAATCATGGAAGTATGCGGCGGCCATACTCATTCTATTTTTAAATATGGTATTGAAGATGTTTTACCGGAAGCAATTGAATTAATTCATGGTCCTGGTTGTCCTGTTTGTGTGATGCCAAAGGGAAGGTTAGATGATGCTATCTCTATTTCCCAAAATCCTAACGTCATCTTCACTACCTTTGGAGATGCAATGCGCGTTCCCGGTTCCACAACAAGCTTGTTGCAAGCCAAAGCACAAGGTGCAGATATTCGCATGGTCTACTCTCCTTTAGATAGCCTGCAAATTGCTAAAGATAACCCCGCTCAAGAAGTTGTCTTTTTCGCCTTAGGCTTTGAAACAACTGCCCCTAGTACTGCTTTGACTATCCTACAAGCAGAATCTGAAAAAATTCATAACTTCAGTATGTTTTGCAATCACGTTCTCGTGATTCCCGCCTTAGAAGCACTGTTAGATAATCCGGATTTGCAACTTGATGGATTTATCGGTCCTGGTCATGTCAGCATGGTGATTGGTACTGAACCTTATCAGTTTATTTCCCAACAGTATCAAAAACCTATTGTGATTTCTGGTTTTGAACCTTTGGATATTATCCAATCAGTTTGGATGCTATTGCAACAAATTGTTGAAAAGCGTTGTGAAGTAGAAAATCAATATAATCGCTTGGTAGAGGAAGCGGGAAATTCAGTGGCGATCGCCGCCATGAATCAAGTTTTTGAAGTGCGAGAAACTTTTGAGTGGCGCGGGTTAGATGAAATTCCCAATTCTGCATTTAAAATGCGTGCTGAATATGCTGAATTTGATGCAGAAGTAAAATTTACCGTTCCTAATCTAAAAGTTGCCGACCATAAAGCTTGTCAATGTGGAGAAATCCTCAAAGGAGTTTTGAAGCCTTGGCAATGCAAAGTCTTTGGCACAGCTTGCACTCCAGAAACACCGATTGGAACTTGTATGGTTTCTTCTGAAGGTGCTTGTGCAGCTTACTACAAATATGGTCGCTATTCTCATGTTGCTAAGTACATGATTCCATAAGTTCATAGCGAAAACTTGAACGAAGAGTCTGTGTACCTTTGCGTTTACCTCAGCGTTCCTTAGCGTTTAAAAACGTTACGAATTCATGAAATGCTGTACTAAGAAAATGATGTCTGAGAAATAGTGGTAGACATGGTGAGAAAACCATAACATAATTACGAATTACGAACTACGCATTACGAATTATTTTGTCACTTTCAGTATTAAAGTCAATCCTGTAGACTTTAACACTGTGACACAGACAACAAGAGAATCATCTCCATGCAACTCAACCACGGCATCACACAACACAACTCAAAACGCCTGCGCGTCGTAATTGCAGGAGGTTCAATGGGTGGTCTATGTGCAGGGTTAGCCCTACGCGGCATCGGTTGTGATGTAGAAATTTTTGAGCGTGCTTCCTACAATGAAGCAAATCTTACGCCTAGTGCTGTGCAAAGTCGAGGTGCTGGTCTTGTCGTACAGATGGAAATCAATCGGTTTCTGGCAGAACATGGTCTTACGACAGCAGAAACGCTGGGTGTGACTTCGTGGAAGAGACAGTACATTATTGGAGATGGCAGCATCATTTGGGAAGAATCAACGCCTCAATTGATGACTTCTTGGGATATGTTGTATCGTCAACTGCGGAAAGTTTTCCCAGATCAACACTACCATCAAGGAAGTAAAGTAATTGGTGTTGAGCAGAGTGACGACTGTGTAGTAGTCCGCTTTGAAGACGGACGCAAAGAAAAGTGTGACCTCCTTATTGGGGCTGATGGTATTGATTCAACCATACGCCAACAACTGCTACCGGATGCCGTTCCGCAGTATGCAGGGTATGTAGCATGGCGAGGATTGATAGACGAAAGTCTTCTTTCCTCAGACGTTGCGAAATTTCTCGCCGAACAATTTACCTTGTTTCACGGACCCGGTATGCAGGCACTATGCTATCTGGTACCTGGACCAAATGGGGAATTAGACGAAGGGAAACGTCGCATCAACTGGCTTTGGTACTTTAATGTCCTAGATGGTGACGAGTTGAAGACAGTGATGACTGACTCCCAAGGAGGAGTGCGGAAGTTTTTCCTGCCTCAAGGAGAAGTCCGAGAGTCAGTTATCCAACAGATGAGAGTGGCGGCAAAGGGATATCTACCAGAAATCTTTCAGTATCTATTTGAGGTGACAGAAAAACCCTTTATTCAACCCATCTACGACTTATCATTGCCGCGTATGGTTTTCGGGCGGGTGTGTTTAATCGGCGATGCTGCATTTGTAGTTCGACCTCATACGGCTGCTGGTACTTTTAAAGCTGTCACGAATGCGATCGAACTTGCACAAGAGTTACAGGAATCTAGCGGTGATGTGGTGGCGGCGCTAGAAAAATGGGAACCAATCCAGTTAGCGATGGGGAATTACCTCAAGCTTTTAGGGGTTAATCTCGGAAATCGTTCTGGATTGGGTCACTATGTTTTGCGTGACACACTCCTACACTGACTCTTCGAGTACAGTGTAGGCTTCTCAGACAATCCGGCTATTGCTTAGGAGACTCTGAGCTTTGTTTTGAGTCCACGGAATGCCCTGCCGCAGACTGTGAATTTCTTACCTTGTACCCTACAAGTTTTACTGCCCTGGATGAGATGCTGGCATATTCGCACTATCGGGCAAACCAAATGGCAACTCGTATTAGTCAAGATGTGCCGACTTACTTTCATGCTGTGCAACGGAGTCGCTTACCAATGGTCACAATGCCACTAGACAGAGGCTTATCAGACACCAATGTGGGTGAAGCAAACCATCAATATTGTAGCAAAAAACGCAGAAATTGGCGATTTCTCAACCACCCCTCTCCCTGTCAAACCTACGGTTTGAAATGGTCGGGGATGGTTTCGTCATCGCCCCAAAATCCATCCCAACACCGAATCAAAGATTACGGTATGGGGTTTCTTTTGGTTCAAGCTAGAGTAGGGTCTAGGGTGTAGAAAGTTTGTGGGGTAGGCCGGAAAGCCTGCCTCAAACCAGATGGCTGATATCATGTTCGCTTAGCCCATAACAAAACTTATTTGTAGTAAGGACAAGAGTCCTTGCTTTATCAGTAAAGAGGACTTTAGTCCTCACTACGGACTTCCGCAGGCTTATCTAAACGGACATGATATGAGGATACCTGTCGCACAAAAAAATTTTATTTAAACAGAATTTAGGATGAATTCCTTCTCTAACTCAGCACAGCATTTCCTCTTTCAAAAAGTTGAAAAACTTCGCCGTCATCCAAGTAAAATGCGAGATACTCATATCACCCTCGCGCATGGTAGCGGTGGCAAAGCAACACGCGATTTAATTGATGATATCTTTGTCAAGAATTTTGATAATCCTACTCTCTCTCAATTAGAAGACCAAGCCAGCTTTGATTTGGCGAGTCTCATGCAACAGGGAGACAGGCTTGCTTTTACCACTGATTCTTACGTTGTAGACCCTTTATTTTTTCCTGGTGGTGATATTGGAGAATTAGCCATCAATGGTACAGTTAATGATTTAGCAATGAGTGGTGCCAAACCGTTATATCTTAGCTGTAGTGTCATTTTAGAAGAAGGGCTGGCTGTAGAAACTTTGCGGCGTGTTGCCGAAAGTATGCGAACAGCCGCAAAAAAAGCTGGTGTACAAATTGTCACAGGTGACACGAAAGTTGTCCATCGCGGTGCAGCAGATAAATTATTTATTAATACTTCTGGTATTGGTGTCATTCCAACAGGAGTTAACGTTTCTGCCCACAACATTCAGCCAGGAGATGCAGTCATTATTAATGGTGAATTGGGCAATCATGGCACAGCAATTTTAATTGCCCGTGGGGAATTAGCATTAGACAGTGATATTGAAAGTGACTGTCAGCCGTTGAATGGTTTAGTTGAAACTATCCTTAATGTCTGTCCTGATATTCATGCTATGCGGGATGCCACACGCGGTGGTTTAGCTACAGTCTTAAATGAATTTGCTCTCAGTTCTGGTGTGGGAATTCGTTTAGATGAACAGTCTATACCAGTGCGTGAAGAAGTCAATGGTGTTTGCGAAATTTTAGGTTTAGATCCGTTGTATCTGGCAAACGAAGGTAAGTTTGTGGTGGTAGTAGGACGCGAAAATGCTGAGACTGTTTTATCAGCGATGAAATCTCACCCAGCCGGAAAAGATGCTTGTATTATCGGTGAAGTTATTTCCTCTCCTCCTGGTGTTGTCTTGTTAAAAACTGTTTTTGGAACTGAACGTATTGTTGATATGCTTGTTGGCGATCAGTTACCAAGAATTTGTTAATTATATTTTTTGCAAAAGTTATGAGCAATGGATATTTTGAACCACAGATGGACACAGATGGACACAGATAATTTATCGGTGTAGCCTACGGCACGGCTTACGCCTACATCTGTGGTTTGATTTTCCTAAATTTTATTTTTGCAAAAGCTTTATTGTGGTACGTTACATTGCAAAAATATCCTTTGACTATTGAAAATCAATGCACGAATTAGGAATTACTCAAAATATTGTGGCAATTGTGGCTGAATATGCCAATGGAACAAAAGTAAAAAGAATATTGTTAGAAATTGGTAAGCTTTCAGCCATTATGCCAGATGCAGTGCAATTTTGTTTTGATATTTGTACTCAAGGTACTATTTTAGAAGGGGCAAAGTTAGAAATATTGGAAACTCCAGGATTGGCTAAATGTCGCCAATGCAGTGCAGAAATTCATTTAGAAAAACCTTTTGGAAGCTGTCAATGTGGTAGTGTGCATTTGGACTTAATATCTGGGCAAGAACTGAAAATTAAGGAAATAGAAATAGAGGAACTATGTGTGTAACCTGTGGTTGTTCTGATGATACCGAAGTCAAAATTACCAATCCTGATACAGGTGAAGTAGCAACAATCAATTCTTCAAGTGCTACTCACCCTCATCATCACACTCATACTTTACCAGATGGCACTGTCATTACTCATTCTCATAGTCACGATCCTATCTCTGAAGCATCTCAAATTCATGCCAATATACATAGCACAACTATATCTTTAGAACATGATATTTTAGCAAAAAACAACTTACTAGCCGCTCAAAATCGAGGATGGTTCAAAGGTCGAAATATCATCGCATTAAATCTTATGAGTTCTCCTGGTGCAGGAAAAACGACTCTGTTAACTCGAACCATCAATGATTTAAAGCATCAGTTGCCTATTAACGTTATTGAAGGCGATCAAGAAACCACAAACGATGCCAAAAAAATTCAAGAAACAGGTTGTCAAGTTGTTCAAATCAACACAGGAACAGGTTGTCATCTAGATGCAGCGATGGTGGAACGAGGGTTACAACAACTGAATCCACCTTTAAATTCAGTGGTGATGATTGAAAATGTTGGCAATCTTGTTTGTCCGGCTTTATTTGATTTAGGAGAACTTTTTAAAGTCGTGATTCTCTCGGTTACAGAAGGAGAAGATAAGCCGATAAAATACCCCCATATCTTCCGCGCCAGTCAAGTGATGATTCTCACGAAAATAGATTTGCTGCCTCACGTACAATTTGACGTTCAGCGTTGCATAGAATACGCCCAGCAAGTCAATCCCCAGATTCAAGTTTTTCAGGTTTCTGCACTAACTGGAACTGGATTAGAAAATTGGTATGAGTGGCTGTTACAGAAAGTGCTATATAGCTAATATTACAGTAATTAGAGAGTACCAAAAAGTAAATTATCCATTATGTAGGGTGGGTTAGGCGCACGACAGTTAAGGTTTTACATTCAGGACTTGCATTGCGCCGTAACCCACCATTGTTTCCGTCACTACAAATTGGAGATTTTTTTGAATTGGAAATCCTTTATTCTTTTTGAATTGGAAATCCTTTATTCTATGATTAGACCATAAATCGTAAGGTGGGCATTGCCCATAAAAAGTTATCTGATGAACATTTGAGATATCACTGAGCAATGCCCACCCTACAGAGAAGCTGTGGCTTGCATTATTTGGGCGGGCAAGATGCCTACCCCACAAGATGGATAATTTATTTGTTGGAAATCCCTAACCTAGATTAAGGTGAAAGTAGAACTGTCAAATCGTTAATGTAAGTTTTGCCATTTACCAGAAAAGATACTTTCAGTTGCGATCGCTATTCTTAATAAATCTTCCTTTAACAGTGGTGGCCATTCAACTCCTACTCTCCGCCCCGCTGCAAAAAGCTGTTGACTTTTGATGCTTAACTGGTATAAAACGTAAGCTAATTCTTTGTCTACAACAGTAGCATCTTTTAGACCTTCAAAGACTACTTTCAATGCCAACAAAATCGATGTTATCTGACCAGGTACTGGTGGTTTTCCTTGCTGTAGACGCATTAACAAGGCATCTGGGTTGTCCTCGTTTATGACTGTTTGGTCAATCAAGAATTTATAAGCAGTTTCGTAATTCATGTTTGACGGACATCCATCACACCGTTCGTTGCCTACCTATTCTGTAGAGACGTTGTATGCAACGTCTCTACACGTGTGAAATTTTCACAAAAAATCCTTAACTTAAGGGTATTGCATTTTAACGGATAAGCCAAAAAAATGTAGAAACGCAAAATTTGGCGTCTCTACTTTGTATCTCTGCGTTTTTCCACGAAATCATCCTAAAATCTGGGCAATCATCCGGTTCGCTTGCGATAGATAACCACCACCGAATAAATTGAAATGATTCAAGATGTGATACAGGTTGTATAGAGTTTTTCTTTGCTCATACCCTTCATCTAACTGCCAAACTTCGTTGTAACCTCGATAAAACGCTGCTGAGAAACCACCGAACAGTTCCGTCATGGCGATATCAACTTCGCGATCGCCAAAATAAGTAGCTGGATCAAAAATCACTGGTTCTCCTGAAACAGTACATCCAGCATTTCCTCCCCACAAATCACCATGTACCAAAGAGGGCTGCGGTTTGTGATTCGCCAAAAGTTCAGGAATTGCCTCTAGTAACTCTTTTTCTTGAGGAAAATGACCACCCTTGCGCCTTGCCAACTGGAATTGATACCCCAGCCGATGTTTGGCATAAAACTCTGCCCAATCTGCCGTCCAAGTATTGATTTGAGGCGTGGAACCAATAGTATTATTGATATCCCAGCCAAAACCCCCCTGACTTCCCCCCTTACCAAGGGGGGACTGAGGGGGGTTCCATCGATGCATCGCCGCTAATTTGCGCCCCATTTCTTCCCAAGATTTGGTATTAGCTGAACCCATTTCCAGCCATTCCAAAACTACATACGCGGAACTACCAGCAGTACCCCAGCAAATAGGTTTGGGAACGCGGATAGTTGCTGTTTGATACATTTGCTGTAAGCCCAGCGCCTCAGCCTCAAACATAGCAACTTGGGACGCTTGGTTGAACTTAACAAAGTAGGTGTGCTGACCATCAGAGATACTATAACCTTGATTGATACATCCGCCACCAACTGAACGCCGTTGCGACGATTGAAATTTTTCGCTCCTCACTTGGCTAATATGGGCATCAATTTCAGTCCACATCATGGCAATAAGAATAGGGGGATGAGGAAGACGAGGAGCCAGCGCCCTTCGGGTATGCCTTCGGCACACCTTCGGTGAACGCAGTCGCCTGCGGAGGGAGACCCTCCTGCAGCGCTGTCTCACCGTGCGGGGGTTCCCCCCGTTGAGGCGACTGGCGTGGAGATGAGGGGGATAATTTCCTCATCCTCCCCAGTTTAAGATGGTTTGAGGACAACGACACCGTAAGCATCTGGGGAAAGAAATTCTTGTGCCGCTTGCATCAAGTCAGTTGCATCATGTCCTTGAATGCGGGCTGGATAGTTAAATGCTGGTTCCAAATCTCCCACCATTGATTGGTAGTAGCCGTATAAATTGGCGCGATCGCTTGGTGTTTCATTGCCAAAAATAAATCTGTTAGCCACTTTTGTCCGCACGCGGGCAATTTCCGCTTCTGTCACCATCTCTGTTTGTAAATTGCGGATATGTTGGACAATACCAGCCTCTACAGCTGGCAAGTTCTCCACCGCACAATAAGCTGCAATGTAAAAACTCCCCTGCAACTGTTGCGTGATATTACTGACAGAAATACCGGAAACCAGCCCTCGTTCTTCCCGCAAATCCCGCACCAGCCTTGATGTCAGTCCATGTCCTAGAATTCCCGCTAAAATATCCAATGCATAAGTATTATCTAATTGCTTTAACCCAGGTACTCGCCAAACCATCACGAGTCTTGCTTGCTGGAGGCTTTCGTCAATAAATTCTCTACGGACAATTTCTGTAAACGCAGGTTCAGGATTAGCCTGTAACTGCTGAGTGCTGAGTGTTGAATGCTGATTTTTAGCGACTTTTTCAAATCCATCCGCAACAATTTCAATCAACTCTTCCACGGGTAAATTGCCTACAGCCACAGCAGTGATTTCGCGCGGTTGATACCAAGTTGCATGAAAATCTCGCATCTGCTGAGATTGTAGTTGAGAAATGACAGCTTCTGGTCCCAAAACGGAACGCCGATAAGGTAGCTTATCAAAAGCTGTCTCCATCGCCCGTCCAAAAGTGCGGCGGCGGGGATTATCTTCCGAACGTCGAATTTCTTCCAAAACTACCAATCGTTCGCGTTCAAAAGCTGCGTCAGGTATGCTGGCATTCAGCACGACATCAATTTGCAAAGGCGCAAGGTCTGCAAAATCCTTGGGAGCAGTCGTAATGTAGTAATGGGTATAGTCTTGACTTGTAGCAGCATTCGTCACAGCACCCCGCTGTTCAATTCGACGTTCAAACTCGCCGCTTGCCAATCGCTCAGTTCCCTTGAAAACCATATGCTCTAGAAAGTGAGCCATACCGTTAATGGTATCTGGCTCGGCGGCTGAACCAACGTTAACCCACAAGCTTAGGTTAACTGCTTCAACTGGCATCTGCTCTGCCACTATGGTCAAACCATTAGGCAACTGGTGCAGCTTTGGGGCATTAAGACGAGGAAAGTTCAGCAGGGTTGAGGTCATTTGTACTTGTGGGGTGAGGCTATACTTCTTTAATCTTACCTAGCACTAAAATTTGTACCGAAATGACCAGTACATAACTGGGGATTTGCTAGTGAGTTATTATCACAAAAGTGACTTTAAATATATATCTTCATGATAACTTTTTTTTTAACCTATTTATGTAAAATTACTGAAAAGTTCTTGTAATATTGTTTTGAGTTTATATAAAATTCATAAAAAGTATAAGCAATTTAATAAAAAATTTAAGTCTCGTAATGAAGGAGCTGTTCATCGAGAAACTAAAGTTGCCGAGATGTAGGAAGAGATGCACAATACCCAGTAATTTCCGTGGCAACCATATGAAAGGATTCAGTGGCAGAGATGGTTAAAATTTTTGCAGCTTTGTCAGACAGTATTTCCTTGAATGAAAGAAGACTTACACTCCGCAAAAATTTTATTTTGAATGTATTTTCATTCTCAATGAAATTAATTACGAAAACTTTGATACCTATTTTTAGCTAACAAGTTTTTGAATTTTTTGTCATAAATAAAAGTTCTGTCAAAAAATATTTATACAGAAGAGTATCTTAAGCGAATACTTTATTAATAATCAAAGTCTTACAGGGTAACCTTTTCATGATGATAATAATTTTATGATCAGTATATTCCGTTAGCCAATAAGCTTTTTAAAATCAAGTATTTACACTGAAGTTCGTTGTTGCTACTGCTTATGTAAAATGTTGTTATGTCACAAAATAAGTATTTTTGAAACAAAAACATCTTTGTTTGCCAGATTTGCGAAATATTTATCTGTTTCCTATTTCTGGCTCGCTTGTTAATCCATCATCCATAAGATTATGATAAATAAAATCAAGGGTGAATTGCCGTTAGTTTCAGTTATCATTCCTGCATATAATGCAGAAGCTTTCATCAGTCGAACCTTGCAATCAGTTATATCTCAAACTTATAAAAATATAGAAATTTTAGTGGTCGATGATGGTTCCCGAGATAAAACGGTTGAGATTGTAGAATCTTTTGCTCAAAAAGACAGTCGGATCATTCTTTTGAAACAACCAAATTCAGGAGTAGCATCAGCTCGTAATTTAGCAATTGAAAATTCTAGAGGTGAATACATTGCACCGATTGATGCTGATGATATTTGGTATCCTCAGAAACTAGAAAAACAAGTGCAATGCATGTTACAGGGAGACATATCTGTAGGATTAGTCTATGCCT
The DNA here is from genome assembly GCF_002368235.1 of Scytonema sp. HK-05. Taxonomy (GTDB): domain Bacteria; phylum Cyanobacteriota; class Cyanobacteriia; order Cyanobacteriales; family Nostocaceae; genus Kalymmatonema. Next base: position 2,992,666 of record NZ_AP018194.1, on the reverse strand, counting down.
GGTCAGTGTTTATTGATAAAGAAGATAAAATTATCGGACAGTACAGTCCTCATAACTATTTAAATATTCTTAGCGTAGAGGGAGAGGTTTTTCCAGCTATGCTATATACAAACTTTATAATAAATTCAAGCGCTCCTTTGATTCGTCGAGTTTGTTTTGAAAAAATTGGTGGTTACAGCTGCAAATTGAGAGAGCAGAATGCACAAGGTTGTGAGGATTGGGATATTTACTTGCGTATTGCTGAACATTATCAATTTCGAGTTGTACCTGAGTTTTTGATAGGGTATCGTCAGCTTCAAGAAAGTATGTCTAACGGATGTAAGACAATGGAGAAGTCTTACAAGCTGGTTATGGCAGATTTCCAGAAAAAACATCCAGAGATTCCTACTTACATATATGATTGGTCTGCTAGTTCCTATTACGTCTATCTTGCATGGAAAAGCAGGGCAAGTGGAGATTATTGGAGTACTTTAATTTTGTTGTACAAAGCCATTAAATTAGACTATAGTCCGCTATTACTTCGACCAGTCTATCAATGCATAATTGAATGCCTTTTCAATATCGCAGCTAAGCCTATTACATCCTTTATTCGGTCAGACAATCATTCTTGGTTGCAGTTTCAGGAAAAATTCGATTTTCCGAAAAATAGGGTTGTTGTTAATCAATTAACTACAGTTTCTGATATCCAAAACCAAATCCACCAACCTCATAAACTTCCATGGAAACCACATGCTAGGATTATGTGGCAAAGATGGTTGAAAGTTTTACAGCTTTGTCGGACATTATCTCATTAAGATAAGTGTTCAATTTTTTTGATGATTTCCTCAAACCTTTATGCCAACAAAGGGTGACATTATGAAAGAGGCGAAGGTAGTAAAAACCTTATTGCCACTACTGAAATTCTATCCTTGGGCAATTCCAGCAATTATCATTTTAGGTGTTTTATCATCCTTGTTTGAAGGATTGGGGATTAGCTTATTTATTCCACTTTTGCAAAATTTTGTTCAGCCGGACTCTCAAACATCAGGCGGCAATTTTTTGGTAGGTTTTCTCAATAAAACATTTATCAACGTTTCACCCAACAACCGCCTGATAATTATTGCTTTATGCATTTTGGGCAGCATAATTTTGAAAAACTGCCTGGTTTATAGTAATGCAGTTTTATTTGCTTGGTTAAATTCGCGAATTGGTCATTCGTTGCGTTCTGGCATTTTCAAGCAACTTGTGAGCGTCAGCTATAGTTTTTTAGAAGGCAATGATTCAGGCAAGTTGATAAATATCCTCGCAAGCGAAACATGGCGAACCAGTCAAGCTTTATCAACCTTAGTTACCCTGATTATCACTATCTGTACGATTACTGTTTATGTGTTTCTATTGGTACTTATATCTTGGCAACTCACTTTGACTGTTTCTGTATTGATGGTGCTGATTTCCCTTTTCATCCAGTTAGTGACTCGTCAAGTAAAAACCTTGGGAGAACAAGCATTAGAGGCAAATTCCGGACTGAGTAACAGGATGTGGGAAGGCTTGGCTGGGATGAAGGCGATTCGAGCTTTTGGGCGCGAATCTTATGAGCAAGAGCGTTTTGATACTGCATCAAAAAAGGTACGCAATACTTTTTTGAAACTCGATATTCTCTCAGGAGCGGTGCATCCAATTTCAGAAGTTTTATCGGCGGTTCTACTACTGTGCATCCTGGTCATTGCGTTGCTGCAAGACCGAAGTTCCTTACCTACGTTGCTGACTTTTATTTTTATTCTCTATCGCCTACAGCCTCAAGTCAAACAGTTGGATAGTAGTCGTGTTGGTCTAACTGCTTTGACAAGCTCTGTACAGGATGTCATGTACTTCTTAGACACGTCTGATAAACCTTATATTACCTCTGGTCATCTTCCCATCAAAAATTTAGAACAAGGGATATATTTTGAATCAGTTAACTTTCGCTACAACCCTTTAGAAGAACTAGCTCTGAAGGATATTTCAATTTGTATTCCTAGGGGAAAAACAACTGCGATTGTCGGTCCTTCGGGTGCGGGTAAATCTACACTAATTGGCTTGATATGCCGTTTTTATGATGTAACATCAGGGGAAATTTATGTGGATAATTGCCCCTTACGAGAGTTGAACCTGACTGACTGGCGTAATCAAATTGCGATTGTCAGCCAAGATGTTTATATGTTTAGTACAACTGTGCTGGAGAATATTGCCTATGGTCGGCTAGATGCAACAGAAGACGAGATTATAGAAGCAGCAAAACTGGCAAATGCCCATGAATTTATTATGCAATTGCCCGAGGGTTATGACACCAAAGTGGGCGATCGCGGAATTCGGCTCTCAGGAGGACAAAGACAGCGCATTGCTTTAGCTCGTGCTATTGTGCGCAACCCACAGATTCTCATTCTAGATGAGGCGACAAATGCTCTTGATAGTATTTCCGAACACTTGATTCAGGAAGCCCTCAATACTCTTAGTCAAAATCGCACAGTGATTGTCATTGCCCATCGCCTGTCCACTATTGAACAAGCCGAGCAAATTATTGTCATTAACGAGGGACGTGTCGCAGAACAAGGTAATCTCCAACAGTTACTTGAGCATGATGGACTATTTGCTCAACTTTATCATTTGCAATACCGTAATACTCACACTTGATAAAGCCAGATAAGCAATTTTATGCCCTATAGCATCATCCAAATCGAAGTCACCCAACCTTTACCCACGGTCTCAGTTTCGGAAACTGATACAGGTATTGCGTTAATTTTGCGACGCAAAGATAAACCTATCGGCTTTTTAATGCAAGCACTACCAGCAAAAAGTGTGCTGACTCCGGAAGATTTAGCTGAATTGATTGCCAAAGAAGTTGGAAAGAAACTCCTTGAGGAGAGTCTACGAGAAGAACTAATAACGCCTGCTTCTTTGACTGATTTCCCCTCTCTTACAGTGGCAATTTGTACTAAAGACCGTACGGACAATTTGGCACGGTGTTTGCAATCTTTGCTGAATTTACAAACACCAGCTTCAAAATTGGAAATTTTGGTAGTTGACAATGCTCCTTCTGATGAACGCACCAAAGAATTGGTAGCATCCTTACCAGGAGTACGGTATGTTCGAGAAGTAAAACCAGGTCTGGACTTTGCACGAAACTGCGCTTTGCAGTCAGCAACGGGTGAGCTTTTAGCCTTCGTGGATGATGATGTAGTGGTAGACCGTAAATGGCTAGATGGTTTAATGGAAGCATGGGGAGAAAATCCTGATGCTGCCGCTTTCACAGGACTGGTGCTGCCTTATGAATTAGCTACAGACGCTCAAATTTTATTTGAACAAAAAGGTGGCTTTCGTCGCGGCTTTGAGAAAATTCGCTATGGTCAAGTTCTACCCGGCAATTCCCTACACCCCTGTGGAGCCGGAATTTTTGGAGCGGGTTGCAATATGGCTTTTCGGCGGGATATTTTACTAAAAATTGGTGGATTTGATGATGCTTTGGATACAGGCGCACCCCTTCCAGGCGGTGGCGATTTGGATATTTTTTATCGAGTGATTCGAGCAGGTTATCCACTCGTATACGAACCTCAATATTTGGTTTTTCACCAGCACCGCCGGGAATATGAAAAACTACGTCGCCAATATTGGACTTGGGGTTTAGGCTTTATGGCTTTTGTGGTGAAGTCTTACCAAAGTGATCCACCCCAACGTTCTCAGTTACGCCGTCTTATATGGTGGTGGCTCAAGGACCAGTTAAAGCAATTTAGAGATAGTTTGAGCGGTCGTCATGTATTACCCCCAACGATGATTTTGGCTGAATTCTGGGGCGGTGTTGTCGGATTTTTTGGCGAATATCCCCGTTCGTTAAAGCGTATTGAGCAAATTCGGAGGCAATTCTCATGACTACCTTTGCTCCCTGGAAAGTTCTGCATATTGAATTAAGTGAAGGCATCCCTACACTAACCGCTGAACCAAAGTATCAAGGTATCTATGTGGTTTTTTGGTGGTATGCTATTCCCCTTGGTCACGAGGAAATTTCAGCAGCGCAGTTGCCAATGCCTGCTAGCCAACTAGCAAATCTGGTTGTGCAAACGATTACGCCAGCAGTGGGCGATCGCCTATTAGACCACGGTTTCAAAGCGCCTTTGCCTGTCATTTCCCAAAACCCTTCACGGGATACACCTGTTGACTTTCAGGCACTGATGGCATTGCAGCAACCCCTCAAGCAGCTGCACCAATCCTGCTCTCAACCTGTCAGTGCTTCTATTTCCGTGATAGTATGTACGCGGAATCGACCAGAACAGTTGGCACGATGCTTGCGCTCACTGCAAAATTTGTCGCAACCGCCACAAGAGATTATAGTCGTCGATAATGCCCCTTCGGACGACGCTACACGTCAACTGGTTGCACAAATGCCTGGTATCCAATACGTGTTAGAACCACGTCCGGGATTAAGTGTGGCGCGTAATACTGGTATCCACCACAGTACTGGCGACATTATTGCCTTTACTGATGATGATGTGATAGTCCATCCTGACTGGAGCGCACGATTGCAACAAGGTTTTGAGAACCCAAAGGTGATGGCTGTGACTGGGCTAGTCCTCCCAGGAGAACTAGAAACGGAAGCGCAAGTCTTATTTGAAAAAAACTTTGGAGGATTTAGTCAGGGATACCGTGTTCTCACTTTTGATTCTCAGTTCTTTGAGGAGATGAAGCATCGAGGTGTTCCTGTTTGGCGTATCGGTGCTGGAGCCAACATGGCGTTTCGACGCAAGGCTTTTGAACTAGTAGGGGACTTCGACGAACGGCTGGGAGCAGGCGCTTCAGGATGTAGTGAGGATTCAGAATTCTGGTACAGAATCCTAGCTGAAGGCTGGCTTTGTCGCTATGAACCAACATCTGTGGTTTACCACTACCATCGCAGCGATCTAGATAGCTTGAAACAGCAAATGTATCAGTATATGCGTGGTCATGTGGCAGCCCTTTTGATTCAGTTTGCTAGATATCAGCACTGGGGTAATCTGCGTCGTCTATTTGTTGCCTTACCTAAATACTATACCCGGCAGTTTTTATCTGGACTTTTAAAGGGCTTTAAATCTTTCAACAAAATGCTATTAACAGAGGTATTAGGCTGTTTCTCAGGAGTTAAATTCTACTTACAGCATAGATACTTTACCAAAGTCATTATTAAGTAAAAAAGAGATTTTGCTCATCAAACCTGTACAGCACTTCATGTGTTGTCATCGACTTGGAAATCTTAAAGTAAGCAATTAAGAGGTGACATATGCAAACTTATACAGAAGATTTTTTTAAATTGATCCAAGATGGTTCGACCAAATCAGCTAAAGAGATTATTCCTATAATTTTTGAGTTCATTCATCCAAAGTCAGTTATTGATGTTGGTTGTGGCACAGGCACTTGGTTATCTGTATTTCAAGAACATGGTGTTGAGGATATTTGGGGCGTAGATGGTGATTACGTAGATAAAAAAAATTTAGAAATTCCTCAAGACAGGTTTTTATCGTTTGATTTGAAAAATCCTTTGAGTCTAGATAGACAGTTTGATTTAGTCGTTTCCTTGGAGGTTGCTGAACACTTGCCCGAGGATTGCGCTGAAACATTTGTAGATTCGCTGACAAAGTTGGGATCAGTGATTCTTTTCTCTGCTGCAATACCCTTTCAAGGGGGAAGAGAACATATTAATGAGCAATGGCTAGACTACTGGGCAAAATACTTTCAAAAAAAAGGATATGTAGCGATTGATTGTATCAGACCAAGAGTTTGGGAAAATGATAATGTGGAAATTTGGTATGCCCAAAATATTTTAATCTTTGCCCAAAAAGATTATCTGGAATCACCAACAAATTATCTTCTTAAAAATAAATTTGAACTAACTAGGGAAAATCAACTTTCAATAGTCCATCCAAAAAAATATTTACAATTCGTTGAAAAATATATCGCCGAAAACAAGGCTGCTCAGTGGTATGCCGCAGAAGCCGAAAAGTATTTAGCAGCATCTGACCCCAAAAATATGTCACTTAAGGGGGTACTTTCGGCATTACCAATTATTATCAATAATACTTTAAAAAGAAAGCTTTTTCAGAAAAAAAACCGCACTTAGACTACTAATAGTATTAACTCAGCACACATCTATGCATAAGACACCATTAGCTGATTTTCTGTCCTGCAATCCTTTTCCCCATCCCTTGACTCAAGGATTTTTTTACCGGGAAAAGATGCACGCCATCCACCGCATTACTCCCGACAAACCCATTCAAGACATTTTAGAAGTTGGGGGTGGTCAAAGTGGTTTAACTGCCTTGTTATTTCCTCAAGCGCAAGTCACCAATCTAGATTTAAACCCTGAATACGCCCAAGCACCCTGTAACCAACAAAAACGGGTGCGCTTTGTGTGTGGGGATGCCACTGCTTTACCTTTTGCAAGTGAGTCCTTCGACGCTGTGACAATGTTCGACCTTTTGGAACATGTACCAGATGACAAAAAGGCAGTATCAGAAGCTTTGCGAGTTTTGCGTCCAGGTGGTTTTCTGCTAATTAGTACTCCCAATGAAAATTGGCGGTTTCCCTACTACAAATTCATGAAACCTATCTGCCCTAGTGAGGCAGAAGTTATGGGGGAATGGGGTCATGTCCGGCGTGGCTACACTTTGGCTCAACTCAAGGCTTTGATAAATTTGCCCTGCCAAGGATATGCCACGTTCATTAACCCCTTGACGGTTCTGGGTCATGATATTGCATTTTCACGCTTATCCCATCGCCAGCGTCAACTCTTGTGTACAATACTTAGTCCGGTGACATGGCTGAGTTATTATCTGCACAAGCCGCAAGCAATGGGTACAGAAACTGCATCGGCTTGGCAGAAGGGGGAAGAAAAGCTTTGAAAAATATATTATCGAAGGCTTTTTAGACACCATCGGAGTTTTTTGAGGCTTTCTCTAAAGAGATGACAGGCGGCTGCTTGTAGGGACAGGTAGCGACGCAGACAACTTGCGCCAACCTCTTGCCCAACTGAACCAAATCTACGACTTTTCTGACATCATCTAAAATTATTAATATAAATATTAAGATTTATGTCATAAACATCAATGCCAGATCATCGTGTTGGCAACAGCAAATCCCGCGTCATAGTTATCGGTGCTGGAATTGGCGGACTCACCGCTGGGGCATTATTAGCCCGTAGAGGTTACAGTGTCTTAGTTCTGGATCAAGCCCTCGTACCAGGAGGGTGCGCTTCTACCTTTAAACGCAAAGGGTTTACCTTTGATGTAGGAGCGACTCAGGTAGCAGGGTTGGAACCAGGGGGAATTCACCACCGTATTTTCACAGAATTGGAAATTGACTTACCGCAAGCAATGCCTTGTGATCCCGCTTGTGCAGTGTATTTGCCTGGTGAAGACACACCCATTAACGTTTGGCGAGACCCAGACAAATGGAAAGAGGAACGACAAAAACAGTTTCCTGGTAGCGAACCATTTTGGCAGTTGATGGCAGCTTTGTTTAAAGCCAGTTGGGAATTTCAAGGACGCGACCCAGTGCTACCGCCACGTAACCTGTGGGATTTATTACAGCTTACCAAAGCAGTGCGTCCTAGTACATTCAAAACTGTACCCTACACGTTGTTTACAGTTGGGGATGCATTGCGTGCTTACAAGCTGGGAAATGACCACCGCTTAAAAACATTTTTGGATTTGCAACTTAAACTCTACTCTCAGGTAGATGCAGAAGAAACAGCTTTATTATATGCAGCGACAGCGTTGAGTGTGTCGCAACTGCCGCAGGGGTTGTATCATCTTCAAGGTAGTATGCAAGTCCTGAGCGATCGCCTAGTAGAAGCCCTAGAAAAAAATGGTGGCAAATTGCTCATGCGCCACACGGTGGAACATATCAAAATCGAAAAGGGCAAAGCGAACACTGTGGTCATTCGCAATCAGAAAACTGACGAAGTCTGGACAGAATGTGCTGACCACGTAGTTGCCAATGTTACCGCGCAGAATTTGGTGCAGTTGTTGGGCAAAAAGGTTCCCAATGGTTATAAGCAACGAGTCGAAAAACTACCACCCGCATCAGGTGCTTTTGTTGTGTATTTGGGCGTAGACGAAAGCGCCATTCCTTCTGGATGTCCGCCCCATCTGCAATTTATGTATGATGCCAAAGGTTCCATTGGGGAGAATAATTCCCTGTTTGTTTCTGTGAGTCATCGAGGAGATGGGCGCGCCCCAGATGGAAAAGCGACAATTATTGCTTCTTCCTTTGTAGATCCGAAACAGTGGTGGCTGACTGAGGATTATGAGGGGTTAAAGCAACAGTATACACAAGAAGCTATCTCCCACCTGGCAAAGTTCTTTTACCTGAAACCAGAAACCATTGTTCATGTAGAAGCTGCTACTCCCCGCACTTTTGCAAGGTACACAGCACGCGATCGCGGTATTGTTGGTGGTATTGGTCAAAGGATATCCACTTTCGGTCCTTTTGGTTTTGCCAATCGTACACCCATCAATAATCTGTGGCTTGTTGGTGACTCCACCCACCCAGGCGAAGGGACTGCTGGCGTAAGTTACTCAGCGCTGACAGCAGTCAACCAGATTGAGGCTCAAAAATAGTTAGTACCCGTCATAGTGTTTTATGTCATTAATTCTGATGTATTTGTAAATGACACAAATCCTGTAGAGACGTTCCATGGAACGTCTCTACAACCCAGCAAAATTAATGAGATGAACCAATAGTCTTTCATGTCATGAATTATGATGGTTAGGCGTGGTTTGTAGTGAGGAATGCGCGTCCTCCACTTTGAGAGCGTAGACGCGAGAGCGGCTTCCCGTAGGGTAGACAGCGCTGACTAGGAATCTTTCAAAATAAATGTTGTTGGGTTAACCATGTAGAAACCCAACAATCTTCCTTTTGCGCATTTATGCGTTCCACTCAGCTATTTTGCACAGCAAATCTTCAAGATACCTATTATCTTGGATAACGTCCAAATCGGGGTCAGTCTTGACAAATATGTGAAAATTCGGGTTGATTTTCAGCGCTGTTTCAAGGCTTTCAATCGCTAGCGATTCTTTTCCTAATCGGGCTGCACAACAAGCGCAATTGTACCAAGCATATTCGTCATCTGAGTTCAGTTCAATTGCTCTTTGATAGCTTGCAAGCGCCTCATCATAGCGCTCTAAATATCTCAAAGTATCTCCTATTTTGTAGTAAATCCAAAATTCATCTGAACGGATATATTGGGCTTCGTCGTAACTTTTGAGCGCTTCTTCATAGCGACCCAAATGTCTCAAGGCATCTCCGCGACGAAACCACACCCAGTAATCATTACGGCGAATTGATAGAGCTTGATCATAATCGGAAATTGCTTCTTCATAGCGCTCCAAATGTCTCAAGGCATCTCCGCGACGAAACCACGCCCAATAATCATCACGGCGAATTGCCAGGGCTTTGTCAAAATTGGCGATCGCTTCCTCAAATTGCTCTAGTTCTTCTAGGAAAATATAGCCCCTATTATACCATGCCCAGTAATCATTGGGGCGAAGTGCCAATGCTCGGTCAAAGCTTGCGATCGCTTCCTCATACTGACCCAATTCCCGCAGGACGCTCCCTCGGTCATACCAAACCCAGTATTCATCAGGGCGAATCTCTATAGCTTTGTTGTAATAGGCGATAGCTTCTTCATAACGTTCTTGCTTTTCAAGCCGTTTGCCCTGTCGATACAAATCTCTATAGTCTTGTGTGACGAGCGATGGAGTATCCGCCTCAGTTGGTGCTGCTGGACTCATTATTGATTCCCCAAAAAGTTATTACTGTTACAGACAAGCGCACTATTTATATTATGGGGAAGTCCTAGGTTATTTAAATATTCCGGTAAGAAGGCAAACAGATTGGGTAGTACTTTCCAAAGTCCAATGTTTTACCCACAGACCGAGATTTTATTTATACTTTAAAGCCGTGTTTTTACATATATTGAAGGAATTACGCGGTTAAAACCGAATCTTCCGATTAGGGAGATTGCCTGTTTAACATATCTTGTTTCCATTTAGGTGGATTTTATTAACTCACGTAAGGTACTGTAAACCATAACTTTTGAGTACACTAGCAGTAAACCATTTAATGCACAGTTATGACTTCCCAAGGAACGTCAGTTGATGATTTGGTACTCGTTGCTGGTGCTACAGGTGGAGTGGGGCAACTTGTGGTCAGCAATCTGCTAGAGAAGGGCTATAAAGTTTGCGTCTTGACACGCAATGCAGCAAAAGCCCAAAAGATGTTTAATAACAGAGTAGAAGTTGCCATTGGTGACATACGCGACGCGAATACACTACCAGCTGCAATGCACGATGTCACCCACATCATATGCTGCACTGGAACTACCGCCTTTCCCTCTGCGAGGTGGGAGTTTGACCAAACTCCTAACTTGATTGAATGGGTTCAGGTGTTTCTTAACCCCAAAGATAGTGAAGCAAAGGCAAAGAATAGTCCTGCAAAAGTTGATGCCCAAGGTGTCAGCAATATAGTAGCAGCAGCACCTCGCAACTTGAAGCGGTTTGTTTTTGTGTCTTCCTCCGGAGTTCTTCGTAAGGATAAGCTTCCTTTTAGTATCCTTAATGCATTTGGCGTACTTGATGCCAAACTCAAAGGTGAGGAAGCCGTCATCAGTTCCGGATTACCCTACACCATCATTCGTCCAGGACGTCTCATTGATGGTCCCTATACCTCATACGACCTGAATACTTTGTTAAAGGCAAAAACAGGGAGCAAGTTTGGTGTCGTGTTGGGTACAAACGATACATTGTCAGGTCAGACTAGCCGGATTGATGTGGCAGCCGCCTGTGTAGAATGCATTTCTAGCCCTTTTTGTCAAGGGCTAGTTTTTGATTTAGTAAACCAGGGAGCAAGACCGTCTGTCATTGACTGGGAGGCGCTTTTCTGCGAGATAAGCAAGACTTCTAGTTCTAATGTCAAGTAACAGATTGGTTTAAAACTTAGCTTCATAATATCTGTATAGCTTAATTTAGGCTACATAAAGTTGGGATGATCAAAACAACTACCAAGCTAAGCGATCGCTAAGTGTGACAAACACACCTACACTGTGTACTTGCACAAAAGTTGCCAAGTATGTAGCTTATACTCGTTTTCATAATCGTTGATAAACAGCCTAGAACTCATCTATGACAGCTTTTCATTCGGGCGATACTTTTAGTCAAGTCATCATCTCGTTCCCAGGCTTTGCCTGGGAACGAGATGATGAATGATGATTACGGAGTATCTTGGATCACTTCAAAAAGTGCATCAACTCTGATTGATTCGCGGCTATTGCTTGCTCTACTGAGTCAAGCACCTCGCGTTGGAGTTGAGTGCGATCGCCAATGCCTGTGCCCCTTGAGCGATGGCGCAGAGCGCCCACTTCGTGATCGCCCAGTTGAAATTCCTGCCAAATTTGCCCGCGCACGTCTTGTAAAAAGATTCGCCATTCACTCTCTACATTTTGAGCGCGAAGTATGCAATCTATAAATTCTTCTAGAATTGCGTAAATAGCTAGGCTAGGCTCGCTCAGCAACTCTTTCAAGGCTTTTTCGCACTTACCAACAGTTTCTGCATAAGCTATCTTAAGATTAAGCAGCACTTGTTCAGCAGAGGGTGATCCAGAAAGCTTCAGGGTTGCAGGCTCGTTTGGAGTCAGTCCATCCAGATGTTTGCGAATACGGTGCTGTAATAATCCCCGGTAAGAAAGCTTAAACTCAGCTAGCGTTTGGAACCCATGCTTAAGTTGACTAGGTATCCCTGGTACGAGTTCATCGGGTATTTGCGCAGCAATGTCTGCGATAAATTCAGTTCCTTTAGCTTGCGTCAGTTTTCCCAAATGTCCCTTTTCAATGAGTACCTGTGCCACTTGCGATTTGACTTTGTCAAGCGATCGCTCCAAACCAATATCTAGTAACAACAGATGTTTCGATAAATGAGCGCGGATTTCATTGAGGTACTTTTCATATACAATGGCGTAGCTTTTTTCAACACAAAAGCGCTGTTCTATTTCTTGAATTGACGGAATTCCTGTATCACTTCGACAAGCCTGCAAAGCTACTTCTACTTGCTTTTTAAAGTCCATATCAACTGCTTCTCGCTTTTTCCTCAGCTCCTTGAGCAGTTTCTCCAGACTATTTGTCAGAGTCCACCAAAGTTCCTTGAATTTGACCTCGAACAATGCAAACCTATGAATATCATCATGCGTTGCTAAATCTAAAGCCTTGCTGACTTTGTCTAATTCAGCTTTCACTTGATTTTGGAGTAAAATTAATCGCTGTTGGCACAAGGAAGCGTATTTGTAATCTAAATCAGTGATTTTTGCCTTCAGGTAATCAAGAACTCGCTCAAGAACTTTGTCAGCTTCTTGCGTATTAGCGCAGTTAGCTGTTACGCATTCAACAACATCGATATTTTTGTTGGCAATATCTTGCGCCAAATCTTGGCAGCTTTTTGAGTTGTCGCGAAAGGGTGAATCAACTTCCGTACGGTTGAGTACCATGAAGGACCACAAGTTGATTGGCAGATCAGCTTGTGCTGCACGTACCGTGTCATACAGGCGTAGATCTACATCCGTCCAGGAGTCGCCAGTTGACTTTGGCATCCGCACAAACAAGATCACATCAACTTGTTCCCCTAAAATTTTCATCAGATGCTGTTGATCGCAAATGCCTGTATCACCCAAACCAGGCATATCGACAAAAGCTATTTGTCCAACATCAGCGTTAGGATATTTACAAACAATATTCACTTCCCGTACTGCCAGATAGTGAAAGTGCGGTGCTGCGGGAGGGTTTCCCGAGCCAGGCGACGGCGTAAGCGCTACGCGCACAGTTGGTGTTAGCGTAAGCTCGTCGCTCCGCGACGAGCCAGGCGCAGCGTCTTTGTAGGAGAACCCCGAAGGGTTAAAAAATATACGCTGAACGTAGGGAGTTTCCTGAGCCACATACTTCCGAATCTGATCTTTAGAAATGCGGCGAGGTGAGGGTTGCTGAAATAAGTGGCGATACTTATCCCAATGTATATGATACTGTGCTAGTTGTTCATACATCCCTCCCTGCTCGGGATATTTAGGATCGTCACTGGCCAACAAAGGCAGAGGTTTTGCGGCAAACTCATCAATTGTCTTCGGCTTTTCGCTTAAGCCAAGTTTTTCATAACAAGGACTAATAAGTTCATCTAGGAATGACTGCTCTGAGTGAAACCAAACCTCAGCGTAAGTTTCCTCATTATGATTGTTATAAATAATACTACGAACCGCCGTGCAATAATGGCTTTCTCCATCTGGAATTTCAGCACCCGTCAGTCCTGTTAAACTTTGTAGCAGCCGACTCTTACCTTGCTTTGCTCTTCCAACGACTCCAATCTTGAGTATCTTGCGGCAAAAGCGCTCTTTGAGTTTCACTAGCGCTTCTACTTCAGTATTAATACTAAATTCTAATGTTGCAAAATTTATTTCTTCCAAAAGCCCAGCCACATTTGGGTCATCAACTTGTCTAAGCAACTGATAACGATATTTTTGAAGATGACGAATTGCTGAGTCAAGAGATTTGAGTTCCGCCTCTATACCTGCTATTTTTTCAGCCAAGGGTAGGCGTTTTTCAATAATGCTGGTAATGCTCGCAGTCTTATTTGTGTTCATTTAACAGCGTATTTTTCCGTTATTAAGTATATACCTAAAATTTGACGAAACCGATACATATAGCAGATACGAAAATCTACTTATATTTATACTAAAGAAAGATTGATATTTGATATCATTTGGCAGCGCTAGTCATATTTTTCCCAACCAAACCAGCAAAATGAACAATCTTGTATAAAGAAACGGTAAAATAGCCCAAGTCCTGATCCCGAGAAGAAACGCTGAAACCTATGGACAGTGACATACAACTTCCTTGGCAGCAAGAGACAGTGATTCGCCACAGCCAACGCCTGATGCAAACAAAGTTTTTACTATTAGGCGGGACGTTCTCTGTTATATGCTAACGGTTCACCAGAGGAAATAGCGCACGCACTGTTTGATGCACCTTTTGTTGTATCTCACGGCACGCAATCAGATCCAATGTGCGATTCGTTGATAGCTGAATCACGGTATCCAGTCCGTACATAACCTACCCAGCTAAAACCAGAAATGGCAATGGCTGAACTTCGGAAGAAAGGCCACAAATCGTAGGGTGGGCATTGCTCCTAAAAGTTTATATGATGACATTTGAGATCGTGGTGAGCAATGCCCACCTTACAGAAAACCGCTGTAAGACAGAGGCATTTTGACAAGCTTAAGGTAGCAATTGCTATCCCATTAGAAAGATGCGGTTATCACCCGCATAGTTTTAGACTATTTCACGAAAAATCATTCCAAATGAATACTGAAAGAAAGGATGAAGTATAAAAATTTTTATACTTCATACTTTTGCCTTTAGTAGCTCAGTCTTCTCCTATCAACATTTAAGGAAAGATGCCGTGAAAGCAAGAAGCTTACTCATCAGTTGTGCTTTACTGTTGAGCATAACCCTTCCTGGCAATGCACAACAAGCGCAGGAACCAAGGGTAGAGCAAGTTGAGGGCTATTTGGTAACGCCTCAACAACTCCAATTTGACGAATCATTGCTGCAACAACTCCAGGTACCTGCGGGATTCCGCATCAATGTATTTGCCAAAGACTTGGGTAATGCCCGGATGTTAGCAGTAGCTCCCGATGGTACGATCTATCTTACCCGCCGCGAACAAGGCGATGTGTTGGCTCTGCTTGATTCTAATCAAGATGGGCGTGCTGACGAAATACGAACGGTTGCCTCAGGTTACAAATACATCAATGGCATCACGATTTATCAGAATCGTCTCTACTTTGTCACAGACAGACAACTTTATGCTGCAGATTTACAGTCGCCGGGGGTCATCGGCGAACCGCAGGAGTTGATTAATGACTTACCAGATGCAGGACAACACCCAAACCGCACCCTTGCTTTTGGTCCTGATGGGTTGCTTTACATTACAGTAGGTAGCACTTGTAACGCGTGTAGAGAGACGAACCCAGAAAGCGCGACTCTGCTACGGGCGCAACCTGATGGTAGTAATCGCACGATTTATGCCACAGGCTTACGTAATACCATCGGCTTTGGTTGGCATCCGGAAACTGGAGAACTGTGGGGTATGGATCATGGTTCTGACTGGCGTGGTAATGAGCAACCGCCAGAAGAATTGAATCTCATCGCTGAGGGCGGAAACTACGGCTGGCCCTTTTGTTATGCCGATCGCCGTCCGGATGTGTACTTGCCAGCAAATCCCACAGGCACAACAAAGGAGGAATACTGTGCTAATACACAACCGCCAGCACTCACCTACACGGCACATAGTGCGCCGTTGGGAATGATATTTTATACAGCATCCCAGTTCCCTGAAGAATACCGTAACGATGCTTTTGTAACTATGCGCGGTTCATGGAATCGCAACCCTCCCTCAGGTTATAAAGTTGTGCGGGTGCGATACGAAAATGGCAAACCAGTAAAATTTGAGGACTTCATCACAGGATTTTTGAACGAAGAACAATTGACACAGTTTGGCAGACCGGTGGGTATTGCGATCGCACCGGATGGTTCGCTGTTGTTCACAGATGATACCAACGGTGTGATTTACCGGGTGTCGTATGTAGGGACTAGCAACTAGCTTTACCTCACTTCCATTCCTCTCTCCTAAGAGGAGAGAGGCTTTTACCTTAGCCACTTCCCTTGTAGGGAAGGAAAGGGATTGGGGAGTTAAGTTTGGGGGCTAACACACACCCTATTAACTATCTTCTAATTCCATTTGCAACGGCTTGCGATTGTTCTTCAGGTGGATAGTTTGACCTAAGAACTGATGCAGGTAGAGCAAGGCTGACATCAGCACCGTTGATCACAACTCCTAACAACCCAAGGTCAGATTCGATCAATTGGTCGATCGCCTCAGTGAGCATATTTTCCTGTGTGTAATTTGGTCTTGCCACCAGCACAATGCCATCGCTATAAGGTTGAATTAACAAAGCGTCGTTCGATAACCCTAAAGGAGTTGTGTCTAAAATCACTAAGTCAAAACGCTCGCGTACATCTTCCATCAGCCTTCGCATTTCACTAGATTCAAGAATTGCGGCTGATTGACGCACAGGACCAGGACTGGGAAGGATGTATAAATTTTCTATATCTGGCACTAAGCGAATACATTCGCTCAAGCTGCCGTAATAACGCAAAGGTTCAACTGTGGCATCGGGGTCAGAAGTCACGCGCAAAGAAGAACAGCGAGAGGGCGATCGCAAATCGGTTTCCACAATCAAGGTTCGTTTTCCCGCACGAGCAGATGCTATTCCCAAGTTATAAGCACTTACGGTCTTCCCTTCGTAACTGCTGGTACTGGTAATCAAGACCACCTTCAAGTTTCTCTCACCAATGCGGCGCAGATTACTGCGAAACCTTTCATAAAATTCCAGATAATAAGACTCTGGAGAAAGAACCACTGGCACTTCACCAAGATTCACCCCATCCACTGGCATCATAGGCAATTCCCCCAAGAGAGGAACTTCTCGTTGTTTGAGGATGTCGCGGATATCTTCCTTGGTTTTGAAGGTGCCTTCCAATGACCCGAGTAAAAATATAACTCCGCCACCCACCAACAATCCTAGTAAGCTGCCTACGCCCAAGGTCACAGGCACACCCAAACCCTGTCTTTTCGCTGCAACCGCTACTGGTGGTCTAGCAACACCGAGACTGCTGACTGTTTCAGCTTCTGCTGTTTTTGCATCGGTGAGTTTCACCTGCATTTGGTCATAAACGGCTCTTTTAAGTCCAACTTCCTGTTCTAGACGCGATCGCTCTAATTGCTTATTTGGTATCAGAGAATACTCTCGCCGCAACCGTGCTTCTTCTTGCACTAAGTCAGTCTGTTGCTGTTGCAATGTCTCACGTTGGGTTTGCAAACCCACCAGTTGGTTCGCCAGCTGTTGTCTTGCTGGATCTAGGTTGCTTCGGGAGCGAACTGCACCAGTAGTGGGAAGCGGTGCTGTTCCTTGCTCACCGCCTACAACTTCACCGCCTCGTTGCCGCAGTAAGCTTTCATAAGCGTCTTTCTGACGCCGCAACTGAACCATTGTCGGGTGATCGGGACGCAAGTCTTTTCTAAAAACTTCTATTTGGGATTCAATTTGATAAATTTGCGCTCGCAAGTTAGCAATAATCGGATCGGCGCTCAAAGCAGAAGAGACATAAGCTTGGTTGACGTTTAAGCCCAACTTTTCTTGTAGACTGCGAATTTGAGCATCAATTCCAGAAACAGTCAATTGAATTTGCCGTTGTTGTACCTGGCTACTATTAATGGCGTTGAGCAAACTTCCATTCTCAGCCGCCAATATTGCTGGTCGCTCTTTGCGATCGTACAGTTCTAGCTTGCGTTCAGCGACTTGCAATTCCTGTTTCGCCTGTGGTATGCGTTCGTTAACTTTGGTAATAATTGCTTTTAATCGCCGTGTATTTATTTCCGCGCTCAACTGCATCATTGCTTGCATCAATTCCTGCAATGTTTGTTCAGCTCGTTGGCGATCGCTATCCTGATATTTCAGTTCTAGGAGTGTGGAAAGTAGTTGTCCTGTCTTTGGTTCTCTCTCAGGCATAGTCAGGACAACATTTGCACCTATCTTTGCTGGCTTAACATTGAGTTTCGCTGCCACACTATCAATGATTGGGTCTGATAGCAAAATATCCCGGCTCAGTTCCTGTCCTTGCTGATTAATTTCGCTACCTGTTGTCGAAAAAGACACTGGTGGACGACTGTAGGTGAGTGCGCCGTTCGCTATATATTTAGATTGTTGTGGTTGCAAAGCCACCACCGTTGAACCCGCTACAACTAAGGCAAAACTAGCTAGTCCAATCCACTTGTACTTATCGAAAGCAATGAGGTAGCGTTTAACAATCGGTGGAGTCATAGCAGCAGCAAATAAAAACTAGGTATAAATGAGGCTAGAGTTATTATAGAGTTTCGGTTTTTACGACTTATAAATTATAAATTAATCCATTATGAATTATAAGAAAATTTTTATGATTCATAATTGAAAGTTCATAATTTTACCTCGTTTCTCCCTTACCTTCTCTTCTAAAAAACCTACAGACACTGACTTGAAAAAGCACCCTGACTCCGGGGATATGAGAAAATTTTTCTTCTCTCTTGAGTGTACGCACTTCATGACGGCTACTTATCTGTCATATATATCAAAAAATTCCAGGAAGCTGCGAACATCGAAGAAAGGACGAGTAATTGTACTGAGGATATTAGTAATTTTAGCAATTAGGTTTCGACCCACTACGATAATATCGTTATCTTGAAGTGGTACATTTTGAGATACATCCCCTGCCAATACCTTTTTAGCATTAATTGTTTGCCTGACGGCTCGACCTCTTTCCGGGTCAAAGCGAACTAGTGCTATTTCACTGAGGTTTGCACTGTCAGTATTGATTCCTGTCAATACGTCTATAAAAGTACTACCGTTAGGCAGAGGCACAGTGACAATCCCCCCTCCAGCATAATTTAACACACGGATTCTAATCTGTGGTGATGCTAAGGTTGAGCGAGACACTAAGGTGCGGTCATAACTATCATCGTTTGCGAGTTCTCGACGCGGCACAATGATCGCATCCCCATCCTGTAAGCGGAAGTTAGGTATTTCCCCTCCATTTTGTAATGGAGTATACAGATCAATATTTTGTGAAACCACAGAACCATCAAGCCGTTTCCGACGGACTTGTACTTGCCGCAGATCTGCCATCATTGCAGAACCACCAGCTAAAAATAACGCATCACTCACACGAGGTGTTGCAGAGCCAATCGGATAAATTCCAGGTCGATTGACTTGCCCACTGATTGTGACTTGAACTGGTCGCTGTCCTACGAGCGATACTGACACAACTGGGTCAACTAATTCGCGACTTAAAGCCACGCGGATTTTTTCTTGCGCTTCATCCAACGTCAAGCCTTGTACCGACAGTGTCCCTACTTGCGGCACGAATATGTTACCTTCTGGGTTAATTTGAGCCGAAAAATTTAACTCTGGACGCTGTCCTACTAGTGACAACGTCACAATGGGATCGACGACAAAACGATTGTACCCTGAGCGAATTTTTTCTTGTGCTTTTTCCAGAGTCAAGCCTTTGAGTGACACTGTTCCTAGCAACGGCACTACAATGTTTCCTTCTGGGTTGATTTGGGATTGAAAGCTTAAATCTGGGAAGCGTAAAACTGAGACTGCAATGGCATCTCCTTGTCCTAAGCGATAGGCACCCGGAGGACGCTGAGTCAAAACATTAATGGCATCTCCAGGTCCTAAGACGTAGCGGTTTAATTGGGGTGACGTCCCTTCTATGGAACCTGGGGCTACAAAGTCAGCACTACCAGGTGGAGGTGCGGGAGGTTGTCGTGGCGATTGTTCTTGTGGAGTACCAGGTACAAGCGCAGGTGGTTGTTGTGGCGATTGTCCTTGTGGAGTACTTGGTACAGGTGCGAGAGGTTGTTGTGGCGATTGTGCTTTTACACTACGAGGTACAGGCGCGGGAGTCTGTTTTGAGGGTTGTGCTTTTACACTACGAGGTACAGGCGCGGGAGTCTGTTTTGAGGGTTGTTTCTGTGTTGGTCTTTGAGCAACAACAGGTTGGGCAATTGTTACCAAAAAAACGCCTACATAAAGACCAACAGAAGAGAGGGCGTTAAATACACGCATACGACAACCAGGAACTATGGACAATAGCACTGTAACTTACTTAAGTAGTATAAAGTGCCGAAACAACAGAGTTTTAATTCTACTTTATTGAGGATGCTAAAAATTACCTTTTTGATTCGAGAATTTTACATTATTTTATACAAATGCATTGATGAACGAGCCTATAAAGGACCTGTCATCAAAGCAGCTTGCACTGTTTGACCAATAGACTTGGCTTGATTCCAAGTTGTTTCCACTTGCCCCAATGGCTCCATAGGAATCAGAATACTCACAGCAACCCAAGGAGCGCGTTTTTTGTGCCACTGTGCTATTTGATCGACTACGAACCACCGTAAAGGTGATGAATGACCACCGTTGGACCAGGCATACCATTGTAAGACAGCGAAGGTTTGCTGCCCAGTTGAGGCACGAAAAAACCTAGCTTCTACCTTTGTTTCAGCATTTGACCCCGCTTTTTGTGGTTTAACAGTAAAATCAGCAGAGCGATACTGAGCTATCTGCCACTGCCAAAAGCTGTTCATTTCCGTCCACTCCACCACAGGCTGGTCTTTTGATCCTGTTTGCGGTCGCAAAAGCACAATTGCTTTGGTTTGGTCGCCTTGTTTCTGAATGACCTGGTAAGACCATTTGCCTTCCCCTATCTGTTGTTCGCGCTGTTCTACAGTTTGCCAACCAGGAACGCTCAACCCCTTTCGAGGTAAATTTTGCAACTCCTTAATATTAGTTATTCGTGGTAGTTCCTGCCAATTCCAGTGTGCTGTTAGGTAACCAGGAATCGCTCCTAGAACCAACAGTAGTAATAGCAACAAAAGCGCTACTACCTGAGAAAACTGGCTCTCCTTAAGAAACTTGGTAAAGGAAATCATCGGTGAAGTCTACAGTACTTAAACTAAATTTTACTTTGAGAATCAACATCGTGAAACCAGCAATATTTATCTATATTGAGAAAAATCGATACTCAAAGGCGATTGCTCCATCTTAGGATCTTAGGGTAGCTGTAGCGATGGCGTGGGAGGCGTGAAAAGTTACTATGCAAGGTCTGACTGAATTTATCAATGAGGCGATGCAAGAGTGGAAAGTACCTGGGCTGGCGATCGCCATCATTAAAGATAGCCAAATAATTTTTTGTGAAGGCTTTGGCAAGCGAGATGTAGAACAAAATCTCAGTGTTACACCACAAACTCTCTTTGCGATTGCTTCTTGTACCAAACCCTTTACGACAATGGCGATGAGTATCCTGGTAGAAAGAGGTCTCTTAAACTGGGATAAACCTGTCAGAAATTATCTGCCCACTTTTAAACTTTATGACTCTTATGCAACTGAACATATCACACCCCGTGACCTCGTGACTCATCGGTCTGGCTTACCCCGTCACGATGCTATGTGGTATCAAAGTCCCTTCACCCGTAAAGAAATATTCGACCGCTTACAATATCTCGAACCCACTCACGAATTGCGTACTGTTTTTCAGTATCAAAATTTGATGTACATGACCGCTGGCTACTTGGTTGGTGAAATTGCAGAAAGTAGCTGGGAAGAATTTGTGCAACAGGAAATTTTTAATCCTTTAGAAATGAGAGATAGTAATTTCTCTGTAGAAAAATCCCAAAAAGCTGATGATTTTGCACTTCCTTATCAAGAGAAAGACGACAAAGTTGAGAAAATGCCCTTTTGTAATGTCGATGTTAGTGGTCCAGCAGGTTCGATAAATTCCAACGTTGCTGATATGGCTAACTGGCTTTTACTCCATCTTAATCAAGGTAAGTATGGCGATAAACAAATTATTTCACCAAGTCATCTGCAAGAGATGCACTCTCCACAATTCGTGATGACTCAAACACTGGAATATAATGAACTTTTTTATTATTTTTATGGTTTAGGATGGGCGATTACCTCTTACCGAGGTCATAATTTAATTCAGCATGGCGGTAATATTAATGGATTTTCTGCACGGACAACTTTGCTGCCTCAAGACAATATTGGTATAGTGGTTTTGACTAATATGGATCAAAACCCAGTCATAAATACTGTGACTTATTATGTATGCGATCGCTTGCTCGGTCTAGACCAAGCTCCTTGGAATGAACGAATGCAGGAAAAATATGCTCAAGCCAAAGAAGCTACTGCAAAAGCTAAAGAGCAAATCGCTTCAGAGCGTAAAACTCCAACCCAGCCTTCTCATCCTCTAGAAGATTACACAGGCTATTTTGAGCATCCAGCATACGCAATCTTATCAGTTGAAATTCATGATAATCGTTTAACAGCAACTCATAATTCAAAGATTTATAAATTAGAACATTACCACTATGATATTTTTGTTGAATATGAGTTGTTTGAGCAACCAAAACTTATATCTTTTTTAACTGATACCAAAGGCAATATTAGTAGCCTGAGCGTTCCCCTAGAGCCAACTGTGAAAGAGATTTTATTTACCAAGTCGCTACAAAACTGCCCCCACCATAATCTTTGATTTGGTGAGTCAGCACTGCAGGCGGTGAGACCAGTGCTGCAGCAGGGTTTCCCGACCTAGGCAACTGGCGTTCGCCGTCAGGCGTGCCGTTCGGCGATAGCCGTGGCGCAAGCCATAGGCATACCCGAAGGGGTTTCCCGCCGTAGGTGACTGACTCTCCCGTTGGGTGGTAGGACGCTAAACTCACTCTCAATTGCCGCATTTGAGCTTCCTAGGAATTTGAGTCAAGCAACACAGGAGTGTATAGTTGCTGATCATTCTGCTTAAAACTAGCAATAGTTGCTTGCCCTCTTGGACTCAGTAGATATCTCAGAAAGTCCATTGCCTGCTCAGATACGCCAGTTGGAGTATTTGCCAATAGTGCATCGCAGGGATTTAACAAAATATCGTCTAGTCTGTCGCTTCCCTGGACATATGGCGTTAAGTTAGTTGTATTCTTTAGATTGGCTAGCCACGTGCCTTTGTCTGTAAGAGTGTAATAACCTGAGTCGTTAGCAAGTTTTATAGCAGCAGCAGGAAAGGTATCTCCTGTCATTTTGAAGTACCAGCTTTCTTGTCCACTAAAGGGAGGATTTAAAGAAATGCTTTGAAAGATTTTTTGCTCTTTAAGATTTGTTGCAGACAGATCGTTGCGTGAGAGAAAAACAGAGCCGTCATTAGGACTTCCAGTCGGAGAACCAGTCTGGGCAATTTTGAGGAACGCTGACTGTGCTGTATCGCTCTCACTCAACTGAGCCGAATTATTGTTTGTCGGGCCGACAATCCAAAAATGATCTTTGAAAATAAAAGACAGCGCTGTAGCATAACCTTCTCGTACTGCCTGTAACTCTAACTGTGCATCGTAGACCAATCCTATATCAACTATCCGACGTTTTAGGTACTCTAACGTTACCGTGGTGTCTGATTTATACCAAGCGACAGTGAAACCACCACCTTTAAAATTTACGTAATCCTTAGCGAGAAACTCGATTAAACCAGCCTGCCCAGCGCCACCATTACCAATTCTGATCTGTATCGGCTCGCTACTACCTAGCGGATAAACTTGTTCAGGGGAGATTGCTTGCTCTGATTGGGCTACGATGAGTGATTTAGTCAACGATTTGGGGCTTAACTTTGAGTCCAAAGGTTTTGAAGTAGGCGCTGACAAAGCCTTCGTACCAACTAGAGACATAGCAAGTAAAGATACAGACTGTAATATATTTCGCCTTTTCATAGCTAATAATCTTAAAATTTTCTAGAAAACTTACCCGTCATTGATTTGAGAGAGGACAACCCATCAGCCTAAATCGTTAAAGAGAACATAAGATACTAATACAATGATTCTAAGTAATTTGTATAAAATTACCCATTTTTCCTACTTTTCCTACTTAATTAACAAGTTACAAGCATTTATGGAAAGCCGTTATTAAGTGCGAATAGCCAAAGCTACTCCATAAGTGTTACTACTTAAATGTAGGACCTATGTCAGAAAATATGTAGCAATATCAAAATTTAGCTCAATTACCTATGCTTCACCTTCGTGTTGAGTTTCTGTAACTTCTGAAAAATATGCATCAATCCAATTGAGAACAGGTATTAATAAAAGCAGCATAATCGCAGAATACACATCACCACCCCAACTATCATGCAGCCAATGAAAAGCCCCCTCTTGTCCTGTGCCATGAAAGAACGAGAGTAATGTGTTGCGAACAATATTAGCCGAGATACTCATTAAGACTGCAATAGATAAAAACCAGATACTTTTGCGGCGGGAAGACAAAGCACCCGTCCAATAAAGTAGCATCAAGCCAACATAGAAAGTTGTGAATAGCATCTTTAGCCCTGCACAGTAAGGCGCAACTTCTACAATCCTTCCTCCGACATATATATTTATCCCATCGACAATAACTTGCATCCCAA
This sequence comes from Scytonema sp. HK-05, assembly GCF_002368235.1. Taxonomy (GTDB): domain Bacteria; phylum Cyanobacteriota; class Cyanobacteriia; order Cyanobacteriales; family Nostocaceae; genus Kalymmatonema. The sequence continues at coordinate 2,968,553 of NZ_AP018194.1, read as the reverse complement.
GCTGAGTGAGTATAAATCCAGCAGTACCCGCGATGAAACTTTGCAGGGGTAACGTGTAGGGAGTGATCAGGTATGGAACGGAGGTAGGTGTTGCTAAAAGCACTAGTATCAGAGGAAATCCTTGCAATTTGAAGCCAGGAATTCCCTTAAGCCAGAGGCACAATCCTGCCAAGATAAGTGGAAAGGAAATGTTTACCCACTCGCTGACACCGCTTAGATAAAAAATTCCCCCCACTACTAACAACGCAGCACCCAAGGGATGGGAAGTATTTGGCAGTCTTTGCCACTTTTTTCGGTTCATCCAGCATAGATAGCCAGCGAACGGTAGCCCAATAATACCGTGGCTAAAATATTCGTGTTCTATACTGATACTTTTTTTGACCCAACCATCCCACCAGTACAGTAGCAGAGGAGCATAAAGCAGTACCAAAATACCTAATAGAGCTAGGCTCATCAACTGTGAAGAATTTTTATTTTTAAGCTGACGCTGAATTTGCATGACTTTTTTAATAATGAATAATGAATTATTAGTATGACTTTAATTGATAATTCAGCATTTCTCATTCATAAATTTTTGAAATGCAGAGTAACCCACTCCCACACCGAATCAAAGATTACGGTGTCGGGAGGAATTGCGGGGAAATTGGGGTGCGTCCTCCAACCAATCCCAAGCTGTGCTTGGGGACGGAGGGGGACAGCGCAGCAATTTCCTATTTCTTAGGATGCTACGCATAATCGTGTACTCCGTTTCAGTAACTGAACTTTAGACGGGCTAAACTGTCCAATACGATGCCAGTTATGATCGTATACCGACACGTTTTTAGTTTTAACGGTTTGAGTATAACCACCAACCCATCCGATATAAGTCTTTCCTGCCTTCTGTGCTTTGACTAAATCAGCAGTTCTGAAACCAAATGGTGTTACTGTCCCGCCCTTACGCTTTCTATGGTTAGGTGCGTCTTTGACTGGATTCTCAAAGTGGAGTTGACGCCGGAACAAGTTAGGACGAGCAATGATTCGGAATGGTGCAGATGTGACCATTGCTTTTCCTACCCAATGACGCCCGTGACTGTTAGCAGTGTGGAATTCCTCGAACTTCATAAAGTTGCTTACCGCCAAAGCGATACCGTCATGAGCGTGGGTTTGTGGAATTTGTTTATCCTTGTTTTTCTTGTCTTTAGCTAAACCCAACTGCTGTCTTAGCATCGATGTTTGCCAACCTTGTTGGGTATTAGTTGGTGAAACTTGAGCAAGCCATTCTAACATTATTTTTTGACCCACCATTACTGGACTAAATCCTTTGTCTCCCTTAGCTTTGACGCATTCGTAGGTAATTTGAGTAATGGGAAATAGGTTGACTAATTCCTTGGTTACTCGTAATTCCAACTGTTTGTTAGCGCGAATAGAGGGAGGTAATTTGGCTTTTTTACGGTTGTCAAATCGTTTCTGGCGGTGCGCTCTTTTATTGAATGCAACTTTTCTATTAATGCGTCTACCGCGCCTGGCACGTCGCAGTATTCTTCTTCCCGACATCTTTTTTGTGATTTCAGGAAATGGCAGAATTAAATGAGCCATAAACAAGGTAAATCTTGCTGACTGCACTCCAATACCCGTAAATTTTTTACCAGGATCTAAACCTAGTGCAATAGGTTGGGTATCGCTCAGCAATGGTTCTACTAACAACTGAATGCAAAAAATGTTCAGGTCGTTATGGACAATTTTTGCTTTACCTTCTTTAAGCCAACGTCTAGCACGACTGCTTTTTGTCGGCATGAGAGATTTACCATTTTTGTCTAATACTGGAACACGAATCATGGAGATAATCCTTTCGTGAAAAGTTATAAGTCCCTTAGCCCACCGTTACCAAAATGTCCTTTCTGCAAGCACTACTAATCAGGTAGTTTGTAAATAGTCCAGACTAGGGAAATATCTGGTAGTACGTATCAGGTAACGGCTCATGGGCTAGTCATCTCTTACGTTGCAAGCTGATTCTTGCAAGCTTACACTGTACCCCGAAGGGTATCACTGTAGGTAGTTGACATGCAGAGCAAATGCATGTTGTTCAGCACTGAGGCTTGATGCAATCGCCGCAACAACTTCCTTGACTTGGCTATGACTCAAACCTGGATACATAGGTAAGGATAATATTTGCTTCGCCAGCATTTCAGCATTGGGAAAGTCCCCGACTTGATAGCCTAGGTGAGTAAATGCTGGTTGGAGATGACAAGGAATTGGGTAGTGAACACCAGTTTGAATTCCTGCGGCTGTGAGTTCTTCTTGGAGTTGTTGACGTTGTACGGCACAAGAATCATCGACTTTGATCACATAAAGATGATAAATATGTCCCTCGCCGCTGTGGTTTTGTATCGGAGTTATCCCGCTTGATGCTAAGGGCGCTAGTTCAATATTATACTGCCCGGCAGCATTAAGGCGATCGCGATTCCACTGTGGCAGATACGGTAATTTCTGCTGCAACACCGCTGCTTGCATTGTATCTAAGCGGCTGTTGGTACCTTCTTCAACGTGAATATATTTTTGAGCCGCGCCGTAATTGCGCAAGCGTAACATTTTTTGGGCGACATCTGGATCTCGCGTGAGTAACATCCCTCCATCTCCAAATGCCCCTAAATTCTTGCTGGGATAGAAGCTAAAAGCTGCTGCAATTCCCACTGAACCAGCGCGATATCCTTCGCGTTCGGCTAGGTGTGCTTGTGCGGCATCTTCAAAAATTAGCACTTTGTAAGTGTCGGCAAAGTCTAACAACTGGCGTGGTGATACCATTTGACCGTAAAGATGCACGGGAAGAATCGCTTTGGTTTGAGGCGTCACTGCCCGCGCCGCCGCCTGCAAATCAATTAAAGCTGTTTGTGGATCGCAATCGACGAAAATCGGCTTTGCCCCTGCACGTATCACCCCAATCAAAGTGGCAACAAAGGTGTTTGCTGGTAAAATCACCTCATCTCCAGGATCAATATGACAGGCTTGTAAACCAAGAGCGATCGCATCCGTTCCCGACGCAACACCAACACCATATTCTGCACCAGAAGCTGCTGCAAAAGCTGCCTCAAAATCTTTCACTGCTTGCCCTAAAACAAAATCTCCCCGTTCTATTACAGCTTCGATTGCCTGTTGTAGTTGAGTTTGAATTGCTTGGTGCTGTAACTTTAAGTCTACAAAAGGAACCCTAATAGTCATATTATTCATTCTTAGGCAAGCCCCTAGTATTTCATCTAAAAATGCTATTTTTTAGCAGCTAATCCATTCTTGACTGAATACTATACTTTGGGCAAATCTTCCTTATGAAGAAATAGTAAAGCTTTTATGAAAATTATTTATATTTGACGTTTCTTTAGATTTTTATGAATAAACAGTTGTTTTTACCTAAGTTCTTGACAAATTCAATATATAAGAGACTATTGATAAACTAAATCTTAAGTAGGGTATAAGGATTCAGGTGGGGAAAGTAGTTCACAGGAGTTACATCGTTTTGGGAACATCATAAACATGACGAACCGCCTGCCCCTGGCTGAAAATGAAGACGAACTATACCAATTGTCAAAGGAAAAGTTGGTAGGAATTATCAAGACGCTAAGAAAAAATTGCGTGGCTCGAAGAAAGTTTGAAATTGGACAGTTAAATATCATTACAACCACCATCAACAGACCTGCTTAAAAAATCAGAAAAAAAGAAACCACAACCCGACATCGACCAGACAAGGATCAAACGGAAACTGGGTGGACAACCAGCACATGAAGGTAAAACTCGTTAGGGATTTGGACCAGTAGACCGAATCGAAATTCTACCTCTACAAGTGTATTCTCACTGCGGAGGTACGCACTTCGCACCTGATATAGAATATGTCGAAACCCAGCAAGTGTAACTTCTTCACCCATTGAGATGTATTGTGTTTTAGTCTGCAATCGCCCCCTTGGTCACATACAGCAGCAGTTCAGTCGTCATTCGTCATTCGTCAGAAGTAAAAAGGGCTTAGTGTTTCGGCTTTTAGACAACAACGTTGTACTTCATTTACTTGCAATGTGCTGTAAGTAGGTCGGCGTGAAAATTTATCGTTGAGACAAGGCAGCTATGCTGAGGGCAGAGGGCAGAAGGGACGCTCACCTTTTTATTTTTCTCTGCTACCCCGATTTATTGAGCCGATACATAACTTTTGTTAGTTTACCCTCTTATTGATTATTCTGATAGCTCTAACCAGCTTGCAATGTGCTTGATAATCGCTTACAAATAGCTGTTTTAGATGAATTTTTACTATTTTAGGATAGCAAAATCATTTGTATCTGAAAATACAAAATTTTCCCAAGTATTTTTTAATTTTACTTGTCACTTGTAATCATAAATAAGTATTTTTTTTTACTTAAAAGACCTATGTGCTATTTTCTGCTCAATACGGTACGGGAACGCCATGTTCATCTCTCGAAGATCCCCCCTAGCCCTTAAGGGGCTAGGGGGGATCAAGTTTTATCCTAACCGTATTAATTTTATGCTTTATAATGCAAATTTCAACTGACAAACGATCTTACTGAGAGTGATTTTGAATTGTGAGCTTTTTTTATACAAAAAACATTTGCAATTCTTCATAATTAATTTTAATAGGGAATATTATATACACTTTGTATACGTATGGCGGCAAAAGGATTTTAGGTTACTGTTTGAAATAGCAACACCCACGTAGTATCGTTTCTTAATGACTGTTAGAAATTTCAAGATTGACAAGGGATTTTACTTGAAGATGACTCTATCTTTAGACAGGTTGATTAATCCTTTTCTTGTGTAAAGGTATTCAAAGTGGTTTTCCAAATGAGTCATGCATAACTGAAGTGAAGCTTAGCTAATTTTAGCTTGGCCCTTTTATTGTTCAATGGTAAGCACGCAGCTTCTAGAGTGGAATCGCAAAGCTACGTGCTAGCAGCTAAAGAATCTATTTAGCCGTTTGTATTGTATCAGATGGCTAAGCAGATTTGTGAGCTACAAAACAAAAACACAACAATCTGTTACACCATGAAAAAGACCAGCTTTTAATTACTTCCCAAGTCACCGCAATCCCTACACTAGAGGGTGGCTTCCCATCCAGCTTTTACTCGCAGTTTCTCCTGTAAAACTTGTTAACGGCTACAATTTGCCCTGCACTCAAAGCTCTATTGCAAGAGGCAGCTACTTATGCAAATTAAATTACTCATCAAAATTAACTCAAACGCTTACTCCATTGGGAGTCAGTGTGAAATTAATTTTGTCTAAGTACAGCATTTGATAAATCGGTAGCGTTTCTTTCGCCCAGCTAGTAAGGTGGACGCGGCTTGTAATTCGTTACGAACTTGTGAAATTCTGTACTAAGTACTTAGCACCCTTGTGATACAGATGCTGACACTTATTACTACTATGTGTTACCAAAAGTTCAATGTCTTGAAGCACATAACAGATGCTTGCCAGGAAATTCGTCTTGGTCAATTAGGGCACTCTTGACTTCAAGCTATCTGCCACCTCTTTTGGCTAAATACTTCCTATTGATAGCTAGCATCTTTCGTATTCCCAGTTTTTAACTTATCTTCTCAGAATTGAGCAATTTCGGATTGCAACATGACTTTACCAATGATTGAGCAAGGAGCCTTTTTCTCCTGATTGACTCTCTTAAATAGATACGTTTTCACTAACTTTAGTAGATTCACAATGAATACACTTCATTCTTCTGTGCAACAGCCTGTATTACCAGGTAGGTGTCTACATGAAATTTTTGAGGCAAGGGTGTGTGAGGCTCCTGGTCGAATTGCTATCTCTACATTAGATGAGCAGATCTCATATAGTGATCTAGACCTTCGTGCTAATCAGCTTGCTCACAGACTACAAACTTTGGGAGTCGGTGAAGATGTACTTGTTGGTTTATGTATTGACCGTAGTATAGATATGCTCGTTGGGCTACTTGCCATTCTTAAGGCTGGTGGAGCGTATGTACCCATTGATCCAAGTTATCCGAGCAAGCGTATCCACCTATTACTTGACGATAGCGCTGTTGCCGTAGTGGTCACTGTATCGCGTGTGGCAGAGTGCTTAAGTAACTGCAATGCAATACTTGTCTGTATTGATAATGATTCGTCTTTGCTCTCGAAACAACCTGTCACCGCACCCTCGGCTAAAAGTAACGACAGAAGCCTTGCGTATGCGATTTATACATCGGGTTCAACTGGAACACCTAAGGGTGTGCTAGTCGAGCATTCTAACGTTGTTCGGCTATTTGAACAAACCCATCACTGGTTTGGCTTTAACGACCAAGATGTCTGGACTATGTTCCACTCAATCGGCTTTGACTTCTCGGTCTGGGAGATATGGGGTGCCTTGCTTTACGGAGGACATCTAGTTATCGTTCCTTTCGACGTTACACGTTCGCCAAAGAAATTCTATAATCTCCTTAAAAGCAAGGGTGTAACGATTCTTAATCAAACGCCCTCCGCATTTCGGCACTTGGTCGAAGCGGATATCGCCAGCAAGGAATCAACAGATCTGGCTCTCCGCCTTGTAATTTTTGGTGGGGAAGCGCTTGAACTTAAGCTGTTGGAGCCATGGATCGCTCGACATGGTGATCAACGACCTGAATTAGTCAATATGTATGGGATCACCGAGACCACGGTTCATGTCACTTATAGGCGAATCACACGGCAGGATCTAGAAAGCTCTGGTTTGAGCCCAATAGGCATCCCAATTCCTGATTTGCAAGTCTATCTGTTAGACGAGTCAGATCATCTGGTGCCAGACGGTACACCTGGAAATCTCTATGTCGCTGGTCCTGGTCTCGCACGTGGTTACCTCAACCGCCCTGAGCTTACTGCCGAACGTTTTCTGCGAAACCCTTATAGTAGTGTGGAAGGAGCCCGTTTGTATTGCTCTGGGGATCGTGCTGTTCGCATGCCCAACGGTGATCTTGTCTATCAGGGACGCTCTGACGAACAAATAAAGGTACGTGGCTTTCGCATAGAACCTAGAGAAATTGAATTGTGCTTGTGCAGGCATCCTCAGATTACATCTGCCATTGTGATTCCACACGATTATGGTGATGGCGATGTACGTCTCATAGCATACGTCGTGCCAAGCCTTGAGCCTGATGTGGCTGCACCGCTGAGCAAAGATCTGAGTAGTAGTGAATTGACTCAACACGCAGCAGCGGAATTGCCCGTCCACATGAGACCATCTGCGTATGTTATCCTCTCAGCACTCCCAATGACGGCTCATGGCAAAATTGCTCGAAGTGCTCTACCGCTGCCAGTTGCGGATAAACATGTTTTCAGGGGAGAGTCTGCAGCGTCTAAGACCTCTATTGAGCAAGTGGTGGTAAAGATTTGGGAAGATGTTCTGGGGCTTAAAAACATAGGAACAGATGACGACTTCTTCGCCCTTGGCGGAACTTCCCTAGCTCTAATACGCATCTTTAAACGCGTAAATGAGCACTTTGGACTCTCTCTTGACGTAAGTGTATTAATCGAAGGAGCGACCAGCGGGCGTTTAGCACGCTGTGTAGATGACGAATTACGGAATGGCCAGCTTTTGGAGACAAGTTGATGCAGAACACTTAAATAAACTTTAAAAGTTTTCCCTCACTTCAGAAAAATTAGCGAGTTTTCATCAGCGCAAACAGGCAGATCCTTTTACCTAACTGGGAGATAGATTGATGCAGAATACTCAAAATAACCTTCGAAAGTTTTCTCTCACTCCAGAGGAGCTAGCGAGTTTCCATCAGCGTGGGTATGCAGGTCCTTTTACCTTATATGAGCCGGAAGAGATGAAAGCACTGTGGCAGCGTGAGCGCCTTCAGATACTTGATCGTAGCAAGGCTGTTTATCAAGGTAGCGACGCGGTTTCAGGAGTAACTAATATTTCAAACTATGATCGCCATCTTGACGTTTCTTTTTTGGCCGATCATATATCTCGCCCAGAAATCATTGACAGAGTAAGCAGTGTTTTAGGACCTGATGTTTTGTGTTGGCGCACTGAGTTCTTTCCAAAGTATCCAGGTGACGAAGGTACTGATTGGCATCAGGCAGACACATTTGCTAATGCTTCCGGGTCACCTCAAATCGTATGGCCAGATGCCGAAGATTTCGGTGGCACAATAACTGTGTGGACAGCGTTCACTGAGGCGACTATAGAAAACGGCTGCCTTCAATTCATTCCAGGCACCCATCGCACGATGTACTACGACGAAAGTAAACGAATGCACTATGATCCGGATCAAATCAACACAATCAACAAGGAAGCCGTTCAGCGAGGCTTCTTTGGATACGACTATCGCCAGCTACAAATCGATCCAGATTGGAAACCAGATGAATCAAAGAGCGTGTCCATGATTATGCGCCCTGGACAGTTCATTTTGTTCTGGTCAACGCTAATGCATGCTTCGCACCCCCATAGTGGAAAGACAAAAGAAATGCGATTGGGCTACGTCGCTCGCTATGTGCCGACCTCAGTGAGGATCTACCCTGATACTGAGGTTGTAACAGAATATGGTGGCAGTATTAAGTTGGAAAAATACGGTGCAGTGTTGGTCTCAGGTAAAAACGATTTCACTCATAATCGTATTGTGACACATACCACACGAGGAAAGGCTTTCAGGAGCAATTTGTGTCAAGAGTAGGAAGCTCTTGTAAGTGAGGTGAATACATGAATAAGATAGCTGGTGAACGAGTTTGCCTAGCTGAGAAGTTGAGGCTGATCGACAGATATTGGGACCCGAAAATCGTCGGGGAACTCAATGGTCAGTTTGTCAAGCTGGCCAAGTTTAAGGGTGAGTTCGTTTGGCATTGCCATGACAACGAGGATGAGTTCTTCCTCGTGATCAAAGGGGAGCTAAAGATCAAGTTAGAAAATCGTGAGCTTGTTCTTCGAGAAGGGGATTTCACGATTATAGCTCGAAGTATTCAGCATCTTCCCGTTGCTGAAGAGGAAGTTCATGTCCTTATATTTGAGCCAAAATCCACGGTAAATACTGGAGAGGTGAGGAATGAGCTTACTGTTGACTGCGAATGGCTCTGAATACCCAAAAGGTGAGGGATCAGAACATACAAATAACCAGAAGATTCTATCTAAGGAAATCGGACAAACAGTAGCACGCCTTGCTCAGGCTGTGCTCTCCGTTAGACCGCTAGTGAATGCCCTTGAAGCTCCGGTGCGTGTTGCTCTCTTAAAAGATGGGGATCTCATCCCAACGCCAAGTGGAGAGTGTTCTCCCATTAATGGCTTTGGGATAGAGGCATTGTTAAACAGAATTGCTACGCGGCTTGGTACGTGCAAATTTGAATTTACTCAAGGTCTTGCTTCTAACCTCACAGCATTCGATCATGTGGTTAGTTATCAATTGGCTCTCTCGCCAGACCACTGGACTACATTCTGGGTATCAATGGAAGCACTGCCTGATGTGGACAATATCATTGATGAAATTCTTAAACATAGCCTTGAGTCCTATTTCAAGTGCTCAGAGGTTGTATCTTTCGATGGTGTGCCGTTGAGAGCTTATGCTGGAGGAGTACCTGATGGAAAAGTAGTTGTCATTGTTCCTGCTTGTGGCATGCCAGTAGAGTTATGTGAGCGTTGGCTGCGCTACCTAGCAGAGGAGCATTATGTCATTACCTGGGAAAGCCGCGGACTCTTCGGAAAGGTTGAGGATTTCGATACACTAGCTTATGATCTGCCATCTCAAGCAAGCGATTTATTTGCGGTTATGGATTACTTTGGGGTGGAATCCGGACATGTGATGGGTCTATGTGGTGGGGCAGTGATTGCGCTAGCGTCTTCATCGATACAACCAGAGCGCGTATCGTCGCTCAGTTTATGGCATGGAGACTATGAACTCGGTCCCAATTGCCCAAAAACCAATCATCAACAAGATCTAGAATTATTGATGTCTATGGCTGGGAAGAGTCGAAAGCAAGCGATATCTCTACAGAAACTTTTCACTAGACCATCCATCCTTGCAAATATGCGCGCCGATGTAGCTCATCTAACACTGTACCCCTATGCGACTGGGGAACTCCTTTTCCGCTATGGGAAGTTGAACGGGAGCATTATGACATCTGATATAAAACACATGCTGAACAAAGTATTACAACCAACTCTAGTGGTGACGAGCGAAGATGACACAACGGCTCACCCTGAGGGATCTTTACGCGTAGCGGACAAGCTCTCTAATGCAACACTCCAAGTGGAGCCGCATGGTGATCACCTTTCCTTGTTTGATGCTAAGCCAACCATTACTCAGCTTGCTAAAAGGTTTATTCAATATGGAACTTTGTGACAATGAGACAAATACCCCAGACTTTTTGGTTAGGTGTTGCTGTACCAATGCTTCTGGTTTAACACAATACGCTTGAGTTAAGAAGATTTATTCGTCGAGGCAGGGGAGAGATAAAAAGCTTCTCCGAATTGTATTGCTTTATACTAATAATACATGAGATTGCAGTTTATTCACCCCTTGGCTAAATTCTGGGGCGTACAAACAAAGCCTGCGTAGGCAGGCTAATTGAATGCATGTTTATAGAGAAACGGTATGGCCTCGAAACGGATAGATAATACGTCCCGGCTACCTAACAACTACTGAAAAGAGAACGCAGTCATGAATTACGCAAATAAATTTGAATTGGACAAGATCAGTGCATGTCTTCGAGAGCATGACGGAGTGGAAGATGCTATCGTTACTGTGGAAGAAATCACTCCCAGTAATATACTTCTAGTCGCTTATGTGGTGCCGGATATACATCACGCTGGAGAGGTTAGACGCGCATACGAGCTTGAAGCCGATGGTAGTTTAAAAGGTTTATCTTTATACGAACCAGACAAAAATCTTCTTGTTGCTCAAAAAAACCGTACAGAGACAGACTTTTTGTTTCGTGAAATTTTTCTGGACAATGCTTATTTGCGCCATGGGATACAATTAACTGAAAACGCTTGTGTGCTTGATGTTGGAGCAAACATTGGAATGTTCGCAATTTTTGTTGCAAAAAAATGTCCTGGAGCACGCATCTTCTCTATCGAACCAGTTTCTGAATTAAGCCAAGCTGTGAGGGCCAATGCCAAAATTCACAATGCAGATATCACAGTTATAAATTGTGCTTTGGGTAGTCAATCGGGTTTCACTGAGTTCACATACTATCCCAACAACACTGTTATGTCCAGTCGATTCGCGGATGAGTCTGAGGATCGTGAGACTTTGCGAGCCTACCTAACAACTGAAGAGAGCACAGAGAATGAGACACTGTTAGATAAGTTGATTGCTGATCGAATGGTTGGGCAACGTCAGGAATGTGCAGTCATGACACTCAACCAAATCGTGGAGCAAGAAGATATCAAGCAAATTGATCTGCTGAAAATTGACGTAGAAAAAGCAGAAATGGACGTTCTGTCTGGAATAAATGCGAGCACATGGGGAAAAATATCTCAAATTATTATTGAGGTACATGATATTGCTGGGCGTGTTGGTAATATTCAAAAAATGCTTCAAGAGCGCGGCTTCATTGTATCCTATGATCGCGATCGCCGTCTCTCTAAGACAAACTGCTTCACCGTTTATGGGTACTTGGATCAAGCGCAAAGAGATGGTAAAGACATCCTTCATAACAAAAATACACAAAAGTGGTCGTCACGTCAAAGTCTCGTGGATGATCTAATCAGCAGTGTCAAAAGAGTCTTTCCAGACCACATAATACCTGAACACTTTGTACTGCTTAACAGCATACCCCTTACAGCAGGCGGAAATGTCGATTTCGATAAACTCAAAGAGATTCGAACAAAACGACAGGATGCAGTTTATTTTGAATTGGAGCCGCAAACGCCAACAGAAAAGAGTCTTGCAAAAATTTGGCGCGAAATCTTCGGTAAATTAGATGCTACTATCGATTCAGACTTCTTTGAGTTTGGGGGCAACTCTTTAACCGCAGTTAGACTGATTGCTCGTGTTGAAGAGATCTTTGGTGAAAATGTGTTGTCGCCCGATGCACTCTTCGAAAGCGGTCAACTAGGACAGCTTGCTGCCATAATAGATTCTGCATTAAATAAGGGTAAAAAGGTACTGACTTGACGACCAAGAATTCACCTATGAGAACTGGCAGTAAGGCAGGATTGCTAATTTCTATCTTTTCAGCTGCCATTACAGCTTCATTCGTTGGTTTTGGTGGGACAGTGGCGCTGGTTGTAGAAGCTGCTCGAACGGTAAATGCGACCCAAACCCAGATTGCCTCTTGGATTGCCACACTCTGCTTCGGGATAGCGGTCACAACACTATATCTCAGCCTGCGTCACCATTTGCCTATTATCACCGCATGGTCAACACCTGGTGCGGCTTTGGTAGCATCAAGCGCGAAAGGTTTAAATCTAGCCGAAGCCGTTGGCGCGTTCACAGTTGCGGGCGGACTGATATTGCTCGTAGCTGCCATCAGACCTCTAGGCCGACTGATTGAGCGAATTCCCGCAGCGATTGCATCAGCAATGCTAGCAGGTGTACTTGTCCATTTTTGTCTAGAGGTCACGAATGTTGCTCAAACCTCGCCTCTTTTCGTTCTTCCGCTTGTAGCGACTTTCTTCCTTGTAAAGCTGTGGAAAGCGAGCCTAGCTGTATTTCTTACTTTTGCAGTTGGGCTAATATTAGCGGCGGTGGGTGGACTCGTCCAATCGAACTGCTGTGATATCAAGCCCACAATAATCACGAGGATAGTTCCAATCTTCGACCTTCCAAGCATCATAGGACTAGGGTTGCCGCTTTTTCTGGTCACCATGGCTTCTCAAAACCTACCAGGTATTGCGGTGCTAAAAGCTGCTGGCTATTCCCCGCCAACCCGATCCTCATTCGCGGTAACAGGATTTGCCTCGTTACTGCTCGCGCCTTTCGGCGCACATGGTATCAACCTTGCAGCTATTACAGCCGCGATCTGTACTGGGCCTAGCTGCCATCCGAACCCAGATCGTCGGTGGATAGCGGGACTGGTCTACGCAGCTTGTTACCTAGTGCTTGCAGCTTTCGCAAGTTCATTCGTAGACCTTCTCAAAGCCCTTCCTGCATCGCTTGTCACGACCATAGCAGGACTAGCACTATTCGGTCCTCTGCAAGGGGCGCTGCAAGGTGCGCTTGCTGGTGATGGCCACCAGAACGAAGCAGCCGTTTTGACATTTCTTGTGGCTGCATCGGGTGCAAATTTTGTCGGAGTCGGGTCTGCTTTTTGGGGATTGGCCGTCGGACTTATTTTTCTCAGCATCAGTCACATTTACCAGAGGTCGAAAACGTCTTAGTCATTAGACATCTCCGAAAACTAATCTCAAACCCATGCGCTGTCTGAGCTAATGTTTAATTTATGGAGATGTCTATTAGTTAAGTTCTGTCAAAAAGAATTTAGATCAAGTGAGAGAGTGCGGAATTAAGCTACTAAAATGATACACACTTATCTACAAACGGGTGTAAGAATGGACAACAGTTGGCTATACTGGCCAGCATTCCGGAAAAATGCATGGATGCGATTGTTCTGCTTTCCGTATGCTGGTGGAAGCCCAACTATGTTCCGTAGCTGGCTTAACAGATTGCCGGAAAGTATAGAGATTGTAGCTGTTAGGCTTCCAGGTCGAGATGCTCGAATAAAAGAACCAGCGTTTTCTGAGTGGTCAGCTTTACTTAACGCTATGGAACTAGCCTTAGCTCCCTATTTCGATAATCGCTTTGCTTTCTTCGGTCATAGCTTGGGCGCGTCGCTCGCTTATGAATTGGCTCAAAGACTGCATAATCAAGAAAAAATACCGCTCACACAATTACTAATTTCTGGCTGTCAATGCCCTCATTTACGCCGTCGCAAACCGCCTATGCACCACTTGCCAAGACAAGAATTTTTGGAGCGCTTACGTGAAATGAATGGAACCCCATCAGAGGTTCTCAAAGACAAGGTATTGATGGCTCTGCTCGAACCAACACTCCGCGCAGATATAAAATTGGCTGAGACTTGGGAAGGCACTACAAGACAACCACTAAACGTCCCGATAACAGCATTCAGCGGATTAATGGACGACGTAGCCCCTCCCCCTGACATGCAGGATTGGAAGCGCTACACTAACGCAGAATTCTCCTTTTATACGCTTCCTGGAAATCATTTTTTTGTCCACACATCAGAAGAAATGCTTCTGCGCACTATATCTAGCATATGCAGTTCAATCTGAATGACAACACCAATAGGAGGTGATAAGAAATAACATGAGATCCCCTTACTTCACCACGGAACACAATACCTTTCGAGAACGTGTGCGCAGATTTATCTCTCAGGAAGTGCTCCCATTTGCTGATGATTGGGAATATAACCGATGTATTCCCAAGGAAATCTGGCAGAAAATGGGGCAGATGGGATTTCTGGGCATCAATTATCCAAAAGCTTACGGTGGCTCTGAAATGGATTTCTTCTTTTCAGTCGTCTTTCTTGAAGAGATCGGTCGTGCAGGTTATGGGGGCTTCAGAGCAGCGGTTTCTGTTCATGAATATATGGCCACCTACTATATAGCTCATGCAGGTAGCGATGAGCTTAAACGCAAATATTTGTCTCCTGCTATTGCTGGTGAAAAACTTGGCGCACTTGGCATTACTGAGCGGAATGCAGGTTCTGATATAAACCAGATCCAAACCAGTGCCGTGCATGATGGCGACAATTACATTGTCAATGGCGCAAAAACGTTTATTACTAGTGGTACGACAGCAGATTTTGTAACGCTCGCTGTGAGAACTACACCTTCAAAAGCTATGTCCAAACGAGGTGCTACGGGTATTTCGTTGTTGGTGGTTGACACCGATTCTGAAGGCTTGAGCACAAAGAAATTAGACAACAAGATTGGGTGGCACTGTTCCGATACTGCAGAGCTCTACTTTAAAAACGTGCGTGTACCAGCAGAGAATTTAGTAGGCAGATTTAATTGCGGGTTTTACTATATTATGCAGTGTTTCCAACTTGAACGTTTGACGGCTGGAATTGTTGCCCTTGGTGAAATAGACCACTGCCTTGAAGTGACGCGCCGATATATAGCCCAACGCAAAGCTTTTAGTAGTCCACTCACCAATTTTCAAGCACTTCGCCATCGCATAGCTGATCTAGTAACAGACGTGGAAGCAGCCCGTCAGCTTATTTATCACACAGCGTGGTTGTACCAGCAAGGTGAATTACCCATTGCAGAATGTTCTATGGCTAAACTTAAAGTAACTGAGCTCGCTAACCGCGTTGTCAATGAGTGTCTTCAATTTCATGGTGGCTACGGCTACTTAGAAGAATACCCAATTGCCCGCATGTACCGCGACATCCGTGTAGGTACTATCGCTGGTGGGACAAGCGAAATCATGCGTGAAATCATTGCCCAGATAACGATTGATGAAGTGCGCCACGATTCGAGAACCTAAAAGGTATTGAATGAAACTAAGTACATAATTTCATAAATTCGTAGCGAATTGACAGCGTCCCTACTTGGGGTTCAGCCGGGACACGGATACTGTTGGCGAAATATTACTTAACATTTAACTGATGGGAAAACCCGATTTTGGAGATGGGAAGTTTTTTGATTTCCTGACTCTACCGTGTAATACTCGGTTAAAGCTCCAGAGACTACAGTGTATTACATGGAGAAATTGACGTGCTCTTTCGTGTCTTACATGGTAAAAGTTGTGCAAGAGCTGCTGCGTGAATAACTAATAAACTAGAAGAAATACTTATGGAGACGAGCGTATGTGCTTACATCCCGAAGAAATTCCTCCCGTTCCGAATGAAACGGTGCGTGTAGCTTTAGCTGCGTTCCCTAAAGGTAATCTCTATATGCATCGGCGCGACGAGCGCAGTGTGTTTTTTATCAGGATGAAAACTTTGCATCCCTGTACCCGCAACGCGGTCAGCCAGCGCAAGCGCCCTATCCCGGCTGAACCTCGGATAGGGATGGTAAATTTGATGCAGGAACACATGTAATGGTCTTTAGGAAAGTCGCGCGTTGATAATAATACCCTCAGCAACAGTGCAATTTCGCAAGGGGTTGCAGGCAGCAATACCAATTGTTATCGGATATATTCCCATTGCTGTTTCCTTCGGCATCATCAGTACTGAAAAGCAGTTATCTGTCACAGCATCTGTTTTTATGTCAGCTACAGTCTATGCCGGAGCGAGCCAGTTTATGGCAGTAAGTATGCTTTCTGTCGGCACCCCTATTTTTGAGATCGTAATCACTACTCTTTTCATGAACCTTCGCCACATTATCATGAACCTATCATTGCTGCCGCAACTACATGGGATGTCTGGCACAAAGAAAGCTCTATTTTCCTTAGGTATAACGGATGAAACCTTCGCGGTTGCCTCGCTGACTAAGGACAATGACATCCGGACTGTCCCGGGAATGGCTGGCTTGATAATGTTTTCATTTTTGGCCTGGGTTGGTGGAACAATGCTTGGTTCTTGGATAGCTCTATTTATTCCTGAGGTAATAAGCAGGGGGATGAGCGTGGCTCTCTATGCCATGTTTATTGCAGTGCTTGTGCCAGCTTTGCGACAGAATGGGAAATATCTTTTGGTTGTTACTGCTGCAATAGCTATTAATGCGGTTCTACAAAACTTTATTTCTTCTGGTTGGTCTTTAGTTATTGCTATTGTATTAGGCTCGTTTTTGTCTCCGTTTCTTGAAAGAAAAGGTAAAACGTCTAATGAAAACTGAACCTTTGCTAGTACTGGGAATGTCAATTGTTACAATGATACCTCGATTGCTTCCTGTTTTATTTATCTCTAAGATCAAATTAACACCGTTTACTGAATCATGGTTCAAAGGAGTTCCTTACGCCGCGTTGGGCGCGCTCATCTTTCCTGGCATATTAAACGCTGATCCAAGAAGTGCGTGGACTGGCATCTTGGGAGGTACAGTAGCGTTTATTTTTGCTCTTTTGAGACTGCCGGCTTATTACGCAGTTATTTTTGCTGTCGTTACAGCGTCCGTATTTAAGTTAATAGAAAGCTCATAACCCACATTCCTTGGAGTTACACCCCACATTCGGCACTTAAAATAGTAGTATAAGCAGATACATTTGGAAAAAACCAAAATTTCTAAATTTGATACTTATGTAAACCTCAAAAAAAGAAATTAAACAGGATAAATAACCAGCTTTTATCTATGGCTTAAAAGCTAGTTCTACAAGGATATTCAATGTAGATGTTATGGGATGATGATCTATCAAATAAGTGTGTCAAATAATGAATTAGATATTTTTAGGATAAATAATACTTTTGACAAGAAGCTGGAAAGAATTGCAAGATTCGATAACGTTCATCACTCAAGTTACAGCAATTTTCAGGTAATTGAACCACAAATTACGGTAACCTAGACATGAAGTAATTGTTTGATTCGATGCCAGTATCTTACTTCGAGGATTTGCGTCGTCGCGTGATAGCAGCTTGGTTAGCGAATGTTGGTTCTCAACGGCAGGTGGCGCAAAGATTTAAGGTCAGCTTGTCGTTTGTACGAAACCTGCTGCGTCCGGGATCGTGAAAGTGGACAAATTGAAGCAAAACAACGTGGGGGATACCAAAAGCCAACAATTCAGGATGAACATCTAAGCATGATTAAGTCTTGGGTGGAAGAGAAAAATGATTTGTTGCTAACACAGTTGTGCGATCGCTTGAAGCGTAGTTTCCTCTAAAAACTTTTGCTGTGATACTCCCACCGGGAGTCTAGCAGTTTGTAAATGCTGATTTATCATTGTTTCCTGTTAGACTTGTACACCCCACCGTATTTTCTCGTAGTCTTGTTCAAAAATCAAATAGGACTCGTATATTCCTATTTCATCAATTATTCCCGCTACTATTCCCAAGTGATCTAAGTTTCTCACCTCTATTTCTTCTTCTTGATAATTCATTTCTTACTTCTATTGGTTTTCTGACTTATTTTCCCACTGTTTGCAGTCGTTCACGATACCTGTACCTTTGTTCCTTCATTTACTATATTTTAAATATTTATACTTAATGGAAGACGCAACTCTTTCCTCAGATCTTGCACCTCTCCGTATAAGCCTAGGCTTAGTCAAAAGCAGCGCAATAAAGTTACATCACTTTTTTTGGCTTTTCTCGGTCAAATAAGGGCTCCAGACTTCATACTGAGTGTTAAAATTTTATCAAATTTTCTTGGTGCAAGATGTCAGTTTCCCACTTCTTTCATTAATTTATGTACTATAAACTAAAGTGCGGAATGTGGGTTACAAAGGTAAGTATTTTGTCTTTGGTCATTTTTTGACTATTTCAACCAATGCTTAAATCTATTGATTCTGAGTTCCTAGCTGCGGATTCCTGAGTTCTTTCTTAATGAGGAGGAGTCAGAAGATAGAATATGTCCTACGGACACGCTACGCGAACAGAAGTCAGAATGTCCCCACGGATGAATCCGGGGGTTTCAATAAAGTTGCAACCAAGCGTCTATTTCTCCACGATTCAAATCGAGGGCTTGTGACCTAGTAGTTCACCACATTAGTTTTGATAGGTAAATCAATTTCGCTCCTTGTCTTCTTTTCCTCTTCCTTTGCGTTCTCTGCGTCTTTGTGGTTTTTTATTTTACCTGTCAAAATTTGTGTGGCAGACTACTAGGCTTAACGTCTGCATCGCAAAACTTACAGTAGAAAAATTTTTACTTTTACCTTGTTCATTTAGGACAAAATTAGGGAACCTTAAGGATAGCAAATAACCCAGAAACAGTGGTTATATAAATTACTTTTTTCAGAGAATATCAAGGTAGCGATCGCAATGGTAGACCCTGAGAACAAATTGTTTGCCCTAAAGGACGACTGGGTTTCCCAGGAAACGAGAGAACGACAACGGCTCAAGGTATTGTCAGATTTGGGTTTGCGTCAACCAGAGACAATTCCAGTTTTTGAAGAAGCCACTCAAACTGCTGCCCACTTCTTGTCAGCGCCAATTTGCATTTTGGGCTTCCTAGATCAAGAACGTCACTGGTTCAAATCATCTGTAGGCTTATCCAAGCTGCGGGGAGGAATCATGAATCCCCTGGCACAAAGTCGTGAACTGTTACGCCAAGAATCCTTCTGCACTAAGGTAGTAGAGACTTCGCAAGCTTTTGTAATTAATGATACAGACCAATTAACGAGCGCATCCGCTTACAGCAAGTTGATTGAGGATTATGGCATTCGCTCTTACTTAGGAGCACCACTGTTTGATGCTTCTGGGTATTGTTTGGGTGTATTGGCAGTCATGGATACAAAACCACGTGATTTTACAAATAGAGACATTGAATTGTTACAAATCATTGCTCGTTGGAGCATGAGTGAATTTGAGCGTAACCGTCTGTTGCAAGCAACCCCAAATAGGAGAACCCCCAAGAGTACTTCCAAGGAGTCACAGAAGGATGTTATCAATACTACTGAAATCAAAATCAGCCCATCTGTTTTACAAAAAGATTTAGTTGGCACCAACCAACTGAAATTGGAACTGTTAGGACAACTCATTCAAGAGTTGCGTACCCCTTTAACATCCGTGTTAGGCATGGCAAGTGTTTTAGGGCGTGAGATTTACGGTCCTTTAACAACCAAGCAAAGAGAATATCTCGAGATTATTCAACACAGTGGTCGGTACTTACTTTCGTTGGTTAACGAAATTTTTGAACTGGGGACAATGGATGAAAACCCGACGGTGTTGAATCTAGTTCCTGTAGACATTGAAATGCTGTGTCAACAAGCTATCAATACCTTAGAAGAAGCAGCCCACCGTCGTGAGCAGGATATTCGCCTATCTGTAGAACCAGTGCGCAATCGCATTTGCTCGTTAGATAAAGACAAGGTGCGACAAATTTTATATCACCTAGTTTTTAGCGTGATTCAACTTTCTGCTACAGGTAGTATTGTTCGCATTCATGTTTCTTCTAAAGACGATACGCTAAACATCACAGTTTGGGTATCACATCCTTGGCTGGGAGACGGTATCACCGAAATTGACCCCTACTTTCGCCAGAGTAATACACTACCAATGCTAGAGCTTATAGGTGCTATCCCAACTGATAAAGGTGATCCGGACAACCAAGAGCAACCAGAGGATTTATCAGTCATCTTGGATAAATCAAGCGTAAATTCAAATCAGCCGCATGGTAATCTTTCTCGTGAAAGCTTGGGTCTTTTGCTAAGCTGCCATCTAGCAGAGTTGCATAGTGGACAAATTGTTGTTCAAGGGTCATCAGAATCAGGATATCGTTATGTGCTGAGTTTGCCACTGGATTTAGACGTACCAGAAGCACCTAGCGATGCCTAACTCCGGTTTGCTTGCGTTGACGCCCAACTACAAACGAGCTGTGTTCAATAAGTACCGACTGCAAATGCTTCAAATCATGACCAATGGTTGACAATTAATCGTTAATGGCTCTGATGGCAATTAGCAACGAGTGAATAGTAAGAACGCAACCTGCGGTGTGAACTTTTTAGAAGACCCGGATTATGATTAAGTCGAAGTTCTACGCGGGAGTGCTAATTCATCACAGCTTAGTATTATGAATTTAGTTTGGCAACGATTCACTTTATCCTATCTGCCTCTAAGACAATATCTTGCCACGAGTTACCTGCACCGCTCTCTAGTAGGGCTGTTGCATTCCTGGCGGCAAAGCAGCCTATTCATGCAATGGGGAGAAGCAATAGCGGCTGTTTTACTCAGCCTGATCTATGGTCTTGCACCTTTTGTGCCCAATGACCTATTGGGATTGATATTGCTTGGTTGTGCAGCATTTTGGCTGCTGTTAACTTTATCAGATGAAACAACACCGAATGCTCGAAGTGTAACCCCCATTCACTTGCTGGTCTTGCTTTATTGGGGAATTGCTACCGTAGCGACAGCATTATCACCTGTGAAGAAGGCGGCGTTTACCGACTTGCGAAATTTCACACTGTATTTGCTACTGTTTGCCCTGTGTGCTAGGGTTCTCACGTCACCCCGCTTTCGATCTTGGCTGATTACGCTGTACTTGCATATATCCCTGATTGTGAGTGTATATGGGTTGCGGCAATGGTTTTTTGGAGCGCCAGCGCTGGCTACTTGGGTTGATCCTGATTCTCCTCTGTCAAAGTCAACAAGGGTTTACAGTTATTTGGGCAATCCCAACTTGCTGGCTGGGTATCTTCTGCCTGCGGTGGTTTTAAGTGCAGTTGCAATTTTTGCTTGGCAAAGCCGATGGAAGAAAGCTTTAGCATTAACAATGCTAGTTGTCAATGCTTCTTGTCTGTATCTGACTTCAAGCCGTGGTGGTTGGATTGGGTTGGTAGTTGCAACTTTGACTTTACTTACGTTGCTTTATTACTGGTGGAGTGTGCAAATGCCCCCTTTCTGGCGCACTTGGTCCCTGTGGCTGATTTTAGGAAGTTTGTTTGGGTTATTGCTCGTTGCAGTAGTCTTTGTTGAGCCAGTTCGCGAACGTTTTTTCAGTATTTTTAGTGGCAAAGGTGATAGCAGTAGTAAATTTCGCACGAATGTTTGGAATGCTGCTTTCAAGATGGTTCAGGATTTCCCGATAACTGGTATAGGACCTGGTCACAACGCTTTTAATAGAATTTACCCGCTTTACCAACTCCCCCGTTATAACGCTTTGAGCGCCTATTCAATTTTCTTGGAGGTGACTGTAGAAACTGGATTTATTGGTTTAGCTTGTTTCTTGTGGTTGCTGATTGTGATATTTAATACTGCTTTCCTACAACTGCAGCGGTTACGAGAACTCAAAAGTGTAGAGGGATTTTGGCTGATTGGGGCGATCGCCTCTTTAGCTGGTATGCTTGCCCACGGCTTGGTTGATACCGTTTGGTATCGTCCTGAAGTTAATACCGTATGGTGGCTGCTGGTTGGCTTAATTGCCAGCTATTACAAATCTTTACCGCTAAATCGAACCAGAGAATTCAATTCGCCCAATCCAGAACCTACAGCGAGTTAATTATTGTGTACAAAGCCTGAGGACAGTCTTTGCTACAGACTATCCTTGCTTAATCGACTTAAATAAGCCTTAGATACACAGTCTAAGGCTTTGTGTCTTTTCATTGTTCAATTCTTTTTACACATAGCTTAGACAAACACTACGATTATTCTATTCTCTGTAGGTAGTGCTGCCAACGGCATTGGGGTCACGATAGCGAGTACCTTCTTCGCGGCGTTTGCCAGCCAAACCACCTAAACCTAGTAAACCAAGTAATCCCAACCAGCCCCAATCAAAACCATCGTCACCACGATAATTTGTACTTCTCGTGTCAGTTGTGGTGGTACCACCAGTGGTCGTTCCGGTCGTTCCGGTGTCACCAGTATTGGTTTGAGCAGAAGCAGGTATTCCGGGTAAAACAGCCATACTTAAGCCGATAACACTAGCACCAATAGCTGCTGTTAATTGACGTTTCATAATTTAACTTCCTCAACCATTAACTTTTCACTCATCAATTTACCGATTCCATAGCTGAACAAAATCATCCTGTGGCTATAAAATAAGCACCATCTCAACTCACGCTGAAGATATACAAAATTATTTCAACCTTTTCAAAAGTAAGATGCTACCTCTGTAAAGGATTATTTTTTACTTGTTATTAACTAACGATTCATTGCATAAATAAAAACATAGATGACCGGAAATAACCAATTAGTGATAAAAAAGATTAATTAAGAATACAAACAAGCTAAAACAGTATAAAAAAGCTAAATTAGTAGGATAAACCTAATATTCAGAGAAACATTGGTGCTGCTTTAAATTCCCATCTATACCCCCAAACTACCCTATACTATTTCTTTTGACACATATACCTACGCCAAATGATCAATGAGTGACAAGAACGAAGGCTACAAAGTTGTTAGCGACAATCGTCAAGCCCGTTATTTATACGAAATTCTCGAAACCTACGAAGCTGGAATTGAGTTGACAGGAACGGAAGTCAAGTCAATTCGTGCGGGTAAGGCTAATCTCCAAGATGGCTATGCCTTAATCCGTGATGGAGAAGTATGGCTAATTAACGCGCATATCTCGCCGTACACTTCTAGTGGGCAGTATTTCAACCATGAACCGCGCCGCACACGCAAGCTGCTGCTGCATCGCGAGCAAATTCGCAAGCTGATTGGCAAAGTAGAACAGCAGGGTTTGACTTTAGTACCCTTGAAGATGTATCTTAAGCGCGGCTGGGTGAAAGTCAGTATAGCTCTTGGCAAAGGTAAAAAAGTCCATGACAAGCGCGAAGACATCAAACGACGCCAAGATCAGCGTGAGATGCAACGGGCAATGAAGAATTATTAAGCAGTTATCAGTTGGCAGTTGTTCACTGTTAACTGTTCACTGATTACTGTTCACTGTGCTAAATACCTCCACAGGTTAGAAGAAACGACACGAAAAATTAGGTACTGTGAGGCTGGTTCCTCAAAAATCGGAAAAAACGCCTGTGGTTCCTATCAGAGATGATAATCCTGTAACAATCACGCCCTACGTCACTTATGGGCTGATTGCCGCCAATGTTTTGGCTTTTCTTTACGAAGCCAATCTACCTCCGCAACAATTAGATGGATTTTTACACCTTGCGGCTGTTGTGCCGCGAGAACTGAGTGCCAGTTTTGCGGGAATTTCAGTTCATCAGCCAGTGCCAGAATGGATTACTTTGATTACTTCGCAGTTTTTGCACGGTGGTTTACTGCACCTGGCTGGTAATATGTTGTTCCTGTGGATTTTTGGTAACAACGTTGAAGACAAATTGGGTCATATCAAATACTTGTTTTTCTATATAAGTTGCGGTGTTTTGGCATCACTGGCGCAGTGGTACTTTTCACAGAATTCTTCAATTCCTTCGTTGGGGGCTAGTGGTGCGATCGCCGGCGTGTTAGGGGCATACATTCTCCGGTTTCCCCAAGCAGAAATTCTCGGCGTTATTCCCCTAGGGTTTTTCTTCCCCACATTTCGTGTTCCAGCAGTCTTTTTTCTGGGGTTTTGGTTTCTCGAACAAGCTTTCTACGGACTCGCTAGTCTAGAAACACCTACTAATATTGGCATGGAAAGCGGCGGTATCGCCTACTGGGCGCATGCAGGTGGTTTTGTATTTGGGGCAGTTCTTGGTCCATTGCTGGGGTTATTTAGCGACAAACCAAAGCAAGAGCCTTGGTACACTTAGTACAGCATTTCATTAATTCGTAGCGGATAAAATTTGGCAAGACTCTGCGTCCCTTTGCGCGTTCCTCCGCTACCTGGTGCGTTTAAAAAAGTTACGAACTTGTGGAATCCTGTACTTAGCTTCTTCGCCGTAAGCCCCACACCATAGCTGAAAGCTTGGTGCTGGGATATAAGGCGGGGGATGAGGAAGATATTCCCGACCTATGCCAACTATCAGTTGGCGCGGGAGTGGAATAGCTGATGAATCCCGAATTATCGTGCCATCAAGAACGATTAAAATTCTATCTCGGTTGCTATCTTCTCAAGTAATTCACTAACACTAATACCATCGCTTGTGGCTTTCTTTTGTAGTTTATCCCATGCTGTAGGGGTAAGCCATACGCAATGTCTGCTTTTTAATTCTTCATGAAGTAGCGGCACATTTTTTACTGGTTTCTTCCCTTTTCTTGTTGACATTAAATAACTCCGACATCTATACTAGAAAGTATACAGCGCAAGAAAGTCAACAACCAGGAGGTGATTTCCAAGTGTTGCTGAATTATCAATACCGCGTCTACCCAGACATCAATCAAAAGCACCAAATAAATAGCTGGCTACGCATCACTAGGTATTGGTATAACAGGCAGCTTGGAGATAGGTTTAATTGGTGGCAACATAACCGTAATGACGTTAACTCATGCCCGCTAACTTGTTCATTGCCGGAGTTACAAGAAAATCCAGACTTTTATTCCCAGAAAAAGCAGTTACCAATTCTCAAAGAAGATTTGGTTATTGTTCAGCATTCTAGTGAACTGCTAGATTTCACGTCTGTACCGTCTCAGACGCTACAGGACGTATCAAAGCGCGTAGACCTGGCGTTTAAACGTTTTCTTCAAGGGGACAGTAACGGGAAACGTAGTGGGAAGCCACGCTTTAAGAATTCAGCACGATACCGCACTTTGAGGATTGAAGGACAGGCTATAGCCGTTCAAAGGACAGAAAAAGATTGGTTATTCTTGTCGATTTCAAAGCTGAAAGGTTGGTTGACGGTACGTTTGCACCGACCTCTGCCTAATGGGTTTATTCTCAAAAATATGTTGCTTACCAAAAAATCCGATGGATGGTATGCAACTATTTGTTTGGAAGACCCAACTGTTCCAGCCTTTAGCCCTGATGAGATTATTCCCACTTGGGACAATACTTTGGGAATAGACGCGGTACTGCACGAGCAAGATTACTTGGCAACGAGTGAGGGGACTAAGCTACCTGCTCTAAAATCTTTCAGAAAATCTGAGAAGCGCTTGGCACAGGTTCAGCGTCGTAAGGAGAAAAAACGCAAAGGTAGCAAAGCGCGTCGCAAACTTGCCAAACGCCAAGGACGCGAACATCAACGCATTGCCAGAGCTAGGATTGACCATGCGTTCAAAACCGCTCATGCGTTAGTACGGACTCTTAAGAAAGTTTTTGTCCATGAGGACTTAAACCTAAAAGCGTTATCAAAGCGCAATAAAGCTAAACTTGATGAGGACGGTAAATTTTTACCAAACGGGCAGTCCGCTAAATCGGGTTTAAACAAATCTTGGAATGATGCTGCTTTTGGGCATTTTTTCACAACTCTGGAATACATAGCTGGAAAAGCTGGGGCTAGGGTCATAGCAGTTAACCCTGCATACACATCTCAATTACTGGCGTATCGTGACGAGATTGTCTTCACTGACTGCCATATACGCTCTTATTGGGATACTGAACTCTCGCTTAACGTTGACCGCGATATTAACGCGGGAATCAACATTAAGCGCGTTGGGCTGGGGCTGTTCCCAACGTTAAAACGCCGTAAGGGGAATCTAGTAGTCGGTGACTCTACTACCAATAGTACCCTGAAGGAAGTTCTGGCAGTGTTGAAAAATGCGCCGGAAGCCTACACCTTGTCTGTACTCAGACAGGTGTAGGTAGTTCACTACAAAGCAAGTGCCACGAATAAGGCTGGCACTTCTTATGATCTTTGCCAAATACAGGTTTCTTATGGCAGCTTACAGCAGCAGGTCAAATTCCTTTTCAGCAACTGCTAGCCCCACAAGATATATTGCAGTTAATTAGTGATGAGGAAAAACACCTGTGTTTCCCCTGTATGACGAAAACCCAACACGAATCACCCCGTATATTACCTACGGGTTGATTGGCATGAACGTTTTAGTTTTTTTCCATGAAATTAGTCTGCCAGGTACACAATTAGAGCAGTTTTTGCAGCTGTATGCAGTGGTGCCACGAGAGTTAACGAACAACTTGGGTGGGGAATGGACGACTTTATTTACGTCGCAATTCTTACACGGTGGTTGGTGGCACCTAATTTCAAATATGGTGTTTCTATGGATTTTTGGTAACAATATTGAAGATCGCTTAGGTCATTTTAAATACATAATTTTTTATCTCAGTTGTGGTGCCCTAGCAGCTTTATGCCAGTGGATCATAGGTGTCAATTCTGGAGTTCCATCGTTAGGGGCAAGTGGTGCTATTTCTGGAGTTTTGGGTGCTTACATCATTCGCTTTCCCCATGCAAGAGTGATGTCATTAGTCTTTTTAGGTATTTTTTTTACCACAATTAGAGTTCCTGCACTGCTTCTGATTGGGATTTTCTTTATCCAAAATGTCATCTCTGGTCTTGCCAACCTGCAAGCCGCCGCTAACATGAGTGTGGAGACGGGCGGAGTTGCTTACTGGGCGCATATCGGCGGTTTTGTCTTTGGTGTGATTCTTGGTCCGGTGTTGGGGTTATTTAGGCGCGACGACTATTAGGCAAACAGGGAGGTTGGGTCGGACAGATCCGTCGAACTCACATCAGTAGACTTCTTGCATTCATTCAAAAAACGTGAATGTCATTAGTCGCTAAACGCAGTGTAGCGAGGAATCTCCACTCCTATGTTCTCACTCGGTAAACATGACAATTCAAGCATTTTTGCAAGAGGTCTAGTTTACTGCCTGCCTTGGCAGTTAACAGGTAGATTCAACGGATGTTGCACCGTTGGATCTGGTGTGGTAGCAACCAGGATGATTTCTCCACTGGGAGTTCTCTGCCATCCGGTTGCTTCGATGATTGGGGTACAGGATTTGGGAAAAGCTGTGAGCTCTTGTGAACGATTTGGGGTGTCAATGTTTCGGCTATGGGGTGTGAGCTGCTGTGGGGTTTGCTGAGGAACTGTTAGTCTACGTCGGTCTTGCCACTCGGCATCATCGTCTAATTCCTGCTCAGGAGTGGGAGGCAAGCCACCGCGCCCAGTGATGATAAAAGAGTTACCCTCGTTAGCAGGACAGCCAGTAGCAATCAACCGCGACAGGTCTACAAATTCAATCGGTAATTCAACTAAACCAGCAGTCGGGTCAATTCCTGCTGTGGTGACATTGATTGTGCCATTTAAGGCAGAGTTCGCTCCTGTGGCAGTGATATCACTACTGGGGGTGGGCTGAAAACGCGGTTGAATGCCAAAAATCGAATAAGCATTGATGCTGACATTACCGCCACGAAAATCCTGTGAATTGGCGCTGATGTCGCTATTTTCATTTTTGCCAGCCACGAGAAACCGGGTATCAATCCCAATGTTGCCACCGGGAATGTTGTTTCCTGTGGCGTTGGTTGTGATGTTACTGCCGTTTCGCAACAGAATTAGGGGAGCGAGCAAGTCAATATTCCCCCCACCCCCAGATGTGTCGGCTCGAATTCTGCCTCCATTGTTGAGGTAGATGCGATCTGCGTCCACAAACAAGTTGCCAGCAATGCCCGTCCCCGAACTACTGACGGTGGCTTCTGCCTGGTCTTGAATGTTTAAAGTTCCGGTGCGGAGGTTGAGGTTTCCCCCAATTCCACTACTGCCCGTTCCGGCAGTAATGACAGAACCATTACCTGTGAGCGTAATCGAGTCTGGAGCCGCGATCGCTAACGTTCCACCTCGACCGCTGCTGGAAGTGGAAGCAGAAATTTGCGCCCCATCCTGCAGGTTCACTCGCACGCTTTGCCCATTGCCACGCGGTTGAATCGTCAAGTTACCCGCATTCCCAGTACTGCTGGTTCCGGCGAATAGACCACTGGTTGCCCCTGACAACTGTAGCTCTGGCGTGTTTACGGTGATGTTGCCCGCGTCTCCCTTGCCAGCAGTGGAAGCGGAGAGTTTTGCCCCATTGCGCAGGGAGAGCGATCGCGCCTCAATGTTAATATCGCCACCCCTGCCCACGGCACCGGAGTCAAGCGTGCTCGTTATCTCGCTGCCATCAAACGAGACCGCATCGCTGGCTCGAATCAGGATATTGCCTGCCTCGCCTTGCCCCTGTGCATTCGTGTTGATTCTCCCTCCGTCGAAAACAGAGAGTGACCCGGTAGTGATGCTGACATTCCCTCCGCGTCCCACCGATTTTCGTGTCGCAAAGGAATACACCCCAGATGCTGGTAGCGCCAAGGTAATCACCTCACCGGGGTAGGTGGTACCACCAATGCCATTGGAAAATACGATATTAGTTACAGAATTGTTATCGAAAGAAATGGTATTGTAGGCATTGATCGTCACGCTGCCTGCATTTCCCTGTCCGTTGGTTGTGGAAATCAGTCCAGAATTCCGTGTGAAAGAAACCGTATCGCGGGCATTGATATTCACACTGCCTGCATTTCCCTGTCCGTTGGTGAAGGAACTCACTACAGCGTAATTGGTGAAAGACAATGACCCCGTGGTGATGTTGGTATCGCCAGCATTACCGACGCCACGTTGGTTCACAAGCTCTATACGGCTGCGATCAAAAGAGACGGTATCGCGGGCATTAATGTTGACACTGCTTGTATTTCCCTGTCCACTCGTGATGGACTGCAGGTTAGAATTGGTGACAGACAAGGACCCCGTGGTGATGTTGATATTGCCAGCGTTACCGACGCCAGTTGGATTCACATCATTCTGTATCCAAGAGCTATTGAAGGAAATACGATCGCCCGCTATCAGATTGACGCTACCGAGAGTTCCCTGTCCTTGCAATTGGTTTGTCAAGAAGCTCTGGCTGATTGTGATAGAACCCGTTGCATTCAGCTCCATCCCTCCAGTGGAGGTATTGGGTAATCTCGAATCTGCGGGAATCTGAGTTAGGAGCATGCTGCCAGATAGGTCAATGTTTTGGGCAAACACCCGGATACTGCCACGGTTGCCTGTCACGTCGATGTTGCTACGGCTGAGGCCAACATCGGCTCGCGCTAATTGATCGGGGACACTCAGATCGATCGCATTGCCATTCATATTCAGCCCAACCAGTCCTGAACTAGCAACGCCGCCCAACTCGACTCGCCCCCCCGGAGCCTCTAGCCTTGCCTGATTGAGCATAATATTGCCGCCCACGAGCGCGAGCGTTCTGCCCGGTTGCACCTGCAGCGGCGTTTGCGTGGCGAGCGTAATCGTATAGGAACCTCCGCCACTGCCAGTGTTGCTGTCCCACTCACTTAAGGGGAACTGAGCGCCGGGACCCCTCGGCCTCCCCAATAATCCAGCAAAGATATACCCTTGGGAACTGCGCGGGTTGTTATTGTAGCTAGAAATGCCCAAGTAATAGGTGCCTGAGGCCGGAGGGATGAAGAAATTCGAGCCTATAGTCGATTGCTGAGTGGGGGCACTGTAATCGTCATCGTTACTCGCTAAGCCCAAACCACGGCCATCGAACAAGAACAACTGGGTATCCACCCGAGAGCCATTCACCGTACTCGCTCTGAAGGGCACCCCTTGTCTTAGGGTCAGTTGGTACAGGTCAACATCGTTCGGATTGTTCAACGTGCCTGAGATGGCGTTAAAGCCTGTTTGGTCCGTCGCATTGTTGACCGGCTGGGCGGTACCGAGAAGCTGATCCGCATCGTTTACTTCAGTAAACGGATTTTGAGGAGTAGGAGGCTGCACAACGATGTCTCCTTGCCGACCCGTGAACTGCAAACCAATTGGCACACTGATGGTTAACAGAGGAGAAGCAGAGGGATTGACGGCACTGAACTCGGTCCCATCCGCGAACTTGATGCTACTGGCGGTACTGGCGACAAACGAGCCACCGATATTCAAGCTGGCATTGGGTCCAAAGATTATTCCATTCGGGTTGAGCAAAAACAGGTTGGCTGTACCGTTGGCTCGGATTAAGCCATCAATATTTGAGATAGACTGACCCGTGACTCGGGTCAGAATGTTCTGCACATCTGCTGCATTGTTGAAGAAGGCACTACCACCCCTTGGCACCGAGAACGATTGGAAGCTGTGGAACAGATTGCCACCCCGCCTTGCTCCGCCATCAATCTGAAAGTTGGGATTGCCTGTGACTTGCGTTTGCTCTGCTCTTGGCAGTGTGTTATCGGGAACGACTTGAGCTGCGATCGGTTGAGCACACATCAGCACACTCAGAGCGCTGCCAATTAAAAACCATGATTTCAGATGCCACCCGTTCATTTCGCTGTTTTGCCCTCCGTATCCCTAACGACAAGTCAGGCGCTGCTTAACATAGCTTAAACAATAGTAGCGATCGCCCTAGTATTTATTACAAACGCTTCAACTTTATTCACACCAGCTTCAGCGTTCCTGAGAGGATGTAAAACAAGTCTTTTTTTACAAATGGCACGCTCTATTGTAGGGAATGACAACGGAATGAATAAGTAGCCCTATTTCATTCAAGCTTTCACAAGAAAGAACTCAGAACTCAGGAGTCAGAACCATCGTTCTGTACGACTGGGTAGCAAGGTGCGTGGCAGATGGCGGTTTATTTACTGTGACATTCTCCCAGCACTGATTCGGAGTACCGAATGAGCGTGTGGGCTTCTCCAAGTCGCCCCGGAGAAATTTCCTGCTTCATTGGTCGCATCTAGGCTTGCAATACGAGCGAATGCTTGCCCCCGATAACGATGCCTCCACAGGCAGTTTAGAGACTCAGTCAGGCCCCACGGAGTCTTTGTACAAAAAGCAAAAAGCTTTGTACAACCAAACCAAACTGGTTTTACGCATTGATGGTTTCATGCATGAAGCAATCTTTCTCAATGCAACGCCCTACCAATTGTCAAGGTTCTGTACCGTTCCCAACGTATGCCCTTCGGGCACGCACTCGCGTTCGCACTGTTCACCTTGCAAGCAAGTTCGTTTGTGTCGAGTGGTCAGTGGTTAGCTGATATCATAATTGTAGCACAAATAGACTACGATTATGGCAAGAGACAAAGTATTTCGAGTTCGGCTAACCCAGCAAGAATGGGACAAGCTAGAAAAAACAGCGAAAGTTCGAGGAATCTCTTCAGCCGAAGTGCTTCGAGATTATATCAAACGACTACCGACCTCAGAGATTGGCGACTCGGACGATATCTCCTCCTTCACCGACCTACGGTCAATTTAAGTTGGAGATACCCTCATCGCCGCCCGCCAGAGCAATCCCGGCACTGAACGGAGTACCGTTACAGTGCGGGACTTACGGCGAGGAAGTTAAAAGCGCTCTAAACAATTTACTGGCTGCTAATGCAGTTAACAGGTAGATTCAACGGATGCTGCACCCCCAGTTCAGGTGTGGTAGCAACCAGGATGATTTCTCCACTGGGAGTTTTCTGCCATCCGGTTGCTTCGATGATTGGGGTGTAGGATTTGGGCTTCGCCGTGAGCTCTTGTGAACGATTTGGGGTGTCAATGTTTCGGCTATGGGGTGTGAGCTGCTGTGGGGTTTGCTGAGGAACTGTTAGTCTACGTCGGTCTTCCCACTCGGCGTCATCGTCTAATTCCTGCTCAGGAGTGGGAGGCAAGCCACCGCGCCCAGTGATGATAAAAGAGTTACCCTCGTTAGCAGGACAGCCAGTAGCAATCAACCGCGACGGGTCTACAAATTCAGTCGGTAATTCAACTAAACCAGAAGTCGGGTCAATTCCTGCTGTCGTGACATTAATTGTGCCATTTAAGGCAGAGTTCGCTCCCGTGGCAGTGATATCACTTAAGGAGGTCGGCTGAAAACGTGGTTGAATGCCAAAAATCGAATAGGCATTGATGCTGACATTACCGCCACGAAAATCCTGTGAATTGGCGCTGATATTGCTATCTTCATTCTTGCCAGCCACGAGAAATCGGCTATCAATCTCAATATTGCCACCGGGAATGTTGTTTCCTGTGGCGTTGGTTGTGATGTTACTGCCGTTTCGTAACAGAATTAGGGGAGCTCGTAAATTAATATTCCCACCGCCGCCTGAAGTATCTGCCCGAATTCTGCCTTGGTTGTCAAGAAAGATGCGATTGGCATCGACAAACAAGTTGCCTGCAGTGCCTGTACCGGAACTGCTAACCGTCACTTCTGCTTGGTTTTGGATACCGAGAGTGCCTGTACGCAGAGTTAAGTTGCCACCTGCACCACCGCCACCTGTTCCTGCGGCAATCACCGAACCATTGCCTGTGAGAGTAATCGACTCTGGGGCAGCGATCGCCAACGTTCCACCTCGACCGCTGCTGGAAGTGGAAGCAGAAATTTGCGCCCCATCCTGCAGGTTCACTCGCACGCTTTGCCCATTGCCACGCGGTTGAATCGTCAAGTTCCCTGCATTTCCAGAACTGGTGGTTTGAGCAAATAGACCGCTGGTTGCCCCTGACAACTGTAGCTCTGGCGTGTTCACGGTGATGTTGCCCGCATTCCCGTCTCCAGCCGTGGAAGTGGAGAGCTTGGCACCGTTGCCCAGGGAGAGCGATCGCGCCTCAATGTTAATATCGCCACCCCTGCCGTAGGCACCGGAGTCAAGCGTACTGATCGCATTTCCTCTATCAAACGAGACGGCATCTCTAGCCTGAATCTGGATCTTCCCGGCATTGCCTCGCCCCTGTGCATTCGTGTTGATTGTGCCAGAGTCAGAAACAGACAGAGAGCCTGTGGTGATGATTACGTCCCCTCCGCTTCCCACCGAGCCTGCCTGCGCTGAGGTCGTTACCCCACTATAAGCGTTATAGAAAAAAGAACTAAAAGGAAAAGGAGGAGAATAACTAAGATAACTAGGGGCTGTGCCACTAATCTGTACAGAGTCACGAGCATTAATGATGACGCGACCGGCATTTCCCAATCCCTGCGTAGAGGTATTCACACCACCCCCGTTGGTCAGAAACAGCGAGCCAGTTGTGATCGTCACATCTCCGCCTTGACCCACTCCTTGACCAAAAAAATAATTTGAAGCCACTTGTGTGGAGATATTGCTGGTGAGTTGAGGAATGCCGGATCCCAGGTCAGACTCACCATCTATAATGACGCGATCGCGAGCATTAATATTCACACTGCCTGCATTTCCCTGACCACCCGTGTAGGAATTCAGCCTACTGCCATTGGTGAGAGAAAACGCTCCCGTAGTGATGTTGATATCGTTAGCATGACCGACA
Organism: Scytonema sp. HK-05; assembly: GCF_002368235.1. GTDB lineage: Bacteria > Cyanobacteriota > Cyanobacteriia > Cyanobacteriales > Nostocaceae > Kalymmatonema. Next base: position 2,935,062 of record NZ_AP018194.1, on the reverse strand, counting down.
TCAGTTGATTCCGGGGTAAGGGAGCGATTCTCGCTCAGGACGGTATAGATTGAGGAAGCGCCATCAATAGAGACGCTATCGCCAGCCTTAATGTTCACGCTACCTGAATCTTTCGGTGCAACCGAGCCGGTAGACAAGTTAGCACCCTGTGTGAGAGAAACGGTATCGCGGGCATTGATATTTATATTGCCTCCATTTCCCGATGCATCCGAGAAGGAAGACATCTGGATACCCGTGACAAAAAGTGATCCCGTAGTGATGTTGATATCGCCAGCATTACCGACACCAGTTGACGGCCCAATAGGCCCAACAGTTACTACAGAAGCCTTATCAAAAAAAGAGACGGTATCGCGAGCATTAATATTCACAGTGCCCGCATTTCCCTGTCCATTCGAGAAGGAACTCAGTCCAGCACCCCTGACAAAAAGTGACCCCGTAGTAATGTTGATCTCGCCAGCATTACCGACACCAGTTGATTCCACGGTATTGTATATCCTACTGATATCCAAAGAGACGGTATCGCGGGCATTAATATTTACACTGCCTGCAATTCCCTGTCCAGCCGTGTAGGAATTCAGTTGAGCGCGATTGGTGAGAGAAAGCGACCCTGTGGTGATGTTGATATCGCCAGTATTACCCACGCCAGTTGGTCGCACGGTACTGTATATCCTACTGATATCAAGAGAAACGGTATCGCGGGCATTAATATTTATACTGCCAGCATTTCCCTGTCCAGACAATATATTTAGCAAGGAGCTATCGCTGAGTGTGATGGAGCCAGCTGCATTTAGCTCAATATCTCCAGTTTGGCTATCGGGTAATCTCGAATCGCCGGGAATTTCCATCTCAAGTAGACTTCTGGACATATCAATATTTCGGGCAAGCAATCGAATACTGCCACTGGCTCCCCTAACGTCAATGCCACTACCGCTACTGAAGGAGATATCTGCTCTTGGCACTCCATCGGGTATCGTCAGTTGCCAATCAGGGCTAGCTGTCGATAAACCAACAGTTCCTACCCCACCTACAGCCCCTAACTCGACATAGCTTCCCGGACTAATTAACCATCCACCGTTTAACCATCCACCGTCTGGTTGAACATTTTTTCTGGCAGGGGTGAATAAAAAAGACAATATGGGTTGTCCAGGGGGGCTTGTGGGAATAAATGGCTCTCCACTATCTAGTTGAATCGCTCCACCCACGAGCAAGAGGTTTTGTCCAGGGGGAACGTGTAAACCCGTGGCGTTAAAACTAGATGAACTGAAAACTCTCTCGTCAAAACGAGATTGAACGATGATTGGCTTTGGCGTCAGTTGGTTAAAAAAGAGAGCATTGGGATTGACGGTGAGCAATTGACTAGGCAACGGACTCTTCGCATCGCTGCTGAACACCTCGCCGTTGGCAAAGCCTAGAGCATTGGCAGTCGTAGCCATAAAGGAACCGCCAATGTTGAGTGAGGCAGAAGGACCAAACAAAATGCCATTTGGGTTGAGCAAGAACAGGTTGGCTGTACCGTTTGCCCGAATTAAGCCATCAATATTAGAAATTGACCCACCTGTGACTCGTGTCAGGATGTTCTGCACATCGGCTGCATTGTTGAAGAAGGCACTACCGCCCCTTGGCACCGAAAACTGGCTGAAACTGTGGAACAGATTGCCACCCCGCCTTGCTCCGCCGTCAATCTGAAAGTTGGGATTGCCTGTGACTTGCGTTTGCTCTGCTCTTGGCAGCGTGTTATCGGGAACGACTTGAGCTGCGATCGGTTGGCTACAACCAAGTACCCACACAGCAGTGCCGCTCAAAACGCATGTACTTAGATGCCACCTGCTCATCTTGTCCTACCTCCAGTATGGCGATTGTTCGATGCGTTCGCGGAGCGGGCGTTCTGCGCCATCGCCTCTTCCAGGTGCGCTTTGCGCGATCGCTCTTTGGACGGTGGGCTGACTTGCGATCGCGATGCGTGGGCGCTGCGCTTTGCGCGATCGCTGATGGAGATTGTATGAAAATTAAACCACAGATGGACACCGATGGACACAGATGATTAACTAGTGTTCATTTTTGTGCATCTGTGGTTAAAAATATCCATTCATCATACTTTTTTTTGACCACAACTGGGTATGAAGGCGAAAGTGCTTCCAGTACTGTGGGAAGATTATTGTTGGGTTACGCCCAGTCAATAGTTTGATGCTGCATTTGAGCCATCGCATGTTCAAGATATTTAAATCCTGGTTGAATAACAGCCTAATTGCACTACTGCTGGTAACTCTATTTTTAGGAATAAGTACAGCTGCATGGACTCCCTCTAGTAGCGCCGCGCTACCCGCTGGGAATGCTATTACTGACGGTAATGCTCTACTGCGGTACGCACTCCCTATAGATAATAAACCTGTACGGCAACTGCAAGCTTCTTTAGAAGACATTGCCGCCCAATTGCGGGCAAATCGGCGTTGGGGTGCTGTTTCCAAAGACCTCAGCAAAGCATCGCGGATTCTCGATAAACCCTCTCAACTTCTAGCAGGTGTTCCAAAAGAACGCCAACCTCAAGCTGAAGCTTTGATTGCTGAGTTGAAATCCGGCGTGAATGAGTTGCAAGAGGTGGTGAAAACAAAAGATAAAGAACAAGTTCGGGATCAACGTGCCAAATTGCTGAGTTTGGTTAGCCAACTTGAAGAGTCAATGGTGACGGAATTTCCTTTTGAAGTGCCAGCTGAATACAGCAATTTACCACAACTTAAAGGTCGTGCGACTGTAAAGGTGAAAACTAACAAAGGCGACCTTACTGTTGTTGTTGACGGATACAGCGCCCCTGTCACTGCTGGGAATTTTGTTGATTTGGTGCAACGGGGTTTTTATGACGGCTTAGAATTCACCCGTTCTGAAGAATCCTACGTTCTGCAAACTGGAGATCCACCAGGCAAAGATGTGGGTTTTATTGACCCAAAAACGGGTAAATATCGCGCCGTTCCCCTAGAAGTACTCGCACAAGGTGATAAAAAACCTACTTACGGTATCACTTTAGAGGATGCGGGTCGTTACACTGATTTACCAGTTCTGCCTTTCTCTGCTTTTGGTGCTTTGGCATTAGCACGTCCTGAAACTGACGTGAATGGCGGTTCTTCACAAATCTTCTTCTTCTTGTTTGAACCAGAACTCACTCCAGCCGGACGCAACTTGTTGGATGGTCGCTACTCTGTTTTTGGTTATCTGACTGAAGGAAAAGATGTTTTGGATGAACTGAAGGCGGGTGACAAAATTGAATCCGCAAAAGTCATTCAAGGGGTAGAAAATTTAGTTCAGCCGAATGTGGCATAGTGCCATGAGTTGTAGAGACGTGCCATGGCACGTCTCTACATTGCTATAGAACCCGAGTTTCAGGCGTTTGAACATTAGACTTCTTGCATTCATTCAAAAAAAAGAATAATTAACCACAGATGGACAATAAATAAAAGTTTTTCCTCTGTCTTCCCCCCAATGCATCGGGGGGAATGAGGGGGGTGGACACAGATGGAATCAAACGGATGCAATCTTGTCTATTGAAAATATTCACCAGTCTTCCAATGTCACTGGCTCGCCTTTGTAACCAACTGCTTTTAATGCGGCATTAAAGCGTTCCAATCCAATCTTTCTAATGTCATCAACCATCTCGCCTAACATCATGTAGCCAAGTTTGTCTCCTTCGTCATCTAACTTTTGAGCCTCCATGTAGGAACGCGCTAGTTTACGTGCTTCGGTATCTTTGAGCGCATCTTTAGAGTCACTTACTGGCTCGATACCTTTAGATCCTAGGAATGCAACAATCCCCTTGTGATTCCACAGGTAGTAGGGTTTGCCTTGCTTGGCTTCAATTCTCTGGAAAAGTCCGTTGGCTACGGCTGTTGGTTCGCCGTCAGAATCGCGCAAGCCATGTTCTTTAAGAAGTTTTCCAAAAGCAACCGCTGATTTACCAAATTCAGTCCCAAGTTCGGTTAGCGTTCTCCACTCTGAGCGAAAGTTTTTCTTTGATTTTTTAGTCATTGTTTTGTCCTATTGTTGTTAGTAAATATTGCTGAAAAATTTATCCAGTTTTACTTTAGCCTGGCAATAAAAGAAATTTAGTAACACGCGCTAAGCGCTAGCCGTCAACGCCTACCGCGTCATCACCAATATATAGCAATCCTCCGCACATTTGTGTGAAGTGCCTGCGCTTAGCGTATAAATTGACCTTATTCAGAACCCCGACAACTTTTACGAAGTCGGGGTTCTTGTTTTTTCACAAATTATTTAGGGCTGCTATATTAATAGTTTATGAAAATGAGCTTTTTGACCTCTAAAATATCCTCTAACAGGATGACAAGAAATTTCAACATAAGGGAAATTTCCCTTATGAAGGATGTAGAGAAATATCCCATAGAAGGTGTGGGAATCTTCCCTGATTAACTGTTGACGAAAAGCTAAATAATTAAGTTATGTCCCTATCTATTGAAAAAATCTGAAATGAACACAAAACAACAGTAATTTTCCTTAAAATAGATATAGGTAAAAAATGTAAAATTACCAAACACTGGTTGTGACAACATCTGCTCAAACGGTACCACTTGTTAAAGAACCTGAACGCCTAGAGCGCCGACTACAAGAAATTCCGCCGGAACCGGGAGTTTATTTGATGCGAGATGGCAGCGATCGCATCATATATATAGGTAAATCGCGGAAGTTGCGATCGCGCGTTCGTTCTTATTTCCGAGACTCTCAAAGACTCAGCGAACGTATCGCCACAATGGTTAAGCAGGTAAGTGAAATTGAATTCATTGTCACCGATACCGAAACCGAAGCTTTGGCGCTGGAAGCCAACCTGATCAAGCAGCATCAACCCTACTTCAATGTCCTGCTTAAGGATGATAAAAAATATCCTTACGTCTGTATTACTTGGTCAGAAGATTATCCACGTATTTTTATCACTCGTAAACGTCAACTAGGTAAAGAAAAAGATAAATTCTACGGACCTTATACCGATTCTCGCCTACTGCGGGAGATATTGCGCTTGTGCAAGCGTATCTTCCCTTTGCGACAACGTCCTCAACCGTTATTTAAAGACCGTCCTTGTTTGAACTACGATTTGGGACGGTGTCCGGGTGTCTGTCAAAAACTGATTTTACCAGAAGAATACCGCAAAATCGTCCAAAAAATAGCGATGGTTTTCCAAGGTCGAAGTCAGGAACTCATAGATATCCTAACCCAGCAAATGCACAAATCAGCAGAAGCACTGAACTTTGAGTCAGCAGCGCGGATTCGTGACCAAATTGCTGGGTTAAAGTCGCTCAATGCTGACCAAAAAGTGTCTTTACCAGATGATACAGTTTCCCGTGATGCCATTGCACTCTTCTCGGACGAACAACTCGCCTGCATTCAATTATTCCAGATTCGCGCTGGGCAATTGGTCGGACGCCTTGCTTTTGTCGCAGATGCTCATGCTGAACCTGGTGCTATCTTACAACGAGTGTTGGAAGAGCATTATCAAACTGCTGATTCGGTAGAAATTCCTATAGAAATTTTGGTACAGCACGAATTGCCAGATGGGGAGATACTAGCGGATGTCTTGACTGGGCGCAAGGGACGAAAAGTGACGATTTTGGCACCCCAGCGACAAACTAAGGCAGAATTAATTGAAATGGTGGAGCGAAATGCTCAATATGAATTGCAACGAATGCAAAAATTGGGTGATCGCAATCAAGAAGCGATGCAAGATTTAGCCGCGATCGTCGATTTACCCGAGTTACCCCACCGAATCGAAGGTTACGACATTTCCCATATCCAAGGGTCAAATGCAGTCGCTTCCCAAGTCGTGTTTATTGACGGTTTACCAGCCAAGCAGCACTATCGCCACTACAAAATCAAAAATCCCACAGTCACAACAGGACATTCAGACGATTTTGCCAGTCTCGCCGAAGTTATTGGGCGTCGCTTTCGCAAATATGCCGAAGATCCGCAACTGGCGCGAGTGGGAAATCCGGATTGGCCTGACCTTGTCATGATAGATGGTGGTAAAGGTCAGTTGTCATCTGTTGTCGCAGTCTTGCAAGAAATGAATTTATTGGAAGATTTGCGAGTTGTGAGTTTGGCAAAACGGCGAGAGGAGATCTTTTTGCCGGGAGAGTCCGAACCGCTAGAAACTGACGCAGAACAACCTGGAGTGCAACTTTTGCGGCGCTTGCGAGATGAGGCGCATCGGTTCGCCGTGAGCTTCCACAGACAGCAGCGCAGTGATAAATTAAAGCGATCGCGTTTAGATGAAATTTCCGGTTTGGGACACCATCGACAAAAGCAGCTTTTAGGGCATTTTCGCTCAGTTGATTATATTCGGCAAGCAACACCCGCACAAATCGCTGAAGTTCCAGGTATTGGTCCACGTTTAGCTCAAGAAATCTACGATTATTTCCATCCGTCTTGAGGTATTGACGCACGTTAAGCGCACTCCTGAGACACTTGCGTGCGCCAAGCAATCGCTTTAACCCCAAACGTGCGGTTTGTGGTTTATGCAAACGAAAAGCGCTGTATTTGAGAGTTGAACAGATTAAGTAGGCGGTTATATGCATTGACGAAAATCCACCAAGTCGTGCGGTTTTCACTTGTCTGATTTAAACGGGAAGCGCTTTTTGCTAATTTTCTCTTTGGGTTATTTACTTTTTATAAAAAATAATGTATTTATGAAAATATTTTTTATTCTCAAGTATAAAATTTAGCTAAAAACAGCATCTATCTTGAGATTTATAAAGTATCTATAAGTATCTATCATAGGTAAGAAATAATATGGGTATAATTAATATCACATAGTGAATGCGTCAGTTCTGATGTAGCTGATTGCGTCCAAGCATCCCTACTCCTTATCACTCCTATGCTGACTGAACACCGCAAGCCCGTGTGCCTATCACTTGTTTCCACAGACCTGCCAGTTTTGTCTGTAGTCGATGCTGCCGCAAGATTGTCTCAAAAAGACAGTAATCGATTTCATTTAGTGTTAACCGCACCGTCAAATAAAAGCTCCCAAGAGGCCATCGCCTCCGGCACTGCGCTTGAGGCGATCGCCCCTACCAGTCCCAGAACCTGGTGGTTGGAAATTTCCCCTAACCGTGTCATTATGACCATGCAGGGTAACGCTCAGTTAAATTACCGTCACATCTGGAAACAGGGTGTTTCTGGCAGTAGTCGTTATTGGTTGCCAACTGAGTCCTCGCCACCAAACAAACCAATCAGCTTACGTAATTTTACTAATATATTGGTGCTTGACGGACACCCTCTGCCAAGGAATTTGCGGGTGGAATATGAATTGTGGGCGGAAAAAGTCCAATTGGGACGCTACATCCTAAACTTGGAAATTCAGCATTAACATCAATGGAATAAGTAGTAGTAGCAAAAGTTACTTTTTACTGAGAGAGTCCGAACCACTAAAAACCGACGCAGAACAGGTAGGGGTGCAACTATTGTGGCGGTTACAGGATAAGGCGTATCGGTCCGTGGTGAGTTTTCACTCTTAGCAGCGCAGTCAGAAATTAGACCTCTTGCATAAGCAGATTTCATCTGTGTCCATCTACTTCGGCGTCCATCTGCGGTTAATTCTTCATTTTTTTTGGAATGAATGCAACAAGTCTAAGGACACTTGCTGGACGGTTTTCATCGTTTGGCTAAAGCTTATCTGCTGGGCATGGCCTACCGTTCAGTTTTCGGTCAATCCAGAGCGAGATTGGCTCAAGCAGACTTTATGAGCTACCAACGGTACTATGTCTTCTTTGAATGTCAAGCTTTTAGAAAAAAGTTTTGCGGGCATTAAACCTTACGCCACACAGTTCGCATCAAGATTCTATTACAATCTCTTTACTGACAATCCTCAGCTTGAGCCGTTGTTTGCCAACACCAATATGCAAGAGCAGGACAAGAAGTTAATGATGACTTTGGTGTTGGTAATTTACAATTTACGGAACTTTGCTTACTTAAAGACTATACTGAGGGATCTAGGAGAAAGACATGTAAGATACGCCACTATCGAGGAACATTATCCGATGGTGGGTACAGCGCTGTTAAAAACTTTTGAATTTTATTTAGGAACGGATTGGACGCCAGAAGTCAAGCAAGCGTGGACAGATGCCTATGCAGAGATTGTCAATATAATGCTAGAAGGGACGAAGTCTCCCGAACAAGCGCTGAAATTGGAGAATGAACTTCAGCCGAGTAGCAAAATAGCTATAGTAAACTCTGTCCCAACGCACCCTCCTGCTATTGCCTCTACCCTAAATGATTCTGAGAAAACCTCTAAGTTAGAGGATGTATCGCAGCCGAAAACCAACCCAGCCAGGACAAGCTTTGCTCCAACGCAGCCTCCTGCTACTGTCTCTAGCGTTAAGGTGAAGTTATTACCAATCATTTTTGTAGTAGCTGGTTTGTTGAGCGTTGGGCTTGTGTACTACCATTCCAGCTCGACGGAAAGACAACAGAGAGTTACGACACCAGAAGGAAAAATTGTTCGCTAAACAGAATTTGATAGGACATCTTCAGGCATTTGCTAGGCGATCGTGCAAGCGTGATCATCACGTGATCCGCTTCTCATAGTACAGGCTGAGTGGGTCATCGGTGTAGGAACCGAACGGGGGAATGCGGTAAAAGCCCAGCCGCTCGTAAAGCCCGATTGCTTCTCGCTGGTGAACCCCAGTTTCTAAGCGCAGCAACGTGATGTTGTGAGCATGAGCATAGTCTGCCAAATGATTGAGCATCAACTTTGCGAAGCCTAATCCACGGAACTGTGGACGCACATACATCCGCTTGATCTCGCCATACTTATTGCCCACCAATTTGATGCCGCCACAACACGCCGGCGTCTTGTTTGCACGCAGCAGGAAAAACGCCACGTCCTCGGCAAGCAACTTGTCAACACTGAACCCATGACGGCTTTCGCGAGGATAAAGGGGTTCAAGAACGGCTTCGAGCTCTGTAATTAAGCTGATGGCATCGAACGTGTCAGGGCGTTCCGGAGTGATGATGGCTGACATTGGATGCGCGTAATCCTTTCTGTATGTCAAATGCTTTAGACGTCTTGAACATGATCAAGCGTGTCGCCAAGCACTAGTGCCTTTAGTATACTACCTAGCAGTTGCTCATTCAACGGCGTGTGTTGGCGTTTGGGAGTTCTTCTTTTTAAATGCTGACAGGCACATGCTCGTCAGTTCATCCATATTGCGTGCATTTTCCACATCCACGTTTGCCAATCCAAGTTGGTTGACAGCGTTCATAATTTGATCGTTAAATAAATTGTTGCGCTCCAAAAACTTATCAACCATCATTTTTTCACTATGGGATTTTGATTCATAATGACTTGCAGCGTAGATTCTTCGTCTTATGAACTCGTTGCTGGCTGTGAGCCAGATGGCAGCAATGTTTTCAAAGTTCAGAGTATTTACAAGATCTGGCAATAAAGCCGAACCCTCCAGTACCAATCTGTGACAATATCTTCGATAAGCGGCCACACATTTTCTCTGTAATGACGAAGGACGTCAGTGATAAGTTCATCGGCTGACAGTAATAGATAATGATCCGCTACGTGATTTGGAACTTTCTTTGGTTTTGCTTGCCACGGACGTCCAGGATGGCGAGCTAGTTTGTCTGTGGAACGGTAGTTCCATCCCAGATGAGAGGCCAGAGACTGGGCAAGGGTCGATTTACCCACATGAGATGATCCGCCGATGAGGAGAATTCTGTGTTCACCAAACATATTTTTTGGTTCGTTGTGTGCGCCTAACTACTTATTAGGTTGACTTTTTCCATAGCAATCGTGTTAATCTCTATAATTGGAATTTTTTGCTTATTTTTTACCACGATTTATTTTTCGGAGCAATAGTAAACAAAGATTAATAAAAGCTAAATCTTAACATTTTGTTACTAAAACTAAGGATAGAGTTAGTTTTTAACTAATACTTTTTGGATAGACCTACAGAATAGAGCCATTAACTTATGGGTTCTGCTTGTCCGGGTTTACTCATTAGGAAAGAGTAGACTCGCAAAGGGCTAATATTTGCCACAGAGGACATGAGTTGCTTTCGCTGCATAAAGAGCGACTCACGGTTGCTATTATCCATAATTATTGAGTTTTTACCTGTTTGCTGCAAATATCACCTTTTAAAAAAGCTGACATGGCTTATAGCAAAAAAACAAAGTTGTTATGACTACAAATAAGGCAGTCTCAAAGTATTAGGGTTTGGGATCATGCGATTTCTGATGAAACTTGAACCTCTAGAGATAATTTATATATCCTCAGTTGGATAGCATATACCTTCATAGTAAGGATAATTAAGAAAATATAAATGAAAAAGAACACCTAATTTTGTGTTAATTTAAGCGATAAATTATTATCGCTTGTTCAATTATGCCAGTCTAAAAGATTTACAAGTTGAAGAAAGCGTTTTTTCAAAAAAAATCATGAAATTCCAGGGTTTAAAAATGCAGATAGTACAAAAAATTCGCTGCCCGAACTGTGGTAGCGAAGGTGAAAGGCATTATTTATCTGATAGTCAACTGACTCGAACGCAATGCCCAATCTGTGACTACTTGATGATCAATTGCACGCGTACTGGCAAAGTTATTGAGGCTTATGCTCCTGGTATTCATGCACCGCATTAATTGAGCACCAGAGGAGGATGAGGGGGATATTGCTCCCTTATCTGGCTCATCTCCCCTAATTCCCTTCTCCTGCTATTTCTTACTTGCCCGCAGTTGTCCACAAGCAGCATCCGCTTCTAAACCACGCGAGTAGCGAACACTAACCGCGATTTGTTGCTGCTTAAGGACTTTAACAAAAGCTTGAATTCGGTTTTGGTTAGGGCGTTTGTAGTCTGCTTCTGTAATGGGATTGTATGGAATCAAATTGACATGGCTCTGGAATCCCCGCAAACGTTTTGCCAATTCCAATGCGTGTTCTGGCAAATCATTGACGCCAGCAAGGAGAATGTATTCAAAACTGACACGGCGTCCAGTCATTTCCACATACTCGCGACATTCAGCCAGCAAATCTTCAATAGGATAGGTGCGGGCGCTGGGAATCAGTTGTTCTCGTAGTGTTTGGTTGGGAGCATGGAGACTGACAGCAAGAGTGACTTGCAACTGGTGCTGAGCCAACTGGCGAATGCGATCGCGTATTCCAACAGTAGAGACAGTGAGATTGCGCTGTCCAATACCTACATCTTTATTTAGGGATTGGATAGCTCCGATCAGATGATCTGTATTCAACAACGGTTCACCCATGCCCATAAACACCACATGGCTCACTCGCTGCTGGAAATCTTCCTGAACCGTCAACACCTGATCCACAATTTCATGGCGGGCAAGATTGCGCTTGTAGCCTCCTTTACCAGTAGCGCAGAAATCACACGCCATTGGGCAACCCACCTGGCTAGAAACGCAAACCGTTAAGCGCTTTTCTGTAGGAATACCCACAGATTCAATAATTTGACCATCTGCTAGTTGTAAAAGATATTTGACAGTACCATCGGGAGCTACAGAGCGATGGTGTATTTTTGAACGCCCGATGGGAATTTCTGCAACTTCAGCACGCCATTGTTTGGAGAACACAGAGATATCCGAGAGAGTACGCACTCCCTTTTGATAAATCCAATCGTGCAGTTGCTTTCCCCTGTAAGCTGGTTGTCCCTGATCATGCACCCAAGCCGTTAACTCCTCTACACTTGCCCCTAATAGCGGTGGAATAGAGATGTTTGGTTGTTGTGGAATATGAGTTTTAGGGGAGGGGAGTACAGAGACAGACTTAGCAGACATGGTAGTTAAGAAATTCGCCTTGGATCTTTATGGTAGGCGATCGCTGTTCCTATTGCTTGGGTTTATAATTGTGGTTTTCACCACTGGAACAGTAGAACTCTTGCATGCAGTCAATTTTTTTGAAATTAAACCACAGACGGACACAGATGAACACCGATATTTATCTATGTTTATCTGTAGTTCAAAAATTCATAAATCGTATTTTTGCAAGAAGTCTAGTGAAGAGTCTACTTAAAACTTGTTAGACAGCTTTCCACGAGATTCCAATAGCACCTCTGGGTAATCAGATGAACCTCTGTCAAGTAAAGGTTCACGCTGATTTTTGAGATATTTATTAAAGAATGCTAATGTGTAAACATTGATGATTTTGGCTGCCCGTTGAGGTTCAATTGAGCCAAGGGCTTGCTTGATTCGAGATTCTGCCTGAGTTGTTGAATTCGCTGAAAATGCGGGTAGTATTACCCCAAAATCTATGAACGTATTGTGCTTACTACCTTTGAGCGTCAGGCTATAGGCATTCGTTCTTAGCCGTTGATAAAACGATTGCAGCGCCTGATCGCTACCATCATGAGACATCAGCAGGAATGGGCTATCCAATCTGTCCTTATTTCCACTGCCCAAAAGCTTGCCATAGCTGCCACCGTCCATGTTGATTCCCGCTTTTAATCGGCGATCGCGCCAGACTGCCTCGATAGCCGTATCTCCACCTAACGAATGCCCGAAAATACCGACTCGATTTAAATCTAAACGTCCGCTGAAGAGTCCTTGAGCGTCTTTGATGTTGAGGCGATTTAACTCATTGAGCACAAAGCTAACATCCTTTGCCCGAATTTCAACTGCTTGGTTAAAGGTACGCTGAATTTTCGCTTGATCAGCTTTGGAGAAATTGAAGACTGTTGATTGAGTGATCACTCGTCCGTCCGGAAACAGGACTGGCACCTCATAAGTGGGATTAATCGCAACGACTACATAACCATGACTGGCAAGTTGTTCGAGTTGTGTTGTATAAAATTTGGGTGTCGAGCCAAAACCAGGCGACAAAATGACAACTGGATAGCGTTTCGAGGCATTCGCAATCGCCACCTTTGGAACAGCGTTAGTTTGAATGGTTTGGGTAACTGATTGGACGAATTGGTCAGACGATACTCCAAAATCACGTCCCATGCCTTCAGCAGCAGCTAGCGCAAAGCCCTCATCCATGTAAGGGGCAGTGCTTGCTCCCGGCTTAGCATTCGTAGGATACCAAACATAGACCATCAACTCACGGCGATCCGTCGGCGGTGGGGTTGTAATCGGTTTTCGTGTCCGCAGATCGTAGACTTCAGTGCTGTAAATCTCTTTGCGGGAGGTATCAACCAAGTAGTAAGCCGTTGTGCTTACTTGGTAAGAACCAGTGGGAGCAGGCAACCGGAAGCTTGAAGCTCGATTTGTCGATTTTGGTTGCAATTGCGCTGGCTGCGCTAAGAGTGGTTCAATTTGGGTAAACAAAGGCTGAACACTTAGAACAGCGATCGCACCGACGGTGATAGCAGATTCTCGAAACTTTTGCATCTGGTCAGTTTTCAGTCTTGCAGTTCTCATCCAAGCCAAGGCACACGACCGCACAATGCACTGCTGTGTTCCAACCGATTGTGCGATCGCGCTTTGCCCAATCGCACAAACCAAAATCTGAAATCTTTTCCCATTTAGTTGTAAAGAACGGGTCAAATACAAAAAAACTAACCAAAAGTTGTGCCGTTCCAACCCCACATTGCGCCTTTGGCATCAGCAAACTCTATATAAATGCGATTTTGAGGCACACCCAGCGCTTTGTTAACCTCTTGGCAAAAGTCCTGACTCATAGCCTGGGTTTGGTCTGGCTTCATAGTACCGACACTTTTAACCTCGATGTAACAGACTGGATCTGTCGTGCCACCAAATGTCATAGGTACTCCTGCTTCAAAAGCCGTCATCACGTAGGATTCGGGTTTTCCAGTATGCTTGGCTAGTTTAGCTGATAGGCTTTTGAGCATTGCTTCAACTTCTTCTCCCAGAGGAGCAGATACAGAAGTTTGGACTTTAACTAGAGGCATAGTATTTCTCTTATCAGTTTCACATTGTTAAGTTTACCGAACTGCGGAGGCACAGAGGATGCTGAGGTGGCGTGATCCTCCCTCCACTTCCCCTACTTCCCTACTCTTCTTCTTTAACAGATAGGGGGACAAAGTAGGGTGGCTGCAACCGAATCCCACGCTAGGATTGATATTAGCTGTAGAGCAAATGTTCGCCAAATCAACCCTCATGTTACGATTATTACTTTTTTGCCAAAACGGGTAAGTGATTGGAATTTGAGTTTGAGTCAGTGCACCAGTTCAGGAGGAAGTAGGCAATAGGAATTTTGGATGCCTACATTGTGGAATTAAGAAATGCTAATAGGACTTAAGCACTTTACAAAGAGAAAATTACGTGCATTAAGTGAACTGCAACTGAACGGGTTTTTGTTCAAAAAATTTACAAAATCCTCATTAATTTCTCAGTTTTTATATGTATTCTCAACTGGAAAGTTGTAATTGAGACGAACTCATACATCTTAAAAAAGAGTTTCAACCGAAGATTGGGCTCAAGCTACATAATCAATTTTTGGTCTATGCGTAAGTTCTGGCTAAGACTAAGTAGATAGGTGGAAATAAACACCAGCTAGTTAAGAAATGTAAAAACGCCGCCAACCCTTACTAATGACTAATGACTAATGACTGCCTTAACGAGTTAACTTTATTTGTACCGGCCTACTTATCAACTAAATTCTTACGGTATTACCTTAAGTACAAAAGCGTCTTTGTCCCAAGCCAAATCATTTGTGTCAAGTAAAGTTTTTATTTTTTTCCTGATCAGATTTTTAAGTTTTTTTTGCAATTCTTCTGAAGATTCAACATTTTTGGGTATGAGTAAGTCTGACAATCCGGTTGCATGGTTCTTGGGTGTTGGCATAACGTTTGGTGTGATAGGCTGGATTACTTTTGTGTTGACAGATCAACTTAGTTCCAAATTGATTAAAGGTGTAGAAAATCAAACAGAAAATACATCCGAGAAAGTTCCATTTACCATTTTGGGAGACACCTTCAGTGGTTACAGTACTTTCGGTAGTGCAGCGTTTCAGACGGCAGTGGAAGAAGTTGGGTTAAGCCTGCGTTATGAAGATGAGTTTGATCAGGCTAAAAGAGCTCAGCGTTTGAATAAGGGAGAAGCTGACTTACTGGTAACGACTCTAGATCAGTTTCTCAAACAAAAGCCCGAGGGAAAAATTATCGGGTTGATTGACCGTACTGTAGGTGCAGATGCAGTTGTTTTAAATACTAAAAAGTATCCCAATCTGAAGTCGCTGATGGATCTGACTCAGTTGGTACTGCAAGCACAACAAAAGGGACAGCAGTTAGGAATTAGCTTTGCTGGCGATACCCCCAGCGAGTACCTGTTGCAACTGATTGTGAGTAGCAAATTTGAGGCGTTTAAGCTGTCAGACTTCCAAATAACTAAAGTGCAAGATGCTTCTGATGCTTGGAAGCTGTTGCAAGATCCCAATAAAAATATAGCAGTAGCCGTTATTTGGGAACCTTTTGTCACTCAAGCGCGGCACAAAGGGTACAAGGTCATATTATCTAGCAAGGATGCACCGGAAGCAATTGTAGATGTGGTTGTTGCTTCCAACCGTCTCATCCAGTCTCAACCACAGAAGATTTCAGAATTACTCGGAGTTTACTACCGCCACATAGATGTGAGTGTCCGCACCCCGAACCAGTTGCAGGCGCAAATTGCTGCGGATGGCAAATTATCTACAACTGACGCAGCGGCAGTTTTGCAGGGTATAGAGTTTTTTACCTCCGTTGAAGCCCAAAAGTGGTTCGTAGATGGAACTCTAGAGAAGCGAATTCGCTCTACAGCAGCGGTGCTGGCGCTGACAGGCAAACTGAATCAGGTTCCCCAAAACCCCAAGGATTTGTATACCTCTGAATTCATTGCTAAGGCGACAACTAATACGCAAAAGCTGATTGACTTGGTGCGTGCTGATAACCTGGAACTAACAGAGAAACTGGAAGGCAAAACAGAGAAAACTTTTGCTTCTACTGTCGATGCTGACAAGATTAAAACTGCTCCTGGTATCGGTAACTTGCAAGTACAAGGAGAAATCAAATTTGCAACTAACTCCTCGGAACTAACAGATGAGGGTAAGCAAACCCTGAATAAGCTGGCTGAGCAAATTGCAGAATTCAACGAGAAAACTGTTGCTGTCAGAGTGATTGGTCATACCTCTAAGTTTGGCGATGATAACATTAACCAAACCATTAGTGAACAACAAGCACAGGCAGTAGCTAACTATCTGCGATCGCGGGGTCTCAAGCATAAAATTATAGCTGTAAGCGAAGGCTCACCGAGACCACTACCTAGCGTTGCTCCCAAAGACCAACGCAATCAACGCACAGAAATTCACCTAGTTCGCGTCAATTAGGAGAGTCAAAAAAAGTAGGATCGCCACGCCGGGGCGATAAGCAACTGCAAATAAATATCAAAAATAATGACAGCAGGAGCATCTTTTAATGGTGAGAAGAGCGAAACAGATGACTGTGTTCCGGATGATATAAACGAGAGCGCGCTGATGCTTGCGAGAGTGCAGGGCTGACTATGTAAAGCGTAGTCCGAATCAGATTTTCTTCGTGAGTACAGTCTGCCATTTGATTGAGGGGAACAACCCTAATTTTTTCATCACTCCACCCTAATCGATAGCAAATAGCCACTGGTGTTTCGGCATTGTAGTGTTCGAGGAGTTTGGCTTGGGCTGCTTCAACGTGACGCGCACTTAGATATAAACATAGGCTAGCCTGATGGGCTGCGAGCGTTGCTAATTCCTCGCTTGCAGGGACTTCTGTACGTCCGCTGATGCGCGTGAGTATGATTGTTTGGACTAAACCGGGAACAGTGAGTTCTACTTTGAGTTTAGCGGCTGCGGCTTGAAAGGCACTGATGCCTGGTATGACTTCAAAAGGGATTTCTGCCTCTGCCAAAAGATGCATTTGCTCGTGGATGGCGCTGTAGAGACTGGGATCACCAGAATGGAGACGAACGACAGATTTGTCCGATCGCACTCGTTCTATCATGACTGGCAAAATCTCTTCTAAAGTCTTGTTGGCAGTGTGAATAATCTGGGCATCTTCGCGGCAAATTTCTAAAATTTGTTGAGGTACCAAGGAATCAGCAAATAAAATCACATCGGCGCTTTCTAACAGTTTCTGTGCCTTGACTGTTAATAAATCTGGATCTCCAGGACCTGCACCCACGATATACACAGCAGGTTCTAAAGCTTTATAAGTTTTTTTGTGACTCGTTAGGCTAGTATATTCATGCATACGCCAACAGATAGCAATTCCTCAAAAAAATTTTTTTTGGCATATTCTCAGTATCTTTCCGGATAGAACCCCTCCTTCTAGAAGAGTGTATTGGTAGATGCACCCTGGTTAAGCCCTGGAGATAACTCTGGGGCATTTTTTATTTTTGAGTCAAGAGTCCTCCTTCTTCTCATGTGCTTACCTCCTCTCTGCATCTCCCTGCGGGGTGAAAACGACATCTGGTAAAGGGCGTTTAGCTATATAAAGCCAAGCTAACCCAGCGAAACCAAAGACGATCCCCAGTAAACTCACGACTTGTGCTATCCGTAGCGGTCCAAGCATCAAACTATCCGTGCGAAAACCTTCTATCCACAGGCGTCCTAAGCTGTAAGCTGCCAAATAAACGAGAGACAGCGTACCTGTTTTCAAAGCTGGTTTGCCCGATAAACTCCTAAAAAATAAAGTGATCAGCAAGGCGAATACCATTAAATCCCACAGAGATTCATAGAGAAAAGTGGGATGGAAGTACTCAAAATTAGCCAATTCTGGGGGACGATGTTCTGGTGGAATAGACAGCTTCCAAGGTAAATTCGTGGGACTACCAAAAGCCTCAGAGTTAAAGAAATTGCCCCACCGTCCAATTGCCTGCCCTAAAATCAGTGACGGAGCCACCAAGTCAGCCAATTGCCAGAAAGAAATCTGCTTAATTTTGGCAAAAATTAGTGCTGCGACAACGCCACCGATAATTGCTCCATGAATCGCAATGCCTCCTTGCCAAATAGCAATAATCCGCTCTGGATGCTGGGCGTATTCTGACCATTGAAACAAAACGTAATATAAGCGTGCTGCTGGAATTGCCCCAAGAACCAGCCAAATTGACAAATCGCTGATCAAGTCTGGATTAACGTTACGGCGCTTTGCCAAGAACTGGGAAAGCGTAACGCCAATCAAGACTGCTGTAGCAATCAAAAGCCCATACCAACGGATAGTTAACGGTCCTATTTTCACCAGAATCGGTCCTGGAGAAGTGAATTGAAATGCCAGGGGCAAGGTGGAAAAATCCAGTGCCATGCAAAACTACCTAGAAGACTATAAAAAGCTAATATACATTTGACTTGTGCTTGTTAAGAGCGAGATGGCGAACTCACTCTTCCCCAGGTATGCGTACGCACACTTGGTACGCGTAAGCACCACAGAGCGTGGGATGCTCCCGGATTAAAGGCAATAGCGAGGTGATTTTAAATTCTATATTCAATCCAAAATCCAAAATTCCTACTCTTGACTTTGTCAAAAATTGTTGTATGGTCGACAGCATTGATTTTAAATCGCTGTGGGCAAAGAAGGCAGCATAGGCAGTGTATTTCTCAAGAACTTTATTTTTAGGGTAGATAAATAAGAGTATGGCACTAGGTGCAACAGAGTTTACCAAAGACAAATATCCTAGATTTTTCAATGAAAACTTGCACTTTGTTGCTCCCAACCAGTAGTGGTTGGATATAATCACCTAAACAACTTTGAGGCATCTGTGATTGTGATTGCCATTTATCCAGGAAGCTTCGATCCTATCACCTTAGGACACCTTGACATCATCCAACGTGGCAGTCGCTTGTTTGCCCACGTGATTGTCGCTGTCGTGCGTAATCCTAACAAAAATCCACTGTTTACAGTGCAAAAACGGCTAGAACAGATTCGTCTATCTACAAAACATCTAGCTAATGTAGAGGTAGATGCCTTTGATGGTTTAACCGTAAACTATGCCCAAATGCGGAAAGCGCAAGTGCTACTGCGGGGTTTACGAGCAATTTCAGACTTTGAAGTAGAACTTCAGATGGCTCACACAAATAAAACCCTTTCTCATCAAATAGAAACAGTTTTCTTAGCAACATCAAATGAGTATAGTTTTTTAAGTAGTAGTGTGGTAAAAGAGATTGCTAAGTTTGGTGGCTCTGTCGATCATCTTGTTCCCCCGCACGTTGCCCTGGATATTTCCCAATGCTACGCCCAAAACAGTCCGGTATCGAACCAAATCAAAACGGAAGTAATCCCCCCCCGCAAGAGTTTGCCGATGGAATCTCCTACGACGGAGACGCTACGCGAATAGCAAGCGTAGACATTCAGCAGGAACTCAACCGCTTGGAGGAGATGATTCTTGCCGGTTTCAACATTC
Organism: Scytonema sp. HK-05; assembly: GCF_002368235.1. Lineage (GTDB taxonomy): Bacteria > Cyanobacteriota > Cyanobacteriia > Cyanobacteriales > Nostocaceae > Kalymmatonema. Next base: position 2,915,748 of record NZ_AP018194.1, on the reverse strand, counting down.
CACTGACGCGACGCACGTTAGTGGATGAAGACAAGCTGCTGGATCAGCTAGATGAAATACGGCTTTGTTTACCTGAAGCTTTTCAAGAAGCAGCAGCAATCATCCAACAAAAGGAGGAAATTCTCCTACAAGCGGAAGAGTACGGGCAACAAATTGTTGATGCAGCGCAAGCCAAGCGATCGCAAATTTTGGATGAAAGCGACATCATCAGACAAGCAGAACACGAAGCCGCCGAACTGCGGCGACAAGTTCAACAAGAATGTGACGAAATGCTGCAAGAAACCCTCGAAGAAATTGACCGCAAACGACGCGCTTGCCAACAAGAAATAGAGGAAATGCGGCGTCAGGCAATTGCAGAAGCAGAGGCAATTGAACAGGGAGCTGATGACTACGCTGATAGCGTCCTAGAAAATATTGAGCAGAATCTTCAGGATATGTTGCGAGTTATTCGCAACGGACGCCAACAATTACTACCAGACTCCTCTTTAGACGATAATTCTCAATTTCCCAAGAAGAAATAGGCGCAGGTAAATTGCAACACTTTCGGTTCCAAGAGAAGGATATTATGTTGACTCGGTTGAAAGTTTCTGCTTTTAAGAATTTAGTTGATGTTAATGTGCCAAAAGTAGGAAGTTAAACAATGTAATGCCTGCAACACTTAAAGTTAACGTTTCTTGCATATGAGTTTAACCCCCATACTTTTCATTGGGGGGTCTTACTTTCCCGCTAACATCATATGGAAATTTATTCACAAAATTTGGTTGCAGTTGAAGACCTCCTCATTGCTGTCCAGATTACAGACACTAATGACCTTGTTGTGGTTCAAGGTGAAGCAATAGTAGATTTAGCGCAATTCAATCTAACACCCGAAGAAGTAGAAAAGTTTGGAAAAATACTAAGACTCATCAATGCCAAGCTAGCAGAGTCTTTTCAAAAGCAGTTTCCTGCTACCTCGGTTATTTCTGAAATTCGGGTAAAATCAGCGTGAGCAGACACCTCTATGCTGGTGAGATGAATCAGCAACAAGCTCTTGCAGCAGGTTTTCAAAAGCACATTTCTAAGCCAATAGATCCAGGGGTGTTGGTGCAAGCAATCTCTAGCCTGGTTCGGTCTAGTTAGCTCTAACTTGAATTTCGCTCGGTTCTGACTAATTAACGATATTGAGCGTCACTACAAGGTGTATGTAAAATCCTCTACCAACATACCGGGAACCATACAGCCTCCAAGTTGGCGACTATCGTAGGTTCCAACTTCAGGAATAAACTCTTGAAAGTTGGTCAAATCTATCAAGTTTTCTCCCCAAAAACGATAGAGACTTTCATCAAAACGCAAATTTTCAATAGGAGCGATGATTTCGCCGCCTTCCACCCAAAAACAAGCATAACGCGTCATACCTGTAATTCTTCCTGTGGGGCGATCGCTCCAATTCAAGTAATGTAAATTAGAGACATACAAACCCGTATCTAAACTAGGAAGAATTCCCTCAAATCTTAAATTCCCCGGACTCACTTCTGGCGCACGTAACGACTCATAACTATTAGCACCGTTAGCAGTTTTTTGATATTCCTTTGCCGTGCGAGAATTTACCAGCGTATTTACCAAAATTCCCTTTTCAATTAAAGGCAATTCTGGTGCTGCCATTTCTCCTAATTCATTAAATCGCGGCACCAACCCTCGTTGAAAGTTTTCTTTCACAAAAAATGCTTTAGACAACTGCTTTTCTTTGCGCCACAGTAAAGCTAAAGCACTGCCCCCTTGTTGTAAATCAGCTTCACTGACACCTCCCCAAGAAAGCATGGCTAATAAATCAGCAACCGCTGCTGGCGCAAAGTAAGTTTTGTACTGACCCCGTGGTAATTCTTTTACAGGACGACAAAGCAATTTGAGTTGTCTTTTGGCATCGCTAATTTTAGCTGCATAAGCTTCATAATTCCAATCACTACCTGCGAAAGTTCCTTTAACGGCTTGTCCTTCGGTCGTGAATATAGAATAGTCTAATGTAAAAGTATCAGTACTAAACCAATGTTTTTGACCGCTGGAATCGGCATAAGCTTTAATAACAACTCCCCCAGCGTATATACCTGTAAAATCTAATTCTGCAACCTGTTCTAGCACCGTTGGCACGACAACTTCATCAGCCAATAAGTTCCCAGAATGCACTTCTCGACTGGTATTTGTGCCTGATGGTAATACTAGATATGGATCTACGGGTAACTGGGGAAGTTCTTCGCGTAGTTCTTGCAAAGCTTGATATGCCAAAGTCCAATCTTTTTCCCAATTTCCAGTAAAGGGAAATTGCCGAGAACTACTACGCTGATTTTGCATTAAAGTCAGTTCAATCCAACCATCAGCCACACAACCTGTTTGTCGCACTTTGGCATGATTGAAACGAGTAAATTGACTGCGTTCACTGCTGAGTTTCACTGTGAATTGTTCATCTTCTTTCTTATCTAGAAGAGTGTCAATCAGTTGGTTAAAGCTGACTTCTAAGGCAGATAGTTCTTCGTGTTTCATGGGCATTGCAAATCGAGGGGGAGATCAGGGAAATAGGGAGGTGGGGAGGTGGGGAGAGAAGAATGGCTCTCCTTATCCCTTTGTCTTCTTCAACCGCCGCCGCCAAAAACTTCAACGTTAGCAAATACACAAGTGGGTGAACCATGACCTACCGAAATCGCTTGGTTTGGTTCTCCTTTACCACAAAACGGAGTACCATACATCTCCCAAGTGGAGGAGTTTCCTACTTTTACTAAGCTGTGCCAAAACTCTGGAGTCGTGGCTCTATAGTTGGGATTGCGGAGGGTTTTGGTGAGTTTGCCGTTTTCAATCAATTTAGCGTACTCGCAACCAAACTGAAATTTATAGCGGCGATCGTCAATCGACCAGGAGCGATTGGATTCCATGTAAACACCGTGTTCTATTCCAGCAATGATTTCCTCAAATGAGGTTTCCCCTGGCTCTAAATTCAAGTTTGCCATGCGGTCAATTGGTGGTCGATTCCAAGAGCTAGCACGCGCACAAGCAACACCTGGTACGCCTGCTCTTGCTTGGCTTTCCAGACTGCCCAAACCTCGCAGGAGAACGCCTTCTTTGATTAAATACTCCCGCGTTGCCACAGCACCCGTATCATCGAAGCCATAGCTAGCAAATTCACCCAGTACTGTGGGGTCAAAGGTAATATTCATTGCGGGAGAGCCATATACCAAAGTGCCGAAATCACTCTGACTGACGAAGCTTCCTCCGGCGTAATTGCGCTCATCTCCCAAAATTCGGTCGATTTCTACGGGATGCCCCACGCTTTCGTGGATTTGTAGCATCATCTGGTCTGGCGCTAACACCAGATTAGTACGCGTAGTTGGGCATTCTTCTGCTGTCAACAGTTCTACTGCTTGTTCACCAATTTGTTGTACCCGCTGCCATAAGTCTGGTTCTTGAAAAAGTTCCAGCCCACCTTGGTAACAATTTGCCTGCCAGCCGTTGTTGGTGCGTTGCTGAACAATCGCGCCATCTTGTGCTGTAGCTCCGTAATGAGTGCTAAAAAACATGAAGTTTTGATACACCTCAGAGCCGTTGCTGCTGACAAACCAAGTTTCCCTTTCGCTGATGCTAGCAACTACTGTGGTTTGTACAATTTGGTCAGAGACTTTTAGGGTTTGGCAAATGCGGACAAGTAAATCGTTGATTTCCCCTGGACTAAGAGCATCCAAGGGTTCAAGAAACGGCGAAGTATACTGACCAACTACTTTAGGACGCTCTCTCACCGCGTTAAATGGATATATCCACCATTCACTTGCTGCAAGTGCTTGTTTATACGCTTTTTCAGCAGCAGATTGCAAATCTTGCAGTTGCAGCGAATTGGTAGCTCCATAGCCTATACAGCCGTTTACCATGACTTCGAGCATAGCTCCGGTAGTGGAAGATTTACCGTTGCTTTGGGGTATACCGTCACGGAAATGACGGTTATATGAAGTATCTTTTACGGCTCTAATACCGACCCAATCAGCAGGTATATTTATTTGAGCGATCGCTTTTGTAAGTTCAGACCACATAACAATTCAAAATTCACGCATTCAAAGTTCAAAAAAATCATTTTTGATGATGTTGCTTGGTTTTAACGACGATAGCAGCAATTATCTTAATAAGTTCGTTAATTTCCCCTAGAACAGATAATAAACGACTTTATGGCATTAATTCAGTCGCAATCAAAAGTCTTATCCAGTATCTGGTTTCCTTTGCCTCTTTATAAAGCAATTTCTAGGTTGTTAATAAAATCGGCTGTACTCTGTGCTGATTGAGATTCTTCGACATTTGCCCCAATTGACGTTCCAGACTTGATCAACTGTTTGGAGAGTGTTTGCACTACTCCCGGACTTTCATCTAGTACCTTGCAAAGTTTAACAATGCGGATAGCAAACTCAAACGTCCTATCTGTAATTGCTTTATTTGTACTCGTCATTTTGCATTTTGAATTTCATTATTAATTTTGAACGAGCGAATGAGCGAATTTTCAATTTTTAACTGCGGTGCCATCTGGTGCCTTCACGGCTATCAATTAGGGTAATACCTTGTGCTTGTAGTTCGTCACGAATGCGATCGCTTTCGGCAAAATTCTTGGCTTTGCGCGCTTCCTGCCTTTTCTGAATCAATGCCTCAATTTCCGCATCGCTTATACCGTCATTTTGCGGTGTTTGAGCTGACATCTTGGCTTCTAAACCCAGAACTTGAGCTAATGTGACAAGAGTTTGCCACTTGCTTTGTAGTTCTGCACTTGATGTCTCGGTTTTTCCCTCATGTACTAAAATATTTCTCTGGCGTTGTAGTTCCTTGGCTAATTCAAACAGCACAGGTAACCCACCAGAAAAATTAAAGTCATCATTGACAGCTTCTTGGAAACGCTCAACGTAGGAATTTTCAATTTTGGATGATTCTTCCCATCCGAGTTTTTCGCTGTATTCGTAGCCGAAGAGTAAACCTTCTTTGAGAGTTTGCCAACTGTTTGTCTTGTCGGCGATCGCCTCATCGGTAAAGTCAATCGGTTTAGTATAGTGCGCCCCAAGGACAAACAACCGCACCACCATCGGGTCAACTCCTCGATCCAGCAACTCCCGAATCGTGATAAAGTTGCCCAAAGACTTGGACATTTTTTCACCATCCACCTTTACCATGCCGTTGTGCAGCCAGTAACGCGCCAGTGGTTTTCCTGTGACAGCTTCTGATTGAGCGATTTCATTTTCATGGTGGGGAAACTTTAAGTCTTCACCGCCAGCGTGAATGTCTATCGTTTCGCCAAGGCGATCGCGCACCATAGCCGAACATTCAATATGCCATCCCGGACGACCTTGACCCCAAGGTGATTCCCAAGCGGGTTCTCCTGGTTTTGCTGCTTTCCACAAAGCGAAGTCAAACGGGTCTCTTTTCTTCTGATACTCTGGGTCATCCACATTCACCCGTTCGCTGGCTCCTGCCTGCATATCTTCTAATCTGCGTCCAGAAAGTTTCCCATACTCAGAAAACTGGCGCACTGCGTAGTAAACATCTCCGTCAGCCGGGTAAGCGAAGCCTTTATTTTCTAATTCATGAATCAGCCCCACAATGCCATTGATCGTATGAGTTGCACGGGGATACTCATCAGCATCCTTAATCCCCAGCCGCCTCATATCCTCAAAATACGCTTTAATATAGAATTCAGAGACAGCTTCCATTGATGAATGTTCTTGCCGTGCTCGGTTCAGTATCTTGTCGTCAATATCGGTAAAATTCTGGACGAAGCGCACTTGATAACCAAGAAATTGCAGGTACCGACGCACGACATCCCAAACGATGCAAGCTCTAGCATGACCCAAATGGCAGTAGTCGTACACTGTCACGCCGCAGTAATACATCTTAACTTTTCCGGGTTCGACGGTTTCAAAAGGTTCTTGGCGACGGGTGAGTGTATTGTAAACAGTTAGGGTCATAACCAAGTGTTACTGAAATAGAGATACGTAATAATAGGGGAGGGCAGTGACACAGCGCTGCTGGAGAGTCTCCCGCTCTCACGGCGACTGGGAACTTGTAAGTCCTACGGACAGGCTAAGCCAACGTGCTAGCCTCTCTGAAGGAGAAGGGCTGGGATGAAATACCAGCATCCCTATGCTAGTGTTTTCTGTACTCTGTGCGCTACATTCTTCTATTTTGACTTTTTCACAGCATCGCTATGCAAGCAGTTAGTTCCGAATCGAAATCAATAGATGCACCGAAACAAGGATTGCCAGTAACAATTATTACTGGATTTCTTGGTAGCGGTAAGACGACTTTACTTAATCATATCCTGACTAATCAGCAGGGACTGAAAACTGCTGTTTTAGTGAATGAATTTGGCGAAATAGGCATCGACAATGAGTTAATTATCTCCACTGACGATAATAATAATATGGTGGAGCTGAGTAACGGTTGTATCTGCTGCACCATTAACACTGATTTAGTAGATGCCGTTTACAAAGTTCTGGAACGCCAAGACAAGATAGATTATCTCGTTGTCGAAACAACTGGACTGGCAGATCCGCTACCAGTTGCGCTGACATTTCTCGGCACGGAGTTACGGGACTTAACCCGTCTGGATTCAATCATTACAGTCGTAGACGCGGCAAACTACAGCCTAGATTTATTCAATTCTCAGGCAGCTTACAGTCAAATTGCCTATGGTGATGTGATTCTGCTCAACAAAACAGATTTAGTTTCTCAAGCAGAGTTAGAGACGCTGGAAGCAAAAATTCGCGAAGTTAAGGAAGGAGCGAGAATTATTCGCACTAACCGCTCGCAAGTGCCACTACCCTTAATTCTCAGCGTTGGTCTGTTTGAGACAGATAAGTACTTTAATGATGCTGCTAATAAGCATGATCATGACCATCACCATGATCAGCATGAACATGAACATGAACATGAACATCATCACCACCACGATCATGACCACTCTGAATGCGGTCATGACCATGACCATGACCATGATCACGAACATCACCATCATTCTGACCATTTAGAAAATGATGGTTTCACCTCGATATCCTTTCAGAGCGACAAGCCTTTTGCGATTAGGAAGTTTCAGTATTTTCTAGATAACCAGCTACCTGAAACAGTCTTCCGAGCAAAGGGGATTATGTGGTTTGATGAAAGTCCCAAACGTCATATTTTCCACCTTTGTGGTAAGCGTTTCACTTTGGATGATGATGAGTGGAAAGGTGAGAAGAAAAACCAGTTGGTGCTTATTGGTCAAAATTTAGATCATCAGGCTTTACGACAACAACTGGAAAACTGCGTTTGTCTTCCTTCAACCACTCGCGGCAAAGGTTTCGGGAAATAATTATTAGTCATTCGACTCGTTCGACTCGTTCCCAGGTTCCACCTGGGAATGCACTTTTTAAGTGGTGCCACTTATTGTCCTAATGGGACTTTAGAACTTTCAGGCACTTTTTATGCCTGAAAGCCTTTGTAGATAAAGCAAATACGTCAAGTAAATCAGTCGTAGCGGTAGATAAGTAGAGACTTGAAATTCCAATCCACAATCCAAAATAGGAATGCGCGTCATTATCCAGCGAGTCAAATCATCTCAAGTGACTGTGAACGGTGAAATAGTCGGTAAAATTGGACGAGGGCTAAACTTGCTCGTTGGTATTGCCGATACTGATACTGATGCTGAACTTGACTGGATGGTGCGTAAGTGTCTGGAATTGCGGCTGTTTCCCGATGAAGAAGAGGGTGACCGTTGGCAAAAATCTGTACTAGAAATTGGTGGCGAATTGCTGGTAGTAAGTCAGTTCACGCTTTACGGCGACTGTCGCAAAGGTCGCCGTCCGTCTTTTGACCGTTCAGCTGATCCTGAAATAGCACAAGAGTTATATAACCGCTTTGTTGACAAGTTACGCTCAAGTGGTTTACGAGTGGAAACAGGTCAATTTGGGGCTATGATGCAAGTCTCTATTGAGAATGATGGTCCTGTTACTTTGTTACTACAGCGAGAAGCAACATAAGGGTTTATACTGAAAATAAAAATCTCAGCGGCAGCTAGACTGCCAGGTACTAAATGGTGAGAGAATATTAAACTACCGATAATAAAAGTTTAAATTCACTCAACATGGCTCAAATTCAGTTTTCCAGAGGTATAACCGAAGATGTAGTTCCAGACGTGCGCCTGACGCGATCAAAGACGGGTGACAGCGCAACAGCGACGTTTATCTTCCAAAATCCCAAAGCTTTAGAGAGCACCAGCACCGAGGAAATCACTGGGATGTACTTAATTGACGAAGAAGGAGAAATTGTCACCCGCGAAGTTAAGGGTAAATTCATTAACGGCAAACCAGAAGCATTAGAAGCCGTTTACGTGATGAGATCGAAAGACGACTGGGAGCGCTTTATGCGGTTCATGCAAAGGTATGCTGAAGACAACGGTCTGGAATTCAGTAAATCTTAAGCAGTTATTAGTTATTAATTAGTGTTAGTGGTTGGTCGTTAGCAAGACAACCAACAACTAACACAAAACAACGAACAAATGACTAATAACAAAAACTCTATAGTTTACTTATGACGCACATTCCTCACCCAGATTCCCCTGGCATAGCGGTAAGTTGTGCTGTCGTCACTGTCAGCGATACACGTTCAAAAGAAACAGACAAAAGTGGTCAGCTGATTCAAGAATTACTTGGCAATGCCAATCATGCAGTAGAAGCTTACACGATTGTCAAAGATGAACCCTTACTGATTAGAACTCAGATGCAAATGCTGGGTGAGCATCCAAATTTGGATGTTGTGATTTTCAATGGAGGCACAGGTATTGCGCCGAGGGATACCACCTACGATGCTATTGAAAAGTTGCTGGAAAAAACTCTGCCTGGCTTTGGTGAGTTGTTCCGCTTTTTAAGTTATCAAGAAATTGGTTCGCGAGCTATTGCATCTCGCGCTGTTGCAGGTATCTATCAACAGAAACTTATCTTTTCCCTTCCTGGTTCGAGTAATGCAGTGCGACTGGCGATGGAAAAGTTGATTTTGCCAGAACTCGTTCACCTAGTTGGACAGATGCGTAAATAGACCTCTTGCAAAAGTCGGGAAGGCGAAAACTCAACAGTTTTTCATCTGCGCTCGCTATCGCTTTTGAATAAGGTTTCCTTATAGCACTTGCAAGAGATGTGAAGTTCATAATTATACAAACTTGCGATGAGATTGTTTCAACCATTTTCTCAAATGTCTGTGGTTTGACACCCCAGAACCGTTTAAATTCTGCTGTTTTGAGATGTTTAGCTTCCTGGTATTTCATAAGTTTGACTTATTGTTCAGGTGTGGCGATTGCCCAAGGGGCAGTGCGCTCCGCGCAATTGTCATCCAATATTGCAGTAACGATTGTCACGGTTCAAGAGCTGTTTAATGGGTGGGTTGTTAATATCAACAATCCCTCCCAAGCTAATAATTTAGTCGAGCTTTATACAAGGTTCTGGGCAACGGTGGACTTTTTGCAAAGCGTTCGGATCTTAAATTTTGATGCTGCTGCTGACACGCAATATCGGCAGCTACTCAAGCACCATTCCGCACTCCGCAAAAATCGAATTCAGAAAGATGTGCGCATCGCAGCGATACCTTCGGTAAGCTTCGCTAACGCACTCTCAGTCAATGGCGTTTTAGTGACTCGCAATCAGCGCGATTTCTCGCAAGTCCCTGGCTTAGTATTGGAAGACTGGACACAAAATACTGTCTAAGCGTGGGTTGCTCTATAGGATTCCTCCGCAGATTTTTGCGAAGCTTCGTACTGTTCCCTGTTCTCTGTTCCCCTGTCTCTACTTTGTGATTCACCAAATCAAACCGGATTCCTATATCTCAAATCTTGTTAGCGGCACTATCGTCGAGCGAACCTAACATTTCCTCTCAAGCCAAACAATTCATCAGTTTTGTAGGGTAAGTTATCGCCACGCCGTTTACGTTTACACTTAAGTGTTGAAAAAAACTTCACCTTAATAGGTTATCACCGTATTATTGGAGAATTTATTCTCAAATTCCGACTTGGTTTGGTGAAGACAAATAAGATGATGAACAGTAAATAAATTACTTTTTCAGGGAATTCTGCAATGAAAAGTAAATTATTAAAGATAGGAAATTCAACAATTTTGACCAGAAAGAAAAAGGTACAAGCCCCCAACTTATGGTATGGAAAAAGAAAAAACGTATTTCATCGAGTAGGCGCAAGCGTCTACGGCGTCCGCTGACTCAAGCCCCTAAATTTATTTATGGGGTTCTTACTTTTGAATGCGTGAATGCGTGAATGCGTGACTTCCCCGTTCGCGGAGCGTGTCCGTAAGGACTCAGGGGCTGACCACTGTGATTGGTGTGATTGGTATCGATAATGTATTGGGTTATCAATTGCCAACTCTTACTAAAAATGCTCAAGAATTGAAATCAACCTTGGTAAGTCAAAAGACTAAGGAACGACAATCAAAAATTCTCATAGCAGAAAAATCTGAAGAACAAAACAGGATTCGCCTCTATGAAAAAGCTAGTCCGGCTGTAGTTGCGATCGCTCTAGATAGAGGACATGGTAGTGGTTTTAATGAAGCGGGAAAGCCGTCATTCGCACAGCGTCTCACCGCCTCCCTTGTCTACATCTGTGTGCATCTGTGGTTTTTTTCACAAAATTGACTTTTGCTAGAGATACCGATGAACTCAGCTAGTCTTATAAAAAACAACCCCCTCTAGTTGAGGAGGTTATTAATTTTTATTCAGGTAATTCCTGAGAGAATCATAAGTGACCAATTGTTAAACAGATGACAGCCAAAATGGCACTAACTATATAAAAGACGGCAACAACTTGCAGTTCTGACCAACCAGTAAGTTCCAGATGATGGTGTAATGGTGCCATCTTCAGCAGGCGCTTGCCTTTGCCATCAGGACCTTTGGTAGCTTTGTAATAACCAACCTGCGCCATCACAGAAAGGGTTTCTACGAAGAAGATTCCGCTGAGAATGAACAGCGCTACTAAGCTGTTACTCAACAAACCTACTGCTGCTAAAGCCCCTCCTAAAGCCAAGGAACCCGTATCTCCCATGAAAACACGGGCTGGGTTACGGTTATGTGCCAGGAATCCTAAGCAACTGCCACTCATACAAGCGCAGAAAACCATCAATCCAGGCGAGGAGGGTGCAGCGAGCGCCCCTAATGCGAGCAGTGCGATCGCCACCGTTCCTGCTGCCAATCCATCAATACCATCAGTCAGATTCGTGGCGTTACTTTCTGCCACCAATACGAAGCCAGCTAAGGGCCAAAACAGCAATCCCAAGGGTAAAGAAAAACCCAAGGGCAAAGCAATTGTTGTAATGTTAAAAGGTTGAGTAAAAAACAGCCACAGACAGAAAGCTAGTGCAAAGCCGATTTGCAAAGCTAGTTTCATCCGAGGAGATATACCTTTATTAGACTTACGGCGCAGAATTTGCCAGTCATCTATCCAGCCAATCAATCCATAACTTAATGTTAAAGCAGAAACGGCTAGCACCTCTGTCGCAAAGCTAGACCATACACACGCAGCGATCGCTGCCACGGGAACAAAGAAAATGCCCCCCATTGTTGGTGTACCTGCTTTTTTTAGATGAGCCTGCGGACCATCCTCGCGGATGATTTGCCCTGTTTTCAGTGCTTGTAGTAGTGGTATTGCCCAGAAGCCGGCTGCGGCTGAAGCCAGCGCACAGAATAAAAATGGCAAGGTGAGCGACATACCTTGCCAGGGCAACCTATTCGCCACCCAATCTAACACCAGTGCTGATACACCTAGACTTACACCCAGTAAAGAGACCAGACCTATGCCACTGATAATGCTTAATCCTTGGTCAGGAGATAATTTTGCGTCCACGGAAACTTCCCTTCACTCCACACTTGCAAAACTAAACAATCGGGACTATCTATGCCAATATACCTTCAGCCAGAATTATTTACTCCTCATCAGGAGCAGCATCATCGTCGTCATCGAAATCATATTCGCCAATGCCATCATCAGTACTCAAAAACTCTGATATCTCTTCTTCGTCATCTAGGAAATCAGGCTCGAGAACATCACGTGCTATTAGACGGCCGTTAGATTGCAACCAGTCGAGTAGGGAGGACTCTTGCTTTAATGGAATTACAGATGCCCGCTGGTTTCGGGGTACTTCACGCAATGGAGAATTTAGCATATCTACAGAAGACAATAAAAGGGGAAGGTAACTAGACACTTAGAGTTTATCACTTGATAATGCCCGATTTACTTGTTCATTCAACTGTTTGACTGATAAATCCGACAAAAAATTTTTTATTTATTATTGATCAGGCAAAAATTGAAAGCCAATTGAATGATTGGTATGGCACTATACATAGTTCATCAATATTTTCTTGATACTGATGTTTTTGAGGTGATATGACTATGCTTGGAAAGACAGATCTTTTAGAAGCAATTGCTGGTAAAAATCGCGGGCTGCTTGCTACTGAGCAAGACAAACAAGCTATTTTGGTAGCTATTGCGAATTTGGAAGATGTAAATCCTACACCTTATCCAGTTGAAGCAACAAATTTGCTAAATGGCAATTGGCGATTAATATATACCACTAGCAAGGCTCTATTAAACATTGATAGCTTACCACTGTACAAACTTGGTCAAATTTATCAGTGTATCCGCGTAGAAACTAACAGTGTTTACAACATAGCTGAGATTTATGGCTTACCTTTTTTTGAAGGTATAGTCAGCGTTGCTGCAAAATTTGAGCCAGTCTCCAATCGACGCGTCAACGTGAAATTTGAGCGGTCGATTATCGGTTTACAACGTTTAATAGGCTACCATTCTCCAGAGAGTTTTATCCAACAACTCGAAGTCGGTAAAAAACTCACTGCTATTGATTTTCCTTTAAACAGTAAGGAGCAACAAGGCTGGTTAGATATAACTTATATAGATGACAATTTGCGTATTGGTAGAGGTAATGAGGGGAGCGTGTTTGTCTTGACAAAAGCATAAGGTTATCCCAGAAAAGTCCTCGCGACCAATGAAGTTAAGCGATCCCAGGCATTTTGTCAAGGAGCATTTTACACCTTTTTTGTAGAATATTCAATGGGGAATAGGTAACAAGTCGTAGATGAGAGTCAAATGCCTCGCCTGCGCTATACTCTCAGAGCTATTCTTTGTAACCTATCCCCTGCACCTGATAACCTTCACCCTGTAACCTACCCCGTAGGTTGTATGCACTGCACCCTGTAACTTATTCCCTCTTTAACTCTAGATGACGAAAATTCATCGTACAAGTTTCCTCCCAAAACCACTGCTGTAATTTCTCTGCCAACCTCTGGCAAGATAAATAACTTAACAAAGCCTCTTGAGGAGACCTCCTGGTTGTAGAGTGAAATCAATTAGCCTTATATATTGGCGATTGATAACTCAAAGGGAAGAAACTCATGGTTCAACGTGGTTCTAAAGTACGTATTCTCCGCCGGGAATCTTACTGGTATCAGGATGTAGGAACCGTAGCGTCTATTGACCAAAGCGGTATCAAATACCCTGTGATTGTCCGTTTTAACAAGGTAAATTACGCTGGCGTCAACACCAATAACTATGGTCTGGAAGAACTCATAGAGATTGAAGCTCCACAGGCAAAGGCGAAGAAGTAACAGCCTCACGCCAGATTATGATGGGGAAGTCGGGAAGATGAGGAGTATGAGGAAGATGAGGAGTATGAGGAAGATATCCCCCTCATCCCCCTTATCCTTCTTATCCCCCTCATCCTTCCATCTCCCCCATCTGCTGATCTCCTAAAAAAGATGCCTGAACTGCCTGAAGTTGAAACAGTCCGGCGGGGTTTGAATCAATTAACCCTTAACCAGGAAATTACGGGTGGAGATGTGCTGCTTAAACGCGCGCTCGCCTACCCGTTTTCTGTTGATGAGTTCTTAACTGGAATCAAAGGAAGTGCCATCTCAACTTGGCATCGTCGCGGCAAATATCTCCTAGCCGAACTCACCCCATCCCCTTCATCCCCCTCATCTCCCTCATCTCCCTCATCCCCTTCATCCCCCTCATCTCCCTCATCTCCCTCATCTCCCCTTAATGGCGGGCTGGGGGTTCATCTGCGAATGACCGGTCAACTTTTGTGGCTGCATCAAGATGAACCGTTACACAAGCACACGCGAGTCAGGTTATTTTTTAGAGATGAACGCGAATTACGCTTTGTTGACCAACGTACCTTCGGTCAAATGTGGTGGGTACCTCCAGGAGTGCCACCAGAAAGCATTATCACAGGTTTGGGAAAACTAGCAGTAGATCCCTTTTCACCCGAATTTACTGTCGAGTACTTGGCGCTAAAACTGCGGAACCGTCGCCGTCCAATAAAGACGGCACTTTTAGATCAGTCAGTAGTGGCGGGCTTAGGTAATATCTATGCTGATGAAGCGCTGTTTCTCAGTGGAGTCCTGCCAGAAACTTTATGTATAGATTTGCAGCCAGAGCAAATTGAGCGTTTGCGTTCCTGCATCATTCAAGTGTTAGAAGCCAGTATAGAGGCTGGTGGCACAACTTTTAGTAATTTCCTAAATGTCAAGGGCATCAACGGTAACTACGGTGGTGTTGCTTGGGTTTACAACCGCGCTGGAGAACCCTGTCGAGTTTGTGGTACGGCAATTGCACGGACTCGCTTAGCTGGGCGTTCAAGTCACTATTGTGTTCACTGCCAACGATAAGCAATTCAAATTAAAAATCCAAAAGATTGCAACTTAAAGTGAAAAATTAATGTATAAAAATTATTGTATTATTCTGATACAATTTTGATTTAAGATTCGGAATTTTGAATAAACGTAGATGAAGGGAGATAGTTATCTAGAAATTATCTGCGTATATCTGCGTGCGCCTGCGGTTGCAAGGCGTGGATTTTGAGACAAGCTACTACCAGTAGGAAGTTTGAGGAATCCAAATCTAGCAGCCATAAAACGAACTGATATCTAACGAATGTGTCAATAACTCCGCCCTAAAAGGACGGAGCTTGTAAGCAGCAAAGCTTACGTGTTTGACTAGCCCACCGAGACTGACTACGGCTAAAACTTCCGAATGCTTCCCCAGTTCGGATATTATTTAAGGCTATTTGCTTAGCCGTTGGGTAGAGCCAAGACATCTGTAGCTAGTTGGGCGAGGGGACTATTAACTTTACTCGTAAGGATTATCTCCATGCAACGAGTCCCAGTATTAACTCCATCAGGTAAAGCATTAATGCCAACAAAGCCCAGTAGGGCGCGGCGTTGGTTAAAACAAGGAAAAGCTAAGGTTGTCTATAACGACCTTGGAATCTTTGAGATCCAGTTGATCAGGTGTCCTAGAACGACTGACACGCAGCCAATTTCAGTAGGAATTGACCCAGGTAAACTTTACACCGGTCTAGGCGTTCAGTCGGTCAAGTTCACGCTGTGGACTGCTCATTTACAGTTGCCATTTAAGATTGTGAGAGAGCGAATGCAGCAACGCGCCATGATGCGGAGAGGACGTAGGGGACGACGGATCAACCGTAAACTACCCTATAATCAACGCGCTCATCGTCAGCAAAGGTTTAGCAATCGCCGTCAGGGCAAGATTCCGCCCAGTATTCGCGCTAACCGAGAGCTTGAATTGCGAGTTCTTGACGAACTATCTTTGATTTACCCAATCACAACCATAGCCTACGAGATTGTCAAAGCGCGTGGTGATAAAGGGTTCAGTCCAGTGATGGTTGGTCAACGGTGGCAAATAGAAAATTTAGAGACTTACGCACAAGTGCTGCAAGTAGAGGGGTGGAAAACAGCGCAGATCCGACAGCAGTTGGGACTGTACAAGCAAAAACATTTCAAAGGAGACGCTATCGCAGCAACTCACGCCGTTGATGGGGTCGCCTTAGCTTGTAGTGCGTTCATCCAGTACGGTGTCACCTCGACTCACTCTATGGGCTGGAAGGGTAACGTAACTGTGCAACCCGCGCCTTTTGCTGTAATCTGTCGCCCTCCAGTCTCGCGTCGCCAGCTTCACTTGATGGTTGTCGCAAAGGGTGGGCTTAGACGTAAGTACGGCGGCACTGTAACCCGCCACGGGTTTAGAAAGGGTGATTTGGTTAACTCCCCTAAGGGTATCGGATACATAAGTGGCGATACTGAAAAACAAATATCTGTCAGCGATGCTAACTGGAAACGGCTAGGACAGATAGCATCTAGCAAGATTCAATTGCTCCGCCGCTCAAACGGGCTGATTGTAACTTACTAGATTCATGTAAAGCCATCCTACGCTTCGCGCTCAGGACGGGGTTTCAAACCCAAATTTTCGATGAAGGCATTTCCCGACACACTTAGGGAGGAGGCAACTCCTAGCTCTAGAAGGACTTCGTGCGAGCTAAGATCCTGAATACAACCAATTTACATACTCAAGAGGGAAACTCATGGCTGTAAAAAGAGGAGATATGGTTCGCGCTGTCCGCGAGAAGCTGGAAAACAGTCTAGAAGCACAAGCGAGTGACCCACGTTTTCCTTCCTATCTGTTTGAAACCAAGGGCGAAGTTGTAGATATCAAAGGTGATTATGCCCTTGTGAAGTTCGGGAAAGTGCCAACACCAAATATGTGGCTACGTCAGGATCAACTTGAAGAATTTAAATAACACTCAACCATTAGCACAGGTACTGCAATTATGAGCTATTCCCCTTCCTCCCCAAAAATGTGTCATTCACCCCGTGTCACCGTTGTCGGTGCTGGCAAGGTTGGTAGTACCTTAGCGCAACGCATTGCCGAAAAAAATCTAGCAGATGTCGTGTTGCTTGATATTGTCGAGGGTATGCCCCGAGGACTGGCACTCGATTTGATGGAGGCAAGGGGAATTGAACTGCACAATCGTCGGATTATTGGTACAAACGACTATGCTGAGACATCTGGTTCTGATGTCGTAGTCATTACGGCAGGTTTTCCCCGCAAACCTGGCATGACTCGGGATGATTTGCTCGTGGCAAATGCCAAGATTGTGGTGGAAGCCGCAAGCAAAGCAATTGTTTATTCTCCCGAAGCTATATATATAATTGTCACAAATCCCTTGGATGTGATGACTTACTTAGCGTGGCAAGCAACAGGGCTTCGGTGCGATCGCATTATGGGTATGGCTGGCGTGTTAGACTCAGCACGCTTAGAAACCTTTATTGCAATGGAATTGGGAGTTTGTCCCCAAGATGTCAATGCGATGGTTCTGGGTAGCCACGGAGATTTAATGGTGCCCTTGCCGCGTTATGCTACTGTCAATGGTGTTCCGATTACAGAATTGCTCGATGCAGCGACAATTGAGCGATTAGTGCAACGTACCCGTAACGGTGGTGCAGAAATTGTGCAATTGATGCAAACAGGCAGTGCTTTTTTTGCCCCTGCTTCTTCGACTTGCGTGATGGTGGAATCGATATTGCTGAATCAGTCGCGACTGTTACCAGTGGCGGCGTATCTCCAAGGTGAATATGGTTTAAATGATATTTTTATCGGTGTTCCCTGTCGCTTAGGACGTAGCGGAATTGAGAAAGTGGTGGAATTAAACCTCTGTGATGCAGAAAGGGATGCTTTGCATATTTGCGCGCAAGAAGTACGTAAAAATCTTGATAGAGCACAAGAAATTTTTGCTGCTGTCACTAGGTGATATTGTGTCCTTCTAGTTACCCACACCCGGAAAACCCACCCCGCAATCATCTGCGCTTTTGCTCCCCGGACCGCTAGCGGGGAGGGGTTGGCGCTGGGGTCAATACGGCAATACAGACGCGCCATGGCGCGTCTCTACATTGTTTTTCTAATAAAGGTTCTGGTCTTATGTGAACCGTATTGGGAGTGGGTGCTGGGATTATGAGTAAGTTTACGGTTTTTATATAATATTATGTGTTTTTAACTACCAGTTACAAAATAAAAAGACCCCTTCCCGAACCTCCCTAAAAGGGGAGATGCGGGCGGAGTCTATCAAAACATTGTGGGAGGGTGAGAACCCCTGCTCTTTAGAGAGGGGATGAAACCTGAGGCAAAGGGATTTATCCCTTTGTTTCTCTTTAATACACTAGTTTCTACAAAATATGATATGATTTTGTAGGAGGAGATGAATAGTGTTAACTCTAACTTACGAATACAAAGCAAAGCCTACAAAAGAACAGATCCACGTGATTGAACACACGCTGGATGTGTGTCGAAAAGTTTGGAATTTTGCCCTTCGTGAGCGTAAAGACTGGCTCAACTCGCGTTCATGCCAGGTTAACGCTTGTTCATTAACTTCTGAATATATTGTTCCAGCGAACGAGCCATATCCAAACTACAACACTCAAGCCAAGTCTCTGACGCTGGCGAAAGTTCAGTATCCAGAACTCAAGACAGTCAACGCTCAAGTGTTGCAACAGGTTTTGAGAAAACTAGAGACCGCATTTATTGACATGAAGCGCAAAGGGATGGGATTCCCGCGCTTCAAAAATCGTTATAGAATGCGGTATGATTGTTTATCCTCAGTTGGGTAAGGCTCAGTTCTTGCGAGGCAATCAAATCAAATTGCCACAACTGGGATGGCTGGAGTATGTCAAGTCTCGCGAAATACCTGATGGGTTTATTGTCAAGCAAGCTCGAATAGTTCGCAAGGCTTCAGGCTATTTTGTGATGCTGACGCTCGAATGTGATATAAACGTACCTTCACCAGTCTCTTCTGGTCACCCGGTTGGGCTGGATTTGGGTTTAGATAAGTTTGCTGCAACTTCCGATGGTTTGTTGATTGAACGTCCTCGCTTTTTAAATTCATTGCATCGCAAGCTGAAATTGCTGCAACGCAGATTGAAACATAAGCAAAAAGGATCGAACAACCGACATAAGCTCAATCGTAAAATTGCAAGATTGCATCAACGGATTTCTGATACTCGTAAGGATTGGCATTTCAAATTAGCTCATAAACTTTGTGACGACATTGGAATGATGTTTGTTGAAGACATCGATTTCCGGACGTGGGCTAAAGGTATGTTGGGTAAGCACACCTTGGATGCAGGATTTGGACAATTTATTGAAATTCTGAAATGGGTCTGCTGGAAACGAGGAGTTTATTTTGAAAAGGTTAACAAGGACTATACTTCTCAGGTTTGTCCACAGTGTGACACACATACCGGAAAGAAAGAATTAAAAGATAGGATTCATTCCTGTCTTGAATGCGGCTACACCACTCATCGAGACGTGGCAGCAGCCCAAGTGATCCGCAATCGGGGAGTTTCTGCGCTGGGACGCAGCGTGGAAGAAAATGCCTGTGGAGACGGTCTGGCGGGGACTGGCAACAGTCTAGTTAAGAGTCGAAAAAGCAGGAACAAGAGTGGAGAGGCGCGACTTCAGTCCGCCTCGTAACACCCTTTGAGAATCCCCGTGCATTTATGCCGGGGAGTACGTCAAATTGGGCTTGGCTGTAATCAGTAGAGGATTATTTTTCCTTTGTTAATTATCGGTAACCCTGATCCGCTGGATCGCCGTAGGGGTCTTCACTTGCTGGACGGACGTTACCATACTCTTGGTCTGCAGGGTCGCCGTATGGGTCTTGACTTGCGGGGATGACGTTACCATACTGCCCATAGGAATCAGCAGGGTCGCCGTAGGGGTCTTGGCTGGCGGGGATGACGTTACCATACTGCCCGTAGGAATCAGCAGGGTCGCCGTATGGGTCTTGGCTGGCGGGGATGACGTTGCCATACTGCCCGTAGGAATCAGCAGGGTCGCCGTAGGGGTCTTGACTTGCGGGGATAGCGTTACTGTAGTAATCCTGATCGGCTGGATCTCCATATGGATCTTCACTTGCTGGACGTGGCTGGCGCTCATCGTCGTTCGACCCAACAATAAAATCCTTTGCCTTTCGCAAAAAGTCGTCTACCATAACGTATCTCCTTTTTATTTCGGTAGTTAATTGTGCCGTTGTTTTTTTGTCGTTTTAGCTTGCCTTATTGCGTGCGCCTAAGTGCTATCCCGAACAAACGGCTTTTTATTTAAAATGCGGGGGCTTCTTGTGGAGCGATGTCGGTTAAAGTGCGACCTGTTTGACGCCCGTTATATCCTTGGAAATCCCGGTACTGTTGCGCTTCTGACTCTGAAACTTGTATTCCTTCGGATGGAGGTGATACCCAGTGGGGGCGACCTTGAGCATCGCGGTAGTAGACACGCCCGTTCTTAGAAAGGTAGTACTTGCCTTGCGCTCCCTCTGCTTTAGCATTCTTTCGTTGGTTGTAGAGGTAGTAAAGAGCAGCGGCTCCCACCAAGGTTATTCCTATTTTCTGGCCCGTTGATAATCCCTTTTTAGCTTGTTGGGGTTGGTTTGCGGGGGCTGGATTATTTACATTTCTACCAACGCTATCGTTAACAGGTGGCGGTGGCGCAGCATTTTGGGAACCTCCACCGCAAGCAGTCAGTATCGGTAATATTAGTAATACCGAAAGAAAGATAGCCACTGGAAGCGGAGCTTTTTTACGCTTTGGGGATATCGTGATCATTATGTTTCCTCATCACCCTACAGTTGCTAAATGCGTACTGTTACAACAAACAACTGTGAAGGAATTTCTGTAATTTCAAGGTAGGACAGAAAGAACACTAGCCGTTGTTTGACAACAGCACAAATAAACCGTTTGATTGCAATCATGATGTAATTTCTCAAGTTATTCATCCTGCCTTTGAGAGAATCTGCATTCATCCTCAAGAAATATGCGTTAAATATACAACTTTTAGATAGGTGTTTTTGCTGTTCCGTATTTGCATTTGGATGCAGTACGGTTTTGACCCCACCCCTTACCCCTCCCCGCAAGCGAGGAGGGGAGAAATACATACGTGTCAAGTTAAGGTGAAAGTCAGTAATTGACAATTTTTTGAAAGATTGTCTTGTTCCCAGGCTCTGGCTGGGAATACCATTGGGAGGCTCTGCCTCCCAATCTTGCTCAAGAGCCGCCCTAACCACATTTCTAGGTTCTACCTGGAAATGAGATTTTAGAAGGGTTTTGGCTTAAGTTCACACGAATGGGAGAAATACTCCTGCTCTGGAGGGTTCTTCCAGAGAGGGGCTTGGGAGGTGAGGTTCCTGTCATATTTGAGCAAATTGAGAACCGCTATAAAAAAATTATTTAGAGGGCGATCTATCTCGTTTATTTATAAATAATTTAAAAAATTAAAGTTACAACCGAGACATTAATAAATCAGTGTTGAGTTTTTGTGGAGATACATTTAAGTAAAATTTAGCAAAAATACATACACGAAGCATTTAAGTAAAAATACATAAGTAGCAATGTTTAACTAAAAACTATACTAGTTGTAGCAAATAGAACTATTAATATGCCGTCAAAAAATTTCCAAGGTATCGAAACTCAAGCGAAAACTCGTCTCCTTCTGGCTTTGTGGGATTTGGGAGGAGCAAAGCAGGAAGTGAAGAAAGGTGAACTGACCAAGCGAATTGTTACCAAAAGCAAGAAGGTAGCAGATTATCAGAGCATCTTTAAGGAATTGGAGGAAAAAGGAGCGATCGCCATCTCCAAAAAAGGCTACTCTCTAGTATCTCCTGTGGGTTTAGAAGTCCTGGGTGAGGGTTTGAAAAGTTCGGATTTTAGGTTTGAAGGGGCTATTGTCGGTACTTGGACGGCGAATGCATTGCTCAAATGGATTGGTGAAATCAATGGTGCGGTAGCTGCAACTGCATCAACTAATGGGGTGAAGAGTGGGATTAAATCTTACGACGAGTTTAAACAAGTCGCGTTGGAAGTCTACGACCAGCTTAACCGCGACTATAACCTGAATGATTTGGTGCCGATTTATCGGATAAGGCGGGAAGTGGGCGATCGCGTTAGTCGTTCTGATTTCAATGAATGGCTGTTGGAGATTCAGGAGAACGACGTTTTCCAGTTAATGGCGGGAGAAATGCCAGACATTACGCCGGATAAACGTGAAGACTCAATCACCATCCCCGGAGGTGGATTGCGCTACTACGCCAAGCGCTTGAGTTAATAATATTGCCGTAAATTCCCTGTTGTAGTTCGTTACCTCACACCGAATCACTATGGAAAATCCTCCTATTTCTCCGATAGAAGACATCAACAGCGCCATTCAAACTCACAATCCATTTAGCAACGCTGGGATTGTCAAAGAACAGGATATTTGGGGCAAGGGATTCCCCGACGTTCCCACCCTAAATGCTTACGCTTCTGATACAGTTTTTCAGGCAATTGAACTGGTGCGTAATAGTCAATCCAGTCAGGACAAAGTGACATCAATTGCCATAACTGCTCAATACGGAGTAGGTAAAACTCATCTGCTCAGCCGTATTCGCCATCGGCTGGAACGCGAAGGCGGGGCTTTATTCGTTTATGCGGGCGTCAATAACTATACAGACTTAAACCTGGTTAAATACCAATTCCAGCAAACTTTGGCAGATAGTTTGAGTAAAACAGGTAGTCAAGGGGTTATGCAGTGGCAAGAAGTAGCGGCTGCGATGGCGAACGAAGGCTTCAAAACCATCAATCCCAATGCACCAACCCTTTCTCCTCAGGAACTTGTCAACAGATTTGACAAAGTATCTGCTAGTTGGTCGGCTAAAAACAAGAGTTTGATGAATACGCTCACCAATCAAGTTCTGAGAACAAAATCAAATGTAGATCCCTATATTTTGCGGGCTATTTTGTGGACACTTTCAGAAACTCAAGCATCTTTTGCAAGACAATGGTTATCTGGGCATGAGCTAGCAAACTCTAATGCTGATATTCTAGGATTACCCAATCCTACCAAAACTAGTCAAGACAGAGAAGCTGAAGCACTAAAGAATATTCAGCAAATATTAAATTTAGTCAGTTACTACAACCCCGTCGTCATTTGTTTTGACGAAATAGATGTTAAAAACAACTCTACTGATGATGGGTTGCCAACAGAATTCGTAATTGCTAACTTGGTCAAAATTCTGCACGATACTCTCGAAAACTCTGAACTCGGTCGAGGTGTTGTTATTCTCACAGTAATGATGCCCGATACTTGGGCAGATAAAGTAAATATAATACCAGGTGGAACACCAGATCGAATTTCAAAATATACGCTACGCAAACCGATAGATTTAAAACCCCTTAGTGGCGATTCTATGGTTGAATTAGTCAGCCTTTGGCTGAAAGAGTTTTATGAGGCAAGGAGTTTAACTCCTCCTAATCCTCTTTACCCATTTGAAGAAAGTGAACTGAGAAAATACGGTAAAAACAAACTAACTGTCAGGGAAGCTTTGAAATGGTGTGCAGAGAACTTTAAGGTTGATGAGGATACACTACCCAAAGACCCATTTGAGCGATTTGAACTGGCTTTTAAAAACGAGAGTGAGGTAGACCTTGGAGATTATCTAGAGGAAAAGCATAATTCTCTAATTGTTGATGCTTTGCGTTTTGGCTTTCAAACATTGAAAGGTCAGACATTAGACGGAGAGACTGAGACAGGTGAGAGTTTGAAAGAAGTAAAAGTCGAAGATGTTACTGAAGTTGAGCCAAAATCAAAAAATCAGGGATGGATAAACTTTAAAGTTATTGGTAAAGAAAAAGACAAAATTTTCAAAATAGGCGTTGCGGTTCTCCAGCACTCTCATGGACTCTCAGTAGGAGCAGGAATGTTGCGTTTAATTGACTACAAAAAATTCGATATAACGCGAGGTTGTTTAGTTAGGTCTAAAGAAAAAACAATTCGTAAGAATTGGGATTCATTCGGATATCTCAATAAACTTGTGCAAGAACTGGGCGGAGAATGGGTGTATCTGAAAGCAGAAGAAATCAGACCTCTCATTGACCTGCATTCGATTTATCAGAAGCGCGATCGCTATAAGCTAAACGAGGAACAAGTCTTGGATTTTTCAAAACCGCTAACTACAAAAAATCCTTTGCTGCGAGAAATATTGAGCGCTCCTTCTGGTGAAATAGATGAAGAGACTATTCAAGGAGACGAACTATTAAACGACTTCCTTAACCCTTCCAGTATAGAGGACACAGATGACTCGGATGATTTAGGTGAGTTGTTTAATTAAGCATGAGCGAATCGGTTTTGATTTACAACGCCCTGTGTCTACCTGCTCCTGACGTTGAAGCATTAATCCAAGGGCGAATGATTGCAGCAACGCCTCGGAAATTCATTAATCCGGGGCAGAAATTTGCTCTGTATCCAGCCAACGTCTCAGTTAACTCTCTACCCCCTAAGCGTCATTACCGCTCAAGCTTTTTGCCAATTGCCCAACAGGTTATGGACAACTCGGATTCTGAAACAGTTTTGATTAAAGCTTGGGCTAGGTGCGAACGATGCGAAATGCTGGATGCTTCTGAATCATTAGAGTCTTTTTTAGGGTTAACCGTTTGGACGACAGAAGCATTACAACAAACACGATCACAACGTCCTTACATTTTTCTTGCTTACCTACGCGTCTATCTGCTATCTCAGCCTCTTGAGGTTCCAGTGTATACCTTAGAGCGTCATTTTGTGCCTTTATCGCAGCAGCTGACTGTTTCTCAAGAAAACCCCGTGTTAGGCGATCGCCTCTTTACCATCCGCAAACACCAACTCGAAACACGCCAACCGCCACTGCATCCAGAATTGGAAGAATTACAGAGTGCTTTAGCCTCCCTTACCATCACCAACCCAGCGGCTAAACAATTAGATCAGGATATCAAAGCATTTTTAGGTTGGACTACAGAGGAACTTATCCAGCAACCAGATCCAGATTTAGCTTGGATAAACAACATTGCAGCGTTAGGCGATCGCAGCAAAGAACAAGATGAGGGCAAAAGCAACTATCAAGCAGGGACAGAATTTGAAAATATAGTCCGTAAGAGCTTGGAATTTTTGGGATTTACAGTTGATTACTTCCATAAAGGCGGTGCTGGTGGTGTAGATGTATTCTGTTCACAGCCATACCCACTCATTGGCGAATGTAAAGCAGGTAAAAAGATTCCCAACGACACCGCAGTGCAACTACTAAATCTGGGAACCCTACGTCTGCAAAGCCAAGAACTATTTGAGCAAGCTACTAAATTAATTATTGGTCCTGGAGAACCTACAACCCAGCTAAAAGATGCTGCCAAAGTACATTGTATGACTATTATTAACCCGGAAACACTTGAAAAGCTGGTAAAACTGCAATCTAAATATCCTAATTCAGTAGACTTATTTAAATTAAAAGAATACTTAAAAGTAGGTCAATCTGACCAGGAAGTTGAAAAATATATTACCAAAGTTAATCAAGATATCAAGTTGCGATCGCAGCTTGTCCAGCTTGTGAAAAAATATTTAGAAAATACAGGCTTTGAAAGAGCCAGTGTTGATTCTCTTCATGGTGCGTTCAGCGCCACTTCACTTAATAAATTACAGCCTCAAGAAATGCACGAAATTCTGATTGAGCTTTCCTCACCATTAACAGGTTACTTGGGACGAATCAAAGGAGAAAATTGGAGACGCGATCGCTTTTACTTCCTGCGCGACTTACCAACTCCTCAAATTTAGCTCTCTCCTTTCCTATCTTTGCGTCCTCTGCGCCTCTGCGGTTTTTTTCACAGCAGATACATTCATCCCAAAGTCAGTATTCCAGCCTGATACTTAACTGTCAACGGCAGAATCTTTAACCACTCCGAACCCAACAATACTTCTGTAATTTCATCCCCCATAACAGTTGATTTATAAAGTAAATCTTAAGTAGGGTGCGTTACGGCTTTGCTATCACGCACCATCTTATATGGCGGTGCGTGATAGCGCTTTTCACGTGTTTTTCGTTACAAATCATATCGAGCATGGTGCGCCTAACACACCCTACAAGAATTTTATTTTTACTTTATAAATGACCTCTTATCTGTTTGTTTTAAAATATAAAAATTCTACTTGATTTGGGAAAATCGCGCATGGTGAGATTCGCGACAATTTCGCCAAAGTCGGGAATCTTGCCCGTTTCAAATTTCTTTAGCAGATGTGTGGAATAAAGTGACATTTGGCGAGACACAAAAAAATTAGGGTGGGCTACTCACCCACCCTTGACGCAACTTAACCTAAACAACCGATACTGGCGTCGCCCCATCATTCTTTATTTGATTTCTCACTTCCAAATTCTTCAACGCCGCTTCTGCTGCTTCTAAGTCATAAGGAAATGGTCGCTTATGGGGAATATAATCCCGCGCTTGTGGTGGTTTGTGACGCAACACTGCATTCACCAAAACACAGGGTTCTGAACTTAAATTAATCGCCCCGTGCAAAACTCCTGGCGGAATTATCACTAGCTGAGGACGGTCTTCACTTAAAGGAATATACTGATATTGCTTATTAAGCAAAGTGACGATGACAAACCGTCCCTTAACCACTAGGAGTTGGTCTGTGTGCGTTTTGTGAACAAATAAATCATCTATTGTATTGGGCGGAACCTGTACCAGCATTGTTTCATGACTGGCTTGGGCGGTAAAGAACTCAACCATCCCCCCTTTGCTAGATTCCAGCCTACGGATTTCGATTCCCCTGAATTTACTCATAACGGTGTTGTAAAAGAGCATCGTAAAAATTGAAGCTTTGTCTTCAATCTTAGATGCTCAATCAAAAAAAATTGTTACTTTGGCAACAAAAGATGACCAAAGTATGGTAGGGGAACTGTTAAATTTATCCGCTGATAGAAACCTTCAAACTGCTGGGTTCTGCCAAATTACCTTCCAACACAATTCCGCGCTGATTTGCGTGTAAATGACGCAATATCTTGTAAATTTGCTCAATTTGGTTTGTTGCAGCTGCTTTTTGAGCAACCTGTTCCAGAGAAAGGGCGGTTTTTTCTGTTTGCAAAACTTCCAAGACTCGTTTTTGTAAGTCAAGAATGGCAGCGGCGGCTTTTTTACCAGCTTCTACGCCTGGTTGATGGTAGGCGTTGATGTTCACTAAGTTGCCATAAAAACCGACAGCGCGGTCGTATAAAGCAATTAACGCTCCCACCGTCCGGGGATTGACTTGGGGAATGGTGACAGTAATCGAGTCGCGATGGTTTTCATAAAGCGCTTGTCGGGTTCCTTGGAGAAAACCAGAGAGATAATCGCCTGCTGTTGTTCCTGGGTCAATTTCTGTAGATGGACCGTTTCGGTCTTCCAAAACTTCAATAAAGGTAACAAAGAAATTCGCCACACCCTCGCGCAACTGCTGGACGTATGCGTGTTGGTCGGTTGAACCTTTGTTGCCATAAACGGCAATACCTTGGTGTACGATGTTGCCTTCTAAGTCTTTCTCCTTACCCAAAGATTCCATTACCAGCTGTTGCAAATAGCGGCTGAATAACAGTAAACTGTCTTTGTATGGTAGGACAACCATGTCTTTTTCGCCTCGTCCATTGCCTGCATAGTACCAGGACAAAGCTAACAATGCGGCTGGGTTCTGTTTGATGTCAGGGACGCGGGTGGCGTCATCCATCTCTTTTGCACCTTGTAGCATGGCGAGAATATCGATGCCTTGTAACGCCGCCGGTAACAGCCCCACAGCAGACAACTCTGAGGTGCGTCCTCCCACCCAGTCGAACATGGGAAATCTTGCGAGCCATCCTTCGGATTTTGCTTGTTCATCCAGCTTACTACCTGGCATGGTAATAGCGATCGCATAATTCGCAAAGTCCAAATTCTGTCCAGCGTAAGCCTTTTTGACTTCAATCATGCCGTTGCGCGGTTCGGGCGTTCCCCCAGACTTGGAGATCACCAATACCAAAGTGCTGGCAAGGCGGTTTCTCAGGTGAGTCAAAATGCGGTCAATTCCTGCTGGATCACTATTGTCAATAAAGTGAATTGCCAGAGGTGGGAAGTCTGTGGCTAAAGCCTCAGCAACGAATTCCGGACCCAAGGCAGAACCACCAATGCCAATCGAGATAATATCAGTGAAGCGGTTAGCTTTTGGGGAGTGAATCCCACCAGTGTGGATTTTTTCGGCAAATACTTCGATTTGCTCTATGGTATCGACGATTTCTTGTGTGAGTTCTGGCGTCGGGGCTAAATCG
Organism: Scytonema sp. HK-05; assembly: GCF_002368235.1. Classification (GTDB taxonomy): domain Bacteria; phylum Cyanobacteriota; class Cyanobacteriia; order Cyanobacteriales; family Nostocaceae; genus Kalymmatonema. The sequence goes on along the minus strand of NZ_AP018194.1, from coordinate 2,887,762 downwards.
GGATTTCGCAGCCAGTAGTGTCCAACCATGCGGTTTTCGTCTGGGTTGGCGATCGCCCCCTTCTCAAGTTCCGCCATATCCGCGAAAGCTTTTTCAAACTTCGGCTGCAACTTCTCTACGAAGGCATCATCAAACCGCATCCGGCTTACATCGAGGTACAGTCCTAATCCTTCATGGAAATATAACCATTCCTGGTAGCGTTGCCAAAGTGCCGTAGCGTCCATAGGGAAATCTCAAGTAAAGTGATTTTCATTCAACAAGTTTAAGCCAAGGTGCGGCATTCCCCTGTCTACCTTATACAGTTTTAAGTGTTTGCCTAATTATTCACCTTAAACATCTGGCATAGGTATGACCCTCGCTTACGCTTAAATATTGCCAGCACATAGAAACTACATCGGAACAGACTGTCCTGCTGCAAATACTTGTTTTGCGGTGAGTTGTAAGTTGGGAAAGCTTGAGGAAACAAGTTGGTCGTTATTTTGAAATAACTGTTTTTGATACTCATCCTCTACTAGGGTACAAATTGTCACCGTTGGCTGTTTGGGTTTACCAATATATTCTCTGCCACCAATGCCCAGATAATCGACAATCCAATACTCAAACACCCCTAAGGTGGCGTAATCTTCAACCTTACGGGCGTAGTCGTTTTGCCAGTTTGTACTGACGACTTCAGCAATGAGTTTAGTTGAGTTTCCTAATGTAATGACAGGTTCTTTTTGCCATAACGGCTCATTTATGAGTCGAGTTTCGTCTAACACAATCAGATCGGGACGAAATGCAGTATCTGTCCCCAACAGTTTGATGAGGCATCGATGGGGGATAAAATAGTTTGCATCCTGGCGGTCAATTTCTACATTCAGTTTTCGCCCAATGAAGGCGGATACCTGCTCATGTGGTCCAGTTGGTTCCATCTCGATTAATTCACCATCAATTAACTCATAGCGATCGCTATCGCCGTAGTAGGCAATAAATTCATCAACAGTTAAAAGTTTTGGCGCTGCTTGAACCATTGTGATTGTTCCTGATAATTCTTGCGTACCCAGAGTTTTTGTTTTTAAACTAATTCTAAGTCAGCAGCAATGCCGAAGTGGTCGCAAGGGTACAAAGTACGGTTTTGCCGTCCTGGCTGATCGAGAATGGCTTTGCACCGAACGTAGCCGCAAATGTTCATTGATGAAGATGTAGTACAATGTCCCGCGCCAGCTTTTATCAATGCGTAATATCAACTAATGACTCATGACTTAATAACTTATGGTTGAATATCTCATTTTCTTAACGATTTCTACCTCAATTTTTGCTTTGTTCGGTTTGGGACTGAACTTGCAGTGGGGTTTTACTGGCTTGATTAACTTTGGTCATGTTGCCTTTATGACGCTGGGCGCGTACACCACTGTGTTGTTAAGTTTAAAGGGTGTTCCTTTATTGCTGTCAGCAATTATTGGCGCAGTTGTTGCAGCATTATTGGGATTGGCAATTGGTTTCTCGACTTTGCGTTTACGAGAAGATTACCTGGCAATTGTGACCATTGGCGTTGGCGAACTGATTCGTCTTGTGGTGAATAACCAGGATTTACCTGTGGGGAATGAGTGGAAGCCTGGGGCGTTTGGTGTACAAAGTTACCCCATACCTTTAGCAACTCTTGTGCCCAATATATTCATCAAACTTTTGCTTATTGGGGTGTTGACGCTACTTGCTGGTATAACTTTATGGCAGTTGTGGCGATGGATTCGCGTTTCTAAAGTATCAAATATTGCTAATTCACATAAGAAAGTAGGTGGCAACCAAGAATTCATATCACGCCTGGTGATAGGAGTTTTGTTGGCAGTCTTAACAGTGGCTGTTTATATATCTGGTGCGATCGCCTTATATAACTACAACCCAACAGCAGGTTTGATGCTGATGTCACTGATAGTATTAGCTTTTGTGTTCTGGCGGCTGGAAATTTTAGTGCGATCGCCTTGGGGTCGAATCCTCAAAGCGATCCGCGAAGATGAAGAGATTCCCAAAGCATTAGGAAAAAACGTCTTTTGGTATAAACTACAGTCACTGATGCTAGGAGGTGCTATTGCAGGTATTGCAGGTGCTTTCATCGCATGGCAACTTTCGGCAATTTATCCAAATAATTTTGAGCCGCAGGAAACTTTCAACGCTTGGATTATCGTCATTTTAGGTGGTTCTGGCAATAATCTTGGCACAGTCTTGGGCGCGATTATTTACTTTATATACTATGAAGGGACGCGCAACTTAGATAAAATTATCCCTCTAGATTCAGACCGTTTAAGTGCATTGCGGATCATGATCATAGGTCTTATCTTGATGGTACTGATGATTTGGCGTCCTCAAGGTATTTTAGGGAAAAAGGAGGAACTCACCCTTGGCAAATAACGAGTCGTCCCAATTTCCGCTGTTGTCTGCAACAGGGCTTTGTAAAAACTTTGGTGGGATTAAAGCAGTCGATAATGCCGAAATTCAAGTGCCAAGTGGTAGTATCACTGGCTTGATTGGTCCTAACGGTGCAGGAAAAACCACATTATTTAACTTACTCTCAAGCTTCATCCGCCCTGATAAAGGACGGGTGACGTTTGATGGCGAACCGATACAACAGTTACCGCCATACCAAATTGCCCAAATGGGAATGGTTCGTACCTTTCAGGTAGCCCGAACTCTGTCGCGGTTGTCGGTGCTGGAAAATATGTTGCTAGCAGCACAAAAACAAACAGGCGAGAACTTTTGGCAGGTACAATTCCAACAACACAAAATTGTCCAGGAACAAAAAGCACTCAAAGAACGGGCGCTGTTGCTGTTGGAATCGGTGGGATTAGCGCACAAAGCATATGATTACGCGGGAGGACTGTCTGGTGGACAGCGCAAGCTGCTGGAGATGGGAAGGGCGCTGATGACTGAACCCAAATTAATTTTGTTGGATGAACCAGCCGCTGGCGTGAATCCCAGACTGATTGATGAGATATGCGATCGCATTATTGCTTGGAACAAGAATGGCATGACATTTCTGATCATTGAGCATAATATGGATGTCATAATGTCATTGTGCAATCAAGTTTGGGTGCTAGCCGAAGGACGAAATCTTGCTAACGGCACACCAGAAGAAATTCAGCGCAATTCCAAAGTTTTGGAAGCTTATCTGGGGAAATCAGCGTAAAAGTCAACCCCCTTTCGGGAATTCAAAATTCAAAATTCTCAATTCAAAATGAAGAATTTCGTTTTTGAATTTTGGATTTTGAATTAAAGCGTAAGCGAGGGCACAGTTTTGGTTTAGTGTTTCAGCAGCAACTATTGGGTTTCTCTTTATCATATATGTAGGTTTTTTTTACTTATTAAAGCGACAACCCCAACTGACACTGCTGAACACTCTTCCAGGGATGGCTATAGAAGCAGTAGCAGCACTATTTTTTAAGCAAGCTGAAGACACAAGAAAGCGGGCGACAGAACTTTATAATCGCTTACGTTTAGATGATAAGCAAACACAAGCTATTAGTCTCATAGAATCTATAGAAAATCAAGAGCTACGAGATTTCGTTAAAGCTCAATGGGCGCTCCAAATTGTAGGATTAGAATCTCATTCGGTGGATCTCAGTCCTTACTCGTACAAACTGCCGTTGCCTAATGACTCAATTTACGAAAAAGATGAACAAAACAAAACTAGCGTAACAGAAAAAGAAAGTCCTAGTACTAGACACTTTATTCGTTAAAGGCAAGCCAGGTTCATGGGTAGAGATTTTTAATTCGTAGTAAGCGCTTTAGCGCTAAAGCGCTTACTACAAAGCCATCATTGATTAATGATAGGTAGTTCACTGTTCAGTTATCAGTGCTCAAGCATTAGCCTGCTTACGATACCTTTGAGTTAATCCTAAAGCAGATTGAGCAGAGGGGAATGTAGAAGTCGCTGTTTGCACAGATAATTGATTCACTGTTATCGGTTGAGACTCATATTCTGTATTAGTAATGACTAGTGGTTTGGTAACGGCTTGAGAAATTGTGGTTTCTGTAGTTTTTGTAGAAACAGGTGTAGAAACAACTGGCGCAACCTGTGGGCGAGCAATTGTATTTACAGCAGCTGTGGTTGCTTGAGCTTTGCTCTCATTTTCCTCCAAAAACCATTTCAGTTGAGACAGCGTTGGATTGGATGGTGAAAGTTTAAGCGCTTCAATTTGAGAGTCTTTTTCCGCTATCACCTTTTGGAGATTGGACAACTGCTTTTCTAACTTAGAAGATTGATCTAACGAATGACGCAATCCCCACACGAGTGCGCCCGCAAGTCCTAGTCCAAGACTAAACACAGCTCCCACTCCGGGAGAAACAATATCTTTGAGTTCCCCATAGAAAATTTCTTGACTCTCTGTTTGGATCTTCACAGGCTTAGACCCTTGGAGGGCTAAGAGCAACATGAAGGAAGCAAAGAGTGTACCTGAGATCACTACGGTTGGCAGTAAGATTTTTTTGAACATAACGAAAACCTACTGGTATCCAGCGTGAAGACAACTTAAGTAATTAAAGACCTGCACCCTTACTGAAACACTGTATTTGCTGCCTAAAAAATTTAAAAATCCCAAGTCGGGGCAACACAATGATGTAAATTATACTTATTTTTTCATTGAAAGTTAGTAAATGAGTCAAGGATTTGCTTAGATATTTTTGATGAAGAATACCAAAAATCTCTAAAATTTTTGTATATTTTTTCTTATATCATCAAGAAAATACTGTTTTTCTGTAGAAAATTCTTTTTAAAAGTAACTATATCTACAAAATATACTTAATTAAACCGTAAAACTACTTAAAAATTGTCTTCACTCGTTTTCAATCAATTGCCGTAGCAAGCCTTGTCAAGCGCTTGCTCTCTGGAAAATGAATGAGCCCTGCCCAAAGCTTCCGGAGGACTACAGAAGGCTTTTCCGCCCCAAGCAATAAATTCGCTCTTAATATATTGAACTGCCTCCCAACAAGCGATCAAACTCCTGTTTGATGATTGCATAACACTCACAGGTGGCACCTTGGAGACCTTCTCTATCGACAATTGTCATTTTGCCACGCTTGTAGCTGATTAACCCCGCCTTCTGAATAATAGCGGCAACCACACTCACGCTGGCACGACGCACCCCCAGCATTTGCGCTATGAACTCCTGAGTGAGGGGAAACTGGTTTGACCCCACTCGGTCTTGGGTCATCAGCATCCACCGGCAAAATCGTTCTTCAATCGAGTGCAGGCGGTTGCAAGCAGAAGATTGGGCGATTTGGTTAATTAGGGCTTGCGTGTAGCGGAGCAGCAGTGCGTGAACAGGGCTACCTGGAGTCACTTCGCGTTGGAATACATCTGCCCTCATCCTGAAAGCTTCGCCAGGGACCTGGGCAAAAGCCTCACCAGGAATTGTATTGGCTCCCAGGAATACGGGCAGCCCCACCATTCCTTCATTGCCCACCGTCCCTACTTCGACTGCATCGCCATTTTCCATAAGATTGAGCAGAGAAACGACGCCATAGTTGGGGAAATAGATGTAGTCGATGGGTTCGTTGGGTCTATAGAGGATTTGCCTGTATTCTAGGGGTACTAGTTGTAGATGAGGTTGGAGGCGTTCCTGTTCCTGTGTTGGAAGGGTAGCCAGCAGGCGATTTTTTAGTGGTTTAGGTTGGTCTTGGGACGCGGACATAAACAGCCTCTTTCAGCCATTTGTATATCGAGAAAGATAACTCACGGCATTGCTCAAAGCCTTCTAGCGAAAGATGAGCTTTGCTGTAAAGAATTTCTGTATGCAAGCGTACAGAAATTCTTTACCATATAATAGGCTTAAGTACGCTAGCATACATAAGCGTTCTACTTCAGCTCACATACTCAAGTAGGCAACAACATCATCAGCTGAGAAAGAAAAATGTGATTTCGCAACAAAAACACAGAGTTATCTCGGACTTCCCCAATGTTGCCTATAATGTAGTGGCGATCGCCGCTTCAAGAGGTGGGCTGAAAGCAATTAGCCAAATTGTTTCGGCATTGCCACCTGGCTTTCCGGCAGCGATTATTGTGGTACAGCATTTGTCTCCCCAGTTCCCCAGCTACATGGCGGAAATCCTCAGCAAACGCACGGCTTTGCAAGTCAAGCAGGCAGAACAAGGGGATGTGTTACGACCAGGGACAGTCTACATCGCTGTTCCTGGTAAGCACCTGCTGGTGAACCCAAACGGTACCCTGTCCCTTTCAGATGCACCAAAGATGAACTTTGTCCGCCCTGCAGCTGATAAAATGTTTGCATCAGTAGCGGCTAATTTTCAAGGTCGAGTGTTCGCGGTCGTCCTTACTGGTGGAGACGGTGATGGCGGTTTGGGGGTGATAGCCATCAAAAAGTCTGGCGGTATAATTATCGCTCAAGATGAGGCGAGTTGCGAGTGTTTCAGTATGCCCCAATCTGCTATTAACACTGGGACAGTCGATTTTGTTCTTCCTCTAGATGCGATCGCCAACCAATTAATCAGCCTGGTTATAACAGAAAAAGTAGCCTGACAAGAACTATCGCCAAAATCGAGCCATTCATCTGGCGGACTAATGTCAGCCAGATGAATGGCTTTCGGCTTTTGTCTGGTTGAACTTTGCCTGACGGCTCATGAATGAAGCTTGAGAGCCAACAAACTGAATTCCCACTTCATTCAATTGAGCTTTAACTTCTCTAGACTGAGCCTGAATTCCCTGAGAATACTCTCTAAGTATCCTAGATTTCGCCCTAACTTCAGCACCTTGCTTTTTCACCTCCGTAATCTTAGTTTTTAACGCCTCAAAATTAGTGGATATGCAATTGTTTGGCTCACTTGTCAAAGGTTTAATACAATGTGAGTTGTGTATCTGCTCCAACTCTGAAGGTTTGACAGGTAAATTATAGATAGCGCTGAGGAGTTTCGCTAAAGTTTCACCGACAGGCTTTTTACTTACCAAAATTTGTTTAACTAATTGTTTAGCCTGATCAAGCGTTAGCCACGGTGAATTAAGAGCAGCACACAAGTCCTCATTTGTATAACGCAACTCTTGCTTGATCTCTTCGATTTCTAACTGCTTGTACTGCAATAGTTGCTTGAGAGTTTCTATTTGCTCGCACAAAAGCTCTACTGTATCTTCAATTTCTGGTCTTTCACCAGAGTCAAGGTCAATTGAATCTGTAAGAAGATTATCTGCATCACAATTGGTATTTTCTGGGAGTTGCTCAAGTCGCTGACTAACTTGATTGCTTTTGGATATATACTCTATGTCATTTAATAATAATAAAACCTTGCTTAAAATCGAGCCTGGTTCGCTTTTTTGGCTACCAGGCTCGAAGTTTTCTAAGAATGTTGTCTTGATAGAGTCGTCCAAACTATCCATCTATTACGCTCGCGCAATCTTCTCAACTTGTTTTACTAGAGAGCAAGTAGCAACGATGTACAATTCTTGCACTTGCCACAAACCTCTAGTGTATTGCTTTGCGCTCTCGTTTGTCTGTCCGCAACCGTACGCAGTTATCCCAGGTTGGTTTTACCCCTCCCCTTAATCCCCTCCCCGCTTGCGGGGAGGGGAGGTTTTGGCGTAAGCCAAAGCCGGGGTGGGGTTCATGCACCGAATAGGCACTAATCAACCGGGCTTGATATCATTGCTCAGGGCTCAAAACAACTCATGGAGAGGTTGGTTCCTCCACAGGACGCACAATTGCGGGTGTTGTCGGTCTATTTTGTTGGAAGATTGCAGCAAGTGCTTGTTCTAAATTTTCTGCCATGACAATCCGGTTATTGTAGGCAACAATGACCCTAACAAACGTTGGCAGGCTATTTTGTTCAGCTTCTATATACAGGGGTTCGACATACAGCAGCGATCGCTCAATTGGAATGACTAACAAATTTCCTTGAATTGCTTTTGAACCTTGGCGGTTCCACAGAGAAATTTGCTGCGAAATTAGTGGATCTTGGTTAATCAAAGCTTCAATTTGTTCTGTTCCATAAACCAATTGCTGTTTAGGAAACTCGTAAAGCAACAATTTGCCGTATTCTTCCCCATCGGAACGCGCTGCTAACCAAGCAATTAAATTTGCACGTTGTACAGGCTTGAAGGGCAGTAGTAAAATGAACTCCTCTGATTGTGCTTGAGGGAGTTTCAGAATCAGGTAGTAAGGCTCTACCTGCTGTTGAACGCTTCCGTAAATTTCGTTGGGGATTTGCCACAAGTCTTCCCGGTTGTAGAAAACCTGTGGATCTGTCATATGATATGTTAGCAATCGCTCGGATTGGATGCTGAAAAAGTCTTGGGGATACCGGATATGGCTGCGCAGCGCAACTGGCATCTTGTCCAACGGTTTTAGTAAGTTGGGGAAGATAGCCCCGAAAGTATGAATAATTGGATCTGTTGGATCAGCAACGTAGAAATTGACAGTGCCATTGTAGGCATCAATCACAACTTTTACAGAATTACGAATATAGTTAAATCCATGTTTGCCTGGATCAGAATATGGGTAGCGATCGCTTGTGGTGTAAGCGTCTATTATCCAGTACAGATAAGTCTTTTCACCTTTGATATCTGTTCCTCCCCCATTTGCAGCAACGAGGTACGGGTCAGTATCGTAGCGTAAAAAAGGAGCGATCGCCTGCACTCGTTCTTTAATATGACGGCGAAAGAGCAGCTTTGTTTGCGATGTAAAATTGCGCGTTAGCAGCATCTGCCAATCTTTAAGATATTGGGCAAATACTAAGCGCCGCCACACTGAATTGAGCGAAATCCCACCGCGTCCATCGTAGATGTTATAGACATTATCATTGCCGCTGGGATAGTCCAATTCTTGGCTTTTTGTCCCTGTCATCACATAAGTGTTGGTCATTTCCCCGTAGTAAATGCGCGGTTGACCAATGGGAATACTTGAGCGAACTGATTCATTCGATATCTGCAACGAACCCTCGTTACCAGTATCATCAACTCCAATATCTTGAACGTAGTAATAAGGTAATCCACCTGGAGCTACAACATTCACAGGACTGAGTGTAAAGCCGTAGCCATGAGTATAAATAAGATGTTTGTTGATCCACGTTTTTGCTTGTTGAGGAACGCCACCATAATCTAATTCCCGCGCTGCAATGATTGTCTGTTGCTTTTCAGTTCTGTTCTCTCGTTTGAGGGTGTAACGGTCAATGTCAGCGCCGGGAAACTTGTAGTAAGGTCGAATTTGTTGCAACTGACGATTGCTTTCTAACAAGGGGCGTGTATCCCACAACCGGATATTGCGAATTGTCAGGTCATTTTCTTGCAAATCAGCCGCAGTCAGTTGACCTCGCGGGTCAAAAGTTCTCGCTTCTATGGGGTTTAAATGAAAAGCTTCTCGGGTGAGGGCGATAGTGCGTTCAATGTAAGGGCGTTCGCGGGTGAGTTCATTTGGTTGTACAACCAAGCGTTGTACGACTGAAGGTAAAATTTCACCTGAAACCGCCGCCACTAATATATATAATCCTAATGCGTAAATTATTTGGGGTGGATAGGGAATTGGTTTAAAACTTGTTTTCCTTGCTCTTGACAAAACAATCATTCGCAGTAGCAAGTAAACAGCGATCGCCACTGCCAAAAGACTCAACCCGGTATATATTGGCAACAGCACCTTAATATCGGTGTAGCTAGCCCCATAGATGACGCCACGGGTGGAATACAAAAGTTTATAGCGTGCAAGGCAATAATGCAGGGCAACTGCCAACATGAAGAAACTACTTAAGGCGTTTAAGTGGAGTCGCTGCGCTATAGAAAACCCTGCAAATCTTCCCTCACTCAGACTATTTGCCGAACGCAGGTAAATTAACGCTACTGCTGCAACGCCAAACAGAAACAGCCCTACTAGCCAAAATGCCAACAGTTCCCAAATCGGCAGAGAGAATATATAAAAGCTAATGTCTTGGTGAAATAGTGGCTCTGTTTGGTTAAAACTGGTGACATGGAAATACTGTAAAACTTGATCCCAATATGCCGACAACAGGAAACCGAAAAGCAAACTAACCAGGAGGGCGATCGCCCTTAAGCAAAACTCATGATCAATTAAAATTGCAACACTCAACACCAGCAGCAAACCCAACTGCACAATTGGAATCCCAATCTGCTGCATTTGCACTTGCTGCGACACCTGTTTTAACCAAGGTGGTAATGACAAGGAAGTGGTTGGCAATTTTATATCCGGATGCCAAAAATCTAAAGCTTGCTGACTGTAGTAAATCAGTATCAACCCCACGACAGCACTCAATGCTATCACCACTGGCAAAAGCAAGGGTAATCTCAGTTCTGATTTTGATGCTGCTTGGTGTTCATAAATAATATCTGACCTCAGCCCTGGGGTAATCCTCTGTACTTGCACAGAAGGGGTGGGAGTGAGGTGCTTTAGCCGAGAGGCGACAATAAAATTGCTGAGTAAAAAACCAGCTGAGGTGAAGAAGGCGATCGCCCACAATCCTAGCCGCGTCACCAACCGTAGCCAAAATTCTCGTAAATATCCTACTTCCTCAAACCACAGTATTTCTACTGCTAGGTGACTCGCTAAATCAAAAAATAGCCACAACCCTAACAGCAGTACAACCAATATATAAACTTTTTTGTTATTTTTTACCATCCTTGATAAAGTGGCGCAGCAAGTACCAGAATACAGCTACATTTACTATAAATACCACTAACTTAAGTATTGTTGTTCCTTTAATTAACTCAAATATTTCTGGTGGAATACTAATTCCAACTAGCCCCAGTACTAATAATTTCGCCCAGGTTTTTTGATACCACAAACCCACAGCTTCAATTGCTGTGACAACTGCATAGATTCCAGCTGCTATTCCGCTCAGCTGTAACGTTTGCCTTTTGGCATTGATAATCTTTTCTAGAACCCATTCAATAATTGCTAACTTGCCTTCTAAAACATAGGATTCAGAAAAATCAATTAAATTATCATAGTTTTTCAGAGCTAAAAGTAAAATTACCGATGTAATACCAAGAAGCAAAGCAACAAAAGCTTTGTAAATGATAATTGCAATTAAACCAGGTGGGCGCTTATTGTTTGTGGAATTTCTTCGCATAGTTAAAAGTTCAACTTTCCCTCAAACTTTAGCAAACACCCAAGCATTGCATATTTTACTTTTTCACTTGGTTTATTTTAACAAAACAGAAATATAAGATTCCCGACTTCTCTAAGAAGTCGGGAATCTGAGCGTTATCTGGTGTCAACTTCAAAACACGATTAAGACTCAGCTAAACTGCTCCTCTACATCCAGGTTAAACAACTTTTGCAGAGTTTGCATACAGTGGCGTCTTGCCTCAACATCTTGCTGAGCTCGCAATTGCACCATCGGGTCATGTAAAATTTTGTTAACAATACCCCGCGTCAAGGCTTCGATAACTTCTTGATGTTTTTCGGCAAATTCTGAACCCAATCTCGACAAAGCTTTTTCGAGTTCTTGTTCGCGGATAGTTTCGATTTTATTCCGCAAACAGCTGATTGTGGTGACAGTTTCAAGCGATCGCCACCAAAAATCAAAAGCTTCCACTTCCTGTTCTAAAAGTGCTTCTGCTTCCTGGGCGATTTTGCGGCGACTTTCTTGGTTTTGTGCTACCACCGCCTTTAAGTCATCCACATTAAACGCCTGCACGTTTGCTAGTGCGTTGACATCAGCATGGACGTTGCGTGGTACGGAAATATCAATTAACATCAAACGTCGGCTGGGTTCCAAAACCATCTCCAATTTGGCGCGATCCAGAATTGGCTCGGTCGCTGACGTACTTGTAAATACTAAATCAGCTTCGGTAATTACTGAAATCATTTCCGAGAGCAAGCACATTTTGATGGATTGTTCGGGGAACTGCTTTGCCAATTCCTCCGCCCGCGCCAACGAGCGATTTAAGACACAGATTTGGTCAGCGCCTTTAGACAGCAGGTGTTGTACTAGCAACCGCGACATTTTGCCAGCACCCAGAATTGCCACTCGACAAGCTGCTAAATTTTCCAATTTCATCTGCGCCAACTCCACAGCAGCAGAACTGATGGAGACTGCACCAGTGCCAATGCTGGTTTCAGTTCGCACCCGCTTACCTGCTGTAATGGCTTGTTTAAATAATCGATTCAAAACTGTTTTTATACCGTTGTATTGCTGTCCGAGTTTGTGAGTATTCTTCACCTGAGCCAGAATTTGACCTTCTCCCAGTACCAGGCTATCTAAACCAGCAGCAACACGCATCAAATGCATCACAGCATCTTGATGTAGCAAAACAAACAGGTCTTGCCGGAGAAATGTCACTGGTAACTTACTGTGTTCTGACAGAAATTGAGTGACTTCTCGAATACCGTGTTCGGTTTCCTGGGCAACAATGTAAATTTCCAGGCGGTTACAAGTGCTTAGTATTGCGACTTCTTCAATATGAGGATAACTAAGCAGGTGCGCGATCGCGCCTTCGGTTTGTGGTTCTGGAATACTCAGCTTTTCCCGGACTTCTACTGGGGCTGTTTTATGGCTTAACCCCACCACTGCTATATTCATTTGCTAAATGGTAATTGCTAATCGGTATTTGGAAAAAGTTAGGAGTTAGGGATATTAGGAGTTAAGAGGAGCCAGTGCGTCGGCGAGCCGAAGACAGTTGCAACTGCCGTCTTTAGAGTTAGGAATAAAGCCTTGAGTTGAGAGTGAAGAGTTAGGAAGAAAACTCATAACTCCTGACTTTTCACTCCTGACTTTTTCACTCTTGACTTTTTATTCCTGACTCCTCACTCCTGGCTCCTCACTTTCTAGTGCAGCTGCACAATTTTAGGCTCATCAAACATATGAATGGTATCCACAAAACGAGCTGTTTTTGACTGGTTGGAGATAACCAGGCTTTGAGTTCTTGCTCCGCCCTTGAAGAAGCGTACACCTTGCATCAGGTTGCCACTGGTGATACCGCAAGCTGCGAACAGAACAGTTTCACCAGATGCCAGTTCATGAGCATCGTAGACCTTATCGGGGTCATTGATATTCATGGACTTCAAGCGATCAACGTTAGCTTGTTTACTTTCCCCAATCAGACCTGTTTTCACTACTTCTGGATCGTAGATCAGTTGCCCTTGGAAGTGTCCACCTAAAGCACGCATTGCAGCTGCGGAAATGACACCTTCAGGAGCAGCACCGATACCCATGAGGGCATGGATATTCGTACCGGCAAAACCACAAGATACCGCTGCGCCCACATCACCATCCGAAATCAGCTGCACTCTCGCTCCGGCTTCGCGAATTTCTTTAATCAACTCGTTGTGGCGTTCGCGCTTCATAACAACTACCACAAGTTCTTCAATAGAGCGGTTTAAACTCTCGGAGAGAATCTTGAGGTTTTCGGTTGCTGACTTGTTGATGTCCACCTTGCCCTTGGCTGCTGGAGGTGCTGCTAGCTTCTTCATGTAGAAGTCAGGAGCAGCAAATAATCCTCCTTTTTGAGAAATTGCCAAGACAGCCATCGAACCAGGTTGTCCGTATGCTACCAAGTTGGTACCTTCACAGGGGTCAACGGCGATGTCAATTTCAACTAATTCATCTGGGTTACAGAAGTCTTTGGCATCTGGACGCGAGCAAATACCGACTTCTTCCCCAATGTATAACATGGGAGCGTCATCGCGTTCGCCTTCGCCAATAACGATACGACCACGCATATAAATTTTGTTCATCCGTTCCCGCATGGCTTCCACAGCCACTTGGTCAGCGGTATTTTTTTCACCTTTTCCCATCCAGCGTGCGGATGCAATGGCGGCTTGCTCAACTACCTCAATAATTTCTAACCCAAGTGTATTTTCCACAAATGCCCTCTCAATTGCTTGGTTTTGCGTCGTTCCAGAAACCTGTTTCAGTTTTCAAGTCTACCAAAGGGCGGATACCTATGGAAAATAGTATCAACTAGCGACTATGTTAAGTTTTGCTTCTAATGTAGTGTGTAGGGGGTCGAGGGGCAGGATGTACGGATGAATCAGGGAGTACACCACACCCTTAATTTTCTATAGCCTCCAAAGCTTTCAGCGTCGCAATAGTCGCTTGAGTTCAACCTGTAACACCAGTAATGCTCATCCCCTGGTAGAGTCCGTCAATTATCAAAGTTTTGTCACAACGACCTGTACTAACATCCCAAATTTTGGGCGTTTCATCTTGGGTTAGAAACTGTTGATTGGTTGGTCGTGGTCGTTAGTCGTAGAGTCCTTTTTCAGAAGTGCATGATTTTTGCTTGTATTCCCTATTGATAACTAAGTAGGTCAACCTAATTAAATGTAAGACCTCGCTTCCATTCCTCTCCCCTAGTAGGGAAGAGGCTTTGGCTCTCCCCCTTTCCTTATAGGGAAGGGGGCTGGGGGGTTAGGTTTGTTTTATGTTTTTTAAGGTTGACGTACTTAAAAGCTACCAAAATTTTCTCGGAATTTTGTAGACAACTTTACCTGAATTTACTTGAATTTCGTTGTATCTACTATCGCCAGATGATTTTATTAACCTAAAAGTGAAAGCCTTTAAAGTAAGCAGCACCCCGCTGCTGATTGTGGCTTTACTTACTCTAAATTTGTGAATTTTATACCAATTTAGCGTCAAAGGAGTGTCTAAACTACTGCTGCAACACCAAACACTAAAAACTATTTATAAGGTAGAACCATTTTGACTAAGGGAGAGAGATTAATATGTCACTTGAGATATCGATAGCATTATTTTCATATTTGTTGGGTGTCATTATCCAATGGCTTGGATTTAGAGAAAAATTAAGAGAGTTCGACGAATATATAAATTTTCCAATAGTTTGGGCAGCAAAAGTAGTCACAATGGTTGGTTGCTTTCTAAAGGCTTTGACATGGCCTTACAGCCTAATTTTAGATAATGAACTTATGTAGTGAAAAATCAAAAACCGTATTAATATCTAGTCCAACCTTTGAAGATATAGCAGTCCGTGCAGGATTTGTGAACAACAAGATTCCCGACTTCGCAAAAGTTGTCGGGAATCTGAGCATGGGCGATTTTTATAAATCAAATAGGATTGCTATAGCGATTTTAACTAACAAGTTACTCCATTTGTCGGGCAACTAGTTGAGCAAATAACCCCTGGGTGTTAACCAGTTCCACGAAACTACCCACCTGTACCACACGCCCAGCTTCAAGCACATAAATTCGGTCAGCATTGCGAATCGTGCTGAGGCGGTGGGCAATCACTATGCGAGTTGCATTCAACTGATCTAAACTTTCAGTGACGATCGCCTGCGTGCGGTTATCCAAAGAACTGGTTGCCTCATCCATTAAGATTATTTTCGGCTTATTCACAAGCGCCCTCGCAATCAACAATCGCTGTCGCTGTCCCCCAGAAAGATTGCTACCGCCTTCACTGATAACTGTGTGCATCCCCATCGGAAGAAGCGCGATATCATCAGCGAAACCTGCCATTTGCGCCGCCTCCAAAGCTTGCTCGTGGGACACTAATGCTCCAGCGCTGATATTCTCAAAAATTGAGCCAGTCCCAATTCGACCATTTTGCAGCACCACCCCCAGCTGCCTTCGCACTAAGGCAAGATTCAGTTGTGCCAAGTCAAAGCCGTCATAGTAAACTGTTCCTGACTCTGGAGTCTCAAACCCCAACAACAACCTTAATATTGTTGATTTCCCACTTCCCGAAGGTCCCACTATCGCGACAAATTCGCCTGGTTCTGCGTGGAGACTAACATCATTGAGAATTGGCAACCCATCGTCATGATAGCGAAAGGTAACATGGTCTAAGGCGACTCGACCCATCAAGGAACCGGGGTTTGCTTTGGTAGAATCATACTCCGGTTGTGCATGCAAAATCGGCTTTGCCCGCTCCCACAAGGGTACAATTGCCAAAATGTCAGTCAAAGTATTACTGAGGTCGCTCACCCCCCCAATAAAAATGCCCAATGCAGCATTAAAAGCCAAAAACGTACCCACCGTCAGCCCCCCTGTCTCTTGCATCGCAATAGACTCAGTCGCAAACCAAAACAACAGCGCCGAAGTGACTAAGGACAGTACCTCGTTAAATACAGAAACATTGTCTCTAATCAGTTGGAAACTAGCCTTGAGCCTGGAACGCTTGCTGTACTGCTGTGCCCAAGCCGCAAACGCCCGTTCTTCTGCCTGCGCCACCCGCAGCTTGGCTACGCCGTTAATAAGTTGTACCGTTAGCCCATTAATTTCACCATCTAGTTCTTGCTGCTGTCGCAACTGACGTATGACCAGTAAGCTAGCAACAGTAGTGACAACAGTTGTTAGCAGGGCTATACCCACCCCCACTAAAGCGAGTTGCCAACTGTAAACAAACATCAGCACCAAGTTCAGTAGAGCAAACAGTCCGCTCAATAACGTGCGTTGCGTTCCTCCCGACAGTTTCTGACGAATCTGGTTCACTGACAAGGTGCGGTTTACCAAGTCGCCAGAAGAATAGGAGCGAAAAAATGCTGGACTTAATCTCAGCAGTCGGTCCCAAATTGCAGGCTGCAACGCGCCCGAAGCAGCGTTTTCCACGCGCAGTGAAATAATCCCTTGGGACATGGCAAACGCTGTCTTTCCCACAAGAAGTGCAAACAGCAACAGCCCTATTTGCCATAACAAGCTCTTATCGCTATCTGGAATCGCATTATCTACCAAAAGCGCTGTTGCTTGGGGCACCACCATACCCAACACCGAGCCAACAATCCCAGCTACTAACACGAGAACAATGTCTTTTTGATAGCCCTTGATGCCAAACTGAAACAACGCAATGACATTTTTGACAACTTTGGGTAACGGTCGATAAAACTGGTATGCTTGCGGTGCTAGCGTTGCGGCTACTGCCTGATTGACAATTTTGCGACTTTGTGCTGCAGGGTCAAATAAAACATAACGCCTACCTGCTGGCAATAAAGCCACCGGACGGTTTTCTTGTTGGTTATAAGCCAACAGGGGACCATGCTCATGAAGCCACCAGCCATCCTCTAGGACTACGCGACGCGTGCGAATTTGCGAAGAGCGAGCAATAGCCTCTACTGGATCTTTCACTCGACTAAGGTTATCTGACTGCGCTGGCGGACTAATCGTTATCCCCATTGCTCGTCCTACTGCTCCCGCCGCCACCAGCAGCGGCGTTCCTTGCTCAAAAAATGCAGTTTCTTGCTGCGGTTGCAACACAGCAGCTAACTTAGAAAGCGCAGAGTCTACTACCTGACGATTGAGTTGTTCTCGTTGTTGAAATTGGCGAAAGGCTGTCTCTGTTTCCTGCTGTTGGAGCTTCTTTAAACAGTCGAAGAAATCAGAATGTAAATCAGCCAAAATGCTTGGCAAAAAAGCAGCATTTTCTGACTTTATTAATGATAAGTAGCGCTCAAAATTTGCTGCTGTGGGTTCCGTCTTGAATATCTCATTTAAATGATTTACCCAACCTTCTAATAGGGCTATTGCACTGGCTTCTCCCGCCGCTACTTGTGCTGCTAAATCAGTTATTGAAATTTGAGATAATTCTGTTGCCTCGATTGCTATAGCCGCTAGACCCAACGATTTTTGATTATCGACTGCTGCACCAAACAACGCCTCGAGAGCGCCTACGCTGAACAGATAATGGCGATTGGGTAAAGCCCCGCCCTCTAGTATTTTTTCCTTGACTTTTGTCGTAAATAATGCTAAAGAACCAGTTTTAACGATCCACACCTTTTCTGAGTCATCTAGTAGTAAAGGTTCATTTGCTTTGAGACGATACAGAATTTCCATTTTTCTATTACAAAAGCAGGTGGCGATCGTGGAGCGTCCAATTATCCATAGTGACCCTGATATAGCAATCCTAAATCATTGGTGAACAAGATTCCCGACTTCACCGAAGTTGTCGGGAAGCTAAGAATGCTTAATAGCTCTGTGGTAGCACTCAATGGTCCAATGGATTGAATGTAATACCTTAAATTCCGCTTGAGTAATTGCAATTAGTGCATCTTCATCCGGTACAAACATGATATAGTATCTTTTCTCTGGGGCTAGTCTCACCTGTTGCCTTCTTCGATAAATAAAATACAATTATCAATAAGTACATATAGGAGTCATATTTGATTTTTGAAAAAAACCAAGAGATAATACGGAGATAAGTGACAAGTATAATGAGGAACAATGATGAATCACCACTTGCAGCAGGCGATCGCTGAACTAGAGGAATTTATAGTTCAAAATCTAAATGCTCGTGAAGTGAGAAAAGGGTTAGCAGTAAATCGCGGTTTATCAAGGTTACTTATATGAGGAAATCCAGAGAATTCTTGGCGTTTCACTTGGTTCGATAACAGGTTGGAAACAAGTATACGAAGAAAATGGAATTGATGGTCTCAGACTAAACTACAAAGGAAGAAAGAGCTATTTGAGTACCGAGCAGCGAGAGCGATCGCTCAAGAAAACCTCAGATGTAATTATATTTCTCTTGGAGAATATCGCTGATTCTAGCGAAATTTCCGATTTTTACTATATTTTAGTCGAATTGCACCCACATAATCCGGAGAGATTAGTCGCACCTTCACTCACCAGTGTATGTACTCCCATCGGCATAGCGGCGATATCATCAGCGAAACCAGCCATCCGCGCCGCTTCGCAACCATCATCGATAGATAGGTAAATTTTCTTCTAAACGCTGAAGCCAAGGTATGATACTTTTTAGCTTTTCTCCCTCGTCTTTCGTCACCCAGTAAAACTCCCATGTTTGCTGGAGATTGAGCCAAAACTCTGCACTATTTCCACAGGACTTACGCAACTGGCATAAAGCGGGGGCAGGGCAAATAACATCTGAACATGACTTGCGCGGGAGTAGTATGGGGAATTTGCGCTTCAAGGTATGCCTAAAGACAGGAGCGATCGCCTATATCTATGTCAATTAGTCCTTACTACCTTCACAACCAGTTCTCGATTAAGTCGCACGCTGTGATTAAACCCTGTTCAGCTTTAATTTTTTCACCAACTTCAACAGCGCGTCTTTTATAATCAGGTGTCAATATTTTTTTCTGTAAAACATTAGCTATTCCATCTACTGTCAGCTTCTGTGAGTCCATGACAGCTCCCACCCCTAATCTCAGCACCTGTAGCGCATTAAAAAATTGATCGTGACCTAAGGGTTCCACCAGCAGTGGACAGCCATTACGCAACGACCGCGCAATTGACCCGACTCCGCCATGAGTAATCAGGGCGGCTGCACGGGAAAACAACCAATCGTGTGCTATAAAACCATTTGCAAACATGACGCTATCTCGCTCGATGTCTGATGGTAAATGGCTTTCATTGAAGTCTGCCCAGCCTTGTTGAATCAGAATTCGGCGACCTAATTTAGCCGCAGCGCGGACGTGAACTTCCACAACTTCCTGAGGATTTTCCACAGGCACACTGCTATATGAAAGCACTAAAGGTTTGGGTTCCCCCTCAACAAATTCTCTAAGCTCTTGACTGGGTTGCCAGCCGCTCCAATCTGGATCTTCATAAAACCAGAAACCTGTTTGATATAGTTGAGAATATTCTGGAGATAACTGGCAAAAATAGGGACTGGCAGCCAAAATAAAACGGCTAAAATCTTTGGTATTTCGCCAACTATCCTCAAAAAATGTTTGATCTTCAGTTTCTGCCATAGAAAAGCAAAGAGGAAACGGAGTAACAGAAGATCGAACCCAGCAAATATTATAAATATCTGCTACCATAGCTGCGACTGCATCCTGCAAAAGACAAGAAATTACCATATCTGCACCTTGACATGCCTTTAGCAGACAGTACAGGCTATCTTTCATGTTATGCTGGAACCCCACATTTACAGATTTTTTCATTTCTTCTGGCGACTCCGCCCTCAACATAGGCAAGTGGTTCCATTTTTGTGCATAACGTTGCACTTCTTGAGGACCTATATTTGGACGACCGAGAGGAAGTGCTTCCAGTCCAGCTTTTAAAACATAGGGATATATTGCCTCATTTACCACCATACGTACTTGATGCCCTCTAGTTTTTAGGACTTTTCCAAGTGCAATGTAAGGCAAGTAGTCTCCTAATGTACCGTAACTTGTGATGACTATAGTACTCATGTGTAGATAGTGGTGAAGGGGACTGGGGATTATGGATTGGGGATTAGGTTTACATAAGTTCTGCGGACATGCGCTTTACGAAAAATCATGGAAAGGGCAACAAAACGAGGCTTGGTTTAATAAGGGGGGAATGTTAAAAACCCCCTTTTTAAAGGGGGTTGGGGGATTTCTTCTGCCTAAGTCTTAGCCAATTTACTTAGAACATAAGTGCGCTCTTTATGGACGCAAGCCGTAATAGCTTCCGGCGCTCCAACGCTTTAACGTAAAAGTCGATAGAAAGCGCGATGGCACCGAGTGCCCGCCTGCGGCGATCGCGCAGAACGACTTTGAGTCAAGTAAATCGCCCCTATCACGTCCGCAGGGCTGTCCTTAGCACAGATCTCCCCCCTAAATGGTTACAAATCCCTTAGACGGAGAGATCCGCACTTATCTTTAACAATCCACCTGCTATCTGTTTCAAATCTTCTTCTGAGAGTTCACCGTCTGTAAACACCTGGTTGCTGGGTTGCTCTTGTGAAGGATTCATGTTCGTTCGCTTCCTATAGTAATGTCTAGTATTTACATTACTTATTGTTATGGTTTATACATTAAAACTCTTCTATCTCAAGGCAGATATCATGTATCAAAAAATATGTATCAAGTTACTTGCGGAGACAATTGTCAGTAAATCTTTCTAATCATGCTTCAGTGCGGAGCAAGTTAACATATTTCCCCCCTGAGTGCCATAACTCCTCATGAATGCCCCGCTGCACCACTTTCCCCTGCTCCAATACAATAATTTCATCACAATCGCGAATCGTGCTGAGTCTGTGCGCTATCACAATACAAGAGCGATCGCGTCGCCGCAAATTCCTAATTCCCATAAAGTTATGTTATTTTTAATTTCAGTATACAGTTTGCTATTTTGCCTGGGTAGTGTTATTTAAGCGTACTTATGCCATTCCTGTTAAACTCTCATAATGTTTTCGAGTATTTAGTTGAGCATGGCTTATGTAATAATTCCGAACAAGCACTGAGTAAGGTAGAGCCTGTTGTAGCTAAAAACTTTAACTTATTAGTAACTTTTCCTGACAGTCGTAAGCTTTTGGTTAAGCAAGAGCCGCATAAACAAGGGAAAGCAGCGGGTGAGTTTTTGGGTGAGTGGCAGTTCAAAGAATTTTTACACCGATTTCCAGAACTCAATCACCTACGCTTATTTTTGCCAGAGGTACTGCATTTTGATAAAGAGAGTTGCATTATTGTCCAGACATACAGAGATGACTATCGCGATTTAAGTGATTTTTACCAAAAGGAAAATAGCTTCAACACTGAAATCGCAACGGCAATTGGTACAATTCTTGCAACTATTCATCGTGATACTTTTAACCGCCTGGAATATGAAGATTTTTTCCAGAAAAATTCTTCATATTCTGCCTATGATTTTGTAAAAAATTTGATCGGGAAGTTGGAAAGGGTTGAGCCGGAGATTTTTGGTTCAGTGCCAGATGACGGGTTGAGGTTTTTTGCCCTCTACCAGCGGTATGATATTTTGGGACAAGCGATCGCCCAATTGGGTAGTACTTTTACTCCAAGTTGTCTGACTCACAATGACCTGAAACTGAATAATATTCTTTTGTACAGCAATTGGCAGCAATACGATACGAATATTATACGGCTGATTGATTGGGAACGTTCTGCTTGGGGAGACCCGGCAATGGATTTAGGAACTCTCATTGGTAGCTATGTGCTTCTCTGGCTGGGTAGCTTAGTTATCAGCAAGTCTTTGAGTCTTGAAGAATCTTTAGGCTTGGCGATAACGCCTTTGGAACAGGTTCAGCCTTCAATTGTTGCATTAGCTAGTGCTTATGAGAAGACATTTCCCGAAATTTTAGAACATCGCCCCGATTTCTGGGAGCGAGTCGTGCAATTTGTGGGTTTTGCTTTGATTCAACAAATTCAGGCAACAATTCAGCATGAAAAATCTTTTAACAATACGGGTATTGCGATGATGCAGGTTGCGAAGACGTTATTGTGCAATCCACAACAGTCAATGTCAACGATTTTTGGTACTGCTGTTGAATTAACTTAAACATAGTGGGTTATATCAAGTTCTGATAATGACTTATAATTCTCGTTTCACCCTCCGGGTATGCGCAAAGCGCACGCTGCGCTAACGCCAGATGCCTAGGTCGGGAGACCCTCCTGCAGCACTGGTCTCACCTCACCCCGCCCTTCGGGCACCCCTCTCCTTGGTAAGGAGAGGGGATGGGGGTGAGGTTATTTTAACTACAAGTAATTAAGTGAACCTGATATTAGCTGCTAAGAAATATTTCTGTACTAAAATTGTTGCCAAGAATTATGCATCTTGATTCTACTCAAACTTTGATTCAGGCTGGAGTTAGTGAGCGATTAGTGTCCGTTCTAGAAGATATTGCTCATAAAGTTGAAATTGGAGCGGATTTTTCGATATCTCATCCTGATTACAAACCATTGAAATTGCCAGTTGAAGCAGCTGCCCGTTTTCAGAAATTGAATCCGCAAATGCAGCAAAAATATCTGAGTTTGCAATTGGGGAATTTTCTCTACGGCATATATTACAACGGTTCTATGCGAGGTGCGCTGGCACTAGATGGGGAAGAAAATAATTTGCCTCCAACTTTAGAGAATAATACTTATTTGGGGGTAGATTCTGTAACACCATAACGTGCATCAAAAACACACCGAGCAGGGGCGTATCGATACCTGACACTCGTTGAGCGCCAGGGGCGCAAGCTGCGCGTTGGCTGCAGCCTCCGCTTTGCGCTTACGCTCAAAGTCAAAAGTCAAAAGCAAAAGTCTTTTTTTGAATTTTAACCCTTGGCGATCGCTCAAGGGTATGCTTTTGATTTTGGAATTTCCCAAACGGGTTGACCAGCTAGCAGCTTACCTCCCCAGTAAGACTTGCTGGCTGGTTTTGGTTTATACTGTTGCTAAAAGTCGCTGAACCTGATAGCACATTCCATCTAATGTTTTGCCACCGAAGTACAGCTTTACGACTCACTTTGATTTAACTTAGATTTAAAAATGGCTTTGACTTCCTCATAGGACATATCGTAGGGATATGGACTATCGTGCAGAGATACAAAAAAGCGCAAACAGTACAAATACCTTCTGTTATCTGTAAAAAGCTGAATATGGCGGAAGGCGATATTGTGACCATTCGTGAAGAGAATGGCGATATCAAGCTTATTACACAGCATCAAGCGTTGGCGCAGGCGCGATCGCTCTTTGAATCAATATTTGACACATGATATTTGACACATGATAATACTGTTGATGATTTTCACCAGATGGCGTAAGCAAGAAGCTACCGCCGAAGACGATAAAATGAATCGTGCCTTTGAAACAAAATGACAGGGATTGTTTTTGATAGTTCGGTTCTTATTGCTATGCTCAAGAAGCTACTGAGCAAGGCTTCGGTACAGCTAGTGGGCGGATGAAAGCTATCTTGGAGCAGTTTTCAAGGTTTGAATATTGACTTTGCTAGCGTGCATTGATCAGATTTTCTATCAAACTTTGACAAAAGCAGCGCTCTTACTAATTATTCAGCTTGAATAACTGCATAAAACCCTTCCTTTGCAACCCCTCTTTAAGTTTTTTATCTCCTGTCCAAAGCAAGCCACCCAATTCTATAGTCAAAGCGACATGAGGAGTATCGGTTTCGTCAATATCCCGACACAACTCGTAGGCTGTTGCTAAATTCTCTATTGCAATCAAGTCTTCTTTGTAGAGATTAATGCGTTTGAGCAATATCTGGTAAATCGTAACAATTTCTTCTTCTGTTAACTGACTCGTTTTCAGTATTTTCTCCTTGCGTTTAAATAATTCTACCAGCACCTGCTCGCAGATAAAAAAGCGATAATTTGAGTCGAGTAGTAACTCGCTAAAACGAGATTTATCTCTAAGTAATGCTGAGAACAGAATGTTAGTATCAACTATAATCGGTGCTTTTTGTCCAATCACAATTTACTACTGAGAAAGTTTAGATTTAACTTTAGACCAAACAGTAGAGTCGATTTCATTCGCTAATTCAGCCGCAACCTCTTCTGTTAATTGACTTCGCTGACTGATTGACTTGAGTTCAAGATGGTTTAGTAGTTGTGTCAGTTGCTGATAATCAATTGCTTTTTTATCAATCTTGATGATGATATTTTGTTCGTCAACACTAAGGTTGTAATAAGGGTTGTTAGACATAATTTCTAAGTCAATATCGTAATACATTACGTTATATTATGCCTTATTGTACCTGTCCATAATTGTTGCTTCACCCCACCCCGGTTTTGTCTTGCGCCAAAACCTCCCCTCCCCTTATTAAGGGGAGGGGACGTGATAGCGAAGCGTGGCGTTAGCCATAGCGTAGCTTTACGGGGGTGGGGTAAAACCAACGTGGAATTAATGGTTAAACGTTAAGTTGACACGTTAGGGCTAGACGAAAGCCCCTACAAACAATCTAAACCGAACCTACTTGTAATCATCCTTCGAGAGCGCAGCAATCTAATCATCCTTCAGTGCGGAGCAAGTTAACATATTTCCCCCCTGAGTGCCATAACTCCTCATGCGTACCCCGCTGCACGACTTTCCCCTGCTCCAATACAATAATTTCATCACAATCTCGAATCGTGCTGAGTCGGTGAGCGATGACAATACAAGAACAACCGCGCCGCCGCAAATTCCTATCAATCATCAATTCTGTTTGAGCATCCAGCGCAGAAGTTGCCTCATCCATTACCAATACCGCCGGATTCCGAACCATTGCGCGAGCAATTTCTAAGCGCTGGCGCTGTCCGCCACTGATGTTCATTCCCCCTTCAATCAGTTTGGCATCATATCCCCCAGGCATAGATTCAATCAAATCGTGAATGACTGCATCAGAGCAAGCCCGCACCAAATCGGTTTGTGATACTGTCGAATCCCATAGGGTAAGATTTTCCCGAACTGTCCCAGCAAATAGAAAAATATCCTGTTCTACCATTGCCAAAGAATTCGCCAAAACAGAGCGAGGAATCTGGGTTCTAGGTACGCCATCAAAGTAAATTTCTCCTTGCCAAGGTTCGTAAAGACCGCAAACAAGTTTAGCTATTGTAGACTTACCAGAACCGCTTCCGCCTACGATCGCCACTCGTTGTCCCGGTTCCAAAATTAAGCTAAAGTTCTCAATCAAAGGCTTGTCCACACGGCTATAGCCAAAAGTTATATTCCGCAACTCAACGTAACCCTGCAACCGAAAAGATAATTGATAATTCTCCCTCTCTCCCTCTCTTTTTCTCTCCTTCTCTCCTTCTCTCCCTCTCTCCTTCTCTCCCTCTTTCCCTCTCTCCCTCTCTCCTGCTCCCCGTAACGCTTCTGCATCGACAGTGTTTTGCAGTACGTCATCGAGGCGGTTTAAGTCAGCCTCTAAATCTTGCAACAAACTGCCGAAATTAACTAGACTGTTGACAGGCTCTAGGAAACTGCCTGTTAAACTTTGGTAGGCAACCAGCATCCCAATACTGAGGCTGCCATTCATGACCCGAAAGCCGCCGACAACTAAGATAGAAGCGGTGGTTAGTGCTGTTAAAAGCGTGGGTATTATTGTCAGAATTTGAGTTTGTAAAGCCAATTCCTGCTGGGCGTTGAGTGCTTTGGCATAATAGCCCGCGAATTTTGCAAATGAGTCAGACTCAAGCCCGGAAGCTTTGATTGTTTCTATAGTTTGGATGCCAGCGATCGCCACTCCATTGACCTTACCGTATTCTTGTGCCAGCTTCATATTGGCATCCACACGAGTCCGCGATAACCACTGGAGGGCGAAAAAGTTGATAGCGGCAAAACCAACAGCTACGCTTGTCAGTACAGGGTCGTACTGGAGCATAATGAGAAAGTAAAACACCATCATCACCGCGTCGATGACCGTGGTGGCAAGCCGACCTGAAAGGACATCCGCAACTTTGTCGTTAAGTTGCACCCGACTGCTGATTTCACCTGCGAAACGTTGAGCATAAAACCCGACTGGCAAGCGGAGAATATGCCAGAGAAACTGTCCCGACATCGTCACCGACAACTTAACCATTAGCTTCCGCAGGTAGGTAAGCCGCAACCACGCCAGAAAGCTCCTCGCCACGGCGGTAAGAACCATTCCTAACACCAGTGGTCGTATCCAGTCAGAGCGCTCAGAGACGAGAATTTCATCGACAAACACCTGAGTAAAACCTGGCACCGCCAATCGAGGAACTGTCAGTAAAAGCCCCGCCACGAGACAGTACAGAATAGTACTGCGCGAGTTTTGCAAGCGCAGAGCTAATGCCGAGACAATGTTACTTTTTTTGCCACCCCTTTGAAAGTCTGGTCCTGGCTCCATGACCAAGGTGACACCGGTGTAAGCACGGTCAAACTCTTGGAGGGAAACTGTCCGCCGTCCTGTGGCGGGATCGTTGAGGTAGACGCGGTTTTCTCCAAAACCTTCCACCACCAGAAAGTGGTTGAAATTCCAAAAGACAATGTAGGGAGGAGCAAGGGTGTTGAGGTTTTCTAGGGACTTTTTCAAACCTTTGGCGTTTAAGCCATAGTTCCGAGCTGCTTTAACTATATTAAAGGCGTTACTTCCATCTCGCGAGACGCCACACTCACGCCGCAATTCTGCCAAAGGGACAATACGCGAGTAATAGCCTAGAACGATTCCTAGGGCTGCAGCACCACATTCGGTTGCTTCGATTTGCAGCAGCGTGGGGGTACGGACGCGAGGAGTTTGTCGTGGCTGTAGAATACTCCTAATAAAAGCAAGTGGCTTAACCTTGAAAAACATTAAATCTACCTTAAGAAGTCAAAGATTGCGAGGAGCACCACTGGTATTGGGAATGCAAAAACCTTTCTGAATTCTTGCTTCTTGCAACAAAATACACAAGCCTGTCGATTTTACGGCTGGAAAGCTGGCAAGAAACAAAATTAACCAGCAGCCCAACATTGAATACTACTGGGTGTCGTAACAGGCATAGCTTGAACTATTTCAGGTAAATTGATTCAGAACAGCGATCGCACAAACCTAAGCTACGGGTTATCTCTTGTAAATATTTTGATGAGAAAGAATCTCAAATGTGTAGTTTTCGAGATTCACAAAGCTGGCATAGTTCTTTAGAGGCATCTGCTCAAGAAGGCTTTTGGTGGTGCTGACGCCTGATTCTTCACTGTACAAGAAAATTTTTAAGTATCAGATAAACAAATATACCATACTATAGATATATGTATAATGATATATAGTAAAAAAAAATACCACAAAAGAATTAAAAATTTCAAAAAATCAGGAAATACTTAAAGCATTTTTGGTATTTTATTTTTCCCATTGATTTAAGGCTCTCTAAAACAAAGATACGTGAGTATCTCAAAACCCTTTCTACAACATAGTTACCAGAGAGTGAGGATTGATAAAACTGTCTATAATAAATTTTTATAGGTACAATTTTAAAGTTTCTTTGAAAAAAATAATACATACATCTAAAGATAGATATCTAAAGATACGGAAATCTTTTACAAAGTTAAGTGTAATCACTCAACCAAAAGAGAGAGACAAAATGGTTAAGAATGAAGGCGTAACCGAAGCTACTCTGGAAGCGAAGGAATGGGAAGGAGAACTGGATGATGCAGATTTAACAGCTGTGTCTGGCGGCAAAGGCTATGTTGTAGAATATTTCGAGAATCTAGGAGAGGGTCTTGGTAAATACTTTACAGATTACGGTAACGGTATCGCCGCCGCAGCGGAGAAGGCATTTGGCGGCTAATCGATATTCAATTAGACCTTAATTGAACGCACAACCTCGATTTGCTTTGGTAAATTTTGTACCACCTCTAGTACTTCGAGCGTTCCAATACTCCAAACTACTTGGGTAAGTATGAAATATAGGGTAAGCATTTATACCTTTTGTCAACAATAATTTTTTGTGCAGGTAGCAAGTCTTAATTACCCTGTAAGACTTGCTACCTGCTCATCGCTTTTTAGGGTTTATTCCATTTGTCTTGCTAGTATAGGATTCCTCCGCAGATTTTTGAAATACACGTAGGGTGGGCAATGCCCACTATATCTAGGTTATATCTGGCTTTTGGTGAGCATTGCCCACCCGAAAAATACTTGCTAGCTCCCCCACTCTCGAACAAAGACGAGACGCTATTGTTGAGGATGCTTGTACAGTTAATACAGTAGCGCTACTAGTAAAATTTTCCATACAGATATAAAAGACTTTGATTCTTCTCCTTGTATGCTTGCAAGGAGATTTTTATATAAGTATTAGATAAATAAATATACCATACTATAGATATATGTCTAAAGAGGTAGAGTAAAAAAAACTACTAAAAAAGAAATCAAAATTTTCAAAAAATCAGGAAATACTTAAAGCACTTTTGGTATCTTACTTCTCCCATCAATTTTATCCTCTGTAAAATACAAATACGGGAGTATCTCAAAACCCTTTATACAAGGTAATTACCAGAGAGTAAGGATTGGTAAAATAAATTATAAGAAATTTTTATAAGTAATATTATTGTTGTTACTTGCAATAATAAACACATATGTCTTTAGACATATATACAAAGGTATGGTTAAGTTTTATAACAGTAAGTGTAATCACTGAACAAAAAGAGAGAAACAAAATGATTAAGAATGAAGCCGTAACCAAAGCTACTCTAGAAACAAAGGAATGGGAAGGAGAATTGGATGATGCAGAATTGACAACCGTGTCTGGTGGTTTAGATGTACCAATTGTCGGTGGCGTCGTTAACACAGTAGTTGATACAGCATCGAATGTACCAGTTGTTGGTCCCGTTGTTAATACTGTTACTGGTCTACTACCGTTATAAACCCATTCGTATAATGGTGTAGTTTCTAAAGCTACAGCTATCAGTTAACCGCTCGATTAAGTTGTCCAAAGCTGATTTATTTTAATGAGACCTGAATTGGCTTTGACAAGATTTTGTACTATCTCTAGTACTCCGAGCGTTCCAATGCCCAAAAATGCTTGGATAAGTATCAAAGAACAGGGAAAGCATTTATACCATTAATCTACTATAATTTTTCGTGCAGCTAGCAAGTCTTAATTACCCTGTAAGACTTGCTAGCTGCTCAGCGCTTAAGAGCGTTAATTCCATTTGTCTTGCTACTAGTTGATATTACTAGAGTGACTGTGTCAACAACCCAGGTCTAAAGACACTGGGCTTCTAGCCTAAGTCCAAGGACAGTAGTTGACCCGACGCGCGTACCTCGTGTACTACGTTATTGGCAAGTGTTCAAGTTCCTACCTACAGATACGCGCGCCAGTCTGTAGCTCTAGAAATCAAGGATTAAACAGATTTATTGGGTTAAGTCAGTGTCCTCGATACAGTACCGACTAATAACAAAGTCTCGGGCTAACTTTACCCCGAAAGGGAGACTCTACGGAGCAATAAAAAACCCGTTATGCGTACAGGTGAGTCCAGTCCTGAAGGAGGGTTTCCCGACAGCAGGGAACTGGCTCTCCCGTTGGGGTGAACGAGTTGAGATGGTAACTGTCAAGCTTGAAAGTACATTACAAAAGTACACCGATTCAAGTAACCCCAAGGCGGTAATGGAACAAGGCGACTAAAGTCGCTTGAGTCGTGTTTCCTAGGAAGGTCTGTTCGCGCAGCGTGCCGCAGGCATAGACGCGCTCGTTTCCACACTTCCCACGAGGTCTTATGAATTCTTAGGGACTTCCAAATAAAAAAGTATCCAAAAATCTCTTGTGGAACGGGCGTCGCACTGCGTGCCGCTGCGCTAACGCCCGTTCATATCGAGGGCGGGTAGAGAGGGATACCCACCCCACAAGATGGATAATTTATTTCTTGGAAATGCCTTAATATGTGCAATAGCATTAACCACCAAATTAATAAATACCAGTCCAAGAGCGAAATATTGGAAGAATGTAAGAAATAGGTGCCACTTCTCCAACTTTGACCCGGACTTGCGTCGTCGTACCAGATGATAGGTTGAGTGCTGGTCCATTTGAAGAAGACCATTTGTATCCACTGACAGTGTTTGGGTCTTTTTGCAGTTGTACCTCGACTTGCACGCGAGCTGCGCTACTATTAGCAAGGCTCTTGGCTAAGTCTTCGTTACCGACTTGCGCTGTAATATCACCAGTTGTCACAGGAAAGGGAGAAACGTTGGTGACGACTCCAACAATTCCACCAAAGCGATCGCGCTTGACAACGCTGGGTGTCACCTGTACAGTCATACCAGGTTTTATTTGCTTACCATCCTTATCAGCAAAGTAAACAAGACTTTGGAGTTTAGCATTAGAATATTCAGCTTCAATAGTCCCAATACGGGTGCCAACGCTGATAACTTGACCAGGGAGAACGCCAACTTCCAAGATGCGACCATCAAATTTGCTGGTAATTTGGCTTGATTGAGTCAGTTGCAGTCTTAACTGCGCAATCTTGCTTTTCACTTCCTGAATTTGATTTAATTTATTAATTGACTTTTCTAAATCTTGTTGAAGCAGTTTAGTTTTTTGGGCTTCGATATCTTTAATTTTGGTTTTGATTTCGTCAAGTTTATTAAGATTTTGTAGATAATCCCGCTCTGCATTAGTTCTTTGAACTTTAATTTCTTGAATATTGTTTTTGATATCGTCAACTTTGTTGAGGTTTTGTAAATATTCGCGATCGCTACTCGTTTTTTGAACTTCAAGGTCTTTAAGCTGTGCCTCAATATCTAACACTTGCGCCTGAGCGTTTAATAATTCCTGCTGAGATTGCAGCAGCGCATCCTGGCTAATAATCTTTTGTTCAAACAAACTACGACGAGTTTCAACTCGTTGTTGCAAAGTTTGCAGCAATGACCTGATTTGTGATGAACGCTCCTGAAGACTTTTGCGTTTTTCTGCTAATGCAGTGAGAGTTTTTTTGTACAAAACTGGCGCAACTTGTTCTCTTGACAAGCTTTGCTCAAAGCTTTGTCGTTTTTGCTCTAATGCTTCAAGCGTTTCATTATGCAGAATTGGTGCGACTGACTCTCGACGTAGGGTTTCTTCAAAGTCTTTTTGCTGCTGTTCGAGCGTTCTTAGTTGCAGCGCTATTTGCTGCTTTTGTAGCCTATCAGTGTTTTGGTTCTGCTGTTGCAGTTGAACCAATTTTGCTTTTTCTTGTTGTAGTTGTTGTTTAATATTAGATTGGTCAATTGTAGCTAGTACTTGACCTTGCCTAACGACATCTCCTGCCTTAATATTCAGGGTTAACAATTGACCAGCACTGCGTGCTTGAAATTGCACCACATGACGAGGTCGGATCAACACACCAGAACCTGTAACGGTGAGTGGAATTCGCCCAACTACGCTCCAAACACCAGCCACAGCTATCAAAAAGCCCATAGAAACTAAGGGTACCCAGGCTTGGGGGCTCGTTACCTGCATCAGTCGGTCAAGTTGCTCCGGTGAGGACAGGCGTTCTAGTGCTTGAGTACGAAAGAGTTTCCTTTCTTTATTTTGCATCTTGTCTATTCTTATGAGGACTTACGCAACCATGAGGTTCGATAACCCCGCTACAGGCGTGGGGATGTACGCCCTCCAAGTGCTTTCACAAGCTACATCAAGGGCATGGCTACTGCAGGCTAGCAGAAGTAACTCACCAGTAAAAATGTGGTGTCAAACTGGCAGGACTTACGCAAGTCTCACAAGTTTGAGACAGCAAGACAAGCGACCTGCATACATGGCTATAGACGGACGTTTAGTTGTTGATTGAGATAATTTGATAGCAATCCATTCTTAAGTTGATAAATAGTTTGACCAATTTTGTACGCCAACTCTTTAAGTTTCAGCCAGACTGACATGGCACAAGCAATATAAATTTTATGAATATGTTGTTTAAGGCACTATTAATATTCTATACCAGTTAATTACTTCAACTTTGGTGATATTCCTCTATTTTCCAAAGAATTTCACACAAAATTTGTACAACATTCTTAGAATCTTGAGTCAAATAATGAACTGCACCACAGGCAGAAGTCAGACACGAGTACATTGTGCCTGAGCGGCATCTAAAAAAGGATCGCTCGTGTCGCCCATCCTACAACAAGCTTGAATTAGGCTAGAGACAGAGGAAAACGATTCATAAAATAACATTACTAACATCATGTTGAACTTTCTCAACTCCCTATTAGGACGTGATCTACAGCAAGTAAAAGCCAATGTTGAAATCTACACCTGGCAAACCTGCCCATATTGCATCCGTGCCAAGATTCTGCTGTGGTGGAAAGGCGTGAAATTCACCGAATACAAAATCGATGGTGACGAAGCAGCTAGAGCGAAGATGGCAGAACGTGCCAATGGACGCCGCACAGTACCGCAGATTTTTATTAACAATCAGCACATCGGCGGATGTGATGACCTTTATGAACTAGATACGCAAGGTCAGTTAGATCCTCTTCTCACCCAATCTGCTGTTTAGAAGATACACAAATAAAGTCAAAAGTCAAGAGTCAACACTCAAAAATTCTTTTGACTTTTTCCCCACCTCCCCTTGTCCTCTTTTTAGGACTAAGAAAATGCTACTTGAGTACTCAGAATATCTTATACATCGGCAATGGATGAGTCGCGCCTTAGACTTAGCACAAATTGCGGGTGATGCGGATGAAGTACCCGTAGGCGCTGTTATTGTTGATTCGTCCGGAAGTTTGATTGCAGAAGGTGAAAACAGGAAACAACGTGACAATGACCCTACAGCTCACGCGGAAATTATTGCTATCAGAGCAGCGGCTCAAAGGTTAAAAACTTGGCGTCTGAACCAATGCACCCTTTACGTTACTCTGGAACCGTGCCCAATGTGTGCAGGTGCTATTGTACAAGCGCGTATAGGACTTTTAGTTTACGGGGTAGACGATGCCAAAACTGGTGCAATTCGTACTGTCGCCAATATCCCCGATAGTGCTGCTTCCAATCACCGCCTGCGTGTCATCGGTGGGATTTTAGAGTCTGCCTGTCGTCAGCAATTACAAGCTTGGTTTACTCATCGGCGACATATTTCTAACTAACGGACAGAGATAAAACTGTCCAGTTGGTGCTACAAAAGTCAAGGAAGAAAATCTACGGTGTATTTAACAGAGTTTTGAATGTATTCAACCCAACAGCCACCAGCCACCGTCATGATTGAGTTTAACTCTTCCTTTGATACTTCCTGTGACAATCCTGCTACTACGCCAGAAAATGCTAAGGTGGCTCATATTACTACCTCTGAGATTTCTCCTTGGTTAGGTCATTTAGCGTATTTCTTGGGGGGTCACTTTGTTCTACCGTTTTTCTTTGGGCGGATTAAAGTCAGTGGACAAGAAAACCTCCCCAAAACTGGTCCTGTTATCCTTGCTCCCACCCATCGGGCGCGTTGGGATTCGTTGCTCTTACCGTACGCAGCTGGTCGCTGCGTGACTGGACGAGACTTGCGATTCATGGTTACGATCACCGAGTGCCAAGGGTTGCAAGGCTGGTTTGTCCGACGCTTAGGGGGGTTTTCTGTAGATCCTCAACAGCCCTCAATTACCACTCTGCGTCATAGTGTAGAATTACTTAAAAATGGAGAAATGTTGGTTATTTACCCAGAGGGTGGCATTTTTCGTGATGGTAAACTTCACCCTTTAAAGCCAGGAATTGCTCGTCTGGCTTTGAGTACTGAGTCTAGTCATCCAGGATTAGGTATAAAAATTATACCTATCAGCATCAATTACAGCCAACCGTTACCTACATGGGGTACGGATGTGAGTATTCAGATTGGTTCCCCAATACAAGTTGTAGATTACGCTAGAGGCACCTTGAAACAAAATGCCAAACGTCTCACTGGTGATTTGGCAATAGCTCTCAAAAAATTAAGCCATCAGGAATCAGAAGTTACTACTCACGCATTTGCAGAAATTGCTAATAGTTAGTCATTATACCATTTGACTTAAAGTTTGCACTTTAGGAGACACCTCGTGCAGGCGAACAACGGCAAGGGCAAGGGAGAATTATTTGTAGCGAGCATGAATCGGAATAAATTGTTTGCGTTCTTAGTACAGCGACCTAAGGTGCAGCTTTGTAAAAACACCTCCTGATTGTTAGGGGCAATGAATGAAATTTGTAAATCCCCTAAAAACTTGTGGGCAATGGTAACAGTGACCTAAATTTCTTGGATTAGGCTAGAGTCAGCTATTGGGAGTAGGCTTTTTATCCTCTGTCTGTCATTATCAGGAATTGGTTGTTTTGAATCATTTCGTCCCCCAGTTTTTCCTAAGGATCTGCTACGGCTTTGCGTAACTGTTGCGCTGCTAGCGCCGCTACGAGATGCATTCACCTTTTTGTAACCAAATCACTGCAAATGACCGCTTAGTTGCCACCGTTATGGTTGAGATACCATTGCTGGATATAGAGCAGATTACTGGGTTTATAATGCATTTCTTGCACGACAATCTTAGGCTCGGCAACTAAAACCTCTTTTAGTCCTATCAAACGGTTGGCAATTTTAAAAGATTTTCTATCGCTTTCTAAAAACGAACTCTTCACCACTTCGTTGTCAAACTATCCCCAGACTGATTTGTGATACACATGTAGTTGAAAAATCAGAGCAATTTGTACCTTCATTGATAGCGGCGGATTAGCTAATATGCACGGGCTAGGGGAACCTAGTTTCATTCATTTTGAGTCTAAATCAGGGAAACTTAATATGTGGCTTTGTTTTGTCAAAGTTCAAAACAGAGTTAAGATACCCGAAGTTTCATAACTGCTTTTTTAGTTATCTCTCTAAATGACCTCATGAACTTGTCTGGAACCGTTCCTATAATTCGCTTCACTTCCTTAGCAGTGATAGCAGCCCTCAGCTTCTTATCACCCGTTAATGCTCAGGTACAGCTACCAAGTGGCTCTAGTCAACCACAACCTATTGATCCCAACGATCCAAATAACCTTCGTCCCACAGCACAAAATAACAGCCTTTTGAGCCTTGAGGGAGGAAAGCGTCTTATGACAGACGCAAGTAATGCAGTTTCTTCCCAAAACTACGATGTAGCAGCAAAGAAACTCCAAGAAGCACGGCTTGTTTTTAATCAGCTTTCTAATTTTTATCAAGACTTGAATTCTAGCTTTTCTGGAATTGACACCAGAGTTGCTGATGCTCAACGGAAAAAGGCGCTAGAAACTGCCCAAATGCGGGATGAAGCCACCTACCAGCTAGCATTGGTACATAGAGCGCAAAATAAGCCGGAATTAGCTGTACCGTTGCTCATTCAAATCGTTAAGAGCCAAAACCCAACACGGGATTTAGGTAAAAAAGCTTATCAGCAGTTGTTGGAGTTGGGCTTTGTTGATGCTCCGTTTCCTAGAGGGGGTGGCAGTGCTTCTTCCTCTCCCTCTTCCTCTCCGTCCTCCTCTCCCGCTCCCTCTTCCTCTCCGTCCTCCTCTCCCGCTCCCTCTTCCTCTCCCTCCTCCCGGAAGAAATAATCAAATTACCTCTCTCCTCACCTCCCCACCGCCCCCCCTTCAGCCCAATGCTAGGATGGGATTATAATCAATGGTGGGGACTCTTGATGTTTGAATCCCTATTAGGGTTTGAAATAGATGTAGTCAACTGTCACACATTTAATTTGCCTACTGTCAACAGGAAAAATGCTTGCTAACACAATTGTTGTGGAATTTTGAATTGTGTAGACGCAAAGCAGGTTCCGGCAGGGGATTTTAAATTTTGAATTGCCCAGATACGAGGCGTTACAATCCCTATTAGGGTTTGAAATGATCAGGAATTGCGATGATTAGTCCGCAACAAGTACAGGAAATGATAAAGGCAGAACTGGCAGATGCCCTAGTTCAAGTGCAAGACTTGACTGGAGGTGGTGACCATTATCAAGTGACAGTAGTTTCATCGCAGTTTGCAGGTAAGGGACTTGTGCAGCAGCACCAGTTAGTCTATGGTGCGCTGAAGTCAGCCATGTCTAGTGAAGCGATCCATGCCTTGGCACTAAAAACGTATACTCCCGAAGCTTGGCAAAATAGTCCTCAGTCCTAAGTCTTGAGTCAAGACAAAGGACACAAGGCAATACCAGTCATGAGACCAAAAGTAAGATAGGAAACAAAAAGACAATGACGCCAGAACTTAAAGAGCGAATTGATAACTTGCTACAACAAAACAAAATCTTGGTTTTCCTCAAGGGAACCAAGTTAATGCCGATGTGTGGTTTCTCTAACAATGTCGTGCAAATACTGAATACCTTGGGAGTTCCCTTCGAGACAGTTAATATTTTGGATGACTACGAACTGCGCCAAGGAATTAAAGAGTATTCCAACTGGCCAACAATTCCCCAAGTGTATATCAACGGTCAATTCGTTGGTGGTTCAGACATCCTGATAGAACTGTACCAGAAAGGCGAATTGCAGCAAATGGTGGAAGTCGCACTCGCTTCGTGAAGTTAAGCAGATTGCAATGAGCACTCACCTCACAGCAAAACAGTCATGAGTGCTAAGGAGGTTCTCCGACAGGCAGTTGCTACCCTGCCTTAAGGCATCCTCCGGAAGAAACTGTCCGTCCCACCCTTGGAAAGTGTCCGTGGCCTCTACAAGGGAGGGAAGCCTCTCTATGCGACCCGGCCACACTTGGTGAAGCGCGTAAGCTCCGAACCTGAGCGAGGCACCGCTAGCTTGCCCAAAAGGCATAAGGCATAGTTTTGAGCAGAGGGAACCCTCTGCTCAGATAACTCTTGAGAATGCACTGCCCTCTGATTAGACTTCTTGCATTCATTCCAAAAAAATGAATAATTAACTGCAGATGGACGCAGATGAAATCTACCTTATGCAATCTTGTCTATTGAAGAGCCAGTGCTGGGGGTTCCCCCCAAGCGGCGTGCAAGTGGCGTGCGACTTGCTTTATGAAGTAATGAGTGAGTTGATAAGTCAGCCCACTCATGGCTCATGACTCCGGGTTGTCGTGTTGTAATTGTAAAGAAATATCTCCATTTTTTGACAGACGGGCAATGCAGATAATAGATATGCTATAATCATCTGCATTGCGCCGCGACGGATACTATTTCTCATTGAGAAAAAATATTAATAGTAATCCGGTTGGGGCTGTGTCATTGTAAAGTTTGATACATCGTGCAAGTAGCGATTAGCTTCCTCCTCTAAGCGATGAATCAGATACGGTTCAATGGCGTTACTGTGTTGCAGTGCGGCTATATAGCCATCCAAATACATCCGCATATCATCCGTACGATAACCGCGATTCCATAACTCGACGAAGGCGTCGGTTAGTCTTTGGTAATAGCGAATGGTTTGTGTGTCTTGGAGCATAACTGCTGATGGAAAACTGTTTGGAATAGAAAATTGTAATTTATTGAATCTGAGATGTGAAGTCTCACTTTCAGTTTGGCATTAACTAAAAGAAGATATCTCCCCCAAAGGGACATCTCACGAGCAGCTACAGACTATCTCGATCCTATTCCAGAAAACTGGGAATATGATTCTCAGGTAAGCTATTGTTATAATTATCTCAACCAATAGCCCAACTGGGTAGCGGGGTGTGCGAACCGATCTATACAACAATATCGAATTTGCTTTCACCATAAAGCTGAAAAAATTTTTTGGTAACGGTTAGCTTGTTTGGTGACACTTTTTCAGTCAATAGCACCCCTTTTTCAGCAGGATTTTTAATCAAAAGTACTTTTGCTAAGTCTAACAAAAATTTAAGAATATTACTAACTTGGCTTTGGCTAAGGCATTAATTAAACACCTTGCCAGTATTGGTATTAGTAAATATGAAGCCAAAAGCAATTGAGGTAACAAGGATTACAAAACCTAAGACATAGGCTTTGTTACTTTGAAATTCATATACGCTAAGGGGTCTTGCCACCGTGGGTTCGGTTTGTATTGAAATCGTTGAGGGAAATCCCCATCTGAGGTCATTGCTAGGCTGGCACTTGCAACAACTGGACTATCGGGTGCATCAAGCCGCAAGTATTTATCAAGCTAGAGAAGTGTTTTTAAGCCATCAACCAACACTGGTGATTCTCGATGCCGACTTACCTGATGGTGATGGCATTGAGTTTTGCCGTTGGTTACATCGTCAACAACAGCCTTTAATTTTAATGCTTTCTGCCCGTAGCAATGAAGCTGATATAGTCACTGGTTTGAAAGCGGGAGCAGATGACTACCTCAGCAAACCTTTTGGGATGCAAGAGTTTCTTGCACGAGTTGAGGCACTCATTCGTCGCAATCGCACACCTGTTGCACCAGCTTATTTGGATTATGGCTCTTTGCAAATTGATTTAGTACAGCGTCGCGTTCGCTTCCAAGGAGAGTTTATTGACTTAACACCGCAGGAATTCAGTTTGCTATACGTTTTGGCACAAGCTGGAGGAGTGCCATTGAGTCGGTCAGAACTGCTACGCCGTGCTTGGCCTGATGCCATAGACAACCCACGCACCATTGATACTCATGTTCTATCGTTGCGGAAAAAAGTTGAACTAGATCCCCGCCAACCTAGTTTAATTCAAACCATCCGTAATGTAGGATACCGTTTTAACATGGA
The DNA here is from genome assembly GCF_002368235.1 of Scytonema sp. HK-05. GTDB lineage: Bacteria > Cyanobacteriota > Cyanobacteriia > Cyanobacteriales > Nostocaceae > Kalymmatonema. The sequence goes on along the minus strand of NZ_AP018194.1, from coordinate 2,849,195 downwards.
AATTTTAAATGCCAATATTGGACACTCATCAACAAAGTTACCTAAAGAAAGGTTTAACAATCACCGTTCAACGCTTAGCACTCAGCGCTAAGGGTAGTGGGTAGTGGTTAGTAGGACTTTTAGACAACCTGCAGCTACTAACCAACAACTATCAAATAACAACTCTAAAATCCAAATTCATCTTCGGCTTTTGCTTGCGTCAAGCTTTCTCTTAAGTTAACCCAGCTTATATCAGACGCTTTTTGATTGACAAGTAAGCGCCCTTGCTGTAAATACAATAGACGTGTACAAAACTTCTGGGCTAGCTCTAGCTGGTGATTTACCATAACAACCGTTGTTTGATGACTTTGAGCAATCTGGCTTAAAGTTTCTATAAGATGCTCAGCTCTACCTAGATCTAGGGCAGAGGTTGGCTCATCTAACAATAAAATTTTCGGTTGAATAACTAAAGCACGAGCGATCGCCACAAGCTGTCGCTGTCCAAGAGAAAGTTGCACCTCAGTCCGCGCTGACCATTCCTCTGGAATTTGTAACTGTTTTATCCAGTGACTCACGCGTTCCTCAATTGTCTGTTTGGGTAAACCACGCAAAACCAGGGGATATGCCAACGCTTCTTTCACTGTCATTCCCAGCAGCTTGGACTCTTGGGCTACCAGTGTCACTAAGGAGCGTAGCTGCAATACAGGAATTTGGCGATACTCCTGATTATCCAGATAAATTTTACCGCTCGTAGGTTCACTCAGACGGTTCAGGAGGCGTAATAAATGAGTTTTCCCTGCACCGGATGGTCCAACAATGGCAACGCGTTCTCCCTCAAATACCTCAAAGGAAATATCCTGTAATATTGGGTGTCCCAGCGTACCCTTAATCTGGGTTTTCAAGCTGGCAAAAAGACTGACTTGTTCTAGGCGCAGTTGTGCTTTTAGGGTATGTTTCCCCATCTGCGTGTCTTGTTGAGTCTCCAAATTAAACCTTTAGTAATAAATGTCCTTTAAGTCTCACGCCAATGTAGCACGGCATCAGTAAAGGATGTAGCGGATAGTTTGTCTTTAGGTTTCACACAAATAACTCATCCGTTACATCCGTTATTGGTTTCAATAAGGTAGGTCATCAGTTGCCTACGCATCCGTGATGCTTTAATTGATCTTACCTTGCGCTAACGCTGTGGCGATCGCCCAACCATCAACTAACAGCAGCAACAGGGTCAAGCCAAGTAAAATTAAATACATCCAAGGTTGTGCTAAAGGATAGACATCTGTGGTGTCTATTCCTGTCTTTTCTTGCACAAGTTTCACCAAACGGGCAAATCCGGCTACACGCATTGGTAGTAGATAAGCTTTTCCTTCCTTGCTCAGGAAGTAGTAAACCAGTCCTCCTTGACCAGTTGTACGGGGTTTTAACTGTTTCACTTCAGACCAAGGTAAAGACCAGCCTTTGCGGAAAAAACGCGGTACCCATTGAGGATAAGTTACCTGAATTTCCTGGTCATCTACAATGACGCGTTCGCTCAACGCTGCATACAGAGCAATAAAACCTATGATAATGCCCACCCACAGTAATGCTGGTGGTACGGGTGCTGCTGTTACCTGGGAAAGAAAAGGCAACGGTGTTGTGAGTGCTATGTATAGACTTAAAAGCGTGATTCTAATTAAAGGAGAGAGGCGAAATACAGAAGATGATGTATCGGCTGAGTTTGCTGTCACGGCTCCATCATGATCGTTGTGCTTTAAGTTAATACTAACTGGTAATTATAAAGCCCAATTGTGAGCGTATATTATTATCGTTATCATTTACTGCCAGATCCAAACCTAGCTAACAACTCCTTGTAACTTTACAGGCATAAAGCACATCTAACCCGTAGGTCGTCCGAAAATACTGATTGATTCGAGTCCCTGTCATCTGGCTGATCTCAAACCGCTCAACACAGTACTCCTCACGCGGCAAAAGCGCTTCAATAAATGGTAATCCTGGGGCATATATAAAGCTTCCCTGCGGTTTCAATGCGGATAACACATCCATGTAGCATTGGGCATACTGTTGCAAATGCCCTGAAGGACGCAAGTAGTGATGGAGGAAATGATTGGAGAACGCCATATGCGAGATAATCGTTCCCCAAAAGCCTGGAACAAACGGGAAATTGAACCAATCCGCGTTTATGATGAGCTGATCTGGATCACTTCCTCGATCAACCCCAAAAGCAAGATTCCCTTGAGATCGTAAAAAATGAACCAACTCGCCGTTTTGTCCACATCCGAGATCGAGAATTGGGTCAAGCAGGTGTTCAGTAGGAGTGTGTAGGATGCGAAGTTGTAACTCTGGGGAATACTCGCTACAGACGGGTGTACTGAAGACGAAATCACGACTGAGATTCCTTGATGCAAGGTCGAGAACAAATTGCTCAAGCTGGATTTGATGCACAGCAAGCACTTCCTTGAGGAGTTTGGGAAGATGAGTGCTGTGTTTACAATCTAAAAGTCCAGAGCGAAAATCACCCAGAAATCTCACATATTCCGCTGTTAATATCGTTTTCTCCTGCTCTCCAACAACCAGAAATTGATTTTTTGTTTGAAAAAACGCGATCGCCTGTTTGATGAAAAACTGCGAGGTTTCATTTGAGCGTTCATCCATCCAACGAACAACCGAGTCCTGGTTTTGACCGGAAAACGAGACGCAAGCCCCTGGCTTTAGACATGGGGATAAGTCGCCAGGGACTTTTAAGTCCCGTGAAACGATTGTCTGGCTTTAGCCACAGTGATATAATTTAATGATAAGTGAGTAAGAATAACCATCTACGTATTGAAACATCCTAGTACGGAGCAATCCCGGCAACGGACATATCCGAATTGATTCGGAACAGTTAAAGGGCAAATAATGGCAGGATGGGGAGCGTACCTTTCTGGCTTTTGTGATGGACTCGGAAAGCAAAAAAATTGAAAAGTAAGCGCAATTGCGATACCTCTGGTACTGGTAATTGTTTTGAGCGTCTAGGGTGTTTTTGATAGCACCATTGAAAGTTCGTTTGTGGACTCTTCAAGAATCCCCCGGCTTTTAGCCGTGGGGAGTATCAAACAGAAATGTCACCAATGAGTCTGGAACCGAACAAAACTCATTACTAGGTGCCTTAAGTTCCTGTAAAGGCACAGAGGCGAACCTTCTAAAACGGTTGAGGGCATACCTTCTCAGTTGATTCCCGATCCAATCAATGGTTGACATCATTTCCTCAGTTGTCACAAACCGTGGTGCTGATTCGTTTTATTCGTGGATTTATTTGTCGAATGTCATCAGTGACTTCGCAACTGACTTCGACCTTTCTTAAAGGAGATAGTAATTCTTCCAGATATTGCTTGGCAAACTGGTTCTACAGCTGTTGGGTCATTTGTGACTCATCATGGTAAGTACTTTTGTACTACACTCCAACCTGTGATCGACACCCACACAAAGCCAAAGAACAGGACTATATTAGCACCAACATGGATACGTCTTGCCCAAGGTCGTCTTGCATTGATTAGTAATGCACTCCCAGCAGACAGCAAAACCAGCACTACTGCTATCAACCCAGCAATCAAGTGTGACGAGTGTCCCAAAGAACCAAAGTGACCCAAAGTGCCAATAATGCCAATAAGGAGCAGCAGCAGCACTAAACTTACCATGCAACTGCCGATGAGAAAGTGAAGGGAACGTACGCTTCTATTTCCCTCGGTAAACGGGGAAATAAAAGAGGGGTGCGGCGATGTTCTGTTACGAAACATCCAAAAGCCTGTTACCGCCAATAGCAAATAAGCTAGCAGCGATAGACCCATCGACCATGCTGCTATTTTCCACAGCCAAAGAAAGGAAGGTAAGTTCATAGTAGACATTGTAGATGGGGAGTGAGGAAGTGGGGGAAGCTTCTAAAGGTAGAAGTGTTGTCTTTCCTTGAGCATAGCTGCCCTCTACATAACTGCCTTTTTTCTTTAATGACTAATAACGAAACAAAAGAGGGCTGCTGAGTTCAGCAACCCTCTTACTAAGCAAAATTGTTTTTTTTAATCAATGGATACTAAACCAGCGACCTGTAAGGATTTTATGAAATCTCCGGTTTTTGTATTAATCTGCACAATTGGTTTTTTATTGATAGGGTCAATTGCTGGTTGTGAGTTTGATACAAACTCATAATTGCTAGGTTCGGTGATTGTAAGGCGATCGCACGGAATTGTATCCGATAAAATTGCACTTGCCATCATGCCCGTATGAATCTCAAGTTGAGCTTCTTTTGGAGCTTCAAACACTAACCTTTGTCCAGGAAAAACAACCCGTTCAAAGTACCAGTTGGGAATATTTGAGATGCGAGCCACCTGTATTTTGCTTGTGGCATTCACGTAGCAGCAGAAAATTTTACCTGATTGCTCAGGTGGTAGAGGATCTAATATTTGAGCCATAACTGCTAAGGAGCTTTACGCCACTATCTTATCTTACATCTGTCAAGCTAGCACTGAGTGATCCCCAGCTGCTGTAACTCCGACTACCAAGTGAGCTTTTCTAATATTATTTCTATCTTAAGATGTGCGGCTATATGAAAATTTTGTAAAAATCTATGCCTTTTCTGCAATTCTATATTATTCTCCCACAAATATAATGTTCGCTGGTTCACAAATAAATAACGAAGCGTGAAATCGAGTTGCTTTTCCTGGACTTCTACCACACAACCAAGATACGTGGCTCATCGATTTGCATGCGAGAGTTGCTGTTCTTCTAAAGCTATCATCCCATAAAAATCTTTATAATTTTATAATATCTCTCTTCAGATATTATGTATCTGATGGCTAAATGATTTTAGCTATTTTCACTGATATCAATAAAAACGACAGACTAATTCAATAATCTGCATAAATGTAAAGTAATATTAAGATATAGGACAAAAATCAAAATAAAGACTCTTAAAAAAGCTATTACTATCGCTTTTCCTTAAAAACAGCAAGATGGAAGTTAAAAGACCTGTGATGGACAACCGAATTCTCTACGTTCGCCTTCCTTGTAACCCGATCTTTCCGATTGGGGTAGTTTATCTTGCAGATCACGTCCATAAGCAGTTTCCTACCATAGAACAGCGCATTTTTGATTTGGGATGTGTGCCACCTCTAGATTATGCTGCTGCCCTGGATCGCTGTATCGATGACTTCAAGCCCACACTACTCGTGTATTCATGGCGTGATATTCAAATTTATGCTCCAGTGGGTGGACGTGGTGGTAACCCATTGCAGTATTCCTTCGAGTTTTTCTACTCCCGCAATCCATTACTCAAGATAAAGGGCGCTATTGGTTTGTTGCGGATTGCGTCGGGATACTACGGTGAGTTGTGGCGGAATTTGGGCTTAGTGAAACGGGGCATTAAACGCGCTAAACGTTATAACCCTGATGCTCGAGTGATTGTCGGTGGTGGTGCTGTCAGCGTCTTTTACGAGCAAGTGGGTAAAAGCTTACCCAAGGGAACGATTGTTTCCGTGGGAGAAGGCGAAACCCTGCTGACAAAACTTTTAAGCGCTCAAGAATTTCGCGATGAAAGGTGTTATGTCGTAGGAGAAGAAAAACCACGCGATCGCCTGATTCACGAACAACCCACTCCCCTAGAAAAATCCGCTTGCAATTATAACTATATCGAAAGCATCTGGCCGGAATTTAACTATTACCTGCAAGAGCAAGACTTTTATATCGGTGTACAAACTAAGCGTGGTTGTCCCCACAACTGCTGTTATTGCGTCTACACCGTTGTTGAAGGCAAACAAGTACGCATCAATCCAGCTGAGGAAGTCGTTGCCGAAATGCGGCAATTGTACGATCGCGGTATTCGCAACTTCTGGTTTACCGACGCCCAATTTATCCCAGCGCGAAAATTTATGAGCGATGCTGTAGAACTCTTACAGAAAATCGTTGATTCTGGGATGACGGATATCCACTGGGCAGCATACATCAGAGCCGACAACCTCACACCAGAGTTGTGTGACTTGATGGCGAAAACCGGGATGAACTACTTTGAAATTGGTATTACCAGTGGTTCTCAAGAACTCGTGCGGAAAATGCGCATGGGTTACAACCTGCGAACAGTCTTGCAAAACTGCCGTGACTTGAAAGCTGCTGGATTCAACGACTTAGTTTCTGTCAATTACTCATTTAACGTCATTGACGAACGTCCCGAAACCATTCGCCAAACCATCGCCTACCACCGTGAACTCGAACGCATCTTCGGTGCGGATAAAGTCGAACCTGCGATTTTCTTCATTGGTTTGCAACCCCATACCCACCTCGAAGAATACGCCTTTAAAGAAAATATTCTTAAGCCAGGGTATGATCCAATGAACATTACACCTTGGACAGTCCAGAAAATGCTCTGGAACCCCGAACCCCTCGGTTCATTCTTTGGGCAAGTCTGCTTACAAGCATGGCGACAAAACCCTAATGACTTCGGACGCGAAGTCATGAAAATATTAGAAGAAAAGCTGGGTTGTGCCGACTTAGAAGAAGCACTTTCTGCACCCGTTGAGACGAAAGAAAAACAACTTGTCAGCGTATCATAGAAAACACGGGGATATGAGGGAGATAAGGGAGATAGGGGAGTCACCTTCTCGTTATCCTCCTCATCGTCCTCTGCTCGCTTTGCGGTTCATTTAATCAAATCTCATGTTAGAAGGCTCAATTTTACAAAAGCTAGAAACAGCCCATCGCTATAGTAAAAGACCAATTCAATTCGGTGTCTACTATAAACATACTCTGGTTTCCCTGTGCCATGCTTTGGAAGACCACATATTAAAAAACGACGGTACACCCTTAGTTATCACAGCCTTCCAACAGGGAAAATGGTATCTGCAAGAAGCCGAAAGATACGCAGATATTGCAAAAAAAGCCAGCCAAGTTGCTATCATGGCAGCCCCCCATACAGGCTTTGCCGAACATTCTACAAGCCAGTTGCCCAATGTCAACCTAGTCGCCATAGACCCAGCCGATCCAGTGGCGCAGGAGTGGCATCTGATTATCTTATCGCAAAATTACACAGCAATGGTAATTTGTCAAGAGTTATCAGAAGCTGATTATGGTTCCACTGGAGTACCCGCATCCGACGTAGAGCGCAAATTCTACGGTTTATGGACATTTGAGCCGGAGTTAGTCCAAGAAACAGCAGAATTAGCAATTTCCCACATCGAAAGCTACAACCCAGAACTGGCAAAAGAACTCAAGGCACACAAAGACATAATCCAGCCTCGTCTTGCCACACCAGAAGACTTGAGTGCAGTCGTTTCTCTCGTAGTAGATTACCTCCAGACGGGGCAAGTGAATATATCTGTCCCCACAGCGACTAGCCACCAAGCACTGGATCGGAATTTGGTTTCCAACGAAATCCAGGCATTTTTGCGGATGGCGCAAATGATAGATGCTGCGGATATTACCAATCCAATGGCAGCAGCGGAAGTGGTAGCACTAGCAGAAACAATGGGGCAACTTTTGGATCTTCCCGCGTGGCAAACAAAACGTCTACGCCTAGCAGGGTTGCTGCAACGTATAGATCCATTGCAAAGAGCCGAAAGCGTTCTTTCTCCTGGTTCTTCCACCCGGTACCAAGAAGATGCACCCTGTTGTCCCTTGACTTGTCCGTTAGTACCAGGAGCGCAGGTACTGCGAACAATGCCACGACTGCGGGCGATCGCACAAATTCTTACACATCAAAGCGAGTGGTGGGATGGTACAGGCGAGCCAGCGGGGTTAGCTGGAGATGAAATTCCCTTAGAGTCAAGAATTCTCGCATTAGTAGCAGATTTCCAGTGGCGCGTTAATCAGAAAAAAACGTCTCAGTTAAGCCCCGAGGAAATATTTACTCAAGCTTTAGAAGAGTGCAAACAATTACAATCGTATCGCTTTGACCCCAAACTTGTAGATACTCTAACTTTATTAGTTATGGGTTTGCAACAGGGACTCGACTTACCTTTGATGACACCCAAAGTTAGTACTGGTATGTGGCTACTTAATAGTAGGCTAGATAGCGAAACTAAGAGTGGAGAGATTAGGAGCAGTTACAGGCAATAATAATCAAAGCGCAAAGAGTTCCTTAGCGACGCCAGTCGCCTGCTGTCGGGAAAGCCCTTCGGGTATGCCTATGGCTTGCGCCAGGGCTATCGCCGTTAGCGCAGCTCCTCCGGAGGAGGCACGGCACGCTACGCACATGAAGGAGCCTGCGCTTTGCGCTTACGCCAGTCGCCTGCTGTCGGGAAACAAGGACTGCAGCGCTGGACTCACCGTCATTCGCGCTGGCTCGTCTTTGCGCGAAATTTAACTATCTTAAATAGTGCAGAATTTATATGAATGTTGACGAAATTCGCTCAGGAAAACTCAAACACTTGCCAGGAGTAAATTTAGAAGACGAAGATTTATCAAATGCTGACTTAAATCGCATCAATTTTGCTGGCGCTCACCTTGTCGGCACAACTTTTACAGGTTCCAAACTCGAAGGTGGACATTTAGAAGGTGCCAATTTGATGGGAGCCAACCTCGTAGAAAGCGATTTGCGGGCGAACCTGATGGGAGCAAATTTGATGCAAGCAGATTTGACGGGTGCTGACTTGCGGGGTAGCAATTTGCGTGGCGCTAACTTAATGGGAGCAAGAGTCAGTGAAGTGTCGTTTGTTGGTGCTTTCTTGAGCGGTGCTAATTTGATGAATGTCAACTTGCAGGGTGTTGACTTTCGAGGTGCTGACTTGCGAGGCGCGAACTTGACTGGGGCGAATCTCAAAGGTGCAGACTTGAGCCGTGCAGATTTGCAAGGGGCGTTGTTGAGTGAGGCAAATTTGGAAGAAGCCGACTTACGGGGGGCGAATCTTGCGGGTGCGAATTTGACGGGTGCGAATTTACTGTGTGCTGAACTCCACGGTGCGAATTTAAGTGGAGTGAATTTGGAGCGAGCATGCGTGGTGGGAACAGTGTTGGAGATGGCTTTGTAAATGGCTAATTAACAGCAAGCACCTTCAGCAGATGAGATTTATATAGGTGAATTTAACCAGGGTTGTTCTTTGAAATCTGTCCATTGTTAAGGAATCCTCGCAGGCTGAGGGCGATCGCACTTAAAAGTAATATACCCATCACCCCTGCCAGTGGATTGCGATCAATTCCAGTTATCCACTCTGGCACTTTTTTTGTATACGTAATCAAATTGCCCACGTTAATAATGTAATAACCCCAAACCAAACCCGCGTGGTATCCAATGGGTAAACCGAGCCGTCCCCTACGCCAACGCTTTCCCCATACCTGCGTTAACCCTAGTATGACTAAGGCTGGGAATTGCGGTAGTGTATGAATAATTGCCTCCACCGGCTTAATAAAGTGTAATGCCGCATAAGCGATCGCATCAATCCACAAGGCAACACTTTTGCTATAATCCCGTTGCAACTCATCCAGCAACCAACCTCGGAATAATAATTCCTCAGCAAACCCAACGCCCAAGCCAACAATTAAACTCTCTAAAATCAGTTTAAGAAAAAAAACTTTGGGTTGTTGCCACACTAACCAACCTAAGCTACCTTGCAACCCAAACAAAATCAGAACGCCAATTATCCCAATAGCCAAACCGCGTACCACTTCTACACCATTGAGTTGCGTCAGTTCTAAGCCATAATATCGTAGCAACTGAGCTTGATTGTAGACGTACTTGCCCCATAACCTGAGTAGAAGGATAAACTCAACATACAGCAGCACCATTGTCAATATACTGACTAAATTGGTGTCACGTACGAGTAAGTAAATCGGTGCAGCCAAGGGCAACCAGAGTACCAACAAACTCAATATAAATGCACCCAGCCTAATAGGGGCAGGGTACTGGGACAAACGGAGGAGATTTGTTTTAAACAATCTATCTATTGCCTATGACCTTTTATTCTTCAGGTTCAATTGTGCTACTCAAACCATGATTTTTCAAGGTTTCGCAATAGAACTCGGCGTGTTCTTGAGCGCAAGTAATGACTAGGGCTAGCCCGTTGGTATGAGCTTCCATCATGATACTAACAGCCTGAGGCTGGGTGAGGTTCGGTACTGTGGTTAGTAGAACCTGCACCACATACTCCATAGGGTTGTAGTCGTCATTATGGAGCAAAACGCGATACCGAGGCGCTAGCTTGCGGGATGTTGAACGCTTCTCTATGGTTTCGACAGACACTGTTCTTTGCTCTTTTGTGAATGAATTACTACAACAGAATTTTTGTCCAAATATTCCTTAACACTTATTAACTCATTTTATAGCATACACACACAAATAACGGGGTAGTCAAATTTTTTGCTACTTTGGGCTGATGCCTGCACAGGTTTCACTGCGCCTCTACACCCTATCCCCTTAAAATTGAATAACCAACAAAAATATATTTGTCGCTATCATCCGTGTGACTATGGAGATGACCTTGGAGTTTCAAGCAGGACAAATTGTGTCTTTAGAGCATGGCGACATAAAGTTGTATGCAGAAGTCATTCAAGTCGTGGTTTCTCGTCAGTTGTGTTGGGTGCGTCCTTTACTGCTAGTCAACTTTACCCAAGAACCGCCGCTTCTAACTGATCTACGAGATACATCTGACCTGCTTTGGTCTGTGAATTTATTTCAACCTGCCTTAGACACAGAAGTTATTAGTTTTTTGAGTCAAGTTTTGGCAAAAGAACCAAAACCTGGACAGATCTGTGTTGCCAAGCAACAATTCAATCACTTTATTCAGCAAATTTGGCAAGCACAAAAAGGGGGATTAGGGATTGGGGATTAGGGATTAGGGATTAGGGATTGGGTAAATTCTTGCCCATCCAATTCTCAGTTTTTCTAGCAACAGTAGCGAATACCTGCATCCTTCTGAAGGTATACCATTGAGAGCAGGAAAAAAATTATTTTCTATCTTTAGGGGCATGGCAAAAGGTTTACTACCAGTAAAAATATTAGATGTACGGTAGACGGGATAACCTAGATCTGCTATCAGGGTGTAATCTCCCATTTCAACCAAAGCTACTCCCTTGTCGGTAGAAGACTACCGAATTAACAAACCGCCTACGGCGAAACTCATGCCGCAGGCTAGGCACGTACACGCAAAAGCGATGAGGCAGCGCGAATCCCGGCTTTCCCGACAAAGGCGACTACGTATCAGCGTCTAACCCCGTCACTCCAAATCGGTCTTCCACCCACCTAAGCGTTGCCTTATTAAAAATCTCTACTTCCTGAACAAGAAGTTCATCCATCCTGTTTAGGGTCAATTTCAGCAAACAGGTAGGCGGGAATTTTTTCTAAGGGTCGAGCAAACTACATGGGGATAACTACTGACTAATCCAAATGTGGAAGCACTGTCTTCTCCGCTTACCCCCTGCGATGAAATATATAATTAATTTTACAAAAAAAATATGAGTAGTGACGCTGGCAAAGTATCGTCCCTATTGTTACTATAATTTCTGTTGCTTATATTGAAGTTTCATGACTTTAGTCTTTATTGGAATTAACTCAATTTAAAGCAACTCTAATGCCAAGCTCTCAGGATAACAAGCCTAGACTTGAAACCAACTGAATGCGACCAGCGTCCATCTCTGCCATTAATAGTTCCAAGGCTTCGTAGTCAACGTCAGAAATATAACCCATTTGGGTCAGTTCTGAGTTAATTTCATTTTCAATTTCAGGAGTCAACTTTTTAATATCGAGAGCTTTTTCTACCAATAGACGAATAGAGTATTTTGTTCTCATAGCGATTACACCAACTATATAAGTAGTCATTATCTAGGGTAACATTTGGTATAAAAAGTGATCGAAACACTCCTATAGCAGTGACCTGGATCACAGTATTTGAGGACATGGTTCACTATTGAGCCAACTGTCTGCCAACAATGAAGTGATAACGTCAGGTTATTAGCTTGATAGGTATTTCAATACAAATCAAATAGAATTCTAGGATAAATAAAGTTTATAACTAGAACAAGCTATTTATCCTCACCTGTGCGGCTGCTTGTGGAGATTATATTTGTTTAAAAAGTAAAAAAAGTATATTTAAACACAAATTTTCTTGCGTTTATGACAATCTTTAAACACTAACGCAATAGCAATAAAGATTCAGCAAAGAGACGTAATACGAATGGTCGATGTGAGAAAAAAAAGTTTATGTTCAAATACATCTAACTTTAAAGTTCGATAACTTTAATAGGATGTAACGATGCAAGCAGTACTAGATTATCCAAAAATAACTGTTATTAGTCCTCAAGGCTGCCTAAATGCCAAAAACGCTTTAGAATTTGAAACAAAATTAACAAAAGCGCTAGCACAAGATGGAATTTCTATCTTGCTCGTGAATTTAGAGCATGTAGAATCATTAGATAGTGCAGGCTTGATGGCATTAGTGTCTGCGCTCAAACTGGCTCAAAAGCTAGGACGGCGCTTCAGCCTTTGCTCGGTTTCACCGTCACTCAAAATTATATTTGAACTGACCCAAGTAGATAGGGTTTTTGAGATATTTGAAGGGAAAGCCGCGTTTGAAGCTGCTTACTCCAATCAAGAAGCAACACTGACTTATGCCTAAAAAAGTCTTAAGGGAAACGAGTAGTTCTCTTTAAACACCTAATAAATGCTAATGTTGGAGGTGAGTAGCTGTAATTAAGGTAGCGAAAAGATACCACAGTGGCTGTTGCAGTTGAAAAGTTAATCACATCGGATATTGTAAAACCAGCTCGTTACTTAGGTAACGAGCTCTTAGCGATTCACAAGCCTTGGAATACGGCAGAGATCCGCTGGGTATTGACATACCCAGAAGTTTATGAAGTAGGTGCATCCAACTTAGGGCATATTATTCTCTATAATATTTTGAATTCCCAACCGCGCCAGTTATGCGATCGCGCTTACCTACCAGGACCGGATCTAGCAGCAAAACTACGGACAACAAAAACACCGTTGTTTGCCGTAGAGTCAAGGCGATCGCTAACGGACTTTGACATTTTGGGCTTTAGCCTCAGTTATGAACTGGGAGCAACCAACATTCTAGAAATGTTGGATTTGGCTGGCATCCCTCTGACTTGGCGAGAACGCCTAGAGGCGGAGGGAAGGGGAGACCAGGGAAATGAGGAAGCAACATCTTCTTCATCCCCCCCATCCTTTAGTTACCCGTTGATTTTTGCTGGGGGACAGACGGCGACATCCAATCCTGAACCGTACGCCGACTTCTTCGATTTCTTTGCTTTAGGAGATGGCGAGGAACTGCTGCCAGAAATCGGCTTAGTGTTGGAAGAAGGGAAAAAAGCTAGGCTTAGCCGTAAAGAATTATTGCTGGATTTAGCGCAGATACCAGGCGTTTATGTTCCGCAGTTTTACGACATGGCTTCTGATGGTTCAGTTCATCCCAACCACCCAGATGTCCCAAAACGAATTGTGCGGCGGGTTGCAACCCCAATACCAGCGTATTCGATTGGGCTAGTACCCTACATCGAGCCGGTGCATGATCGGTTGGTAATTGAAATTCGGCGCGGTTGTACTCGCGGCTGTCGCTTCTGCCAACCAGGAATGCTCACCCGACCAGCGCGGGATGTGGAACCAGCGGATGTCGTGGAAGCGATAGATTCCGGAATGCGGCAAACCGGTTACAACGAATTTTCTTTACTATCCCTAAGCTGTTCTGATTATTTATCCTTGCCAGCAGTAGGGACGGAAATAAAAAATCGGTTAAAAAATGAAAATATTTCCCTGACTCTACCAAGCCAACGAGTTGATAGATTTGATGAAAATATTGCTAATATCCTAGGCGGTACGCGCCAAGGGGGACTGACATTTGCTCCAGAAGCTGGAACCCAACGGATGCGGGACATAGTCAACAAGGGTTTGACCAACGAAGAACTGCTGCGGGGTGTAAAAACAGCTTGGGAACAAGGGTGGGATAAAATTAAGCTGTATTTCATGATCGGCTTGCCTGGTGAAACTGATGCCGATGTGTTAGGCATTGCGGAAACAGTCAGCTGGTTACAACGGGAGTGTCGAGGAAAAGGCAGAAGACCGCTGTCATTTAACTTGACGATTTCTAACTTCACACCCAAGCCCCATACACCTTTTCAGTGGCACTCAGTTTCCACGGGTGAGTTTGAGCGCAAGCAAGCATTACTGCGGCAAGCATTCCGGCGGGTCAAAGGAGCCAAGGTGAATTTCACCGATGTCCGTATTTCAGCAATGGAAGATTTTATTGGCAGAGGCGATCGCTCTCTTGCCCCAGTCGTGCGTCGTGCTTGGGAATTAGGGGCAGGCATGGATTCTTGGTATGACAGTGTCGAAAAAGCTTTTAGTGCTTGGGGACAAGCCATTTGGGAAGCTGGGTTAGACTGGAAATACCGCCAAGTGGAGAAAGGCGAGTGGAATTTGTTTGGAAAAGAACATGAGGAAGATAAGGAAGTAACATCCCCCTCATCCCCCTCATCCTCCCTCGACGCCCCCCTACCTTGGGACCACATCGACACTGGTATTGATAAAAAATGGCTCAAGGAAGACTTGCAACGTGCTTTAGATGCAGCAACTGTACCAGATTGCTCGTTTGAAGGTTGTTCTCACTGTGGTGTCTGCGGCACTGACTTTGGTCATAATGTTGTCATTCCCCCGCCTTCTATCCCGGAATTTGCTGGTGAGTTTGTCCCGAATACTACCAAAGCACAACGGTTGCGTGTCTGGTTTGGTAAACTGGGCGGTTTGGCTTTAGTAGGTCATCTAGATTTGATGCGCCTATTTGATAGAACTGTACGACGAGCAGGATTGCCAGTTTCTTTTACTGGTGGCTTTCATCCTACCCCCCGCATTTCCATTGCATATGCCTTGCCTTTGGGAGTTACGAGCAGTGGTGAAATTGTGGATTTTGAGCTAACACAGCCAGTTGATGTGGAGATTTTCCGCCAAAAACTGGCTGAGGCTTTGCCGTTAGATATTCCCATATATCAGGTGGAACAGCTCGATTTAAAAGCGAGTTCGGCTAACCAACTTCTGGAGGCTGCGGACTATCTGCTCACCGTGGCTTGTCAGCAGGAGGCTACACCGATACAATGGGAAAGCTGGATTGAAGCCATCAAAGCCAAAGATGAGATTTGGTGGGAACACACAACCAAGTCAGGCAAAACTCAGTTGGTAAATCTGCGCGTTCGCTTGTTTGAGTTAGAATTATTTGACTTACCAAAACGCCCTGAGCATCAGGAAGAGTCTACAGTTATCCTGCGTTATGTGGGCAGCTGTCGTCATGACGGGGTGCTATTGCGTCCCGAACAAATTCTCTTTATGCTAGAACAAGTCGCAGGTACAGATTTTCATCTGCTGCAAATTCATCGAAATCGGCTGATTTTGGGAGTTTAATCACTTAGGGCAATTTGCTTGTCGTTGCCCTCTCTTAGCACATCTTGGGAATTGATTTTTGACAAGGTTGCGTTAGAATGAGATGAAGAGAAATTTTCTGACGCTGCATTGAGTAAACTGATTCACTACCCTGGTACTCAGGGCGCAAAAGCAAAGATAAAAGAAGTGAAACTAAGCGCGGGTTTTTTATCCCAGACAAACACCAGGCAGATTAAATAACACTCTCTTTAAGCTTAAAGCTCGTGAATCAGCAATTACCAACAGCAAGCTTCGTCGGCTTCTCGGATTCTGTCAACGACCCACGACTAGAAGTCGTGGGCTTCTAGCTCACACTCAAGTCGATAGTTGACCAGACTGAGTACCTTGTGTACTACGTTAACGGCAAGTGTTCAAGTCCTAC
Organism: Scytonema sp. HK-05; assembly: GCF_002368235.1. GTDB lineage: Bacteria > Cyanobacteriota > Cyanobacteriia > Cyanobacteriales > Nostocaceae > Kalymmatonema. The sequence continues at coordinate 2,833,461 of NZ_AP018194.1, read as the reverse complement.
CTTGGGATGCGTAGCTAGTCCTGAGCTTCTAGAAATTGGGGATTAAACAGATTTATTGGGTTAAGTCAGTGTCTCCGATATAGTTACCGACCGTTAACTTTGTCGTTCGCGCAGCGTCTCCCCTTGGGAGAAGCTAACTTTACCCTTCGGGTTCAACAGTTCCCTAGGTTGGGAAACCCGCCTGCAGGACTGTTTCACTGGAGTAGCAAGGCGATTCCCGGCATTACAGGGAAATGGACAAGTACTACTCCTCTACTTGTCCTCCCCGGTTGGGGACGGCATTTAAAAATGCCGAGTCGTGTTTCCTCCCACCCCGCGCGTAGGGATGGTTTTCCAAAACGAACGCAAGGTTTTATGATTTTTAAAACTAATTAGAACGCCCAATCCACAATGTAGTGCCAAGTATCGAGAGCGCGAGTGCTGAGACAGTGTTGAGTAACGAGAGCGCGAGTGCTGAGTGTAAATTACCCAGAACTCAAAACTTTATTACTTAGAACTCAGGACTCAGGACTCAGGACTCAGGACTCTCCAGGGAAAGGGTATTGGATCAAAAATTAACCACGGACGGATGATTTAATTGCTTAAATAATATGCAGCCGTTCTGGAAGAATCAACAGTGTAAACGCAGTCGAGCGCGTAAATAGCTCCCTAAGTTTGAGCGAAGAAGCGCAATTTTTAAAAGCAGCGCATGAGCGGACTTGTTGTCGGGGCCAGAGGTATAACAAACCCCCAAATCGTCTGTTTGTGCTGCCAGTTCTTGAGGAAAATAATTGAATGCCAAAACAAATTATCATCGCGGAACAGCATCAAATTGCTGCAGTATTTTCGGAAGACCAAATACAGGAACTCGTTGTTGCCACAGGTCATCACCAAATTGGTGATATCTACCTAGGGGTTGTGGAAAATGTACTACCTGGGATAGATGCAGCTTTTGTCAATATTGGTGATCCAGAGCGCAATGGTTTTATTCATGTCACTGACTTAGGACCATTAAGGCTGAGGCGGACAGCAGCAGCTATTACAGAATTATTAACGCCGCAGCAAAAAGTATTAGTCCAAGTGATGAAAGAGCCAACGGGTACCAAAGGACCCAGGCTCACGGGAAACATCACCTTACCCGGACGCTACGTAGTGCTGATGCCTTACGGACGGGGTGTCAATTTATCACGCCGGATAAAAAGTGAAAGCGAGCGCAACCGTTTACGTGCGCTGGCAATTTTGATTAAACCAGCCGGAATGGGTTTGCTGGTTCGTACCGAAGCCGAGGGCAAGCCGGAAGAAGCGATTATCGAAGATTTAGAATCGCTGCAAAGGCAATGGGAAGCAATTCAACAAGAAGCGCAATCAACACGTCCCCCAGCGCTCTTGAATCGGGACGATGATTTTATCCAGCGCGTGCTACGGGATATGTACGGCGCAGATGTCAATCGGATTGTAGTAGATTCGAGTACTGGTTTGAAGCGGGTGAAGCAGTACTTGCAGAACTGGAGTGGCGGGCAAACACCACAAGGGTTGTTAATCGACCATCACCGCGATCGCGCTCCGATATTAGAGTACTTCCGTATTAATGCTGCAATTAAAGAAGCCCTCAAACCCAGAGTAGACCTACCTTCTGGAGGCTACATTATTATTCAGCCGACAGAAGCATTAACAGTGATAGATGTCAACTCCGGCTCGTTCACGCGATCGGCAACTGCTAGGGAAACTGTTTTGTGGACAAACTGCGAAGCCGCAACAGAAATTGCCCGTCAGTTGCGGCTGCGAAATATTGCGGGGGTGATTGTCGTTGATTTTATTGATATGGAATCGCGGCGTGACCAACTACATGTTCTAGAACATTTTAATAAAGCACTCAAAGCAGACAAAGCTCGTCCTCAGATTGCCCAACTTACCGAGTTGGGTTTGGTTGAACTCACCCGTAAGCGTCAAGGTCAAAACATTTACGAATTGTTTGGTAAACTTTGCCCCACCTGTGGTGGTTTAGGGCATACTGTCCATTTACCTGGAGAAACAGAAAGCCGACCACTAGCACCAACAGAATTACCAGACCGCCTTGTATCCTCCGTGCCTCATAGGGAACCACGTCTGCCAGTTGCTCGATCGGCTGAACCACGGGAAACTTATGAAGGATATGGAGAAGCATACGAAACTGACAATGACTTGAGTGCCTCGAGTCTGGTTAATCATCCCAGCTATCAAGAAATTGGCGACAGCAGAAAGCGTCGTACCCGCCGCAGCACTCGCGTAGAGAGAGTGAATGGGGGAAATGGCAAAGATGAGCCACGGATTGCGGCTAACTCCCTGGCGTTTCTTAACGAGCCAGACTTGGAAATGGATGACGACGCGGATCTTGGAGCCCCATCAGAGGTACCTCCACCCAGTATTAGCAAACCTTCTTGGGGTGATAGAACTGAGCGTGCCAAAGTGACTAAGGTAGAGCTAGTCAAGCCGGTGGTAGAACCACCAGAAATTGTGACTGTAGAAATGTCGCCCGAGGAACAGGATGTCTACGCCCAGATGGGAGTTTCTCCCTTGGAAAAGTTAGGTCGGGAGGTTAGAAATCCTAAGTCTGTGATTATCAATGTCACCTTGCCTGGACAAAGCCCTGCTCCACCGACTGAATCAACCTCAGAATCACCTGTTTCTGAAAGAGCACCTGTCTCTGAAAGAGCAAGCGCTGTTGTCACAGTAGTTGAGCCACCAAGCCAACCCGAGCGAGAAGCTGTAACTGCTCGAGAGGATCTTGACTTGATGACGGATGAAAGTGAAGCGAGCAGCAGCTTAAGCGATAAGCGCCGCCGTCGCCGTCGTTCTTCCTCTGTGGAGTAAGTAAATCCACTGAAGAGTGAAAGTTAACAAACTTATGATAGAACCGGAGCAAGCTGTTGCTTCTATTGGGTTGCCAGTACCCATGAAACAGATGAGGTGGCTGGAGTTTTCCACGCACTCAAGCATTGAAGGGCTGATTGCAGGCGTGGATGAAGTGGGGCGAGGGTCTCTGTTTGGTCCTGTAGTGGCAGCAGCAGTGATACTACCAGATACGGCTTTGCCAGAACTTATAGCAGCCCAAATTAAAGATAGTAAAAAGCTGTCTAGTTCTCGAAGAGTGCAGCTAGCGCAGCTCATTTGTGCGCTGGCTCTCGACTGGAAAATCGGTTTTGCTTCAACAGCCGAGATTGACCAGATGAATATTCTCCAAGCAACGATGCTAGCAATGAAGCGGGCTATTCTCAAGCTAAAGGTGCAGCCTGCTCTGTGTTTGATTGATGGCAATCAGTTAGTAAAAGATTTGCCACTGTCGCAACAAACGATAGTCAAGGGGGACGAGCGCTCCATTGCTATTGCCTCTGCTAGCATTGTTGCTAAAGTTTGGCGTGATGATCTGATACTTCGCCTTGCCTCAAAGTACTCTATGTATGACTTGGAACGCAACAAGGGTTATGGAAGTAAACGACATCTGATGGCACTACAACAGTACGGACCTTCACCATTACATCGCACGTCCTTTCGTCCTTGTCAGATGACCGTACTCAGTTCTGATTCAGGGTGTTCTCAAACAAGCAAGAAAAAACAAATAATTTCAGTTCCTGATAGGTAACACTCATGCACATTTGATTTGCAGACAGTATCTTGGCAAGATGATGAAAGGAAACTCCTTTTGTCAAGCTGATTCGCCTAGCTTACCCCTAGGGCATATTTTCAATTGCTTATAAAGTAGGGTGTAAGTTATGTCAGGATGGTTATTTTTTTTCAACTCATGTAACCACAGATTTATACAGATAAACACAAATTTCTTTACTACACAATTGCGACAAGTTGGTAAAGACCCTACCTGTGAGCGCTCGAACCCAGTGAAGAACCATAAAGTCACAAATTTGTCAAAACTGTATTTAAATTTGCGTATATCTACTTAAGTCTGTGGTTTGGGCAACCAAATGTGTTAAAAAATACTACAACCTTCCAATAACTACTCCGGATTGAGGATAGGGATACTTTGATCATCAAGCCCTTTTTCTGGCGTTTGCAACATTACCCAACGGCGATAATCTGCTAGAAGGTGATGTAGCAATCTTTGCTTAATAGTCAACAAAACACTCTTGAGCAAACCATTGCCTGTTGCTTCTAATATTGGCTTGGGCATATAGGAAAATGGCGGTGGTAAATCTACTAACACTTCTAAATCGGCTCTTCCTTTTAAAAGGGTGTTAATACCTTGCTGCTCAGGAGACAAATGCCCTTTTAAATTTAACGCAAAGCGTTGGTTGATATACTCTATACCAAGGATTTCACAAAAGAGCGATCGCACATGAATCGTCCCATTTGATTCAGCCCAGACTTTCATGTCTACAGTTGGTTGAATGCTGAGTGACATAAAGTTTAGAGGACGCATTTTCAAGCGAAAAACTTCCGTACTCAGTTGTTGAATACGGCTAGGGTCAACTAAAGCGTTAACCAAGCGTTGAGGCTGACGCAAGTAGTGGTGAATTGGAATAGGTTGCTCTGGAATAGCAATTTCAACCGATTGAGAGGCAGTAAACCGAGTAGGCATGAGCATATTAAAATATCTGTTAAATAATTGTAATATTTTCTTAAGAAATTATGTTATCAGTCATTGGTTATGACTTAATGAATGATTCGTGTGGAAAGAAGTTTATGATGTCTGATTACGACCCATAAAATTGAATACAAATCAAACTATCCACACAAAACTAAACTCTATGACTTTATCAATTGCACATTTAGGACCTCCTGGCACTTACACAGAACAAGCGGCTCTTCTGTATCTCAATTGGCTTACTAAAAGTACAGGAGTTGAAGCTATCTTATGCCCTTATCCCAGCATCGCTCAGACATTGCGAGCCGTCGATAAAGGTCAGGCAAAGTTGGCTGTTGTGCCTGTGGAAAATTCTATTGAAGGCAGTGTGACCATGACGCTGGATACATTATGGCAGCTAGATAATTTGCAAATTCAGTTGGCTTTGGTCATGCCAATTGCTCATACATTAATTTCCTGCGCTCAGAGCTTGGAGGAAATCAAAACAGTTTATTCTCACCCGCAAGCCCTAGCACAATGTCAGGGATGGCTGGAGCGGTTACTCCCCAATGTACAGATCATTCCAACCAATTCCACAACCGAGGCGCTCCTGCAACTAGAGCAGGACTTGACGGTGGCGGCTATCTCATCTCAACGTGCGGCGCAACTATACAACCTGCCGATACTAGCTAGCGGTATTAACGATTATCCCGAAAACTGTACTCGCTTCTGGGTGGTAAGCCAAAGTCATATGCCAGACGCCCGCCCCAGTTGTTCGGGACGTGCCAGTCACACCTCCCTTGCTTTCAGTACTCCTGCTAATATACCGGGAGCCCTGGCAAAACCTTTACAAGTGTTAGCTCATATAGGCATCAATCTCAGTAAAATTGAGTCTCGCCCGACGAAGCGTTCTCTTGGAGAATATTTATTTTTTATAGATATGGAAGCAGATGCATCTGAACCACAAGTTCAATCTGCTTTAGCAGAAATATCTCCCTGCACAGAGATATTAAAAATCTTCGGCACTTACAACGTTTTGCCGATTAGTGCCCTCAATGGAGGCGTTAGTGGTTAATAGTTAGTTGTTAGGACATAAATGATTAATAACTAATAACCACTTACGATTCACAACTTCTGATTCACAACTTCTGATTCAAAGTGTCTTTGAGAACGGTACGAGCAGCGAGGTGATTGCGAGTAGAAGTCAAAATTTCTGCCTCGCGTTCCAAACGAGCAGCAGTGTCTTGCGTTTCTAGCAATGCCTGCTGCTCTGTAGCAACACCGTAAAGGTTACTTGCTACCCAGTAAGATAGCTCTATTGGTAGATCTGGCAAATCTTCTGGCAGTTCGATGTTTTGCTCTGTTAACTTGGCGCTAAGACGCACAACATCTCGCAGCAGCTGTTCTACATCAGTAGCCAATGGTCGTAAATCTTTGGCAGGAGGATGGTCTTCAATCCACTCAACCACACCGACTCGATATGGCTTTTCACGAACATACTCTAAGACACGAAATCTTTGTTGACCCAACGTCAGCATTTTCATTCGGTCATCTGGTAGCCGCTGATAATGAATGATTTCCGCACAGCAGCCCACATTCGCAATCGTACCTCTCATCGGATCTACCATCAAGACCCCGAACCTGCGATCGCTCTCCAAAATAGTGTTCATCAGGATTCGATAGCGAAATTCAAAGATATGCAAAGGCAAGGGTCTTGTCGGAAATAGAACGACTTCCGGTAACGGGAACAGAGGTAGTTCGCAAACTGCAATTTTAGAAGAGGATGTCATTGTTACCTTGGTATAAATTTAATCCTAAAAAGCTTTTATGCTCTGCTTTTCCCGTGCTTTTTCTTCATTCTATCATTTCAATTTTAAAGCTAATAAAAAGCCCTGAAATATATTTCTTCAAGGCTTTGTCATTCTTTATACAATTAAATTCTTGTCTTAGTTGTTAGTTATTGGTTGTTAAAAAGTACGACTAACCTCTAACTTATAACCTCTGACTAATGAATAATTACAGCTTCACTTCGATATCGACACCGGATGGAAGATCCAGCTTCATCAAGGCATCAATAGTTTTAGAAGAAGGCTGGTAGATGTCGATAATCCGACGATGGGTGCGAGTTTCAAAATGTTCCCGTGAGTCCTTATCTACGTGGGGCGATCGCAACACACAGTAGATTCGGCGTTTGGTGGGTAAAGGAATAGGTCCTATCGCTGTTGCATTGGTGCGGTTTGCTGTGTCTACAATCTTCTCGCAAGATGTATCAAGCAAGCGGCGGTCAAAAGCTTGTAAGCGAATTCTAATCTTTTGCTGCTGTAGAGTTGCCATCTTTAATTGTTTTGGTTCGGATGAATGGTTAGTTAGGGATTGAGGAACTCGGGGTTCCCAAGTCAGTGCTGCCTTGTACACTGGGCGCTACGCCTTCACGTTCGCCGCAGGCATAGGGTTTCAGACATAGTAAGCATGAGGGGCATGAGGACTAGCGACACTTAATATCCTTGCCAATCCTCAGTCCTGGCGCATAGCGCGTTCATAGACGCGAAAAGAGCAGAGCGTATATTATACCATCTCTGCTCCTCTTTTAATTAAAGTGCAAAGTTGCTACTTGAGGATTTTGGAAACAACACCAGCACCAATAGTACGACCGCCTTCACGAATAGCAAAGCGCATTCCTTGCTCAATCGCGATCGGGTTGATCAGTTCCACATTCACCTTGATGCGGTCACCAGGCATCACCATTTCCGCAGTACTGCCATCGTCAGCGGTGAAGGCTTTGATTGTGCCGGTCACATCGGTTGTCCGCACGTAGAACTGAGGACGGTAGCCTGAGAAAAATGGAGTCTTGCGACCGCCTTCTTTTTCTGTCAGGACGTACACTTCACCTTCAAATTCTGTATGCGGGGTAATCGAACCAGGCTTAGCGATTACCATGCCTCGTTCTATATCAGCTTTCTGGATACCACGCAACAGAATTCCGGCGTTATCACCAGCCAGACCTTCATCAAGACTCTTCTTAAACATCTCGATACCAGTGACAGTGGTGGCGCGAGTGTTTCTAATACCGACTAATTCTACGTTATCGCCGACCTTGACTTTACCCCGCTCAATACGTCCGGTAGCTACGGTACCACGACCTGTGATGGAGAATACGTCTTCTACAGCCATCAGGAAGGGCTTATCTATATCCCGTTCTGGGGTAGGAATAAAGCTATCTACCGCGTCCATCAATTCGTAGATTTTGTCTACCCACTTATTTTCACCCCTTTGTGTTTTGGGGTTAGCAACCATTGCTTCCAATGCTTGTAGACCTGATCCTTTGATAATGGGAATGTCATCACCAGGAAAATCATAGCTACTAAGCAATTCTCGAAGTTCTAGCTCCACTAGTTCCAGCAGTTCTTCATCATCCATCAAGTCTTCCTTGTTTAAGAAGACAACCAAGCTGGGAACGCCTACCTGTTTTGCCAATAGGATGTGTTCGCGGGTTTGGGGCATAGGACCATCGGTAGCAGCAACCACCAAAATACCACCATCCATCTGGGCAGCGCCGGTGATCATATTCTTCACGTAGTCAGCGTGTCCGGGGCAGTCTACGTGAGCATAGTGCCGGTTTTGGGTTTCATACTCAACGTGAGCAGTATTGATGGTAATACCCCGCGCCTTTTCTTCTGGCGCGTTATCGATTTGGTCATAGCCTTTAGCTACAGCCTGACCAAGAGCCGCCAAAGTCATGGTGATGGCTGCTGTTAATGTGGTTTTACCATGGTCAACGTGGCCAACAGTACCGATGTTAACGTGGGGTTTATTCCGTTCAAACTTTGCGCGTGCCATGAATGCTAATTTCCTTTTCTAACTTAAGCGTTCCCTTTGCTTTTAGCTATGATTGCCTCAGCCACGTTGCGAGGCACTTCTTCATAGTTGCTAAACTCCATTGAGAAGATGCCCCGACCTTGGGTCTTCGACCGGATGTCAGTGGCGTAGCCAAACATTTCTGCCAATGGGACTTTTGCAGTCACTTTGGCAAGACCCTGTTCAGATCCCATGCCCTCAATTTGCCCACGACGGGAATTGAGGTCGCCCATTACATCCCCAAGGAAGTTTTCAGGAACTTCTACCTCAACTTTCATCATAGGCTCTAACAGGACGGGTGCAGCTTTCAGCACTGCTTCCTTCATCGCCATTGAGCCAGCGATTTTGAAAGCCATTTCCGAAGAGTCTACATCGTGGTAAGACCCATCGACCAGCGTCGCTTTCACGTCAATCAGCGGATATCCAGCTAGAACACCCGATTCGCAGCTTTCTTTCATTCCCTGTTCTGCTGGTCCAATGTACTCTTTAGGTACAGTACCGCCAACAATCTTAGAGACGAATTCAAAGCCTGTGCCTGGTTGTCCTGGCTCCAAGTCGATCACAACGTGACCATACTGACCTTTACCACCGCTTTGGCGGATGAATTTACCTTCAACTCTGTTAACCGGCTTGCGAATTGTTTCGCGGTAAGCGACTTGCGGCGCACCGACGTTCGCTTCCACTTTGAATTCACGTAACATCCGGTCTACGAGAATTTCCAGGTGGAGTTCTCCCATGCCTGCAATCACGGTTTGATTGGTTTCCGGATCGACGTGAACGCGGAAGGTTGGGTCTTCTTCCGAGAGAGATTGTAGAGCCTTGGACAGTTTGTCCATGTCGTTCTTGGTTTTGGGTTCAACCGCCACCGAGATTACAGGCTCCGGAATGAACAGCGATTCCAGAATCACTGGTGAGCCTTCATCAGAAAGTGTGTCACCTGTCAAGGTGTCTTTCAATCCCAACGCGGCTCCCAAATCGCCTGCCCGCATTTCATCTACGTCAATCCGGTCATCTGCTTTCAAAATCACTAAACGAGAAATCCGTTCTTTCTTGTTCTTAGTGGCATTGAGGACGTAGCTGCCCTTTTTCAGAACACCGGAATAAACACGAACGAAGGTTAGACGACCGTAGGGATCAGCCATAATCTTGAAGGCAAGAGCCGAGAGGGGTTCGTTGTCGTCGGCGCGGCGCTCGACAGCGTCACCATTTGGCAGTGTACCTTGAATCGGCGGTACATCGATTGGTGCTGGTAGGTAATCCACTACCGCATCCAACAGCAGTTGTACACCTTTGTTTTTAAATGCTGATCCGCAAAGCACTGGCACAATACTACCTGTAATCGTACCTTTACGTAGAGCTGTGCGGATTTCGTCTTCGGTGAGTTCCACGCCCTCGAAGTACTTGGTCATCAGATCATCATTGGTTTCCGCTACCGCCTCAATCAGTTTGGTGCGGTACTCTTCTACCTGAGAGAGCATATCTTCGGGGATGCCGGTTTCTTGGATATCGGTTCCTTGGTCGTTGGTGTAGATGTATGCACTCATCTTCACCAGGTCAACAATACCCTTGAACTCGGTTTCACTGCCAATGGGCAACTGAATGGCTATGGCATTAGCCCGCAGGCGATCGCGCACTTGATCGAAAACTCTATAGAAGTTCGCGCCCGTGCGATCCATCTTGTTGACAAAAACGATGCGAGGTACTTTATAGCGATCTGCTTGACGCCACACCGTTTCTGTTTGTGGCTGCACACCGCCTACAGAACATAAAACTGTAATTACACCATCAAGTACCCGCATGGAACGTTCCACTTCAATCGTGAAGTCTACGTGTCCTGGAGTATCAATAATGTTAATTTGATGATTTTTCCAGCTGGTGCTAATTGCAGCAGCTGTGATGGTAATTCCCCGCTCCCGTTCCTGTTCCATCCAGTCGGTGACAGCGGTTCCTTCATGGACTTCACCAATCTTATGAATTATCCCAGAGTAAAATAATATTCTCTCTGTTGTCGTTGTTTTGCCCGCATCTATATGCGCCGCAATACCAATATTGCGTACTCTCTCTAGCGGGTTCGTACGTGCCACAGCTGCCTCCTATAGTTCTCGGCTCATGTATCTTGTATATTACACTTTGTTAAGATATTATATCTTTTACGGAAAACCGTCTTTTTCTAGTAAATACACGATATATCGCTCTTCAATCACGATATATCGGTTTACTACTTAGTAACGATAGTGAGCAAAGGCTTTGTTGGCTTCTGCCATCCGGTGCGTTTCTTCACGTTTGCGAATCGCGTTCCCGGTTTCGTTGGCAGCATCCATTAATTCATTTGCCAGCCTGTTTGCCATTGTACGACCTGGTCTTGATCTTGAAAACTGCACCAACCAACGCAGTGCTAGGGTTGTACCCCGTTCCGCACGCACTTCCATAGGCACTTGGTAGGTTGCTCCACCAACTCGACGAGCTTTGACTTCTACCAAAGGCGTGGCGTTACGCACAGCTCTTTCAAAAGTTTCCAACGGATCGCCACCAGTCCGTTCCTCAATTGTTTTCATAGCATCATAAACAATGCGTGCGGCTAGAGATTTTTTACCATGACGCATTATCCGCCTAACTATCATGCTGATAAGCCGACTGTTATATACCGAGTCAGGCGGAACCGGACGCTTTTGAATAACTCCACGACGAGACATACTTAACCTTTAGTTTTGAATTGGCAACGAGATTCTATGCTTTATGCTATCGAACACCAGAAGTTCTGAAAGGCAATTGCCCGTCATCAGACTTTCTTGGGTTGTTTTACTACAACTGCAGCTACCCTAACTGGCAAAAATTGCTGCCCTCAACTATTATGAGGCGACAAAATTATATACTGCGACTGACTCTATTTATCAAACTTCCTTCAGCAAGTACATAATTGCTGGGCGTATTGATTTGATAGAGTTTTGCGTACTTTGAGCTTTACATCGGCAGATACAGTTGGTCAATCTTGTTAGACTCTCTGTACCAGTTTCACGCCTAGTCTACCTGACCGACCGATGGGTATTACCAGAAAAATCCTATCGCGCTTTTATCCTGACTCTAAGCTAAGTTTTTAACAAATACACCTTGCTAGTAGAGCTGGACTTCCCGCTTAGGAAATTGATCTTAACTTGATTTGTGTCAATAGGCGCTTTTGAATAGCTGTGATCACTGTTTTTACAGAACCATAGGGAAAAGCGCTTTCATGAGAGTAAGGAATCAGAAAAATGCGATTAATCCTTACTTGATGCGATTAATCGCACCTGAGCTACTTTTTAGGACGTTTTGTTCCATATTTGGAACGACCTTGCTTGCGGTCTTTGACTCCGGCTGTATCTAAAGTTCCACGGATAATGTGGTATCTCACGCCTGGTAAGTCCTTGACCCGACCGCCGCGAATCATCACAACAGAGTGTTCTTGTAAGTTATGACCAATCCCTGGAATGTAAGCTGTGACTTCAAATCCAGAGGTCAATCTTACCCTTGCTACTTTGCGTAGAGCTGAGTTTGGCTTTTTCGGTGTGGTCGTGTATACCCTAGTACAAACACCCCGACGTTGGGGGCATTGCTTTAGAGCTGGGGACTTGGTTTTCTGACGCGCTTGTTCGCGTTCGTTACGTATGAGTTGCTGTATGGTTGGCATGAGTTACAGCGCGAGAAGCTGCCTATAGTCTAAGTTTTAACAAATCCTGATTATATCTTTTTTTATGCTTTTGTGTCAAACTTTTTGATCACTAGTCATTATTTACTGAAAAGGAGTTACCACATCCACAAGTCGCTTTTGCTTGGGGGTTGTGGAAGCGAAAACCACCGCCCATCAAATCCTCTGAATAATCCAAAGTTAACCCCTTGATATATTTTAAACTTTCAGCATCTATGACGACTTGAATACCTTGAGAGTCAAAAACGCGCTCACCTACCTGTACCGCTTGATCAAAAGACATATCATAATACCACCCGGAACAACCACCAGGCTTGACAGCCAAACGAAACAAGACATTTGGCTGCTGCTTTGATTTTAATCGCTCTATTTCAGTTGCGGCAGTTTTGCTCAATTGAATCATAAAAGTAGCAATACAATTGAAAAACCCATTTTATATTAGAAGCGCTTTTGTAACAGTTAACCAAAAATCTTAATAAACCTCGATAAATAGTTGAAAAAATAAAGCAGCCAAAAACCGGACACATGAGCTAAAAAACCCGGTTTCATCAACAAACCGGGTTTCACATAGAATAGCAGACTTTGCCTGAGTTTCATTTCCTGCCTAAGCTAGCAGGAATTTCCTCATCGGTATATTCAATTTTTCGCTCAAAACCCTGAAAGCAGTGTAGATGACTTTACGAATTTTGCTCGCCCTATGATTTCTTTTTATCTTCAACACGGGCGTAGTCGTCCTGGTAGCGGACAATATCATCTTCTCCTAAATATTCCCCATTTTGAACTTCAATCAACACCAAGGGAATCACGCCAGGATTCTCTAATCGATGAGCTGTACAATGCGGTACATAAGTTGACTGATTATTGCTCAGCAGGACTTCTTGATCACCACAAACAACCTTCGCTGTACCAGAGACGACAATCCAATGTTCACTACGGTGGTGATGCATTTGCAAGCTGAGGCGGTGTCCGGGCTTAACTTCAATGCGCTTGATTTTATATCCACGTCCTTCTTCTAAAACAGTAAATGAACCCCAAGGGCGAAGCTCAGTTGCAGCCACACCTCTGGGGGTGACTGCTGGCGGAAGGGGCAATGTGTTAGTCTGTGTTGCTTCTTGAAATTGAGCCATATTTACCTCATCTTGTGATACAACAAACCGTCAGTACTCTTTAACCATTGATGAAAAAACAAGGCACGAAGTTGCAATTGCGAAGATGAGCAATTCATACCACTTCTGCCAAACATAGCAAAATCAGGTAGTAGAGTGTCATTAATAATCCCTGAAATTACTGTGTCTACACCAAGTCTTTATCAAGTAATATGGCAACTTATTCTCAGCTTTAAAGTCAAGGATCATTGGTTACTTATGTATCTATGAATTGTCAGTTGTCAGTGGTTAGAGGTGAGTCGTCAAAAAGTCTCACTAACTACTTCCTGCAAAAGCCCTAGCGGCGGGGTTGTAAGAAAATACCAACTCCGTTGTGAACACGAGCAGCAGTATTAGGAGAACGGTCAAGGAGTTGCCCTCCTAAGTAAAGACTAGTAGAACTGCCACCATCCAAATTAAGAGCATTTACGCACCCTAAAAGCTGCATGAGTTGGGCGTGTTCTGCCAAGGTAGGTCCTGCACCGCCGGCGCGATTATGTACAGCCGCAATAATCAGATTTCCTGTTGTCGTTGTACAGATCCCACTGCGAACTGCCTTTTGGGCGATAAAGGCATCGCTAAATTTTTCGCCTTTGGCATCAAGGACAATTTGACGATTTTGCACAAGCAGTGGTCCTGCTCCCAGGATATGTGGGTAACGGCTAAAATCAGCAGGAGCAGTGGAACTGGTCATTTTTACAGAAGAGCCAATGGGTAAGCTAGAAGCACTGCTCGTAGCCTTACCGCGTAATGTTAGCAGGTAGCCATCTTGTGGTATTGGGACGCCAATTTCCCCAACTTTACCTCCTATTAACTGATTGATAACCTGGTTTTTCTCGACAACGAGAATGATTTCGTTGTCAGTTAGGGGAGTGTAGGTTGCTCCCCATGCAGGGGTGTAACGGGCAATACCACTCTGAACGTAGCCACTGTTAAGAGTCAGAATCGGTAACTGTAAATTATTGTTACCAATTAGAGTTTCTACCAGGTTGAGACGACCGATGTAAAATTGCCCAGAATCATTCCAGGCGATCGCTCCCCGGTTAAGAATGGGACCTGACAACCATTGACCATCCCGACGAATCGCACCCAGAGGTAATCGATTATTGCGGTTAAAATAACCACCATTAATTGCTGCAACGGCTGAATATTGTTGTGCCGTTTCAATCAAGGGAGCAGTGCCTACTAAGGTGTTTGTGCTTGTCCAAATCGGTTTCAGTTTTATCCCTGAGGCACGAGGATTCATTTCTAACCACACAACTGGAAAGCGTTGTTGACCTAAATTCACAAACTGTTGTCGCCATATCAACCCTGGTGCCCATGTAATATTTCTCTCCACCATCGCATCAGGTCGAATTTCAACAATCAAACGGTTGGGGTTAGCGACAGTGCTCACCCGAGGAGCTAAACCAAAAGGAACACTGAGGTAAATTATTGTTTGATTATTAACCACTTCCACCTGCTGTATGAGGGGTTTAGGCGTTGGTGGTGGAGATGAGGGAGATAGGGGAGATGGGGGAGTTAATTTATCTTCCCCTACTCCCCCTACGGGACTATAGCGTTCTAGCAACACTGGATCTGCTATTCCATCAAGCGTAATTGTCCACTCTCTATTTGGTAGAGAGGAAGAAACTGGGGGCGACAAGGGAAGCTGTGTTAGGGAATTCTCCTTGTCTCGTTGTCCCCTTATCCCTTTGTCCTCTAGTTGGGGTTGAAGTTTTCTTGCTGGTACCCCTTGTGTAATTTGCCAGGGAGTTGGGCGATCCAAATCTAGGATAATGCGATCGCCCACAGGTTGCTTATCCTGATAAATATTTGTGACTTTCGCCCTTGGTGTGGTAATCACTAACGTTTTACCATTAGCTTGCATCTGCCATTGGGCTATTTTTGCTATATTTGTAATATCTAGATACCGATATCCTGTTGTAAGTAAACTCGTTAAAACCAGTGGTTTAGTATTTGATGAAAACCACTGTATTGGTTGTGTCGTTGGATTGCTAGTATCTAATAAATCTACACCGAATAATTGTTTAAGTGCCCCGTCACTCAGATGAATACTTAACAAGCCTGTTTTTTGGCGTTGCTGCAACCAAGCCCCAGATAAGGTGTGACCATTGAGAGAAATTTCGGTACCATAAGAAATTACACCTAATAAAGCAGGAGCTGGACGTGAGTGTTGACCAAGAGGACGTGGAGACTGAGAAACCTGTTGATGCGGAGAATTCTCTGTGTCCCTGTGTCTGTATGTCCCCGTCGTGCCAGTCTCTAATGAAGAAGACTGTGCTTTTGCATCTATACAGGTAGCTGTTAAGCACAGTAGTGTCAAAAGTATGGGTGACACAAAAACCTTGACAAACCTGCTATTACCTCGATTGGTAATAGCACTGCGGTGTTGCTGTCGGCAAAAAGTTAGTATTTCTCCCATAATTCGCAATGTACTTCTAAAAATAATTCCTTAAGGCACTGAGTTACTAATTATCAGGTGTACGGTATAAATGTAGGGAAATTTCTAAATAGCTCAATAGATCCTATATCTCAAACCCGACACCCAGTTTCAACACACAAGCGTAGTGCGTAAGTTGTCAAAATCAGGAAATAATGACATGGGTTTTGATCGAGAACGGGATGTGATATTGTATATATGGGCTTTTTATCTTTATAAAACGACAAAAAATTTTCCAGTACAACTCTCAAAATTACGAGCGCTAAGTAACATGAGCGCTACTGAAATATGACACCAGTTTTCGTTGTCAGAATTGAAGTGATGAAATCTTCGCATGCTACCAAGAGAGTTGGTGTGCACGTAAAGTCATACTGGTAGCAACACTGACAATGATCAATCAATAAAAATTTAGAAAAAATTAAGGATATCTAGAATAGGAATTGTCAAATGGGTATATAGTGTAATACGCTGATTTTGTTGCCAAATCGGGATAATTTTAGATTTAAAACTAGTCAAGCCATATGTTTGAATTTTTTTCAGGTAAGCCGCGAAACGGTAGACCTGGAAAGTAGCGATGTTCAAGAACAGAGAATTGAGGAAATGGATACCGACTCGAATTATAGATAAACAACGGTCGGAGTAAAAGTAATTTCCTTAACTCAGTGTAAACACTAAAAATAACGAGACCATATTAACACGGGTAAAGCAAAAATTAAACCCGAAGTGAAATTTTTTTTTCCCTTATTTTCAGTTATTCTGTATTTCTCCATATTTTTGTATCTCCTGATTTAGCAAAATTTTCCTAACAAGAAGTAGCAAAAATCGTAACCAATACGTCAGGGATAGTCTATGAATAAAAAACGGATCAATCAAGAACAGCAAATGACATCATCAGATACTTCCTTAGGGTCTATCTATCCAGGACAAAGATGGCTCGTAGAAGAACGAGATGCATGTGGTGTGGGTTTTATTGCCCATCGCCAAAACTATGCTAGCCATGAAATAGTAGAAAAAGCTTTGGCTGCTTTGACCTGCTTGGAACACCGGGGCGGTTGTAGTGCAGATCAAGACTCTGGTGATGGGGCGGGAATATTGACCGCGATACCTTGGACGTTGTTCCAAGAGGATTTTGCTGGGCGCGGGAGACAACTTCCTAAGAGCGAAAACACTGCTGTGGGGATGATATTTTTACCACAAGATCCCGAAGCAGCGCAAAAGGCTCGTGCAACAGTTGAGCAAGTAGCAGAGTCGGAAAAATTGACTGTACTGGGTTGGCGAGTAGTGCCAGTGCAGCCTAAATTACTCGGGGTACAAGCAAGAGAAAATCAACCCCAAATTGAACAAATTTTTGTAGCGTCCGAAGAGAAAAGCGGCGATGAACTAGAACGGCATCTGTATATTACCCGCCGCCGAATTGGTCAAGCGCTCCGCAATTTCCTCAACTGCAACTGGTCTGAAGACTTTTACATCTGCTCGCTGTCCAGCCGCACAATTGTTTACAAAGGCATGGTGCGTTCAGCTGTCTTGGGAGACTTCTATGAGGATTTAAAAAATCCGGCATACAAGAGCGCCTTTGCTGTATACCATCGGCGGTTTAGTACCAATACCATGCCCAAATGGCCTTTAGCTCAACCAATGCGGCTTTTGGGTCACAACGGTGAAATCAACACCCTATTAGGTAACATCAACTGGATGATGGCACGAGAAGCCAGTTTGCATCATCCAATTTGGAAATCTCGCATTGATGAATTAAAACCGTTTGTTTACATTGACAACAGCGACTCAGCCACCTTAGACAATGTGTTGGAGTTGCTGGTGCGTTCTGGACGCAGCCCGCTGGAAGCGTTAATGATTATGGTTCCAGAGGCTTACCAAAATCAACCAGAATTGCGTAATTCCCCGGAGATAATTGATTTCTACGAATACTACAGCGGTTTACAAGAAGCCTGGGATGGACCAGCATTGTTGGTGTTCGGCGATGGACGCAAAGTTGGGGCAACACTAGACCGTAATGGCTTAAGACCTGCTCGTTACTGCATTACCAAGGATGACTACATTATTGTGGCTTCTGAAGCAGGAGTGGTGAACATAGACGAAGCCAACATCCTGGAAAAAGGCAGACTCGGACCAGGGCAAATGATTGCTGTGGATTTAGAAAGCCAAGAAGTGCTGAAGAATTGGGAGATTAAACAGCGCATTGCCAAACAGCAACCTTATGGGGAATGGTTGCGCCAGTACCGCCAAGAACTCAAGCAACTCGTGAGTGGTCAGTCAGCCGTCGTTAATGGTAATGGTGTCAAAGAGAATGGACATGGCAGCACTAACCAAAACGGACATTCCACCAAGGAAATTGACAGACAAGCCTTGCTGCGACAGCAAATTGGCTTTGGATATACCACAGAAGATGTGGAAATGGTGATTCAGCCAATGGCAATGGAAGGCAAAGAGCCGACTTTCTGCATGGGGGATGATATTCCTTTAGCAGTGCTGTCAGAGAAACCGCACTTGCTTTATGACTATTTCAAACAGCGCTTTGCGCAGGTGACGAATCCACCGATTGACCCCTTGAGAGAAAGTCTGGTGATGTCCTTGAAAGTAGAATTGGGTGAGCGGGGTAACTTACTCGATCCCAAGCCAGAATATGCCAAGAGACTGAAGCTAGATTCACCAGTGATCGATGAGGCAGAATTGGAAGCTATCAAGCTGTCGGGATTTGCCACAGCACAGTTATCAACTCTATTTGAAATAGCCTCAGGTCCAGAAGGATTGAAAGCAGCAGTTCAGTCTTTGCAAGCACAAGCCGCTGAATCGGTGAAGGCTGGAGCTAAAATACTGATTCTGAGCGATCGCGTAGATCATGGTATTGATACTGAGTACAGCTATATCCCTCCTCTGTTGGCGGTGGGTGCAGTACACCATCACTTGATCCGCGAAGGACTGCGGATGAAAACATCTTTGGTAGTTGAAACCGCTCAGTGCTGGAGTACTCATCACTTTGGGTGTCTCATTGGCTACGGTGCAGGTGCTGTTTGCCCTTACATGGCTTTGGATACCATACGTGATTGGTGGTTCGACCCGAAAACTCAACAGTTTATGGAACGGGGTAAAATCACTGCCATTAGCTTGGAGCAAGCTTTTGTCAACTATCGTAAGGCAGTAGAAGATGGTTTGCTCAAAATTCTCTCCAAGATGGGGATTTCCTTGCTCTCCAGCTACCAAGCAGCGCAAATCTTTGAGGCAATTGGTATTGGTCAGGATTTATTAGAACTGGGATTCTATGGCACAACTTCCCGCATAGGTGGTCTTAGCGTAGGCGAACTCGCTCAAGAGGTGCTGGCGATCCATAGTAAGGCTTTCCCAGACCTGACAACCAAGAAGCTACAAAACCTTGGGTTTGTCAACTACCGTCCGAATGGTGAGTACCACATGAACAGCCCAGAACTTGCAAAAGCGCTGCATAAAGCAGTGGATGGGCAGAAGTACGACCACTACGAAGTTTATAAGAAGCACCTGGAAAATAGACCGTTAACAGCATTGCGTGACTTGCTAGATTTCCAGAGCGATCGCTCACCTATTTCTATTGAAGAAGTTGAGTCAGTGAGTGAGATTGTCAAGCGCTTCTGTACAGGTGGAATGTCGCTGGGAGCATTATCACGAGAAGCCCACGAAACTTTGGCGATCGCGATGAACCGTCTTGGTGGTAGATCCAACTCTGGAGAAGGTGGTGAAGATCCAGTACGATACAAAGTCCTGGATGACGTAGACGAAACACGTCATTCGCCAACCCTACCGCACTTGAAAGGATTGCGGAACGGTGACACTGCTTCGAGTGCGATTAAACAAGTCGCATCAGGACGCTTTGGTGTGACGCCAGAGTACCTGATGAGCGCCAAACAAATTGAAATTAAAATCGCCCAAGGTGCAAAACCAGGAGAAGGTGGACAGCTCCCAGGACCAAAAGTTAGCCCCTACATTGCGATGTTGCGGCGTTCTAAACCCGGAGTGACACTGATTTCACCACCACCACACCACGATATTTATTCGATTGAAGACCTAGCACAGCTCATTTTTGACCTGCACCAAATTAACCCGAAAGCACAGGTGTCAGTGAAGTTGGTCGCAGAAATTGGTATCGGTACGATCGCCGCTGGTGTCGCGAAAGCTAACGCTGATATCATCCAGGTTTCTGGTCACGACGGCGGTACAGGAGCCTCACCATTAAGTTCAATTAAGCACGCTGGTTCTCCGTGGGAACTTGGATTGACAGAAGTGCATCGCGTGTTGATGGAAAATAGCCTGCGCGATCGCGTAATTTTGCGCGTAGATGGTGGCTTAAAGAGTGGTTGGGATGTCTTGATGGGCGCATTGATGGGCGCAGAAGAATTTGGCTTCGGTTCGATTGCCATGATTGCCGAAGGTTGTATAATGGCGCGGATCTGCCACACCAATAATTGCCCTGTAGGTGTCGCTTCCCAGAAAGAAGAACTGCGCAAGCGGTTTACCGGAATGCCAGAACACGTTGTTAACTTCTTCTACTTCATAGCTGAAGAAGTTCGTAGTCTTTTAGCAAGGCTTGGCTACCGTTCTTTGTCAGAAGTCGTTGGACGTGCCGATTTGTTGAAGGTTCGAGAAGACTCACATATCACAAAAACGCAAGCGCTCAACTTAGACTGTTTGGTACAGCTACCGGATACAAAAGAAAACCGCACTTGGTTGGTGCATGAAGAAGTTCATAGCAACGGCGTGGTTTTGGATGACCAATTGCTTGCCGATCCCGACATTCAAGCTGCCATTCGCAACCAGTCTTCTGTGAGCAAAACAGTAGCAGTTGTCAACACCGACAGAACTATTGGCACACGTTTAGCAGGGGCGATCGCATCCCAATATGGCGACAATAGTTTTGAAGGACAAATTAACCTCAACTTCCAAGGAAGCGTTGGGCAAAGCTTTGGTGCTTTCAACCTTCCTGGTATGTTTCTCACCTTGGAAGGAGAAGCAAATGACTACGTAGGCAAAGGTATGCACGGTGGTGAAATCATCATCAAACCGCCTACAAATGCCACTTATAACCCTGCACAAAACGTGATTATTGGCAATACCTGCCTCTACGGTGCTACTGGTGGCGTTTTGTTTGCTCAAGGCTTAGCTGGAGAACGTTTTGCTGTACGTAACTCCAAGGGTACGGCAGTGATTGAGGGAGCAGGGGATCACTGCTGTGAGTACATGACTGGTGGTATCATTGTCGTCCTTGGAAAAGTCGGACGTAACGTAGCCGCCGGGATGACTGGTGGGCTTGCCTACTTCTTGGATGAAGACGGTATGTTCCCTGAGTTAGTCAACCGGGAAATTGTCAAACTCCAACGAGTCATAACCTCATCTGGTGAGAAGCAACTGCAAGAGTTAATTAAAGCTCATGCTGAACGCACCGATTCACAAAAGGCGAAGATGATTCTAGAAAATTGGCAGGAATTCTTGCCCAAGTTCTGGCAATTGGTTCCGCCTTCTGAAGCTAATAGTCCAGAAGCCAATCCTCAAGCTGTGGAAGAAAAACAGCTTGTTAGTTATTAACAAATGGAGGCGTAAGTCCCTACCTATAAACAGATTCCCGGCTTCTTAAAGAAGTCGGGAATTTTCTTGTTCAAGAATGATTTAGGATTGCTATATCAATAGTCTCGATATTATATTATAATAATTAACTATTAATAACTAATAACTATTGGTTCTTGCTCTTCTTAGCTGCCGCCAAGTGTAGTTCTTGGTCTTCTATTTGTAAGAGTTCTGGTACAGTGACAAAACGATAGCCTTGCTTTCTAAAGTAGTTGATGATTTGTGGTAAAGCCTCAACCGTGTGGGAACGATTGCCGCCTCCATCATGCATGAGAACGATACCACCAGGTTTTGACTGTTTAGTCACGTTACGGATTAACTTTGGCACAGCGGGACGACTGTAGTCTACCGAGTCAGCAGACCACAGGACAATCGCGTAGTTTTTGTTTCTAGCGTACTCAGCCACGCCATTGTGCATGATCCCCCCAGGTGGACGGAACAGAGTTGTTTTAACACCTGTAGTTTCATAAATAAGGTTTGATGTACTGTCAATTTCAAAGGCAGCTGCTTGTGGATTAAAGTAGTGATACCAATGATGCCAAGTATGGTTGCCAAGGACATGACCTTCAAGGGCAATTCGCTTCCCTAATTCTGGATAAGTCTTCAGCATCTGTCCGACAACGAAGAATGTAGCCTTTATATTATTTTTTTTCAGAATATCTAGTATTTGTCCGGTAGACTCAGCCCAAGGACCATCATCGAAGGTGAGTGCAATAACTTTTTCCCCTTTGGTCAGTTTTGCATTCGCGATAACTGCACCTTGAAAGCGCGATGGTACAGCATTGGACAGCCCCTTTACATTGGCTTCTTGCTGCCAACTTGTCAGCATCGCCGCCTTAAATTTTTCAATGCGCTGTTGAGTTCCTACTTTGGCTGCTGTATCCTTGACATTTGTAGCTTGTTTTGTCTGAGCTTTTGAAGCATTTGGGTTTACAGGCATGACCAAACCAACGCTTAAACTAGCACAAAAGGCAACTAGGGCAATCAGTATTCCATGCGACCAAACATACGACTTATTCGTTTCCACGTCAAAGCTCCTTAAGGTGGAATCATGAGTGATGTGCCTAACAGTGCGCTTCAGCACATTTTCTCTAGATATTAATTACCTAGGTGGTTTCTCGTAATCCTGAAGATTTAAAGACAGATTAACAGAAATATAAGAATTAAGCTGATAAATGATACAGGTTTAAATGAAACCAAGGCTATCTAGCTTTAAACTAACATATCTAGTAATAGTTATAAATATGATAAATCTAGGCATAAACAATGTTTTAAGTTGTTGAATTTGAAGTATGAGTTGCATAGATGACATTGTATATTCTACTGCTAAAAGTTATTTATGCTTGAAAAAAAAATGTTAAATCTTTAACTGAGTGTTTGTTACCCTTAGCCCTTTACTGAGTAGTAGACGGTAACAAGCTTAATAGAGTTTCTGATTGTCAAAAGTAACTTTTTCTTAAACGCAGAGTTTACCGAGAAGAATGGCTTCCTCAGTATAATTAAGCCGATATTTATGTAACATTTTTTCAGATGCTGAGATTACAGCTATGGAAGTTATGAGTTATTTTGAATGATTTACTGGCTTTCGTCTTAAAGGCTTAACCACAAATTTCTTTACGGTTATTACTTTATTCTTATTCCAATCCCGAATGTATGTTTTCAGTACATACACGGAAAAGATTAAAAATATATGAATTAATTATATTTCATTATGAAATCAAGAAGGTGTATTCATTAAAGCATATTATTTTTTGAAAGTCTGTAAGTTTGTCTAGTAATAAATAAAATTTATATCCGAAGAAAAATTGCTATTTTAAAGATACTATAAAGTTAACTTGAAATAAAGCTAAGTAAGATTTCCCTCAGTACCACATTTGGTTTGAGGATAGTACTAGTTAATTTTGAAGTATTCCTACTTGCTTGAGTTATACACCATTGGGAAAAACTTTTTTCACAAACAGATGTACCCCATCTCGTTGGTAACGCAGTTGAAACAATTGAGTATTCTTGAGTTGATTGACTAAGTTACTTGCAAACTCTCGATTGCTTTGCCAGCCAGGATGAGTTACATCCAACAGTATATAATCAAACTCTGCTAAATTATGTGGTGGTGAGTAGACACTTGTTAATTTGACCACTGGTCTGTGGGTAAGATGCGGGGCAATTTCGGCAGTTGTCAAAACAGGTCTTTTTGTTTGAACGAGGGCAACTGCTTGCCGTGTCGCTTGCCAAGTATCCAGTGAATCTACGTATATAGACCAGAAGTAGCCGTATTTGGCTAAAGCCATGAAAGCTACTAAGGACCACAATATAATTTGTCGTTTGCTGCGTAACCATCCCCGACGCGCTGCTAGGGTGGAAATGACAGCTAGCACAAGAAATGGGACTGCTGGTAGGGAATATTGGTGTATCAAGTTTTTTTGCGTTGGGAAGTCAGAGAGAAGATTGATCCCTAAAGTGGGAAGAGCACCAACTAAAGGCTGTATCCCTTGCAGTGAAAGCCCCCAAATCACAGGTGCTAATAAAAGCAGTAAATATTCCAGGTTATCAAGTGAAAAAACTTGTCCCAACACAAGTCCTGGTTTAAGCAGTAAATTTTGAGCGATCTCTAAAAAAGAGTTTCCCAAATAAGCATATCGACCAATATGACGTTCCACTGACGCCGCTTGGCTACCAAACAAGGGGATGACGATTTTGGTTGCGATCGCAAACCAAGCTATACCACTTATTAGAGCGATCGCACCGTATCGTCGCTTCTTTTCAAACACCAGTAGCCAGACTCCCATTGCTGCAACTGTCAGAGACAATACAGCTTTACATCCCAGCGCCACGACGATAGTTAAACAAAACCAGCCAATGCGATCCAGTCTAGCTGCTAAAACCGCCCCTAACAGTGCTGGCACAGCTATGACTTCTGGGTGGAAATCAAACAGATTGATATTATACACCAGTGGATACAGCAGGTACACTGCTGCGACTGCTATAGATTGCTGCACCGTCAAACCAGCATAACGTGCTAGATACCACGTAGGCAAAGCACCTAAAGCCAAAGAAGCTGCTTGCACTGCAAACAACCAGTAAACACTGGGGTGTATTTTGTAAAATAAGGCTAAAACATAAAAAATCCAAGCGGCATGATCACCAAGAATATGGAAACCAAGGAAAGACGAAATAGGTGATTGCCCTTGGCTGATTAAGTAAATTGCCTGATCAAAAATTCCTAAGTCATAAGCATTTGATTGAAATAGCTCATGTCTTAAACTGCTACAGCCAAATAAAATAAACGCACTGACGCCAATCATCCAAATGACAGGATTACGCGAAATCAGTTTCTTCATCATCCCATCACCTTGTCCTCTACTCTCCATCTACCCTACCCAAAGTTCTTGGGCAAATCGAATAGAGAAGCTTGCAAGTAAAATGGTAAAAAACAACAGCGTCAGGTAACCCCAACGAGGATACCGATAAAATAATATACCGAGAGCTACACTTGGAGACACAATACCGTACACGAGACGACTCAAAGAGATAGTACTTCCAGACGCTAGCAACAAACCTATACCACACAAGCCATAGATAACAGTGACTGGAGTCAATTGAGTGCGTAATTTCCACAACAGGTAAGCACTACCAAAAACAGCGACAGTGTTAATCAACGGATCGCCTGCTAGTATCCACAAGAGCAAGAATAAAGCAGCAAACCCATAATCCACTTTCTGTGAACCTAACCGTTTACGGAAGTACCATAAACAGTAACCAATGGCAATAATCATCGTAAATAATAGGGGATGCAGGGGATCAAAGATCCCGCCATGCTTCCAATTGAATGTCCCGATACTCACTTGCATGATCATTTTCCACCAACCTTGCCAATCAAAACCAAGCGTTGGTCGCCATCCGCGTTGTGCGTGGATAAATCCCAAAGGGTCGCCAAATTGAATCGCACAGTATATGCTGAAAAGAAGTATCCCACCAGCAGTGGCAAAAGATGCAAGGTACGCAATAGGGGGTCTGCGTTGTTTCCAAGCTGCGATCGCAAACGCCCCGATGAGTGCTATTCCTGTCGGACGTGTTGCTGTGGCTATTGCTCCCCAAAAGGCAGTCCAGCCATACTGCTGTTTATCAAAAGCTCGCAAAGCTGCCGTACTCAAAAATAGATATAGCCCCTCAGTGTAAATTACCGCTGCAAATATCGACAATGGACACCAAGCGACCACAGCAGTTGTCCACTGTGCCGCACTTTCACCATATTGTTCCTTAACCCAAAAGTATAAAAAGTAAAGCGCCGCGAAAAAAGCCAGATTGTTGATTAACGTCCCAGCCACTTCAAACGGCAAACCTAAGTTCATCAAAACTCGGATGATTAAGGGAAATAAGGGAAAGAAGGCAAGGGTGTGTGACTTGCCATCGTTAACAAATTCATATCCTGCCGTAGCAATTGTGCGGTAATTTTCACTATCCCATGCATGAAACGCCTCCCAACCAAATGTGGCAGCAATCCCTCCTGATGGTGCTGGTAGCATAGGCGCAATCAACAACATTGCAATCCAGATCAGGAGTCGGCTAGCAAGCCACATTGCTGCTGGGAACAGGAGAGTTTTTGTCGATAAAGCTTTGCTTGCAGATATTAGACCTTTAGCCATAAGCTCAAGTGTTTCTTTTTAGGTTCCTACATATTCAGGGCTGATAATATGTAATGTTCTGTTATAGCTTTTTCGTCTGTATAAGTTTTTGAGTAATTTTGATTGATATAAGCTGTGAGTTGACTATCACTCTTGATTTGTCCAGTCCACCTATCAAGGACAATTTGCTCAGGACGATACTTTTGTAAGACAGCAAGTAGTTCTTTTGATGTCAAATCTCCTGAGTTGAGTCGTTTATACGACATTACTGCAATTTCTGGAGGAACTCGTAAACCAGCGTAAAAGGCGTAGATGGGACGATCTGTAAATACCCAGTGGGTAGAACTTTTGTATTTTAAGACAAGCTGCATGACTTCTAAATTCTTTGGGGGTCTTCCTTTTGGATGTGCAGGAGTTGCAACCACTAAGACAATCAAAAGTACTACTGCCAAGCTAGGAAAGATGCCTTTTTTGATGTTTGGTGATTTGAAATTTTTGAAATACAAATCAAGCAATAAAGCAACTCCATAAGCAGCCAACCAGCATATAGGAATCGCCAGCAAGGGGTAGTGGTGATCCCAGATTGGTTTATGGTTGAGAAAAATGAGTATAGCTGTTAAAAGCCAGGTTAAAGGAAAAAGTCCATCTCTTTGTTTTTTAAAAAAAATTGCTAAGATGCCAATAACCGCTAGAAAAATATATTCATAATCTTGACTCATCATATGATAGAGATAGGTCACATTATTAAAATTGACCATTGTTTTTTCTAGCGGCTGATTCAAGTGAGATTGCAAGAGTTGGTCAGAGTTAGAAAATTGTTGGTATGATAAGCCAATGATTATGTATATAACACCAAGAGTCCCTAGCCAAATAACAAGAGGATGAAACCAATTTTCTTTTTGTTTTTTTTGCTTAATTGCTTTGAGGCTAAAATCTAAAAGAGAAAAGAGCATCAAAGGTATAAGAAATACAGTAAATAGTTTTGTTTGTAATGATAGTGCTAGTAAGCCCCCAGATAAAACTAGAAAATAGTTGCAAAAACGTTCTTTATAGAGAGTGAGAAAATAAATAGAGAGCATGAAGAGTGAAAGTGATGGAAGACCAATCATCACACAAATGCTCAGTCGAATATATAACCAAGAATTGAATAGTAAAACTGTGGCTACCAGTGCTGGTAGAATTCCAAGCTTACGACGGATAATTTGATAAAAGCACCATAGCAATAGTGCTGAGAACAGAACGCTGAGAAAGCGTGCAGCAAAGACTGACTGCCCAAATAAACTAAACCATTGTGATAACAGGACTGTGAAAAGAGGTGGTTGGTCGCTCCAAATTTGGGTATAAAGAGAAAACCCTTGCGAATAAAGAAGGGTTTTTATCAAATTCAGACCTTCATCGTAATCCAATTCAAAGGTTTGAGTGATTGGCTTGAACCTGATTGCAACTAAGAAGCCAACCAACAAAGACATGGTGAGCAGGTGAGCGAGAAAATTTTTTGCTTTGGGCATACTCAGTTTATTAAAGACTTTTTCACAAACAAATAAACATCCTCACGCTGGTAGCCCAGTTGAAACAATTGGTTTTTTTTCAGTTGATTGACTAAGTTAGCAGCAAACTCTGGATTACGACTACCGTCTGGGTGGCGCACATTGAGCAGTATATACTCGTATTGGGCGACATTAGAAGGCGGACCACTGATATCATCGATAAAGTGGATAGTTGGTCGGTGGGATAAATGAGGGGCGATGCTGTGGGTTGTCAAAACATCATCTGTGGTGTGAACTTGGGCGATCGCTTCCTGCGTTGCTTGCCAATTATCAATGGTTCTCAGATACCGCGACCAAAAATATCCATATTTTCCAAGCAGTATGAAAGCCACCAACGCCCACAGGATAATTGCCCGTCTGGAACGAAGCCATCCCGAACCCGCAGCGAGACTAGAAATAACAGCTAACATCAAAAAAGGCAGTATTGGCAAAGAATACTGGTGGATTAAATCTCGTTGTGCGTGTCTGTCTGAAAGAATATTCAAAACCAAGGCAGGAATCGCACTCACCAAAGGAGTAAGATGCCTTGGTGCAAGTCCCCAGATAACAGGTGCAACTAACAATGCCAAATATTCTAGGGAATCTAGTGAAAAGACTCTCCCCAGCACTAACTCTGGTTTCAGCGCTAGATTACTGGCAACTTCTAAAACTGAGTCACCTAAGTAACTGTAACGTGCGACTGCTGCTGCCTCATGATTGCTGTAATAGGGAATAATCACTTGAGTCGCAATCAAAAACCAGCTAATACCGACAGTGAGGGCAAATATACCGCAGAAACGTCGTCGTTCAAACACCAGCAGCCAGATACCCATCGCCGCCACTGTCAGTGATAACACTGCTTTACAGCCCAAAATAAAGACCACACCTACGCAAAACCAAACCAGCCGACCTAATCGCGCCGCCAACACGACTCCCAGAAATACGGGGACAGCCATCACTTCTGGGTGGAATTCAAACAGGTTGACATTAAAAACCAGTGGGTATAGCAGGTAAACGGCTGCCATTGTGATTGCTTGGCTTTCCTTCAGCCCTGCTTGAAGGGCAAGAAGCCAGGTCGGCAATGCACCCAAAGCTAATGATACTGCTTGCACAGCTAACAACCAGTAAGCACTTGGGTGAATTTTGTACAGTAAAGCCAATGGATAAACAGCCCAAGCAGCATGATTACCCATGTGATGAAAGCCCAAAAAAGAGGAAATAGGCGGCATCCCTTGGCTAATCAGGTAAACGACTTGGTCGTAAATTCCCAGGTCGAGAACCCCCGACTGAAACAGGGTATGTCGTAAACTACTGCACCCGAGTAGAATTAGGGCACTTATGCAACTCATCCAACCAACGGTACCAATATTGACAGTCGATTTTTTCACGGCTATCTAAATTTCGGTGATATCTGATAACTTCAGGTATTATCGATCATTAGTTGACGTTTGATTCGCTTGCGGTGTGTCCAGTCGCGGTTTAGGCTTGCGGGCATATTTTTCCCAATTCACAGGGGCGTTTAAATCTCTGTCCTTTTTGTGACAGCGCATTCAAGTTTTACCCAACCCAAAGTTGTTGGGCAAATTTAAGAGCCAGTCTGGCAAGTAGAATAGCAGACACGCCAAGACTTAAGTATCCTTGACGAGGATGGCGAGACAAAAAAACACCAAAAGCTACACTCAGTGACACAATACCGTAAGCCAGACGACCTAAGGAAATTGTGCCTCCAGAGGCAAGCAGCAAACTTATGCCGCACAAGCCATACATCACACTGACTGGGGTTAATTGAGTGCGTAAATGCCATAACATATAACCGCCACCCAATACCATAAACGCGTTAAGTAAGTTATAGATGAACCAATCATCTGCCAGTATTAACAAAAACAAGACTAAACTATAGAAACCGCAGACAACCGGAAAACTAAGATGCTTGCCCAAGCGCCATAAACAATAACCATAGCCAACAACAATGCCAAAAAATAGGGGATGTAAGTAGTTTTTTATCCCAAAATCCTCCTCATAGGATGTGCCGAGAGTAATTTGCAGCAGCATATCTAACCAACCCTGCCAATAAAACCCTAATGAGGGTCGCCATCCGCGTTGTGCATGGATAAATCCTAAGGCATCGCCAAATTGAATTGCACAGTACAGGCTAAACAGAAGCACTCCCATCACAGTGGCAAACCCAGCAACATAGGCAATAAAGGGTCTGCGCTGTCTCCATGCTGCTAACAAAAATCCAGGTATAAGGGCTAATCCTGTGGGACGTGTTGCCGTTGCCATTGCACCCCAAAGGATAGTCCATCGGTATTGCTTTTGATCAAAGGCTCGCAAAGCTGCAGTACTTAATAGTAAATATAGCCCCTCAGTGTAAATGACCGTGCCAAACATGGACAATGGACACCAAGCCACCACAGCTGTTGTCCAACGTGCCTCTTTTTTACCGTAATTTTCCTCTATCCAAAAGTAGATACAATAAAGCGCTGCAAAAAATGCCAGGTTGTTTATGAGCGTACCTGCTATTTCAAATGGCAAGCCCAGCTTCATGAAAACCCAAATCAATAAGGGAAATAGCGGAAAAAATGCCAAATTGTGTTGTTTTCCGTCATCGACAAATTCATAACCGGATGTGGCGATCGCCCGGTAATGGACACTATCCCATGCATCAAACACCCCCCAGCCAAATTCAGGGGTAATTCCTTCTGGTGGTGGTCCCAAGTGTGGATCAACCAACAACATAGCAGCCCAAATCAATAATCGGCTGACAAGCCAGATTACTGCAGGGAAAAGAAAGTCATTTTTCCATAAGACTTTTCTGATAAATATTTGAATTTCAGCCATAAGCTTGAGTGTTTTTCAAACTCCTCTATGCATCGATGTCATTATGGCTGTCATCTGGTACTTTATTAGTAATATTTCGCACATACCACTCCTTCACAAAAATAAGTAAATACCTGAAAATAAACATAGCTGACAAAGTTTCAACTATTTACTATCAGTAGTTATAATTTAGCTGCCTTCGATATGATTCTAAGCAATTATATTTAAATATATAGTGTTTATATACACATTTTTTTTACCAAGAAAAATTGATTTGCAAAGGGGTTCAAGGGCACAATGCTTTGCGCCCCTACAGGTGAATAGGTGTAGAGGAAATCAATTCAAAATTCAAAAATTTACCTATACCCCTACACCGTATTCGCCTTTGCATATCTTTATTTTGAGACAAAATCGCTCAATTCCTCTACCCATCTCCTTAGCTCCCCATCTCCTTATCTCCCTATCAGGGTAATTAAGTAAATTAGATACCAAACCGCATATTTATGCATCCGAAGCAATTTATATTAATGTTGTCTGTCAATCCTTAAACAATTGTGAAAGCAATAACTCTTCTTGGTTCCACTGGCTCTATCGGTACTCAGACTTTAGACATTGTGGCTCAATACCCCGATCAATTTCGGATTGTGGGGTTGGCATCTGGAAACAATGTAGAATTGTTAGCTTCTCAGATTCGGCAGTTTCGACCAAGCATAGCAGCTATCTGCTCAGAGGAGAAATTGCCAGCACTGAAAGAAGCAATCAAAGACCTTGATCCCCAGCCGATTCTACTGGCTGGCGAGGCGGGAGTCATAGAAGTTGCCCGCTATGGAGATGCCGAAACCGTGGTTACAGGTATCGTTGGTTGTGCTGGGTTGCTACCTACCATCGCAGCCATTGAAGCTGGTAAAGATATCGCCTTGGCGAACAAGGAAACCTTAATTGCTGGGGGTCCGGTAGTTTTACCTTTGCTCGCAAAACATAAAGTAAAATTACTACCAGCAGATTCTGAACATTCTGCCATATTTCAATGCCTACAAGGTGTTCCAGATGCAGGTTTGCGGCGTATTTTACTGACTGCTTCCGGCGGTGCTTTCCGTGACTGGGCAGTAGAAAAGTTAGCAGAGGTCACAGTTGCTGATGCCCTCAAGCATCCCAACTGGTCAATGGGACGTAAAATTACTGTTGACTCTGCGACTTTAATGAATAAGGGGTTGGAAGTGATTGAAGCTCACTTTCTCTTTGGGTTAGATTACGAAAATATTGAGATTGTCATTCATCCCCAAAGTATTATTCACTCGCTTATTGAACTGCAAGATACCTCGGTACTCGCTCAACTCGGTTGGCCTGATATGCGCTTACCCTTACTGTATGCTTTATCTTGGCCCGAGCGCATCTACACCAATTGGGAACGCTTAGATTTAGTCAAAATTGGTAGTTTAACTTTCCGTGAACCAGATCATCAGAAGTATCCTTGCATGAAATTAGCTTATGCGGCAGGTAAATCTGGTGGTTCGATGCCTGCTGTATTAAATGCAGCTAATGAGCAAGCCGTCGCTTTGTTTTTAGAAGAAAAAATTGGGTTTTTAGATATTCCTTGGTGTATCGAATGGGTGTGCGATCGCCATGCAAACGATAACCATCCAAATCCTTCTTTAGATGACATTTTGGCAGCAGATCAATGGGCAAGACAGGAAGTTTTAAAAGCAACTGAAAAGCTAGAAACTCGTTCACGTATAACATCTTTGCGATAAAAACCTACTAGCAACGGTGGGTTTTTACTACGTCTGTGTTTAGCGTTCAGCACTCAGCTGAACGCTAAATTATTTTGATGCGTAATTTTTACTTGATAGCCCAATACGGTTGGTGATAAGCCTTGATCCTCCCTAACCCTCCTTAAACATGATTCCTATAGTAGAACTACCTAATGAGAGATTAGGAGTATTTCCCCTCTGAACGAATCTCTTCCTGCTACAAGATTGCTTATCTTATTTCTTGATACAGTTTTCGAGTATCTTTTTCAACTGAATAAAGATTAAATTTTCTGATTTTTAATTATAGAGGAATAGAAAAAATTTATACTTTTCGTAGTGAAGAATTTCTATATAGAGTGTATCAAAAAACTGTAGCAAACAACAAAAATATTTTATTTAATTATTTCTTCAAGAAGGTTTTACGGCATACTAATTTTTTCATTGTTTTATTGTATAGTGAGCGCAGAACAATTACAGGAAAAAGCTCAAGTAAAATTTTGATTTTACTTGGGTAAAAGAGCGTTTACATCTGTAATTGTTACATTCACTAAATTTTTTCTCCTCCAATACCTTCATTGGTAAGACTATTCTAAAGGAAGCGGTGTATCTATGTTTGCGACCGTGATTGTGTCTTGGATTGTCTTCACCTTATTACTAAAAGTCGTGAAAACGACGATGAAGACTGCGTTTATTGCTGCCGTTACTATTGTTTTATTGCATGCTGCTTTTGGTATTAGTCCTCAAGATATTTGGTATCAAATAATACTTGTACCTCAAACATTGTCCCAAGTTGTTAGGGTTCGGTAATACCATTTTTTTAGTGTTAGTAGTTAGTAGTTAGTTTTGAAGAAGAACTCAGAACGCAGAACTCAGAAATCAGCAATGCTTTCAGTGGGGTAGCTGCAGAATCCTTTCTTCCTCAAAAAATACCACTAACTACTAATACCAACTCTTTTTAAAGATGCATAAAATGAGCCTGGCGATCCAGAAAGAAGTCCTGCAGGCGGGCTTCGCGGTGAGCGCTCAGCCGAACGGTTTCCCAACAAGCGGGAACTGAGCGCAAAGCGCACGGTACGCGAACGGAGCTTTGTTTGTTTAAGCCCAGGGTAGGAATAACCACTAATAATCTAAGATGGTTGATTTTTTGATCCTGAAAGTCGTGTCAAAGCATCCTTGACAGTTGTAGGCAACTGACGCATAATCTTGCCTCTTTCACGATCTAATGCCACTAAAGTCACCTTGGCAGTGACATATAACTGTTGCCTATCTAGCGATTCAATTGCATAATCCCAGTTGATGCGAACGCCAGTCACCTCAGCCATGCGCGTTTTGACTACCGCAGCCGTACCTAACTGAAGAGGACGGTGATAGCGGATCGAGAGTTCTACAACAGGCAAATCACAGCCCAAAGCTACTAAATCAGCGTATTCGATACCAATAGCTCGCAAGCATTCCACCCGCGCTTCTTCCAACCAGGCTAAGTAGGAACCGTGCCAGACAATGCCTGCATAGTCCGTATGATGCGGGTTGACTCTTATGGGATATTCAAACCAATTTTCCAAGGAACTGCTTGCAGGAGTGTCAATGGCACTCGTTGATGAAAGTTGTGGTTGTTGTGATTTTTCCTGGGGCATATTAAAGTTTTTTGCAGCCAAAAATAGATTTTCCAGATCTGGAATAGCATAAAGTTAGATATTGTGTGCAATTTATTCATTTAGCTCCCTCCCCAAACTGCGTTTGGGATTAGTTGCAGGACGCACGCCAATACAAGCGCAATTCCTCCCGACACCGAATCAAAGATTACGGTGTCGAACTCCTTGCGGATTTAGTTGAAAAGTGTGTAGGGGGTCTAAAGCTATTTGTTCTGCCTAAGACACTTATTCAATGAGCAACTGGCTGACATTCTTTCTTATTTCTATTTCCAAACGTGCATAAGTTGATTTTGCTTACCCTAGTAAGAGTACAGCAAGGAAAGCTCAGGAAGGCTTAACTTCCATTCCACTCATCAAATCATTCTTGCTAATCCATATAATTAAAGTTTTGTCAATGCATAAATTTTAAATTTTTATTTTACAGTTTCCGAAATAAAAAGCGTTAAGGAAAAGGGGTCTTACGCCGTGAATTTATTCATGGAGAATAAAGACTCTTTGTCCTTGTTGTTCAATCCCCTGGATTTATTCGTGAGGATTTAATCAGCACTCAGCACTAATGAATTGCAGACACAGGAAGGTTTTTTTATGCATGTTCCTAATCGGTTTTTTAAAGTTGTTTTTGTTACACTACTGATTTCTCTGAGTTCTGGAATGGCATTCCCAGGAACTCGTCTGATGAGTGCAAATGCAAAGGCACAGCCAGATTCGAGAAAAACCGTTCAGGCTTTACCTCAAAACAATAACCAATCTCAGGTCACGCGGCTCAACCAAGAGGGGATCAAACTCTCTGGACAAGGTAAATTTGCACAAGCATTGCAGATATTAGAAAAAGCGTTAGCCATGAGCCAAAAAAATGAAGAACGCTTTGTACATTCTGCAACGCTCAACAACATTGGTAGAGTTTACCAAAATCAAGGTCAATATTCGCAAGCACTCAAATATTATCTGCAAGCTTTACGCATTAACAAAGAACTCCAGCTTAACGAAAAAACTCCAGGACAGGCTCATATTGCTTTGGGCAAAACCTACAGCAATTTAGGTTACTTATTTGAACGACTTCAAAAACCAGAGTTAGCAATTTTCTTTTACAAACATTGCGTTATCAATCGTGAGAAAGTTCGTTTGAACCCAGCAGCGTTTTCTGTAGCGCAAATTGATGCCTACAACTTGACTGTTGCTCAGACATACCGCACTTTAGGTGAAGCATTACTAAAGGGCAAGCGTATCAAGGAAGCGCTACGGATTATGGATTTGGTGAAAGTGGAAGAACTCGAAGAGTATCTCCACAACGTGCAGGGTAATGAACTGACTGTCAAAGGTATTGAGATCGTGCCACCAGAACGACAAATTAAACAAAAGTTGGATAAAACCCTGGATGATGCTGTTACCCAAGGTAAAGAACTGGTAACACTGCGCGAGATTCCTGCAGAATCGCGAACACCGCAACAGAAACAGCGGATTGAGGAATTGGTGGCGACTCAGCAAAAAATTATGGATGAATTCTATGATTTTATCTCTAGTTCCGCAGTGACGGCACAGGTAAACCAAATCAGCCGCACAGCAAGGCAGCAAAATTTGAACCTAGAAAGCGTTAATGCGATTCGGGATAATTTAGCACAATTGCCAGAAAAATCCGTACTTCTGTATCCCCTAGTTTTAAAAAATAGTTTGGAATTAATCCTGGTCACTCCAGAATCTCCACCAATTCATCGTACCGTTGCTGTCAAGCGAGAAAAATTTTACCAGACAATTGCTGCTTTGCGCCAAGGCTTAGAAAATCGCAGTACACAAGATGTCAAAGTACCCGCAAGGCAGTTGTACGATTGGCTGATTCAACCGATAGAAAACGACCTCAAGCAAGCA
Source organism: Scytonema sp. HK-05 (assembly GCF_002368235.1). Lineage (GTDB taxonomy): Bacteria > Cyanobacteriota > Cyanobacteriia > Cyanobacteriales > Nostocaceae > Kalymmatonema. The sequence continues at coordinate 2,797,961 of NZ_AP018194.1, read as the reverse complement.
GATACACAAACCCTGATTTATGCACCAGATGACCAGTTGCGCTACATTCCTCTAGCTGCTTTGTATGATGGCAAACAGTGGCTTGTGCAACGTTTTGGCGTCCATCATATCACCGCAGCCAGCTTGACTAACTTTAACACCCCAAGGAAATCTAATGTGCGCGTTTTAGCTGCTGCCTTTACCAAAGGTAGTTATAACGTCAAAGTAGCTAATCGTCAGCTGACGTTTTCTGGCTTACCCTTTGCAGAACGGGAAGTAGAAAGTTTAGCAGCTAGCGTCCCAGGAACAACGAAAATTTTAGATGATGCTTTTACCCTCAAGACGACTGTGCCCCAGATGGACGATCATACAATTGTTCATCTGGCAACTCATGCGGCGTTTGTTGTAGGTAAGCCGGAAGATTCTTTTATCTTGTTTGGGAATGGCGATCGCGCTAACCTCAGAGATGTCGCTACCTGGTCTTTACCCCGTGTTGATTTAGTCGTGTTGAGTGCTTGTGAAACCGGCTTAGGAGGAAAGCTAGGTAACGGTGAAGAAATTCTCGGCTTTGGTTACCAGATTCAAAAAACTGGTGCCCGTTCTGCCATTGCTTCGTTATGGGCTGTAGATGATGGCGGTACGCAGTCTTTAATGAGTTCTTTTTATGCCTTGCTGCCCGAGGGCAGGTTGACAAAAGCTCAAGCTTTACGACAGGCGCAAATTGCTTTGATTACAGGAAATTTCCCTGTAGCTGTTCAACAGCAAGGCATCGGTACTAGCCTCAGTCACCCTTACTATTGGGCACCGTTTATTTTGATTGGAAATGGTTTGTAAGTCTTTTCGCTTGCTTGCTGATTTGAATTGACACTCTGATGACTGTCAATATGCTTTGGATACTCACCAGATACTAGGCACCACTATCAGAATACAAATGGCAGCAATGCCAATTAGCTTTGAAATAAGGTATTAAAGTTATGAGTTTCGAGTTAATGAGTTACTAGTTACGATTTATTAACTTTTAACTTTAAACTCTGAACTCCTAACTTTTGAGTCTCTAACACCGCTTGGCTAAGGTTTTATTACCTACACTGTTTTGCATGGGATGCTTGACTATATTGGCAAGTTCCTGTAGCTGGTTAACTGCCTCTGCACCCTCTAACTTCATTAATTCGCGATCATCCCGCATTTCCGTCCAAGTGATCCCGTAATCGGATACTAAAAACCGAATCAGATGGTTTTCTCCCAGGCTAACCATAAACGAAGCACTATTCATTTGGTCGCCGCAGGTATAACATGAGGCAGGATATCCACGCCTCTCCAGGACAATTGCTAAAGCTTGTAAGTTCATTACTAAGTCCTGGACAAATTGCCGATGTTGTTGTGCGAGTCTCAGAAACACTTTTTCCCTCCAAACACCACAGTCATTTGAGTTGCTTTTATATTTTCTTTAGATTTTCCTACCAACTGGTATTGTAAACTATTCATTACAATTCATAGATACATATATATTCATGAATTGGCTACCAAACTTAGGGTAGTCGATATAGCTTTTGCGTGTCGTATCAAAATATTCAGTTTGTAGACCTAAAATATCGGACAGGATTGCTAACCTTTATATTGTCTTTACAAAGTTCTGCCAGAGTAGATGGTAATTTAAAGCAATCCGATTTAAGGGTAACTCATATTCGGCACAAGTCAACTCCCGAAAATACCGAATATTCTATTTTTATTGGCTACTTTTAGGTTAACTTGCCACTCTTCCTTGCTGCCAGGAAGCTGTACGTCTTTTCAGAATCTTTAACTATGTATATATCTTGTAAAATTTGTGCAAACCGCTAAGCAGTGGAAAAATTTTGAGGTATATACACCAACTTCTCGAGGTAATATGGCAAAACTGGTAGATGACCATGTGTAGATTGAAATTGTCGATTGGGATAGGTAACTGGTTTTACAGTGACTATCTATACAGGAAAATTCCCTAATCCACAATCTCAAGTGTAAACCCAAATCGTTTGACTTAACACTGACGATAACTAAACTCAAGATAACCATGTTGCCATTTAGGCAGATATTTTTTTGACATTCTTTTAGTTATCGATTTATACTTAGTTGAATAACGGCTTAAAAGAATTAGGCATACGCTTTTTCAATCGTGTCAAGCCTCATAAGTAGGTAAGAGGGTTGCTTGCTAACAATAGGTTTTTTACATAGATGTAATGGAATAGAATTACCTCACCAATTGTACTCTACATAATAGATTCGATAGAATTTATAGTAAATAAATTAACAAAGAACAAACCAAGACAGCCAGGGTTACCGAGGCTGTCTTGTGTAGGAAAATTATCTAAGTGAAGATTGCACACGTGTACAGACGTTGCATGCAACGTCTGTACATTCACGTCTTGATAATGGTTTTGGTCTTATCACCAAGCGTATTGAGGTTTAGACAACTTGCCACCAACCGAAAGCTGGACCGATGAAACGAACTGTCACCCAAGCTGCGACCAAACCGCCAATACCAACCCAGCTCATGCGGGTTGACCATTCTACAAGTTTTTCTGCTTGGGTTTTGGTAATAGGAACCCACGGCAAAATGCGAGTTGTATCTTGACCGTATTTTTCTCCCAATGCGGCTTTACGACGCTTTGCTTCACCCATAGTGTTAAAAATGAATCTCTGCTAAGGCTGATGATAGCGCTTGCTTGGAAGCGAATGCTAGAAAATATGCAAAACTCAAAAATCAAAGCGCTTCGCCCAGGGTGTAAGGCAAATGAATTCAAAATTCCAAATTATTTTTTGACTCTTGAGTTTGGACTTTTTTATGCAGAATCCTCTTCTGTTGCAGAGGAAAACAGATTGGGATCGAGGTAGTTAATGCGTGCCAAGGGACTTAGAGCAGCTAAAACTTGAGCACCGTAGCTACGGTTAATCACACGGCTATCAAGCAAAGCAACGATGCCTTTACTTTCTCGCAATGGGGCTACAGCCCGTTGCAATTCATTCAAAGCAGTTGGCAACAAGTACAAACGGAACCAATCTTGATGCAAGCGCTTGTAGTGCGCCACTCGACCTGCCACTATGGGATTTTCTAGAGATGGCAGAGGTAAAGTCGCGATCGCCAGAAGCTGGGGAGCAGGCAAAACCTTTTGATGCTCGCGCCAAAACTCCCAACCGCTCACCAAAATCCCATTTTCATCCAAACAAGTTTTTTCCACCTGCACGCGTGAACCAAACTCAGAGGCAAGAATTGCCCCCACCTGAGCTTTCAAGGGCACATCTCCCACAAGGACAACTGTCAATCCTGATGCTGTAGCACTGAGGCACACCAGCGTCAGAACTTTGTGAATAAATGCTGATTGAAATTCTGGTGTGTTGGGTAGGGGTAACTGGTAGGGTATATACAATTGAATCGCTTCTGTTTGGGTATCTGAGGAAAACTTGAGGCAAGTTAACTCATCTTCCAACCCTAGGCGATGGCGGAACAGGGGAGCTTCAGTTTCCGGTTCTAAGGCACTGCCAATAAACACCACAGGCTGGCGCTGCCAAATTGGCGATAGTATTTCTCCTAATTCAATGGGAGCACAGTGCAAAGAAAATAATCCTTGACGACGGGCAATCGTTGCCCAAAGCAGGGATGCGGCAGATGAGTCAGATAGGGCAGAGAAATTTCCGTTTCTGTGTTGAAATTGCTGCCAAAACTGTTTCCAGGTATCCGGTAAGCTGGATATTTCTAAAGCCGAATACAGACGGCTCAAAATTTCTTCTTCTGCCAGAGAAATGAGATAACATTCGTAGGGATTTGCAGGGCGCTTGAACAGTTCGTGTGTCAGTTGCGCCCGTGCAGAGCGAATGACCTCAGCTTGGATTGGGCAAGCAAGCATAAGTTGATCCCAATCATGTGCTTCCAAGCTCACTGTGAGTTCTTCACGCACCCAGTCTTCCAAACCGTCTACTCCATCAATAATTGTGGGAATGCCACTAGGAAAATTCTCACTAGAACTTAGCTGCGCTTTTAACCAAGCTTCAGGAGAAACTAGGAGGAGTCCTTGGAATTCACCACCAGGCCAAGCGTCACCTGTTCTAATTGCTTTATTAACTTGCAGCCACTGCTGTAGGCGCGGTATTTCCACTTTCGCAAGTCGTTGCTGTACGTCTTCAGGGGCAACAATAATCACAGGACCGTGCCACATTAACGCGGATGCAACAAAGCTGGTACGATACCGCCCTTGATAGCCGCAAGCTGCCCCTACTTGAATGAGGGCGCTACGTCCTAGCCGCAAGGCGCGAGCTACCAACCGTGCCATCGTCAAATGATGTGGCCACGAAGGGAAACCCGCCTGCGATCGCAGGAAGTTATGTAGTGACAAATGAACTTCTGCTTCAATCACACGCTTTTAATCCCATACAAAGTGATTTTTTACTTGCTTTTAGCCCCATTACTATTATGTTGTTACTTTCAGGAGTGAGTTGTTATGTGTTAGTTGTTGGTTGTTATATTAACTACTAACTACTAACTCCTAACTCCTAACTAGTAACCAAATACCCCTAATTATGCCAACTTACAAAGGAATTTCCAGCGAAGCCTTCAGGCATCCTCTGGATCGCCAAGCAGAACTTGCCTTACGCAGTTTACCCGGATTTGATTTTGTCGCCCGGAAATTTGTGGAATTTTTCGTAGAACGCCCTCAGTTAATTTATTTAATGGGCAACACCATCCAAGTCGGGCCACGCCAATATTCCACTATTTACCAGATGTTTCGGGAATGTGTGCGGGATTTGGATATTTATCCAGAACCTGCACTATTTGTTGAGCAAAATCCCCTAGCAAATAGCTATGCGCTGGGGCAAGAGCATCCTTATATAGTCATAAATACAGGGGTATTGGACTTGCTAAACGAAGCCGAAATTAGGGCGGTGCTAGCCCATGAGCTGGGGCATATTAAATGTGGTCATACTATTTTAATTCAAATGGCGATATGGGCAATGAGTGCTGCTTCTGCGATCGGGGATCTAACCTTCGGCATAGGTAATTTTGTCACTCAAGGTTTAATTTACGCTTTTTATGAATGGCGGCGTAAAGCCGAGTTATCAGCAGATCGCGCCGCGTTGTTGGTGATGGATGATTTGAACACTGTGATGACTTCTATGATGAAAGTCTCGGGAGGTAGTATCAAATATGCCAATGAATGCAGTTTACAAGAGTTTATCCGTCAGTCGGAAGAGTACCAGGCACTTGATGCAGATGGACTGAACCAAATATATAAATTCTTAATTTACAACGGCGGTCATGGCACGATGCTCAGTCATCCTTTTGCCGTGGAACGTATACACTACCTGAGACAGTGGGCACAATCAGAAGAGTATCAGCAAATCAAGAGAGGAAATTATCAGCGAGCAACCGCTGCGGGAGCAGTCAATGTAGAAGCGCAGACTGCCCAAAATGAAGAAGTCGAAACTTTGCGCCGCCAAATTGAAGAATTGCAAAGGGAAATGGATCGCATTAAAAGGTCTAAGTCAGAGTAGGGGTTAGGTAAGAAGTAGATTTTTCCACATAGCCTGAAAAGTCACCAACAGGACTTACGTATGCATTATGAAGAAAGGAAGCGCAATTACAAGTTTTAGGGGCTTGCAATTCAAAAAATCTCCAATTTGTAGTAACGCACCGAATATTGGTGGGTTACGGCGCTGCGGCAAGTCCTGTATGTAAAAGACCAACTGTCGTGCGCCTAACCCACCCTACATAATGGATAATTTATTTTTGGTACTTCATATTGCGGTACGAATTTATGAAATCCAGTACTTGGTAGCTAAACAACCAAAAATAATACGGATTGATGCAGGAAATCCCCAAGATTATGCAGTGGGCGCAAAGTGAAAATCTGCTATCAGTGGCAGTTCCAAAAGCGGTTTCTCGGATAACCTTTTGGAAAAGAACAAAATTTCTAGATTTTCAATTTCACCTGTAGTAGGGTTGAGACGAGCAATCACACCATACTCAATTTCTGCTGGTTCTTGCTCTGGGTATGGAGGAAGCTTGTTGATGTACAGGGTGTCAGCAGAGCGATCGTATTCAAACTGTAATTTTGCGTGCATAAAATTTCTCTTGCTGCATTTTCTAGGTGTCAGCTGCCAACAGCTTATGCTGCTGTTTATAGCAGTTGACGCTAACGCAACTTTGTACCCTCTACAACAGTCAACCTGTCTTTTAATGATAAAGTCTGAAAAATCAACAGGTACAGTGCTTGCTCTGCTCGTTTGCTGTCGAATATAAGAGCGAAAATGAAAAGAGTTAGAATTGAGCATTGAGAATTCAGCTTCAGGATTTGAATCTCCTTCTGAAAAGACGCGGAGAGGTCAAATACAATAATGAAGTCTTGCCCTATTTAGTTCGTCAACCATGTCGGAAGAAGATATTCGTGCTACGCGGCTGGAAAAAGTAGAACAGCTCAGGCAACTAGGGATGAACCCTTATGCCTATCATTGGGAATCAACCCATCATGCCGCTGAATTACAGGAAAAATTTGCTGATTTGCCCAGCGCTGAAGAAGTTGATTTGGAAGTCACTGTGGCTGGACGCGTTATGGCGCGTCGCGTTTTCGGGAAACTGGCTTTCTTCACTTTGGAAGATGAAACCGGCACAATTCAGCTTTATTTAGAAAAAAACCGCATTCAAGAAAGCATGGCAGATGTTGATGCTGATGCTTTCAACCACTTGAAGCAACTTACAGATGTCGGCGACATCTTGGGAGCCAAGGGGACAATCAAACGGACTGAAAAGGGCGAGCTATCTGTCTTTGTAAAAAAATACACTATTTTAACTAAATCCCTGTTGCCCTTACCTGATAAATGGCATGGGTTGACGGATGTTGCTAAGCGGTACCGTCAGCGTTACGTTGACTTGATAGTAAACCCTGAAGTCCGGCAAACTTTCCGGCGTCGCGCTCTCATTACGGCTGGTATTCGTCGGTACTTGGAACAACGTGATTTTATTGAAATTGAAACTCCTGTTTTACAAGGAGAAGCGGGGGGTGCAGATGCGCGTCCGTTCATCACGTACCACAACACTTTGGAGATGGAGTTGTATCTGCGAATTGCGACAGAACTCCATCTCAAGCGCTTGATTGTTGGTGGATTTGAAAAGGTGTTTGAATTGGGACGGATTTTCCGCAATGAGGGAATTTCCACCCGTCATAACCCCGAATTTACCACAATTGAAATTTACCAAGCTTATGCCGATTACAACGACATGATGGCGCTGACGGAGGGCATTATTACCACTGTCGCTCAAGAAGTTCTCGGCACGCTGCAAATCACCTACCAAGGCACACCAGTGGATTTGACTCCCCCTTGGCGACGTGTGACAATGCACGATTTGGTGAAGGAACACACAGGTTTGGATTTCAACTCATTCCAAACTTTAGAAGAAGCAAAAGCAGCGAGTAAAAATGCTGGTCTTGAAGGTGTAGAAGATTGCTCTTCAATTGGTAAGCTCCTGAATGAAGCTTTTGAGCAAAAGGTAGAGGAAAACTTAATTCAGCCTACCTTTGTGATCGACTATCCAGTGGAAATTTCGCCACTGGCAAAGCCGCACCGTTCTAAACCTGGTATCGTGGAACGATTCGAGTTATTTGTTGTCGGGCGCGAAACTGCCAACAGCTTCTCAGAACTGACCGATCCTATCGACCAGCGTCAACGTTTGGAAGCACAAGCCGCACGAAAAGCTGCTGGTGATTTGGAAGCGCAAGGGGTAGATGAGGATTTCTTGACGGCGTTGGAATATGGAATGCCTCCCACTGGCGGTTTAGGGATTGGAATTGACAGGTTGGTGATGTTGTTAACAGACTGTGCGAGTATTCGGGATGCGATCGCATTCCCATTACTCAAACCTGAAAAATCCGAATCATCCCCAGAATCAGCTACATAGCCATACGGTGCGTTCAGGCAAAGCCTAACGTACCCTCAAAACATCGGTTGGTTGGTTTTGTTGTTGCCGTATCTAAATTCAATGTTCTGGTGTTGGATACACCACAGCTAGGGGCACTTAGCCTTGCTGTGCCCCTACAAACGCCTGTATTGCACTTATACCAAGTTGCGTTCATGCATACCTTATCTGGGTTGTCCCAACAACTGCGTGATATCTTTGAACGCAACTCCGTATCTATTGAAAACGCCTAGAAATATGTATTTATCGCAACGTTAATAATACTTAGGCTTTACAGTTTTAACATCAAATCTCTACAAAATTTGATAGTAGCTTACATGAAATTTATAAAAGTCGCTCTTTTAAGGCATTAGTATAATTACGTAAGCCAAAATTAATCACACAGGGTGTCAGGGTAATACTACCAATTTGATTAGTTGCTGTCTTTTCGGTGCAAAGACGGATAAAGCGATGATTTGTGATTAAACAAAAAACTTCTTGCCACCACTGCAAGAAGGGCTTATGGATTTAACAAGCCCTTGAGTTTACAGTGGCAATTTTCATACTTGCCAAACCTAACGTTAGGCAAGTTTATCAGGCTGAGAATCAAAAATTTACTAAAGAGGATTGTATGAAGCGACACTCGGGGCTTATCAACCGAATTTTGCTACTGGCTACTCCGGTAATGGCAAGCTCTATGTTAGTAGCGTTACCCAGTCAGGCTGCTACTTTTGGATCTTCTGAGGCAACATTTAATATTGAGAACTTTAATCGCAATCCATTGGGTATTAGGACTATTACTGATACTGTGACTAACGCGATTAGTACAGATGGTCAAGTTAATGCTAATGCCGATGCTAAGGCGAATTTTGAAGTCGATCCAAACCCTGCCTTGACATTTGCCTCCAATTCATCTATTAGCAAAGCTCAAGGTCAGGGTGTTAGCTATATTGGAGAGGGGCAAAGCTTTGCAGGGGTTATCGGTTACGACTTTTTAGTACAACCTGGCGAAACATTTTCTTTTGATTTCAATGGGTTATTGGATCTCAAAACATCCATTGACAATCCAACAGCAGAAAATGCTACTGCTAATGGACTACTAAAATTTGAGTTATACGACAACGAAAATAACAGCCTTTTAGACTCTTTTACAATTGCCGGAAATTTAGCGACTCCAGGTAACAATGATGCTCTTGAACTTAAACAGAGCAGTAGCATCACCCTAGATCCTGCTCAGTCTTCCTACAATACATCTTTTGGCGGAACGCAAGAAATTGCTCTAGCTGATGTCAAGGGTAAGTATTTCCGTACTTTTGACAAGTCAACTTCTCTGACTCTAGTTGAAACTAAAACCAATCAAGTAAGAGTTCAAGCACCCGAACCATCGACAGTCCTTAGTTTACTCTTTGGTTGTGCGATGCTTGGCATGACCGGGAAACGTAAACGCAAAGCAGCTATCTTAGATTCCTGATTAGTAAGCCAGGAAAACGCTGAGACTCGAAGACGACCTATTCCTTTCTTGGTATCTCACGTAGGCTAGTGGTTCATGTCATTAATTTTGACATGTCGTAGGGGTCAGATCCCCGACTTCGTAAAAGTTGTCGGGGATCTTGTAACCCATTAGAATTAATGAAACAGACCACTAGGTTTCGTTGCTCAACCTAGCAAAAGACCAAATCCTACTTTTAATCCCTTGAAAGTTATATACAGCCCGCCTGCGCGCGCTTTGTTTGTTTAGCCCTAGTAGTCTATCGCACTAGTTTTGATTGGTTTGTGTATCATCCAAACCCTGTAGAGACGTTGCATGCAACGTCTCTACAACCCTTTCAGCAATTTCTACAATCTACTGAGTACGGCGTTCAACAAATCTTTAGCTATTAGAGCCAGAGATAACATTCGAGTAGGAGGATGCATTGGTATAAGTTGTGGTAAAGGTGATAGCAACATTGTTACCAGATGCATATGCATATGCATATGCATTTGCATTTGCCTGCGAAGGAGGATACTGAAATCCACCTTGAACTTCTTTTGCTTCTTCAGCAATAATTTCTAACTCAGACAGGTCATTGATAATCATGATATTGTTCTCCTGAGAATTAGTAGTTGATTTGTCTGAATTGGTGTCAACATAACAGAAAAGCTATTGAATAAAACCACGTACTTTGTCGAGGCTTATACTCAATAGCGTATTGAACTAAAACTTGTGTTACCAAGTTTTATGAAGCACTTGCATTTGTATAGGTAGTGCTGTAAGTAGGTCCATTACCAGCAGCACCAGCAGCAGCACCAGCGACAGCATATTTATATCCATAGCCAATGTTATAGCTATATGCGCCAGTAGCTGGGTTAAAGGAATAAGTTACATTGGAACCTGAACTTGAATCAGAGGCAGCAAAGGTTGAGACACTACTTGTAGGTGAGTTGACAGTAAGTCCAACTGCAAGTCCGCCATGCACTTGATTATCACTTGGAAGTTCAGTTTCAAAAAAGCTTAGGTCAACAACTTTTAATCGGCTCATAATTTCCCCCTTTTCCAAGTGGATATATCGCTGAAAGCTGTTTAACAACTTTCAGCGATTTTTACTTTCTAGTTAGTATGCCTCTTGGCAAAGTTGTGCCTATGCAGCAGTTGAGTTAGAGGATGAGCTAGAGGAAGCACTATTGGGGCTGTAGTAGTAGGGGTAGTAGTAGGGGTAGCCAGAATTAGCACTGGTATAAGTGTTGGTATTTGTGGTAGCGAAGTTGGTACCGTTAGCGTATGCACCGGAACTTGCACTTGCTGATGCAAATCCACCTTGAACTTGATTGTCTTCAGCAGCAACTTCGATGTGAGAGATATCAGAAATAATCATGGTATTGTCCTGGGAATTACTTGTTGTTTTTCGTTTTATCTTTGCAACCAAACTTATTTTTGGTTACATATATAACTATAGCATTCTATTTTAGATAATCCATATTTTTAAGATTATTTTTATTTATTATTTTTTTGAATATATGGCTATTTACGTAAGTTTTTCTTATTAAAAAAGAGCATTAAAAATCAAGCATTGCAATTGTATGAGCTATTTTCTTTTGTAGGAAAAAGCCCATAAACTTCTGCTTTAACTTCTCGTTAAAACGTCAAATTAAACTTTTTTAGAAGTATTTAATATTCAGTCAATTTTCATAAAAATGACCTCCTGTTGGTCAAAAAGTTAGTAAAAAAAGTTGGATAATTCTTGAAGCTCTAAATACAAAAATCCTTTTTAGCAATACTCACCCTGACCTAATCAGTTATCAGTTATCCTTTTTCAAAAAAATGGTTAAATCTAACCCAATTTATTTGTATGTAAATAAACAAATTTTAAAATCTCCTAACATCATGGAGACTAACTGAAAACTGAACTTAAGCCTGCATCAACACATCCTCTGATGCTTGAGGATGAGTATCGGAATCAAGCAGAGTCAATATCTCCAGTGTTTCAAATTGTTGCTGTAGCCATCCAGAAAACAATTGTTGCTGGATCGCAAGGCGCAACTCCTCATCTAATTTGGGTTGAATGATTTCTTCAACCCAAATTAGATGGACTCCTTTTGGAGTCACAATAGGCTTGAGTATTTCTGGTGGACTGGCAGCAAATACCGCAGCAGCAATATCCGGTCGAAAATCTGTGCGTCGTCGGGTTCCTTGATATCCACCAGCACGACGGAGTTCTGGCTGTTGAATGTATTGGCGGGCGATTTCTTGGAAAGTAATTTCGCCTTCTTGGAGTGCATAAAAAAGTTCCAATGCCAAGTCCCTATCTTCTAAGATGACCTCGTAAGTGACACCAGCAACATAATCAAGTTGGTGTTCGTAAAAGAACTGTTCGACCTTATTAGCAAATAGATGGTGCGCCAACTTTTGAGAAAGTATGTTGTTGTGGGCTAATTCTTCAAAATCATCCAGAGACAGGTGATGTTTCTTCAGCCATGTCCAGGTGTCTTGAGCTTTAACAAGTTTCTTAGCAACCCGCAGTTTATCTCCTTCTTGCTGTAGTTCTTCTGGTGTGACTGTAATACCTGCCTCTTGTGCTGCTTTAGTCATAATTTTTTGAAAAGCGATCGCCTCTACAACTCCAGGTATTTGGCACGAGAGTTTGATGTGGTGAATGACGTCTTCACGAAAAATAGTCAAACTGTTTGGCATGCGGCAATTCCTCCAAAGATTTTAGAGTTTGGATTTTTGACTAAAGGTCTAACCCGCTTTTTTGCAGTTTCTTAAACGGGTCTAAGATGTAATCAATCAAACGACGCTGACGGACAATCACCTCAGCAGTGGCTGTCTGTCCAGGAGTTAATGCAATACGTTTATCGCCGTTCTGGATATATGGCTGATTCAAAGCGATTTCTAACTCAAAACTTTCTATGTTGCCTTGAGGTGTTTGAGTAACTTTAGAGTCTGGAGAAATCCTATTCACTTTCCCAGCCACGATGCCATACTCCTGGAAAGGATAGGCATCAAACTTGACTTTGACCGGCATACCCACTTTCAAGAAGCCGCTTTGCTGGTTAGGCATACTAGCCTTGAGTATTAAGCCAGCACCTTGAGGTGCAATTTGAGCAACTCTCTGACCAGGTTGTAGGACGGCTCCTGGCTTGGTTATGGGCAACTCAAAAATGACACCGTTAATAGGCGATCGCACGACTCGTTGTCTTAACTGAATCTTTAAGGATGTAACCTGACTCCCCGTCTGGGCAATTTCCGATTGCAGGGATTTGATTTGTGTTTGCAGTTCTTTGAGTTGTTCGGAGGCTTTGAGTTGTGCGAGTTGACCTGTATGAATCAGGCTTTGATAGTTACGCTGTTCTTCTTGTAAGCGCAGTTGGGCTTGCTCGATTTCCGAGTTAGCCTGATGAATCGTCTTCTGGTAAGTGCTTTGTTGCTCTTTAAGCCTCGACTCAGCCTGAGAAATATCAGAGCCAGCTTGCGCAAGGCGTTCAGAGTCTTCTTTTGCCGTCTGTTCTACTTCCTTGAAGCGGTCAAGTGACATGATTCCGTCTTCATAGGCTTTTTGATAGCGTGGGACTTTTTCTTGAGAAGCTTGCAAACGAACGGATGCTAATTTATAAGCAGCCTTGCTAGACTCAAGGGCTTGCTGCATCTGGTTAACTTTAGCCAGTTTTTCCTCTTTGTTTAAGTTATAGACAGCTTTGAGAGCATCAAGATTCTGTCGCGCCTGCTGTACTTGAGACTGTTTTGCCAATTGTTGAGCCTGGTTTTGTTGCTGTTGAGTACTCACACCAAGCGTCAATTGATTTTTGAGTAGTTCTAAGGACTCGCGCCGATTCTGTAGCCCGTCGAGCTTTGTCAGAATCTGGTTGAGTTCAGTTCTTAAGACATCTGACTCTAATTCCATCAGAACCTGACCAGCCTTTACGGTTTCGCCTTCTTTGACCCTGACAACAGTGACGCCCCCGCCCACTGGACTGTCTAATTTTTGGGTAGCACCTTTCGGTTCAATACGCCCTCTAGCGCTCCCTGTCTCATCAACTTTCGAGACCATTGTCCAAGGTAAGACAATCCCTGCAAAGGCTACCAACACGTATAGCAAAGAACGCGTCCAGACTTTAGGTAAAGCATCTAGCAGTTCCTCCGTGCCGTAATACCAATCGTTTTCCTCGCTTGTCGCGTTGAGTGCTTTCTCAGTATTTTCCGTAATTATAGTGTCATCTTTATTTAGATAATCATCCGGCTCGCTTCTGGCAAGCGCAGATTGTGAATGACGAGATGGGTGTGGCATAGTATCACCTGAAATCGAGAGGTGGAGGGAGTAGGGGAAGACAAGGGGACAAGGGACAAACTGTAACCTGTACCCTATAACCGACTCCCAACTCAACCAGCTTGGGGAAGTTGTTGCTGGTTGAGGTAGTAGTAATGTCCTTTTTTGGCGATTAATTCGTCGTGTGTCCCGCTTTCTATCAAGACGCCTCGGTCTAACACCAGAATCAAGTCGGCATTCCGTACGGTGGAAAGGCGATGGGCAATAATCAGACTGGTGCGTCCAGTCAGAATGGTTTTCAGGTTGTTCTGGATGATGCGTTCTGACTCCGCATCTAGGTTGCTGGTGGCTTCATCAAAAATTAAAAATCGGGGATTCCCTAGCAATGCGCGGGCTATAGCTAGACGTTGGCGTTGTCCGCCAGAAAGCATCCCACCACCTTCACCGATTTGGGTTTCGTAACCCATTGGTAGTTGCACAATAAACTCATCCGCCCCAGCTAAACGCGCTGCCTCGATAATCTCTTCTATAGAGGCTTCTGGGTGGGCAATGCTGATATTTTCTCGAATCGTACCGCCAAACAAAAAGTTATCTTGGTCTACGACACCAATTTGAGAACGCAGTGATTTTAGAGAAATATTACTGACATCTTGACCGTCAATTAAGACTTTGCCCTCTGTCGGGGGATATAAACCTAAAATTAACTTTGACAAAGTCGTCTTTCCAGAACCACTGCGCCCGACCACTGCGACTGTTTGTTCAGGCTGGATTTCAAAGCTAAGATTTTCTAGGACATTATTCTCGCTTTCTGAGTGATAGCGGAAAGTGACATTGTCAAAGCGAATTCTCCCTTGAAGTCTCGTTAAAGACTGACGGGGTGAGGAGAGCAAGTCTTCTTCTGGTTGGGCTTCTAGGACATCGTTAATCCGTTCAACAGAAACGATGACTTCCTGCAATTGATTCCACAGCACCGCCAGTCGCTGGAAAGGATGAATGACGTTGCCTAATAACATATTGAAAGCAATTAATTGCCCAATGGTCAGCTGGTTCTGAATGACCAGCCATGCTCCGTACCACAGTAATCCTGTATTGATTAAAGTTTCAATACTTGCACTGATAATTTGCAGGCGGTTGGAAATAACTTGAGCCGTAAAACTTTTTTTGATTAATTTGTTTAAAAGTTCCTCCCAACGCCAGCGCACGGTTTGTTCAATCGCCATTGAGCGTACAGACCGAATACCTGTCAGGGATTGAATCAGGTAGCTGTTTTCTTCAGCACCAGCAGTAAAAATCTCTCGGGAGATGCGACGTAAAATACTCGTGGTAAACAGTGCTAGCAAGAAAAATGGCGGCACAATCAACAGCACGAGCAATGCCATCGAAGAGTTGTACCAGAACATTAATCCCATATAGATAAATACTGTCAACAAGTCCAAGCAAATTGACAGTGCTTCGCCAGTGAGGAAACGTTGAACTTTTTGATTCTCTTGGATGCGAGAGACAATATCGCCGACGTAACGCGACTCGAAGAACGCCAACGGCAAGCGGAAGGTATGTTTGATAAAACCCACCAGCAGTGCTACAGAGACACGATTTGCCGTGTGGTCTAGCAGATATTGCCGCACGCCGTTCATCACGATGCGGAACAGACCAAAGATCACCAATCCCAAACCGACAGCGTTGAGAGTCAGGGTACTGCCTTGGACAATGACTCGGTCCAACAGCAGCTGAGTCAAGAGTGGCGTGACTAGTCCAAAAACCTGAATCACGACTGAAGCAATAAATACTTCCAGCAGTACCTTGGAGTGAGGTTTGACTATCTCAAAAAACTGCCAAAATGATGCACTTGCTTCTTCAGCCTCTTTAAGCAGCGCTGTGGGTTGCAACAGCAATGCATACCCAGTCCACTTAGCATTGAACTGAGCATGGGTTAGGCTTAGTTGACCGATCGCGGGATCACAGACAATGACCTTATTTCTGGTAATTTCATAGACGACAATGTAGTGTTTGCCTTCCCAGTGGGCGATCGCTGGTAAAGGTTGTTGAGCAAATTTGTCAAGACTGGCTTTGACTGGACGGGTAGCAAAGCCCATGCTTTCGGCAGCAGCGGCTAAAGCACGCAGTGATGCACCAGAACGGTTAACGTTGGTTAACTCCCGCAGTCGATTGACACTCAAGCGCTTGCCCCAATAGCGCCCAATCATCACCAAGCACGTAGCACCACAGTCAGCGGCGCTTTGTTGTGCCATGAAGGGATAACTCTTACTCCACTGTCCCCACACCTGCGCCGCTTTTACCTTCGGGCTGGGAAAGTAGGGGCGTGATTTTTTTGGCTTTTGTGTTGACGTTAAGGAACGTTGGGGAAAGGGTATGACGTTTCCAGAACTGGCTATTCTTTCTGGTTTTGACTTACTAGGACGTGGCTTTTGGTCTTTAATGACGGGTGGACGTTCTTGGGGATCAACGAATTGTGCCAATTGCTGCCAGTGTTCACTAACTGCCTGCCATTGAGAATCCTGGAGAATGTAGGCGATGCTTGGTTGTGTCGCCTGCCAAATACCCTGTTGTGGGTGTGCCACAATTTTCCCTGGTGTCAGCCTGTGACCCTGAGTATGCCGCAGTTCCCCTTTGTACAGCAGCCACAAAGCATCTGGTGGTGCGGATATTTCCTCATTGGTGTCCAGGGTGTGCTGTTCAAATAGCGATAAGGCTTTGAGTATCCCTGGTACATCTGATGGCTGGCACTCTAGTTGCGAGTTTTGCCGATATATCATCACCAAATCCCACAATTGTGCTTTTTTGGAGAGGTAAGTGCGAATATTGGGATATTTCTCCATCAATGCTTGCAATATCTCTTGTTTGAGATAGCAAAGCTTGACGTTGCTTGATGCTCTAGCGGCGTATGGCACAAAGTCTTGTTGTGCAAACAGTGTTGCTTCCCCAAATGACGAGCCAGGACCAAGAGTTGTGATTAAGTTCTCCGCACTATCCAACAGTCTGACTTTGCCAGAAAGAATTATATATATTCCGGGACTATCACCTGAAAACCAGAACTGCTTTGTGGGTGCAGGCTCCACGATTTGTGCTTGTGTGAACCACTCTGCCAGTTCCTGTTGTGATGTCTCACCCAAAGCTGTAGTGAGTTGTTGATATAGCTGTTGTTGCGAAATTTTTGATGGCATTACCTTTCCTCCACCGAAACAATTCGTCTTTGGTCTCAACTCGATGTGATGACCAATGGAAATTAGTTTTCGGTTGGATTACCAGTTGCGGATAGTAATGCCCGCGTCCGTCACAACTGCCCCAAAAGCTTGCTGCTGACGAAGTTGCGGCTTTACAAATGCTTGTGTTTGACCTGATTGGTATGACATAATTGTTACCAGTTGCCGTTATATACGAATTGTGGGCATATGAATCCGCTACAGCTGTCGCAAGTTCCTGAGCAAAGGATTGACAGCTGTATATTTAATTAGCTGTGGGAAGCTAATTAAGTGAGTATATGATGTGCTGCTAACCCTGGAAGTCGCCCTCCTAGTTTTATGGGGTTTAGGGGGGTTATTCCTGGGTTAAGCGACTTCTTGGTTCCCTTATCTGAGCACGTTTATGGGGTAAACCTGAATCAATACGGTCGTCCAAGAGTTGCAGACACATCAAATTATTTTTTGTTTCTCTCATAAATCAAGAAGCTGTACATACGCATCAGCTAGCAAAAATCCGCAGAATCTTGCTAGCGAACGAATTATGCAACTTGGGTTAGATACGCGAAAAAGCATGGTGGCTGTGTCCCTGATAAACAACAGTATCTTGCTCAATTTATGTCATCTATTATACATGTTATTTCGTTTACCACTTCCATCACAGACAGGAAGTATGAAATAGGGTGGTCCTGATTTGAACCCTTATTGATTTATCGGAAGTTGGCTAGGGATTTTACGCAGCTTCTCAAGAAATTTATTTTTCTTTACATTATTCCTTGATTCAGCAACGCCCTCCCTGTAGTTCCAAGGGGTTACCTCAAATCTGCTGCAACAAAATCACTGTATTCTAACCTCTATCAAAATTTGATAGAGACGTAAGAACTCATAGGGAAATAGCGGCGTCGAGTCACGAATTCTGAGGGCTTGACTGAACTCTCTCGAAAGGATTAGCAGCTAATCTCAAAATGATTGAACTAATTAACCCTTTTAAAAAAAGTTTAAATCCTGCTTTAAGGCTGGATTGTTAAAAGTCAGTTCACACAGGCTAGATCACTACGTATACCTGTTAACTAGCTACAGCTAGTTCTTTTTATTAATCCAGGAGATTGCTATATGAGTAAAGTTTCCTAAGATACTACTCCAATACTTAATTTAACATGATCCTCTTATACAGTACCAAATCCATTAATTAGTAAATTCTCATACCTTTTGTCAAGGCTTTTTAATAAAATCTTCATTTTTTCCTCATGTTTCATAAAAACTTTACAATAGGTTTACTGAGAAAATAAATTTCATTTAATTTATGTTGAAAGCCTAGTTAGAAAAAATATAAAGCATATATATGAAATTGTTATATTAATTAATTTTTTTTATATAAAAGCGATAAGTCAAGTGAACACTACTGTAAATAAATCTGTAAAGAAGAAAAAATATAGCACCAATTTGAGTAACTGATATATAAGTATATTTTATAAAAACAATGAAGTATGAATTAATGTTAAAAATGTATTCGTGCTGACAGCGTGAGCATCTGCCCAAAAAAGTAATATGCTCCTAAGCGAGTTACCTTGTTTACCAAGAAGGGGAAATGGGTTTGCGGGAAAAGGGTAAAGGGGGAGAACAAAAAGCTTTTCCCCACGGGTAGGTTGCCCCTATCTTAATTGCGGAGAACAAAAAAAGAAGATTTTTTCGGCACTATGTGCGATAAAAATCAGCGTCCATGCTTGAAACCCCTGATGGCTGCGTGGCTGGGGTTCCCTTTCCCCTTTCCCCTTTCCCCTTTACCCCTCTTCTTCATCTAAAACTAGTGTTAAGAGAAAACGAATACTTCCATTGGGTGCTTTTTTACTATGGACAGAAATCGAAGTCGGGCGTTAGGGCAACACAGGATCATGGGGAAATGGATAAAAATTGGTTAACGAAGTTATAGTTGCTTGAACAACTACGAATAAATCTACTTCTAGGCAAAGCATTTGCTTAAAGAGGTGTCATTGCTTTATCGTTTGTTAAGAGAGAAGCATATGATCTAGCTCAGTAGCTAGCCAGTGTTTGAACATCTTATTCAAAATTTCTTGATATCTTTGGGCTGTTAACTCCGCTGGGATAAACTCTTCAACCATCAAAAGATGAAAACCTTGCTCGGTTTTAAGAGGACCCATCAACTGATTTTGTGGTGTACTAAAGACTACAGCAGCTATCTTAGGCTCTAACACCCAACGATAGATTTTTCCTTCATAACCACACTTGTGTCTGCGATCGCTATCAATATCATGAAGGTGAGCAGCATCATAAAAACTAATTTCACCTTCCTCAATTTGATAATAAAGTTCTTGAGCAAGTTTTTCATTGGCAACAACGATTTGATACAAAATGACTTGCTCAAATTCCAAACGATTTTGGACAAAAAACTTTTCTACGTCCTGAGTAAACAACACCTCAGCTAACTTTTGTGCCAGCAGATGATTCTGAATTCCGACTTCCCACTCGTGTGGAGTCATAAACTGCTCTCCCAACCATAAGAGCGTATCCGCAGCCTTTTCCAAACCCCTTTCGCGACGCTGGCGGTTCGCCTCAGCCTCAATTTCTTCTGCTGTTACAGTTATTCCTCTTTCCCTTGCAGTCTGACTTATCACTCTTTGATACAAAATTTTCTGGCATACTTCCTTATAACTCATTTCACTTTTAAGGAAGTTGATAATTTCTTCAGTTTCAATAACTATTTTTGAAAAGTCCTTCATTGGAATTTACGGACGTCTACACTGTTTCTCAATCCAAGTTACGATGGTTAAATTTTACCTATAAGTAAGCGGGCGAAAATTAAACAGAAAATACATTTCTTGCAAAAATTACCTTTTAGGGCTATTTGGAACCGCAGATGGACGAAGCACTGCGTTGCTCTAGTTACTAGCAGTGGAAGCAAATGCCGTGCAGGGAAACACACATAAATTATCTGCGCCCATATGCATCTATCTGGAGTTTCATATACAAAAGAATGAACTTATGCAAGAAGTTTAATGAGCATTTCTTTCTGCCCACGTACTTAGCACCCTCACTATTAACATCAGTGGAATTATCATTTCAGTAGTTTTTCAAACAAAAACTGGAAGCTTATTTGTTGTTTTAGCTTCCAGTCATTTATGCATAAATTGCAAGTTTACTAAGCACTCATCATCCTATTTTGGGAGGACTAGGATGACAATCATTAAGAGAGAACCGAAAGAGCTATAAGTTTTACCAGCCAAGATAACAGTTTAGCGTTGCTTTTTCATTTTCCACACTGAAAGTTCTGGAGAGCGTTGCTGCAACCTACACCGACTAGATAGCAGCCGTGGAAGTTTGGATTGGGGGAACAGACCCCTCCAATTTCTCTTTGCTCAGACTTTGTGGGAAAAAGAACCACCATAAGCAACGTTGGATCTGTCAATCTATCTATAGGAGTTCTCTACTCCAGTGGGTACTGACTGCTTCAGCAATCATCCCAATATGTTTTACACTCAAAAATAATTATTTATAGTCATTTCTTCTCTCCTTTAGAATGAACTTTAATCATCATTTTTTTGATGCTATTAATAATTTATACAAAACTATTAGTATAAAATTGCCATTTTGGCAGATTTTAAATAAAAAATATAAAATTTTTCGGAAAATAAAAAACTGCCATGCTGTAGATATGAAATCAGCATGGCAGACACTAAGCAACAAAATCAACTGTCTATCAGTATCTATTGACTCCAACGAGTTTGTAATTGAATTCACAGAATTTTAAGGAAAAATATTGATTTTTTCTGGAGCCATTTCAGGATTGGTGGATTCATACTCATGAACTTGTGTTGTTAACCACTGTTCCAAATTACCACCACGGATTTCTGTTTTTTTCTTGCCAACTACCTCAAGATAAGCTAAATCTTTAATTTTGCTCAGGCAGCTTGCTGGTGTCACATGGCTTTGGGACCTTTTGTCGGAGGGTAGCTTAGCAATTTTGATATTGTCGTTTTGCTGTTGATTTGACCTGTTAACGTGGGTATTCTCTTTGAGTAGCCGATTGTAGGTGCGGTAGGGAATGTAGTGTAGAGGATTGTAGCCAGCAAAACGTAGCATGAGAACACAAGCCCAGGAATACTTACCAGCAAGAATCGCCTCAACGACTTGGTCAAATTGTTCTGAAGGAAGTTTTTTATCTAAGTTCCTAGCGCTCGAAACATCTTGATTCATAGTGTTCATATTGTGGTGGAAATGAATGAGTTTATCAGTTTGTTAGGTTGTTTGTAGCCCAATTGACGGTTTATCAATTGTTCTCTGCATGCAAAGACGGAAATTCTCTGAAAGAAAATATCAGCGATTCGACGGTGGGGAATTATTTTGCAGTGGCTGTTTGATCTGCTTTTAATTTGATGATTTTTCTCTTATTTGTGATATCTTTACCAGCCAATCCAACTTTAAATCGATCTATCTGAGCCAATTTCTTAAGGGGTTTAGCAGTTGGAAAAATAGATACGGCTGTTTTTGAACTCGTGCTGAAATCCCGCTTTACAGATGTATCGAGATGAGTTTGCACTTTTTGAGCTTGCAAGTGAGTCATTCCCTTCGCCAATTGTTGAATCTCCCTTGGCTTTAGTCGTTCTGATGGCTGTACTGGCATTTCTGCATTTTGTGGTTCGAGCGTGTCTAATGCTCCTAAGCCAGCTTGTTTTTCTTGAGCCTTGAGTGAGGCGCTCCTTTGAGCCAGCATTCGAGTCTGAGCCATCAAATCTTTGATGTGCTTGAACTGCATTTGGTCAGCTGCTAAATGTTGCGTTTGCACTTCAACTTCTGCACCCAAGAGTCCACTGTCTAATTCTGCGACGACTTCACTCGTTTTCAACTGTTGAGCGTCTTCTACCCCAGTATTAACGACTTTACCCAAATGTTGTAGCTGAAGTTTCTGAGGCTCGCTTAATGCTACAAATTTTCCTCGAATTTGATTGACCTGTTCAATCTTTCCTGTCCACGCCCAAACGACTACAACCGTAAAAAAAGCTATGCTCTTGGGCGTGACTAGATGAGCAAGGGTTAAGGGTAGTTGCTCGAGCAATGGCTGTAAGGATGTAGACCAATACCCTGTATTCTTAGAGGCTGTTTCAGAGTTTGTAACTGTGGCGGTATGTGTATCTGTAGATGCTTTTGGTAAAGCAGCTTTTGTTGAAGCTACATGACTGGAGTAGATGAAACCCTTTTCAGAAACCAAATCACAGTAGGAATACAAGTTCTGAAAATTCATCCCTGAATTCTCTGCTTGGCTTGAGGTTTCGATTGCATTTAACCTGATGATACTGTTCATGCTCTGTCCTGATGATCCCAAACCTGACTTTCTATTCAAGTCTTTTTGCTGCTAAGCCGGAATGATGTTATCTCGCTATCAAATGCAGCAGCTAATTTGTAAAAAAGCAATGTATACAGACGGATACGATACAAGTGAGGGTGATGACTCTTATGAGTTTTCTTTGAATACCGCTCAGTTGCTGGTGACTGATCGACTGTAACTTTTGCTCAGCGTTGCCACAGGCTTAAATTTACTTTCTCTGTGTCATATGTCTGAAATGAAAAAGTCTTCGCCTGGCTTTCAGTAGATGCTTTTGTGTCTGATTCAAATTTCACTTACTCCTAATCTAATGTCTTTTTTTTTGGTAGATTTCTATTCCAATTTTATACCAAATAATTAGGAGCTATTAAGTAAAATCGCATACTTTTTAGGGTGGTGGAGAAAAATTGCTCATCCCTAATCGTTAATAACCATATTCGTATTTATACTATTTTTTTTTGTAAATGTCATCTACTCCATCTGCATTTTTTCAAGGAATTTTACTCAAGTGTTTCTATATTTACTTAAGTATTATCCCGTTTACGTTTTGTCCCTTAGTTGTTAAATATTGGGGGTTTGACCCCTCATCCATAATTGCTCTAAAGGTTTTATATTCCCAAGACTTATGGATTTTTTTACCGTTACTAAATGTCCTACTACTTTAAAAATATATCAGCAGAAGTAGCATTTAGACAATCTTTACTAAAGCCAAATCATAATAATCCTTTTTACCATTTCCGGAAAATGTCTTCTTTTCGTTATCTGAGTTAATCTGCACGCAAAGTAAGGCTTTGCTTTTCCTATGTGATTGCAAATTTACAATGAATCTGTTATGGATTTGGCACAATAATCAATTCATTCAATACTGGTATTAAGTTGTTTCATTACATTTGTGTGGTATAATTTCAAAGATTTTGCAAGTAGGGTGTTTTGAATATAACAAAACACTTCTTCAGGGTTTTTAACAAAGCAAAAGTAGCAGATTGCAACTGTGCATAATTATTTACTTTATTCGGATAAAAAAAGAAAGGTTGCCTAGGATGTTCCTAAGTAGATTTAGTAAATATTTGCGCCTATTTTCAAATCTAACTGACACAGAGCAGTAGAAATATAAGGGTATAAAGGTGTGGGGTATGAGCCTGTAGAGGCTTATACCCTGTCTTCTCGAATACTGTGGAAACAAAGCAACTTTGTATGAGGTTATAGATATAATTGCTGCTAGATGAAGTGGTTATAAAGACCGCCAATGTTCATTAACTCTTGATGGGTACCATGCTCAACAAGACTACCTTGGTCTAAAACAAGAATGCAGTCAGCATGGCGAACAGTAGAAAGACGATGGGCAATGATAAAGGTAGTGCGAGCTTCACTAGGAGCAGCAACACTGACGCGACTAAACCGAGCTATGTTTTCTAGAAATTGAGGCTCAGATTCTATATCTAGTGAACTCGTGGCTTCATCCAAAATCAAAATTCGTGGGTTTTTCAGAAGGACACGAGCAATTGCTATTCTTTGTCGCTGTCCACTCGAAAGCGTTATTCCCCCTTTTCCGACTCGGGTATTGTACTCCAGAGGTAGCGATTGGATAAAGGTGTGCGCTTCTGCTAGTTGTGCAGCGGCTATAACCTGCTCTAGGGTATATTCTGAGCTATAA
Organism: Scytonema sp. HK-05; assembly: GCF_002368235.1. Classification (GTDB taxonomy): domain Bacteria; phylum Cyanobacteriota; class Cyanobacteriia; order Cyanobacteriales; family Nostocaceae; genus Kalymmatonema. Next base: position 2,774,131 of record NZ_AP018194.1, on the reverse strand, counting down.
AGCGTGATGTTTTCTAAAAGAGTTCCGGAAAACAAAAAACACTCTTGTGGTACCACCCCCAACTGACTTCGCAATGATTGAGGTGAAACATGAGCAATATCATGTCCATCAATCAAAATACGTCCGCTGTTGGGACGATATAAACCAGCAAGCAAGTTGACTAGAGTGCTTTTCCCTGAACCGCTGGAACCGACAATACCAATGGTTTGCCCTGCTTTGATTTTGAAGGAAACATTTTGCAGGGTGTTGGGTTGTTCATCTTGACTAAAACGGAAAGTGACATTTTCAATACAAACATCACCGCGAATTGGGGGTAGCACCAGTAGTGGTTTTTGAGGATTTTCTTCTGGCTGAGCAGTTAAGACATCGTTGAGCCGTTCCATAGAGATGAGCATTTCTTGGAACTCATCCCACAACCCTAGCAACGCTAGAACAGGGTTGATTGCACTGCCGATGAGCATATGAAAAGCGACAAATTGACCAACCGACATCTGTTGGTGAATCACCAAGGTTGTTCCATACCACAACACCGCTGTGTTCCTAAAGTGATTGATCATGCTCTTTGCAAGTTGGAACTTATGAGCCAGTTTTTGAGAGTGAAACCGCGCTTCCAGCATATCCGTGAAGCGCTGCTCCCAATGCCAACGCGATCCTTGCTCAGATGCTGCTGTTTTTATTGTGGCAATACCAGTAACTATTTCAACCAATGAGGAGTTTTGTGCTGCTGATTTGTTATAGGTTTCCCGCGACGCTGTTTTGAGAGATGGACTTATCCCCAAAGTCAAAACGATTATTGGTACAAGCAACACCAACACCAACAGAGTGAGTTGCAAGTTGTAATAAGCCATCAATCCCAGGTAGACAACTGCGATCGCACCATCCAACACAGTACTGACCGTTTGACGGGTAAGAAACAGTTGGATTTTTCGGTTTTCCTGAACGCGGGTGATAATATCCTCTACCTGACGGGATGCAAAAAATTGCAACGGTAATCGCAGGGTGTGACTAATAAAGCTACCCATCAATGTTGTGTCGATGCGGTTGGAAAAGTAGTTCAGTAGGTATTGACGTACTGCTGTTAAGGCAATGCGCCAGATACCAAAGATCAGGAAGCTGACAGCAAGGACATTGAGAGTGGCTAGGCTTTTTTGTGACATGACTTGGTCGAGAACCACCTGAGCATATATAGGTGTTGCCAACCCAAACACCTGCAGCAGCACTGAGGCGAGAATGATTTGCCCCAGTAAAATACGGTGTTGCCAAAAAACCTGCCAAAAACCCAAAAGGGAAATTTTTTCGTCTTTGAACGCCTTGAAGCGTTCGGTAGGGGATAAGCAAAGACCATATTGTGTCCAATTCTCTTCAAACTCTTGGCGAGTGAGCGATCGCTTCCCAATTGCTGGGTCACAAATCAACACGCGATCGCCTTTGACTTGCCAAACGACAACATAGTGAATTCCTTGCCAGTGAGCAATCCAGGGACGCTTTTGCAACTCCAACACATTCAAAGAAGCCCGCACTGGTAGCGCTTGATATCCCAAATTTTGGGCTGCATCTGCTAAGTCTGAAAGCGATGCACCTAGACGGTTTGTCTGAGCTAAATTCCGCAACGTGTTCAGACTAAAACGTTTACCCCAGTAGCGGCTAATCATCGCCAAACACGCCGCGCCGCAATCTGATGAACTTTGTTGTTGAATGAAGGGTCTTCGTCGCCATAACCGCGTTATTGAGCGGTGGGGAGGAATTCCTTCTTGAGAAAAGTGAATATCTGCTATGGTTTCAGCAGCTTTTAAACCCTCTAACTCTGGGTTGAGCCCAGGTGGGACTGTGGGTAGAGATTTTAGAATTTTGTTCGCGTAGCGTGTCCGCAGGACATATTTTGAATTTTGTAGACGTCCCTTGTCCTCTTCCTCGCACTGAGTAGGAGATAATTCAGGGGCAATCGCCGTTGCTGACTCCCAATGTTCTACGCTTAGCTGGTAGACTTGCAAGTCCGTTTCAGCGCTCCAAGCTGGTAACTGCGTCTCAGGATATCCCCAGCTATTTCCTACCACTGGTGGCTTTTCTGCTTCTTGAGTAGAGATTTTTCCACTCATCAGCCAAAAGCGCCCTTCTTTAGGGGGAGTCACTTCGGTTAAAGATGAGCCAGCATCTATCTTTTTTTGTACTAAATAAGGTAGGAATTGCCGCAGAGTATAATTTTTTTGCCAGGATAACTCAGTGCAAGTTTTAAAGAAAATTAACGCTTGACGCTCAAAAACGACTTGCTGTAAATGCTTTTGCAAATTAGGTATTCGCTCTAGCCAAGACACGAGGTTAGGAATGGTAACTTGCGCCACACAACCAGCACTAGCTGCAATTGCCCGATATGGTAAAGGTTGATTGCAGAATAAATGGTCTGCTCCAAAAGTTTGCTGAGCTAAAAGCAACTGAGTTGATACTTCTTTTCCAACGGTTGCGTCAAACCCAAGCAGTCGCACTCGACCTTGACAAACTAAGTAAAGAACATTGTTCGTGTCTTGGGTTTTTCTATCGAGATTATAGGTAGTTAAATCGTCACCTAGCTGAAACTCACGCACAACCCAAACTTTACTAAAATCTGATACTAGAGTCGTATCCTCGACAACTAGCCTCAAAAAGTTGAGGATACTAGGGCTTGCTGTGGGACACTGCTGTTGACTTGTGGAATTCTGCTCGGTTTGAGCTGTTAACGACGAAAAGGAGTTCATCGTTTATCAGTGGGTTTACAAAAATTTTGAATTGAAATAAACTGATTTCTTAGATTGTCAGTAGTGAACATTTCTTTTCTTTGGATTACTAGTTGTTTGTGTGTCTAAAACTAGCAGTATTTAGATTGTTCAACAAAAAATTCCTTACCCTGAGTTCAGAAAACTCAGGGCTCTTCGATATATTCTATGATGACTCCCAAATATTATTTCTGTAGTTAGTCGCTCAAGTCCGGAAAATAGACGAAAGAAATATTATATGACAGATGAAAACGACTTGAGTTATTAGGTGCAGAATCTTAATTTTACATAATAGATAGGGAACAGTTGTAGGTTGCGTTTGGAGTTTATCGATTATCCGAAGCGTGTTGGCACTGGGGGAGTAGGGGAAGATGACTCATCACTCATCACTAAATAAATTGCCCAAATTGCCATAGCCCGGAGGTAAGTACTGGCGCGGAAAGTCCCCACAGCAGTGATGGCTTCAGGTGTGCGGAATTGTAGCCCATTGTCATAAACTTGCTGCACTACAGCATCTGCCATTCTAAAAGCCTCATCTTTCATTCCCATTTGCACTAGAATTGCAGCTAAGCCAAAATTTATCCCTGTCCAAATTTCCAAAGGATGAGTTGCATTGGGGTTTTCGGGTGAACCGTCAGGACGAACACCGTTAGCCGCACCAAACTTGCCATTGTAAAACTTGAGGAAGCAAGCATCGTAAATTGTTTTTAAGGCAGAGAAGGCACACTCAACAGGTACAATATCTGGCAACGCCAAGAGACGAGCATAAAATTGCCCACATAATTGGTCTGCCATCACCACATCAGATCCACTCTCACTATCGAGTCGATAGTATTGCCCATTCCAAAGTTTTTCTTGGTAAATAGGGCGAGATTGTGCAAGCCAAGTTTCATAGATGGATTTTTGAACCGCCAAGCCTGCCCTCGAGCGAAGCGAAGGGACGCCAAGATCGCCAAGAAGAACCTTGCTGTTTTGGTGGTTATTTAGTAAAACATTACAAATCGCGATCGCCGCCTCCAACGCCGCCAACCACAAACCGCCACAATATGCACTTACTCCCAGCAAGCGCCAGTCGTCAAAAGTTTGGTCAGGCGCACCGGAATTTTCCGGAATGCCATCCCCATCTTTATCAAACCTCTTGAGGTAGTCTAGAGTTTGCACAATAGCATTCCAACACTCTGCAAGGAATTCCACATCATCAGCACCTGTCAGTAGAAAGTCTCGGTATACTTGCAACACAAAATCACAACTTAAATCTTTCCACAGGTTGCAATCTTGATAACTTGTATAATTTGTTTTTTCCCAAACGTGTTCGTTGGGTGCGCCTAAGTCGTGAGGCGTTGCGCCTGCAGCTTTACGGACTGCCATTTGGCTTTCCGCACCGTTTGTGTAATAGTAGCCAATAACACGAGGAGTTTCGTCACTTTTAGGTATTGCCCGTGCGAAGGCACGAATCACCGCCTTTTCCAGTTCTGGAAACAGCATCAGCAGGGCAAAAGAACCGTAAAGCCGCACATCCAAACTTTCATACCAGCGGTAATCTAAGCACTCTAGCACGGCGAACTGACCAACTGGGTCACGCTTTGTTGCCGCACTCCACAGAGTTCCACCACTGGTGAGGTCATAAAGTTCATTGAACAAAGCCATTTTGAACCAGTCGGGTAAGTCTTGGCGATCAAGAATCGGCTGTTGCCAAGATTGAATCTGCTGTTGCCAAGTTTGGTATTGAGCTAAAGCAGAGCATGCGATCGCCCAAGCATTCTTACCACTTCGACCAAAAAAGTCGGTATATCTGCGGTAATATGTAATCTGGGATGCAAATTCTGTAACAGGAAAATCCCAAGCAAGCGCGAAGGGGATTTCGAGAGTTTCGCCTGGTTGGAGAGTGAAACGTAAAGCAACAGCCACCCCTACCTGTTCACCCTCGCAAGAAGGAGTATCATCAACGTAATTGGGCAAAGAGCCATCTTGGGCAAAGCTTTGCCACACATCATCACCCGTACCTATAGGGTTCCACCGGGTTTGGTAAAATAACTCCACTTTGGGATGTTTGGGCGTGGCAATACACCACTGTCCCTCTCCTTCCTGCACTGGTTCAGTGACACCAACCCGAGCCAACTCAAAGCCAATAAATTCACTATTTTCAACTATCAAGTTAAAATTACCTTTACTTTCGCCTAACCGCGGTTGGTATTCATAAACTGGACTACCATCATCGCGCAAGCGAACCTCAGGAGATTTTAGAGCATTGGTGAACCAGCCCACCATATTTTCCCAGGTGAGCATGATACTAAGAGCGATCGGTGCATCAGTAGGGTTGTGTGCAGTCCATACAAACACTGCTACTGGGTAGCTCGTTTCTTGATAATTTGCCGCCCAAATAGGAGAGAACTGCTCGCAGGTTAAGTTTGCTTGAAAGACTCCTTCATAAACAAACCAGCTGCGAGGGTACAGGGCGTGATAAGTTCCCGTCAAAAATTGGGATGATGAAGTGAGATTTTTCTCCCCACCTCCACTTGCTGGATACCACTGCCATGATTTCAAGCTGCCATCTTCAGGAGGTTCAGTACACAAAGCATATGCTTGCGAGGATGAGCCAAATGATTCAAACACACTGAATTGACAGGCGGGGATGTTTTGGAAAATATGTTCACCGCCATCAATGTGCCACAAATTAAAGTCTCCCCGCGAGGAACGACCAATACAACCTGCACCAAAGCCGCCTAAAGGCATTCCATGCCAAGGACCATCATCAATATTGCTGGCATAGCGGACTGTGTAGGGTTTGTCCCAGCCTAAACCGATGGGACGACTCCAAGTGCAAGAGGGAATGACGGAAGATGGCAGTTTTGTCATCATTTAATTATACAAGGTTCAGTGTATCCGTTCCTACATTCGTAACTGATACTCAAATTTCTAGATTAATCTTGATCCATGTCAACAATGACTTGTAAATCAGCTTCTGGCATCAATCGCCGTAATATAGCAAGATGACCATCCGCATCGCTGCGACTGCGGAATCGATTAATCACAGTTCGCTCAGTGGGTGAAAACCAACGCACAACAGCCCAAGGTGCAAGTGCAGTACGGTATGTTTTAGTTTGTCGCATCAATCAGAAAACCTCGCTTTTATAACCACCACAGCAGTTGACATTGCAATCAATAGATTGATGTCTGTTTTTTTTTGGATAGATAATAGTTAGCAGATGCTTATGACTAAACATCAGCTCAATCTCTGCATTCTGCGGTAACAAGACGCAGCGCACTTCTCCAAGCTTCACTCTGCTCGCGCACTTCATAGTTGCGTGAGGCAAGCGGTTAAAATATGGCTCTAAGGCAAATATCTATGAGAGGCGTTAGCTGGTAATGCCTGCCTTACGATTATCTTTCAACTCACACGAAGAAGTGTTAATAATTTTGTATGTGAATACATCATGTGAACACTTCTGTGTTAATATATCTATGACCAATTAACTAAAATCACCAGCGAAAACTTTCAGGGGAAAGCCTTGATGTTACTCATGGAGAGTTGAGTCGTCGGCTTGATCCAAGTTTTCATATTGTTCGGTGATTGGGAAACTAAGAAGAAAGTCCCCGCACTTTGATCATTCAACTATGTTTGCTCGTGAGCTAAAAATTTCCCTTAAAACCCTTACTAAAGTTACTTGAGCTTTTCTTTGTAAATGTTAAGGGCATTTCTTACGAGCCAGTATCAAAGCGACGCTTCATAGCAAACCGCTCTGCTTAGATGTCTGCATCAAACCAAATAGAACCTTAAACCAACCAGAAAGCTACTGAGTGGCTAGCGATATACAACAGATGATTATGTAACCATTTGCAAACACAAACGCTCCGATGAACTTCTTAAATTGATTGTAGACCCAAATTGTTTGTACAAGAGAGAGGGGTTTCAACCCACATTTGTATCTGCAAAAATTCCACAACCAATGCTGAAGCACTTGAATGACCTGTAAAGGTGGCTCGGATAGCTGCTAGATTTTGTTTGACGCTTTGCCAAGCAGACAATATTATTCCCGCTTGCTTTGAGTGCAAATCATGTGGAGTGGAAATTTGCTGATTTTGCAGTCGAGGGGATGATGTTTGCTCTTTGCTAGAAATGGCGCTGACCTTAATTGCAAAACCACAATCCCAGATAGATGCTTTCTTGCTCAAGTGTTGATTAGCTAATGCCAATATCTTTGGGCAGAATCTTCCGCTGCCGCGTTCATCATTGATGCTCACACGATGCTCCCCGATTATCTGAATTCGCTTAACCACATTTACATCCCTAAAAAAGAAGAACAGGAAAAAAGGAAGTTAATCAAAAAACCAACATTCGTACTAGTGAAATTCTGTAGTAGTTAAAGCTCTCAAAGAAAGCCCCAGGTGAGAAGCCTGGGGAGGATGCAAACCACCAAGGCATAACGATGAGCGCTCTGACGGTGCGCGTGCAGTACTAGACCCAGTCGTTAGCTGGGAAGAGGAGGTTTTAGCCTTGTGATGTGTGCTTTTTGGTGCAATAACCTATTAACAGATACCATACTCCTTAGAAAATGAATAGAGTTGCCAAAATGCCAAATTAAGGGATACGGGGCGTAAGTAAAAATGTGGGTAATGACCCCTACACCCCATACCTCTAAATTCAGTTACAGTAAATGTGCAGCGGTCTTATTTCAAATCCAGTAAACCGTTTTCTTTCAATTTAGGATTGAAGCGAATTTGTGTTTGTAAACCACGTACTTCTAAAACTGCTATGATTTCAGCCTCGACTCGCCTTGCCACATTTTTAATAATTTTGGTTTGCGCCATTTCATCATTTACAGGATTGTGATAATTTGCCTGTTCTTCAGCCGTCATGACTACTTTGACATCTATCGGCTGTGTCCATTTGTCCTTGCTATCTGCATTTCCTGGAGGCACACTGCCATTTTCAGCAATCCAAGCATGCTCGATGTTTTCTAAAACCGTACGGCTGGGACGTTCAATTGTTTGAGCTTTCACCCAATAGCAGTATTGTGGTTGACGTACTAAGTGCTGCTTGAGGCTGAGATAAACATCACGGGAATATCCTACAAATTGTAGCACTTTTTCTTGGTCAAAAATTGCATATACCCCAATTTTTCCCTGTAATTGTTCGGGTAATTGACCGTTATCGTCAATGAATGGAATGTATTCCAAACTTGCTAAAGCAGGAATATTAGTTTCTGTGGTCATAACTTAAATTCACAAGCAGGAGTCTTGATAATTTTGAGGAAAATGTTAGTTGGTAGTCGTGATGTATGCTAACGAGAATCAACTAATAACTAACAAGTTTTCGATAAATTGCACAAAGGCGACTGGGTTTGAAAATCTTCGCTTGGAACATGAAATTTTGCGGTACATTAATGATGGCGTACTCATCAGAGTCATAATATTTTTCAAATTCCGCTGGCATACCTTTAGGAGTTTGCGAACTGTAAGGAACAGGTTGAAAAAGTAATTCTGTCCATTCAAGCTTTTCACACTTCAAGTGTTGATTAAGTTGGTTTAAGAAAGAAACACCTGTCAATAGTTTGAATAATGTTTCTTTGGCTTGTGGTTCGAGAGTAAAGCTCGCATCGAAATTTTCAACAATTTTTAAAGGCATTTGACTTGCAATGATTTGTTAAGATCTGAAAGATGATAGGGCATTGGAGACATTTTAATACGTCGTTAGCCTTCAATAAAAAGCCACGAGCAGACAAACAAAGTTGCTCACACAGCCTAACACTTAGGAAATCAAGCCCCTGTCTCATATCCTAAGTCCTATTTTGAGGGTCAAAAACCATATTGATGAATACTTTTAGCCAGTTTTAACCGACTCGAACCACTATCTCTGCAACTTTTTAGAGGGCTGTTGCTTGCGCTCCGGGCACGGAGTGCCCGCGCCCGGAGCGATCGCCTTGTGAGTAGCGTAGTCTGTCCGTAGAACTTACGGCGCTGCGATCGCACTCGTAGCACACTGCCCAAAGGGCGATCGCTTGCAATTGAGAAGTCGGATCAGCCTGTCACTTTGTGTGAAGTTAGCTACCATGTGGAGTATCTAGTTTTGCGAGGATTTCTCTCGTAACTTTCTGTAATCAAAGTAATGAACTTCTGTAGCGATAACGTTGTGGGTGTATCCCCAGAAATCATGGCAGCGCTTTTGGCAACAAGTCATGGGGTTGTGATGCCCTATGGAAATGATGATTGTACCCAGCGCTTGAATTCTCTGTTCTCAGAATTATTTGAAAAAGACGTTTTAGTCTTTCCTGTAGCTACGGGTACTGCTGCCAACGCCCTTGCTCTGTCAGTGATGACGCCTCCTTTCGGAGCAATTTACTGCCATCACCAATCCCATATACATACTGATGAGTGCGGTGCCCCAGAATTTTTTACAGGGGGAGCAAAACTAGTGACGCTACCAGGAGAGCATGGAAAAACTGACGCAATAGATTTAGCCGCAGCACTCGCTCGCGCAGGTGCAGGTGTTGTACATCATGTTCAACCTGCTGCTGTCAGTTTATCTCAGGCAACTGAATCTGGAACTGTTTATAGCATTGATGAAGTTTCCCAAATCGGTGAGGTGACTCACGCTCACGGGTTGAACCTGCACATGGATGGTGCGCGGTTTGCTAATGCTGTGGTTAGCTTGGGATGTTCTCCTGCTGACATCACCTGGCGTGCTGGGGTAGATGTGCTGTCTTTTGGAGCCACTAAGAACGGTGCTATGGCTGCAGAGGCAGTCATATTTTTCAATCGAGATTTAGCTCAGACATTCCGATATCGCCTAAAACGTAGTGGGCATCTGTTCTCAAAAATGCAGTTTTTGTCTGTGCAGCTAGAAGCCTACATCAAAAACGATTTGTGGCTAAAGAATGCTACCCATGCCAATAACATGGCAAGGCAGCTAGCTCAAAAGTTGACAACGTTGCCAGGAGTGACGCTTTGCAATTCAGTAGAGGCAAACGAGATATTTATTCAAATGCCTCAACAAGTCATTGTAGGTCTTTTAAATGATGGCTTTAAATTCTACAGCTGGGATGGAGAAGATTCTACAACAGTCCGGTTAGTCACTGCCTTCAACACTCAATACGAAGATGTGACAGCGTTTTTAGAAGCTGCTCAGGCACATTGTACTCGTCATCTGTCATCAAATCTTTTGCACGAGTCAATTTTGTGATATAGCGGTTCGGGAGTTGAGTGCAATACATCAAGTTAGGAGAACCACAGATGGACACAGATGGACACAGATAAATAATTATACCAAATCCGGCTCTAATACCCCCTTGATAATTTAGTCTGCGTAGGCGGTGAGACCAGTGCTGTTGGCGGAAGCCTGCCCTACGCGCATAGGCTGCGGCGGGTCTCCCAACAAGCGGCAACTGGCGTAAGTCCAGAGGATAGGCTCCGCCAACGCGCAGCGTCTCCGTGCCTCCTGCGGAGGTTGCACGGTACAGCCCTTGGCGTGCCGCAGGCATAGGAGATACCCGAAGGGACGAGCGTTTGTGTGCCCGTAAAGTCCGCGATTACGAACACCGCCTGGGCTAAAAAAGGGTTAGAAAAGCGGATTTGGTATTACTTCATCCAAACGAGAAGCGCTATATAGCCCTTCTCACTTGGATGAAATACATATTTTGTGGGGTGGGCATCCTGCCCGCCCTCAATTTAAGACCAGCGCCAATCCCATCCCACAATCCAAGGTTGTATTGCACTCAATTCCCGAACCGCTATAGTCAACCACGGATAAACACAGATGCACACAAATAATTTATCTGTGTGCATCTGTGTGCATCTGTGGTTCCAAATATCTTCTGCAGCTTCTTACCGTTCAAACGGCACACAAATCAATTGCCTTGCGCAATCAAATGTAAATCTATTTACAAAACCTGCAAAAGCTGCTTGATTTTGGGACTTTGGCGTTGCTTGAATTGTGTTGGAAAATTCAAATCAACAACAATCTTGCCATTAGTCTCTTCTTTCGCCCCAGAAATTTCAGCAAGCAACTTACTAGGTGATGGGTTCCCCTCCTCTCGACTCAAGAGCAAACCAACGAGTGGTTTGAGACTGCACATTTTGTGCAAGTCCTCCTGTCCAAGTACTCTCTCACCTGATTTAGCTTTTTTGCGCGAGATTTCCAGCTGTAAACCTGTTACCCCTAGTTCCGTAGCAATTCCAGAGAAGAAATGACCATCCCAGTAAAGTTCACCGACGGCGTTCACCTGTTTACGTACCTGTTTACGGGTAGTGGGTTTGATATCTCGAAAAGAGCGAGTCAAACTCGTGGCAAGGAACCCAAGCGAATGGAATGGTTGATCTGAGTTTTGACGCTTTTGGGAATACCATTCTCGCACATCAGAATACGAAACCAGGATTAAGTTATCGATTTGCGAGCGGCTGGGATTGACAAAGTCAATTGCCAAAAGCGTTTGCGTATCACTTACAGGCGAGAGTCGCACAACCCGCGCTGTTAGAGAGACGCGAGCAGTGGAGTCTCCCATAATCTCAACATCGATCTCATCTGGTAAATTGGGCAAAGATTCCAAAGAAACCAACGCCCCAGTTTCTGAAATGTTGACTGTTGTCCCCTGGAATGTCTGATTGGTAGTAGAAATAACAACTCTGAGGCGTCGCTGCAAACGGTGGGCGGCACGCACCTGTGGCTGCTCAAACCCCACTAATAATGCGGCTATCAGCAGAATCAAATTAAAACCTGACCATAAAGTGTTAACCAAGACCGCTTGCCAATCTTCTGGACGAAGCAGCAACCAGTAGGGAACGGCAAATAAGGAAGTGAAAACGAGTGCCGCCACGACCATAAGACCACGCATTGACCGCCAGTCAAAAGTACGTTTAGCAATGTTTACTCCTTTATCAGTGACGTTAAACGAACCAAGTCTGGGGTTAAGCAGCGCCAACATCGTCACCCACCCGGATTGGAAAGCCATCACAAATTCAAAGATTTCGTTCCAAAAAGAAAAACGGACGTTCTTGTAAATCAGGTGGTTGGTAAATAGGGCGAGGAGAATGTGAGGTACGGCGTAAGCCAGAGTTTCCAAACCTAAGCCTCGGATGGGGTTAATACCAAACAATAAGAACAGAGTCGGAACAATTGCATAAATCAGCCGAGGATATCCATACAAGAAATGCGAAGTTGCACTGAAATAACAAATCCGTTGAGGAATCGTCAGTTTCAGCCTTGGATTAAACAAGGGGTTTTCCAGTCGCAAAATCTGCGCCATACCCCTTGCCCAACGGACTTGTTGACCCATATAGGAAGAAAACGTGTCTGGCGCTAAACCAGCCACCATGATTTTGTCGTAATAGACGGACTTGTAACCGCGAGAGTGCAACCGTAGTGCTGTGTGACAATCCTCTGTTACAGTTTCGACCGCAATTCCCCCAACTTCTAAAGCGTGGGATTTGCGAATAATAGCCGCTGAACCACAGAAAAAGGCTGCATTCCAAAAATCATTGCCTTTTTGGAGCACTTTATAAAACAGTTCATTACCCGCAGGGATTCTACCGCCTGTGAGCAAATTACGCTCGAACGGGTCGGGGTTATAGAACCAGTGCGGGGTTTGGACAAACGACACCTTTGGGTCAAAGAAAAAGCCCACTGTATCTAATAGAAATTGGCGCGATGGGATGTGGTCGCAGTCCAAAATCAAAACCAAGTCGCCGTCAGTTTTGTGAAAGGCGTTGTTGATATTACCCGCCTTGGCGTGGTTGTTGTTGTCCCGCGTCATGTGGATGCAGCCAATGTCCTCACACATTTGCCGTATCTGTTCGCGTCTTCTTCGGAAACTTTCTCGGCGCGGGTCGTTTTCTTTATACCTTTCTGGACGACCATCATCTAAAACATAAACCGTTTTTTTCCCACGAGCATAATCGCAAGCTATTGCTGCTAACGCCGTCTTACGAACAATTTCAACGTCTTCGTTAAAGGTGGGGATATAAATATCAACATTAAACCATTCTTCTTGAGGAATTGTCGCAAGATCAACTGGCTGACGCTCTTTAATTCTTAGGGTTTGAAAGTATGCCAGTGCCAAGGTGAGAACAGCGTACAGCTCGGCACCGTACAGCAGTACGCAAGCAATGCTGTTGAGCAAGCCATCAAAGTTAAGAGTGTAGCTTGTGCGGTAGTATAAATACCGCAGTGTTGTTACTAAACTTAACCACACCATAAACAAGTGATAATACTGACTTATTTCAGTAGAAGACTCTTGCTCCTCGGCTTCCATAATGAATTGACCGATTATCACTAAAAACAAGGCAATGACTGCTTGCTGCCATATTCGTAACGGGGTAATGATCAGTGGAACTGACAGCAGCAGCAGCAGCAAGACAAGCCACTTAAACTGTTTCAGACCCAGATTTTGTAAAGCACGGTCAAAAAATCGGGGCGTGGTATCAGTGAGCCATCTACTTAAGCTGAAACGCCCTCTTGGAGGAGAATTTAATGAAGAAGACATTTTTGATTTGGGATTTTAGATTTTAGAATTGGGATTTTAAGCGCAGATAAACGCAGATAATCATCTGTTAGACTGACGTGTTTTTACTTGCCTGTTTAGTAAAAATTAATTCCTATCAGTAACAGCAAGGCGCTTGAGATACAACTGGACAATACCATAAAGTAAAAGTGAGATACCTAAAATACCGATAGGTAGCAGTAGCCAGTTTTCTTGTAGGAAGCGCGTTGTCTTACTCAGTAAGTTGGTATTTTCTACACGATTCCTAGCACCACTGCGGAAAAACTCTAGTTGATAAGCGTCTGGTTCGTAGGCAACTGGATTGTTCTGATCGCTGCCAATCAGGACTGTATCCTGTTTGAGTTGGAAGAACAGTGGATCTCGATTTAGCACTTGTCGCACTCGCTCTAAGCCTGTTTGTGTCTGAGCTGTTAAAGCCAGAATGGTGCGTTCGTTGCTCCAAGGAGAGATAATTTGCTTAATCAAACCTTGTGAATCCTGTGGAGTTTGAATTCTACCTTGAGCTGATACGCGGGAGAATGTTTGACTTAAATTAAAGCCAGCGGATTTAAAGACTTCTGGGAAAGGAAACTTGTCACGCGTACCAATTCCTACAAGATGCTCATTCTTACGAACTGAATCAGGAATTGATTCTGGCGTATAAACCTGGAGTTTAACGGACTCTGCTTGACTCAACCGTCCTAAGCGTTCGCTAAACGCAAGTAAAGTCAGGATATCTGTGCTAGATGGGTTTTGTGGTAAGGCGATCGCCGTTTTAGATAAATCTTGAGGTGCACCAAACGGAAAACCAAATTGCAACAAACCCAAATCTGGCAGTTGTACGGAAGTTTCCCGTTTTAAATCGAAGCTAGTGTCAGCATGAAGTGTACCTATTAATTGTTCGTCTGCTGCGCTAATACACTTTTGCCTGTCAAATGGTTCTTTGGAATTCATTCGGAAGTATATCTGGAGTTGAGAGTTGGGGCGAATCAAGTGCGGTGGTAAATCAACTCTCAAGGTTTGGCGAGTTTCTCCAGAATCTGAAGTGAAACGTGCGCCACCGATATATCTGCCGTCGAGTAACACTTCCAGAGCAGAAGTTCTCGGGTTCATCTGCGCAGCATAGCTGTAAACTAAGTTCATGGAACTGCCACGCACAAATCTATCGTCAGGTAAGGCGTGTAAATCAATTTCAATTGGCGGTGCTGCTGAACCACGTACAGTCACATCACCAAATGCCTCACCATTGAGCGAGCTTTTCAGTTCAGTCAGTCTAAAAGTATTTTCCTCTGGAATATAACGAGGCCATTCTCGAGGTCCCGGTGGTGCCACTTCCTTAACTTGATTGACAAAAACGACTGAACCTGTACCCATTTTTCGCAAGTCTGGCTGTACCAAAAACTGTACTGCCTTAGCCACACCTTTTGGTCCATTACCAGTCGCGATTAAAACGGGAGTACCACCTTCTTTTTTAGTGGTTGTCGCAATTAATACTCCTGTCTCTTCTGGTACGAGCCTTTGATTGATATCAAAAATTTCATTACCAGCAACAGAAAGGGGCAATTTTAAGGATGATAAAATCGGCTGATCACTGGGAGTACCAATAATCACCAGCCGTTGTTCAGGCTTCACACCCTTTATATCAGACACCAAGCTCGTCTCTATTGGGCGAAAATCTGCAAGTCTGCCAAATGCCGCCTGCAAACGAGCTGCTGCTGTTAGCCAATATTGACTCGCCTGAGTTGGTTGCAAGTAAACAATCCGGTTCGTTTCTAAGCCGAGTTGATCGAAAAAGGGATAGGGATAGCGGCTAAAGTTGGGGGAGATTGGCTGACGTTGGAAACTGAAAATTAATTTAGAATCTGGCAGAATCTCCGTCCACAAACTCGGATCATGAGGGTCGGTACATTCTTGTAAGCTATGATGCTGCGCTACAAGCTTGATTTCGTTGTAGTCCTGAAGCAACTTGGGATTGATATTCAACAACACTTGACCCACTTGGGACTGTTTGCGGTTGAGTGATACGCTGCCTACAGCAGTGTCATTCACAAGTACCGTCAAGTTAGAACGTTTAGCAAAAAGAGATGGTGAGTGCTGGAACCGAATTAAAGCTTGAACTTTTGCGATTTTCCAACCACGAGGACGGTTAAAGCCAAGGCGACCTTCCGCATGAATTCCTCGTAAGCGCATACGGTTGCCCACAATCGGACTGCGATTAAATTCCAGGTCGTACGTTATCAGGTTTTTCGCATCAGCAGCCTCTTCTTTGTCTTCTTTGTCTTCTTTGTCTTCTTTGTCTTCGCTATTAGCTTTCTTGTTAGTTGCTTGAGCTAAGAACAGAGTTTGCTGTTGCCCTAGATACCTAGAATTTTGCAAATCCTGGTGTTGCAAATCTTCTTCATTTTGAGCATGAGCGCTGAGCAATGAACCAGGAAACAGTAACAAGCAAGAAGTAAGAATAATTGCTTTTGTACTGATTTGGGAAAAGAGAAACAACGGCTTCATATGACAGTGTGATTATTAGGGATAGTGCGGAATATTTCACTTTTTGGTTGTAATCTTTGTGGTTTTTGCTAGCTATATTTACCAAGATTAATTTTGTTATTTTTTATAGCTCAAAAATGAACATAATTTTTCTCATTTTACAAAATATCAATAAAAACCTTTCACGGCTTTGCTTTTAGGAGTTGCGGAGGAACCACTGAAGGAGGCAACATACCTAACCAAGCCAAATTCTGTGTATAATAAGCAGATTTGTCATCCCAAATGCCCTGTTTGTATTGAGGTAGCAATTTTTTCTCAAGCAACTCCTTCGCTAGTCGTGGTTCTACCAACTCCCAAGCGGCGTAAAGCATAGCGTATTGTGCTGTCGCCTCATAACCCACCAATTCTTTGCCTTGTAGATCGATGCGTGCTGGTAAACGCGATCGCTCGCGCCACACCTTTTGCAAATATCTACTGTATGTTTGGAGATAACGCCGCGCTTCGGGTGAATTGAACCATGCCACATCCAGTGACAAGCGCCACCAAACCCGATAAGCATCAAAGCCATACAAAGTTTGAAGTTGGCTTGTCTGCGGCAAGGGTTGGTATTTTCCTGTTTTAGTATCTTGAACTACCCAATCACTAGGTAAACCTACGGCAGAAAGTGGCGCTGATTTTTCTAGAACTTCGTAGCTGGTATTAACCAAACTCAACCAATCATGTTGTGGATCGACTTGGGCAAATAGCCGAAAAGCATAAGGAGCGAAATAAGACGGGTTGAGGTAAATGGTTGAGGCATTCCCAACAAAGGCAGCCGCCGGACCAGGCAGCAAATAAAGCTTACCTCCGTGTCCTACTATGATGGAAAGATTCCATAAATCTTGCAGTTTAGCTTTCGCCAGTTCTAGGTATTCAGGACGATTCCAACGCCTTGAGGCAAGAATCAAGGCAGTAATCGCATCAATATCACCGTCACTGGCAAAATTGCTATCGATCGCACCCCACTTTCCATCTGCATTTCGTCCCCATTGCCATGCCCACAGCTTGTCTGTACGTTTACCGTTCGCTTGTCGTTGGAGGTTATTTTCTCCCCAGTTCAAGGTTAGGGCAAAAGTTGCAGCGTCATCGATCAGGACTGCTCGCAGCATCGCATATGCTTGACCCTCACTTGTAGAGCGATCGCCCGCCTCATAATCAATGACTCTGCCATCACCCTGGATAAATCTCCGACGGTACGTTTCCCAGCTTTGCGCTAGTAACTCCCGGTTAGGAACGGATTTAGGTAAAGCAGCAACAAATACTGATGTACTTTCGCTACTATCCAATGGCATAGCTTTTGCCACTGGAGTTTTGTCATCCGATGTTTCTGTCTTTGTTACTGAGTAACTTAAATTACAGGAATTGAGAACAATCATGCTAACAATAACTGCCAACTTTGCTAGGTACTGCATTCTTACAAGAAGACAAGGGAAAGTAGGGGAAGATGAGAGAGTAGGGGAAGCACGCGAGCAGGGGAGAAGGGAGAGACTCGTTATGAGCGAATTTTGAATTGATTTATCTCTCCCTCCGCTCATAGCTTTCCCAGGGGGGCTGAAAGCCACGCCGTTGCAAAAAATCTTCTTGTATTTCCTGCCTCTGACGAGAGGCTTCTGTATCGGTTGTGCCTTGGGAAATTTGTTCTAGTTCCAGTTGCTCAAGCTGTGTAAGCGCTGTTAGCGGTTGGTCAGCAATAGCACTTAAACCAGCAAGGGCGCGCCGTGCGTCTTTATCTTGCGGTTTTTGCGCTACAACTTGCGAATAAATTTGCTGTGCTGACTCAAAGCGCCGCTGTTCAAAACGAATTCCTCCTAAAGCGGCAAGAGCATCTATATTATCTGGTTGCTGTGCCAAGATATTTTCGTAAGCCTTGCCAGCCAAATCCAAATCACCTACTGCTCGTGCCAACTCTCCTTGCAACTGATACGTGTTCGCATTGTTTGGCAGGCGAGCAATCAATTGTTTCACCCGTGCTTGCGCTTCGGTAGGATTGCGTTTTGCGATAACTTGCACCAAGCGCAGTTGCAGTGGTAGGTAACTGGGGTCAACTTGAAGTAAGTAATTGTACAGAGCCTCACGCTGTGGTTCGGCAGGCAATACTCCCACTAAACTAAAGAGTTCCGGAGGTGCATTAGTGGCAGGTTGTGTGGCTAACCAATTGTTGAGAACTGCTTGCGCCTCTTGTTCAGAAATCTTCTTTGCTTGATAGGCGATACTTGTACGCCCTAACTGAATTGTCAAATTTTGCGGTTGACGGGCTATCAATTGGTCATAAGCTGCCAAAGCTTCATCAAACCGCCTTTGTTGTATGCGCACACCTGCTAGTCCACGCAAAGCACCATCCGTAACGTCATCACTTCCTGACTTTGTTGCCAATACAGCCTGAAAGCGTTGGGCGCTGGCTTCTAAATTGCCCTCCCGTCGTTCAATTTCTGCTGCTAGCAACTGAGGTGCAAGGCTTTTGGCTCCTTCAGGTGTTGCTGTATAAGCTGCTAAAGCTTGTCTTGCGCCATTCGTATCATTTAGTTGTAGATAAATCTGAGCGATTCGGAAATTTAAAAATGGTACGTTTACCTTGGGTGAAATAGTTTGATACACAGACAGGAATTGAGGATCAGGAGCATCAATGTCTGCTAGGGCAAGAGCTATCTGTTGCAATTGCACCGAATCTGAAGGTAAAGGTTCAAGTTCCGCAACCAATCGCTTTTGTAAGTCACTTTTGGCAAGCAGCCCCAGTTTATTTTCGAGGGCTAACTGGCGTATCACCAAACTTTTATCATTCGGTAACTGTGAAGCTGCTTGACGATAAAGCTGTAGTGCTGTTTGCTCTCCTTGGGGTAAGCCAGTGAAAACATCACCTGCTTCTCGCAGAAGTGCAGGCGAGGGGTTGGGAGTGTTGGTAATTGCTCGACGGTAGAGAGTCGCGACTTGCTCTGCTACGCCGGGGTTATTAGTTGAAGTGCGAATTTCATTGAGATAACGTGCTAAAGGTAAAATCGCCTCTGGTCTGTTTTGTATTGGCTCTAAGATTGCCACAGCTTGTGCTGACTGTTGATTAGCAACATACGCCTTGGCAAGTTCCGCACGCGTCTCAATAGCTAAGCGATCAAGAGTCTTGGAACGCTGCAACTGTCCTTGTAAAACCTGTACTGCTGCTGTTGGGTTGCCCGTTTCTCGCAGGCTGCTACCGTAGGCGATCGCAGCAAATCCAGTGATCGGTTTGCCAGTTGCTCGATAGCGGTTGAACAACTCCAAGGCTTTTTGGTAATTGCGGCTATAACTATAAGCTTGAGCAGCACCAAGGATAGCTTCTGACGTGGGATTCTTTTCCAAGACTATTTCGTAGTCTGCTAGCGACTCGCTTACCTTTCCTTGATAGGTGTACAGTAATGCGCGGTAAGAACGAGCTTGTATATCGTTGGGATTTGATTTTAATAAAGTATTGAGTGCTTCAATTCCCCGTACTTGCCACTCTGGGCGGTAAGTACCCATAATCCCGACAATTTTGAGCGCACTTTGGTTGTTGGGATCTTGCGCTAGCACCTGTTGATAAGTATTCCAAGCCTCGTTAATACGTCCGGCGCGGTTATAGGAGATTGCTAACCCGATCTTGGCTTGTAAAGATTGCGGATTTTGCTTGATAGCTTGCCCAAAAGCTTTGATGGCATCATTAACCCACCCTTTTTTTAGGAGATTGTAACCGCGTTGCACCGCTGACGAAGACTTCTGCGCTTGGGCGGGAGCAATGTTATTTAACAACGGGACATTGACTAGGTGAGTCAAAAGGAAAAATGAAGCAGTTATCAGAAAAAGACTAGAAAAATTTTTCGTTTTAATATAGCGGTTCTCATTTGGAAGCAGTACATTTTGACCCCTCCCCTTGGCAAGGGGAGGGGAGGTTTTGGCGTTAGCCAAAGCCGGGGTGGGGTTCCTGGTGTATTGCAACGAAGTGAGAACCACCATATCTTTGGCACTGTTTCTCAGATTTAAGCAGGGATTAATTTTGTCTTTGTAGTTTTGACTCATTGAGATCTTCTCCCTCTTGGAGTCACATCAAACTCTGAACGCACCCGAATACCGAAAACTGTTTCCTCAAAACCATCTCGTCCTTGAACCGTAAAACCGAACCGTAGATTGGGAAGAAATTTAAAATCGTAGAAAAGTTCTAACACATCTGGCGTGTCTCCACGACGCAAGCTCTCGTTTGATAAAGCACGTCCGTAGGCTAAACCCAAGCGATCATCTGGGGTGAACAAATCCAAAAAGCTCAGTCCAAATGAGTAAGTATCTGCTCCTCTGCCCAAATCGCGGTTCTCGTAGCGCCCGTAACGTCCGAAAAGACCTAAATTCAAATTAGGAATAAAAACTTCAGCATTCACACCGTATGCTTCTTCGCGGTCATTTTTTTCAGGTCCAAAGACTGTGCGTTCTGTGTTCCTTGCAATTCCAAAGCTTTCAGGGAAAGTATCGCGAATCCCAGCATCGCGATCAGTTGCATAAGTCCCGCGAATAATCGCATTCCCGTAACGGATGGCAAGTTCTCCGGCAAATCCATCCAAGGCAAAGTCGCTGATCTTATCCGACGACGAAAAAACCGCCGCTTTCGCTTCGATGTTATCCGTAACACTCCAGTTGACAAGCAAACCGGTGCGGGAAGCAATTCCTGTTGCTGATAACGCTGGGTTTGTCTGAAAAACAGGATTAAAGAATTGACTTGCCCCGTCTTTAGCAAAGCTGTTGCGATCGAAATAAGATGTTAAATCTAATTGACCCAAGACGAAACGCAGATTGGGCAATCCTCCAACAGAAGTTGCGAGAAACAGCTCGTTGATGTTCAAACCCTCTCCACGGGAATCAACAAGGAGGTTTTCTCCAGTAACCAAATCCAAAGTTGCCCCAAACAAGAGTTGGGGAGTAAGCGGATACACTCCTGAGAGTCGCGCCCGTGCTGCAGAATCATCTCCTTGAGTTATGTAAACTCCTTGAACTTGTAAAGAGGGTTCCCGTAAAGCTGTGCTTCTGAGCGAGGAGCGATTTCTATCTAGTGGTTGTGGAGTATTGGGTGGTGTTGCTGATGGTGGCGTTGGAATCGTGGGAATTGTGGAATCTTGAGTTTGTGCCGTTGGTGACGTTTGCGCAACTGGTTGTGACGATACAACTTGACAGTTTAGGAGTTGGTTGGAGGGTGATGTGGCAGTTCCAAAAGCAGATGGCGACGGTACGGCTTGACAGTTCAGGAGTTGATTGGTAATTGATGCAGAAGTGTTGGGAACTGATGACTGTGTTGCCGCCTGGCAGTTTAAGACTTGATTGAAGGTTGGTGCAGAAGTGCCTGGAACTGGTTGCGACGATACGATTTGGCAGTTTAGCAGTTGGTTGGTGGTTGATGTAGAAGTGTTGGGAACCGATGGCTGTGTTGTCAGTTGAGAGTTGATAACTTGATTGAACGGTGGTGTGGGAGTGTTGGGAACTGATGGCTGTGTTGTTGGTTGAGAGTTGATAACTTGATTGAACGGTGGTGTGGGAGTTCCTGGAAGTGGTGGTAAAGGAGCTTGTTGTGGTTGAGAGTTGAGGAACTGATTAAAGCTAGGTGCAGATGGTGCAGTGAATTCTTGCGCGATCGCACTTAGAGGTGGTGGAAGTGGGGCTGCTTGGATGTTCGGTTGTCCCACATTCAAGCCAGAAATTTGACGAATTTGTTCTTGAGCCTGTTGTCCTATGACAGTAGGACGCGGTGAAATCGAACGCGGTGGAGCTTTCGGGGCTTTTCCAGGCATTTGCTGCTGGACGAAGCCACTCTCCAACTGCTTGATATCATCTGCTGGTGCGTTCTGCACGCTTTGGGATGAAGGTTTTGCTTTCGGTGCGACTGCTACACCAGTTGCTTGCCCTGATGTCCCAGGTGGTGGAGGCACTGTTTGGGACTCGGACTTTCGTCGCTTGCTGCGTAAGGGTGATTTGGGTACTTGTAGTAATTGCCCAAACTGCAAGTCGCTCGACTGTTGATTCTGTGGGTTTTGTTGAGCTAAACACGCATCATTCACTGCCAATATCCAAAAAATTGAGATTGAGGCAGTATGAAGCAGAAAATAAGCCCTATTCCACTGTTTTGGCAGAGTAAATTTATGACAATCCAATACTGTGGGCTTCATTAGTCTAGCTGATAAACAACTAAATTCTTCCGGCATTAGATGTCGCCACTTTATCAAAAAATGTGAGTATTTTTAATGAATATCTGCAAATTTTGTGATTGTCAATTAACTTGGTTAAAAAGTGGTTAAGCTATTTCTTTTTTGACCCCATATATTAGAAAATAGCTGCGAATAGAGGTTATGCAGTCTTTTTTGGAAATAAATCTTGTTTTATCTATGATTAATCTAAATTTCCAGCTTATTTGCCAAAATTTGACAAAAAAATCTGCACCTGTTAGCTTGGCAAGTATCTTCTTACTACTGCTAAGTGTCAGTTCTGGCTGTGGTAAAAAAGCACAAACACAAGTGCAGCTAGAAATTAAAAGCGTGCAATCAACAGGAAGTAATGGTGTATACAACGTCGTAGGTAGTACCAATCTACCTGATTCCAGCCAAATTGCAGTAGCAGCAGTTCGCTACTTGCTTCCAACAGGCGGACAACAAGCAGGAGTTTTGAATGATCAAGCCAACAATAACCGCTCAATTTTGGATCGGCAAATTGTTGAAGTTAAACAGGGACAATGGCAGGCAGACCTAAATCTTTGGCAAGTAGCACCAGATGGTCGTTTTCAAGAAGTTTGGCAAGCTTATCAAGCACAAATGAAACTCCGTCCAGATAGCAACGTCATGTTCATTGCCACTTTTGAGCCTGCTGGTCAGTTAAAGAAATCAAACTTGCAGCTTGAAGGTAAACAGCTTCGCTTTACTAACGAAGGTGAAATTTACCTACAAGCACGTCAAACCATGCCGATATCCCTACCTCTAGGGAAAACAACACCTCCTGTTCCACAACCAGAAGATTTGAATAAGAACAAGGCAAATCAATCTCAAATCCAAGCGCCAATTTTGACTTCAAACACTTCGTTCCTGCGGTCAGCTAAATTCAGACAAACTAACGCACCCTTGAAACCTTCTGAATTTTTACGCTAACCGACTACACAAAGGACAGACCAACGCACCCTTGAAACCTTCTAAACTTGCATGCTGAAAAAGAGCGCCTGATTTTTACAGTCACTTGACTTCATCAGTGTTTTGAGAGTCACAGTATATCTTAAATCTATCTGGCGCTTTTTTTTCAGCAATTATTGATTGGAACATAAGTCGCACTACAACTTGTAGTAAGTATTATATTTATCTGATTATGAGTCAGTAATTTTGTTGATTAGTTTAGAATCTAATTTATTACCTTAATCAAACATTTTCAATGTCTACGCCGGAAACGTCTAAGTAAAATCATTGAAGAAGAATACAGAATGCAGAATGCAGAACTCAGAACCAAGACAATGCACTGACGCCCCTGGATTCAGACCCGCTACTGTCTTGTTGACACCTTTTTAACAGTGAACAGCTACCTACGCAGTTATCAGTTAAATACGAGTGGTCGCGCGTCCCCACCAATTGGATCAGAGAGCGTTGGTGGCGGTGAGCGCATCCCCCAAAGCGCCCGCCTGACTGACTCAGGACTCAGGACTCATAACTGATTTAAAGATTTGGTGTGGTGTTTCCCCCACGCTCCTCGCCACCCAGTCCTACAGAACAATGGTTCTGAGTTCTTTCTTGTTAAGAAACTCCTTGTCTCCTAAAATGTTAAACTTTATACTTACTTGATAAGCATGTTTCATAAAATCTAAATAATTCTCTCAGTAGATTCACGAGTTACGTTTTCTTCTTTCAAGCTCGACAAGCTTTATGTCACAAAGACTACTTAAAGTAACTGCGACTTAAGCCACTCTGGTAATTTAAATCAAAAAAACAAATTATTTCTGAAAATAAAGTTACTATTGATATGACACTGTAGAGGAATCCCCCCTAATCGATTCGTAAGATGACAATAGAAGTTTGAAATTTTTTCCCATAATAGATATAGGAATTCTCTGGCGGGTGTAGGAGTGTAGGGAAACAAATCAATATACGCACCAATCAAAATCAAAATTAAAAATATTTCTTAGCCTGTGCCCCCCTTGCCCCTTGAAAGCTCCCTTTTCCATCCCTACAGCTGTACTTGGTGAAATTTTTCTCTGGCATTTTAAGATTTGCAAAAAAGATGCTATAGTATTAAATCTAGTAGTGTGTTTATATATTAATAGTCTTTTTGGAACTGACTGTGGCGAATACAAAGTCTGCTCTCAAGCGCGCCGAAATCGCAGAACGCAACCGACTGCGTAACAAAGCATACAAATCGGCAGTGAAAACACTGATGAAGAAATACTTCGCTGCTATAGAAACGTATGCAGCTAACCCAAGCCCAGAATCAAAACAAGAAGTTCTGGCTAGGATGTCTGAAGCGTACAGCAAAATCGATCGAGCAGTAAAAAGGGGTGTACTTCATCCTAACAATGGAGCCAGAAAAAAGTCAAAATTGGCTCAAAGGCTAAAAGCTCAAACTCAACCAGCAGCAGCAACTGCACAGTAGTCAATATTACCTTAGTCCTTAGTCCTTGTGATCACAAGAAGTGAAGACTAAGGGCAAAGGGCAAAGGACAAAGGAAAAGCGATGCAGCTGATAGATAGCCATGTTCACGTCAACTTTGACGTTTTCCAGCCAGATATAGAAGCAGTGCGATCGCGCTGGCAAGAAGCAGGTGTCGTAGGTTTAGTACACTCCTGCGTCGAGCCATCCGAGTTTAAAAGCATTCAATCTCTAGCTAATCGTTTTCCGGAAATGAGCTTTGCCGTAGGATTACATCCTCTAGATGCGGAGAAATGGAAGCAACAGACAGCAGATGAAATAGTATCTTTAGCTGGATCTGACT
Organism: Scytonema sp. HK-05; assembly: GCF_002368235.1. Classification (GTDB taxonomy): domain Bacteria; phylum Cyanobacteriota; class Cyanobacteriia; order Cyanobacteriales; family Nostocaceae; genus Kalymmatonema. Next base: position 2,749,448 of record NZ_AP018194.1, on the reverse strand, counting down.
CTAAAGTCGTAGCGATAGGGGAAACAGGGCTGGATTTTTATAAAGCAGATAACAAAGAACAACAGCGCAAGGTATTTGAGACACAGTTGGCGATCGCCACTGAGCTCAACAAACCCGTGATCATCCACTGTCGCAATGCAGCAACAGAGGTGAGGGAAGTGCTGCAAAAATGGAAGCAACTCAAGGGAGAAAGTGTGCGGGGTGTCATGCACTGCTGGGGTGGAAGCCCAGAAGAAACCCAATGGTTTGTTGATCTGGACTTCTACATCAGCTTTAGCGGAACAGTGACATTCAAAAATGCCAAACAAATCCAAGAATCAGCTGCTTGTGTTCCGAGCAATCGCCTGTTGATTGAAACAGATTGCCCTTTTTTGGCACCCGTGCCCAAACGAGGCGAACGGCGCAATGAACCCGCGTACGTTCGCTATGTAGCCGAAGGAGTGGCGAAAGTGCGCGGTGAATCTCTAGAGGCGATCGCCGACGTGACCACCCAAAATGCCTGTGAATTGTTTGGCTTAACAGTATAATACATCCCCCGAAATGGGAAAATCAGAAAATGGAAACATCAAACTTTAGGAGGGGAAAAATATGGTATTATTATTTCCTCCAAAACAGGTTTGTATAAGCCATAATGGTTAAGGAAGCAACTATTGAATTTTATTCTTGAGTAACGTTCGTAAATTGACCATCCTCAGTATCTCTACAACCGGATGCTCTTATTCCATGATGAGTATGACTTTTTCCTAAAGGTCGTCTAGACCTATTCTCTAAAAAGCGGTTTCATATTTTACCTATAGAGAATTGTTAAACAAATTACCTTGTGACCACCACCCACCAAGACAAGCCATCCATAGACAGAGTAGGCTCAGGGGATTATTCTCCTCTGAGCATAAGGATATTATCCCTCGGTCGATAAACACAGATAGTTCGGTACGAGCCACAACAGTGTAAAGCTGCATAGGTGAAGTAATGCGCTTTTTGGAGGGGGAAGTGAGAAAAGCAAAACAGATTAACAAAAAGTTACACCATTTGATTTGGCTCATGAAGTCAAGCGAATGTGGAAATTGGCAGATTTTGGCTCCACTCGGGTTAATGACCCTCTTGCCAAAATCGGTCTGCACCGTCTTGAATTGCTTTGGCGTACCGGAAGCTGCTCAATTGTCGGCGGTGTCAAAAGAAGTTCCCACACACGATTTACAAAAAACTTAGGTTGACAAAGGTAGAGGCATGACAAACGAATCAATTATGGAACCCGCCTTTTTGTTGCCCGACTTGATAGAAATCCAGCGTTCTAGCTTCCGCTGGTTTTTGGAAGAAGGGCTGATAGAAGAGCTTAACTCGTTTAGTCCTATCACAGATTACACTGGCAAACTAGAGCTACACTTTTTGGGTCAGAATTACAAGCTCAAAGAGCCAAAATATAATGTAGACGAAGCAAAACGGCGGGACAGTACGTACGCGGTACAAATGTATGTCCCCACTCGTCTGATTAACAAAGAAACCGGAGAAATCAAAGAACAAGAAGTCTTTATTGGGGATCTGCCTCTGATGACCGACCGAGGCACGTTTATTATTAACGGTGCCGAGCGAGTGATTGTCAACCAGATAGTGCGATCGCCAGGAGTCTATTACAAATCAGAAATCGACAAAAACGGGCGGCGTACTTATTCAGCTAGCTTAATTCCAAACCGGGGAGCATGGCTGAAATTTGAAACAGACCGTAACGACTTAGTCTGGGTACGTATTGATAAAACCCGCAAACTGTCGGCGCAAGTCCTCCTCAAAGCTTTGGGCTTGTCAGACAACGAAATATTTGACGCCTTGCGCCACCCAGAATACTTCCAAAAAACCATTGAAAAAGAAGGACAGTTTTCTGAAGAAGAAGCCCTGATGGAGTTGTATCGTAAACTCCGTCCTGGTGAACCCCCGACAGTGTTGGGAGGACAACAGCTCTTAGACTCGCGCTTCTTTGATCCCAAACGCTACGACCTCGGTCGTGTTGGACGTTACAAACTCAACAAGAAACTGCGCTTGCAAGTGCCAGAAACAATGCGCGTCTTGACTCCTCAAGACATTTTGGCGGCGGTGGATTACCTGATCAACCTTGAGTTTGACATTGGTAATACCGACGACATCGACCACTTAGGCAACCGCCGCGTCAGAAGCGTCGGCGAATTGCTGCAAAACCAGGTACGAGTCGGTTTAAACCGCTTAGAGCGTATTATTCGGGAAAGGATGACCGTATCCGATGCCGAAGTGCTGACCCCTGCTTCCTTGGTGAACCCTAAGCCCTTGGTAGCAGCCATTAAAGAATTCTTTGGGTCAAGCCAATTGTCGCAGTTCATGGATCAGACCAATCCTCTGGCGGAACTGACCCACAAACGTCGTTTGTCAGCACTTGGTCCTGGAGGTCTCACCCGCGAACGCGCAGGTTTTGCGGTACGGGATATTCACCCATCCCACTACGGACGCATTTGCCCGGTAGAAACTCCAGAAGGTCCCAACGCTGGTTTGATTGGTTCCTTGGCAACTCATGCGCGTGTGAACGTGTACGGCTTCCTAGAAACCCCGTATCGACCCGTAGAAAATGGACGAGTGCGGTTTGATTTAGCACCCGTGTACATGACCGCAGATGAAGAAGATGACCTGCGGGTTGCCGCTGGCGACTTGCCGATAGATGAGAATGGTGAAATCATCGGACCGCAAGTTACAGTACGCTATCGCCAGGAATTCTCTTCAACCACGCCAGAGCAAGTGGACTATGTAGCAGTTTCTCCTGTACAAATTGTGTCTGTTGCTACTAGTATGATTCCTTTCTTGGAGCATGACGACGCTAACCGTGCACTGATGGGGTCGAACATGCAACGGCAAGCAGTCCCCCTGCTGAAACCAGAGCGTCCTTTGGTGGGAACAGGCTTGGAAGCTCAGGCGGCAAGAGACTCCGGGATGGTGATCGTATCCCGCACCGACGGGGAAGTCACTTATCTAGACGCAACAGAAATTCGCGTGCGTCCCAAACCCAACGCTCCAGAAATTAGGTACAGCATTTCCAAGTACCATCGCTCGAACCAAGACACCTGTCTCAACCAAAAACCTTTGGTCTATATGGGTGAACGTGTTGTAGCAGGTCAAGTGCTGGCGGATGGCTCCTCCACCGAAGGCGGTGAATTGGCACTGGGACAAAACATCGTCGTCGCTTATATGCCTTGGGAAGGCTATAACTACGAAGACGCAATTTTGATTTCCGAGCGGTTGGTACAGGATGATATTTATACCTCAATTCACATTGAGAAATATGAAATTGAGGCAAGACAAACCAAGCTGGGACCAGAAGAAATCACCAGAGAAATTCCCAACGTCGGGGAAGACGCCTTGCGCCAGTTGGATGAACAGGGGATCATTCGCATTGGGGCATGGGTAGAATCCGGGGATATCTTGGTAGGAAAAGTAACACCAAAAGGTGAATCTGACCAGCCACCAGAAGAAAAACTGTTGCGGGCAATTTTCGGTGAAAAAGCACGAGATGTGCGAGACAACTCGCTGCGAGTCCCGAACGGAGAAAAAGGACGCGTTGTCGATGTGCGGCTGTTTACCCGTGAACAAGGCGATGAACTCCCACCCGGGGCAAATATGGTCGTCCGGGTGTACGTAGCGCAAAAGCGCAAAATCCAAGTCGGCGACAAAATGGCAGGACGCCACGGAAATAAAGGAATTATTTCCAAAATCTTACCAATGGAAGATATGCCGTACTTGCCAGATGGTTCACCAGTAGACATCGTCCTCAATCCCTTGGGCGTACCTAGCCGGATGAACGTCGGACAAGTGTTTGAGTGTCTGTTGGGTTGGGCTGGTCATACCTTGGGAGTCCGGTTTAAGCTGACTCCATTTGACGAAATGTATGGCGAGGAGTCATCTCGAAGCATAGTGCATGGCAAGTTGCAAGAAGCACGGGACGAAACAGGCAAAGACTGGGTCTATAACCCGGAGGACCCTGGAAAAATCATGGTGTACGACGGTCGTACCGGCGAACCCTTTGACAGAGCAGTCACTGTAGGTGTGGCTTATATGCTGAAGCTGGTGCATTTGGTGGACGACAAGATCCACGCCCGTTCTACAGGTCCATACTCACTCGTTACCCAGCAGCCCTTGGGTGGTAAAGCACAGCAAGGTGGTCAGCGGTTCGGTGAAATGGAGGTGTGGGCATTGGAAGCCTTTGGTGCTGCTTACACCTTGCAAGAGTTGCTCACCGTGAAATCAGACGATATGCAAGGACGAAATGAAGCTCTTAATGCGATCGTCAAAGGTAAGGCAATTCCCAGACCTGGAACACCAGAATCCTTCAAAGTGTTGATGCGAGAACTGCAATCTCTAGGCTTAGATATTGCGGTACACAAGGTAGAGACACAGGCAGACGGGAGTTCTTTAGATGTGGAAGTCGATTTGATGGCAGACCAAGGAAACCGTCGCACGCCTCCACGTCCAACCTATGAATCCTTGTCCCGTGAGTCACTCGACGAAGAAGAGTAAATAATTAAAAATTAAAAATTAAAAATACCCTTTTTTAATTTTTAATTTTTAATAATTAGCTGAAAACTGAATACTCCTCACACCACCACGGTTTTTACAGCCCGTGTTGTTCAGAAGTCATAACTTAGAACACAGTATTAGGCAAAGATGAGATCAGCCCAAAATAATCAGTTTGACTACGTTAAAATCGGCTTGGCATCACCAGAACGCATTCGGGTCTGGGGTGAGAGAACTTTACCTAACGGTCAGGTAGTCGGTGAAGTCACAAAGCCAGAGACGATAAATTACCGTACTTTAAAACCAGAGATGGATGGCTTGTTCTGCGAGCGCATCTTTGGACCGGCTAAAGATTGGGAATGCCATTGTGGCAAGTATAAGAGAGTACGTCATAGAGGCATTGTGTGCGAGCGCTGTGGTGTAGAAGTCACTGAATCGCGAGTACGCCGCCACCGCATGGGCTACATTAAACTCGCCGCACCAGTCGCTCACGTTTGGTATCTCAAGGGCATTCCCAGCTATATCTCCATCCTGTTGGATATGCCTTTGCGGGATGTGGAGCAAATTGTTTATTTCAATTCCTATGTTGTTCTTAGTCCTGGCAATGCTGAAACCTTAACTTACAAACAGTTGCTGAGTGAAGACCAGTGGCTGGAAATCGAAGACCAAATTTATAGCGAAGATTCTACCCTTCAAGGGGTAGAGGTCGGGATTGGTGCAGAAGCCTTGTTGCGGTTACTTGCTGATATCAACTTAGAGCAAGAAGCCGAATCTTTGCGGGAAGAAATTACAACCGCCAAAGGTCAAAAGCGGGCAAAGCTGATTAAGCGGTTGCGGGTGATTGACAACTTCGTCGCCACCGGTTCTAAACCAGAATGGATGGTGATGACGGTGATTCCCGTCATTCCCCCAGACTTGCGCCCGATGGTGCAGTTAGACGGTGGACGATTTGCCACAAGCGATTTGAATGATTTGTATCGCCGGGTGATTAACCGCAACAACCGTCTTGCCCGCTTGCAAGAAATTTTGGCTCCCGAGATTATTGTTCGTAACGAAAAGCGGATGCTGCAAGAAGCGGTGGATGCTTTGATTGACAACGGTCGTCGGGGACGAACCGTAGTGGGAGCAAATAACCGCCCGCTCAAGTCTTTGTCAGACATTATTGAAGGGAAACAAGGACGTTTCCGGCAAAACTTGTTGGGTAAACGGGTTGACTACTCCGGACGTTCCGTGATTGTGGTGGGACCAAAGCTGAAGATCCACCAATGCGGTTTGCCACGAGAAATGGCAATTGAGCTATTTCAACCGTTTGTCATCAACCGACTCATTCGCAGCGGCATGGTGAATAATATCAAAGCCGCGAAAAAGCTGATATCCCGCTCTGATCCGAGTGTCTGGGATGTTCTGGAAGAAGTGATTGAAGGACACCCAGTTTTGCTCAACCGTGCGCCGACGCTACACCGTTTGGGTATTCAATCTTTTGAGCCAATTTTGGTGGAAGGTAGAGCAATTCAGCTGCACCCACTCGTTTGTCCAGCATTTAACGCTGACTTTGACGGCGACCAAATGGCGGTACACGTACCGTTATCTTTGGAATCTCAAGCGGAAGCGCGGTTACTGATGCTGGCGTCTAACAACATTTTGTCACCAGCGACTGGTAGACCAATTATTACACCCAGTCAAGACATGGTGTTAGGGGCGTATTACTTAACAGCAGAAAATCCCAATGCTACAAAAGGCGCAGGGCGGTACTTTGCTTCTCTTGATGACGTGATTATGGCTTACGAGCAGCAGCAAATCGACCTACACGCTTATATCTACGTGCGCTACGACGGCGAAGTCGAGTCACCTGAACCAGATACAGAACCGGTTGAAGTGATACCAAATGACGATGGTACCCGGACTTTGCTGTATAAGTTCCGCCGAGTCAGAGAAGATGCTCAGGGAAACATGGTGTCTCAGTATATACGTACAACTCCAGGTCGCGTGATTTACAATAACGCGATTCAAGAAGCGATCGCCAGTTAAAGAGAGAAGAAAAAAGAAACAAGAAAGAAGAAATAAAAATCTTCTTTCTTCATTCTTCACTCTTTGTTCTTCCCCTATTGACTAAGGACTGTTGACTAATGACTAATGAGAAAATGATTTTTAGGAACCGCATTGTTGACAAAGGTCAACTGAGGAACCTAATTTCTTGGTCGTTCACGCATTATGGAACGGCGCGGACAGCAGTGATGGCGGACAAATTAAAAGAGCTGGGATTCCGCTACGCTACTAAAGCAGGGGTTTCTATCAGCGTTGATGATTTGATGGTTCCTCCTTCCAAACGAGCATTGCTAGAAGCTGCGGAAGCAGAAATTCGTGCCACTGAAGAACGCTACCAACGGGGAGAAATTACCGAAGTTGAGCGATTCCAAAAAGTGATTGATACTTGGAACGGAACTTCTGAAGCCCTGAAAGACGAAGTAGTTAACCACTTCAAGAAGACTAACCCCCTCAACTCCGTGTACATGATGGCATTCTCTGGGGCAAGGGGTAACATCTCCCAGGTGCGCCAATTGGTCGGAATGCGAGGACTGATGGCAGATCCCCAAGGGGAAATTATTGACCAGCCGATCAAAACAAACTTCCGCGAAGGACTCACCGTAACAGAATACATTATTTCGTCTTACGGTGCGAGAAAAGGTCTAGTAGACACAGCCTTGCGGACGGCTGACTCTGGTTATCTCACCCGCCGTTTGGTGGACGTATCGCAGGATGTGATTATTCGCGAATTTGACTGCGGTACCACCAGAGGAATTCCCCTGCAGGCAATGACAGAAGGTGAGAAAACCTTGATTAAGCTGGGCACAAGGTTGCTGGGACGAGCGATCGCAGAGGATGTCGTGCATCCAAAGACAGGAGAAGTTATAGCAGTACGTAATACCCCTGTTTCCGATGACCTGGCAAAGGAGATTGAAAAGTCGGGAGTCCAAGAAGTTGTCGTGCGATCGCCGCTAACTTGTGAAGCCGCACGATCTGTCTGCCAACACTGCTATGGCTGGAGTTTGGCACACGCCAAGATGGTCGATTTGGGCGAAGCTGTGGGGATCATTGCAGCACAAAGTATCGGTGAACCAGGTACCCAGCTGACGATGCGTACGTTCCACACAGGTGGTGTCTTTTCTGGTGAAGTCGCAAGACAAGTACGCGCCGAATCCGATGGTACCGTTCGTTTGCCACGTAAATTGCGGACAAGGGCTTACCGCACCCGCCACGGGGAAGACGCCTTGTATGTAGAAGCCAATGGCAGCATTACTTTAGAAATCGCAACAGATAACGCTGATCCAACGACTCAAGAAATTCCTGTTACCCAAGGTTCAACACTATACGTTGTCGATGGGCAAAAGATTAAGACAGGTCAGCTAGTGGCTGAGGTTGCTATTGGTGGACGAACAACTCGTGTCAATACAGAAAAAGCGGTTAAAGATGTCGCCTCTGACTTGGCAGGAGAAGTCAGGTTTGCCGATGTCGTGCCAGAACAAAAAACCGACCGTCAAGGTAACACCACGACAACAGCAGCCCGGGGTGGATTGATTTGGATTCTGTCAGGGGAAGTTTATAACTTACCCCCAGGAGCAGAATTGGTGGTCAACAATGGTGACACTATAGACGCCAACGGTGTTTTAGCAGAAACCAAGTTAACGACTTTGCACGGCGGTGTTGTCCGCTTACCCGAAGCGACCCCAGGCAAAGGGACGCGGGAAATTGAGATTATCACTGCTTCTGTGGTCTTAGACCAAGCAACAGTGACAGCGCAAACTGCTCAAGGTCGCAACAACTACTTAGTCACCACTGGAAATAACCAAGTCTTCAACCTCAGAGCAACCCCAGGCACAAAAGTGCAAAATGGTCAAGTGGTAGCTGAGTTGATTGATGACCGGTATCGCACAACCACTGGTGGATTGCTGAAATACGCTGCTGTCGAAGTCCAGAAAAAAGGTAAGGCAAAGCAGGGTTACGAGGTGGTACAGGGAGGTACCCTGCTGTGGATTCCTGAAGAAACCCACGAAGTGAATAAAGATATCTCCCTGCTGATGGTAGAAGACGGTCAGTTTGTCGAAGCTGGCACTGAAGTCGTCAAGGATATCTTCTGCCAAAACAGCGGCGTCATAGAAGTCACCCAGAAAAACGACATCCTGCGGGAAGTGGTGATTAAGCCTGGAGATCTGCTGATGGTGGACGATCCAGAAGCAGTGATGGGCAAAGATGGCACCTTTGTTCAACCAGGTGAGGAATTGTTAGGGCAAGTCATGACAGAGTTGCGCTACATCGAGTATGTGGAATCACCAGAAGGTCCAGCACTGTTGACCCGTCCGGTCGTTGAGTTTGCTGTACCTAACAATCCTGATGTGCCATCAACCACATCAGTTAGTCAACAAACAGGTCGTTCTATTCAACTGCGGGCAGTGCAGCGTCTGCCTTACAAAGACTCAGAACGCGTTAAGACCGTCGAAGGTGTGGAACTGCTGCGAACCCAACTGGTGTTGGAAATTGAGCAGGAAGGCGAACAAGACCACAATGCTTCCCCCTTGGCAGCGGATATTGAATTGGTACCCGATGACAATGATCCAGAAGTTCAGCGCTTGCAACTGGTCATTTTGGAATCGTTAGTGCTGCGTCGGGATATAGCCGCAGACGCCACCCAAGGCAGTACCCAAACAAGCCTGGAAGTAGAGGATGGACAAACAATTGCCCCAGGTGCCGTAATCGCACGTACCCAAATCTTATGTAAAGAAGGGGGTATCGTGCGGGGCGTGCAAAAAGGAACTGAGGCAGTTCGCCGCTGCTTAGTATTGCGTCATAATGACGTCGTTAAGATGAATCTAAGCGCTCCACCCAAGGTCAAAGTTGGTAACTTGATAGTAGAAGGTGTCGAAATTGCCCCTGGAGTCTTTGCCGAGGAATCTGGGCAAGTTGTGGCAGTCCAGAAAGGCGAAGGAAAAGTGGAGAAGGCACAAGGAGAAGTTCCGCCTACTGAGGAATCAGCACTCGCTACTGTGAACTACTCTGTCACACTCCGTGTCGGTCGTCCCTATCGCGTCAGTGCAGGCGCTGTGTTGCAGGTAGACGATGGCGATTTGGTACAGCGTGGTGATAACTTGGTGTTGCTAGTATTTGAACGCGCCAAAACTGGAGACATCATTCAAGGTTTGCCCAGGATTGAGGAACTCCTTGAGGCTCGTAAGCCAAAAGAAGCGTGTATTTTAGCACGTCGTTCAGGAGAAGTCAAGGTTGTTTACGGCGATGGGGATGAAGCGATCGCACTCAAAGTCATCGAGTCCAATGGCGTAGTCACAGATTATCCCCTCGGACCAGGACAAAACTTGATAGTCCCAGATGGAGCGCAAATCACAGCAGGACAAACATTAACTGATGGTCCTTCTAATCCCCATGAAATTCTGGAAATCTTCTTCAACCTAGGTTCTGAAGAAGGAGTTTATGCCTGTGCTAGCCATGCCTTGCAGAAGGTGCAGACGTTCTTGGTGAACGAAGTGCAATCGGTGTATCAGTCCCAAGGTATTGATATTGCTGATAAACACATCGAAGTGATTGTCCGTCAGATGACCAATAAAGTCCGGATAGATGATGGTGGTGACACCACCATGCTCCCTGGAGAATTGGTAGAGTTGCGCCAAGTCGAGCAAGTTAATGAAGCAATGGCAATCACTGGTGGTGCCCGGGCGCAGTACACCCCAGTCCTGTTGGGTATTACCAAAGCATCGTTGAACACCGATAGCTTTATTTCCGCTGCATCCTTCCAAGAAACAACGCGCGTCTTGACTGAGGCTGCAATTGAAGGTAAATCCGACTGGTTGCGCGGCTTGAAGGAAAACGTCATTATCGGACGACTGATTCCCGCCGGCACTGGGTTTAATGCTTATGAAGAAACTGGTCCCATCGATGACTATGCTGTTGATGTCACAAGCAGTGTCTTGGATGAAGTTGACGATCCACTCGATATGGTGCTGGATGACCGCACAGCCCGGAGTTACCAATTAGATACTCCGACGCTTGGGGCGGATGGATTTGGTACCAGACGTAGTTCAGATAAGTCGATTTTGGATGAGGATGATTTTATTCTTCCTTCTGCTGGTGACAGTGACATCGATGACCTCGTAGAAGACGAATACGAGGAAGATGACGATTACGACGAAGACGATGAGTAATATCTAGTCCGCTAAATTACCTATAATCAGTTCCCTCACCCCCTACCCCTCTCCCGAATACAGGAGAGGGATACCTTAAGCGGGGTGAGGTTTTTTTATACCTTGGATAATTTGTTGAAAACCTTGAAAAGCTCTAGTTTTTCCTGATAAAGAGCATAGTTGGGTGGAATTCGCTATCAGCATCAGACTTTTACTCTTCATCTTTTATAAAGTCATCTGTGATTAAATACATATTTCAGTATTTTTTAACTATTTTATTTTTTACCTAAGATTTGTGCCAAAACTTGCATTTCCTTTGCAAGGGAAAATGCGGTTAGGTAGTGGGTGATTTGTCCCAAACGAGGCAAGGAAGATATTCTATGACGTAACAATTGTCAGGAAACCATAACTTTTCAGTAAACATACTGAAAAGTTATGGTTTTAGAGAATACTTCAATATATGAAGAAATTTAACATTTTTTTTACAATAAATTAATCAAAACTTAACAGCTATATCTTTCATTACTATCATTGGTATATAAAACCTTGGAAATTTGATGTAAGGCTGAGTACATCAAAGTAATAAGCTGTTCCTCTGTTTTATACTGTCAATTACTAAGATATCCCCAATAAACGGGCTAAAAGGTGTCCTACTCTCTGTGCATTGTTTAGTAGTTAAAGTAACTATGTCTTTTTTCTTTTAGTCAATATTTATAAATCCAAATATTTACGGATACGTTTTTTTATTACAAGAGGCAATAATCATCACTAATAATAAACTCTGAAAAAATAAAAATTGTTTTCTACACTACAAAGACAGGCATAAAATCTTATGTCAACACTATGTAGTTGATTTCAAAACTACATAAGTTGGTTTGATTGTCTCAGTTTTTTAACAGTGGTGTAACAGCCAATTTTGTCCACAAATTCAATTATTAAGTGTGGGTTCCCGAAAATGAAAGAAGTCCTTGCGTTGATTGAAAAAAGAAAGCAAGAATTTGCCCAGTTGCCATTCTTCAAATTTATGCAAGATAAAAGTATAGACCCAAGGCAAAGGCTAGCTTGGGCACCCTGTGTCGCTCCTTTTGCAATCGGTTTTGGACAGCTGAATAGATTTGACTTCCGAAAAGAGCCAACTGATGAACCGATTCAGAAACTAATTAACAGACATACTTATGAAGATGACCATCACTGGGTGTGGTTTCTAGAAGACCTAGAGAAACTAGGGTTGAACCATTTAATGAAGTTCAGTGATGCTATGAGGTTTTATTGGGGTGAAGAAACTTATAAAACACGCCAAGTGTGCCATCAAATTGCACTATATACGTTCCGCTCAGAACCTATTGTAGTAGTAGCAGCAATTGAGGCGATAGAGGCAACAGGAAATGTTGCGTTAGCTGTGACTGCACAAGTAGCGCAGGAACTCGAACAAATTACTAGGCAAAAGTACCGCTATTTTGGAGAGGACCATTTTTGTGTGGAAACTGGTCATACTACAGGAACTGATGATATAGAAAAATTGCTTGAAAGCATACAACTGACGCACGAGCAAAGAGCTAAAGCTTTTGAGGTGGTTGAGAAAGTATTTGAAGTTTTCACGGAAGCCACGAATGAGATGAGGGCGTATGCAGAAAAGCATCCTATCGTTCAACCGTTGAAAGCCTCATAAAGAAAATTACTGTAGATTTTTGTGTTCCTGGAATTGTAGAAGTGCTAAATCACTTGCTTCTAGATACTTTGTTATCTCTGGCAGATTGACAATATCTAGTTCAATTGATTGATGTTCGAGAAGTGAAAAAATGAACCTAACGCCAGAATTTGAATACTTGATTATTGGTGCTGGTCCAGCAGGACTTCAGCTTGGCTATTTTCTGGAAAAAGCCAATCGTAGTTACCTGATATTAGAAGCAGGCGATACTCCTGGAACTTTCTTCAAGAAATTTCCTCGACATAAGAGATTAATTTCAATTAACAAAGTTTATACAGGTTACGATGACCCAGAAATCAACCTTAGATGGGATTGGAACTCTCTGCTAAGTGATAGTGAAGAAATGCGGTTTAAGAATTACAGCAGAGAGTATTTCCCACATTCAGAAGACCTAGTTAGATATCTCAACGATTTTGCTGACCAGTTTCATTTAAAAGTTAAATATAATTGCAAAGTTGTCAGAATTGCCAAAAAAGACAAATTCATGGTAATAGATAGCAATGACAATGTTTACTCCACAGCACGTCTCATCATTGCTACGGGTTTTTCCAAACCCTATATCCCACCAATTCCCGGAATCGAATTAGCAGAAAATTACACAGATGTATCTATAGATCCAGAAGACTTTACCAATCAAAGGGTGTTGATTATCGGCAAAGGTAATTCAGGGTTTGAAACCGCTGATAATTTAATTGGGACAGCAGCACTGCTCCACATAGCCAGTCCAACTCCTATATCTATGGCATGGAAGACTAAGTATGTAGGAAATCTGCGAGCAGTTAATAATAATTTTCTCGATACTTACCAGCTAAAGTCACAGAACGGAGTTTTGGATACAACCATTAACAAAATAGAGCGTCAAGACGGTAAATATCTGGTATCTTTTTCCTACACGCACGCCTATGAAGAACAAGAAGACCTGGTTTATGACCGCGTAATCGTATGTACTGGATTCCGCTTTGACAATTCTATCTTTGACGAATCATGTAAACCTGAGCTAGCTATCAACAACCGCTTTCCAGCTCAAACTAGTGAATGGGAATCAACTAACGTCAAGGGCTTGTATTTTGTCGGGGTACTAATGCATGTTCGGGATTATAAGAAGAAGCAATCTGGCTTCATCCACGGCTTTCGTTACAATATTCAGGCACTGCACCATATCTTAAAGTGTAAGTACTACAATCAGGAGTTACCCTATCAGTTAATAGCTCCCACTCCTTCTAATTTAACGGAGGTAATTCTTAAACGGGTGAATCAAAGCTCAGGGTTATGGCAGCAAACAGGTTTTCTGTGCGATCTGATTGTCATTTCAAATGAGGGCAAACAGGCTCGCTACTATCAGGAATTACCAACGGACTATGTACATGACAGTGAGTTAGGTGAGCATACTCACTACTACATAGTGACGTTAGAGTTTGGGTACGATGCTGACAAAATGCCTGATCCTTTCGCAATTGAGCGCATCCACCGAGATAACGCTGACAACGCCTCACATAGTGCCTTCATCCATCCGATTATTCGTCGCTTTTGTGGCGATAGGCTAATTTGCGAGCACCATATCATCGAGGATCTAGCAGCGGAATGGAAGGAGGATGTGCATATTAAGCCATTGCTAGAATTCTTGCGTAATCAGCTTAATAGGCAGCTATCTATAATACCAGTAAGCTAGTTGTTGGGTGTGCTTTGCGATAGGTAACGCTTTCTATTACAGGGTTTACTAACCTGATTGCTGTTGCATCGGTATTTCAATAATAAACTCAGTCCCCTTTGCTGGAGTAGAATCACAAATCAACTGTCCCTTGTGTTTGTCCACCACAATTTGATAGCTAATAGATAACCCCAACCCCGTACCACTTCCTATCGGCTTAGTGGTAAAAAATGGGTCAAAGATTTTTTGCCGCACTTCCTGAGTCATCCCAGAACCGTTATCAGCAATCCGAATCCTCACTGTATTGGAGTCTGCTAGTTCAGTGCGAATGCGAATATGTGCTTTGTCCTTCCTTTGTCCTTTATTTTCTATAAATGACGTAGACGCTTTTTGGGCGGCTTTCGGCAGGGTATGACTATTAATAAATGACTCTTGGAGTGCATCAATTGCATTACTTAGGATATTCATGAACACCTGATTCATTTGACCAGCATAACAAGTAATTTTAGGCAATTTTCCGTATTCTTTGATGATTTCAATCTCAAAGCACTTGTCCTTGCTTTTGAGTCGATGCTGCAAAATCATCAAGGTATTCTCGATTCCCTCATGAATATCTACAGGCTTCATTTCAGCTTGTTCAAAATGAGAGAAGTTGCGTAAGCCCAGAATAATATTCCGAACACGCGTGGTTCCGACGTTCATGGAATCCAAAAGCTTTGGCAGGTCTATTAGCAGGAAATCCAAGTCAATTTCAAAAGCTTTTTCCTGCACTTGAGGAGAGGGATTGGGGTATTCCTGCTGATAAACAGCGACCAAATCTAGCAAGTCGTTTACATATTGATAAGCATGAATGGCATTGCCATGAATAAAGTTAATAGGGTTATTGATTTCATGAGCAATTCCCGCTACCATTTGCCCCAAACTCGACATTTTTTCACTTTGAATTAATTGGATTTGGGTGTTTTGCAATTCTTCTAGGGCTTGCTTCAAACGTTGATTTTTTTCCTTGAGTTCCTGCGTTCTTTGGTCAACTTTTGCCTCTAGAGTACGGCTGTATTCTTCCAAGCGTTCATTTGCCTGTGCTAAATTTTGGTAAAGCATTGCATTTTCTAGAGAAATTGCCGCTTGGGTGGTAATGAGTTTGAGGAGTTCTATGCGATCGCGTGTAAATGCTGCCGTCGTGAGATTATTTTCTAGGTAAAGAATGCCGAGCAATTTGCCTTGATTGAGAATTGGGATACACAACAGGCTCTTGGGTTGCTGACGAACAATGTAACTATCGGCTGCTAGAACGGGTTTATCCTTTAGATCATCGATTACTAAGATTTCCTGCGTGCGCTTGATGTAGTTAATCAAAGTTATCGGAACATCTTCGCTTGACTCTAGGGGAATTGATGCCAACGCTGTGCAAGTGGGCGTACTATATAAACCGGAACTAGCGGCGGTAACAGCTAGGTGTAAATTCTCGTCTAGCGTCAAAATCAGAGCGCACTTAGAGGCTCCGGCGTTTTCCATCACAACTTGCATTAAGGTGGAAAGCAGTTGCTCAAGCTGAATTTCCCCAGATAGTGCTTGAGAGGCTTTGATTGCAGATGCCAAATCTAGAGATTCTGAAATGCTCGTACTACAGCCAATGACAGTTTCGTTGGTGCTATTAATAGATGAAGATGCGCTATTGTCAGGGGTGCTATTCTCACTGGGATGAGGGGTAGCTTGTTCTCGCTCGACAATAGGGGCAAGTAATTGAGGATAGCGTTTTTCCAAGTCCTCAACTTTGGCTGATGCTCCCCAGTGAACGTAGCCGTTGTAGGCATCAGTAAGGTAGGTTTGAGCAATCTTCGGTTTGCCCCATTCTAGATAAAACTTAGCAGCAAGTTCGTTAGCAAGAGCTTCTTCATTGATGTACTCGTGTTCTTTGGCTAGGGTAATGGCGCGATCGTACAATTCCATTGCCTCTACATTGTTACCCACAACTCGATGTCGCTCTGCCTCTACCAAATAATATTTGTGCAAAAAATTCATCGGGGCGTAATGCGCCCATTTCTGCATCTTTTCCTGATTGGCTTGTACCTTATACAGAATGTGTTCTTGCTCTGGCTGATCTTCCTCAAAATACAGCGCCAACCTTGCTAGTGAATCGTAAAAATGGAACATTGGAGTCACTAGCTGTCCTATCCCTCCTTCTAAATACTTTTCTCCCAGGATTGCGTTTTCAACTGCTTGAGGGAATGCCTGAAATAGGTAACACAAATGTAACTTGCTAAAATATAAAGACAAAAGCCCAATTCTATCATTAGCTTCAAGGTGAATCCCCAGCATTTTCTCCTCGTCATAGGATTCATCGCTTAAATGATAGGGATTTTCCACAACCCCTAGCAAGTTTAAAACCATTTGCCGATAGATCTCATTCCAATGAAAAACCCTTTCCTGCTTAATTTGCTGTATGGCATTGCAGTTGTTCGCCATCTCTTGTTTGAGCTTTGTAAGTTCTTCACCCATAAAATATGCAGTATAGGAGTAAGCATAAAGAGCGTACGCTGCAAATTCTAAATCTCCCGTTTCCAGACCAACAGAGTAAACTTCTACGAGAGGCTTTAATGTTTCCTTGATATGCTCCTTCCAAGGTCTCACAAGTTGATTAAATGTCTCTAGAACCTTCACAGAGACTTCTTTCGTCTCAAACCTAGACAAAAGATTTTCCGCCAGTTTGCCAAATTGATATCCAGACTCGATGTCTCCTATTAACCCGCACAGCATTACTCCATAACTAACGTATCCAAAGGCAGATAAGGGAGCATTTCCACCTTTTAGCGATAAATCGATTTGTTTAAGTACAAACAGCAAATATAGTTCAGGAACAGCTTGATAGGCGAAAACAATTGCGCTAGATAGGATACGCATAGCTGCTAGCGATTGCTCTTCCGTCATCTCTGGCAGGTTAATTAAATTTTGAATTTGCTTACTAGTCAGATTTGAAGCTGTTTTCTCCAGTTCACTTTGAATATACGACTGACTGAGATTTTTAGGAAAATCTAAACCCAGTTGCTTCAAAAGGCTTAGTGCTGTATTGACCGCTTCTAGTGCTTTGTTGTGCGCCCCATAAGCTTGAATTTTGACTTCATAAACTTTTACTTTTTCCAGCAGTGTTTTTGCACTTGCCAACACCACCTCTGCTAATTTCTCTGTCTGCTCAAAGTCGCCAACTAGGTACGCCGCCTCTGCTGCTTTTTCATACAAAGCTAACGTTAGGTTATAGTTCGTCTCCCAACTATCACTAGAGAGAAATTGAATGCCAGTTGTTAAATATTTAGCTGCCGTTGCATAAGCTGTTGATGCCAAAGCTCTACGTCCAGCAATCAAATTCATCGTTGCTAGTTCATCGCACTCACTTTGATCAGTGATTAATTCCACTGCCATGTTGAACTGATTAACCAAATCAAAAATCTTTTCTTCCCGTTCTTCAACTGGAGTATGACTTAACAGCAGTTTTCCAATTTTTAGGTGAATTGACTGTTTTTGTGATTCAGGTATCAGAGAATAAGCGGCTTGTTGTACTCGGTCATGTACAAATTTGTATTGGGGTAATGTTGAATTAAAATTTGGTATTTTTTTAGGTTCTTTACTAGAGATATTTATAAATAATTTTTCATTGTCAATTTCTTGTAAAACTAGCCCTTCAACTAACGCAGTCCATAAGTTAGCTGCTGTATCTACCACAGAGTTTTGATGCACAATACTTAGATTCTTTAAATCAAAAGAGTTACCAATACAGGCAGCAAGTTTTAATGCTTCTTGAGTATGTTTTGGCAATTTCTCTATTTGAATTGCCATTAAGTCTACTACATCATCTGTTAAAGCTAATGCCTTTACCTTAGCAATGTCACACTGCCAATGACCAACATCAAAGTTAAATTGAATGAGTCCTTCTTCATGTAAATATTTAAGGAACTCACGAGTAAAAAAGGGGTTGCCTTTGGTTTTAGCAAATACCATTTGGTTAAGAGGAATAGCAACCGCTTCTGGGCAACGGAGGGTATCAGCAATGAGACGGTTTGAATCAGCTTGGTTTAAAGCTTCTATGCTAATAGTATTTATGATTACTTTTGTTTTTTCAATTTCATTTAGAACCAGAGATAGCGAATGTGTTCTTGAAACTTCATTATTCCGATAAGCACCAATAAGTAGTAACCCACCCTGATTTCCGCTATCGCTCTTCGTTTCTGCTAAATGGTGAGAAGACAATGTAAGATTTTTGATGCTAACATTGTTTTGACTCATTAATAATTGAATAAAATTTAAAGAAGCTGCATCTGCCCATTGCAAGTCATCCAGAAAGATAACCAAGGGATGCTCAACAGCTGTGAATACTTTGAGAAATCTTTTGAATAAAAAATTGAAACGATTTTGGGCAGCGGTGCCAGAGAGTTCAGCAACGTTTGGTTGTTTGCCAATAATAAGTTCAAGTTTGGGAATAACATCAATAATGACTTGAGCTTGTTCACCTAATGCTGATAAAATCTTGGCTTTCCACTGTTGAATTTGGGCATCAGTTTCACTGAGCAGTTGCCCGATTAAGTCCTCAAAAGCTTGGATGAATCCTGATAAGGGAATGTCGCGTTGCAACTGGTCAAATTTTCCTTGGATAAAGTAACTACGCTGTCGCGCGATTGCCCAAGGGGCAGTGGCAAAGCCAATCGCGGAGCGGGCACTTTGTGCCATCGCTTTGTGGACTTCGTTGACCACTGCTGTCTTGCCCACACCAGGCACACCAGATACTAGTATCATTTCAGTTGTCCCGCTGCTTGTCACTTGCTTAAAAGCAGCAAGTAGGGTTTCAACTTCATATTTGCGACCATAAAGTTTTTGAGAAATTAAGAAACGGTGGGAAATATCCTGTTTTTTTAACTCAAAGGGTAGAATTTTTCCTGTTTCTTGCCACTGTTGCAGGCACACTTCTAAGTCATACTTTATTCCTTGGGCACTCTGATAACGGTCTTCAGGGTTTTTTGCCATGAGTAAGTTGATGATGTCAGACACAACTGAGGGAAGGCTGGGATTCATACTGCTTGCATTTGGTGGTTGTTTGGCAATATGGCAGTAAACTAACTCCATTGGGTCAGTTGTGGTGAAGGGCAACTGTCCGGTGAGAAGTTCAAAGAATGTGACACCAAGAGAATAAAAGTCAGTGCGGTAGTCGATACCTCGGTTCATCCTTCCTGTTTGTTCAGGAGAAATGTAAGCCAGTGTGCCTTCTAAAACGTTCGGATTGGTAAGAATTTGAATTTCTTTCGGCACAAGAGAGGCAATACCGAAGTCAATAAGTTTGATTTCAAGAGTTGTGGGATTAATTAGGATGTTCGCAGGTTTGATGTGTTTGTGAATGACACGGTTACGATACAACTCATGTAAGGTAGAGGTGATTTGAATAGCGATGTGGAGAAATTGTTGTAGAGGCAGGCATTTTGGCGACTCTATATGATTCATGTAATCCTTGAGAGAGATCCCAGCAAAATCTTCCATAACTAAGGCATAGCTGTTTTGGTAGGGTTCCAGACTATAAGGTGTGATGATGCTTTGTAATTCGAGGTTTTTGGCAATCGTATATTGATTGCGCAGTTGTGACAGTTCTTGAAAGCTAGGATACTTACGCCGTAGGACTTTAATGACAACTGGTTTTTGGTCTTGTTCTCTTATTCCTCGGTATACCAAAGTTTTACCGCTTGCATAAATTTGCCCAATAATTTGATAACCAGCCAGTTTCAGCATTGCTGCCTTATATCCCTACGTCATTAATAACCTTATTTAAGATTATTATTCGCCGATTGTGAGTGATAACACGCACACCTAAGGTATGTCAGTAGTTAAATAACACTTCTGTAGTTGGTGATCAGGTTAAGCTAACTTCGACAGCATCTGCAACAGTAATAGGTTGAGGTTGCCATTACCCAGTTTCGAGGCGCTAAGGAACGTGGTGCGTCACGTTCCTTAGTTTCAGAGGTATGTACCTTAAGAGGACGTTGAAAAACTTTAACTGATTTCGCGGAATTCAAGAGTCCGCCATGCGGTGAGGTACTTCACTGTTTTCACCTTTGACTGTTGACTCTTACTTGGGTGGGCTGGTAGTCTGAACCAAGTTTATTGGCACAAAAACCAAAGTCGCGTACTTGATTTGGCTCAACCACTCTTCCCCAGTCTAGAGGCGTGACAACATACTGCGTCCCCCCCTGTGGTTTAAAGTTACCGTTCCAAGAGTTATTAATAGCAGCTTGTTTCATACTAAATGTCATCAGCCAATCGTTAACCTTAGCATTGCTCTGATTCATAATTTTGAAGCTGACACAAAATCCCGTTTGCCAATTTGTATAAATATCAGAAGTGACTGTCAGTTGGGAAGAAGAGGAAGAGATACGGGAACCAGATGAGGGAGATGAGGGAGATGGGGAAGATGAGGGAGTGAGGGAGTGAGGGAGTGAGGGAGATAAGGGGGATGAGGGAGTGAGGGAGTGAGGGAGTGAGGGAGATGAGGAAGAGACTCCTAATTTTGAATTTTGAATTTTGAATTTTGAATTGATTTCTCCCCTGACTTCCCCTACTTGCCCTACTCCTCCACTCGTTTGCACGGGTGCTACTTGAGAAAAATTTACTGGCAGCAGTTGCGATAGTAGTTGCTGCTTAGGAATATCAATACTTAGCCAATCATCTAATAAGATACCACCTGTATCAGCACTGTTAGGATTCCAGCTCCAGTAGGCAAAGCTCAATTTTTTCTGTTTGATATATTTGACAAATTCGTTTTGCCAAATTCCTTCTTTAGAATTTGTATCTACTTCCCGTCCACCAAACTCACCAATAAAAATGGGCGCAATATTTTGACTAGAAATATAGTGAAATCCTATTTGCCAGCGAGCAATAAGATTTTTGGGAAATTTTCGCTCCCAAAACCAAGGCTGATCCGCAACTCTAGGACCATACTCGTGAGGTGAATAGACAAGCTTGTTGCGACGAGATAAACGTATTGGGTAGCGCTTTACTCCTTCTAAATTGCCACCCTGCCAATGCTTGGGTAGCTTTTGTGTAGGAACGTTCTTTTCTACCCCTTCCACAACAATTAGCCAGTTAGGATTAACATCAAGAATAGCATTACCAGCCCGTTCTGCTGCTAGTCGCCAGTCTGTGGCTAAATCGTTAGTACCCCAGCCCGCTTTTCCGTGGGGTTCATTTTTTAGATCTGCACCAATAACGTTCGTTTGATTCTTGTACCTATAGGCTAACATTTTCCAGCTATCAATCCAGTCTGCTTCTGTGAAGCCGTCTTCATACCACAATTCAGAAATGCGGCGATCGCTTAAACGGTGGTTATCGAGTAGAACGAGTAACCCCTGACGTTGTGCTTCCTGAATGATTAAGTCCATGACTTGTATTGGGGTTTTCCCCTCAAGTTCTTTGTTACTACCAATACTGAAGTCAATACCGTTAACATTAGGCGAACGTAGTGCTTCCAGAGAATAAGGCAAGCGAATCAGGTTGTATCCCAAGCTCTTAATCTGCCCCAGTATCTCTTTATAATCTCGCTTCCACAAGCCGTGAGGTACGTGCGTTTCTGTTTCGATACCAAACCAGTTCACGCCTCTAAGTAAAACTTGCTGACCTTTGGCATCGAGAATTTTTGCGCCACGGGTTGAAAGTGGTAATTCCATTGTCATTTCAGCATCGACCACATTTACCTGGCTACGTGCAGGCATCGCCACGATACCCATAATAAATACGACTATAACTACTGAAAATATAAAGAATTGGTTAGAAAACTTTAATTTTTTTCGTTTCTTTTTATGGATGTATCGCATACTATAGTTTCCTTACTCACGGTTGACTTCTTCTTCAATAAAGCAACTCTC
Organism: Scytonema sp. HK-05; assembly: GCF_002368235.1. GTDB lineage: Bacteria > Cyanobacteriota > Cyanobacteriia > Cyanobacteriales > Nostocaceae > Kalymmatonema. The sequence goes on along the minus strand of NZ_AP018194.1, from coordinate 2,727,485 downwards.
TTATGTGTGTATTATCATCTCGATAAATAAAATTAAAATTCATACGAGTGACTTAATCACCGAGCTATCAACGCAAATAGTATGACTATTAGAAGAATAATTGCTGTAGAAATCACCATGGTCGAGAACGATGCTAATTGACCTACAAAAGTTTCAAAAACTTATTTGAAAATAGCTCATGGATGAAAATGATAGCATCGCTTTTAATGCAGTAATTCTTCCGTTAAGGAAGACGGTTTTATTGATTGGCAGACTGACACCAAGTTGCACTTAGACCTAGAGTAAAAACGTTTCCCAGTGTAGGAGTCAAAAAGGTGGAGCCATCAAAGCCAGTTAACATAGATAGATGGTAGGGAGCATTCCGTTTTTGCAAAAATACCGTTTCATCGCGCGTACTGAAAAACTGCGGTGCCTCATTACCAGTTAACTGGTAAGAAGTCCACGACCTTGACGTAAGATGCCCCGAAAGTACTGGTATACAAAAATCACAATCTTTCCTAGGGCGATTTTTCCTCTGGCTCGGCAGATTTTTCGCTCGTTTTGACCCAACCCTACAGGAGGGCGATTTTTCCTCTGGCTCGGCAGATTTTTCGCTCGTTTTTACCCAACCCTACAGGTAAGAAGCTTGAAGCCCACGCACGATGGCTTTGTTTGTATAGCCGCACCCTTGGAGGGTATAAAGTCTTGTTTGAAATGCGCGATCGCATGACTGCGCGCACTTTGTGCCATCGCACCCCAGGCAGGCACTGGGCCCCTTTGAGACACGCTGCGTGCCGAGAATGTCTGCCTGCGCATACGTGCCACCGCCCGTAAGTGCAGTGCGCTACAACCAGCAATCATGTATCCAAAGTTTCGTATGTCGTGTTAATGGGATTCTGAGAAACTAGGTTGCTTAACCTTGTTATAACCTCTAAAAATATGCTAAGATAAAATACTATCCTATAAGTTCTTCACGAAATCAGTTATCAATGAAAAATACTTATTGAAATTTCTTAACTTTTAGTTAAGGGAATAATTAGATAACTGATCACTGAACACTGGTGATGTAGTTCTTTCCAAAAGAGGAATGTATTGCTATAGACAACAGTTGTGCAAACAGGTGAAGCTCAAGAGTTAAAATCTAGCAAATAGCCACATCGCTTCTGTATATATGTTAGTAAGTAAAGTAAAAAAATAGGCAAAAATTATACTTATATCCGACCCAGACTCAAAAGGGGGACTAGATGAAAAAACATACAGCTGACCTCCAGGAAAGTTTGGGTTCTGGAGCGAGAGGATATCGGGAAGTAGCACGCCTGTTTTCTGGTGATAGCCAGTTTGGGTCTCCTGCTACCAGGGAGAGCCAAAAGGTAAGTCAAAATCTCGCAATTTAGTTGCCTTTGACACAAACCATGTGCTGAAAACCGTGGAAGTATCAAAAAAATCCAGGTTAAGCTAGAGAAGAGAGTTAGGGTTAGCTTTGCACCCCTTTGGGGAAGGAGCAAAACTCATTCTCAAGGCAGGAATTTTCTCAAGTTGGCATTGTCCTTACTCCATGCTGCGAATCATTACTCAGCAGGCAGACGTTAGAGCAGAACTACAACGGATCTGCGATCGCACCCATGATGAACAGGTGCTCCACAAAGAAGCAACAGTGCGGGAAGTGTTGCAGACAGTGAAGCGCCAAGGCGATAAAGCTGTACTGCATTACACAGCCGAATTCGATAAGCAAACCCTCAAGCCAGAAGAACTGCGCGTGACAGGCTCAGAACTGGATGCAGCATACCAACAGGTATCAAAGGAATTGCTCCAGGCAATCAGGCTGGCTTGCCGCCAAATTGATACATTTCACCGCCAACGAATTCCCAAAAGTTGGGTACAATTTGGCGATGATGAGGTCGTTTTAGGCAAACGGTATACACCAGTAGACCGAGCAGGGTTATATGTGCCGGGTGGTCGCGCCGCCTATCCAAGCACGGTATTGATGAATGCAATTCCGGCAAAGGTAGCTGGTGTACCGCACGTGGTGATGGTGACACCACCAGGAGCAGACAAAGCAATTAACCCAGCCGTGCTGGTCGCAGCACAAGAAGCTGGAGTGCAAGAAATTTATCGCGTCGGAGGCGCACAGGCGATCGCCGCTTTAGCCTATGGTACAGAAACGATTCCTAAAGTTGATGTGATCACAGGTCCAGGTAATATTTATGTAACTTTGGCGAAAAAACTCGTCTATGGCACCGTAGGCATTGATTCCTTAGCTGGACCAAGCGAAGTGCTGATTATTGCCGATGAAACCGCAAATCCCGTACACGTTGCTGCTGACTTGTTGGCGCAAGCCGAACATGACCCAATGGCAGCAGCAGTTTTGCTGACCACGGATACAGCATTGGCAAAGAACGTACAAGTGGCGGTGGAAAGACAGCTTATAGATCACCCTAGGCGCTTGCTGACAGAAAAGGCGATCGCTCACTATGGTTTGATAGTGATTGTCGAATCCTTGGAAGCAGCAGCCCAACTCTCAAATGAATTTGCCCCCGAACATTTAGAGTTGGAAGTAGAAGACCCCTGGGAGCTACTACCACTCATTCGGAATGCGGGTGCCATTTTCTTAGGGTATTCTACACCAGAAGCCGTAGGAGATTATTTAGCTGGACCTAACCACACCCTACCAACTTCTGGTGCTGCTCGCTATGCCTCAGCCTTGGGAGTCGAAACTTTTATGAAACATTCAAGTATCATTCAATACTCCCAAACCGCACTAGAAAAGGTGGCGGGTGCAATTGATGTGCTAGCAACAGCTGAAGGCTTACCTTCTCACGCTGATTCTGTCAGACGCCGAGTGCAAAAGGAAGAGTAAATTTGAATTTGAATTATTAATTTTTTCCTGAGACATTTGGCAAAACTGAGCCTATGGGTTACAAATGAAACTTTAAGGCTATACAAACTTATGTCCTGAAATTGGGCAGGTTGGTGTAGCCATTAATCTCCTTCTGCCGTTACGTATCTAAAAGGTCTACTCTTGTGGAGACGACATTGGTGCTAAAGACTATTTTGGTTGCTCTGGATGATTCCGAACTTGCAGACAGAGTCATTCAGGCTTTACAAGAATTGGTGCTGCCAAAAGATAGCAAAGTCATTCTCTGCCATGTGTTTCCTACATCAGAGTCCGAGATGGAACTACCAGCAGACCGTCCTCAAAGCGAGTCACCAACATTTTCTTATTTCCATATTGAAAAACAATTGCAATCCTACCAGACAATCTTGCCAGTTGAAAGCGATATAGAAATTGTTACTGGCGATCCAGCAGAAGAAATTATTCGCCTTGCCAATATTTACAAAGCTAATTTAATTATGATCGGTAGTCGCGGCTTAACTGGTATGAAGCGAATTGTTCAGGGTTCCGTGAGTTCTCAAGTGGTGGAAGAAGCCAATTGTTCTGTATTGGTTGTTAAGCCGGGATGAAATAGGTAGGGAAAGAATCATCCCTTAGGGGGATTTTAAAATTAACTCATTATGATTGCACGCTCTGTAGGCACGTTGCGGGAACAAAATTAACAATCTTTGTACCATAAGTTGAGGCTTGTAATTGCGAGGTCACAAACCTTGCAGTTGCTGTATGGCTTAAAGTATTTTTACTTTTATTAAAACGCCGTGTGCGACTTTTTCTTAAGCCTCCTTTTTAACTCTGTTGGGAGATCTAAAATCTGGCTTACATCACGTGAAGATGCCCCCTAACCCCCCTTGAGAAAGGGGGGGAACAAAATAAAGTTGCACCGAAGCGTTTATTAAATAAATTTATAAATTAAGAAATTAAGGATTTATAAAGTTTAAGTGGTTGCCCGAGGGCGATCGCTCTGTGTCATCGCACCGTTTACACAGCATTTCAAACTAAAACAGCGTACATCAGCTTTCGCAGTTTTTGGAGTATAACTTCGGACTTTACCCAATGCCAAGGTTGATCCGGTGTTTTAGGTCAGATTAACCGGGAGCAACGCGAAAAAGTGGGTAAAAGGTTAAAGTCTGTATGGATGGGCACAATCTACCCTAGCAATATTTGCCCATTCCAGAAATCAGCGATAGTTTATGACATTACTTTTAAACAACCGCTATCGAATTCTTCGTACTCTGGGGAGTGGTGGATTTGGTGAAACTTTCTTAGCAGAAGATACCCAAATGCCATCGCTTCGTCGTTGTGTGATTAAACAACTTAAACCGATTCACAATAAGCCCGAGATTTACCAACTGGTGCAAGAGAGGTTTCAACGCGAAGCTGCGATATTAGAAGAATTAGGTGGAAGCAGTGGTCAAATACCAGCTTTATATGCTTATTTCCAGTTAAATGAGCAATTCTATTTAGTTCAAGAGTATATTGAAGGCGATACGCTGACAGCCAAAGTCAAACAGCAGGGAGTCTTGAGTGAAAGTGCAGTTCGGGAACTATTGCTAACTTTATTACCCGTACTGGAGTACATACACTCAAACCACATAGTCCACCGTGATGTCAAGCCAGATAACATTATTTTGCGTCATCGAGATGGAAAGCCTGTACTGATTGATTTTGGTGCTGTACGGGAAACAATGGGCACGGTGATTAATTCCAAAGGGAGTCTCGCTAGCTCAATTATCATTGGAACGCCAGGTTATATGCCCAGCGAGCAAGCAATGGGTAGACCAGTTTATGTAAGTGATTTATATAGTTTAGGAATTACGGTCATTTATCTGCTGACAGGGAAACACCCGCAAGAACTGGAAACAGATCCACACACTGGAGAAATTATCTGGCGTTCTCATGCCTTAAATGTTAGCCCAACGATGATATTTATCATTGACAAAGCAATTGCTTACCATCCACGGGATAGGTTTGCCAGTGCTAGAGAAATGTTGCAAGCTTTGCAGGAGATAGCAAACACAATTTTACCGACACAACCGCCTTCTCAACGACCTAGGATTGCTGCAGCACCCACCGCAAAAACTCAAAACACCATTTCCATAACTCGAGAATCTTCCCAGATACCTTCGTCTCAAGACAGTAAGGACAAAGGAATCCTGATAGGCAGTATAATTGCTGCGGGCGGTTTGATTGGTGCGTCAACAATTATTGGTTTAGTGTTAACAAAATCTTCTCAACCAGTTGCACAAAAAACGGTTTCACCTTCGGTTCAGCTACCATCTGTCACACCCCAAGCTATAGAAACTCCAGATCATCAATCTGTTCCTAGCCCATTGACGCCATCAGTTTTATCTGCAAATGATTACTCTTGGCTTTCTCAAAGATTGGTAACAGATGAAGATTTAGAGGGGAAAAGCGGTTTTGAGCTTGATATTATGCGAAATTCAATTTTTGCACGTTACGGTCGCCGTTTTAACACTCCTGGGTTACAAAAATACTTTAATTTACAGCCGTGGTATCGTCCAATTTATTCACCAATGGAATTTGATCAGCGCAACGTGTTATCTGATTTAGAACGGCGGAATGTTGAATATATTTCAGAATATCAAAACCGTTACGACCGGAGATATTTTAAAAAATAACCTATTGTATAGTTAAGCAAGTTTAGCAACGGTAGGGTTAGTTCCGCCACCACAACTGTGGGTAAGCGATCGCAGTGCTAATTACAGTCAGAAGGCAGCCAACAGCAGTGGCATAAAACCTTACAGGCAGCAGTACCAGATCGCCACCGTGTGTGAGTGTGAGCAAATCAATCACCACCATCACAAGTACCGTGGTTGCAACGCAGCATACAGTGTAGTTTCGAGCTAAACCAATCGGAACGAAGGGAGCTGCCATTATGCTGCAAGCGGTTAACAGCCAAGGATTTTGAGTCAAGTGAATAATTCCTCCCACAACCAACACGCCAATTAAAGTTCCAAAGAGCCGCTGCAACGTTCGTCGCACGGTTGCCCGACTGTCTGGTTGCATCACCATTAGGGTTGTCACTGCCACCCAAAAAGGTCGAGGTAATCCAAGCAGCCCACTTCCTGTAAAGGCGATCGCCGCTACAACACCGTAGCACAATCCAAAGCGTAAACCTGCTGTTTGTCTTGCGCGAATGCGTACCCAGCCTTCATACAGTTTGGATTCGACTATCGGAGGTTTTCGACACAGCAGGTTTTCGATGGCAACCACCAGAATCGTCCAGATTCCACCTGCCAAAAATGCAACTGCCGCTCTATGATCCAGATCAATCAGTTTTGTTCCAAATGCCGACAATTGAGAAGCACCGAAAAGAAACCCAACGACTGCAAATCGACACATCACTTCAATCGCTTTGTGAGAGGTATGCAACCAGCCAGCCGCGACTCCCAGGAGCAAAACGCCTAGATCTACAACAATAGGAAGATTGGCAAACAGTCCACCGAGGTAAGCACATCCTGTGATTAAGATTGCCCCCGTAACCGTAGCAAGCAAGCGATCGCGAAAACTTCCGTCAACATTTGCCACTAAACCAACATACACACTGCCAATCAAGGCAACCACACCATAACGAATCTGTCCGACAGCAACTCCAGCAATCAGCGGGACACTGATCTCTACGGTGTAACGAAGTGCTTGATTCCAAGGCAACAACTTTAACTTAACCCATATCCGATGCAGTGAAGATTGCAGCATTAATCCCTCAACTTCTCAGTGCCTGATGTCATCTATGTGCCTTAGTTCCCGGCATTATTCACAGAGCTAAAGTGTTTACCTACTCCGACCACCAGGTTAAGCTATCGTCATCAATTATCATTTTTATTCCAGCCCAACCCATAGATCAACCCGTTCAGCGAACTTGGTATTATCAGGAACAGCGACGGCAGGTGCTGTCGGCTTAATAGGGGTTTCAAAGAGTTAAGGGACTTCCAAATTAAAAAATATCCAACTTTTTCTTGTGGGATGGGCGAACGTCCTATAAATTGGGCGTTCCGGATTGCCCACCCCATTGTTATTGGATAATTTATTTCTTGGAAATTCTTAATTAAATATCTAGAGAAATTTAGCAAATCAAATCAAAACCTAGTACTATAAATCAAGATAAAGCCGCTGTCAAATCGGATAGGTAAGCAGAACTTTATCTGGGCATGTTTACCAATTTGGTAATATTTAAAAGTAATTCCTAATTGCTCCAGGAATAAAGGAATTGCCGTTTATTGCTGTACTAGCAACGACTAGGAACAACAAATTTAGATTTTTCTAGATTTTGTTGAGCGGTAAAATGTCTGTCGGATGTATTTCTCCTGACAGACGGTAAATATGCAAAAGCTGCTGAACAACCGCTATCGAATTCTTCACACTTTGGGAAACGGTGGATTTGGAGAGACTTTTCTAGCAGAAGATACCCAAATGCCTTCACTCCGTCGTTGTGTCATTAAACAACTCAAACCAATTAAGGATAATCTCCAAATATACCAGTTGGTACAGCAGCGGTTTCAGCGAGAAGCAGCAATTTTAGAAGATTTAGGAGAAGGCAGCACTCAGATTCCGCGATTATATGCTTATTTTTCTGATTTTTCAGAAAGCAGTCAATTTTACTTAGTACAAGAGTATGTAGAAGGACAAACTCTCGCATCAAAGTTACAAGAGCAAGGTTTGATGAGTGAGAGTACAGTCAAAGAAATTTTGACAAGTATCTTACCAGTTCTTGAATATGTTCATAGCAAAGGGATTGTCCACCGAGATATTAAGCCAGATAATATCCTCATTCGCCATGCTGATGGTAAACCCGTTTTAATTGACTTTGGCGCAGTTAAAGAAACAGTAGGAACTCTAATAAGTCCTTCGCTTAATTCCACACAGTCAATTGTCATTGGTACACCAGGATTTATGGCTAGCGAACAATCGGTTGGACGCCCCATGTTTGCCAGTGACATCTATAGTTTGGGACTCACCGCCATTTATTTACTGACAGGCAAAACGCCGCAACAATTAACAACTGATCCAGCTACGGGTACTCTTGTATGGCGACAATATGCTTTAAATGTCACTCCCAGTTTTGCCACTGTATTAGATCAAGCGATTCAGTTTCATGCACGCGATCGCTTTGCCAGCGCTAGAGAGATGTTGCAAGCTTTGTATCTTGGTGCAACGCCTGTGACTCCCACAGTACCAATTGTTCGTCCTATTTCACCGACTTCTCCAATCGTACCTTATGACCGTCCACCAGTATTAACTGTACCGCCTCCTGCAACACCTCAACATAGCATTCCTGTCAGCCCAGGCTCAGCTCCTCTACCTTTTTATCACAGTGGTAGACAAAACAGTGAGCAGAAGGGTTTCGTTCTTGGCAGCATCATTGTAGGTGGTTTGATCGGTGCATCTGTGATCATTGGTTTTGCCCTTAACAGACAACAAACTCAACCAGAGGTGGCACAACCACTGGTACAAAACACACCCATTCCTAGTTTTCCATTAGCTTCAGAACCCAAGGTGGCTGCTGTGTCACCTACTCCCCCTCAAAAGCCATCAACAATTCCCAGTTTTCCAGAACCCACTACAATACCTGTTGAAACTCTAGAGCCTGTGCTCCCAGAACTAACGCCAGTTCCCAGCACTCACCTTCCTAATCCTACCGAAACCCAATCTTCTCCACTTCCTCTGGCAACACCAATGCCAACAAACAATCAGCCCTCACCAGTAGAGGCTGTGCAAAATTATTACTTAACTATTAATCAGGGTCAGTATAGAACAGCTTGGGAGCAACTATCTCCCAGCTACCAAAACAATCAACGTTTTCACCCTAAGGGTTATCTTTCTTACATTGATTGGTGGGGAGGAAAAGTTCAAAGTGTAGAAGTTGAGCAAGTTAGCATAGTAGAAGCAAGTACAGAAACAGCTACAGTATATGCTCAATTAAAATATCTTATGAAAACCGGACAAGTTGTCCCTACTTCTGTGCGCTTTTTGCTTTTGTGGGATGCTGATAACAGCAGATGGGTTGTCGCGGATGTCAGCTAGTTTTTAGGAACAGAGTTATCAGAACGGGATACATTGGGTTTTTATTGTCGTCAGGGTGCTTATATACATTTTTGACACTCCCACAGCTAAAGCCGATGGGATTCTTGGTTCATCCAGTCCACTTACCATAATTAGTTTCCCAATCATGCCAGAGGTGGGTCTGTCCGCAAGCTTTTTGCTCCATTACAGAAGCCAGATCCCGTGTGCCCCACGGTACTGTTTTCAACCAAAACTTTGGTTTTCTGGTGAACCAGCACTGCAGGAGGGTTTCCCGACAGAGGTGACTGGTGAACCCGAAGGGTACTTGGTGCTTGAAGATTTTACCTACACAAGCATTCCTGTGTAGAACCCCCTATCTTCAGTTTTCAAGGTGCGATGCCTTTCGGCTCTGGGTTTTTTAAGTGGTTGAATACCCTACCCACTAGAATAATGATAGCATATGTGAGTAGAATTTACTCACAACATGGAAGAAGTTCGGTTAAACGTTAGACTGCCAAAGGATGAGATGCAGATTTTGGAAAAGTACGCCAAGAAAACAAAACGAACCAAAACAGACTTAGTTCGTGAGTGGATTCGTTCGCTAGAAAAACTTGACTGCAACTAAAGTTGCAACGCATTCATCCCACGGCTAAAAGCCAGTGGGCTTTCTGCTTTTATTGCTGTAAAGTGTACAATGTCCTATTGGGCTGCGTTATATTCTAACCGAATGAGAGCTGGGATAACGGAGCATGACAACCAAGCTGCTGAACAATCGCTATCAAGTTATCCAGGTACTAGGTGCCGGTGGATTTGGTGAAACTTTTTTGGCGGAAGATATGCATATGCCTTCTCGCCGTCGCTGTGTAATTAAGCAACTCAAACCCGTAACTAACAGTCCGCAAACCTACCAACTTATCCAAAACCGATTTGAACGAGAAGCTGCAACCCTGGAGTTTCTGGGCGAAGGTAGTGAGCAAATTCCTAAACTCTTTGCCTACTTTTCTGAGACAGGGCAATTTTACCTCGTTCAAGAATGGATTCAAGGTCAAACCCTAGGAGACATAGTCAGAGCACAAGGGATACTGAGCGAAACGAGTGTTAGGGAAATGTTATTGAGTTTGCTGTCCGTTTTGGATTATGTTCACAGTAAAGGCATTATTCATCGCGATATTAAGCCTGATAACATTATTATCCGCTCCGCCAATCGCAAGCCAGTTTTAATTGATTTCGGCGCTGTTAAAGAAACAATACGTTCAGTAGTTAGTCCTGGAGGATATCCGACACAATCGCTGGTGATAGGGACACCAGGATATATGCCTAGCGAGCAAGCCGTTGGACGTCCAGTTTATGCCAGTGATATCTACAGCTTGGGCATGACGGCAATTTATTTGCTCACTGGCAAACATCCGTATGAACTACAAACGCATCCTCATACTGGTGAAGTTATCTGGCATCACCTCGCCCCTGAAGTGTCCCACGATTTGACGATGGTACTCAATCAGGCAATTAAACCACAAGCTAGCGATCGCTACACTACTGCTAGCAAAATGCTTTATGCTTTAAAATCTGCAACTTCTCTTCCCACAGCAGAACCAACAGCTGCTTATCAACCGACAGTACCCCTATCACCTCCAGCAGCTGGCGCATCATCGTCATCCCGGCACACCCAACCACCGTTAGCTTCCAATCAAAGAGTTCCTGTGATTCCAACTGCTTCCCCAAGCACCAACTGGCAAAAACCAGCTTGGATTGTCGGCAGTTTAATTGTGGGTAGCTTGATTGGGGCAGTCGCGATCGCCAACATAACCCGTCAAGAGTCTGAAGTTCCAATTACCATATCGCCCGCCTCTACACCGCTTCCAGAATCTAACGCTACAATTCCAACTCCTCCAACAGCATCCCCAACTCCTACTTCCGAAGCCACGACACGCAGAAATAGGAGGATTGTTGCACCACCTCCAGTTGTCACTGCACCTAACCCACCACAACAGCAGCAGTCAGAAACTTATACATCTGCCCCACCCTCAGTTACTCCTAACTCACAACAAGAGCCATCAATATTTGAACCAGCACCAGAAGAACAAGTTCCACCAGTAGAATCCCAAACCCCAGCTGCTTCCACGCCAAAAGAAACGACACCGCCAGAATCGATTCCACAACAACAAACTACACCGCAAAAAGCGGAACAGCCAGCTGCTCCTACTCCTACTGCTACTCCTACTGCTACTCCTACTGCTACTCCTACCCCAACCCCAGAGGCTTCCACCCCACCTCCACAGCAGCAAAAAGAAAACACTGCAACTTCCAATACTAGCAGTCGCAGCATTCCTACATTTCCCGTTGGCACCTCGGAAGATACTGTCAAAACAGCGTTAGGAAATCCTAGTAGGGTTTCCAAAGGTTTGTGGAAAACTCGTGCTTATGTTTATCAGCATGACCCAAACCGCGTTGACCTTGGTTATTTATTTGACCGTAAAACAGGAGTGCTGCGTCAAACAGAAGTTTCTTTTGCCCAATCTGTCGAACCACAGGTTATGGAGAGTACATTACAGGGAATACTGGGCGGTAATGCTTCTAGTGACATTAAGCAAGGGCTACAAAAAGTTTATGAGCGTAAAACGAATCAATACTCTTTTAACGTTAGTGGATTAAAAGGGAGCATAGAACGTAATTCAGAAGACCAAATTTACATTGCTGTGTGGGACCCCAACTTGCATCGATAAGAAAATCTCTATCCACGGGTAGGGTTTTTTCTTAACAGTTGCGATAGAACACTGGGTAATGTTGACTGGAGATCTACCATGACAGGCAATAAAACGACCCGGCGCAATTTTCTGATCACCAGCATGGCTGTTGCTGGGGGAATTGTCGGCACTTCAGCTTGTCAAGAATTAACCAACACCACGGAATCACCAGAACATCCCAGTTCTACTGCTCAAACATCTCAAAACCAGCCCGCCTCTGCATCTCGTCAACCCGAGGCAAAGATGCCACAACGAGTGCTGGGACGCACAGGTGTGTCATTGCCCATTCTTGGTTTGGGAGGATCTGCATCACCTCTATCTCGTCCGCCAAAGGAACAGGAGGACAAATCTATAGCGATTATAGAACGAGCATTTGAGCTAGGGATTCGTTACTTCGATACCGCTGCTAATTATGGATCGAGTGAAGAACGCCTAGGCAAAGTACTTCGACCACATCGAAAAGAAGTGTTTTTAGCCACTAAGAGCAACGTTAGAGACAGAGATGGGGCGTGGCGAGAATTAGAGCAATCTCTTAAACGTCTCAAAACCGATTATCTTGACTTGTGGCAGTTTCACTCCGTTTCCTATGATTGGAATCTAGATGCCATCCTAAATACCAAACATGGTGCAATCAGGGCTGTACAAGAAGCGAAAGAGCAAAAAATAGTGCGGTTTGTCGGCATCACAGGACACCATGACCCCACAATCATTGCTGAAGGGCTACGCCGCTATCCATTTGACACCGCTCTTATACCTATCAACGCTGCTGACAAACACAACCCAAAACCTTTTATTACTAAAGTCCTACCAGTGGCTCAGCAGAAAAATACTGGTATCATTGCGATGAAAGTACCAGCATACGGTCGGCTGTTCAAGCCCGGTGTTCTGGAGGGAATGCATCAAGCTATGGGTTATGCTCTCTCTCAAAGCGGTGTCCATTGTTGCATTATTGCAGCAGAAGATGTTGCTTTGTTAGAACAAAATGTGAGAGTCGCTCAAGCTTTTCAGACTCTTTCAAATGATGAAATTTCAGCTATTGAGCAACGTACTGCTGCTGTTTGGCAGGAGAATAGCTTTTTCCGTGAATGGGCTTAGTTTTGATTTCCAGGAAGCTTACTTGTTTCCTACCAAAAGATGACTTATGAATTAACCGCAGAGGACGCTCCAGAACAACAGAGGAGATAAATGGAGAATATAAGTAATTTTAGAGCGGGAAGGGAGTAATACCAAGCATCAGCTAAGTGCTACAAAGTGAAAAATGTTCACTGCTTGCGCGACACCATTGTCCGCTTTAAGTCATCTTAATTCACCTAAATCAAACTCAGGGCTATTTTTGCTTAAGATAATATTTTGAGGCTTTGAACTTAATTTTTCTTCAGTGAGTTTGTAGTTTTTGCCATCAAACTTGAATACTCTCCAATTTTCTTCTCTTAATTCATAAGTAAATACGCGAGCAGCAATATCTAGCCAACCATGACTTCTAGTTGAAAGTACCGCTAGTTCTATAGCGCTTCTCGTTTGAATGAAGTACAAATTTATCTGTGTCCATCTGTGTCCATCTGTGGTTTTTATTTCTTGGTGTATTGCACTCAATTGAGAACCGCTATATCTTAATTTTTAGAGCCTGAGCTTATGACAAAAAACGAACTGTTAGGAACAGCTTTAGCCTTTTTTATCGGTGCGGGCGGTGGATGGTTTGTATCTCAGAGAACTTTTTGTGTATTCAGTGAATGCATTTTGGCTTATGAGGGTAATTCCATCTGGAACGCCAGAGGCTATAAAATTGACGAATTTTGGGTGAAATTAATCCAAGCTTCCCCGTATGCCTGCGGTGGATTAGGGGCTTGTTTCCTGATTGCCAGATTGATTAAGTCGTAATCCAATACTGGCAGCAGATAGAAAAAGAACAACAGAAGAGTTATTACAAGCTACTGCCTTACCCGATAGTCCGTGGGTGAAGTACTTTAACGGTCGGCAGCGCGGCTATGTCGTCTGTGACCTGACTCGCGAACGGTGGCGAACCGACTACCGACTACTGCCACAGTCTGCACCCACCGGATCGACAGTCCCCGACCCCAACGCACCAATTACCACGGCTGCATCTTTTGAACTCCCGGATCGGGGGGTTGTGAGACGAGTGTAGTTTCATTAGTCAATAATCAAAATGCCAGATTTTCATCTGGCACATTCCTCTAATAGCCAAAGCTACCTCTCCCCGCCCTAGGCTCAAAAACTAGCAGCCCAAGTCACACTCGACATTGGGCTGCTAGCTAATCATGACTACGTACTTTCTTGTAATTTAATTACAAATTACTTGACAGTTACCTTGCCGCCAGCATCTTCCAACTGCTTCTTAGCAGCTTCAGCCGCATCCTTGGCGATCGCTTCCTTAACTGGCTTAGGCGCAGCTTCTACCAAGTCTTTTGCTTCCTTGAGGCCCAAACCCGTCAACTCGCGCACGACCTTGAGTACAGCAATTTTCTTATCGGCGGGGACGCTTTCTAGAATGACGTCAAATTCGGTCTGTTCTTCTACTGGTTCAGCAGCAGCAGGTGCACCACCAGGTGCTGCTGCCACAAAGCCTCCAACTGGTGCAGCAGCACTGACGCCAAAGGCTTCTTCAATTTGCTTCACCAATTCAGATGCTTCGAGCAAAGACAAGGTTTTTAGTTGTTCCAAAATTTGATCAGTTGCAGCAGACATGGATATAACTCCTGTAATGTTGATTAATGATTTGAGTTGTTCTAATTAGTACTAACGACTCACTAGGAAGCACTTTCTTCGCCTTCGCCACCTTTTTCCTGATCCGCGACAGCCTGCAACGCACGAGCCAGCGAACCGGGAACTTCGTTGATACCCACAGCAATCTTGGTAGCCAAGGCGTTGATAGCTCCAGCAATTTGCGCCATGAGTTGTTCTTTGGATGGCAAATCTCCCAATGCCTTGACATCAGGTTCTCTCAGCAGGCGACCTTCCATAACGCCGCCGCGAATTTCTGTTTTCTTGCTGGCTTTCTGGAAATCTTGGTAAGCCTTAATTGCAGCAGAGAAATCGTCTTTAACTAGCAAAAAGGCAGAAGAACCTTTGAGCAATTCCGACAGCACTTGCCATTTTTCATCGTCTTGAATGGCAATGCCCATCAGGGTGTTCTTAGTCACCTTGCAAACAGCCCCAGCGGGACGCAGCCGTCGCCGTAAATCTGTGATTTCAGCAACCGTTAGCCCTTGGTAGTCAATCACCAGTGCGAGTTGAGACTGGCTCAAAGTTTCTTTGAGGTCAGCAACTATAGCTTTTTTGTCTTCTATCGTTCTTGGCATCTAGGTTGTTTCACCTCCTTTAAAAATGCTTTTCTTGCTAATGGCTCATTGCCTTTTGTGCTATTAGCTACAAAAACAACAAACCCCAGCTTTCACAGCCGGGGTTTTGCAGTAGAGACGCAGCAGAGAAATGCATCTGTACATTCTGATCCTTATGCAGCAGTAGTCACACAATGCGCGTGAGGTACTTTTAGCAATTAGGGCGCAAACCTCGGCAGGATATTAAGCGAATAGCACCTGCTGTCTTTGGCTGTTGCTTATTTAATTTTGGCAATTTGTTTATAGCAAACGCAAACAGCGCTGACTACGAACGTATTATGCTGCTTCGGTCAATTTTGCATCGCGTAGGGCGTTAATATCTACCCTAATCGATGGTCCCATTGTGGAAGACACGTACACTGTGCGCCAGTAACGACCTTTAGCTCCTGAAGGACGGTTACGGTCGATTGTTTCTTGCAACGCCTTCAAGTTTACTAGTAAATCCTCTGGAGAGAATGAAGCCTTACCAAACATAACATGCACAATGCCAGTACGATCAGCTCGGAACTCTAATTTACCTGCTTTGAATTCGCCGATCGCACTTGCCACGTCGAATGTCACTGTCCCACCTTTGGGTGATGGCATCAAACCACGAGGACCGAGTAACTTACCAAGCTTTGCAACCTGAGGCATGATATCTGGTGTGGCAATGAGCTTGTCAAAGTCCATCCTACCTTTTTGAATTTCGTCAATCAGTTCTTCTGAACCAACGACATCAGCACCAGCATTTGTTGCTTCTGTTACCTTTTCCCCTCTGGCAATGACTGCCACCCGTACGGTTTGTCCTGTTCCTTTGGGCAGTGCTACCGTTGTCCGCAGCTGTTGGTCGGTATATTTTGGGTCAATTCCTAACCTGATATGCGCTTCTGCTGCTTCGGGAAATTTTGCTGTTGCCGTTTCTTTCAAAAGGGCTAACGCCTCTAAGGGTGCATAATCCCTGTCTTCAACTTTTTCTAGTAACGCCTGTATTCGGCGCGATACTTTCTTCGCCATTTTTTTTCTCCTGGGGTCTATTACGAAGCTTTGCCTCTCCCCCGAATAATTTTGGATTTTGAACCGAGTCGTGGACTCGTGGACGCTGATATTTGACTAATCCGTAACTGTGACGCCCATGTTTCTTGCGGTGCCTTCGATGATGTTCATCGCTGCTTCAACATCATTGGCGTTAAGGTCAGGCAGTTTTGTTTGAGCAATTTGCTTCAATTGCTCTCTAGTAATAGACCCAACTTTCTTTTTGTTGGGTTCACTAGAGCCTTTGTCAATTTTAGCTGCCTTAGTAATTAACACCGATGCTGGAGGAGTCTTGAGTACAAATGTAAAACTCCGGTCTTCATACACCGAAATTTCTACTGGAATCACTGTTCCAGTTTGATCTGCTGTTTTAGCGTTGTACTCTTTGCAGAACATCATGATATTAACGCCATGCTGACCTAATGCAGGTCCCACTGGCGGTGCTGGGTTGGCTTTCCCAGCATTCAGGGCCAATTTAATGACCGCTACTACTTTTTTCGCCATTTTTATTAGCTCTGTTTTTCTACCTGATTAAATTCCAATTCTACTGGTGTATCCCGTCCAAAAATCGAAAGCAAGGCTTTGAGTTTACTCCGTTCTGGACTGACTTCAATCACCTCACCTTCAAAATCCTTAAACGGACCAGAAAGCACAATTATCTTATCACCAGCAGCCATATCAATTTTGACAACTGGTTCCTGTTCGCTAGTCTGTTTGAAGATTCTTTCTACTTCTGTATAACTCAGCGGTAGCGGTTTTACGTGACCCCGACCTTTGCCACTACCACGTTTTTGTTCTGCTCCCACAAAATTAATCACATGAGAGGTGTTTCTTACCACCTGCCATGTGTCGTCATCCATCATCATCCTCACTAGCACATAGCCAGGGAAGACTTTTTCTTCCGTGTGCTGGCGACTACCATCTTTACGGATTTTCACTGCTGGTGTGTGTGGAATTTCCACTTGGATAATTTTATCAGCGACATCAAAGGTTTGAATGCGCTGCTCCAAGTTTGTCTTAACACGCTTCTCACAGCCAGAGGCTACTTGTACTGCATACCAGCGGGCTTCTGTTGAAGAAGCATCTGACGCTGTTTCTGCGGCATCATCTGACTGCTGCGTCGCATTGTAATCTCCGTCTGTTGCAGAAGTCATTAGAACACCTGTTGTGCTGCCCAAATAAAGAATTTATCTACCAGAAATATCAAGGATGCGGAGAGAGTCACCATCAATAACACAGCAGCTGATTCACTTATAAGCTGCTTGCGACTCGGCCAAACGACTTTGTCGAACTCTTCCTTTATTCCATTCAAAAAGTTCGCTATGCTAAACCCATTGCTGGTTTCTGTCATTTGTGCTTCGTTTTTTTTGGCCACGGTCTTCTCTCGCCCCCCCATTTCTGAACCAGAAAACTATTGCCTGTTAATTTTATCTTTGTATAACAGCTACTACTCAAACCAACTTGTTTGAAGCAAAAAGCCGCATACACAAAAATTACACCCGAAATTTTCAATCATACTGCTATGTTAGCAGATGTTGCATAATTTTCGGGCTTTATTTTTGCTTTCAGCGCGCCCTGGAGGACTTGAACCCCCGACATCAGGTTTTGGAGACCTGCGTTCTACCAACTGAACTAAGAGCGCACAGGCTTGCTTTTATTCAGTTATTACACTTAATTTACCTCAGTTTAACGCAACTTGGCAAATTTTTTTAGTTGATTTTGGTCGAGGGAACTTAGGAGCGGCTCCCGCCGCTTTTTGTTGAACCCTTGGACCATATCTAGGTCTTACATCAAAGAGCGCGGTCAAAGCGCTGCTTGATTCGGGTAGCCTTACCAACGCGATCGCGTAGATAATAAAGTTTAGCACGCCTTACCTTACCACGACGCAATACTTTGATACTGTCTATCCGAGGAGAATGCACCAGAAACACCCGTTCGACGCCTACGCCTTGGAATACGCGACGGACTGTAATGGTTTCATTGATACCGCCATTGCGTTTACCAATGACCACACCCTCGTACGGTTGTACCCGGTATTTGTCGCCTTCCTTAATTTTGACTCCGACTTTGACTGTATCGCCCACAAATATTTGGGGCAAATTAGATTTTAGTTGTTCCGCTTCAATAGAGCGGATTATTTCTTGAGTATTCATAATCCAGGAAAAAACTCACAATCAACAATAATAAATCGACAACTACCTTACAGTCTACTTATTTTAAAGAGAGAATTTTTTGACGACAACGTCATCGAGAACACAAAACTATTACAAAAAATACATAAACGCTGTGGAAACAAGTGCGAGATGTATGAATTGAGCCGGAATTTCTACGGTATTTTGGGCAATTGCATTCATTTTCAAGGCTACCTGCTGTCAAGTTACTATAAAAATGGGCAGGGGGGTTGCTTGGATGAGTCATGCATTTCTGCGGTTAGTCTCTACAAGTGGAGAAACGTCTTACTCACTGCTGAGTAAGGGTGAGGTGGTGATTGGGCGCGATCCTAGTTGCCAAATTGTCTTGAATTCCAATGATTATGCAATGGTTTCGCGCCGTCATGCCATTGTTCGCTCATCTAAAACGCTAGATGGCAGAACAAGCTATGTGCTGTGTGATTTGAATAGTGCCAATGGGATTTATTTAAATGGAGAGGTTTTGCACCGATGTCAGGAATTGCAAGCGGGCGATCGCATTAAGCTTGGCAATAGTGGTCCAGAATTATTGTTTGAGTACCAATACAACTACCAAGACGTTGGCGAACCACAGCCAGCAGTCACGATAACTTCGATGGCGATGAGTGCAAATCCTCGAGCGTTAGTTAACAGCGATACTGAGGCGAGTTGGTCGCAAATGCTTCCTATTCTTTTTCGACCAAAAGATTTCACTCGCAAGGCTTACTTAGTACCAGGAATCATCACAGTCATACTCGTGGTACTACTGTTTTTTGTGCAAGGATTTTTATATCAAATATTATTAGGTGCGTATTTAGCGAGTGCTGCCTTATATTTTGTTTACCAGTTGTGTGGTAAGCCGAAGGCTTGGTGGGTGCTGATCGCTTCTGCTATTTTTACGATCTTAATTTTGCTCAGCCCTGTTCTGAGTCTATTTTTTTTGGTGTTTCGCAGCATTCTTCCAGGAAGTATACCAGATAACCCTAGTACTGTTAGCTTTGGCGAGTTGTTTCTGCGATACTTTTTTGGTTCTGGGCTGCTGGAAGAATTGCTTAAAGCTTTGCCAGTTATCGGATTTTATCTTTTAGGAAGAGCATTTACATCTCCCACGCGAGAATATATTGGCGTTGAGGAACCTTTAGATGGAATTTTGATCGCAAGTGCTTCTGCAGTTGGCTTCACCTTATTTGAAACTTTAGGTCAGTATGTGCCTGGTACTATTGCACAGGTTGCACAACAGATGGGAACAGATGCTGGTTTGCGGCTGGGGTTAGAACTGCTGATTCCGCGAATTTTGGGTGATGTGGCAGGTCACATGGCTTGGAGTGGATGGTTTGGATATTGTATTGGCTTGAGTATACTTAAGCCACGTCACGCTTGGCAAATTTTGGCTTTGGGATATTTCAGTGCGGCTGGGCTTCATGGGTTGTGGAATAGCAGTACAGGACTAGCAAGTACCTTAGGAATCTTTGTTTTATTGTTGTTGATGGTAGTTGGTGGCATATCTTACGCTTTGTTAGGGGCAGCAATTGTTAAAGCGCGTGCTTTGTCGCCGTCGCGATCGCAGAACTTTGCCACGCGGTTTTATCATTAGATTTTTGAAGTCGTAGAGGCGATCGCCCAAGGGGCAGTGGCAAAGCCAATCGCAAATCAAGGCATTCGTCTCTACCTTAACTACGTTGAAGCCGTGCGAATTCTCCTTAAGAATTGGACTTTTCATAACTTTTATTTATCGTTTTGAAAAAAAAGAAGATTTGCTTTCATTGAGTAGAAAGCCCTAAATTGTAGTCATGCGCTGCCAAGGTACCTGGCTGAGACAAAAATCACTAATTTGATTGACAATTGAACAATTTCCTGCCCTGCCCTCACTTAGAGAAGCAGAAAAGGACAAGGAAGAACAGCATTGAATCATAGTGAATAACAGTTATGACTTGGCTAATTAGCACATTAGTTCTTGGGATTTCTACGGCTTTAGCAACCACATTTGACGATAATTTATACCTGACAGCCTTCTTTGGAAAAGTCAATCGCAGCTTTCGTCCTAAGCATATTGTTCTCGGTGAATTTGTTGGATTCACGGCATTAGTGCTTGCTAGTCTCCCTGGTTTCTTCGGCGGTTTACTCATTCCAGAAGCCTGGATTGGATTGCTAGGTTTCCTTCCAATCACCATTGGTATCACTCAGCTCATGAGTCGAGAAGACGGAGGAGAGGAAGTGCAAACGGTGTCAATGAACTTCACCTCTGATGCCAGATCTCACCGCCGTAAGAAATCGCTATGGGCAACTCTACGCGATCCCCAAACCTACCGTGTTTCCGCAGTCACCATTGCAAATGGAGGCAACAACATTGGGATCTACGTGCCGTTATTTGCCAGCAGCAATCTCCCAAGTTTGGGTGTGATTTTGTGTGTTTGCTATGTGAGTGTTGGAGTGTGGTGCTGCCTTTCTTACTTCATGACTCGTAATCCTCTCATGGCTCCCCTTCTCACTCGCTATGGTCGGAAAATCTTCCCGTTTGTGTTAATCTGGTTGGGATTCTCGATCCTGATGAAAAGTGAATCGTATCGGCTTTTTATCTAGTTTTAAGCTGTTATTGAATGAGGCGAAACTTATAATAAAATTTGTTTGTAGTAAGGACTTTAGTCCTTGCTTTCGTGTAAGAGGACGCCCATTCCTCACTACGAACTTCCCCACTTTCAAAATTGGAAGCCTGAACTGATTTCTGTCAACTGTGTGTGTCGCAGTTGAAATTGTTTGTTCAGATGATGCGTTAGAGCTCACTGAACAGCTTTCTTGCTTAGCTAATCCTGGTTGCTTGCAGTCTTCACTGGTGATATTTTTTGTCGTCGTTCCTGAAGTTTATTTTCAATAAGTTTGGCAAGAAGCCAGGAAATAGAGCGTTCTTCCTCTTGTGCCCATGCCTCCAACTCTGCTTTCAGTTCCGGGGAAATGTAGGTTGTTACACCAGACAATAGAGTTTTGCCGCCCATTTCAAAATCTATATATTGCGTAGATAGTACTTACCATAGCATTTTACTATAGCTTTTATTGTCTTACCTTTCAATAAGCTATGCTAAGCTATGCTACATTAGCATATTGAATTTTAAGCATAGTGAATTTTACCTCTCTCGGCATGAATATCCTTGATACCCTCTTCACCCAGCCCGTTACTCAACGGCAAAGTCGTGGTATTAGCGTCAAGTCCCAACGTGAAATTGAAATCATGCGTCAAGCAGCTTCGATTGTTGCAACTGTGCTTAAAGAGATTTCTCAAATAGTGCAACCTGGGATGAAGACTGCTGACTTAGATGCCTACGCAGAAAAACGCATCCGAGAAATGGGCGCGACACCCAGTTTTAAAGGATATCACGGATTTCCTGGCTCTATCTGCGCTTCGATTAATCATGAAGCCGTGCATGGTATCCCCAGTTCTAAGCGGGTGATTCGACCTGGAGATGTTTTGAAGGTTGATACAGCGGCTTGTTATCAAAATTTTCACGGTGATTCTTGTATCACTATTGCTGTGGCTAAGGTGTCCCCAAAAGCAGAAAAGTTGATTCAAGTTGCTGAAGAGGCACTCTACAAGGGAATTGAGCAAGTCAAAGCAGGAGCGTATCTAATGGATATTGCGGGCGCTGTTCAAGATTGTGTAGAGGCGCACGGCTTCAGTGTTCTTGAAAACTACACTGGGCATGGAATTGGTCGCAATATGCACGAAGAACCTTCAGTGTTCAACTTTCGTACTCGTGAAATGCCAAATGTGAAACTCCGGGCTGGAATGACATTAACAATCGAACCGATTGTGACTGCTGGTTCTAAACAGACGCGTACGCTATCAGACCGTTGGACTGTAGTCACATTAGACAAATCCCTAGCTGCTCAATTTGAGCATACATTGCTTGTGACTGACAATGGATATGAAATCTTAACTGACCGTACGAAAGTTTAGTTATAGCGGTTTGCAACTTTTGTAAGGTACACAAAGAATAATGAACCACAGATGGACACAGATGGACACAGATAAATCTGTACTTCATTCAGATGAAAAACGCTATATATCCAAATCCGGTTGATTAGTTATTATTTAGGGCATGGGTGCAAAAATTTTAAAACAGCAAATTTGCTGCCCCTTTAATTCGGTCTAGCGCTTCCACAGAACGGGGTAAAATCGGTAAGTGAATAATAGTTTGATCGGCAAATAAACCAGCATCAAGTGAGCTATCTTGACTGTAGCGGTTATGCACTATGTAACGCTGGGGAACTCCCATATTTTGCAAAGACTCAGTTAACCGCACTTGTTCTGCAATAATTGCAGCTTGAGCTTGGATGACACCAATAAATTCGGTGTGGTTGGGGTCTTTCAATTTCTTCTGCGCTTGTACAACTTGTTGTCGCAAATTCCGCAGCCGCCCCATGAAATCTACCCTACCTAAAACATTTTGATACTTCATCCACAGCTTGAATATCCAGGCTAACCAATCTGCCAATGCAGATGGCATTTCCAGAAAGCGTAAAAGATGACCGGTGGGGGCAGTATCTAGGATAATTAAATCTTGCTGTTTACGGTTTAATAAGTCCATCACAGTGATCAGGGACAGCATTTCATCAATACCAGGTAAAGCTTGCGCTACAATTTGTCGCCAAGCTTCGGGAGTGTAAGCAATTTTCACCGCCCCTGGAACCGTTCCTTCGCCGCTCATCATTTCGGCTAATTCCCAAAGATAATCATTTCGGAACTGTTCTAAGACTATATCAGCATTGATTTCTTGACCGCTTAAATTGGTTGTTATCTGAGTGGGTTTGTGTTCTAATTTTGCCCCAAAAGCATCTCCCAAAGAATGGGCGGGGTCGATAGAAATGAGGCGAATATTTTTATCAGGATAACGACTTGCTAACGCCCACCCTATAGCAGCTGCTACTGTCGTTTTTCCAACTCCTCCTTTGCCGGCAACAAGGATAAGTTGCCGTCCTTCTGCGATAAAATCGCTGAAACTGGGTAGAACTTTAGGGGGCCATTGTATCGGTGGTGGTGGAGCAATTGCAACTGTATCAATTTTTTGAATTTGGCTAATAATATTGTCTAACGCCGCACTGCCCAGTGGTTCTAATGCCTGTTGCGGTACAATAAAAACAGATTGGTTTCCTGGTAGTTCTACGAATTTTTCTAGCAATTTTTGTTGTTCGCTATAGCGGTCTAAATCTGTATCGGCATCTGTTAAAATCCGGTTAATGAATAAGCCACCGCTCTTAATTTCTAATACTTGCAAGCTTTCTAGAAATCGTTGTGTTTCTAAGAGGCTCATAGGTTCGGCGATCGCCACCACCAAGCAAGCGCTTATATCTTGATTTTGCAGCAGGCGTCTGCCTTCTGCTAATTCATGTTTCATCTTGACCAAAAAGTCATCGACTTCATCGGCGGTATAACTTCGCTTAAAAGTTTGGGTAATGACTCGATGTTTTTCTTGGAATAATTCTAAAGAATTTAAAACTATATCTAAAAAATCTTTGATTCCCAATAAGTTTAAAGTGTGACCGGAAGGAGCCATATCTACTACTATGCGGTCTACGACTTTTTCTGTCAGCAGGCGTTGAATTTCCAACAGACCCATAACTTCATCTAAACTGGGCCAGTCTAAATCCCAAACAGGTGTTAAGTCTTCGCCTTCAATAAAACTTCCCCGCTCAACTAATACCTCTAAAAACTTACCGTTTTTTGCCTTAAATTCTAGGAGTAATTCTTTAGCATCTAACGCCCGAACGCTTAAGTTAGGTAAATCAGGTAAACGTAAGGCGTTGTTTTGCACTTTTATTTGTAGCACATCGCCTAAAGAATGTGCCGGATCTGTAGATATTAACAGTATTTGTTCGTTGGGAAATAATCTGGCCCAGCGCCGAGCAAAACCGCAGGCAATGGTAGTTTTTCCTACTCCGCCTTTACCGCTAAACATTGCTAGGTGAAGCGAGTCGTACTTTACTATATCATCCATCTCTACACGTCCTGATATTTTTTATCTTGAAAAAATCAAGATAGAAATTTTAGAGAAAATGGTAAGGAGGTAGGGCGAGTCCTAACTGTAATTCCCAACGAAAACACGTTTTTTGCCAAGCTAAAAATTGTTCTGCAAGTAAGGGTTCGTCTTGGCGACTGACTAAAAGATAAATCCGCCCTTCTTCACCCTGCGGTTGAACAACAATTGCCGACTTATATATCTGGGTAATCACATGAACTGCGTGATTCCATTCCGCAGTTTGAGCTATTTGAAAGTCTTGCTGTGTTTGATAACGTTGTTTCTTGGCTAAAAAATATTGTCTTCCTCCTGATGACGGCGTTATAACTGGTTCATCTAGGGTTCGAGGAATAAACTTTAAGATATATTCGGCTTTACCATTGAGTTGGCGTAGCTTTTCTAGATATTCCTCTGCGTGGGATTCTAGATGAGTCAGTAAACTTTCTTTTGAGGCAAAGGAAGTGCCGAACCGCAAGGGTAAAATTGTAGTCTGGCGAAATAGTTCGCAAATCACTCGATCATGCGACAAAACTGCTTGGATTAATCGTTCGTCATCGTTCTGCAATGATTCACTAGACACCTCTGGTTCCACCAAAGCTGAAACGCCAGCACGACTGATAAGAAGTACGCTCACGCCAATGCCGACAGGTAACTCCAAAACAGTGGCTGGTGTCAAGAGAAAAGCGTAAGTGTAAAAGTTAGACTGTTCCACTGTACCTTTCATTCAGATTCTTCTGCTGCTTCTTCCAAGGCTTGAATTTTCAGCAAAAGTTCTTCTTCTTGAATTTCAAACTCCTCTTCTGAAATCTCACCTATATCAAATGCTAACTGCAAAGCTAATAACTGTTTTTGCAAATTTTGTGCATCATCTAATTCAGCATTAGCACGCTCTAGAAGTTGCTCTCCTAGCCAGATGATTCCACCTAGTGGTGCTGAAACGGGAAAAGTTAATAGTTCCAGAAACATAATGTTAGTTTCCCTTAAGAAAGCTGGGCAAATGTATAAGGAGCCGTAAAATTGTTGTAGCGAATTCGTAGGCGATCGCCAAATTTATGGTCGATTGCTTGTACTTTTTCGCTAAAGTTAGATTCACTTTCCCAAGGAATCAAATAAGCCGCATTGTAAATCATCTCTTCCGTCATCGTATCGTTTTCCACAAATTCTTCTGCCAAAGCGTTCAATTCACAACGGAAAGCATCAATGATTGCTTGCTTACGAAGTTGCAAACCATTTTCAATCAGCTTACCAATTTCGATGATTTCTGACGTACTTAAAGCTTTACCTTCCATCGCATCGCGCTTTTTTTTCAAGCTGGCATTTGACTCTAATAACCCCTGAATCTCCGACTGGCTATTCCAAAATACCTTGACGCTCACTTCTCTGCGTCCTTCCAATTTTTGAAATAACTCTTCCAGTTTTTCCTTATGGGGACGAGTCAATTGATCAGTAACCGTTTCCCAGGTTTTCACGACCAATCCAAAGCGAAGAGGTAGTAGGGTGCGGAACCCTTCACTCATCGCGAGTTCCAAAACTTTTTCATGGCACAATAAATTGCGTCGGGAAGTGAGATATTTTTCTTTTTTCGCTTCTGAGTATAAAAAGTTGAACCCGTCAACACTATAGCTCTGAACTGGTTGTTGATCTAATCCTTCCAGAACCACTTTTTCCGAAATAGGTGCGGGTAAAATGCCGTAAAGATAAAGACCATTATTCATAATTTTTTTATCAAACAACCTTTCTATCGGTTTTGATGTCAAAATCAGCCGCAGCTTTGCGTGAATCAAATTCAGATTACCCAAGCCCAAATCAACATCGCCATGCACCACGATTCCAATATTTAAAAGTCTGTCTAGCAGTTCCAAGATAGAAGGGTTGTTGCTAGTTTCCCCCGGATAGTAAGTTCCTGGTGGTGGTAAAAGGGTGCCGAATTCTCCCAAATTCACATTCAAATCTGCTGGTTCGATTTCAAAAATTTCGCATAACTGCAACACTTGTTCTTCCAGCTTTTGCAGGCTTTCTGCTGCTTTATCTAACTCGGTTTCGCTGAGAATTTGTTGTTCCATCCGGCGAATGACTTGCGCTTCCATAAGCTGGCGAAGCAATTCTATCACTGTTAACAGTAAAGAAGCCAACCCCGCTTTACTGTTCAATTTGTTAGTGGTAGTTACTATCTCAGGATTTTCAGAGGTTGATCCAAGTAATGCCATAATGCTAATTTTTTACATTTCATCTACAGGGTTAGTGTCCTTTTCAGTAGAGGGATTTCTCGGCACAGAATAAGGGTTTTTTAACTGCTCACTTGCACCGAATTCTATTTGACTGGTAGCTAAAGCTTTGAGCGATCGCATTTCTGCTTCTAAACTTTGCAACCGTTCCTGAAGTTGGCGATTTTCTTCAATTAAAGCCTGGGACTTGCTGGTGAGATAAGGGTCATTTTCCCACCAATTGATTCCCATCTCCCGCGCTTTATCAACTGAGGAAATCAATAAACGAATTCTGATATGCAAAAGTTCGGTGGAGGCGACAGAAACAGAGATATCACCTGCAATCACAATTCCCTTATCCAAAACTCGTTCAAGAATATCCGCCAAAGTTGACCCTTGGGTAGATGTTGTAATTGTTCGATTCGCGTTGGATTGAGAACTTTTTGGCAGGCTCGGCGTAGAAGTCACGATTGTTTCGACTTTTTATGTATAGTAGACGCTTTCCCATGTTAGACGAGAATATAATATTTTTCTTTTTTTGAATCCCCTGAATTGATGTAAATTTCTTTATTAAAATGCCTTTTTAGACCTAGCGTCGCTGCTTTTTCAACAGCAGTTCTACGAGCAAATGCGAGAATCTCTTCTATCTAATAATTTTGGAGTTTGGTCCACGCCTTACGGCGTGCGCTACGCATGCAATCGCCATGCTGGGCAGTGAGCAACAATTGCTCGTAAGAACCGTGGGCTACGCATGCAATTGCCTAGCCTCTTGATAATAAATCGGCTCTCGTGTTTTTAGTTTTTAGGATATTTAAATATATATTAAAACCTCTGCAAAACAATAAAAAGTAGGAAAAGTAGGAAAATTCTCAAAAGTAGGAAAATTCTCAAAAGTAGGAAAAGTAGGAAAAGTAGGAAATATAGAATTTAAACAAAAAAATAAAACCCTTTTACCTTTTAGCTCTTTTAAAAAAAAATATTTATTTTCACGTATTTGCTAGGGTTTTGCAGCAACAATTCAGAAAATTTTCTTCAATTTCAAAAAATTAAACTTAGGACATAGATACAACATTTGGATTTGAAAAGTTCTATTTTTCGTATTAGGATAAAATTGCGAATTAAAAATTTGTAGCCATTAACTTGTTACACAATTTGATATATATCAAAAGAAGTAATCATGGCAGTTGAAACAGTAAACTCATCTTCCAGTCTGGCTGAAGTCATTGATCGCATCCTCGATAAGGGTGTCGTTATCGATGTGTGGGTACGGGTATCCCTTGTAGGAATTGAACTGTTAGTAGTGGAAGCAAGGATTGTCCTGGCATCAGTAGAAACTTATTTGAGGTATGCACAAGCTGTTGGCTTAACCGGTCAAGCTGCTGTACCTCCTGCACGTGCTGTACCTGGTCTACCTGATTTAGGTCTACCTGGTCTACCTGCCGTACCTGCCGTACCTGGTGTGCCCGCGGTACCTGCTGTGCCTGGTGTGCCTGCGGTACAAGATTATGTATCAAGGACGCCCATTCCTTCTGCTGGCAGTTATGCAACAGGTGTTTCACCTTCGCAACCTTCCACTGCTAACCCAACAGATGTCGTGCGAGGGATTGAGTTGTGACTACAGTTGTGCAACCTAACTCCTATAATTTTGTCAATACACCACCAATCAATCGTCTGATTCAGCGTGCGCTGCGCTATCTTCACGCTGGCTTCTCTGTCCACCTGCGCGGTCCGGTTGGAACCGGCAAAACAACATTGGCACTACATTTGGCGAATCTTTTGCAGCGTCCGATTTTGCTGACGTTTGGAGATGATGAGCACAAGTCCTCCGATCTGATTGGCAACCAACTGGGCTATAACAGCAAGAAAGTTGTTGATAATTATATTCGCAGTGTTGTTAAGCTGGAAGATGAATTCCGCCCGATTTGGGTCGATGGCCGCCTGACCACTGCCTGCCGTGAAGGCTTCACGCTGGTCTACGATGAGTTCAATCGTTCCCGTCCTGAAGTTAATAATGTGCTGCTCTCCGTATTGCAGGAAAAGCTACTGGTGCTACCAACCGCTGCTCAGCAACAGGAATATATTGGTGTTCATCCCCAGTTCCGAGTCATCTTTACCTCGAATCCAGAGGAGTACTGCGGAGTTCATGAAACTCAGGAGGCACTGATGGATCGCCTGATAACGATCGATATTCCAGAGCCAGACGAACTGACTCAGGAAGAGATTGTTGTCCAAAAATCAGGATTGACACGACCAGATGCCTCAGTGATTGTGTCTCTTGTCAAGAAGTTTCGGGAGCGCACACCGCATTCAGGAAAGTCCTCCGGTTTGCGGGCGTGTCTGATCATTGCTAAAGTCTGTCAGAGCAATAATGTTCCTGTTGTACTTACCAGCACTGACTTTCAAGATGTCTGTGCAGATGTCCTGCTGTCCCGTTCCAAACTGTCGCACAGTGAAGCAAGCTCGATTTTTGGGGAACTGTTTCAGGAAGTTCGCTCAACAAAAAAAGTTTCTGCTAAACGGAAGGTAAACCAATGATCCTTATTCGCACCATGCGGCAAATTCGTACTGGTGCGACGATTGCTAGTACATGATGGCGGAAATAAACCGACTATTATTGTCACAGAATAAGTAACGAAGAATAAAAGCCATTGTGGGTTGTTTTGAAGGAATCAAGGTGTGGCACGATTAGCTCCAAAAGCATTAAAGTTGGGTCAGCAAGGGTCAATAATCATCTGTAGAAGGGGTAAATGAGCAATCGAACAGAAAGTTACGCGCTTGGCTGTAACCCCTGCTGGGTAAGCATTCCGTCAATCAATATTTTTGGCAATTCTCAATGTACCAATTAACCTATAGGCTATTAGGTACAGTTTTTAGTACGGTACAGCAAGGGTTTGAGGCTTCTAAATTTCAGGAGCTTCAATTGGTACATTTTTATTCCGGGTGGACAGGATGTTGAAAATAGGTCATCAAGTCCTTGGCGTAAATGTCTGTACGGATGCTTATTTCACCCCATCAATGATGCCTAAATCCGTCTAAAAATAAGTTATACCAATTCTCCATGAAGATGCACTTAATATTTATTAAACGAACCGCCAAGACGAGCCAGCGCTGCAGGAGGGTTTCCCTCCGTAGGCGACGCCAGTCGCCAAGCACGCCAAGAGTGAAAGAGCGAGTATTAAGTGCAAGTTTACAGAGAATTGGTATTAGACTAGTAAAATTACTCAATAATGCCTCACTTGTAACCGCTGTAACCGCGTGCAGTCAGAATAGGAGTAATAGTGGAATCAACGTTCTTGCTTCACAAGCCAGTCAGTTACGGAAGCTCCCTTGCAAACTATGTCTTCTTGACGATCCTTTTACTCCACATTATTGCAGGGGCGATCGCACCGATCTCCGCTATTGTGTCCTTCACAGCGCGAAAGGGTAGCAAATCGCACGTGCGCTCCGGACGCTTTTTCGCTTGGTCGATGGTCATCGTGGCACTCACTGGTGTCGTGATCGACGTGGTTCGACTCTGCTTTTTCGTGGAAGAGAACCATACAAAATACGCAGGTTACACCATGCCCAGCACCTATCCGGCACGCTTGGGCTTCCTGTTCGTGGGTCTCTGCATCCTCTATATTTTACGAGAGGTCACGCCGCCACGTGTATTCCGTCGGCAGCTCGGTGATACGGCTGTGACGGTGGTGCCTGCCCTGCTCGTCGCGACCGGGCTACTACTCACGGTGATCATCACTTTGCGACTCAATCCGTGGACTGGTGCGCTGTGGATGATCTGGACTTTCGTCCTCATTGTTGTCGTCGTTGCGCGAACAACCTCATCCCCAAATAATAACCGTGCGACGGCTGTGGCGCAACATCGCTTTGGCATGAGCTGCTTGGCAGCATTCAGTTGGTGGGGTGCGCTTCAGGGGTTTGGACCGGCGATCGGCATCGCAATCAAGGGCGACGATCCAGCTACCAGCGCATACCTGGGCAACCAGCCTGGTTCGTTTTCGCCAGCGTTTTTTCTCTTCCTCGTTGGCTGGGCACCGTTCTTTTTCCTTGCTGCATATCTAATCCGCCGCTTCACCAAGCTGCGTCACACCTAACTAGGCGTAGATATAGCTTCGCTGACACCAGGGGCAAGATAGTCTGAAATTCGTACTGTATAAGCTTTAAGGTAAGGAACTGCTCAGACAGTTAATCCAATATGGACTATGACATACGATCGGCAAACCCTCCTGCATAGGGCTGGTTCACCGCAACGGAGTGGCTTACCATTTCCTCAACTTATCCAGCTTATTAAACACGGGTTTTGCCCATTTCCCACCAAGCAAATCGTGCAGCACAATGTAAAAACAGGGGATAATAAACAGCGTGAGCATTGTGGCGATCGCCATCCCAAAAAACACGACAATCCCCAAAGGTTGCAAAAACTCTGACCCTTCACCAATGCCCAAAGCCAAGGGGAACAACCCCAAGATGGTCGTGACTGTAGTCATCATAATCGGACGCAAGCGCTGAGGAGCGGCTTTGAGGATGGCGACTTGACGAGTACAACCTTCTTCTTCCCGAATTTGGTTTGCCAGTTCTACCATCAAAATTCCCGCGTTCACCACAATACCCACCAACAGGACTACACCGACTATCACCGTTGCGCCGATTGCCGTTTTGGTGATGTAAAGTCCGAAAATTCCCCCAGCCAACGCCAGTGGTACGGTAAACATAATCACCAACGGGTCAATCA
Source organism: Scytonema sp. HK-05 (assembly GCF_002368235.1). Classification (GTDB taxonomy): domain Bacteria; phylum Cyanobacteriota; class Cyanobacteriia; order Cyanobacteriales; family Nostocaceae; genus Kalymmatonema. Next base: position 2,696,372 of record NZ_AP018194.1, on the reverse strand, counting down.
GCGAGTTGTATTGCACAGCCATGACGACGAAAATTAAGAATACTGCTAACGCTCCCAAAGTTTTCAAAGAGTTTTGTAGCTGCTGATTAGTTTCTTGGGCGGAACTTGGCACAATGGAAACACCATCAGGTAACTGAACGCTCTTAAGTACCTCATTCACTTGTGCTATGGCATCACCAAGACTAGCACCTTCGCTGAGGTTACCTGCAATGATAAAAACCTGACGCTGATTTATACGCTGAACCTCTCCCGGTGCTTGACCTTCTTCAATCCGGGCAACGTCCAAAAGACGGATTTGTTGGTTATTTTCTGTAAATAGCGGTAATCCTTCTAACTGGGAAGCACGCTGGATTGCTTCTTGATTTAACTCTACGCGCACATCAACTAAGCGGTTCCCGCGTTGAATTTGCGTAGGAACTGAACCTTCTATCGCTGTCTGAATCGTTTCACCAATTTGTTGCGCTGTCAGCCCCAAAGCTGCAACTCTTTCCCAATCAGGGCGAATTTGCACTTCTGGTTGACGGGGGTCGGCATCTGGTCGGAATCTCGCTAATGTTGCCTTTTCTTCCAAAGCTTGCAGCACTTGCCTGCCTGCTTGCTGTAACTTTTGTTCATCTTGTCCTTGCAAGATGACGTCAACTTCTGAACCTTGAGCTGGGGTATTACTCAAGATTAAACCCCGCACCTGACCGGGACTCAGCCGCAGCAGAATTCCTGCTAAATTGAGTTTGTTAAATTCTTTATTAACCGTTTGGACGAACTTCTCGACATCCTTGCCCTGTTTAAGAGTAATAGTGCTACTGGCGCGTAGAGGATTTTCACTGGTAGTGCTGCTAAAGAGAAAACCACCTACTGTTGTGAAAACAAAATCAGTTTCTGGTTGCTTCATTAAAATATCATCCACAACCTGCATGACTTTCTGAGAAGTTTCCAGAGGTGTACCAGGAGGAAACTGCACTCTTAAGTTGGCTTGTCCAGTATTGATGCGTGGTAAGATTTCTTGCGAAATTTGACCTGCCATGAACAAGCTGCCGCCACCTAAAATCACAAAAGCTACTGCGATCGCGATTAGCCGATAACGTACAATCTTCTTTAACAAAGAGCCGTAGAGGATTGTTGCATCTTCAAAGCGGCGGTTAAACTGGCGCAACAACCAAAACTCCCTGATACGACTAGACCAGGGAATTGCCAGCAGTCGAGAGCATAGCATCGGCACTACTGTCACGGCAACGACCAGCGAAGCGGCAACTGCAAAGCTGATCGTCAGAATCATTTCATTAAATAACAGTGAGATAAAGCCGCCAATCAGCAAGAATGGAACTACAGAAACCAAGTTGGCAGCGGTAGCGGCAACCAAAGCAGATTCTACTTCTTGGGAAGATTCAATTGCAGTATCAATAAAGAATTTTGAATTGGGTTTTCTCCCCATCTCCTTGTCTCCCAATCTCTCCATCTCTTTCTGATTGGGGTTCATGCCTGTTTTTTCGGAAATGTTCTCTAAAATAACTACCGATGTATCAATTGCTTGACCAATTCCCAAGGTTAGACCTGCCAAACTGAAGACATTCAAAGTCAAGCCGAACAGCTTCATGAGAGCGATCGCTGCCAAAGTACACAGCGGAATTGCCAAACTGATAATAAATGTTTGCCGTATCGACCCCAAAAATAGTAGCACTGCTGCTGCTGCTAACAATGCCCCAGAAACTGCCGAGGTAATCACATCATTCAACGAATTGCGAATGAAGCGAGATTCATCTGTCGTGGGGGTCAAAATCATATCTTGAGCAATTAAGCCGGACTGTCGCAATTGTTCAATCCGCTGCTTGACGCCATCGACAACCGTGATTGTGTTGGCATCAGGCTGCTTTTGAATTGACACTTTGACAGCTTGCTGACGGTTCAGGTAGACAAATACTCGCTGTTCTTCTGTGCCGTCACTGACTTCAGCAAAGTCTCGCAGATAGACGCGGCGGGGTGGGGAAGGGGGGGAAGTGGAGGAAGATGAGGGGGATGAGGACGATGAGGGAGATGAGGAGGATGAGGGGGATGAGGACGATGAGGAGACTTGAAAGGAGAGGTTACTGATTTCTTCTGCTTTTTTGAACCTTCCTACCGTACGGGTTAATGGTTCGGTATTTTCCCCCAAAATCCGACCACCAGAGATATCTTGGTTACGGGCTGTTAATTCATTGAGTACATCGGTTAACCCAACGCCCAACGCTTGCAAACGTTTTAAGTCAACTAGCACGCGCACTTCTTCTTCAGCAGCGCCAGATACATCAACAGAGGCGACTCCCGGTACGACACTGAGTTCGCGAGATAGTTCTTCATCCGCAAATACCCGTAAATCTTTACCTTGCAGCGAGCCAGATGTCATCGCCAATTCGTAGATTGGTTGTTGTGAGGGATCGAATTTATAGATGCGCGGCTCTTCGATAGTGTCTGGTAGTTGTCCTCTACCTCGGTTAAAAGCAGCAGTGGCATCGTTTAGAGCCTGGTCAATATCGCCTCCTGGCTGGAAAAATAAATCGAGGCTCACCTGTCCCTCACGCGTGCGGGAAAAAACTTGCACCACATTCTCGGTGGCTGATAAAGCTTCTTCTAAGGGTCTAGTGATTTCATCTACTGCGACTTCAGGTGATATACCAGGTGCTTCTAGCCGAACACCAATTCGCGGATAAGTAATTGCTGGTAGCAAATCCACTTGAATTGTTGTGAGAAAAAATATACCTACGACAATTACCGCCACGGTGAGCATGAGTGTGCCTATATGCTGGCGGATGGAAATCGCGCTAATACTGAATCCGCTACCTTGCTTTACCTGCTGCATAATACGTAAATGCTGAGTGAGTACTGCGTGTTGAGTATTTTTGTCTCGGTATGGTAGGTGATGCCCTACGATTTTTTCTCAGAAAGAATTGAAAGACTCACAGCCTCACCATCTTTCAAGGGTTTGCCACTGCGCGCCACAAATCTTTCTCCTGGTTGCAACCCAGATAAAACTTCTACTTTGCCATCAGCCCTTTCTCCAAGCGTTACGGATCTAGGTGCTACCTTCGCTTTGCCATCTACTTCCGTTACAACAAATACTGTTCCCTGGCGATTTTCCCCTTGTCTGCTTGTCTGCTTGTCTGGTTGTCCGCTTGTCCCCTCAGTCCCCTGAAGGGCTGTCTCAGGTATTACCACTCGCGCTTGTGTCTGGCTTTCAAAATTAACTCGTGCCAACAAACCACTGCCAATCTTACTATCATTGTTGGGAATGACGACTTCAACTGGCACTAAGCGAGCTGTTGTATCGGCGGCGGGAGAAATACGCGTTACTTGCCCAGTGTATGTTTGGTTGGGGAAGGCGTCTAACCGCACTTTTACAGGTTGCCCTAAGCGAAGTTTCCCCAGTTCTAATTCCGAAACTTGAACCACGACTTTGACACGGCTGAAATCACCAAGTTTCAAGGCTTCATTCCCTGGTTGGAGGAGATTTCCCGGTTCTGTCAGCTTTTCTAAAACTGCGCCAGTAATTGGGGATGTCAGCCTTGCATACGAGCGGCGCTCTTTAGCTTCGGCAACTACGGCTTGTTGAGCAACGACTCTACCTTGGGCGGCTGCTAGAACTTGCTGTTCTGTACGGACTTGCTCTTGTGCAGCGCGGAGTGCTTGCGTAGCTGTTCGGGCTTCAGTGCGTGCTTGTTCGGCTGCTTGTTGTGCGATCGCCCCCTCTTTCAAGAGTTTCTGCTGCCTTTGTGCGTCTGCTTGTGCTTGCTCTAGTTCTGCTTGTGCGCTAGCTACCTGGGCACGAGCATTGCTTATCTGAGCGTTTGTCCTTGCTACTTCTGACTTGAGAGCTGCTAATTCTGCTTCTGCTTGATTTTGCGCTGTTCTTAAGAGAGCATCATCCAACTGTGCAATGATTTGCCCTTGCTTGACACGATCACCCACATCGACATTCAACGCCAAAAGCCGCCCTTCCACTTGCGATCGCAGTGACACGGTGCGGAATGGTATGGTACTACCTGTATATTCTGGGTCTTGTCGTAACACGCCAGTACGGGCAACTGCTGCATCCACAGGTGTTGCACCGCCTCTTTTTTGGTTACCGCCAGGGCGTTCTGATTGAGCTTCAGCTGATTCCTTCGGAAGTGAACCGCAACCCCCTGTCAGTAGTCCTACGCCAAGTACAGAAGCAATCAAAATCCTATTAACTTGCATTTTTTCGGAGGTCATTGTTAGCTGTCTTAAAAAACAATCTTTGTTTTTCTGCCTTTCGCTATGTGATACTTTAAGCTGTTGATGTCCTTCCAAAACCATCTACTCAGGCTCCTGTTAGGGCAGTTTTGGGTTAACACAATAATTTGATTCTCTAAAACTTAGTATCCTAAGTAAAAGTTCATACAATTAATACATAAAGAGGACAAATGCCCTTTTTACCTCCTGCAGTTTTGCCGGACAAAGCGATTTTTACGTAAAGTCGTGCAATTTTTGTTGAGGTTATTATAACTATTTTTTAATTTTCCTTGACTCTGCCTCAGGGTCAACCCCTTCGCTTAATTCAAAATTCAAAATTCAAAATTCAAAATTCAAAATTGAAGACCCTAAAGGGTGTTGACGGGGGCTTGAATAATTAGCTTGTGCATTTTTCCTGTCCATGAATAAATACATTCGCATATATCCTTTTCTTTTTCGGTCAGCTATCTCATGTCGTTTGCAAGGGCAACTTTACAGACGTAGACACGCAGAAGGCAACTTACCAATCGGTAGTCAGGAAGACAAGAAATCATGTCTGCGGAAGCAAGGTTTATATATAAAGACGAGTCTTTGTGTCTATTGGTTCCAACAACTGCAATATTTCATAATTTGGAGAAACCAAATTTCTCAGTCTTGGTTTCTTACTTTAGATAGTTGTAAAAAAAATAAAAATACTTATTTCTACTATTGTAGCAAAACTATCAGCAATTCTCCTAATCTTAAGATAATCTTAAGAAAAGTAACGATATCTGGTATTTGGGACACAGATAGTGTAGTAAGTCTCAGACCCGATGACAAATTCCCTTTACGTGAGGAAGGATACCAGTGACATCACCGCTCAAACTGACACAAACTACTGACGAATCTCTACTGGCAGAATTTTTTCAAAAATCAGTCGGTAAGTGGCATTCGGAACGGCGCTACTATACATTACCGGATGGAGAAACCAAGGAAATGGTGAGTCTGATCACCATTCGGTTTTTGACACAGGGATGCGATGAATTGCAAAAGCTAGCTCAGATGCACGGTCTATCTGATACAGTCAGTTTAGTCTGTGGCGCTGAAGTGATCTGGGAAAGTGAGAATTCTGTGACGGGAAGGAAGGAGTCTAAAGGTTCAACACTCTTTGGTGCTTTAGGAAATATTTTGTATCGCGATCGCGGTTTTGCCACAAGCAAACCTGTCACCGCCGAGTATCACTTCCCCAATCCCAAAACACTGTGTTTGCGGACTGAATACAATGGTTCAGTGTTTGAGGAAGAGTTAAAGCTGATTGGCAGCAAATACCGCACACGCCAGTCTATTATCTCTCGTGCTGGCGAACAGTTGATGATTGGTCAATATTTGGAAAAGAGAATAGATTAGAAAGCATTTTTGATTTCACACTTGTAATATCAAGTCCGGTTGATTACTTATAATTCCTGCTTTACCTCACCCCAACCCTCTCCAAGGCATCAAAGAGGGGAAGGGAGGCGGGTGAGGTTCTTCGTTTTTACAAGTGTTTATCCGGACATGATATAACTCAAACCCAAGCAAAACTTCTTCTCCAGAAAAGAGTGCTCGGATTTGAACGACCGCCACAGGTAGCGCTGCTAGTTGTTAAGAAGGCAGAAGTACGCGCGGCAGCTATGCTGCTATGCTTCCCCACCAATGAATTCGGGGGATTTAATAAAGTATTTATTCAGTGCTTTTTTGGGTAGGTACGTCAATCAGGATAAGTTGTCACTGCGGGATGCTCTAAACGAGTATCCGGGGCTGGAACCAGCCTTGTTGGAGGCGTGACAACGTTATTTAACTCGCAATTCCCGTAGGCGCGTCTGTTCGCGCAGCGTGCCCGAAGGGCATACGCAGGCAGTCTGATTCTCCCTCAGAGCGAGTCTCCAATCAGCCAATAATCTCTGACCAGATAGCTGAATCGAGCAAAAAGTCAGTCCTTGGATGTGGCCGTACCGCCCCGTTTTCGCGCGCGGGGGAGGGTTCAACAGAGAAACAACAAGTTAAAACTTGTTGTGTCGGGTTTCATCCCCGAATTAAAAGCAAGGGGTTCTCACCCTCCCACTATGCTTTGATAGTTTTAACTTTTTCTTTTCTGACGCTTAATAAACTTAGAGTAAGCATTGGAACAGAAAACGACGCGCGATCTTAGCAGTACAAGAGTACGCTGATTAATCAAGTGGGCGACATAATGGGTATCCAAAATCAAATCCGCCGTTTGTTAAGCATACAGAAGAGTATCGAGTGCGTAAGCGAAAAAACAGCCACTTGTAGGTGGGGTAATGTCAGTCTAGCCGCCATACTACTGTGTTTTCTTCCGGTTGGAACTGCCACCGCAGCTACCAAAGTCATGTCCTTAGGAGACTCTCTATGTGCAAGCAATATTGCCGTTCTACGTAGTGCGGTGGCACAGACCAAACTTGGATCTACCATAGACTGGGTGGGAACTAAAAAAGACGGCGCATATACTGACCCCGATAATGAGTGTCATGGTGGTTGGTCTGCGGCGCAAGTGTTGCAACAACCAAAATCAAATGTTCGTCTTCCTTCGTGGGAGGGGAAGCCAGGAAGCGTTCGGGACTGGGTTCAAGCGACCAAGCCTGATGTGGTGCTGATAATGCTTGGCACCAATGATTTCTTTGCTAGTGATGCACGAGGCGATAACACCTCAGACTTTCTCACAAAATCCCTTCAAGGAATTATCGATGATATCTTGTTATTACGTCCCAACGCCAGAGTTGTGGTCGCCTCAATTCCCCCGTTTAAATGGGAGATTCAGAAGGGTGTTGATACTAGTCAAACGAAAACGAAAGCCAACGCATTCCTTAAGCAGCGTGTACTGCAGCTCTCTGCACGGGGCAAGCGGATCTTCTTCCTAGATATGCATGCCGCAGTACTTGCTCGATTAAAACAGGGCGATATTTTTAGTGGCGACGGTCTCCACTTTAACGATGAAGGCAATAAGTTTATAGCACAGCAGTGGATACGTGCCCTGAAAGCGGTACTCCAAGGGGCACGAACGCCCATTGTTCCGACAACTTCTAAAAACTATTAACATCAACAAGCGCGTTTTTGTACTAAAAATTCTCCCACTCCGTGCTTGTTGAGTGACTTATCATCCAATACGGTTCAGATAAGACCAGAACCCTGATCAAGAACACAATGTAGAGACGCTTTCATTCAGCGCGTCTCTACAAAGAACGCGAATCCCACCAAAAATCCTTAACTGAACTGTATTGACTTATCATCAACAGCACAAAGTGGGATGTTATTCGTATAAATTTATAGCTCACGTTAATAATGACTTCCAGACTTGCGGTGATGCACAGCAGTTACACCATCGTTATCTAGCAATTTGCCATTATCCACAGTCGCATAAACAAGCCAGTGATCGCCTGCTTCCATCCGGTTTTTTACTGAACACTCTAGGTATGCTAGAGCATCAGTAAGAATGGGGGAGCCGTTTTGGGCTTCTTCTTTTGATACACCATCGAATCGGTCTTGTCCTGGACCAAAGGGTTTGAGAAAGTGCTTCATCAACCCTATGTGATTTCCTTCTTTAAGAACGTTGAGGACGAATTTGTTTCCAGAGTGCGTCAGTAGTTCCACAGCGCGGTCTTTAGCCACAGCAACTGTTAAAGCAGGTGGGTTAAAGCTTGCCTGAGATACCCAAGAGGCTAACATGGCACTGGATATATCACCTTGCTTTGCTGTGAGAATGCACAGTGAACCAACAACGCGCCCAACTGCTTGTTCAACATTTGTTGCAGGTTGGCTGGGGGTACGGACTTTTTTAGCTTTCTTCAGGGCTTGGGCAAAGTCGGTTCCTGCTTCTTCACACAATTGCAAGGTAGCATCGTTGGGTTTAAACTTGACGCGGATACTGTCAAACCCAAAGCGATATCCAGCATCTTTCAGTTTGCCTTCGATTAAATCAACTGCTTCTCCACTCCAGCCGAAGGAACCAAAGACACCTGCAAGTTTGTTGTTAGTCGCGGTGGAAAGAACAATACCCAAAGCTGTTTGGACAGGAGTTGGTGCATGACCGCCGAGGGTGGGAGAACCAATGACAAAGCCAGATGCTTTTTCAACTGCAGCGCGGATTTCTTCGGGGTCAGCAAATTCGCAATTAATAGATTCTACACTGACACCTGCTTTGGTGATGCCACGAGCGATCGCCTGCGCTAAAGTTGCCGTGTTTCCATACGCTGAAGCATAAATCAACGCTACCGTTGTATCGGCGGATGTTTGCTGCTGACTCCACTGATAATAACCTTTGGTCAGTTCGACTAAGGCATAGCGCACTAGAGGACCGTGCCCAGTAGCATACAATCTGACGGGCAGCTCGGCAAGTTTATCCAGCGCTGTTTCGATTTGACGGGCATGGGGAGCCATGAGGCAATCAAAATAATAGCGCCTATCTTCGTTAAATATTTCCCAGCCTTCATCGAACACCTGGTCGCTACACATATGCGCCCCAAAAAGCTTATCTGTGTAGAGAATTTCTGTTTGCGGGTCATAAGTGCAAAGTTGATCTGGATAGCGGGGGTTGGGGGTGGGGATAAATTGCAAATTATGACCTTTGCCTAAATCGAGAGTTTCTTCCCCCCGCATAACGATGACTGGCAAATTTGGATTTTCCAATGCACCACGCAAATTTATTGCCCCTGGGTTAGAAGAAACAAAAGTGATTTGCGGCGCAAGTTCCAGCAAAGCTTTTAAAGTTGCGGCGCGATTGGGATTGACGTGACCAAGAATGACATAATCAATATCTGTTAAATCAAACCGCTGCTGCAACGCTTGCAGGTAAATTTCCGTAAACGTTTCCCCTGGAGGATCAATAAGGGCGGTTTTATCTCCTTTGATGAGATAAGAATTGGCAGTTGTTCCTTTTGCCAGAGCGTATTCTATTTCAAATCGCAGGCGTGTCCAACTGCGGGAACGAAGGACAGTTGTGTCAGTAGCGATGGGGAGAACCTGAACGTCACGGGGCTTAGTTTCTGACATAAGTTATATTAAAATTCAATATTGAACATATTTGGCTTATCCTGGAACTGCTCGAACTTATCAGCTTCTGGCGGATCGTAGCCTATTGCCTTGAGTAAGTTGGGATTTATCTCGTCATAAAACTGGTCAAGGGAACTTACACCAATGTGCGGGATGAGTCCAGCAACGAAAACAAGCTGAGGCACTGGACGCTGACTGCCAACGACGGGGATAATTAAGCCTGCCATCGAATGACCAACCAGTACCACATCATCTTCAAATCCTTGCAGCACCTCGCTCACGACTTCGGCATATTGAGCGACACCAACAGCTGGGTCTTCAATAGGCAAATCCACTGCTACTGTCTGATGACCTCGCGCCTCCATCTCTTGGGTAAGTAGATCCCAACTCCACGTACTCAGGTAAGGACCGTGAACCAGACAAAAAAGACTCATCGAAAATTTGGGTCTGAAACCCCGTCCTTTAGCGAAGCGAAGGACGGCTTTACAAAATCTAGTAAGTTACGATCAACCTGTTTGAACGGTGAATCAATTGAATCTTGCTAGACGCTATCTGTCCTAACCGTTTCCAGTTAGCATCGCTGACAGATATTTGTTTTTCGGTATCACCACTGACGTAGCCAATCCCCTTGGGAGATTGAACCAGATCACCTTTTCTGAAGCCGTGGCGGGTAACAGTGCCGCCATACTTGCGTCTAACTCCACCCTTGGCAAAAACCATGAGATGAAGTTGACGCCGTGAGATTGGCGGATGCCGGATCACAGCGAAAGGAGCGGATTGTACTGTCACCTCTCCCCTCCAGCCCATCGAATGAGTTGAGGTGACGCCATATTGAATGAACGCACTACAGGCTAAGGCAACCCCATCAACGGCGTGAGTCGCGGGTATTGCGTCCCCTTTAGAATGCTTCTGTTTTTGCAATCCTAGTTGTTGCCTGATCTGGGAAGTTTGCCAGCCTTCGATCTCGCGTACATTGCCGTACCCTTCCAGATTTTCTAATTGCCACTTTTGCCCAACCATCACTGGACTGAACGCCTTATCACCGCGAGCCTTAACGATTTCGTATGCAACATATGTGATCGGGTAAATCAGAGATAGTTCCTCAAGAACTCGTAACTCTAGCTCGCGATTAGCTCGGATACTAGGGGGTAACTTGGATTGACGCCGATTATTAAAACGTTTCTCGCGGTGAGCGCGTTGATTGTAAGGTAGTTTGCGATTGATTCGTCGCCCTCTACGACCACGCCGCATCATGGCGCGTTGCTCCATCCGCTTTTTGACGATTTCAAAGGGTAACTGTAAGTGAGCAGTCCACAAGGTAAACTTGGCAGATTGAATGGCTACGCCACTATATAATTTACCCGGATCAATACCAACCGCAATTGGTTGAGCGTCTATTGCTCTGGGACACCTAACTAATTGAACTTGGAAGATTCCAAGGTCGTTATAAACAACTTTTGCTTTCCCAAGTTTTAACCAACGACGCGCCCTACTGGCTTTTGTTGGCATCAATGGCTTACCTGATGGTGTTAATACTGGAACTCGTTGCATGGAGATAATCCTTACGAGTAAAGTTTTTAGTCCCCTCGCCCAACTAACTACAGATGTCTTGGCATTACCCAACGACCAAGCAAATGGTCTTAAAGTGTGTCCGAACTGGGGAAGTATCCGGAAGTTTTAACCGCAGTTAGTCTCGGTGGGCTAGTCAAACACGTAAAGTTTGCTCTTTACAAGCTCCGTCCCTTTTAGGGCGGAGTTATTGACAGGCGGTTATCAGTTATTTGGTAGAGTGGACTGCTGTTTTTAATAGTGATTTCCGACTTTACGATGGTGAACTGCTGTGAGTGCATCCGGTTTGGAAACCCGTCCTGCATAAACGGTGCTGTATACAATCCAATGGTCGCCACCATCCATGCGACTGATAACTTCACACTCCATATATGCCAACGCGTCAGCAAGGATGGGCGCACCGTTTTCGGCTGGCTGGGTTCTCACTCCTTCAAAGCGGTCAGCACCTGGGGCAAACCGTTTGAGGAAGTGCTTCATGAGGCGTTGATAATTGCCTTCTTCAAGGGCGTTGAGGACAAATTTATCACCTACTTGCATGAGTGATTCAATTGCCCTATCTTTGGCGACAGCTATGGATATTCCCAAGGGTCTGAAGCTGGCTTGATTTACCCAAGAAGCTAGCATGGCGCTGGACACATCACCTTTTTTGGCGGTGATGATGTATAGTCCGCCGCTGATTCTGCCTAATGCTTTGTCGAGATCAGCACCGAGAGATTTCATTGCTTTGATGCTGCGATCGCGTGTCACCCACTGTCCTAAGTCTGTCCCCGCTTCTTCACATAGTTTGTATGTACCTTCCCCTGGAGTTTCTTTAATCCGAATTCCTGGGAAGGCTGGTGTTAAACCCAAATTCCGGAATTTACTCAGCAACGGGTCAATTGGTTCGTCATCGCCACCGCCTGATTCAAAAATGCCCACAGCTTGCTTTTCATTCACAGAGCCTATAATCGTGCTCAGAGCTGATTGCATACTGGCTGCACTAGAAGCTGGAGGTATTCCGACGACAATTCCAGCACAGCGACCTACAAGTTCTCGCAACTCTTGTAAATCAACGCCAGCACGCAAGTCTACCATTTCTACACCAACACCAGTTTTGGTAATACCGCTGGCAATTGCTTGCGCTAGGCGATCGCTATACCCGTAATCGGAAACGTAAAATACTCCAACCGTCGTTTCTGCCTTTGCCTGGGTTTTGCTCCAACTGCGATAGCGTCCGGTCAGTTCGTCAACATTGTGGTATAATAACGGTCCGTGACCTGTAGCAATCATGCTAATTTTTTTCAGTTCATCCATCCGTTTGAGGGCAGACAGAACTGAACGAGCATTGGGAGCCATCAGGCATTCGTAGTAATATTCAAAATCTGCTTCAATCGTTTTTAAATCTTCGTCAAACGTACTATCTGAGCAATAGTGCATCCCAAACGCATCGCAGGTGAAGAGAGTTTGGGTTTTGTGATCGAAAGAGAAGATGGTGTCGGGCCAGTGTAAATTGGGTGCAATGACAAATTCTAGTTCGTGTCCGTTGCCCAAATCGAGGCGATCGCCATTTTTGACAATTTGCCGCTTAAACGGAGTATGCACCAAATTTTCAAGAAACTGGATTGCCACTTTGGAACCAACAACGGTGACATCCGGCGCGAGTTGCAGAACATCTTTGACTAAACCGCTGTGGTCTGGTTCAGTGTGGCTGATAATGAGATAATCAATCTCTGCTGGATTAATCAGACCTTTGAGAGTATCTAAAAACAGCTGGCGAAATTTTTCATGCGACGTATCGACCAGAGCTGTTTGCTCACCGCGTATGAGGAATGAATTGTATGTAGTACCATTTTGCAGACCAAACTCGATGTCGAAGCGATCGCGATCCCAATCCAGAGAACGGATTGCCGTCGTATCGGGAGCAATCTCGACAGTCTGCATGGTGAGCCTTTTTTTTGTTCTTTCGGTGAGCGCTACCATAACCAGCCTCCTTAGCAACTGAGTATTTATTACTCTGTCCCTATTGTGACACGAGTTAATTGTAAAGTTTTAATAAATAATCTATAGTTGGGTTAAAAAAACCAAAAGTATCACTATGGGTGAGGGGTGTAGGGATTAAACAGCAGATGAGAGACTCTCAGCAGACAACTTGGTTGGGGTTAATGATTGGAAATTCCCGGCTACATTGGGCGTGGTTTACAGGCGAAAGACTCATTCATGCTTGGGATACAGACTATCTACCAGCAAATATTGTCCAGCAACTGTCTGAATCTCAAACACTGCACAACCTACCACCAGAAATTTTCCCACTTAATGAGAAATTTTTCTCTCCCTCATCCCCCTCATCTTCCTCATCCCCCCCTCTTCCCCTGCTCCTCGCCTCTGTCGTTCCCAGTCAAACGGCACTGTGGCAAACTTACCCTAATGTTCGTATTCTTACCTTAGACCAAGTACCCATAAAGGGGATGTATTCTACACTGGGAATCGACCGCGCCTTGGCTTTATGGGGTGCTGCACAGACTTGGGGTTTTCCTATGCTGGTGATTGATGCTGGAACAGCACTGACATTTACAGGTGCGGATGCTAACCATTATTTGGTTGGAGGCGCAATTTTGCCAGGGTTGGGCTTGCAACTTGCCACTCTTAGTGGAAGAACAGGACAATTACCAACAGTTGAATTACCGCAGCAACTTCCCCACCGGTATGCTCTTAATACTCAACAGGCTATGCAAAGTGGGGTTATTTACACTCTACTAGCTGGAATCAAAGATTTTATTGAAGCGTGGTGGCGCGAGTTTCCGCAAGGTAATGTTGCAATTACTGGAGGCGATCGCACTTTGTTAGTAAAGTATATGCAATCGCAGTTTCCTGAAATTGCAGCGCGTTTAAGTGTGGAACAGAATTTGATATTTTGGGGAATGCGATCGCTATTTTTTTAGATAGCTAGCGGCTTGTTTCTGTCCGAATTGCGTTTGAGTAGTAAACCTGCAAGAGCAATACCAAAACCTAATACACCTAAGCCAGAGTTCGATTCAGGGACAGGTTGCTTACGGACAACTTGAAGATTGGTAATATCGTCATGCAGACGCTCTCGAGTTGTGGGATCGTAGAAATCAACACCAAGTCCTATAGAGTAGGAATTGGGGTTATCGGAAAGTTTGGGCAATTCTGAAAGGTTGCCTGAGTAGAGTACAGAAATATCAAATAAACAGGTTAAACCTGGTGCTGTTATGCATCCTGCTGGATAACTAACAGCGCTAACAACCCCTAAATTAGCAGGAAGACCAATAAAATCAGAAGTCAAGGATGGGACGACATTAAAGTCAGTTGTAACGCTGCTCAAATTTATATAGGGCGCTGAAAAAGAGAAGTTAGAGACAGCATTAGGGTATGAAATTCCTGTAACCCCCATCCTTAATAAGGCTGGATCACCAGAGGGAGGAGTGTCCGTTTCTAGGGTAAAAGAACCTGTTGCACCCCTTTCAGTAGTAAAGTTAAAGTCTAGCGGGGCAGCTTGAACTGGAGCTATGGCTAGAGTTAAGACAGCGCTAAATGCCGCTCCTGCAACAGTTATAGATAAGCTTTTGATCTCCATACATATTTCCTTAATCATGTGATTGCCCTTTGGGCACTGCGAAGAGCGCAATCGCACTTTGCTGGTAAACTATATGCGATCGCAGTATCTGGAGATTGCAGCGCGTTTAAGTGTGGAACAGAATTTGATATTTTGGGGAATGCGATTGCAAGAAGGCGGGGCGTAGCCCATCGCTATTTTTTTAGATAACTACCTGCTTCTTTCTGTCCGAATTGCGTTTGAGTAGTAAACCTACGCTTGCAATACCAAAAGCTAATACACCTAAGCCAGAGTGTGATTCAGGGACAACTTGCTTACGGACAACTTGAAATTGGGTAAATTCCTCAATTCCAACCGACTCCCGTGTTATGGGGTCAATTAACATAACACCAAGACCTATACGGTCGGAAGGGTAGGAATTAGGATCATCGGAAAGTTTTGGAAGGTTTCCTGCGTAGCCTACACCAATATTAATGACACAGGTGAAATTAGTTCCCCTTGCACACCCAGCTGGATCATCAACACCAGCAAGAACCGGACTACCAGGAGGACCAAGAAAAATAGATGGGATAACTTCCCAGTCAGCAGTTTCACCGCTCACCTGAAGCTGTGGTGATGAAAAAGAGAAGTTAGAAACAGCATTGGGGTATAAAATCCCTGGATTGTCTGGTCCAAGTCCTAAAGCTGGCTCACCAGAGGGGGGAGTGTCTGTATCTAAGGTAAATGTTCCTGTTGCACCACTTTGACTCTTTAAGCTAAAGTCAAGTAGAGCAGCTTGAGCTGGATTTACAGCTACAGTTCCCAAAGTTATAAACGCTGCTCCTGCAACAGCCATAGATAACCTTTTCATATCCATAAATATTTCCTCAATCATGCGATCGCACCTTACTAGTAAACTATTTGCAATCCCAATTCCCTGAAATTGCAGCGCATTTGATTATGTAAGCGAATTTGATTTTTTGGGGAATGCGGCAAAAAACTATGAGCTATGAATTAAAGCTTGTTTAGCCTTACCTGTTCTGTCGGAATTGCGTTTCAGTAGTAAACCTACGCTTGCAATACCAAAAGCTAATAAACTCAAGCTAGAGCCTGACTCAGGCACAGGTTGTTTACGGACAACTTGAAAATTGGTAATATCGTCAGTGAGCAGCCGCTCTTGAGTTGTGGGATTATAGAATCTAATACCAGCACCTCTAGAGTAGGAAAGTGGATTGTCAGAAAGTACGGGAAGTTCTGAAAGATTTCCTGAGTAAAGTACCGCAACGTCAAATAAACAGGTGAAGCCTGGTGCTGTTATGCATCCGGGTGGATAACTAACACCGCTAAGAACCCCCAAATTAGCAGGAAAACCTATAAAATCAGAAGTAATAGATGGGACAACATTAAAGTCAGTAGTGACGTTGCTCAAATTTATATACGGTGCAGAAACAGAGAAATTAGAGACAGCATTAGGATATGAAATTCCTGTAATCCCAGGTCCAAATATACCCGGCTCACCAGAGGGGGGAGTGTCCGTTTCCAAGGTAAACGAACCTGTTGCGCCGCTTTCAGTCGTAAAGCTGAAGTCTAATAGAGCAGCTTGAACTGGCGCTGTGCCTTCAGTTAAGAGAGCGATAAATGCCGCTCCTGCAACAGCCATAGATAATTTTTTTATTTCCATGTATCCCCTGGATGATTAGTAAAAACAATCTGGTAATGGAGAAAAATTAATCATTTAGCTTGATTTTTGAGCTTTGTAATCTATTGCCCATAGTGCCTATAGGTAGATATAAAAAAACTTAAGTGTAAATTCTTAATAAAGTATTATTATTGTTTTTGTAAAGCTAATACTTAATATTTGCTACGTAGATATCATATATCCAAAAAATATTCTCCTATGCTCCAAGGGCAATTAGCTCACAACTGACATCTTTGCTGCTCCAAGCTGGCTTGGGTTTGCATGACTCTCATTTACGCACATCAGTATATTTATAAACACATAGAAAGTGTATTTATTACGTATATTAAAGAGAGTTGTGAAATATTTTGCGCAAAAATTACAAACGTCCTCATTGATCTTACGTAGGTTAGTAATGTCCTTGACATTTGCAACCCTATTAGTGTCTGCATCGTATAATACTACTTAGAATAAATATATATTTTTTAGGTATTTTTATAAAAAAAAGTCAAATACGAATTTTTTGTATATTTTTGGACTGAAAAACACTAAAAATCAAACAAATTTTCAGTAATTTTTCTTAAAGTCGATGAAAAATTTATGAAAAATAGGGATAAATGAAGATACTTATAGCCGTTTTCAACCCTTGTATAAGACACGTCAATTGTAGGGGCACGAAGCTTTGCTGTGCCCCTACGGCGTGGTATATGCCGATAAGAAAAGCTACAGTTGAAATATGTAATATTTATAACTCTACTTTTTTGGTGCGATCGCCACGCAATCGCGCTTCGCGATCTCTATAGCTCGGGCAATTGACTAACGGCTGTTGAATTAGTTTCAAACGTCTGTGGCAACTGGACTCCAAGTACCACGACTCTTGTTGCCATAAACGCTGATGTCGCCAACCACAAAAGATGGTTACTGTGAGCCGACCACGCCCAAACCGCCACAGGTGCAAATCCCAAGAAAGTTGCTACTTAGGCAGCGTTACGTAGCGATTGCCCTTTTGCTAATCCCGCAAAATAACCCTCCACAATCCAAGGAATTGAAAAACAACTCAAGACCAGAAATAACCAAGGAATATAGCGTTTAAGTGGCTCTATAACTTCGGCATGATTGGTTAATAGCCCAAAAACAGTCTCAGGTAACAGAATCCACGCGCAAGCAGCAACAACTGCTGCTCCTAAGCTAGTTAAGAGCGAAATCTGCAATAGGGGTAATAACTGATCGTTAGCTTCTTGACCTTTAAAGTTCCCAGTTAGGGTTTCCGTAGCGAAGCCTATTCCTTCAACCAAGAACATGATCAGAAATACTATCTGTTGGAGCAAGGTATTTTCAGCTAAAACATCTGTTCCGAAAGTGGCACTCAGATTGAAAAAAATTGTCCAAGTGGACATATAGACTAAAGATCTAACCAATAGGTCACTATTGAGGGAAAAAGTAGCTGGAGTGTGTCTAGTAAAACTTTATAAATTTCTAAGCCCCAGACTCAGCGGAGTCGGGTGAAACCCCGTCCGCGCCTCCCGGCGGGGTAGTTCATCGCTTGATAAAGTCGCGAATATCCCCAGCCACAACTCCAGCGCAGGACTGTGGTAAATCATTTCCTCCGTGAGCAATTGTTTTCAACTGTGCTTGAGGAATATATTGAGCATAAGCCCGACTCATGGCTATAGCTTCTGAGGAGTCTTTTCCACCTTGTAGAATGAGAACTGGGACTGTGATGAATGATAATTGGTCATCCACCAATTCTGCCTTAATTTCTGGATGCTTGCGCTCAAAGAGGAGCTCGCTGGCTGTGGGATATTGCTGCATCACCTGATGAAAATGCCAATCCTGTTCAATTTGTTCATTCAAACCAAAGATTTTGGTGATCGGACGAAGAAGTCGCAACAATTGAAACACCAGTGGTGGACGTTTCAGTATCCGCTGCATTCTCTGCAATCGCTGTTTTTGTCCTTCTATCTCTACACCCTCTGGCGCTAGTAGTACCAAACCATTAATTTGTTCTGGATACTTCAAAGCATAGCTAGCAGCAATCCAACCCCCAAGCGAATCTCCAATTAAATACACCCTTTGTTGCTTCACAGCGTGTAGGAATTGAGCCAAACACTCAATTTGCAAATCAATTGAATAGTGGACATTCGGAAACTCTGACTCACCAAATCCAAATAAATCTGGAGCAAAGCAATGGAAATCCCGCGACAGCATCTCCATAACAGATACCCACTGGCTACTGTCATTCCAAGCACCATGTAAGAAAACTAAAGAGGTTCCTTCACCAATTTCACGCCAAAAAAGTATCCCTTGAGAGAGCTTTATCCGGGAATTACGGAATGGATAATCCATATTATTTAATTATTTAATATAAGAGTTATTTTTAGCAGAATTTGGATTGGGAATTGTTAGCTGTTAATTATAAGTTGGTAGTTGTAGAGACGGTTTCATTCAGCGCGTCTCTACATTTGTTAGTTGTTCTACTAACCACTAACCACTAACCAGTCTTAATCCAAAATCCAAAATCTAAAATCGCATTATGCCAATGTTGTCAAGCCATCTAGATAGTCTTGCAACTGGCGATTATGGTCGTGAGACATCTGTCCTGGAGGTAGGGAATTGAGTGGAAAAGCTTGGATTTCCATCACTTCCAAAGTATCTTGAATTTCCATTTTTCCCCGCACTTCTGCTTCAACTACAATACAAATGGAATGAATTCTAGGATCGCGGTCTGGTGCGGAGTAAACACCAACTAAACGCCGAATTTTCACCAGTTCTAGTCCGGTTTCCTCCATCAACTCTCGTTGGACAGCATTGGGAACATCTTCTCCCCAGTCCACCATACCCCCAGGTAATGCCCACAGACCATTGTCACGCCTGCGGATGAGCACAATTCGACCATCTGGCAAAATAGGGATAATACTCGTGCCTGGGATGGGATGACGGAAGATAATGCCCAGTACGGTTTGTCCAATACGCCATAAGTTACGTGTGGACTGAACAGTCACACCAAAAAAAGCAAGAACGTTCAATTTTCAAATGTCTGCCTTGTAGTGTAGAGTTCCCCCACCACTCACACTTTCTCAACTGTAATGCTGAGTTGTATGTTGTACAACAATGCTCGTGGTTTGGGGTATTATTCTAACGATTTAACGTAGAATTTAAATTAATTCTACCATTTGCTGACAAGAAAAACAGTGTATGTATATATACATATAATTCGGAGTCGATGTAATTTTTAGCTTATAGCAAAAGCATTATACTTGCTGTCACCAGCAGTAAAATCTGTTTTTTGATACAAATTCATCAGATAAATAAAAAAATTCAATCAGTTAAATTGAAAACTCAAATCAGTTCCGCAACTATAATTTGTATTTTTACTTTTCTACAATTTTTTCATCACAATTTCTCTTGATCAAGGAGCAGCTTTCCCTAATAACTACAATACTAAGGCAGGGTTATGGTTAGCTCTCAAATTGGCTTGGTTAAGAATTTGGGCATTCGCGATACGCACAACTACTCATTGTAAGCAGAGTGATCATTCGAGAGAGCAATTGACATCAAAAAAATAAATGTGCTACTATTGTTGACCGTCTGAAAGTATGTAACTTGCAGAACTAGGCTAAAATTGCATAAGTCATACTAATAAGTGTTATTGCCTAAATTGAGCCTAGAGGCAGTTTTTTTGTTGTTTATTCATGAGGTGAACATGGCTAAGCGCCGCAATCCAAAAAAAGAAAAGGCGCTACGGAACCAGGCATACGCCCGAAAGTTTCGTAAACGAACCACAACAGGGCGTTTCCAAAGAAGGTTCCAACAACGACCGCCGAAGAGCGAAGAAGATGAGGGCGCAGCAGCAATTGATGCTGAATAAGTTCCCAGTTGAAATGTTTTTTGCCCTATAGCTCTTTCGGGTATCAGGGCGTACATTTGTACGCCCTGATTCATTATTCAGCGGTAATTTGAGCGCGGGCGGCAACAAGTGCTTGCCTAACTTGGGCAAAACCTGTGCCACCATAGCTATTACGAGCAGCAACGACTTGCCGAGGCGATATCGCCTCGTAAATGTCTGCTGCAAATGCTGGATGCAGTTGCTTCCACTCCTCCAAGCTCAGATCTTTGAGGAGTTTCCCGGCGGCAATACTAGTTTTTACCACTTTGCCCACAAGATTGTATGCTTCCCGGAAAGGTACACCGCGTGCGGCAAGATAATCTGCTACATCGGTAGCGTTAGAGAAGTCTTCTGTCACTGCTTGTTCTAAGCGCGCTTTACGAAATTCCAAACCTTCTTGGAGTAAGATCGTCATTGCTTGCAAACAAGCTTTAACAGTATTGACACTGTCAAATAAACCTTCCTTGTCCTCTTGCAGGTCTTTGTTGTACGCCAAGGGTAGCCCCTTCATCATGACTAACATTGCCTGGAGATGACCAAATACACGTCCTGTTTTCCCCCGCACGAGTTCCGGTACGTCGGGGTTTTTCTTTTGGGGCATAATGCTAGAACCAGTAGCGCAACTATCTTTGAGGGTGACAAAGCGAAATTCCTCTGACGCCCAAAGAATCACCTCTTCTGAAAGACGACTGAGGTGAACCATAATGAGACTGGCAGCACAGAGAAATTCGATCGCAAAATCGCGATCGCTCACTCCGTCCAGGCTGTTTGCATAAACTCCCTCAAAATCCAAAAGTTGGGCTGTATAGTGACGATCTATGGGGAAAGTTGTTCCAGCCAAAGCCCCACACCCCAACGGTGAGATATTCACTCGGCGAGAAACATCTGCTAAACGTTCCCAGTCACGTTGCGCCATATGAAAGTATGCCAGCAAGTGGTGAGCTAAACTCAGAGGTTGGGCGCGTTGCAGATGCGTATAACCAGGAATCAGTGTTTCAACGTGTTGTTCAGCGATATCTAGTAAAACTAGTTGAAATTCTCGCAATTGGTTGCGGATTTGTTGAATTTGGTCGCGTAGGTAAAGTCTGGTATCAGTACCTACTTGGTCATTGCGGGAACGAGCAGTGTGTAACTTTTTACCTAAATCCCCGACAATTTCCACAAGACGCCGCTCAACGGCAAAATGCACGTCTTCCGCTTCGATACCTGGGTGAAATTTGCCTTGGCGATATTCTTGACGAATTTGCTCTAAACCCGCAACGAGTTGCTCTCCTTCTGCTTGAGAAATGATCCCAGTGTGAGCCAGCATTTTGGCATGAGCTTGAGAGCCTGTAAGGTCGTACTCTATTAATTGAATGTCAAAATTAATACTAGCATTAAAGCGAGCTATTGCAGGATGGAGTGCTGATTCAAATCGTTGACTCCAAGTTTGTTGTTCTGTCATGGTGTGCGAAAATTATGAATGCCAAATTATGAATTATGAAATAATTAACGTTAATCTTCAATGACATCCACCCAAAACCAGTTCTGATTGATTTTGAAAGAATCTAAGAGCCAAACAAAATAAGTTAAATTTTTCACTCCAAATATGTGATTTTCGATGGATGTCCCAGTATCGAATCTATACATCCAAGCTGTGTAATTTGGTTCTCCTTTAAACTTACCAACACTGGTAAAGAAAACAATTATTTTAGCTTTCTTATCTTGATCAGCTACAATATTGATTTCTCCACCTCTTTCACCACTTTTAGAAAGATGTGCATACTGAGGTGGTAATTGCATCTGGTAAACTTTGTATCGAATATGATTATCTAACTTTATTCTTTGGGATTCATTTGGTTGTAAATCCCCAGATTTTATCATGGCAACTACTGCTTCACGCTCTCGTAAAAGAGAATAAAAATCTGGTAGGATAATAGGATATTGAGCTAACCACAAACTTATAAAAGTAAGTAGAGTTATCAGTAAAAGAACTATCGATTTATATTGATTGCGTTGAAAATTTTGTAAAAAATACTGAACTGAAAAAATAGAAATAATGATAAAAACTATTAATAAACATAGAAAATAAACAGTTGGAGTGAACAGACTATGTTTTAAACTAATAGATAATATAGAATACAAGAGTGTATAGTTCAAAGAATGAGGTAAAAATAAACTTCTAACTAGAATTAATAAAATACTTATGAACAAAGATGAGTTTAGAATGATAAGCCGTTGTTTTCGTAAATTATCTCTAATCATTTAAATCTCCTAAAATTAACTCATAAAACATGACAAATTCTATTTCTTGATTAGCTATGCTTACAGCGATTTTCTGTAAGGTAGGTATTAATAAGATATCTCAAAGGTCGATTTTATAAGCTTTTATAGGCAAAAAAAGCCAAATGTTAGTGGTCTAATCATAGAAGAAGCACTGTAAATGGCAATATTTTTAGTAATTATCTACTCCTTTGCCGCTATAAGAATACCGATTAAATGAACCACGTTCAAAGCAGGGTACCCTCTGGAAATAGGCACGAAGGAAGAAAGGAAGAAGATAGGTAATCTTGTAGCAATAAGGGAGTCATAAAAAAAGAAACTTTTCAATTAAATTGACTCTCCCACAGGGAATTTGTTCCAAGAACAAAATTTTGTATCTACTTGATGAATAGCTGAAATGAATCTCAAATTAATAGTTTATTGAACTGTTCAAAAATAGAGTTTTAGAAAAAGATTTAGCGTGAGTCAGTATGGCTTATCCTCAGTCAATAGTATAGTTGTCAAGCCCTGGACGGATTGACTGCCCTATATATCAACTTACTTTGACAGCTAATAGGGAGAGTTGAAAATCATGTTTGAAGATAAGCCTAAAACTTCTGCTCTCCCAGAGATAGTCGTACCAGATATCCTACCCAACCAGCCTATTCTTGCGAGTCAGCCCCAAGCATGGAAGGGCATTATCGTAGAACACCATTCTCAACCGCCGTTTGAAATTCCTGAGCATT
Source organism: Scytonema sp. HK-05 (assembly GCF_002368235.1). Classification (GTDB taxonomy): domain Bacteria; phylum Cyanobacteriota; class Cyanobacteriia; order Cyanobacteriales; family Nostocaceae; genus Kalymmatonema. Next base: position 2,673,477 of record NZ_AP018194.1, on the reverse strand, counting down.
GCTTGCCACAAGATCTCATTGCCATTCAAACTGGACCTCCTATTAAGGTAGAAAATGTGGTGAATGGACGCTTCCAAAGCGGGTATTCTGTGAGTGGCGACCTAAGTATTCTGCCTGCTCACCAGCTCAACTGGGAGCGTTGGTATGGAAAAGCCGAATATATAGCTATACGCCTTGAGCCAGAATTGGTTGTAAGAGCCACAGAGCGATCGCCCGAAGCCAACCGCATTGAAATTATTCCACATCTGAGAATCCGCGACCCACTCTTGCAACAGATAGGGTTAGCACTGCTCAGAGAAGTCAAAGCCGAGGGAACTATAAGTCGTCTCTACGCTGAATCAATGGCGACTACGCTAGCGGTTCACCTCCTGAAACATTATTCCGCATCTCCACCAACTATTAAAAATTACACCAATAATCTGCCGCCGTCCAAATTGCAAGAAGTCATCGAGTATATCAATGAACATTTGTCGCAAGATTTGTCCTTGGCTGAACTCGCCGCCGTTGTTAATTTGAGTCCAAATTACTTTGTCACCTTGTTCAAACGCTCAACTGGTTTGTCTCCTTATCAGTACGTGATTCATTGCCGGGTTGAACGTGCTAAGGCACTACTAGCTGAGAATAAGTTACCTATTATCGAAGTTTGCGATCGCGTGGGATTCCAAAATCCTAGTCACTTCACAGCAGTATTTCGGCGGTTCATGGGAACAACGCCAAAAGCGTATCGAGAAGAAACCAGAAATTAGCCATCCATACCAAAAATCTTGATCATGCATTGCCAACGTAATTTCGTAAGATTACGACATTCAACGCAAGAATTGGCAAGACAGCAAGAGCCCGAGTTCTGTATGATTGCTACCGATTGAGGAACCAAGGAGAAATCAGCTGTAGGAAAGCGATGAGCAACACAAAAGATAAGAACCAACAATCAGGGGACAGTGGAAAAAGAAAAAATTCTCCGATGACGCGGCGCAAAATGATTGGCGCAGGTGTCGTAGGACTAGCAGCAACAGCAACAGCTCAAAGTGCTTTTGCCAATACCCAAAAACCAGTAGAACCAGAAAGCGGTAAGGTAAATTCTAACGGTAGATTCAAAGACAAGGTTGTACTGATTACCGGAGCAACATCAGGCATCGGCAAAACTACTGCTTACGCTTTTGCCAAAGAAGGAGCCAAAGTGTTCTTTTGTGGTCGTCGCACGAATCTTGGCGAAGCGAATGTTCTTGAAAATCAAGCTTTTGGCGGTGAAGCCACTTATATGCAAGCGGATGTCAGAAAAGAAACCGATGTCAGGAATTTCATTAATGGCTGTGTCCAAAAGTACGGTCGCATTGACATTGCCTTTAATAACGCTGGGATAGAAGCTCCACCAAAGGCGATCGCCGAATTGTCCTTGGAGGAGTGGAATAATGTCATAGCAACTAATGCGACAGGCGTTTTTCTTTCCATGAAGTATGAGATTCCTGTCATGCAGCGGCAAGGTGGCGGTATCATTGTCAACACAGCTTCAGTCGGCGGACACCAGGGATTTCCAAACATTGCGCCTTACGGGGCGAGCAAGGCTGGAATCATGTCCCTCACAAGAACTGCAGCTATGGAACTCACGGGTAAAAATATTCGTGTCAACTCCTTTTCTCCCGGTGCGGTTGACACGCCTATGTTGCGTCGAGCGTTGAGTTCTTGGGGTACGACGACCCAAGCCACTGCTAAAGATTATCCCATCAACAGACTGGCAACGGCAGAAGAGATGGCACGAGTTGTCATGTGGTTGTCTTCCGATGATGCTACGATTATGGTCGGCACCGATATCGATGCAACAGGTGGTTATCTCACCAAATAGTGAAAGTGGCAGATTCTTCCACAAATAGCGTGGATAAAATCTTATTTGCTTAATTTATAAGCCGTTCGCAAAATTTGCCCTGCTAGAACTGCTGCGCCAAAGCCATTATCAATATTCACCACACCCACACCAGCAGCACAAGAGTTGAGCATTGTCAAGAGTGGTGCTAAACCCCCAAAACTTGCGCCGTAACCAATGCTGGTAGGAACAGCGATCACAGGACAATCCGCCAAACCTGCAACCACGCTGGGTAAAGCGCCTTCCATCCCTGCTACAACAATCAACACCGATGCTGATTCGATGACGTGGCGGTTATTGAGCAAGCGGTGAATTCCTGCAACTCCCACATCCCAAAGCCGCTGCACCCGGAAACCAGAAAGTTCTGCGGTGACAGCAGCTTCCTCAGCAACAGGTAAATCAGCAGTGCCAGCAGAAAGAATCCCAATCGTGCCAAGATACTGTGGTTCAATGGTAGGCGGTGTAATGGCACAAATTCGCGCCGAGTCGTAGTAGCACAAACCTTGAACTTTTGTTTCCAGTGCAGCAAAAACGTCTGGTTCTATGCGTGTTGCCATCACCACTGGGTTGCGTTGGCGCATAGCTTCCATAATTTGAGCAATTTGATCAGAAGTTTTGCCAGGTCCCCAAATGACTTCTGGGAAGCCAGTTCTTAAGGCGCGATGATGGTCAATTTTGGCAAACTCGCCGACAGGTTCATAAGCTAAATTTTTGAGTTTTTCTAATGCTGCATCTGGGGTGATGTTACCATTGGCAACGGTTTCTAAGAGCGATCGCAAAGATTTCTCATCTGTCATTTGTCTGTTTTCCTTTGTCGCTTGTTCTTTGTTTAGCAGTCCTTTATCCTTGGTAATAAATGACTAATAACTAATAACTATTGTGCGACTTTAATTTCATACTTGTTCCACAACGCTCCTCTTTGAGAACCCATAGCAGAGAATTTGACATTTTCTAGGCGATCGCGTATCGCTGCTAATGATAAAGGATTCACCAAGTAAACGAAAGGTAAATATTCCTGTGCGAGGCGTTGCGTTTGGGCGTAAATTTCTTTGCGCTTCTGTTGGTCAAACTCTTGCGCTGCTTTTACATAAAGACGACCAATTTCTGCCTCCCAGTCTGGGACTTCTCTACCAATGAGCGGTTCTCGTCCTGGTTGTGATTTTTGGTTAAAGACGTGCAATCCACCATCAGGTGTCCAGATATTTGCTCCATCATGTGGTTCTGGTCCTCCAACAAAGCCTCCTATGTAACTTTCCCAATCGAAGGTATTAGTCAGCTTATCTGTGAGGGTATTAAAAGTCATTGGGTTAAAATCAGCTTGAATACCAATTCTACTTAAATCTTGCTTGATTTGTGAACCCATTGTCACACGGGTTTTATTTTCAACATTAGTTAACAGAGTGAAACGTACGCGATTACCATCAGCATCTAACAATTCGTTCCTAGCATTATATTTAAAACCTGCATTTAATAATAATTCTTTAGCTTTTTCTGGATTGTAATCATATACTTTCACTCCTTTCCTTAAAGGAGTATAAAAGGGGCTTTGAGGCTCAATTGGTGAATCTTGTAGCGTACCAATTCCCCGAAAGACGTTAGTCAAAATTGCTTTTCTATTGATAGCATGAGCAACTGCTTGCCGAAATGCTAACGTATTAAACCAACGAGATTTAACCGGATTAATAAGAGGCTGTCCGTTTTGCCGGCGACCTTTATTTAAATTGAAGGAAATAAAAGTTGTCGTAAATTCTGCCCCTCCATTGTAGATAGTAAATTTTCCCCGTTTTTCTTCACGCTTGAGCAACGAAAAATTTTCAGGACTCACAAGAACTGTATCTAGTCCACCAGAGCGAAATTGTAGAATCATCGTATCAGTCGATTCAATAATTTGCCAAACAATTCGCTCAGTATAAGGCAATTGATTACCTTGGCTATCTTTGCGCCAGTAATAAGGATTGCGCCGAAATACCACACGTTGACTGGGAGCATAACTTTCTATTTTGTAAGGACCATTAACAATAATTTTTGCAGGTTCGGTACCTGTTCCCCAAGTCGAGAGAAATTGAGGATTCCCATTTGCATCCTGAGATTTGAGAGATTCTTCTAAAGCATGTTTTGGCAAGATAGCAATTGAATTTGTTGACCCTCCAGTCGTTGAGTAGAGAAAAGGTGAAAACGGTTCAGGAAAAATAAATTCAACTTGGCGATTGTCTATTTTTCTTATTTTTGGAAAAGCTCCACTCGAACCAACTTTAACCCCATCTTTCCAATCAGTAGGAATTTTTGGGTTAAAAATAATATCTTGATAAGTAAAGATGACATCATCAGCAGTTAGTGGTTCGCCATCAGACCATTTCAAACCCTCGCGTAGGGTAAAAGTCATGCGCTTTTTATCATCAGAAATATTCCATGATTCAGCTAAGGCTGGCTCAATTTTGCCTGTCATAGCGTTAAGGGTTGTCAGTCCTTCAGCCGTAAACAAAAAAACGTGAGGATACTCTTGATTGAAGGCATAGTTAAAGGTTTTTGGGTCACCAATAGTACCTGTTACCCATTGGGAGACTTGCGCCGCATTAGTCTTGAATTTGGCTGGGTTGCAGCTGGTGAAAATTAACTGACAACTGAGCCATAGAGTTAATATCAGTACAATGGAAAACCAGCGGCGACGAAAAGGTAAGAGGGCAAACATGATGAGAGTGAAACACTAATCTCTTCGCATCATACACCTGAGTGTCCAGCTTGTACGACATATGGCAATTAACAAAGCAGTAGATTGGGTATAGCGCAAGCGTTACCCAACCTACTACTATACGACTATTGACTAATCCGTTACTTTGATTTCATGAATGTTCCAGAATGGGCCGCCAAGGGCAGAGTATTGAATGCCTTCAACGCGATCGCGCACCGCCGCCAATGAATAGGCGTTCACTAGGTAAATAAACGGTAAATATTCCTGGGTAATCTGCTGAGTTTCAGCATAAATCGCTTTAACCTTAGCTTCGTCAAACTCCCGTGCGGCTTGGATGTAGAGCTTCGCAATTTCCGCTTCCCAAGGAGCCACCTCCCAACCTTGAATGGGCTTTTGTCCTGGTTGGGGTTTCTGATTAAACATATGTAATCCACCTTCTGGTGCCCAGACATTAGCACCATCATTCGGTTCTAACCCGCCAGTAAGTCCCATCAGAGCAGCTTCCCAGTCCAAGGTGTTAGAAACTTTGTCTGTGAAAGCACTCCATGCTAATGGGGTAAAATCGACTTGAATACCGATTTTGCTCAAGTCTTGTTTAATTTGCGATCCTAGTGCCTCACGGATTTTATTTCCTGCATTGGTGACCAAAGTGAAGCGGACGCGGTTCCCCTCAGCATCTAGTAGCTCACCTCTGTCGTTATACTTAAATCCTGCTTTCAGTAGCAGTTCCTTCGCCTTTTGTGGATTGTAATCGTAAACTTTCAGCCCTTCTTTAGCCGAAAGGTAATAGGGGCTTTGCACAGAAATTGGAGAATTTTGCAGTTCTCCCAAACCACGAAAAGTATTGTTAATCATCGTTTGGCGGTCAATTGCATAAGCTATAGCCTGCCGAAATTCTACAGTATTGAACCAACGCGACTTTACGGGATTGACGAGCGGCTTGCCGTTCCTTTTACCTTTATTTAGATTGAACCAAACAAAATTCGTACCAGCAGCAGGACCACCATTGTAAATTGTGAACTTACCTTGTTTTTCTTGCCGCTTCAGCAAAGAAAAGAATTCTGGCGATACCCCCACAGAATCCAAGCTGCCAGAACGAAATTGCACCAAGGAAGTATCTGTTGATTCCACAATTTGCCAAATCATGCGTTCAATATAAGGCTGGGAATTGCCTTTATCATCCTTACGCCAGTAGTAGGGGTTGCGCCGGAGCACGACACGCTGGCTGGTTTCGTAACGCTCTAGCTTGTAAGGACCGTTGACAATAATTTGGTCTGGAGGAGTATCGATGCGCCACTTTGCTAGAAAGGTCGGCTTCCCCTCTGTATCTTTAGTCTTTACCGATTTTTGCAGCGCATGGGCAGGCAAAATCGGATAACCTGTATTCAGTAGGAAAGGTCTAAAAGGTTCCGGTACGCTAAACTCAACCCGACGTTCATCTACTTTTCGTACAGTAGGTAGCTTTCCACTTTCACCAATCCTCAAGGTGTCCCTGGCATCTGTAGGAATCGCTTCATTGAGGTAAATGTCATTGTAACTAAAGACTACATCATCTACTGTAAGTGGCTGTCCATCAGACCATTTCAAACCCTCGCGCAGAGTAAAAACAATCCGTAGTTTGTCATCAGAAATTTGCCAGGATTCGGCTAGGACTGGCTCGACTTTACCAGTTATTAGGTTTTGGGTGATTAACCCGTCAAAAAGTAATCCAAGAAGGGTTGTTGTTGATGCATCTTGATTGAGTGGGTAGTTAAAGGTTTGTGGGTCACTGAGCATGCTACGTACCAATTGCGGGACTTGAGCAGCTTGACTTTTAAACTGACTGGGATTGCAGCCATTGAGTGCTAACGTTACCCAAATACCCAGTAAAGCCAAAATCCAACTACGTCGAAAAATTTGTTTAAAAATGCCAGTATTCATAAATATTAACTTTATACTTAAGTAACAAGGCTAATATTGTAGCCAATTGAAGTATATTCTAGTGCTGCCAAAGCAGTTTTTCACACCAACGCTGTGTAAATTAATATGCAGCAGACTCAATTAGACTGAGACTGTAGCCAACCAAGTTCTGGGTGTTGCTGAAATACTGAACACCAGTATCTTGTAAAACTTCTGTCACTTCCCGCTTGCCGAATTCTTTAGAATTGCTACTTAAAAATACTTTAGTTTCATTAGGATGCAAGCGTGCGTGGTGAACTATGCACTCCAAAATGAGTTTGTCTATAACGTGTTTTTCTAGAATAGGTCTATTTAAATTTTCCTGAAGGATGCCTGTATTTAATGTAATCATTTCTGCCTTGCTAGAAAGCTGGTTAAAGGCTGAATAAAAAAGTTGCTCAATGTCATTTGTTCGTTTATTAAAGCTAACTCTGGCTTGGTCTAGCAGAGTACGAAGTAATTGTGCATTTTGTGAAGTTTTATCTCGTGCTGCCTCATTGATTTGGATGTCTACTCGTCTCAGGAAGTCTTTACTGTATTTCTCCTCTTGCTCCCATGTCGTAAGAGCTTCTACATAACAAATACTTGGCACTGCTAAACGGACTGATGTCGGCGTATTTTTCAGTAAGTCTTCTGCTTGACAATCTTGCCCTTTAGCAATGCTCATCAAAAAATTTGTCTCAACGTAAAGTATCACCGTTTATTATTAATAAGCTTGAGTGGTTCCCTCTTCTAATAACTGCAACAATCCAATTTTTGCCATCTCTTTAGATGCTGGCGATATTTCTGATTTCCAATGATAAGCTAAGTCACGCAGCCAAGCTTCTGTCAATCCTGTAAGGTAAAGATAAAATATTTTTTTTTGCTAAAATCTGGTTCATAATGACTTAGCACGTTAGCAGTATTAAGGCAGAAAATAGGTTCTGACAAATTCTTCCCGTCCCATTGAAAAATCAGAATGTTCTCCACATCAACAAGCATGACGTAAAGAATTAGAGTTCTTGCTAGTTGCAAGTAATCAATCAGTCGCAAAATTGCATATTTTTTAGTTTTTTCATCTGTAAAATTCAAGGAAAAACCTTTGACTTCAGCTATCAGAATAACTTGCCCTTCTTTATCTAATACCGTTTCTTTGTGAAGCTGCAATATATTTACCCCCGGCTAACGCCGTCCCCCCAAGGCATCGGGGGGACTACAGGGGGGTATTAATTAAGGCGGCGCATCTTCATACAGAATTGGTATAAGGCAACAAAATCTGGACGGTCTATGTCTTCTAAATTTATAGCTTGCATGGCTGTAATTTCCCACCAAGTTATGTTTTGTTTGCTGCTATCAACCATTGATTTCCATCGTATATCAATCCTAAATCATTCATGGATAACAAGATTCCCGACAACTTCGGCGAAGTCGGGAATCTTGGACAGCGCCCACCATACTTGGAAATTTATTCCTGCGTTAGCAAAACAACAGCGTAAGCACTAATACCTTCCTCGCGTCCAACTGGACCTAATTTTTCGTTGGTGGTGGCTTTGACGCCAACTTGATTCGGCTGTATTTGTAAAACTCCCGCTATTTTTTCCCGCATCTTCTCAATATGGGGTTTCAATTTTGGACGTTCTGCTACAACCACCGAGTCAATATTACCTATTTGCCAACCACGTTCTTGAACCAACTGATAGACTTTGCTTAACAGTACCAAACTATCTGCTCCTGCCCATTGGGGATCTGTGGGAGGAAAATAATGTCCAATGTCCCCCAAGGAAAGCGCCCCTAGCATAGCATCCATAATCGCGTGTGTTAGAACATCAGCATCGCTGTGTCCTAGCAAACCCAAGGAGTGGGGAATATTGACTCCGCCCAAAATTAGGGGGCGATCGCTCACCAAGCGGTGGATATCGTAGCCGTTACCAATACGAATATTCATTTTTTGGTTATTAGTCATTAGTCATTAGTCATTAGTCATTAGTTGTGGCTCACAAGTCAAGGATCAAGTAGAGAACCAAGCAAGTGTTAGGATTTGTAATTTTTCCCTTGCTCCCCTGCTCCCTTGCTCCCCTGCTCCCCTGCTCCCCTACTCCCCCGCTTACTCTCCTCCCAACTTTTGAGCAAATCAGGACGGCGCAGGCGTGTTCTTGTAATTTGTTGTTCGTAGCGCCACTTAGCAATTTCGGCGTGATTCCCAGAAAGTAGGACATCAGGAACTTTCCAGTCGCGAAATGTTGCTGGACGGGTATACTGGGGATAGTCCAACAACCCCTCTTCAAAGCTTTCTGCGGTTAGGGACTCAACTTTACTGACAGTTCCCGGTAGGAGGCGCACTACACCATTCATTAATGCCATTGCTGGAATTTCCCCACCAGTGAGAATAAAATCGCCCAAAGATACCTCACGGTCAACTAAATGCAGCACTCGCTCATCCACTCCTTCGTAATGACCACAAATGACGACCAACTGGTCATAATTCGTCGCTAATTCTCGCAACAGCGGCTGATTCATCGTTTGACCTTGGGGGCTCATCAAAATCACCTCTCTGCGGCATAAAATCGGCAGCGACTCCACAGCGGCAAAGATAGGTTCTGGCTTCATCAGCATTCCCACACCGCCGCCGTAAGGTTCATCATCGACTTTCCGGTGCTTATCGGTGGTAAAGTCCCGTGGATTAATCAGATGCACAGAGGCAATCTGCTTTGCTAGAGCCTTACTTATCAGCCCGGAATTGAGAACAGAGGTAAAACAGTCAGGAAACAGCGTAACTATATCAAAGCGCACAGTATTTCGTATTGGAGAACACTAATCTGAAATTGGATGATTTAAAAATGATGTTGTGTCACAGACATCTCAACATGATCAAGCGTATCTAAAAGTACCGGAAATATTGGATCTTCCGTGTGAACACAAGTTTTTCTAATTACTTAATTTATGTTTAAATATTGTCACATCTAGATTTAGATTATTAAACTGAACGTTTGTTAACAACTTCCAGGATGCATCAAGCCAGCCTCAGAAGAAAGCGTGTCAAGACCTGCTTTTCTCCCTTTTCTGGGGGTGTAGGCGGTACGGGGTGAGGAAAGCCCCCAAAAATAAATTTGGGGGACTCAATAAAGAATCTGGTTGTTTTTCTCGATGAACAAATTCAGAGACTTCAAATCAAATTTTCGCTCGTCACAGGTGTTCAAACCCCCCTGTTCCCTAACAACCGAACAGGTGGCTCATTGTCGCCGCGTCTCTACACCCCAACACTTTCCCCTTTTAAGGGCTTTGGTGAAAAACAAGGTGCCGACGAGTGAGGAACGGCAAAGGACACTCCCCACTTCTGAGCATTTTGTGCGTGAAGCACTGTCCTAATCCGAGGCGAAGCGTAAAAAGAATCAGGCGAAAGCTACCTTGTTTAATTCACCTGAAGTTGTTGACAGGAGAAACACAATGCCGCAATTAAAAGCCAAATCGCTGGAAATGAGGACACCCCAAGCAACTAAAACCGCCGTTCTGGTTATCGGAGGCGCAGAAGACAAAGTACATGGACGCGAAATTTTGCGGACATTTGTCAGTCGCTCTGGTGCCAGCAATGCCCATATTACAATTATTCCCTCTGCCTCCCGCGAACCAAGTATCATAGGTGGCAGGTATGTCCGTATATTTGAAGAAATGGGTGCTAAGAAAGTCGAAATCTTAGACATTCGAGAACGAGAGCAATGTGAAGACTCCTACATCCAAGCATCTCTAGAAGGTTGTACGGGAGTATTTTTGACAGGCGGAGACCAATTGCGCCTGTGTGGCGTTTTGTCAGATACGCCAGCAATGAGTATTATCCGCCAGCGGGTCAGGGGTGGACAACTCACCTTGGCAGGCACGAGTGCAGGAGCGGCGGTGATGGGGCATCATATGATAGCAGGTGGCGGTAGTGGTGAATCGCCAAATCGCTCCCTAGTGGATATGGCTACCGGTTTGGGATTTATCCCAGAAGTGATCGTAGACCAACACTTCCACAATCGCAATCGCATGGTGCGCCTGGTGAGCGCCCTGGCTGCTCATCCGGATCGCCTTGGTATTGGCATCGATGAAGATACATGTGCCATGTTTGAGCGGGATGGTTGGTTGCAAGTCTTAGGCAAAGGTAGTGTTACGATTGTAGATCCAACTGAGGTCACTCACACTAATGAGCCACACGTAGGTGCAACTGAACCGTTAAATCTTCATAATCTACGGCTGCACATTCTCAGTCACGGCGATCGCTATCACTTGTACCAACGTACAGTATTACCAGCTGTGTACCGAGTCTCCAGCTGACGGCAAACAGTAGCTGAGGTTACACTGGGTTGACCGCTAAATTCTAGATTGCAGCAGAAAAACAGAGAATAATACGATGTAAGCAGAAAAAACTGTTTACCATGAACAGTTAAGCGGTCAATTCCAGTAAGAAACTAGAATTTTGGTTCCGAATCTCCATCTACCTATTTCCCATGAGAATCCTCAAGATCCAGACTTTACGCGGCCCCAACTATTGGAGCATTCGACGCCACAAGCTGATTGTCATGCGCCTCGATTTGGAAAATATTGCCGAGACGCCCACCAACGAAATTCCCGGCTTTTATGAAGGATTAGTTGAGGCTCTACCCAGTCTGGAAGGTCATTTTTGCTCACCTGGCTGTCGTGGTGGTTTTTTGATGCGCGTGCGCGAAGGCACCATGATGGGTCATGTTGTGGAACACGTAGCCCTAGAACTACAAGATTTGGCTGGAATGCACGTAGGCTTTGGTCGAACCCGAGAAACGTCAACATCGGGAGTTTACCAGGTAGTGTTCGAGTATCTGAACGAGGAAGCGGGACGCTACGCTGGTAGAGCAGCAGTACGGCTGTGCCAAAGTATTGTTGATCGAGGTCGCTATCCAAAGGCAGAATTAGAGCAAGATTTGCAAGACCTGAAAGACTTATGGCGTGACGCGGCTTTAGGACCGAGTACGGAAACACTTATCAAAGAAGCAGAAAAAAGAGGCATTCCCTGGATGCAGCTTGGGGCACGCTTTTTGATTCAGTTGGGCTACGGGGTGAATCAAAAGCGTGTACAAGCGACAATGACAGACAACACCGGCATCTTGGGAGTAGAACTCGCCTGCGACAAAGAAGCCACCAAACGCATTCTCGCCAACGCCGGAATTCCTGTACCAAGAGGTACGGTGATCAACTTCTTGGACGATTTAGAAGAAGCCATTGAACAAGTTGGCGGCTACCCCATTGTGATCAAACCTTTGGATGGGAATCACGGACGCGGTATCTCCATCAATATCACTTCCAGGGAAGAAGCAGAAGCTGCATACGATTCTGCCAGACAGGTTTCCCGGTCAATTATTGTTGAGCGGTATTACACCGGGCGCGACCACCGGGTTCTCGTGGTGGATGGTAAACTCGTAGCAGTTGCTGAACGTGTGCCAGCTAATGTGATTGGCGATGGCAAATCCACCATCTTTGAACTGATTGAGGAAACTAACAAAGACCCAAACCGTGGTGAGGGACATGATAACGTCCTCACCAAAATTGAACTAGACCGCACCAGCTACCAACTGATGGAAAAGCAAGGTCGCACGCTTAACACCGTGTTACCTAAAGGCGAAATTTGTTATCTGCGGGCAACGGCAAACTTGAGTACAGGGGGCAGTGCCGTAGACCGTACAGATGAAATCCATCCAGAAAATGTTTGGCTGGCACAACGGATAGTGAAAATCATCGGTTTGGATATTGCCGGAATTGATATTGTGACAGCGGATATTAGCCGTCCCTTGCGAGAAGTGGATGGTGTGATTGTAGAAGTTAACGCAGCTCCCGGATTCCGGATGCACGTCGCTCCAAGCCAAGGTATCCCTCGTAATGTCGGGGGAGCAGTGATGGATATGTTGTTCCCATCTGATAAAACCAGTCGCATACCCATTCTTGCCGTCACAGGCACCAACGGCAAAACCACTACCACCCGGCTATTGGCACACATTTTCAAGCAGACAAATAAAGTCGTAGGTTATACAACTACAGACGGGACATACATAGGAAATTACTTGGTTGAAGTGGGAGACAATACTGGTCCCCAAAGTGCGCAGCTGATTCTACAAGATCCAACAGTGGAAGTGGCGGTACTGGAAAGTGCTCGTGGGGGTATTCTCCGGTCTGGACTGGCTTTTGAAAACGCTAATGTAGGTATAGTATTAAATGTTACGTCTGACCACCTGGGGATAGGCGACATTGATAATATTGAACAGTTGGCGCATCTCAAGAGCGTGATTGCTGAAGCGGTGTTTCCCGACGGTTACGCAGTCCTCAATGCTGATGATCCCCGAGTTGCTGCTATGGCAGAAAAAACAAAAGCAAATATTGCTTACTTCACCATGAACCCAGATGCGGAATTGGTGCGAAAGCACATTCAACAGGGAGGAGTCGCCGCAGTCTATGAAAATGGCTATCTGTCAATATTGAAAGGCGATTGGACGCACCGGATTGAACGAGCAGAAAATATACCCCTGACAATGGGCGGACGTGCGCCGTTTATGATAGCCAACGCTTTAGCAGCTTCTTTGGCAGCATTCGTACAAAATGTTTCGATAGAGCAAATTCGTGGTGGTTTGAATACCTTTCGCGCTTCGGTGAGTCAAACACCAGGACGGATGAACTTATTTAATTTGGGTAACTACCACGCGTTGGTAGACTATGCGCACAATCCAGCGAGTTATCAAGCATTAGGCGCTTTCGTCCGTAATTGGACTTCTGGTAAACGTATTGGGGTGATCGGTGGACCAGGCGATCGCCGCGACGAAGACTTTATCATGTTAGGCAAACTGGCAGCAGAGATTTTTGACTCAATCATCGTCAAAGAAGATGATGACACTAGAGGACGGGTGCGGGGTACAGCTGCTGATTTGATTGTTCGAGGCATTAAGGAAGTCAACCCCAACCGTGAGTATGAAACAATTCTTAATGAAACAGAAGCCGTTAACAGAGCCTTGGACACTGCTCCAGATAACAGTCTAGTCGTCATTTTGCCAGAAAGCATCAACCGCGCTATTAAGTTAATTACAGCGCGTGGAGTCGTCAAAGAAGAGATAACTCAACAAAATACCAACTCGCCCATTGTAGATTCCCAAATTGGGGTACCATCTTCTGTGGTAAATACAGTATTATGAGTTTTAAAAAAGGAAGAAAGAAGATAGAACTTCATTCTTCAACTTTCTTTCTTCACTCTTGTGTTTTTTCCGGATTAGTATCGTCACTGGGATTCTTCAGTTCCTCCTTAAAACCTCGCAGAGTTTTCCCCAGTGCGCTGCCTAATTCTGGAATTTTTTTTGGTCCAAAAATGATCACAGCAACCAGGGCGATTATACCGACTTCTGGCCATCCCAATCCAAACATAAGTTTCTCCTATCTACGTAACCAAGCAACAGACCTTTATTAACTATAGACATATGTGCTCAGGCTACCACCAATCTCACAAATCTCAAGCCAGAATTTGGGTTTTTTTGGTTGCTGCAGCAGAATATCTCGTATAATTATAAGAAAAATTACAAATTCTCAAAATTTGTAGATTTTTAGATAACTGCTAAGACAAAGATTGTAAAAAATAAAGAAAATATTAAAAATTCGGCTTTTTCAATTTCTTTGTTTTAAGTCGAATGATATTTACCACTCTTTTTGATAAAAATCACGCTTGGAGTCGTATTTTCATGCAACTACTTCCACGACCTCAGCATAACAACCAACAACGCTTAAAGTTGGAGCCTGAGCCACCGTTGAATGTGCCACAACTTTCCGTTTTTGAGCAATCAGATCTTGAAAATGATCATAGCTTAGGACCTTGTCTTTGGAACGATTTACCAAAGAAGAAGCGACACCAACGTGTCGCCATTTTTATTGATGGCGCAAACTTGTTTTACGCAGCGATGCACCTCAATATTGAAATTGACTACACCAAACTGTTACGCTACCTCACAAACGAGCGTCAACTGCTTAGGGCTTATTTCTACACAGGTGTTGATTCTACAAATGAAAAACAGCAAGGCTTTCTCCTCTGGATGCGTCGCAATGGCTATCGTGTAGTGACCAAAGAACTCATTGAACTGCCAAATGGCTCCAAGAAAGCGGATTTGGATGTAGAAATTGCCGTCGATATGATCACACTCGCAAGGTACTGCGATACTTTGGTTTTGTTGAGTGGAGATGGCGACTTGAGCTATGCCGTTAATGCTATCAGCTACCAAGGAGTTCAAGTGGAAGTTGTTGGTTTAAGTTCAATGACCAATGAAAGTCTGATTAAGGTTGCTGACTCTTATACTGACCTTGAATTGATCAAACAAGACATTCAAAAAAAGAATGTCGGTTGGGTTGAACGGAGTAAAAGCCAACGTCAAGCAAAATGATAGGCGTTTTTATTTCCAGTAACAGATTGCCTTGCTGTTAATGAATTTGCCTGGAGGCGGGACGCGCTTAGGCGAGGTATAGAAATAAACTCTAAGAAATATTAGCAAAATTCAAACAGTGATACAGCAGAACTCAGAACTCAGAACTCAGAACTCAGAACTCAGAAGTAAAATTTGCTCTCTGTCTGATTTGTAGATAACAACGTTGTACTTCATTTACTTGCAATGTGGTGTAATTGCTGAGCTTATTTGTGATGGAAGCTTACCAACACCGATAAGAATCGTTTATCTATATAGCAGTCCTATTTAAGTTGTAAAAATTATCAACCGCCAAGACGCCAAGAGCGCCAAGAAAAGAGAGAACAGAGAATTTTACGTTCGCGTAGCGTGCCCAAAGGGCTTATGATTTAGGATTGCTATAATCCTTGTGCTTTAAATCAAAAGTCGCTTTGGTAAAGTTACTGTTATTTTAGTTCCTTTTCCCACCTGACTTTCCAAGGCAATATCGCCGCCATGTAACTCTACACAAGCGTTAGCAATGGCTAGTCCCAATCCAGTTCCAGGGATTGTATCAACGTTACTCCCACGACTGAAAGCTTGAAACAAGTTGTCTTGCTCCTCTATTGGTATGCCAATTCCCTGATCTTTGACACAAAAGATAACTTGTGAGTCATTCCCAATCAGGTGAAACTCTATCTTGCCTCCATCTGGCGAGTACTTAATCGCATTGGACATTAAGTTCACAAAGATTTGCCGCAAAAGTAAGCCATCGCCCCAAAAGTCCTTGTGATTCCCAGTCATCTTATAAATCAATTCATGACGAGAACTCAATTTTTCTCGTTGCTCTTCTATCAAATCAGAAAAAAAGTGGCACACATCGAGCGGCTGGGGCTTAAATTGCGCTTTATTCAAGTCAAATTGATAAAACACAAGCAAATCATCGACCAATTTACCCATCTGGCGGGCTTTCTGTTCAATAATTTGCAGCAACCTCTGGTGTTTCGATTCATCCAGCTTGTCGCCATGCTGCTTTAGAGTTGACGCTGCAGCAAGGATAGAAGCTAACGGTGTTCGATACTCGTAAGAAACTGTTGTAATAATTTGGGATTTAAAAGCGTTAAGTTTCTGTTCTCTCATAAGAGCTGCTTGTGCTTGGGCAAGCAGTTCTGCCTGTTGAATAATCAGACGTTGTCTTTCCCTTGTTTGGCTAAGCACACTTTGCAAGTGCGCGTGCTGAATCACGTTGCGGACTGCTAATTGTAGCACATCTGGTTTGAGACGTTGCTTGCTCAGGTAATCTTGGGCACCTTTTTTCATAGCTTGTACGGCGAGATTTTCATCACCTTGCCCTGTCAGCATAATCACGGGCGCGGGAACCTCAAATTTGTGCTGCTTGAGCTGATCGAGGATTTCTAGCCCAGTCATATCAGGTAGGGAAAAATCGAGTAAAATCACATCGCACAGTATTTCCTGGAACAAAGCAAGCCCGTCCTTCGCCGAGTCTGCTTCCAAAATTTGGTAGGACTGGTGAGGATCTTTCAAAAGATATCGACGATAGATTCTCCGATCCTCTGGACAATCATCAATGATGAGTAACGTCCTGGTTTCTGGCATAGAACGATAAAGGAGAATTATTTTACTCCTTGAACAAGCTTCTCATATATCATAGAATTTTTAACAAAATTTAATTTAAATATAAATAATTTTTAAATTAGGCAGTGTTCGTCTTAGCTTTCTAATGAGTCATTAACCTCCATCGGCGGAGTATTTGCCTCTAACCAATAATTTACAAATGCCTGAATTGTCTTTTGCAACTCTTGAGCATTTATTGGCTTGATGAGATAGCCATTTGCGCCTTTTTGGTAGCAGATCTCAATATCCTTTGGGTTAGATGATGTGGTGAAAACAACAATGGGGATTTTCCTAAGGCTGCTATCTTGCTTCAGCCGTTCCAAGATGTCACGACCATCAATACCTGGTAAATTCAGATCTAGCAGAATCACAGAAGGTCGTGGAGCTCTGTTAGGGTCTTGGTAATTCCCCTGTTGATAGAGAAACTCTAAAACCTCATCCCCGTTAGTACAGCGATATATAGGATTTTGGACAGCCATCCGCCGCATCAGGCGTTGCAGCATCCTAAAATCCTCATTGCTGTCCTCAACAACCAGCAGTGGTTCATTGAGTTTTGTTATCATTTGTTGTTTTCAAAGAATGTAATAAAAATACACTTCTTTTATTAAGATTTTAAACTATTCGAGCGTAAAATAAAATGTTGAGCCAACATCCACGACCGACTCAACCCAGATACGACCACCGTGACGCTCAACAATCTTCTTAGAAATGGCAAGCCCCGCACCGGCACCTCCACCATACTTTTCCTGAGAGTGGAGCCGCTTGAATAGTCGGAAAATACTCTCGTGGTGATGTTCTGGAATACCAATGCCGTTATCTCGTATATAAAACACAAAGGCTACTGAGGTTTCCTGTTGCTCTTCCGTAGTCAGGTAACCAATTTCAACCCATTTTTCTGGCTTGTCATTGTATTTCAACGCATTGATAATCAGGTTACTAAACACTTCACTAAGGAGAACTGGGTCACATTCAATCGTAGGCAAAAGTCTGGGTATGCGAATATCGAACTGACCTTGCGGACGACTAGCACGTAAAAGATGAATCACTTGATCGAGTAATTCGTTGAGGTCAGTTGCTTCTAGCTGCAGTTTCGCTTGCCCTAACTGGGAGAGTCGCAGCAGGGAATTAATCAGAGTTTCCATCCGTTGAGACAAGGAAACTACTGTCTGTAAGTACTCAATTCCATCCTCATCCAGCAGTTGGGCGTAGTCTTCCAATAGCACGCTTGAGTAGTTGTGAATGCCCCGCAAAGGTTCCTTTAAATCATGGGAAGCGGCAAAGGCAAAGGAAGCTAGCTCGCGGTTGCTGCGCTCTAACTCCAGGTTCATTCTGGCTAATTCATCTGCTTTAGAAAGTACGATGCCCACGATCGCATTCCGAAGAGCAATAGCGCTGTCGAGTTCACACGGTTTCCAAGGTAGCGAAGTCAATCGAACCGTTTGTTGCCAACGTTCAAAGGATGCTCGTGGACAAAGGGTAACATTACCATTGGCATCAACCTGAATCGATTCATTTGGATCACCTGCCCAGCTTACTGTTTGGATAACTTCCGGACGAAACCAGAGGATGTAATAACGCCGAACTTTAGAAATCCGCAAAAGCAGCAAACCACTTGCCGTATCTTTGAAGTCAACAGCTTCTGGGTAAAGCTTGGGCAGAGAATCAGTGGAAAATAGGTTGTCGCCGTTTGAAGTATCTACCCAATCAATCAGAAGACGAACCTGCTCAATATTGGGTGTTGATCCTAAAAGCGTAATCTCATCATCCAGATAAACTGCTGCTCCCTGAGCATCGACGATATCAAGCAACCTAGGTTGAGGATTAACAAGCGCTTCTTTAAAATTGTCTGCTTGGGAAATCGACTCTATAAAATCAGACTGTAGCGACTGAAGCTTTACCCTATAGTCCAGTTGCGACTGATTGACTTTGTGTTCTAGTTCTCGCGACACAATCTGCCCTAAGAATTCGCAAATTTTGCGCACTTCGTAAGGAATATGCTTATGTGTTTGATTATGACAAGCAACTAATCCCCAAAGCTTTTGCTCCTTAATAAGCGCTATCACCAGGATGGC
Organism: Scytonema sp. HK-05; assembly: GCF_002368235.1. Classification (GTDB taxonomy): domain Bacteria; phylum Cyanobacteriota; class Cyanobacteriia; order Cyanobacteriales; family Nostocaceae; genus Kalymmatonema. The sequence continues at coordinate 2,654,895 of NZ_AP018194.1, read as the reverse complement.
TGCTACACCCATGTTTTGATGGTATTCAACACAGCAGGGGTGAGCGCTCCTAAGGACGCAAAAGCTTAAGTCAACAGGTGTAGAATGCGTTTCGGGATTTTCAACTGAAACGAGTTCGACAGGTTGGGCATTCAAATTGGGAATAAATCGTAGCAAATTACGCCTGTATAACTCCCTAACTTGCTCAGGCAGATCCGTAGCGGGATAGTGCAGCCCTAAATAAGGTGATAAATTATGCCGTTTGATTTCGGCAACTACGGAACCCGCTCCCATATGGTCAAATTCATAGACCATCACTCTGTCAAAACCTGTAATTTTTTGCACTTCGGATGCAACAAGTTGCAAAAAATCTGTGAGGTTTGATGTCTTTCGCATTTTGGCGATCGCCTCACCCGCTAAAGCATGGAAGCTCAAAAAGCTGATTTCGTTGACAGAGTCAGTTGGTTCTAGCTCAAGAATCAGACTACTTTCTGTACTATGAGCCATACCATCAAAGTATTGCTTACCTTTTGAAGTCTCGATACACAGCTTAAAGCAATTGACACGACCTCTTTCTTGTTGCCAGCATTGCTCAATAGCTTTGACTTGTTTTGTGTCAAGCAAATTGCTGAGGGGTTGACCGAGTAAATCGTCTGGCTTTTTGCCCAATAAGTCCTCGGTATTGTTGCTCACTTGCAAGATGACTAACTGGGGATTAAGCGCCAGTAGTACGCCATGAGGCTGGATCGAGATGGAAAATTCAATTGGTTCGTGCTGAATGAGATTTGTAATTTGGGTAGGGTTGACTTCAAATTGGCTCATAGCTCGACTCATCAGAACCAAACTTGTTTTTTACAAAATTGTAATTATTATTTACAAATTTTAACATTTTTTAAACATTTAATTAAAAAAGTAGCCATCATGAGCTGGGTACACCATAACAGATGAAAATCTCCTTCTCCTCTGCACGGGGTACTATTTTCATTCTTGTATCAGTGATAAACCCAACCAATCGCTTAATTCATGAGCCAGCCATTCAATTTCTGGTTCAGACTTAATTGGACCATAACCACCGCCAAGCTGATACTTGTGTACTCCAGCCCAAATGATCAATTGAGGGGGAATTTCAAATCTGTTGCCTTCAGAATCTGTTGTAAACGTTTTCGGCGAGTACACCAATTTAGTGATATCCTGTGTTCGCGCTGAAGCAACACGATTGAATTTTAATCCCAGCAAATCCCAGATAAAGCTAATTTTTTCCCGATTTAAACGAAGTCGAGTCCGTCTGAATAAAGGAAATAGAATCGCAGATAACATCTGAAAACCAGCACCCCAAAAGGGAAGTGAGAATAAAGCAAAGGGTATGTTTGCTGGAAAAGGTGCAGCGATCGCGTTAATTGTCCAAAAAAGAATAAAAGAATTCCAGGCGATCGCAAACAAAACCATGAACGTCATCGACGGTTGAAAACCGGTTGGTGGAATCAAAATATCTAAAGAATTTTCATCTTTCTTAAGTTTGATTTTACTACCAGCTGGTTGCCCCATTTTGATGGTTAAACTACGCCCAGACTGATTTTTGTTCAGCTTTGAAGAGACAATTTGTCTTGGCTGCTCTTGAGTTTTGCTTATCCAATGGTTTCCATCCCAATACCAGTTCTGTTTCATCCAGTCTGAAAAGCACATTTCTTCTGGATGTGCCTGTTGTAACAGTGGATGTTCCAAAGCTGCTAGCGCTTCACGCGCCGAACCCAACCGTCGCTCTAAACTGGGTTCACTCATCCACTTCAACCACTCAGTCAAACCGGGACTGAGAATTGCAGCCTGCTCAAAGTCAATTCGGAAGTCCTTTTGGGGTAAATCCGCAGGTTGCGTCCCTGTTACCAAGTAAATTAAAGTCGCACCCAAGCTGTAGAGATCAGATGCAGGAACTGTGCGTCCACCAAATTGCTCTGGTGGCATATAGCCATAAGTTCCGACTACAGTCATTGTCCCGACTTCACCTGCAGCCACAGTCTGTACTGAGCCAAAATCCACCAAGTAGATTTCACCTACATTATTGCCAGAGCGGTTGGTCAGCAAAATATTGCTAGGCTTAATATCGCGATGGATTGTCGGCGGTTTTTGCTCATGTAAGTAAATGAGAATTTTTAAAAGTGCTTTAGCTATCTGTTTGACTTCTGCTTCTGTAAAAGTACGCCCAGCTTTGATATATTGCTCCAAAGTTTGTGCGCTTATATAAGTCTGTACTAAAGCAAAGCCTTTGAGATTTGGTAAAGTTACCTCAAAATAGTCTAAATAGCGAGGAATAGATGGATGTGTTATTTTTTTTAAAGTTTCGGCTTCTCGCTCAAACAGTTTGAGATCATCCCATTCAAAGTCACTGCTAAAAGACAGTAACTTGACAACCACCAATTCACTTGTCAGGAGATCACGAGCCAAAAGCGTCCGTCGCCCAGCCTTTTTGCCCAATTGCTGCTGTACTTCGTAGCGATCGCCTAATACTTGACCATTCATTACCATTACTTATGGCTAAAAAATTAAAACCTTTTTCTTCATTGTATTTTCCTAAGCTAGGCAAATATATATTTTTAACATAATTGTACGGTTCTTTGCTGTTCTGTGATTCTCTGTGGGAAAAAAGGGTACTGTTCATCCTTATCAGCCCTTATTTTTCCAATTTGGCGCTTTTGCTTCGCTTCGCTCAAGGCTACGGCTCACTATGACGCTTTGCGATTTTGAATGCGTGAATTGCTTATGCCCTCCCAACTTTGGCCTTATATTACTCCTGGTATTCCAGATGATTTGTTCGAGCGCTTGCCAGGAATTCCCTTAAGCAAGCGAGAAATTAGACTGCTGTTACTTGCGCAACTGCGCCTTTTACCTAATACCGTGTTATGGGACATTGGCGCAGGGACGGGAACGATTCCAGTAGAAGCGGGGTTGCTATCTCCAGGTGGGCAGATCATTGCTGTAGAACGGGATGAAGAAGTCGCCAACTTGATTCGGCGCAACTGCGATCGCTTTGAAGTGAAGAATGTCGAAGTCATTGAAGGAAGCGCGCCGGAATGTTTACAAGACCTAAAGGTTGCTCCTGATCGCGTTTGTATTGAAGGAGGACGTCCCATCCAAGAAATTATGAAAGCAGTGTGGCGTTACTTGGTTCCCTCAGGTCGAGTTGTCGCCACAGCGGCTAATCTAGAAGGTCTGTATGCAATTTCTCAAAGCTTTGCCCAGTTGCAAGCGAGAAATATTGAAGTCATCCAGTCTGCTGTGAACCGCTTGGAGACGCGAGGTTCTTCTCAGAGTTTTACTGCTGTCAACCCCATTTTTATCCTCAGTGGTGAGAAACTAGACTAGAAATCAAAGTACGAAGAAAGAAGAAGCCAGAAAGAAGATGCAAAAGTTTCTTCATTCTTCATTCTTCATTCTTCATTCTTCATTCTTCATTCTTCATTTTTCACTCTTTTGCCCATGCCTTGGTCTCGGATTTTTAGTGGAATTGTTGCAATAGCCCTTGCTTTGACTGCGACCCTTTTGGGTGGGTGGTACTTTACTATTTTGTTTGCGGTTATCGTCTTTCTAGGTCAACTAGAATATTTTGATTTGGTGCGAGCAAAAGGTATCGCTCCTACTGCTAAAACCACCATGTTTGTTAGCCAAATTTTGCTGGTCATTTGCACTTTGGATGGGAACTTAGCTGATGCCGTGACGCCACTGGCTGGCACTTTTATTTGCTTTTACCTGTTGTTTCAGCCAAAAATGGCAACAATCGCGGATATTGCCGCTTCCATTTTGGGGCTATTCTACACTGGGTATCTGCCAAGTTACTGGGTGCGGTTGCGATCGCTTGATGGTGCAGCCATCACCAATCTACCTGTCGGTGATTACCTGTCCACAATTTGGACAAATCTTCTGGAACGAAACTTTGCCTCTCTTCCCCAAGGTCTGACAGCAACAGCGCTCACCTTCGTTTGTATTTGGGCAACTGACATTGGTGCTTACATCATTGGTAAATTCTTTGGGAAAACTCCTTTGTCGGAGATTAGTCCGAAAAAAACAGTCGAAGGAGCTGTTTTTGGTGTTGCAGCCAGCGTCTTCGTAGCTGTACTTGCAGCCTATTACCTCCATTTGCCTAGATTCCCCTTTACTGGTGTCGCACTAGGTTTGCTCATTGGCATTGCTGGTCTTTTGGGCGACCTAACCGAATCTATGCTTAAGCGCGATGCTGGGGTAAAGGATTCAGGGCAATTAATCCCCGGTCACGGAGGTATCTTGGATCGTACGGATAGCTATATTTTTACTGCTCCTTTGGTTTACTATTTTGTCACGCTTCTGTTGCCGTTGCTAGCAAATCATTGACACTCCCACACCTACAAGGTGTGGGATTCTTGAGGACTAAGCCAAGTCCCCAATATCGCTTAAGCTAATTTGAGTAGGCGGGTTCCCAGGCACACCTTGGAAAGCCGTTATTCAAAGGCACGGTGTCTCCTTTTAGCCATTGTTGATTCAACGGTGGGCGTTTGAAACGTTCTTGAGTTGCTTCGGTTCTGACAAGTCCTGCCGTACCTTTTTGGATTTTAAAACTCTGATTATAGTCAACCCGTTTTGCTGTACTGCGCGGGTTTTTATATTGCCCGCTGCAAGCTTAGTTGACAAGATTAAGTATTTATTACTAATTAATTAGAACTTTGCTAAGTAACAGATATTAAATATATGTGATGAATTATGAAGCATAAACTCTGCTGTGATTCATCCTTTTTCTTTACGTCTACTTTGTTTGCGAAAATTTTTATAGATTCTATTGGTAATTGTAAAGATTACTTTAACTTCTTATAAATATTATGTGCTAATAGTGATGATAACTGTTACTGAAAGCAACACCATGTTTCGGTATCTAACCTTGGGCTAAATTCCTTAGCAAGGGTAACAATTTCCGTTGTTTCGCCTTCAAAGGAAAAACAGTTGCAACTTTGTTTGTATCAAAGAAGCAACACTCAAAAGGTATGTCAATTTCTAAGGCTGAATTTCACGCGCCGCGTGCCAATTCGACTGGACACTTAAGTGCCGATGACCGATATATGTTTTAAAAAGAACGCAGCTTGGACATGCCCATAAATTTAGGGGATTTAACAAAGCTCCGCCTTGTCGCACACTTTCGGCTCGTTCGCGAGTGCGTGAAGGCATAATAAACCTTTTTGTTTTTCAGAAATGAATTTAGGTGCTTGTACCCTAATTAACAATTCTGACTAGTGAGTTCTTTCTTTGGTCATAAGCTAAGAAATTGTGTTCCTGTGCAAGCGTTACTCCCAAAAGTAACGCTCTGCTTAATAGTCGCCCAGGAAGTTAGGTTTACCGACACCAAGCCACTACAAGCTATAGCCAACACGTTTTTGACCTAATTAACGGCAAAAGCCTAGCAGACGAGGTGAAATCAATGCCACAAGAGAAAGCTTTAGCCCTTGATGTGACTAGAGTCGAAGCTCGTAAGAGCGTACTCCCCAAACCACCTCTGCTATCTAGCCACCAAGCTGGATGGGAGAATATGTCTCTGGAATACCACCTTCAACCAGAGTATGAAAGCCCGGAACATTACGCATCACATTACACACTTGCGATTCGTCTAAAAAGTCAGTCAGGGCTCGAGCGATGGCTAGGCGATTGCCACAGAACCGAGAACTGTAGACGAGGCGACGTAGCGGTCATTCCTCCTCAAGTCACCCACAAGATATATTCTCCTCAGGAATCCGAATTTATCGCTTTGTGCTTAGATTCTGAGTTTGTCTCAAATATTGCGGGTGAGTCAGTTGACCCAGATATTTTGGAAATAATACCACACTTTTCCAAACCCGATCCGTTAATTTATCAAATGGGGCTTGCTCTTAAGACAGCACTGGAATCAGATGGACCAGCTAGTCGCCTTTACGCTGAATCAATGGCAACTGCGCTATCAGCTCACTTATTGCAGCATTACTCTGCACCCAAGCACAAACTCCGAGAATATCAAGGAGGATTGCCGAAGTATAAGTTACAGCGAGTCATTGAGTTTATTATTGACAATTTAGCGGATAATTTACTGCTTGGGAGTATGGCACAGGAAGTCAGCATAAGTCAGTACCACTTCGCCCGCTTGTTCAAGCAGTCTACAGGGCTTTCTCCCTACCAATATGTGATTCACTGCCGGATTGAGCGTGCCAAGATATTGCTCCTACAAAGTCAACTAAAAATTTCTGAAATTGCCTCACAGGTTGGTTTTGCTGACCAAAGCCAATTCACACGTCACTTCAAGCGCCTGTTGGGAGTGACACCCAAAGAAATTCGCTCCTCCAGAAAATAGCAAGAATCTTCTAAAACAGCAAGAATGCTCTAGACAGCAGCAATCACGGTTTCATATACCTTAGATAAAAATGAAAGTCTCTATTCTCTATTAATGTCGGCTAGTGGTATTCGAGCCAGTTGAGTCTCCTAATACTTGCCTTGTGAAAACACAAGGCGAAATTCTTGCCCCATTAATCAAAGCAAGGTTGTTCACACAACAATTGCAGCAGCAATAAAGGCTGGGGATAATGTCCTCCCTTATCCCCCGCATTTCTTGTTTTGGAGCATGAAAAAAGCCCTGCCAAATTCAGGGGTGTTGGGAGAAATCGAATGAAAGTGATGAGTATTGCGGTGCATCTCCAAAGAGACGTTTGCAAAAAAGTGCTTGCTGGGCGTTCTACCACTACGTCCTTTTCCTATTTCTTTTTGAGGAGAGCGTATGAACGATAATCGCAAGCCTCGCTGTACTCGCCCTGATGCCACTCGCAATAGTACACCCTTAGAAGTTCAAGCGCAACTTGTTGACATCCTCAACCAAACGCTTGCAACTACTGTTGATTTGAAGACTCAGGTCAAGCAGGCGCGTTGGAATATCAAAAACATGAACTTTTGTGCTTTACACGAACTGTTTCATGAAATTGCAATGGAACTGGAGGTGTATATTGATTTGCTTGCGGAGAGAGTGACAACCCTTGGTGGTTTAGCCAGAGGAACTGCTCGGGCAGCTGTCAAACACTCAGTATTACCTGAATACCCCTTTCATATTACAGAACGTCAAGAACACGTAGCATCCCTCGCAGAGCGTCTATCCATCTATGGCTCTTTGCTGTGGGAGAACATTGACCGTACTGCCATTCTGGGGGATGCAGATACAGCGTACTTGTACGCTGAAATCTCGATGGTAATCGACAAGCGTCTGTGGTTCTTGGACGAACAGCTGATGACCTCATGCTTTGATGAGCATCATCAGGTGGCTTCTTGTAACTAACAAACAACTGTAAAAAATCTCTTGTGTTCTACTGAGTACAGAATTGCATCTGTTTCGTAAGGATTGCTGGTTCAGGTACGGTAAGCGCAATTACCAGCCACAGTCCTACGAAATTAGAAAAACTGTACTCAGCTTCACTATCATTTTTTCTAGCTAAATTTTCTAGCTAAATATATCATTAAAAATAAATAATTTCCTGTTTTAGTTTCTTATTTTTAATGATTAGGGGTTGACGTTAATCCGTCCACGACACACTAACTGCCCTGGGACGAGAGTTAACTCTTGGATATCAACATCTGATCCTAGATTGAAATACAGGTCTTGGTGATTACCCTCAAACTGCGAGCCAGTATTGCTTTTGACTTGGATTGATGAGAGTTGCAATTCCTGTGTGCTCAGTAACTCCGGGCTCATACTAATATCTAAGTCAGTCGGTTCGCTTTCGTCTGCCAAAATAGCGCAGAGTATTGCTTTACTCTTGTGAAGCTGAATTTTTTGCCAACTGATAGACTTGGATTTTGGGCAGTGTTCTGGTAAAAGTTTAACCAGAACATCATTGAGAGCACTTGGTAATAAGGCAGATGAAAGGGAGGCATTGAGATCATCCTCTGACTGAATCAACTCGCCAACTACTGGTACTGTTTCTAACAGTCGCAGTGGCTGTCCCTTAAGTACGGAGCCAATGTTGACCCGAATGTTTTCTGCAACTAGTTCAATCTGTGTAAGATGGAGACCTCGATAAACTGCATGACTGGCAAAAATAGATACACTCGGAATGCAACCAGAGAGAATTTGGCGATCGCTCGCTTTAATCTCTACTTCCAGTTCGGAGATTTGGCTCACTTGTGTTTTCAACCACAGCTTTAGTGCTCTGGTTAGTATAGTTGTAACAATCCGTACCTTGTTTGATTTTGTTGAGTGTGAATTTAACTCTTGCATCTAACCGTTCTGCTTATGAATATGCAATTAACAAACGCCAAGTACTGTAATAGGCTATTACTTTACCATTTACAGTGATTCAGGACAAAATTTAAATATATTCTTTGTTTATCAACGATTTTCATCACTTATAAGTAATTTCCACATGGAGGCGCGGTTACAAAAAATTCTTTCTCAGTGGGGTATAGCCTCACGTCGTGAAGCTGAAGAAATGATCAAAGCCTCACGCGTGCGGGTTAATGGTGAATTAGCACATATGGGTCAAAAAGCTGATCCCCAAACAGATACGATCACGGTCGATGGTGAGCTTGTGTCTTTTGTGCAACGTCCAGCTTTAATGTACCTGTTACTGCACAAACCAACCGGAGTCGTAACGACTTGCGAGGACCAGCAAGGAAGACCTACAGTCTTAGACTTACTACCTAAACAAATAAGTTCCGGTAAAGGTATTCACCCAGTAGGTCGCTTAGATGTAGACTCTACAGGAGCTTTAATACTTACAAACGATGGCGACCTAACATTTGGGCTAACCCATCCCAGTCACAGTATTCCCAAAACATATCGTGTTTTGGTCAAAGGACATCCTCCACAAGAAGTGCTACAGATGTGGCGTCAGGGTGTGGTCTTGGAGGGGAGAAAAACACGACCAGCACAAGTGCGAGTCGTAGAAAGGCTTGCCAATTCTAGCTGTTTAGAAATTATTTTGAAGGAGGGGAGAAATCGTCAAATTCGCCGTATCGCCGAACAGTTGGGATATCCGGTGATAAGACTACATCGCACTGCTATCGGTTCAATTCAATTACAAACGCCAGGAAAAGGCTATTTAGCTGAGGGTGAGTATCGTCACCTAGAAGAGTTTGAAATTCGCTTTTTAAAAAAAGCAATTGCTGCAGATTCCTATTAATGATTCAGCGTGGTTTAAGGAGTGTAACAGAATATGAAATGGCTAAGAAGGAAAGACAAGTTAGAGTCAACACCTTCAATAGAGCAACAAAGAGCCGAAATTCTAGCGGACATGGGTGCTCAACTTTGGACTGTGCGCTTGGAACAAGGTCTATCCTTACATGAAATGGCCCTGTTGACCAAAATTTCCCCACGACTATTGCAGGCGATAGAACAAGCTAATTTAGCTGAACTGCCAGAGCCAGTTTACACTCAGGGTTTGATACGGCAATTTGCTGATGCACTGGGGTTAAATGGAGCAGAATTTTCTAGCACTTTTCCCATAGGTATGAACCGCGTGAGTCTAAAGCCAGGCTGGAAAACCAACGGGGTAGATCAATTACGCCCCGTCCATCTTTACGTGCTATACATATTTGTGATTTTCTGCTCTGTCAGTGGCTTGTCTGGATTACTCAACAGCGCGACTTCACAAGTAAGTTATAGCCAAAGCAATCCGAAACCACAAAGACAGCGTCTTGCACAACCACCAGTCACTCAAAATAATCAGACACAGCAACGCCAAGCTTTGAGCGAATCCTTTAGCAGCACTAACGCCAATCAGCAGGTGCAAATTGGTCTGACTTTGAAAGAGAAGTCTTGGATTCGAGTGGTAGCCGATGGCAAAGTTCAGTACGAGGGTGAACTTCCACAGGGAAGCCAACGAACTTGGATTGCGCAGGGAGAACTGACTGTCAAAGCAGGTAATGCGGGTGGCGTGCTAGTGAGTGTCAACAAGCAACAACCCAAGCAACTAGGAGAACCTGGGAAAGTGAAACAAGTTACGATCGCAGCTAATACTGAGTATTGAGATGGAGGAGTGAGGGAGTGAGAAAGTGAGGGAAGAACTAGAAATTCTCCTTTGTCCTCCTCATCTTCCTCATTTCCTCCCAGTAAAGAGTCCCTAATCCCTAGTCCCCAGTCCCCGTGAACTTCCTCACTTAGGTTGAGGCGCACGTCCAGAGAATCTGGTGAGAGTTTGTAGGCGATCGCCTAACTCCTTCGTCAAAGCATCCGCCTCATATCGCCACTCCCAGTTTCCTTCAGCAATACTAGGGAAATTCATCCGCGCTTCACCTCCCAATCCCAAGACATCCTGGAGTGGGAGAATTGCCTGATTCGCCACAGAAGTCATAGCCAGTCGAATAAAATCCCAGGCAATACCTTCAGGGCTTTGACAACCCAGGTAGAGCAACAAGGATTGCTTTTCGTGTTCTGTCGCTTTATTGAACCAGCTTACGGTTGTGTCGTTGTCGTGAGTCCCGGTGTAAACTATGCTATTGCGTTGGTAGTTGAACGGTAAAAACGGATTACCCGCGTCATCACTAAAAGCAAACTGCAAAATTTTCATCCCCGGAAATTCAAACTTGTCTCGCAGCGCTTCTACATCTGGCGTAATATCACCTAAATCCTCCGCCATGATCGGTAGTTTGCCCAACTTCAGTTTAATCGCCTCGAACAACTCTTCTCCAGGGGCTTTAATCCACTCGCCATTTATCGCTGTTTCTTCCCCTCTTTTCACAGCCCAGTAAGTTTCAAACCCTCGGAAGTGGTCGATGCGAATCACATCAACATAATCTAGCAAGGCCTCAAAGCGCCCTATCCACCACTTATAGTCTTGTTTTTTCAGTTCTTCCCACTCATAAACTGGGTTGCCCCACAATTGACCAGTAGCGCTAAAGTAATCTGGTGGAACTCCCGCCATCAGTGCCGCTTCTCCCGTCTCTTCATCCAGGCTAAAAATGTCGCGATGGGACCACACGTCGGCGCTATCATGGGCTACGTAGATGGGGATATCGCCGATAATTTGAATACCGCTCATATTGGCATAAGTTTTGAGTTGCGACCACTCGCGGAAGAATTCATATTGGGTGAATTTGTGAAAAAAGATTTCCGCAGTCAGTTCCCGCTGTACCCGTTCCAACGCTTCCGGTTCGCGCTTAGCAAGTTCTGGCTTCCATTTATGCCAGCTTATTCCATCGTGAGCATCTTTAAGCGCCATAAACGCGGCATAATCATCCAACCAATAAGCCTTGCTGTCACAAAAACCAGCAAATTCCGTTTGCTGTATGGGCGATGCCTGGTTTTTAAAGTTCTCACAGGCTTTTTTGAGCAGCTCAATTTTAATTGGTCTAACTTTGTCGTAATCTACCTTGGACACCTCAAATGTTGGTAAATTAGCAAAGTCCTCCTGTGCTAGCCAACCCTGCTCTACAAGTTTGTCTGGACTAATCAGCAGGGGATTTCCAGCCAATGCTGAAAAAGAAGCATAAGGAGAATTACCGTACCCAGTTGGTCCTAAAGGTAGAACTTGCCAAAATTGCTGACCGCTCTCTCTGAGAAAATCAATGAAGCGATATGCTTCTAAGCCTAAATCCCCAATGCCAAATCGACCGGGAAAGGAGGTGGGATGTAGCAAAATACCACTGGATCTAGGAAAAGGCATACTTAACCTGCTATTAATTGAGGACGCGATGGCGCTATCGCACCGAAGTTTATCACGGAACAGTAACTGGCTATGAATCCACTAAACTCGCGTTGTTTATCCTTTGTCCAGCCGATACCATTAGCTCACAGTAAAAATATTTCACTGTTGACTCTTGACTCATGACTAATGACTAATGACTAATAACTATGAGTTACCGAAATCCTGCTCCGACAGTTGATATCATCATCGAATTAGGTGATCGTCCTCATCGACCTATAGTGTTAATTGAGCGACATAATCCACCTTTAGGCTGGGCTATCCCTGGTGGTTTTGTAGATTACGGCGAATCTGTGGAGATTGCGGCGCGGCGCGAAGCTTTGGAAGAGACTGGCTTGCAGGTGGAGTTAATTGAACAATTTCATGTATACTCCGATCCGAGCCGTGATCCCCGTCAGCACACATTAAGCATTGTGTTTTTGGCAACGGCGACGGGTGAACCCAAGGCGGGGGATGATGCTAAGGGTATAGGAATTTTTGAGTCTTGGCGCGTGCCTGGTCAATTGTGTTTTGACCATGATAAGATTCTGCGGGATTACTGGCGTTATCTACATTATGGGATACGTCCAAGGTTGGAGTAGATCAGGAACCACAGAGGCGCAGAGGGCGCAGAGGAGGAGAGATGAGTAAAAGGGTTATTCGTACTGATAATGCACCTGCACCAGTGGGACCATATAATCAAGCGATCGCAGCTTCTGGTGAAATGATTTTTGTGGCTGGTCAAATTCCTCTTGATCCCAATACGGGAAAGATTGTTGGTGAGGGGGATGTGACTGTGCAGACACAACAGGTGATGGCAAATTTAGAGGCGATACTTACGGCTGCTGGGGCGACTTTTCAGGATGTCGTGAAAACGAGTGTGTTCTTGGCAGATATGAATGATTTTGCGGCGATGAATGCGGTGTATGCAAAGTCTTTTGATGAAGCGACAGCGCCAGCGCGTGCGTCTGTGCAGGTGTCGCGTTTGCCTAAGGATGTGTTGGTAGAGATTGAGTGTATCGCGGTGATTTCAGGCTGAGTCATGGCGAATGAGTTACCACTTGCTCAAGAATATGAAGAATTCTTGGGCGAACTCAAAGAACGTATAAGACAAGCTCAAGTACAGGCGGCGCTTGCTGTCAACCGCGAATTAATACTTTTGTATTGGCAAATTGGACGAGATATCCTTTGGCGACAGCAACAGCAAGGCTGGGGAGCAAAGGTGATTGAGCGTTTGCCTGCTGACTTACGCAAAGCTTTTCCAGAGATTAAGGGGTTATCGTCTCGCAATCTTAAGTATATGCGGGCTTTTGCTGAGGCTTACCCTGATCAAGAATTTGTGCAGCGGGCTGCTGCACAAATTCCCTGGTTTCATAATTGCGTCCTCATAGATAAAGTTAAAGATAGTGCTGAACGCGAGTGGTATATTCGTCAGACAATACAACAGGGTTGGAGTCGCAATGTATTAGTTCATCAAATTGAAAGTGGACTTTACCACAGGCAAGGAAAGAGTATCACTAACTTTGAGCGTACTCTTCCCAAACCTCAATCAGAACTAGCACAGGAAATTATTAAAGACCCGTATAATTTCGATTTTCTTAGTTTAGGAGAAGCAGCGCAAGAGCGTGATTTAGAGAAGGCGTTAATTAACCATATTCGTGATTTCTTATTAGAACTGGGAGTAGGTTTTGCTTTTGTAGGAAGCCAGTATCATTTGGAAGTTGGAGGCGAAGATTTTTATATAGATTTATTGTTTTATCACTTGCGTTTGCGCTGCTTTGTAGTAATTGACTTAAAGATTGAAGAGTTTAAGCCTGAGTTTTCAGGCAAGATGAATTTCTACGTTTCTGCTGTGGATGATTTGCTAAGACATCTAAACGACGAACCCAGCATTGGGATGATTTTGTGCAAGAGCAGAAATAAAACAATTGTAGAATACGCTTTGCGAGATATGAATAAGCCGATTGGTGTTTCTACATATCAATTAAGACAGGCTTTGCCGGAGAATTTACAAGGAAGTTTGCCTACAGTTGAACAGTTGGAGGCAGAGTTAGATGCGGTGTCGGTAGAAATTCAGGAATAAAGATGAAGTAAAGAAAATATTAAGTAGGGTGTGTTACGGCACAAGGTGACTAAAGATAGCGAGAATAAATATTTTTGCCGTAACGCACCGTTAGGAATGGTGCGTTGCGCTGCGCTCTAACGCACCCTACTGGCTGGTTTCTGTTAACAATAGTATCCAAGTAGAAATCATTCGATATGCGGCTTAGATTACCAAATTAATACATTGACAAGTGAGCGAATATGTGATTGCCTTTCTTCATTTGGGAACACTGTATTTAGGTATCCCAAAGGAGTATGAAAAATGGCAGACAATCGGATTAGTGCTAGCTTTTCCCAAAGCGATCGCCAAGCTGTGATGCAGGCTATTGCTACCATTCGCGAAAAATTACCGTTTTTGATTGATTTGACAACTGAAGAACGGCGCACAATGCTAAAGATGGGAGATAAAAGTCGGGCTTTTGTCAGCAAAGCGTTAGAAGTGGCGACGCAAAACCCAGATTTTCTTCCCCGTTCTTTTGATTTGGAAGAGATGCGCCGGGATATGATGTTGTATGAAGCGTTATATCCCGTGCTGCTGTCTCTAACGCAACTGCAAGAATTAGTGGATGATACGTGTATGACCGCTGGGAGTGAAGCGTATACATCAGCGCTAGCAGTTTATAGTTATGCCAAAGCAAGTGGAAACGTGATGGGTTTAGATGCGGTTATTAATGAGATGGGGCGCAGGTTTACCCGTCGTACTAAGAAAAAAGCATCGGATATTTCAGCTAGCTAAGATTTGGAATACCTCATTCTGACATTAGTTCGTAGTTGGCGCTTTAGCGCTTCAGCGCTAACTACAAACCTATCAAGCTTAGTCAATTACCCAGTAGGGTGTGTTAGGCGCACCCTTGGATATGATTTATAACGAAGAACATGAGCAAAGCGCCTAACGCACCGGCATTAACAAGTTGAGCTTTTGAGAGTCAACGTTGAGCTTTTGAAGGTGAAGTTTGAGCTTTTGAGAGTCAACGTTGAGCTTCTGAAGGTGAAGTTTGAGCTTCTGAGAGTCAACATTGAGCTTCTGAAGGTGAAGTTTGACCTTTTGAGGCTCAACGTTAAGCTTCTGAGGCTCAGCATTGAGCTTTTGAAGGTGAAATGTGAAGCTTTGAGATTCAATGCTGAGCTTCTGAGGGTGAAATGTCACTCCTGCTCAATCAATTATGAAAATTACTGCTATGTTTTAGGAAAAGCAATGTGAGACGTTGTTTTAATAAATAGGATAAGTACTTCTACCAGGTAAATAATACAACGGCTATGAGCAGCACACCAGGAATCCGCGTCACTCAGCCCGGTCAATTAAAAAGGAAACCTGAGATTAAGCAGCGAGAGCTTTGGATAGCATTAGCCAAAACAATAGCAAATCTTGCGACTGTTAATTTGAGCAACGTGCCAGAAAATCTTGTAGATATTGGAGCATCACTTGGGCGCACAAAACAACCAGGAGAACTTGCTTGGCTGCTAATTCTTCATTCTCTCAAGCAAGCGATAGAGAGCTTGGTGAAAGACTATCGACAGATATATACGCAAGTAACTGAGAATATCATTGCGGTACTTTCTGAATATTGCCTAAACCAATTTTTAATAGGTAAAGAACTGACTATTTATCCTGGCTTTTTTGACAACCCTATAGTATGGCTTATTATTAAATCAAAAGAAACTCCTGTTGCTCCAGATAACGAAACTTATTTTATTCAAGCAGTTAAAACTCCTTTTGCAGAATGGTTAGAAAGTTTTGGTCTTAATAAGGCACAGGTAAAAGTCATCAGTGATAGGCTTCCCACTCAGTTTGTTTATGCTTTGCATCAAGAGTGGAATAATAATAGTGATAAATATATTCCTTTGCAAGAAGAACTCAATAGCCCTTTTATTGCGGCTGCTGAACGCGAAGGTAAAAAGGAACAAGCATGGCGGTTGTATTCAGCATGGCTGCAAAACCAAGTCAATCAACGAATTTTTGATGAAGCTTTTACCCTGAGAGATGTTTATGTTCCCTTACGTGCATACTATGAGCGTGAGATTAAGGGGAAAAATGATGATGATGCCCAGCGCCAGACAACAAAAAATAAACAATGTGAGAAAATAGTTGTTGAGCTAGAAAGTGAATTAACAAATTGGTTAAATACTGCTGAACCTAAAGATGCTATCCGCGTTATTAGTGGAGGACCAGGAAGTGGTAAATCTTCTTTTACTAAATGGTTTGCAGCTAAACTGTTAAAGGAAGAAAAAAAAGAAATAAAACACAATGTTCAAGTTTTATTTATTCCTTTGCATCTTTTTGATTTAAAGGGTGATTTGGTAGATGAAATCAGCAATTTTATTGAATCTACACATCGAATTCCTTTGCCTCCAAATCCCTTAAAACGAGATAATTCTGTATCACGCTTACTGATTATTTTTGATGGATTAGATGAGTTGTCAATGCGGGGAAAAATTGATAAAGACATTGCCCAAGAATTTGTTAGTGTTGTGCAGAGACAAGTAGAAAAGTTAAATGACTCTGACAATTGTAAATTGCAAGTCTTAATTAGTGGTCGTGAATTGGTAGTCCAGCAAGCACATAGCAGTGTGTTGCGCCAAACCCATCAGATTCTGCATATTTTGCCTTATTTTGTAACGCAAAATGAAAACCGAAGAAATAATTACATTGATGATAAAAAGTTGTTAGAACAAGACCAGCGGAACCTTTGGTGGCAGAAATATGCTAAAGCAATAGGTCAAGATTTCGATGGATTACCATCAGATTTAGAGTCAGAAGATTTTACAGAAATTACTTCCCAACCTTTGCAAAGCTACCTAGTCGCATCTGTTTTTGTCGAAGGTAAATTGCAATCAGAACAAAGCAGCAATTTAAGTTATATCTATGGGCAGTTATTACAAGGAGTTTATAAACGAGGTTGGGCAGATAATAAACAACACGCGGCAGTTAAGGAATTTGATATTAAAAATGATGAAGATTTTGCCCGCATTCTTGAAGAAATCGCTATAGCTTGCTGGCATGGAGATGGCAGAACAACAACAGTTAAAAAGATTGAAAAGAAATATGCTAGCACTCCGCCGTTAAAAAAACTTTTTGAAGAATATAAGCAAGTTGCAGAAAAAGGGGTTACTCGTCTTTTGACTGCCTTTTATTTCCGCAAAGGTGAGGTTAAGGATGATGAAAATACTTTTGAATTTACTCACAAAACTTTTGGTGAATATTTGACTGCAAGACGCATTGTGCGGGGAGTCAAAACAATTTACGAAAATTTGGAAGACCGCCAAAATAACTTTGAGAAAGGATGGGATGAAAAAGACGCTCTAAAAGCGTGGGCAAACCTTTGCGGTTCAACTGCTATGGATGAGTACATTTTTAAGTTTCTTCTGGGTGAAATGCGGTTGAAGGATAAAGCTGAAGTTGGCAAATGGCAGCAGACACTCTGCCACCTCATTAGCTATATGCTGCATGATGGTATGCCAATGGAAGAATTACATTTAGGTCAATTTAAAGAACAAAACCGACAAGCACGTAATGCAGAAGAAGCGCTGTTAGCTGTTTTGAATGCTTGCGCTAGAGTCACAGAAGAAATTTCTCATATTAAATGGCATGATTCAGTCAAACAAACTCCAGGAAAAGAAGAGACAGAATACTTTAAAAATTTTGGTGTTTGGATTTCTCGACTGCATGGGCAGAGAGTTAATTATGATGATCAAGTGTTTTGCTTAAAATGCTTGAGTTTTTTAGATTTGCAAAACTGCATTCTCATCCACAAAGATTTTTATATGGCG
Organism: Scytonema sp. HK-05; assembly: GCF_002368235.1. Taxonomy (GTDB): domain Bacteria; phylum Cyanobacteriota; class Cyanobacteriia; order Cyanobacteriales; family Nostocaceae; genus Kalymmatonema. The sequence continues at coordinate 2,637,400 of NZ_AP018194.1, read as the reverse complement.
GTCGTTAGAGGGGCGGACCTTACTGGGGCAAACCTTATAGAGGTGGACCTTAGTTGGGCGGACCTTAGTTGGGCGGACCTTACTGGGGCAAACCTTAGAGAGGCGGACCTTAGAGAGGCGAAGTTTACAGAGGCGGACCTTAGTGGGGCGGACCTTAGAGAGGCGGTCCTTAGAGGGGCGGACCTTAGTCGGGCGGACCTTAGAGGGGCGGACCTTAGTCGGGCGGACCTTAGAGGGGCGGTCCTTAGAGGGGCGGTCCTTAGAGGGGCGGACCTTAAAAAGACAAAGCGTGAAGGGGCAAACTTTGCAGGAACAATCCTTGAGGGCAAAGATTTAACATACTTAGATGAAGATTCAACGTCTGATGAATCTTAGCAAAGCCTCAGCTGTGTCAGCGCCAGCGTCACACTCCAAATTTAAAGAGCCACAGATCCCCGACTTCTTTAAGAAGTCGGGGATCTTGTTTTTCGATGGAGTGCGATCTTCGCAGTGTCAATGAGAACCGCTATATTGCATCATAAGCTTGATAATTGAAACACCAGTACCATATTACCAAGCTCATTCATGACCTCTGAACGCGAAAGGGTCGATAATGATTCACCGTGGAAAGAAATCTTAGAAGCTTACTTTCCCGAAGCAATGGAATTCTTCTTCCCTCAAACGGCTGCATTAATTAATTGGAAACGTCCCCATGAATTTCTCGATAAGGAATTTCAACAAATAGCCCGCAATGCCGAACAGGGAAGAAGATATGCAGATAAATTAGTGAAAGTTTGGCAAATTAAAGGAGAAGAAATTTGGCTGTTAATCCATGTCGAAATCCAGGCGAAACCGGAAGATAACTTTGCAGAAAGAATGTTTTCTTACAACCTACGAATTTTTGACAGATTTGCGAAACCAGCCATTAGTTTAGCGATTTTGTGTGATACAGACCCGACATGGCGACCAAATCAATACAGTTATAATTATTCCGATACGAGTGTGCATTTTCAATTTGGAACCATCAAGCTTCTCGATTATCAAAACCGTTGGACGGAATTAGAGAATAGCAATAATCCTTTTGCAACGGTTGTGATGGCACATTTGAAAACACAGCAGACGATTGACATACTCCCCGCCCTATAAGTGCGGGGATTCTAGGCTCAAACAACAATTGCAGGCGTTGCCCGTCTTACATCGTCTAACCTGTGCAGTTGATGCCCCAACTGCACAAATATTCTTAGCTGCGTTTTCGTCCCTCCCATTCACTGATTGACAAGAAGGACAACGCCACTCTCTAACTGACAAATCTAATTTTTCTAGAACGTGTCCACAAATAGAACAAGTTTTGGTAGACGGATACCATTGATCTATAAATACGACTTGCTTACCTTTGTTTTTGGCAATCCACTCTAGAATTTGTAGAAATTCCCCAAAAGCCAAGTCTGATATCTTGCGTCCCCAAAGACGTTGCATTCCTTTGAGGTTGAGTGTTTCAAAACATAACACATCAAACTTGTTGGTTAGCTCATGGGCAAGTTTCCAAAACCAATCACGTCTTTGGTTGGTTACGTGTTCATGCTTGCGTACCAGATTCTTTCTTGCCCGTTCTCGATTAGCTGACCCTTTCAACTTTTTGGAGTGCTGTCTACTCGCTTTTTTGATAGCGTTAAGGGACTGTTTGAGAAATTGCGGTGATTCAATCTTGGAACCATCAGAGCAAGTAAGAAATGTCTTGAGTCCAAAGTCAAACCCCGCTATTCTACCAGTCGTGAATTCAGCTTCAGATTCAGGACAATTATCAACGACAACAACCATAAACAATTCACCCAACGGTGTACGCTTGATAGTTAGTGTTTTGACCGTTCCCTCAATCTCTCTAGACTTCCAAAATTGATAAACCCGATTTCCAATTTTGACCCTATTACCCCCAATAAACTTGTATCCTGCTTGTTTAAGGGTGAATGATTTATACTTCTTAACCTTCTTGAATCCCGGTGGTCTAACTCCTTTTTTGTTATGTTTGAAAAATAGTTGGTATGCCTTCTCAATGCGTTGACAAATATCTTGTACTGCTTGAGAACCTACTGACTGCCAGAATGGGTTACGTTTCCGCAACTTAGCAATGTGAGATTGAAGTTTTCCGCAAGCTAGGTGTTTGCCCCACATACGGTAGTACCGACGATGAAGAGCAATGCAATGGTTATAAATCACCCCAGAAGCGTTAATCTTTCGCTTGAGGTGTTTATTGCGCTTCTGGTTGTAGAACTTAAACTTCAATGTTTTCATGCTAATATTGTACATCAATAATACGTACAATTCGCATGAAGAAACGATTAGATTTTAGACTAGAAGAGTATGAACTTGAAATTCTTGAAGATTACTGCAAGGCAGTTGGTAGGACAAAAACCGACGTGCTTAGGGAACTCGTTAGAAGCTTAAAGACAAAGAAAAAGCCGTCCTAAAAGGACGGGGCTTTAAACCCAATTTTTCGGTAAAAAGCCAGGAGAACGCAAAACTTGGAAATTTAGCTTAATTCGCCGATTGTACGAATTAGGTTTTCCAGAAAAAGATATTCGTAACCTTTACCGCTTCGTCGATTGGGTTATGATTTTACCAAAAGCATTAGAAGCAGAGTTTTGGCAAGATTTTAAGGAGTTTGAGCAGGAGCGTGCAATGAGCTATATCACTACAGGCGAGCGCATTGGCTACGAACGTGGACAGCAAGAACTCGTTCTACGGCTACTACAAAGACGAGTAGGAGAGCTATCTCAAGAGGTTAAAAAGCAAGTACAGGCTCTTTCACTGGAAGATTTAGAAGCACTTGGCGAAGCCTTATTAGATTTTACAGCAATGGGTGACTTGCTAAATTGGTTACAAGCACATCCTAATGAAACTGAAAATTAACAATTTTCGCAGCTTAACCAAGCGATCGCATTTATTGTAACCGACCACGCGGGCGATCTTTGCAGCTTAAGGAAGCGATGGGCTGCGCCCCGCCGTAGGCGATCGCGCCATCGATCTTGCACCGAGACACAGATCCCCGACAACTTTTGCGAAGTCGGGGATCTTGTTTTTCAGCTATAGTAATGTGCATTTTAAATTTGGAACCATCAAGCTTATTCCCCCCCTCCTCGCTTGCGGGGAGGGGTTGGGGGTGGGGTTCTGAGTTCAGGTTTTCTAGCCAATACCCAAAGAAGGACTCAGCACTGATTGACTTTTTCTCCTAAAAGCTTAATAATATTTTCTCTTAATAACAATCTTGTTAAAACACATTCTCAAAATTATTAAGAAACTTTTCTAATGGAGGGTGGCAAATGAGTGTGAGGAAAAAGGGTTTCTTGAGTGCTGGCGCTGCGTTTGCAGTGCTGACAGGGTTAGTTGCTGGTTGCTTTGGAGGTATGCAAGCTATTGCTAACTCAACCCGAAATCAGAAGAGTTCAACCTTAGTTGCTCAAACAGAGCAAAAAACTTTAACAGTTATCTTTCCTAATAGGTCTGATTCTACAGACTTGCAAAATAAAGCAAATGCAGTCGCGACATTTTTGTCCAAAGAACTAGGAACACCAGTTCAGGCAAAAATCGGCGATGATACAGCTGCTGTAGAAGCCTTGAGAGGAAACACCGCTGATGTGGCTTTTTTAAGCAGCCGTCCGGCGTTGAAAGCTGAACAACTCGCAGGCGCACGCTTGTATTTAGCAGAGGTACGTCCGACTTACTCTGGAAGATACACTTATAATTCAATTTTTGTTGTCCCCAAAGATAGCTCGCTCAAAACTTTAGGCACATCGAAAGCGACCTTGGAACAGCTGCGGGGTAAAAGAATGGCATTTACTTCGCCCACTTCTGGATCGGGGTTTATCTAGTGGGGGTTCGGGGGCTATAAGACCCGCGCTATAATCTTCGATTTAGCGCGGGATACATGGACCCCCGCGCTGTTTTCGTCGCCTCGATGGCGACAAAAACAGCATTTACTAGACATAGCATCTCTAGTAAATATGTTATAATTCATTTCATGATAACACTTACTCACCGCTACCGAATCTATCCAGATGTCACTCAAGAGCAAACATTAATTGAGTGGATGGAAATTTGTCGAGGAGCTTACAACTATGCTCTTCGAGAAATAAAAGATTGGTGTGATAGTCGTAAGTGTTTGATAGATAGATGCTCCATTCAAAAAGAATATATCCTCTCTTCTGAATTAAAATTTCCAAGCGAAGTCTATCAACTGAACAGATTGCCTGTATCTAAGAAAGATTTCCCCAGATTAGGAGAAGTTCCCTCTCAAGTTCTTCAGCAAGCGATTAAACAGTTGCATAGAGGTTGGGAGTATTTTCAGGAGAGAGGATTTGGCTTTCCTCGGTTTAAAAAACATGGTCAGTTTAAGTCGTTACTTTTTCCTCAGTTCAAGGAGAATCCAGTAACGACTCTGCATATCAAACTGCCCAAGATTGGAGTAATTCCAATTAACTTGCATCGACCCATTCCTACAGGATTTGTGGTCAAGCAGGTGCGAATCTTGAGGAAAGCTGATAGATGGTATGCCTCTATTTCGCTGCAATGTGATGTCAGCGTTCCCGACCCAATTCCTCATGGACATCCTATTGGGGTAGACATTGGGTTGGAAAAATTTTTAGCAACCAGCGATGGTGTTCGAGTATCGCCGCCGAAGTTTTTTAAACAACTGCAAAGCGAGTTGAAATTGCTGCAACGCAGATTGTCTAGGAAGCAACGGAGGTCGAGAAACTACGAGAAACAACGCCTTAAAGTTGCCCGACTTCACCACCAAATCGACAACACAAGGAAGGACTTTCACTACAAACAGGCACACGCCCTTTGTGATGCTGGCGACATGGTGTTTATGGAAGACTTGAATTACCGCACCAGTGCCAAAGGGATGTTCGGAAAACATATGCTTGATGCTGGGTTTGGTCAGTTTAGAACCATCGTCAAATATGTGTGCTGGAAGCGTGGAAAGTTCTTCTCAGAAGTCGATGCAAGAGGGACTTCTCAAGAGTGTCCCGAATGTGGTGGTGAAGTGAAAAAAGACTTGAGCGTTAGAGTTCATAGCTGCCCACACTGTGGATACAAAACCGATAGGGATGTAGCCGCAGGTCAAAATATTAGAAACCGAGGGATAGCCCTCATTAGTACCGCAGGACTTGCGGGAATGGAAACTGCCTGTGCAGACGATCTACCGGGGATTGAGGTCACTCAGTCTAGGCAAGTGTCGAAACCTCGTAACAGAGCAACCAGGAAATCTTCAAAGTGATTTGAGGAAGCCCACACTATACCGCTTACGGTTAGTGTGGGAGGATGTCACCTTCCCTGTGGGTGAGTTGGTGAAACAGAAACTTGTGCCAAATCGCGATCGCCTAGACGCTTTCTTTAGTCAAGTTGTCTACGGTGGCGATTACAGTAAAGCGTTAAAAGCCGTTGTGCAAGGTCAAGCAGATGTAGGAGCTGTGTCAGAATATGCTTTCAACACTCCGTATATTACGGATGCTGAAAAAAGCCAGTTACGAGTTCTCTATAAAATCCCTGGAGTTCCAGCACACGGCGTAGCCATTGATGATGACGTTCCTACTGCTACGCGCGAACGAATTATCAATGCCATGCTGAAGTTAAATGAACCACAAAACAACGAATTGCTTCGCAGCTTGTATAACTCCACAGAATTGGTAAAAGTTGACCATAATAAGCACTTAGCACCAATTCGTGAAGCGCTTAAGAACGCAGGAATTGACCCGTAATGTTAGTAGGGTGCGTTATAGCGAAGCGCAACGCACCATTGATCGGGCGTGCGTTACGGCAAGAATATTTATTGTCGCTATCTTTAGTCACAAGCGTGCCGTAACACAACGGCAATAAAGCGGGAGGAAAATCCACACCGCTTTTTGCCTCCCCTACATTAAGGTTTAGTTTATAAATGCTCTCTTAGCTGTTACCCAACTAGATAATTAAAATGCCTAAGCGCATATGACTCAGCCACTAATTGAGTGTCAGGACGTAGAAACTGCTTATTCCGCAGCTTTGAATCGTCCTATCCTTAACCAAATTAATCTCCAGATTCATCAGGGTGAGTTTGTTGTATTGCTGGGGCTGAATGGCGCTGGTAAGTCTACGCTTTTGCGTTCTTTAGTTGGGTTAGTTCCGATAATGCGCGGAGCAATTCGTATTAACGGGGTGCCGGTGACTCCACGCACGCTACCTCATATTCGACGTGATGTTGGTCTGTTATTTCAAGGCGGTGGATTGATTCGGCAATTATCGGCAATTGAGAATGTGCTGTGCGGACGCCTTGGCGCTAGGACAACTTGGGAAACGCTGTTTGGGTTCCCTAAAAATGACCGTCGTCAAGCGTTGGAACTGCTGGAACAGTTGGGGTTAAGAGAGCAAGCTTATCAAAAAACAGGTCAACTTAGCGGGGGACAACAACAACGAGTGGCGATCGCCCGCGCTTTAATTCAATCTCCTCAAATTCTGCTTGCAGATGAACCCATCACAGGATTGGATATCAAAGCATCCAAACAGGTGATGGAAACTTTATCTATGCTGCACTCGCAACAAGGTATGACAATTGTTACTGTTTTACACGATTTAGGTGTAGCGGCTGAGTACGCCCAACGAGCGATTGTGTTGGATGCTGGACGTATTGTTTATGACGGGTATTGCGACAATCTGCAAGCTCAATTTGCTCAAGCATAATCGATATCGCACACAGTAGGCGAATCCTTTTTTAGTAATGAAAAATTTCTCTCGTTTTTGGAAACGCTTTTCTTGGCTGAGTCGCCTACTCATCCTGTGCCTTGTTATTTTAGTTTATGGTTGGGCGTTGCAAGGTCTTAAAGTTGATTTTGGACTATTAAAGCAAAGCTTGTTCAACATCATTGATTTTGTGTCGCGGTTGTTTCCCCCAAATATAAGTTGGGATATTTTCAATAAAACAATCAAAGCACTAATAGAAACTGTGCAGATGTCTGTGGTAGGAACGACTCTTGGGGCAATGTTTTCTCTCCCCATTGCTATTGCCAGCGCCCGCAATGTCGCTCCTGTTTGGCTACAATGGTTAGCTAATTTCCTGCAAAATGCTGTGCGTTCTGTCCCTTCGATTATTCTTGGATTGCTATTTGTAGCAGCAACTGGACTGGGTCCACTAGCAGGCACACTGGCTTTAAGTATTTACACAATTGGCTATCTAGGAAAATTTTATCAACAAGCTATTGAAGCCGTTGACCCTCGTTCTATAGAATCTTTGCAAGTCGCTGGTGCATCTCGAATCCAAATTGCTCAATATGGTATCTTACCACAAGTGCTGCCCTTGGTTCTAGGCTACACCTTGTGGATGTTTGAGTACAACATCCGTGCGGCATCAGTTCTTGGTGCTGTTGGTGCTGGTGGCTTTGGCTTTGAGCTAAAAAGTTACATAGATGGCTTTGAGTACACGAAGGCAACGACTATGATACTAATACTGTCGGTCGTTGTTACCGTGATTGATGCCCTGAGCAGCAAATTGCGTCAGCGTTTGGAATCAATGTAGTTGTTTTGACACTCTTTCTTAATTGGTTACAAATGATAAACCCGGCTTCTTTAAGAAACCGGGTTGATGAGAAACTTTGCAAAACTTTTGCAAAAATCACGAGTGAGTATTTGAACAACAGCGGTAATCAAATTCTTAGTAGATTTTCCCATTAATATAGTAGTGCCACAACTGTCAGCACTCAGCTTGCCACACGCACGTTACTTTACTTTCCTGATCTTGCTCGTTGTCTACGGTGTCACCAGCAAAATGTTTATCCATCAGTGCAGGGACTTGTGTAGCTTTTATACGGCTGTAGCGAGTTTTGTCTGGCATCACCAAGTTTGGTCCCGCTTTGCAGTTTTTCATGCAACCAGTCCCTTTAATTGTCACCTCTGATTCTAAACCGCGAGCGCTGACAGCAGCTTCCAAAGCCTGACAAACCTCTGTACCACCCCGTTTCATGCAATCTGACTTTTGACAAACTAATATAGTAGCTTTTTTTGGCTTGGCGTTATTAGAAGAGGACACGGAGACATTTTCTCTCTGGGCGTCTTTACGTCTCAATGTCGCCGCGTCTGGTGAAGCCGCCATCACTCGCTGTGCCTTGAGTTTCACTTCGCCCGTTTTCAGATCCTGCTTTTTTTCTCCGACTACTTGCAACAGAGTACCTGGTGGTAAGCGCAAGTCAAAAGCAGCACGTAAATGTTTAGCCAGTTTAACGTAGCATTCACCGTCGGCAGTTTCTAGTAGTAAGCCTTTGAGCTTATAACCATCTTTAATCACAAAATCGAGAAACTTTCCCTCAATACAGAATTCTGAAACTTCACTCATGTGGCATTTACTCATTTTTTTTCCCCATTTTTGACTCATTTTTGACTAAGCTGTAGCTACACCAAGCTGTCAAGTGCGATACTGCCAGCATTTCTTAAGAGTCGAAACCAAGTCTTGGCGGCAAGCAGTAAATTGCTGCACAACACTCCAAAGTTGTAGGGCTGCTGTAGGATTGCTAATTTCAACTGTCAATGGCTGGTTCGTCTCACACCGGCAAGGAATGTCTAGTTCCTGCAAGCGTCGATATATTTGCCAGCGATCTGCCCAATTTACCTCAACGATGTACTTTACCTGCGGTTCTAAAATTGACGGTTTCAAGACAATCCCCCTAAAAGTGCAATAGTTTTGCAGTAAGTACGCACCTTGACTCCCATAATTTTTTGTTTGTTAGGAGCTTAGTACAACTTGTCATTGATAGGGGTCGGAAATGAAAGTTATGCCAAATCTGGGAAATGAATTATCCCTTAAGGCAATTCCGAAGCCCCTTTTATCGTGATGGGTACTTAGCTTCTTTACATAAGAATAACCTAAGTGCAAACTTTTCTCAGTAATTTTTGAAAAAAAATAAAATCTATAAGCATTCTTAAACTTCCCCCCGACTCAGGATGATGGAAAGCACATTTATTGAAAAAAATCAGTATGTTAGATAACATTACGGATGATATGTCTGGAAATCTCTAAAAAGAAATCAAAGTTAGGGCTTATTTTTAATACAAAACTCAAAAGTTTGTGAGATTAATTGAGCTTGCTATGATTTTTAAAATGTTAAGATGTAGAGACTAAGCAGTTAGAGTTACTAACTGCCAAAAGCGAGGAGAACAACAATGTCTGAAACGCAAACTTTGTTACGGAATTTTGGTCAAGTATATGACAATCCTGTCCTGTTGGACAAAACTGTAACCGAGCCAGTTTGTGAAGGATTTAATGTCGTATTAGCAAGTTTCCAAGCACTGTACTTGCAGTACCAAAAGCATCATTTTGTAGTTGAAGGTGCAGAATTCTACTCTCTGCATGAGTTCTTTAACGAAAGCTACAACGAAGTCCAAGAACATGTCCATGAGATTGGAGAACGCTTGGATGGACTGGGTGGAGTACCTGTTGCTAACTTGCGCAAATTGGTAGAATTAACCTGCTTTGAGCAAGAACCCGATGGCGTCTATTCTGCTCGTCAGATGGTAGAAAATGACCTGAAGGCAGAACAAGCGATTATTGGTGTGATTCGCCGCCAAGCAGGACAGGCAGAAAGTTTGGGCGATCGCGGTACCCGCTATTTGTACGAGAAAATCCTGTTAAAAACAGAGGAAAGGGCTTACCACTTGGCTCACTTCCTTGCTAAGGATAGCTTAACCTTGGGATTTGTTCAACCTGCTCAAAACTAAGGCACTCATAAGATAGAGTGATTTAACTAGACTGGAAAAAAAAGTTGTAAGTACTGGTTCTTAAACAACTATTAAGAAATGGCAGAGAGGTAGACACACTTCCTCTCTGCCATTTTTCATACAAGTCAACAAAAAAACAAAACATACTATTTAACCTCCAGGTTTCTTCTGGAAGATAGTTAGTAAATATTGTTATTTAGCAAGATTACCATATTAAAAAAAACTAAATTGTTTCTTCAGCCATTTGTTAAAATAATTATTTGCTTATTGAGAAAAATCATCATTTTAAATAGAAAAGAGTTGCAAAAAAAAGTAGATGCATCATGATAAACGAATAAAATAAAACCTCTAAAATGAGGGAATAAACCAACAACGTATAGGGAACAGAAAACACGGCATAGGGAAAAACCTCTAAGAAGCCTCCTATCCCCTATCTATAAAGAGAACTAAGAAAAGTTGATAATAAACAAAGTAACTAATGGGTGAAGACCCTTAGAATAATCAGGATTTATATTTTCTTACTCAAAAGCAACGACTATGCCCCGCCGTGACGATATCAAGAAGATTTTGCTACTCGGTTCTGGTCCAATAGTGATTGGACAAGCCAGCGAGTTTGACTATTCTGGCACTCAAGCTTGTAAGGCATTGCGAGAAGAACGCTACGAAGTGGTGCTGGTCAACTCGAATCCTGCCTCAATTATGACAGATCCGGAAATAGCGGATCGCACATACATCGAACCGCTGACACCGGAATTGGTTGAAAAAGTCATCGCCAAAGAACGCCCCGACGCCCTACTACCGACGATGGGAGGACAAACCGCCCTGAACATTGCTGTAGCTTTAGCTAAAAATGGGGTGTTGGAAAAGTACGGCGTTGAATTGATTGGCGCTAAACTCCCAGCCATTGAGAAAGCGGAAGACAGGAAACTTTTTAACGAAGCGATGACAAAGATAGGGGTGAAGATGTGTCCTAGTGGGACAGCTTCATCTTTAGAAGAAGCCAAGGCGATCGCCAGACACATTGGCACCTATCCTCTGATTATTCGTCCTGCTTTCACCTTAGGTGGTACCGGAGGCGGTATTGCCTATAACGAAGAAGAATTTGCAGAAATGGCACAAGCAGGTATAGATGCGAGTCCCGTGTCGCAAATCCTCATCGACCAGTCCCTACTCGGCTGGAAAGAATACGAACTGGAAGTGATGCGCGACTTGGCAGATAACGTTGTGATTATCTGTTCCATCGAAAACCTTGACCCGATGGGTATCCATACCGGAGACTCTATTACCGTTGCCCCAGCTCAAACCCTCACTGATAAAGAATACCAACGGCTGCGGGATATGGCAATTAACATTATCCGCGAGATTGGCGTGGAAACTGGAGGTTCTAATATCCAGTTTGCGGTCAATCCCGTAGATGGAGACGTAGTTGTCATTGAGATGAACCCTCGTGTATCCCGTTCTTCGGCTTTGGCTTCCAAAGCCACAGGTTTCCCCATCGCCAAAATGGCGGCGAAGCTGGCTGTTGGCTACACGCTTGATGAAATTGACAATGACATCACCAAGAAAACACCAGCCTCTTTTGAACCAACTATTGATTACGTCGTCACAAAAGTTCCCCGGTTCGCCTTTGAAAAGTTCCCTGGCGCTGAAGCAGTGCTGACAACACAAATGAAATCGGTAGGGGAAGCAATGGCAATTGGGCGGACTTTTAACGAGTCCTTCCAAAAGGCGCTGCGTTCCCTGGAAACCGGACGTGCGGGTTGGGGTTGCGACCAGAAAGAAAAATTACCTAGTGGTGAACAAATTCGCGCCCATCTGCGGACACCAAACCCTGAACGCATATTTGCTGTACGTCATGCCATGTTGCTAAGCATGAGTATTGAGGAAATCTACGAGTTAACGGGTATTGACCCATGGTTCCTCGATAAGATGCAGGAACTGCTGGAGGACGAGAAGTTTCTGAAGCGGACACCGTTGCAGCAGTTGACAAAAGAGCAGATGTATGATGTGAAGCGGCAGGGATTTAGCGATCGCCAGATTGCCTTCGCGACCAAAACCACCGAAGATGAAGTCCGTGCTTACCGCAAACAACTCGGTGTCATACCAGTTTACAAAACAGTAGATACCTGTGCTGCGGAATTTGAGGCATTTACTCCTTATCACTATTCTACTTACGAAGACGAAACAGAGGTCATGCCTACGGATAAACCCAAGGTGATGATTTTGGGTGGTGGTCCTAACCGCATTGGGCAGGGTATTGAGTTTGACTACTGTTGTTGTCACGCCGCCTTTGCTTTAAAAGACGCGGGCTATGAAACAATTATGGTCAACTCCAACCCGGAGACAGTTTCCACAGATTATGATACGAGCGATCGCCTGTATTTTGAGCCCCTGACAAAAGAAGATGTACTCAATATCATCGAAGCGGAAAACCCAGTTGGGGTGATTGTTCAGTTTGGTGGACAAACTCCATTGAAGCTTTCCCTTCCCCTACAAAAAGTTCTCAGCACTCCAAACTCACCACTCAGCACTCGGATTTGGGGGACTTCACCAGATTCTATCGACATTGCAGAAGACCGGGAACGGTTTGAGAAGGTTCTCCAAGAGTTAAATATTGCCCAACCGCCCAATGGTATCGCCCGTACTTATGAAGATGCTTTGGTCGTTGCCAAACGCATTGGTTATCCGGTGGTGGTGCGTCCTAGCTACGTGTTAGGGGGAAGGGCGATGGAAATCGTCTACTCTGATGCAGAGTTGGAACGTTATATGACTTTTGCAGTGCAGGTGGAACCGGAACACCCGATTCTGATTGATAAGTTTTTGGAAAATGCCATAGAAGTCGATGTAGATGCGATCGCCGACCACACTGGGCGGGTGGTTATAGGAGGTATAATGGAACACATTGAACAAGCGGGTATTCACTCGGGAGATTCTGCCTGCACCATACCTTCTATTTCTCTACCACCAATCGTTTTGGAGCAAATTCGTTCTTGGACGGTGGAGTTGGCGAAGTCACTTAATGTCATAGGGTTGATGAATATTCAATTTGCCGTTGTTGGCACGCAAAGTTCTTCGCCCCAAGTTTACATTCTCGAAGCCAATCCTCGCGCTTCTCGCACTGTACCATTTGTATCTAAAGCAACTGGTGTGCCATTGGCAAAGCTCGCATCATTAATTATGTCGGGTAAAACTTTGGAGGAGCTAGGCTTCACCAAAGAAGTGATTCCAGCCCACATTGCCGTGAAAGAAGCCGTATTGCCATTTAACAAATTCCCTGGTACCGATATTATTTTGGGACCAGAGATGCGTTCTACTGGCGAGGTGATGGGTATTGACAACGACTTTGGACGCGCCTTTGCCAAAGCAGTATTGGGCGCTGGTGAGCGTTTGCCCATGAGTGGTACAGTGTTCGTATCGATGAACGATCGCGATAAAGCAGCTGCGGTTCCTGTGGTCAAGGAATTTATCGATTTGGGCTTTGCTGTGATGGCGACGGATGGTACACGTCGCGTTCTTCATGAACACGGCTTAGATGTGGAGTTGGTGCTAAAACTGCATGAAGGTCGTCCTCACGTCTTAGATGCAATTAAGAACCATAGAATTCAGTTGATTATCAACACGCCTTCTGGGGAAGAAGCGCAAAGTGATGGTAGACTCATTCGCCGTACAGCCTTAGCTTACAAAATCCCCATCATTACCACAATTGCTGGAGCAAAAGCCATTGTCGCTGCTATCCGTTCCTTGCAAAATACAACCTTAGATGTGAAGGTTATCCAAGAATACACAACGGTGAGTTCGTAGCACCCTTGGGGCGTGGGGAGATTAGATCCCCGACTTCTTTAAGAAGTCGGGGATCTTGTAACCCAGGTGGCTAATTAATTAAAGAAAGATGAATGGCAGATGAAAACTATTGGTTGATTGACTTATAATACCGCAAAAGTACGGTAAATCACTGAATTTACCGTAAATATTACAGAATTTTGATGAGCAAGTGGCAACATATGAAAAAATCAGGGATGTACTGGATGGAGCAAATTCAGACTTATGTTATTAAAGTCTGGCGAGGGATTAGACACTGGAGTCATAGATCACAAATAGCAAGTTGGTCGAATGGACGTTCACTTCGAGACTTTGTGTGTCTTTTTTTGCTAGGAGCGACTTTAAGCGTGGCGATCGCCGCCTGTCAAAGCAGCTCAGCCTCAAAACCTGATGTAAAATTAAACCTCGTTTCTTTCTCGGTTACTCAAGCAGCTCACGATCAGATCATTCCTAAATTTGTAGCAAAGTGGAAGAAAGAACACAATCAAAACGTAACTTTTGAGCGCAGCTATGGTGGCTCTGGTTCCCAAGCCGATGCAGTGATTAAAGGCTCAATAGAAGCAGATGTGGTACACCTGGCACTCCCCTTAGATGTGAATAAAATTCAGCAAGCAGGTTTAATTCAACCCAATTGGGAAGTGGAAGCCGCCAAAGGTAGCATTGTCAGCCGTTCCGTAGCAACTATCGTCACCCGCCCTGGTAATCCCAAAGGCATCAAGACTTGGGAAGACTTGGCAAAAGATGACGTCAAGCTCATTGCTGCGAACCCCAAAACTTCCGGTATTGCTATTTGGGAATTTTTGGCTTTGTGGGGTTCCGTGACTCAAACAGGGGGTGACGAGGCGAAAGCGCTGGATTTTGCCACCAAAGTCTATAAAAATGTCCCCGTGCTAACAGCAAGTGCACGTGATGCAAGCGATCTCTTTTTCCAACAAGGAAAGGGAGATGTGTTAATCAACTACGAAAACGAGGTATTTTTGGCTGAGCAGAAAGGTGAGAAACAGCCTTATGTAGTACCTGGAGTTAACATTTCCATCGACAACCCTGTCACAGTTGTGGACAAAAACGTTGAGAAGCACGGTACCAGAGAAGTTGCAGAAGCATTTATCGATTTTCTTTACTCAGCAGAAGCCCAACAAGAATTTGCTAAGTTAGGATACCGTCCCGTTAACCCCAACGTAGTAGAAGAAGCAAGTAAGAAGTATCCCCAAATTCAAACCTTCTTTACTGCTCTAGATTTGGGAGGTTGGGATTCTCTCCAGAAGAAGTTTTTCACTGATGGGGGAATTTTTGACAAAGTTTGGACTGCGAGTAAGGCATAATGACTCATTTCCTTCTAAATTCTCAATCAAACTGCAATTAGAAGATGGAATAAGTTTGCATCACAAATAAGCTTGCATATTGAATTTTGTTCAAATTCTTGTGGACTGGCTGTCCTGCCCGCCCAAATAATGCAAGTTAAGTGCGTTACAGCTTCAGACAGTATTCCAAAGAAGACAGGATTATAGATTATGAGCTTTTGTTATCACTTAAAAAGTCGTGCTTTACTAACATCTCTGATAGTTATGACTTTCGGCATAACTTCTTGCAACAGCGCTCAGGAGAAGAATAAACAGGTGAGTGTCGATGGTGCGGCTGTTGGTTTTCCTATTTCTCTGGCAGTTGCGGAAGAATACCATAAAGTTCAGCCTAATGCTAAAGTGAGTGTTGCTTCAAGTGGTACTGGAGGTGGCATAAGTAAGTTTTGTGCTGGAGATATTGATATCGTGGGTGCCTCACGTACTTTCAGGAATGAAGAAATCAAAACCTGTAAAAAGAAGGGCATTAACTTTGTAGAACTACCTATTGCCCTTGATGGAATTGCCGTCATTACCAATCGTCAAAATAACTTCGCCCAATGTCTGACTATTGATGAACTTAAAAAAATGTGGAATGCCAAATCCACTAACAAAATCACTAATTGGAATCAAGTTAATTCCAAATTTCCCAACAAGCCGCTCAAGCTTTATGCCCCAGCTTCTGATACTGGAACATTTGATTATTTCACACAAGCTGTGACTGGCAAAGCCAAAAATAGCCGCACAGATTACACTCCTAGTCACAATCAAAACATCCTTGTCCAAGGCGTTGCGGGCGATCCGACTGCTCTTGGGTACGTTGGCATATCTTACTATTTGCAAAACCAAGAGAAGCTAAATTTGGTTGCTGTACAAAGTCCAAAAGGAAAGTGTGAAAAGCCAGTTCCAGTAGACAATGTAGTGAAAAATATTTACACTCCTTTGTCTCGTCCCCTCTTCATTTATGTGAGTAAGAAGTCCCTGGATAGCAAACCAGCCGTCAAGGAGTTTGTGAAATTCTATTTAGACAATTCTTGGAAATGGATTGATTCAGTTGGTTATGTTGCGCTACCCGATGACGCTTACGTCAAGGTACAACGAAAACTTGTGACTGGTGAAACTGGTACTAAATTCCAAAAGGCAAAACCAGGTGAGCCTATCATCAACTTCATCTAAGAAGAACTTTCTTGTTCTTAATTAGGTCAGTTCACTGTTGACTATACTTCTTACAAAAGTATGATTTCAAGATAAACCACAGATACACACAGATTAACACTAGTTAATTATCTGTGTGCATCTGTGTCCATCTGTGGTTTAATTTCAT
The DNA here is from genome assembly GCF_002368235.1 of Scytonema sp. HK-05. Classification (GTDB taxonomy): domain Bacteria; phylum Cyanobacteriota; class Cyanobacteriia; order Cyanobacteriales; family Nostocaceae; genus Kalymmatonema. The sequence continues at coordinate 2,621,206 of NZ_AP018194.1, read as the reverse complement.
AAATTTGTCTTTTGCAAGAAGCTTCATGTAGTTCGTACACAAGATGAAACTAGACTTTCAAGGCACATTTAGTGATAAACTCTGTTTGTACAAAAGACGAATGTCCAGTAGTTCACCGGATGCTGACAAATCCAGCCTTTGTAATTAATTCCTGACCCTGAGCACTCAACAATAATCTGGCATAAGCTTCGCCCGCTTGTTGGTCAATTTGACCATTCTGTTTCACCACCACTGATAATCTCCGGCTCAAGGGATATTGACCACTCAGGAAGACTTCTGTGTTCACTTGGTTGCGCTGTTGCGGACACTGTTCGAGAGGCACAAAAGGCGTTTTGTAAGGGGGAACAAGTTCATTAAGGTTACGACCCACCAGTAGCGGCTTAACGTGACACTGGGATACCACCAACGGTGCTGAGGTGTAGTAAATACCCCCTGGATTAGCAGCTACTTGGCGCAGAGCTTCAGTTGTCGTTGGCATAAATTTAATATACGCACCCGAGTCGCGGTCTTTTTTACCGTAGGGTGTAATTTTTAGATTAGGACCACCGACTTGACTCCAATTCGTGATCTTGCCTGCGTAGATATCATTGAATTGGTTTACAGTCAAACCTTTAACGTTCAAGCTTGGATTTACAGCGATCGCAATCCCATCAATCGCCACTGGTATTTCATTGAGAGTAAAACCTCGCTGTCGCGCCTGCTGATATGCCTCATCTGCGATCGCCACAGAAGACTGAGCAAATGACAGTTGGTTGTCTAGCAACATCCGGATACCTGTCTGGGAGCTAGGAGCAGCCCGATCAGGATCAACGTAGCGCAAGCGAAACTGAGGCCAAACCTTTTGAATTGCTGGGTCTACTGCTTTGCGGATCGATACCCAAGTTGTACTACCACCATAGTTAAACACTCCAGATGGAACGTTCTGTACAGAGGAGAAAGTTTTGACGTTAGACTGCCCTAGTGGCTGCGATTTATTGTTAACTAAACCACCCAAGTTAACACCAGAGCGTTTCATCAACCACCAAACACCACCTCCTACTAACCCCAGTGTGATCAGCAGAGCTAAAACGAGAACAGTTGTTTCGTTTTTCTGAGACATAGATCAATGGCTTGTCATGCCAGAACTTGCTTAAAACATTAGTATACTTTTCTACTGTAGATTAAGCGCAAGTTAAAAAGCGATTAAATTATATTTAAAAATAGTGTTAAACTAATGCCAAGCTTCAGGAGCTACAAATAAGCTCTAATTTTGTTTTTCACACCTATCTTGGCGACCATCATAAGTGTTGCTGGCATGGCTAAGCATTGATTAACAACAAGTGCAGGAACTCCAAACAAATGAGTTGCAGGACTATCCCCTGGCTCTGGCTAACATTTGGTTTTTTATGGTACGCCTGTGCAAGCTTTGTTCTTGCTTATACTCCGCTTTGGATTAAGGCTATTGCTATTGCTGAGGCGATCGCCCAAAGCCCAGCGCCCTCACAGGCGATCGCAGTGACTGGGTTAATGGCTTTAGTTTGGACTGGGGTTTTGCCTGTAGCTTGGGCTGTTGTTGAAGCAGGATCTGGGGCAATGCCAGTGACCAAAACTATTGCTGGGGTTGCAGTTGTGGTTGTGGCTGGGATTGGAGTTATGGTTTTAGCTGGTGCTGGAACTTGGGCTTACGCCTTGGCTTGGTCTGGTGCTTGGGCTTGGGCAGCCTCTGGGGGTGGGGCTTGGACTTTGACCAGGATTTTAGCTCGGACTGTGATTTTGGCTTGGGCGAGTTGTTTGGCTTGTGGTGCGCTGCTAGGAGTTTTAGTCTGGAATCTGCCTTGGGCTGAAAGTTGGGTTGAAATTTTAGTTTGGTTTTTGGTTGAGGCTTGGGCTTGTGCTTTGCTTCTGGGGGTAGTTGGGGCTTTAGCTCTCACCTGGGCTGTGGTGGAAGATCAATTACCCAAGTCACTAAGCCAATTTCAAACTTTTCTCATTTTGGCTTTGACTTCTTTGTTAGGAATGGGGTTAGGGTGGTTAGCTAATCTAGTCTGTCGCTTTTGAGCAACCTTAGCACAAGGGGCGTTGGGCAAACTTGATACTCCCCACGGCTAAAAGCCGGGGGATTCTTGAAGAGTCCACAAACGAACTTTCAATGGTGCTATCAAAAACACCCTAGACGCTCAAAACAATTACCAGTACCAGAGGTATCGCAATTGCGCTTACTTTTCAATTTTTTTGCTTTCCGAGTCCATCACAAAAGCCAGAAAGGTACGCTCCCCATCCTGCCATTATTTGCCCTTTAACTGTTCCGAATCAATTCGGATATGTCCGTTGCCGGGATTGCTCCGTACTAGGATGTTTCAATACGTAGATGGTTATTCTTACTCACTTATCATTAAATTATATCACTGTGGCTAAAGCCAGACAATCGTTTCACGGGACTTAAAAGTCCCTGGCGACTTATCCCCATGTCTAAAGCCAGGGGCTTGCGTCTCGTTTTCCGGTCATTATCGCAACGCACATGAGTCGTGCCCCCTAAGCACGTTCCATCCCATCGCTAACTAGCCGCGCATTATATAGAAGTAGCATTACACCATCCAAAAGCAGCAGCAAAACGATAGTGAGATCGCCAGTGTTGACCATAAGCTACTTAAAGTACGGTAATTAGACCGATTTATTGTAAATTTATTTACAGTTAAAAATAGATGAAAGAAACAGTAAATAGCTTATTCTGCTGATATTTTCAAGTTGAGATAAAAATAAAACAATCACACCATAGATAAATCATGATGGTTATTGTTGATTTATTTTAATAATTCTTAGAAAGTTTTCTTTTTCCATATACATTTATTAAAGAAGTTTCTAGACAATACTTGAGCGATGTATTAGGCTTGAATGACGTGGAGCAGCTACAAAATTGCAGCCTAACAGCTAGTCAACAATTCTCATAAATGTTACAATTATTAACAATATTTCCAAAAAAATGTTGCACTGGTTACCTTCGATCTAACCGTAGATACTTGAGAAAAAGGGGAAATAGCTGTAAGTTCTAGCAATTAAGAACCAAATTTGTAGACAATTAGCCGCCCTTGTTTACCCTGGCGCGTAAGTTGTGAAACACAGCGTGGGTTCCCCAGTCTAACTGGGTAAACACCCAAGGAAAGGCATCTATCAGCTTTCTTACCATTCTGTCAAACCCGTCAATACCGAAGAGTAGTGCCATGAAGACCGCTCAGACAGCCACAGACCTCGTGCGGACTTACCTGCGTGAGATTGGCCGTGTGCCACTGTTATCCCATGAGGAGGAAATACATTATGGCAAACAGGTGCAACGTGCATCCCTCTTGCACGAAGTGAGGGAGTCGTTTGCCATCCAGTTAGGTCGTCAACCAACTCTCCAAGAGTGGGCAAAAGCGACAGGGCTAGAACCAGCAGAGTTGAACGAAGCAATTGCAGACGCTGAGATTGCCAAGCGCAAGATGGTAGAAGCAAATTTGCGACTCGTTGTGTCTGTAGCTAAAAAGTACATCAAGCGCAACGTAGATCTACTCGACTTGATTCAAGAAGGTAGCATAGGGATGCAGCGGGGTGTGGAAAAGTTTGACCCTACCAAGGGCTACAGGTTCTCTACCTATGCTTACTGGTGGATTCGTCAAGCCATAACGCGGGCGATCGCTGAAAAAGGTCGCACTATTCGGTTGCCTATCCACATAACGGAGAAATTGAATAAAATCAAAAAGGCGCAGCGACACTTGTCTCAGAAACTAGGACGCGCCCCGACAGCTTCTGAGTTAGCACAAGAATTGGAATTGACTCCTAGGCAAGTGCGAGAATATCTGGAAAAGGCGCGTGTCCCTTTATCTTTGGATTTGCGGTTGGGAGATAATTACGATACAGAACTAGGGGAAATGCTGGAAGACCCAGGAGTTTCTCCAGAAGAATTTGTCGCTCAATCTTCTCTATCATATGATTTAGAGCGTCTCATGGGGGAACTTACCCCACAGCAAAAGGAAGTTATATCCCTGCGTTTTGGTTTAAAGGATGGGCAAGCACATACTCTCGCGAGCATCGGTGAACTCCTCAACATTAGCCGTGAGCGAGTGCGGCAAATTGAGCGCGAAGCCTTAACCAAACTCCGTAAGTTGAAAGCCGATATAAATGAATATCTGGCAAGTTAGTCATTTGTCGTTTGTCCTTTGTCATGAGTTGTTTGCAAAGGACAAATGACTTATACGCCCGTAGACACAAAGAAGCGCGGTTGAGCGTAGGGTAGGATGACTGAGCGGAACCGTATGATAAATGAGACTTAGGTGAGACAATCCGTTACATTTGGTACGGTTACACCGACTTTGGTAGTTATAACTGGACTGTTACATTAATTTATAGGAACATACGAAAGCAAAAGTTTTGTCATATACATCAAAGACATTCGCGACTCAAGTAACATTGACCGCAGTTGTCCTAATAAAGGAGGTATAACGTGAGTAATTCATCGAATCGAGTTTCAGAATTTTTTAATAATGACTCAGAAACCAGCGACTTGCTGTGGCAGTATGTTAAATCCTTAAGCCCACAGACAGTGAATCAGTTATCTAAACCTTCTTCTGCCGAAGTGTTTCAGGTGATGGAGCGCAATATTGTAGGGCTTTTGGGTAACCTGCCTTCTGAACACTTTGGTGTGACCATCACAACCAGCAGAGAACATTTGGGTCGTCTTCTTGCCTCCGCAATGATGAGCGGTTATTTCTTGCGTAACGCCGAACAGAGAATGAACTTTGAAATGGCTCTGCAAGGTCCTGAAACCAACAACACTGATGGTGAGTAGCAATTTGAAATTGCTGTTGAACATTTCAGATTGTTGTATCCATAAAAATGAATCCAAAACTCCCCTCTGCAAAATCCTTATGTTCTCCCTCCCCTCATCTGCAGAGGGAAGATAAAATACCCGTACACGGGAGGGAGTCATCTAAAATTTCAAATGTAAAAATATCTGGTGCAGTCTGCTTTTGAGCAAGGGATGCTCAAAAAACGAAATAATTTTCCAACCTATATCCAACCGATAATATAATACAAACTCGGCAGACATCAACTGAACCTGCCGAGTTTTATCATTATATTTAAAGAGCGTATTTCTTTGTCAAGTCGGTGGGCATAAATAAACGCGCTCTAATGTAGTCAGGGCTTAAGCCCTTAGAAGCCTTGCTCTTTCGGGAAGACTACGCTCACTACCAACAAAGAATCTATCAAAACTAACGTGGGAGGATGAGAACCCCCTATTTTTAACAGGGGGATGAAATCCGACAAGGGCAGGTTTTAAAGAGTTGTGTCTTATACCCAGATCGTGGTAAGACAAAGAAACACTGCACAGGATGAAAAACTCCAAAAAACAAACGTGTTAGTAAACTGAACCACGACAATTGAAGATATGGGGTTGTGTTGAAAAGTCTTTTTAGAGCCATCAACACGTAAAATCTTCATGGTTGGAAGATCCTAAAGTAGCCGTACAGCCTGAAAAGGTTGAGGCGGGTAGGGCTGTTTGAACGAGCCAACGTGTTTTGTAAAAAAAACACCAGACAACGTTGCGGTGAGACAGCGCTGCGGGAGGGTTTCCCTCGTGCCGGCTCTGCGTTCACCGAAGGTGTGCCGAAGGCATACCCGAAGGGAGTGTGGCTTTTAGCCCGCGGAGCAACAACAGTCTAGAATCCACGTTTTTCAAAGCGTGGAGAGTTCAAGTTTATGTTTAATTTCACTTACTTAAAGGAATGTCCCCAAAACAAAAATCAAGTGTGAGTCGTATCTCATCTTGTTATTGGCCGATTGAGCAATTGCCTGGATTAAGTCAGCAGGAACAATCCCAACTGCAAAACTGTGGTATTACGACTACAGAGGCGCTTGTCAAACAAGGGAAAACGCCTGTAGATAGGCTAGCGCTGGCAAATAAATTACAGATTCATCTTCAGTATGTCAATAAATGGGTAGCATTGGCAGATTTGGCTCGTATCCCTAGTGTAGGAACACAATATTGTGGATTATTGCTGCATGCGGGTATTGGCTCTGTGGCACAGTTAACAACTACCCCCATTCATAGATTGCACCAACAACTTCTGCGGTTTGTAGTCGCGACAATGCAACGGCGTGATTTGTGTCCTTCGATTGAGCAAATTCAGGAGTGGAATCAACAAGCACGAACGATAGAAGAAAGAAGATAGAAGATAGAAGAAAGAAGATAGAAACAATTTCTGCACTCTTGACTTTTCACTCTTTTGCTAAAACTCCATTGAGGAAGATATCAGCTAGTCCTTCTGCCATTGCTTGCATTTGTTGGGGAGAGGCATCTGGTTCCATTACGGTGTTGTTGGAAAACCCTGCAACCGCAAACATTCCTAAGAAAACTTTAGCGACAAGCGTTGCATCCATCTGGCGATAGATTCCTTTGTCCATTGCGGTTTGAAAGAAGGCTTCGGCAACATCAGTCATTTTGACAATCACGTCAGACTGGATGCGATCGCGCAAATCTGGGTGAAACTGTGCCTCCATAAAACAAACCCGCATTAAGTCAGCATTTTTATGGAAATTCCACATCCGGCGGCGCATTACCTGAGCCACAGCCTTATAGCTGCCCATTTCGCTCAGTTCTGTCAGTAAATCTGTTAAAATATCCACCCAGCCTTGAGTCGCCACCTCAACCAAAATCGCCTTTTTATTGGGAAAATGACGGAACAGAGTCCCTTCAGCGACGCCTGCTGCTTGTGCCAAGTCGCGGGTTGTCGTGCCATCAAATCCTTGGGAGGCAAATAACCGCCTTGCCGCATCTAGAATGCGGGTGCGTGTTTGTGCTTCGGAGGATGGGGGGGAATTAAAAATTCGCATAACAGTTACAGTGATATATCCGGAACAGGATGTGTAGCATTATTGTCTAACGTTAAATGCAATAACTACAGAAAGCTTAATACAAGATTAAGACCCTGTTGACTAACTCATGTGTTTGGTGTTGTTATAGAAATTTAATTTTATTTTCGCGTATGAACAAGCTTAGTTGCTTATATCAAAGGGAAGTGAAAAACAAAGCAAGTCAACTTTTAGTCTCTTTTCTTGTAGCAATACTTCTTTGGTGGGGATTGATACCAGGAATTGCTGTAGCGAAAACTCAGACACCATCTGCTCAAAGTTCGATTCAACCTTATTTGAATCGAGTGATAAAGCAGTTGACAGAATTCCGTCTTGACAATGGTTTGAAGTTCATTGTCTTGGAAAGGCATCAAGCGCCCGTAGTTTCTTTTCTGACTTATGCTAATGTCGGCGGTGTGGATGAGCCAAATGGGAAAACAGGTGTGGCACACTTTTTAGAGCATTTGGCTTTTAAAGGCACGACAAAAATAGGTACATCTAATTACCAGGCAGAAAAACCACTACTTGATGCCTTGGATCAATTGGCAAAGCAAATAACAGCAGCCAAAGCGGCTAATAACAAAGATGAAGTTGCTAAGTTAGAAGCTCAGTTCAAGCAAATAGAAGCACAAGCTGCTAAACTTGCTAAGCAAAACGAATTAGGACGAATTGTGGAACAGGCGGGAGGCGTCGGTTTAAATGCCAATACCTCCACGGAAGCGACTCGTTATTTTTACAGCTTTCCTTCCAATAAGTTAGAACTGTGGATGTCGTTGGAATCAGAAAGATTTCTAGATCCCGTATTCCGCGAGTTTTATAAGGAAAAAGATGTCATTTTAGAAGAACGACGTATGCGCGTGGAAAACTCACCTATTGGAGTGATGTTGGAAAAGTTTATCGATACGTCTTTCAAAGTCCATCCATACAAGCGTCCAGTGATTGGCTATGACCAGGATATCCGCAATCTGACACGGGAAGATGTGCAGAAGTTTTTTGAGACGCACTATGCACCCAGTAATTTAACAATTGCTGTGGTTGGTGATGTTAACCCCACTGAAGTCAAGAGACTGGCACAAGTTTACTTTGGGCGTTACAAGGCAAAAGAAAAAGCTGTTGCTCAAATCCCCGCAGAACCAAAACAGACACAAACGCGGGAAGTGACTGTGGAGTTTCCTTCTCAACCTTGGTATCTCGAAGGTTACCATCGTCCGGCAATAACTCATCCAGATCAAGCAGTTTATGAAATTATTGGTATGTTGCTGAGTGACGGGCGTACGTCGCGGCTATATAAGTCTTTAGTGGAACAGCAGCGGTTGGCGCTGGCGGCACAAGGTTTCAGCGGGTTCCCAGGAGATAAGTATCCGAATTTGATGTTGTTTTATACTCTCACGGCTCCAGGTCACACGGTTGATGAAGTGGCGGTGGCTTTGCGTAAGGAAATTGAGAGGTTGAAAACTGAGCCAGTGTCTGCTACTGAGTTGGAACGAGTGAAAACGCAAGCTCGAGCCGGTTTGTTGCGAATACTCGATTCCAATATGGGAATGGCGCAGCAGTTATTGGAGTATGAGGTGAAAACTGGCTCTTGGCGGAATTTGTTCAAGCAGTTGGATGAAATTGTTGCGGTGACGCCTGCTGATATTCAACGAGTGGCGACGGCAACGTTTACGACGGAGAATCGTACAGTTGGTAAGCTGTTGCCAAAGCAGAAGTCGTAAGCAATTCAAAATTCGCATTCAGAAGAAATTGAACAAGTCAATGACGGGAAGCGGCTTCTCGTACACTAGGGCGTGAAGGAACAGAGATATGAAGAGGTTTAGGAGTAAAAGGTATAAGGTTAAAGTGAGAAGGTTTTTTTACTCATTGCTGGTTTGTCTGGGCTTGGTTGGATTGTTGAGCTTTGGAGTGCTTAACACATCTTGGGCGGCAACGGCGGCAAAACATTACACCGAGTTACAGCTGCCGCCGCTACCTCAGGTGAAGTTACCGAAGTATGAGCGGTATGTGTTGAACAACGGCATGGTTGTGTATTTGATGGAGGATCACGAGTTGCCGTTGGTAGGTGGTTCGGCAATGGTACGTACGGGTGAGCGCTTTGAACCTAATGATAAAGTTGGTTTGGCTGAACTGACGGGTATTGTTATGCGTTCTGGAGGAACTCAGAAGCATACGCCGGATCAGCTCAATGAGATTTTGGAGCAAAGGGCGGCTTCGGTAGAAGCTGGTATTGGCGAAACTGCTGGTAATACTAGTTTTGAGGCACTCACTGAAGATTTGGAAACGGTGTTTGGCTTGTTTGCTGAGGTGCTGCGGGAACCAGTGTTTGCTCCAGAAAAGCTGGATTTGGCGAAAACCCAGTTGCGGGGTGCGATCGCCCGTCGCAATGACGATCCAGATGGTATTGCCAATCGGGAATTTGAGAAATTAATTTATGGCAAAGATAGCCCCTATGCCCGCACGGAAGAGTATGCAACGCTGAACAATATTTCCCGTGAAGATTTGGTGAAGTTTAAAGAGCAATATTTTTATCCCAATAATGTGATATTGGGAATTGTCGGGGATTTTGACGCCAAGAAAATGCGATCGCTTATTCAGGCGAAATTAGGTGACTGGAAACCGAATCCCAAATTAGCTAAACCTCAGTTACCCAAGGTGTCGCAAGATAAAATTGGCGGTGTCTTTGTTGTCAATCAGCCACAACTGACTCAAAGTAGTGTTCTGATTGGGCATTTGGGGGGACAGTTCAATAGCCCTGATTATCCAGCGCTAGATGTGTTGAATGGGGTGTTAAATGGATTCGGCGGACGCTTGTTTAATGAAGTGCGATCGCGTCAAGGTTTAGCTTACTCGGTGTATGGTTCCTGGAGTCCCCGCCATGACTACCCTGGAATGTTCGTTGCTGGCGGACAAACGCGCTCTGATGCTACAGTGCAGTTTGTCAAAGCTCTACAGACAGAAATCAAGCGCATCCAAGCCCAACCCGTAACAGCGCAGGAGTTAGCTTTTGCTAAGGAGTCTACTCTCAATTCGTTTGTTTTCAATTTTGAAGATCCCGGGCAAACGTTGTCTCGCTTAATGCGATACGAATATTACGGCTATCCATCTGATTTCCTGTTTCGCTATCAGCGTGCTGTGCAAGCAACCACAGCGGCTGATGTGCAGCGGGTAGCGCGCAAATACCTCAAGCCAGAAAATTTGGTGACTTTGGTAGTCGGGAATCAAGCCGCTATTAACCCCCCACTGACGCAGTTGGCAACACAAGTGACGGTGTTAGATGTGACGATTCCTGGTTCACCAACCCAGGCGAAGAATTAATATGCATTCCCTGGCTCAACGCCAGGGAATGCTAACCGTGAAAATTAGTACAAACGTTCAGAAATTTGTAGGTAACGCAGTCTTGACTCATTGCCATGCGTTTTTATGCTGACTCTGGTCAAGATTTTAAGACTAAAACCGAACTAAGCTGCTGAATCGTCGCTTAAATAGAGCAGACAAGGGCAAGATGAGCATTTAAGCCAAATTTAATAAATCTCATATTATACCGTATTTGTATTAAGTATAGCTAGTAAAACTGCGTAAATTTGCCATTTCATCATTAAAGTGCCGTATAAGTTTAAATTTTGACCATAGCTTACACATAATCCGCAAAGAAGATTCCAAAAGACCTTTAGTATTAATACTTAAGTAATAATTTACCTACTAGACATTTACCGCAAGATTACTGATGCGGTAAATGCAGAGCTTTGTTTGCCAAAACTGTTAAAAGCATCCTCTGTGAGTGAAGAATAAATTTTCTTTCACCAGCGCAAAATTAGCTCGGGAGCTTTCTGCGTTGCCTCATGCCTGCTTGTATCTTTACTCATCTAAGTAGTTAGGTGAGTCAATGACCTGAAAACCTCACAAGTATAAAAAGAGGATTGTTATGAAGCAATATCAAGCATTTACCAAGGGCTTCTTACTACTGCTGACTCCGTGCATAGCTAGCTCTATGTTAGCAGCGTCACCCAGTCAGGCTGCTACCTTGGCACGTTCTGAAGGAGTACTAGAGTTTACAAGATTTAGTCAAAGCCCTTCCGGAACTGGAACTGCTACTAACACTAACACTGTTACTAATGCCAATGATGGTGTGGTGAATGCTTTTGCTAACGCAGAAGCAACTTTTATAGTTGCTCCACCAACAGCATCTAATTTATCTTTGAGCCAAGCCTTTGGTGAAGGGAGAAATTATTTAGGACTAGCAGAAAGTGAGGTTACAGTTATCGGGAATTTTGATGTAGATGCGAATACACCTTTTTCTTTTGACTTTAAAAGTAATTTAAACCTGGAAACATCAATAGATAATCCACAAGCAGAAAATGCAAGAGCCGCTGGAGATATATCTTTACAGTTACTCGATACCGCTAGTAACAGTACCATAGACTTTTTCAGCCTCGCGGGAAATTTAACCACCCCAGGTGATGATGACTTTATCGCATATCAAAAAAGTGACAATATTGCCTTAAGTTATCCAGTCACCACGCATAATATTGGAGGAAATCAGGAATTTGCTACAGCTTCTGTTCAGGGTTCTCTGCAACGTTATTTTGATAGCAAAACAAGCTTAACTTTAATAGAAGTTAAGAGGAATCAGGCTAGAGTTACAGCGCCTGAACCTTCAACTTGCCTAGCTCTACTTTTCTGTTGTGGAGTGATTGGTGTTGCATCGAAAGGTAGACGCAAAGAAAAAACCTCAGCTTGTTCTTTGTAAGGAAAGATAACCGCTGAGGTTTGAGGACAGGAGCATCCCTAAAAGTGCAAACAAAGGGACGCACCCTAAAGACCACTGAATAAGTAATTGTTAACAGTGACCAGATGCAATAAAATATTGCATCTGGTCATTTAATTTTTGCCCATCTATTTGGTATAAGAAGTAGAGCTAGATGTTGAGAAACTGCTACAGCTATTATTACCAGATGAAACGTCTACAGAAACACTTTGATTAATGTGGCTTTGATTATCGACAGATGCTGTGGCTACGCTTTTTGCCTCGGCAATTATCTTGCCATCTGCTGAGACAATGCGTTTGATTACAACTTGATAGCGAGCCATGATTTTACAACCTATTGCATTACAAACAAGTTACGAAAGTTTTAAAAACTCCTAGGTACTAGAACCTTGAACAAGATTGCCACTCATTGCAAAAGATGTGGTATATTTAACACCATTCTCAAGAATACCAAATGCTGCCCCTGCTTTAAATTTGCCAAGTTTATCTGAGACTACATATCCATAGTTACCAGTTTTTTCGTCACCGAAGTATTCTGTAGTGTAGTCCGCATCAGGATTTTTAATCGTAGTTAACAGGTTGGTTTTAGGAAAGTAGGAAGTAAGTTCTAATCCGCCTTCCACTTGACTATTACTATAAACTTCTGTGTCACAAAAACTGAGGTCGGAAATTTTTAATCTGCTCATAAAACACCCTGATTTTTTTTAATACATTTATGAAACACCCTTTTGAAATAGATATATCGCCGAAAGCTGATTAAAAGCTTTCAGCGATTTTTATGTAAGATGCAGATGAATGAAACAAAGAGTTAGAGGAGACAGCTATAATCGCTGTCTAACTGAAAGTCATTTTTAGTTCCTTACAAACGCTGAAGTCGCACTAGCCGGAAGATCTGTAGGCAACAGTGTAAGCGTCGCTTAAACCTTCTGCATCGCTATCGAGACCGTATGCCTTAGCGGCGAGTTGCAACTGCACGCTGCATTTCTCATTTTTAGCCAAGAAGCGGATGAGAGTAACGGCTCGATTGTCTAGTGCATTGTTGCAGAGAACTGGTACTAATTAAATTTTTAAGAGTGTTGGCAGCTAGCTGGTTTTAAGACAGCCAAAAGCTGTGTAGCTTCTGGCTGTTGTTAATCGCTAGTGACTAGTTGCTAGCAGCAATAGAGGTGCTACTAGAAGAATCTGGAGTGGTGAAAGCGAAGGTTTGGGTTAGGCTGTCCTTACCTTTAGCGTCAGCTTCCGCTGTAGCTAAATTGCCTTTAACATATACGTCTGAATAGACGTCTTTTTTGATCTTGATGTACTCGTTAGCATAAACCCAGCTGCTTTCGTTACCTAAATTAATACCGCCAACAACATCTGCACCTTCAACAGCTTCCAAAAGATTCAAGTCTGAGATAATCATAGGTTTCTCCTGGGATTTGAATTAGTTTTTGTTACTACTTTGAAATTGGGAATTACTGGTGTAAGCTTTTTGTTTTTGCTTACATTTACTAATATACATCATTAAATTGAAAAAACAATAGTTTTTTGAAAAAAAAAGATATTAGTTTCTAATGTAATAAAGTCGATTTTAAGGTTTTTATATTTGAATGATTATATATTATTTTTGGTAGCAATAAGGCATGAAAAAAACCTCAATATTTTTATATTGAGTTAATGATTTTTAAATAAAATTTTGATTTTTATTAATTGGTTTTCAGTTATTACACCTCATTTTTTTATTACCTCATAATACAAAATCAAGCCTGTTTACGAAAGTTTTCATTGACTTGAAAACTGCTGTCTGAGTCTGTAGATGTAATAATTTCCATGATTTCTATTTGCTGTTTTAACCAAGTAGAAAACATATCTTTGATAATGTTTTGGCGTACCTCTTCATCTAATTTGGGTTGAATGATTTCCTCTAACCAAATTAAATGAACTCCCTTTGGAGTGATAATTGGCTTAAGAATTTCTGGCGGAGTCGCAGCAAATATAGCAGCAGCAATCTCCGGTCGAAAATCTGTGCGCCGTTTCATTCCTTGATAACCGCTAGCACGACGAAGTTCTGGATTTTGAATGTAAGAGCGGGCGATTTCTTGAAAAGTGATTTCCCCTTCTTGCAAGGCATAAAATAGTTCCAATGCTAAGTCTCTATCATCGAATATGACTTCGTAGGTAACTGCTGCAACATAATTGAGTTGGTGTTCATAAAAGAACCGTTCGACCTTATCGGCGAATAGGTGATTAGCTAACTTTTTAGAAAGTATGTTGTTATTGGCTAATTCCTCAAAGTCATCTAAAGACAGATGATGTTTTTTCAGCCATGCCCAAGTGTCTTTGGCTTGTACTAGTTTCTTCTCTAACCGCAGCCTATCTCCTTCCTGCTGTAGTTCTTCTTCTGAAACTTTAATTCCTGCTTCTTGGGCAGCGTCAGCGATAATCTTTTGAGTCGCTATAGCTTCCACCACACCAGGAATTTGACAAGAAAGTTTGATGTTGCGAATTATGTCTTCGCAGGAAATGTTCAAACGTTTTAACATGACACAATTCCTCTCGCTAATGGCTAAAGGTCTAAACCGCCTTTTTGCAATTTCTTAAAGGGGTCTAGGATAAAGTCGATGACGCGCCGTTCGCGGACAATTACCTCAGCAGTAGCTGTCTGTCCAGGAGTTAATGCGATACGTTTGTTGCCGTTCTGGATATACTGCTTCGTCAAGGCGATTTCTAACTCAAAGTTTTCCATGTTGCCTTGAGGTGTTTGACTCACTTTTGAGTCTGGAGAAATCCAAGCCACTTTCCCTGGCACAATGCCATACTCCTGGAAAGGATAGGCATCAAACTTGACTTTGACTGGCATTCCCACTTTCAAAAAACCACTTTGCTGGTTAGGCATAGTAGCCTTGAGTACTAAGCCAGCATTTTTAGGTGCAATTTGGGCAACTCTTTGACCAGGTTGTACAACTGCTCCTGGCTTGGTGATGGGTAACTCAAAAATCACACCGTTAATAGGCGATCGCACGACTCTTTGCTGTAACTGAATCTTGAGGGATGTGGCTTGGCTGTTGGTCTGAGCCATTTCCGATCGCAGGGAGTTGATTTGTGTTTGCAGTTCTTTAAGTTGTTCCTCAGCTTTGAGTTGTGCGAGTTGACCTGTGTGAATCAGGCTTTGATAACTGCGTTGTTCTTCTTGTAAGCGCAGTTCGGCTTGCTGGATCTCAGATTTCGCCTGATGAATAGTCTTCTCATATGTGCTTTGTTGCTCTTTGAGGCTTTCCTGAGCCTGTGAAATATCAGAGCGAGCTTGCACAAGGCGTTCGTATTCTTCTTTTGCCGCCTGTTGGACATCCTTGAAGCGGTCTTGTGACATCACACCGTCTTCATAGGCTTTTTGATAGCGTGGGACTTTTTCTTGAGAGGCTTGGAAACGGACTTCTGCTAAGTTATAAGCTGCCTTGCTTGACTCCAAAGCTTGCTGCGTTTGGTTAACTTTAGCCAGTTTTTCCTCTTTTTGTAAGTTATAAACAGCTTTGAGAGCATTCAGATTCTGTCGTGCCTGCTCGACTTGAGACTGTTTTGCCAATTGTTGAGCCTGGTTTTGTTGCTGTTGAGTACTCACACCAAGCGTCAATTGATTTTTAAGTACCTCTAAGGACTCGCGCCGGTTCTGTAGCCCGTCGAGCTTTGTCACAACTTGCTGGAGTTCAGTTCTTAAGACATCTGAGTCTAGTTCGAGCAAAAGCTGACCTGCTCTTACGGTTTCGCCTTCTTTGACCCTAACAACAGTGACGCCCCCGCCCACTGGACTATCTAATTTATGGGTGGCACCTTTCGGTTCAATACGCCCTCTAGCGCTCCCTGTCTCATCCACCTTCGAGAGCATCGTCCAAGGTAAAACAATTCCTGCAAAGGCCACCAACACGTACAGCAAAGAGCGCGTCCAGGCTTTCGGTAAAGCATCTAGCAGTTCTTCGGTACCAAAAAACCAATCTTGTGCCTCATCTGCTGCTGTCTGATTCTCTAATGTAGATTCCGCGACTTCCTGCGGAGGTATATAACCTGTCTCCTCATCTGGCTCTGCTTTGGCAAGCGCAGATGATGGATTGCGAGATGGGTATGGCATAGTTTTCTTTTAAAGTTCGGTAGATTACGAGATCGGGAGGTAGGGATGTAGGTGAATGATTTTCCCCTTAGTCTCCAAGCCCAACGCTTTTCGCCTCAAGTGGTAGTAACCACAGGCGAAAAGCTTTTTTGTGGGAACCCCTAGTCCCTTTACACCCTGATGACTGATGACTCAACCTGCATGAGCAAGTTGTTGTTGGTTGAGGTAGTAGTAATGTCCTTTTTTGGCAATTAATTCGTCGTGTGTTCCGCTTTCTATCAAGACGCCTCGGTCTAACACCAAAATCAAGTCGGCATTCCGCACCGTGGAAAGGCGATGGGCAATAATCAGACTGGTGCGCCCTTTGAGAATAGTTTTTAGATTGTTTTGAATAATGCGTTCAGATTCCGCATCCAGGTTGCTGGTAGCTTCATCAAATATTAAAAATCGGGGATTCCCTAGTAATGCGCGGGCGATCGCTAAACGTTGGCGTTGTCCGCCAGAGAGCATTCCACCACCTTCACCAATTTCGGTTTCGTAACCCATTGGCAGTTGCTGAATAAATTCATCTGCCCCAGCCATACGTGCTGCCTCGATAATCTGTTCTAGTGAGGCTTCCGGATGAGCGATACTGATGTTTTCTCGAATCGTACCGCCAAACAAGAAAGTGTCTTGGTCTACCACACCAACTTGTTGTCGGAGTGATTTTAGGGACACACCCGTCACATCATGACCATCGATTAAGATTTTGCCCTCTGTCGGGGGATATAAACCCAAAATTAACTTTGACAAAGTCGTCTTTCCAGAACCGCTGCGCCCGACCACTGCGACTGTTTGTTCAGGTTGGATTTCAAAGCTGAGATTTTCCAGGACGTTATTCTCGCTTTCTGGGTGATAGCGGAAAGTGAGATTCTCAAAGCGAATTCTCCCTTGAAGGCGACGCAGAGGCTTGCGGGGTTTATTTTGCAAGTCTTCTTCTGGTTCTGCGTCTAGGACATCGTTAATCCGTTCGACAGAAATGACGATTTCTTGGAATTGATTCCAGACCACCGAGAGTCGCTTGAAGGGGCTGAGGACATTGCCCAATAACATATTAAAAGCTATAAGTTGCCCGATGGTCAGTTCGTTGTGAATGACCAACCATGACCCATACCAGAGCAATAGCGTATGCATCACGGTGTCAATGACAGCACCGGTAATTTGCAAGTTATTGCCAATCACCTGGGCGGTAAAGGTTTTTTTCACCAAAGTATTGAGCAGTTCTTCCCAACGCCACCGTACTGTGTGTTCAATCGCCATAGAACGGATTGAGCGAATACCTGTCAGGGATTGAATGAGATAGCTGTTTTCTTCAGCTCCGGCATTGAAAATCTCTCTGGACATCCGGCGCAAGATGTTTGTGGAAGCGAGTGTCAGGATAAAAAATGGTGGCACAATCATCAAGCCCAGTAATGCCATGCGCCAGTTGTACCAGAACATCAATCCTACATAAACCACCACTGTCAGCAAATCGAGAATGACTGACAGTGTCTCACCAGTCAGGAAGCGCTGTACTTTCTGGTTTTCTTGGATACGAGAGACAATATCCCCGACGTAGCGGGACTCGAAGAAGGATAACGGTAAGCGCAAGGTATGTTTGATAAAACCCACTAGCAGTGCAACACTGACACGGTTAGCAGTGTGAGCCAAAAGATATTGCCGCACCCCATTGACAGCAATGCTGAACAAGCCAAAAATGAGCAACCCCAAAGCGACGGCGTTTAATGTAGAAGTGCTGCCTTGCACTATCACTTTGTCTAACAGTAACTGGGTAAACAGCGGCGTCACCAGCCCAAACACCTGAATCAGCACTGAAGCCAAAAACACTTCCAGCAGTACCCAAAAGTGCGGTTTGATTAACTCAAAAAACCTCCAGATGCCTGTAGTCTCTTCCTCAGCTTCTTTAAGTAGGGCTGTGGGTTGCAGCAATAAGGCGTATCCAGTCCAACCTGCTTGAAATTCCTTTGGGGTCAGGGTGCGTTGACCGATCGCAGGGTCGCCTACAATTACCCGTTTTTTGGTGATTTCATAGACGACTATGTAGTGTTTGCCTTCCCAGTGAGCGATCGCTGGTAAGGGTTGCTCTGCCAATTTGTCAAAGCTGGCTTTGACTGGACGGGAGGCAAAGCCAACGCTTTCGGCGGTGGCGGCTAAAGCACGCAGTGATGCGCCAGAACGGTTGACGTTAGTTAACTCCCGCAGTCGATTGACACTTAAACGCTTGCCCCAGTAGCGTGCAATCATAACTAGGCAGGCAGCACCACAGTCAGCAGCGCTTTGTTGTGCAAAGTATGGATAGCTTCTGCTGATCCGTCCCCACACTTGCCCTACTTTGGCCTTCGGGCTGGGAAAGTAGGGACGTGATTTTGTTGGCTTTTGTTTTGACGCCGACTCGCGTTGGGGAAAGGGTATGACGTTTCCAGAAGTGGCTATTCGTTCTGGTTTTGACCTGACTGAACGTGGCTTTTGGTCTTCCATGACCAAAGGGCGCTGTTGAGGTACAACTAATTGAGCTAGCTGGTGCCAGTGTCCCAAGACTGTTTGCCAATGCGAATCTCGGAGAATATAAACGCTGGTTGGCTTTGTTGCCTGCCAAACACCCTGTTTTAGATCTGCATAGATCTTGCCTGGTGTGAGACACTGACCATCTGTATGCCGCAGTTCCCCTTTGTGCAGCAGCCATAGTTTGCCATCTGATGGTGCAGATATTTCCTCATTGATGTCTAAGGTATGCTGCGAGAAATAAGATAAGGCTTTGAGCATCCCTGGTACATCCGATGGCTGGCACTCTAGTTGCGAGTTTTGCCGATATATCATCAGCAAATCCCACAGTTGCGCGCGTTTCCACAGGTAATCGCGGATACTAGGATATTTCTCCATCAATCCTTGCAGTATCTCTTGTTTGAGATAGCAAAGCTTGAGGTTTGTCGAAGCTTTAGCGACGTATGGCACAAAGCCTTGTTCTGGAAATAAAGTCGCTTCCCCAAACAATGACTCTGGACCGAGAGTTGTAATTAAGTTCTCCGCACTATCCAATAGTCTGACTTTGCCAGAAATAATGAGATATATTCCGGGACTATCACCTGAAAGCCAGAACTGCTTTGTGGGTGCAGGCTCCACGATTTCTGTCTCCGTGAGGCACTCTGCCAGTTCCTCTTGTGAAATTGTCTCACCCAAAGCTGTGGTGAGTTGCTGATATAGCTGCTGTTGCACTATCACCAATGACATTACTTTTCCTCCACCCTGAGAATGAGTCTTTGGTCTGAACTCGATTTGATGACCAATGCAAACTAGTCTTCGGTTGGATTACCTGTTGCCAAGCGTAATGTCTGCTTCTGTAAAAGGTGCCATCACTGGCTGCTCATTTTGTGACGGCTTTCCAAAAGCTTGTTGTTGACTTATTTGGTGTGACATAATTGTTACCAGTTGTCGTCATAAAAACGTGGGCGAATGCGTCCGTCGCAGCTGTTGAGAAAATCCCAAGGGTAAAGGATTGACAGCTGCGAAGTTAATAATTGATGTGCAACTAACTCTGGGAGTATCCCCCCTAGTCTTTTGCGAGTATAGGGGGGCGATTCCTGGGTTGTCGCAGACCCGATAACTTTTCCCCTAGTCTTTTGCGAGTATAGGGGGAATTATTGGGTCGCTGGAGATTTTGATTACCTAATGGGTAATCAAGAAGTTGCAGTTAAATCATGGTTTGAAATTGATTTTATAAATTAACTAAAACTTGTGTTCGCAGTTTTGCTACTAAAAATTTATAGTACTTAATTACCACGCGGTAGTAAGCATCCCTACAAAAATTTGCAAATAGCATGGCTTTTGTGTTCATCATAAACAACAGTGCTTGGCAAAGCCATTACAAACAGTAAACTTGTCACTGTTTAATCAAACGATTCAAAGCGTTTGTCTTTTGTCTATAGCACTAGTAATATTTTATACTAGTTATTCAATTTTGAGGAAAATTCCAAAAATCACAGGAATTTTTTGGCTACCTAGTAATATCGCTTAATAGTTTTAATGAACTTTGCCAAACAAATTACTTACTTAACCTCAAAATCCTTAATTGGGTTGAGTTAGCTTGCAGAAACATTTGAAACCTGTTTCAACACTCTAAGACACATAGCTGAGAACATTAAGCATAAATGCAATGTTTACTTGTTGCATTAGCCTAACATCAGCTTTTTCATACCTATGCAGGAGACGGCTGTAGCTGTAAATAACTTAGAAGTTAATTTCAAAGATACAGCACTACATTCTGAAGGTATTCACTTAATTATTCAGTATCTTCTATCAATCCTTATACATTCTGTCAATTTTTTCCTTAATTCCGAGAATTCTTCATAGAAAATTCATATTTCCTTGATTTTACGTTTATATTAAATTTTGTGTAAAAATCGTGAATTAAATCGTCTTACGAATAGTCCTCTATCAAACTACTAAGATTTTACAATTTTTCAAACAAAATCTGGAACTATCGAACTACTAAACTAATAAGTGTGCAAAGAGATTGTCTATAGTACTAGTAGTTGCTAATTATATTTAAAACTATTTTTTAAACATCTACCCATAGTTGCAAATTGTATATATCTGACTATAGTAGTATCCTCAATTTCTGCATCTATCCAAATAAATATGTTAAATAGGGTATGAAATAAGTTGGAAACAGCAAAGCCAAAGCCGTACAAACGCACTTAGAAGCTTAAGTAAGTCGGCAAGAAAAAACCAAACTATGTAAAGAAAAGTAAAATCTCTGTATTTGGCTCGTAGTAGCGCTATGGCTGACGCCACGCTGCGCGAACAGCGCTAAAGCGCTACTACAAACCAGTGATGATTATTTGCGCCGACTTACTTATATGATTGATTAGATAACAAAATTATATATTTTTGGTTGAAATTAAACTAACAATGTGGAATTACGAGCATTTATTTAAAAGAATAGAAGAATTGGTTATGCACCATTCTCCAAGTGGTGTAGAAGCAGAAATCAACCAATTTTTAATGCAGCAATTTGCGGCGTTGGGAGTCGAAGTTTGGTGCGATCGCGCCGACAATATCATTGCTAAAATTCCAGGGTTAGATCCAACAAGACAAATTGCTATCACCGCCCATAAAGATGAAATAGGTGCAATTGTAAAAACAGTAGGCGACAACGGTCGAGTCGAAGTTCGCAAGCTAGGTGGCGCATTTCCGTGGGTTTATGGCGAAGGAGTCGTGGATTTACTGGGAGACAACGCAACTGTCAGTGGCATTCTGAGTTTTGGTTCCCGCCACGTCTCCCACGAATCACCACAAAAAGTTCAGCAGGAAGACACTCCTGTAAAATGGGAAAATGCCTGGATTGAGACAAAATGTACGACTTCTGAATTAGAAGCAGCTGGCATTCGACCAGGAACTCGAATGGTGATTGGCAAGCATCGTAAGCACCCCATCAGGTTAAACGACTATATTGCCAGTTATACCTTGGATAACAAAGCTTCAGTTGCTATCCTACTGGCACTAGCCGAAAAGGTAAAACAGCCAGCAGTCGATGTCTACCTGGTAGCGTCAGCAAAAGAAGAAGTGGGAGCAATTGGAGCACTTTTCTTTACTCAAAACCAGCGCTTAGATGCCTTGATTGCTTTGGAAATTTGTCCTCTCTCATCAGAATACCCAATTGAGGACGGGAAAAGCCCTGTGATACTTTTTCAAGATGGGTATGGGATTTATGATGAAACTCTAAATGGGCAACTGCGCCAGTCCGCTAAGCAACTGGATATGTCAGTACAGCTAGCAACACTCAGTGGTTTTGGTAGTGATGCTTCAATTGCTATGAAGTTTGGTCATGTTGCTCGTGGTGCTTGTTTGGCGTTTCCTACACAGAACACTCATGGTTACGAAATTGCTCACTTGGGAGCAATTGCAAATTGTATTGATTTGTTACAAGTTTTCTGTGAAACTGCATTTGAGTGATAAGTCATCACCCAAAACTACTTCTGTGTTCTGAGTTCTGAGTTCTTTCTTGGTAACAATGTATTAACGTTGTCAGGTTAATACCCCTAATTCTTTACAATGATCCCAGGTAGGTTAATAAAAGGTGACACCAAGCCAATGCCTAAGACCGTTGCCGATATCATGAGCCGTGATCCGATTGTCGTCCAACCGGAAAGTCCTTTACAGGAAGCGATTAAAATCCTGGCAGAACGACGGATAAGTGGGTTGCCTGTTGTAGATGAGACTAGCAAATTAGTAGGTATTATTTCGGAAACGGACTTGATGTGGCAAGAAACTGGTGTGACTCCTCCGGCTTACATCATGTTTCTTGATAGCGTCATTTATTTGCAAAATCCCGGAAATTATGAACGCGATCTGCATAAGGCACTTGGACAAACTGTTGGTGAAGTCATGAGCAAAAACCCTATTACCATCACTCCTGACAAAACTGCCACAGAAGCTGCTAGACTGATGCACGATCGCAATGTCCACCGCTTGCCAGTCCTTGACAGCGAGGGTCAAGTTATTGGTATTCTCACGCGTGGTGACATTATTCGGGCAATGGCAGCCAATCAAGATGAATGATGAGTCATGAGTTATAAGTCATAAGCCATTAGTCGAGTATGTAACTAGTGAGTGTGAATGGTTGACTTTTTTTTTAAAACATCTTTGAAAACTGGGATAATCAAATGAGTATTACTCCTGAATCTGTCAAGCAACTGCTGAATTCCGAAGATTTAGGCGATCGCTTGCGAGCAGTGAATCAAATTCGTCAACTAGAACCCGCTACAGGTTTTGAGCTGATTCAAAATGCTGTTAACGATAGCAGTTCCCGTGTGCGGTACTCAGCAGTCAGTCAGTTGGATACTCTAGGCGGACAAAATTTAGATTTATCTTTGAATATATTGCGCGATCGCTTGCTCAATGATCCTGAAGCCGATGTGCAAGCGGCAGCAGCAGATTGTTTAGGCGCTTTGAAGCTACATGATGCTTTTGAAGATTTACAAAAAACTTACCAAACCACCAACGAGTGGATTGTACAATTCAGCATCATCGCTACGCTTGGAGAGTTGGGTGATCCAAGAGCCTTTGAGTTGCTCAAAGAGGCACTTTCTTCAGACAATGATTTAGTCAAAACTGCAGCCATAAGTTCGCTTGGCGAGTTGGGAAATACGCAGGCTATTCCCTTGTTAGCTCCCTATGCAACAGATCCAGATTGGCAAGTTCGTTATAGACTGGCGCAAGCCTTAAATCGTTTAGGCGGTACAGAAGCCAAATCGATATTAGAAACTTTGGCGAATGATCAAGCAGAGGCTGTTGCAACTGAAGCGACAAAATATGTAAAAGCGACTGGGGATTAGCCCTTCGACTTGCGAGAGGGCTAACACCGAGCGAAGTCGAGGTGTTAGGGATTGGGGATTGGGTAATAAAGCGGAAAAATTATGTCTAGGGCAATAAAGACCTAGACATATTTTGGAGCATTTCCAATCTTGAGTCATATCATGCCCGGCTAATTAGTTATGATTTCCGCGTTAACTGCACCCCACCCCTCAATCCCCTCCCCTTGTTAAGGGGAGGGGAGGTGAAGCGCAGCTTTACCGGGGTGGGGTTATTCGGGTAATGATAAGTATTTAACCGGACTTGATATCAGTCTTCAGCCACTGCTATGGGAAACGGCATTCAGTCGCCAGTACTCTCCGGAGGACCTTCCGATACAGGTATCTGGCGTGACAATTTACTGATTCAAAATTCATATTTCAAAAATAAGATTATTTGCGTGAATTTTGAATTCATAATTTTGAATTGTTGTATGGTGGGGAACTCCTTGTCGCAATCAGTTAAATCAGGCTCGAAAACGATAAAAACCGCCTTTGCAATTTTCGCTCTCATTCTAAGTGCCAAATACTTGTGGCCAAGTTGTAACTACGAAAACGACAACTGCTGCGATCGCCAATAACCCTTGAATCAAATTCCCAACCACTGTACCTACGACAATTCCAATACCAGCCTTAATAGCCAAGTTCAAATCGCGTCGGAAAAGATACTCACCAATAATAGCTCCCAGAAGCGGTCCTAGTAACATTCCTAATAATGGACCACCAAATGGCAAGGTTGGCAATAATCCCAGAAAACCCACCACTAATCCAACAATTGCACCAATTTGCCCCCATTGACTTGCACCAGCCTTTCTTGCACCCAAGTAGCTGGCTAAAAAATCAATTCCTACACTCAGTAATAAAACAAGAATTGTCACAATAAGCGGTATTTTTATCGCGGCAAAAGAACCACTAATAAATCCCCAAGTGATTATTGCAATTAAAATTAAACTGGCTCCTGGAATGGCAGGAACTACAGCACCAATAATACCCACAACCATTAAGGCAAGAAGTAACCAGTAAATAATTTGCATAATTATTTGTGAGTTGTTATTTATTAGTGGTTAGTAGTTAATTGTTTATTTTACTACTAACCACTAACCACTAAATATTACTTATAGCGGTTTGCAACTGGATAAGGTACACAAAGAAATAATGAACCACAGATGGACACAGATGGACACAGATAAATAATTACTTCATTTAGAGCAAAAGCGCTATATTTCCTCTTTTAGGGTAACAGCTAATTTATCTGCAATTCCCGCAATCCAGTTTTCATCTTGTTTGGTGTAGCTGCGAGGAGCATTTGCTCCTAAAATTAGGACTCCCTCTTGGCCAATTGGTTGACAAATCACACCTTGAGTATTCTCTGGCAAATAATCAAATTCAACCCTTCCTGGATAGACTTTTAAATCTACAAGATAAACTGGCTTTTGTTTTTCCAGCACTCGTTTTAAGATTGCTCCTGGTACGACATCCGACTTAGGGCTTAAAATTCCCCGACGTAACAAAACTTTATCTTTATAGAAAACGACGAGCGATCGCGTCACCGTATTCGTTAATAACAAATGCGATGCCCAAGCTAGTTCTGTTTTCACAGCTTGGGGCAAATTGGGTGCAAGCACAAAACCTTCTTCGCCAATAAGTTGCACAGCTTCTGGTAAACGCGGTTGTACTTGCTGCCAAATTAATCCTGTTAAAATCAACACCGCACTCAAAATCACACCCAAAACATCTGCACGCGCTTGGGAGTTCGTTAATTCTGGTGCTAGCAAACGGTTAATCAGCAAAAGTACCGCGCCCAACCCACCTACTACGATGGGTAGACGCCGTAAAACTTTATTGGGATCGGATTTAGTCATTAGTCATTGATGTGTATTATTCTCTTGTCCTTATTCCTCTCCTGGTTCAATAATGCGTTGGAATAGATAACCAGTCCCTCTTGCCGTCAGGATTAACTCTGGGTTACTTGGATCGTCTTCCAACTTTGCCCGTAAACGGGAGATATGCACATCTACTACGCGGGTATCCACATGGCGTTCTGGCGTATATCCCCAAACTTCCTGCAAAATTTCTGAACGGGAGAAAGCTTCTCCAGAACGGCTGACTAACAACTCTAGCAAGCTAAACTCCATGCCCGTTAACCGAATGCGCTCATCGCCTTTATAGACTTGCCGCTTATTCGTATCAATTTTGATCGTGCTAACATGGATCACTCCAGAACTGGGAATACCAGAGGCACCTGTTTTGTCTACCCGCCGCAGCACTGAACGAATGCGGGCTTCTAACTCCTTAGGGGAAAAAGGTTTAACGACGTAGTCATCAGCACCCAACTCCAGACCCGTAATCCGGTCAGCCACATCTCCCAACGCTGTTAACATAATAATTGGGACATCTGACTCCTTACGTAATTCTTGACACACGCCGTAGCCATCTAGCTTCGGCATCATCACATCTAGAACCACTAAGTCAGGTTCGGCTTTGCGAAAAGTTTCCAAAGCTTCTTCGCCATCACCAGCCGTAACCACATCGTAGCCAATCATCGAAAGCCGCGTTTCTAAAATCCGGCGAATGCTGGCTTCATCATCTACCACTAGAATTTTTTCTTTATGACTTTCCAAGTTTCTCAACGCTCCTTAACTAAAATTTTCATGATTAATTTTTAATACCATATTATTAAGATATCATTTCACAAATTGATTGGAAAAATCCCGCGTTTCCTACAATTATTGGATTTTAGTTTGCTCAAAAACTTAAGCAAAAATTAAGAAGATTTAATAAAATATAAGAATGGCAAAGCCTAAAAGTTATTTCGTTTGTAACGAATGTGGTGCAGAATCCCCCCAATGGTTTGGGAAGTGTGCAGCTTGCGGCACTTACAATTCCTTAGAAGAGCAAATTAGTATCCAGTCCTCAACCGATATACCAAGTCGCGGAATGAGTGGATGGCATCAACAGACGAACAGCAAACCTGCAGCAACGAAACCAGCTAAACCACGAGCCTCATTGACATTTGACCAGATTAGCGATCGCCAAGTCACACGCTGGGCTTCTGGCTATGAGGAACTAGATCGAGTCCTGGGCGGTGGAGTTGTTCCTGGTTCTATGGTGTTGATAGGCGGCGATCCAGGAATAGGCAAATCTACACTGCTGTTGCAAGTATCGAATCTACTGTCGCACAGATACCGCATCCTCTACGTTTCTGGAGAAGAATCAGGACAACAGGTAAAATTAAGAGCTTCTCGCTTGGGCGTGGGAAAACCCTTGAATTTAGTAGGCGATGGCAACGGCAATGACACAGCAGCAAAAGAAGCCCTCGAAGAAATTCCCAAAGTAGAGGACGCTGACAGCATAGGTGCTGATTTGTATGTTTTGCCAGAAACAGACTTGGAAGAAATCCTCCGAGAGATGGATTCACTCAAACCAAACGTCACGGTCATTGATAGTATTCAAACAGTGTTCTTTCCGGCTTTGACCTCTGCACCCGGTTCTGTTGCTCAAGTTCGCGAATGTACGGCAGCTTTGATGAAGGTGGCAAAGCACGAGGACATCACAATGTTAATCGTGGGACACGTGACGAAAGAAGGGGCGATCGCCGGACCAAAAGTTTTGGAACATTTAGTGGATACAGTGTTGTATTTTGAAGGCGATCGCTTTGCCTCCCATCGGTTATTACGGACAGTGAAAAACCGTTTTGGCGCAACTCACGAAATCGGCATCTTTGAAATGGTAGACAACGGACTGCGAGAAGTCCCCAACCCTTCAGAGCTATTTTTAGGAAACCGGGATGATCCGGCTCCCGGTACTGCAATTGTCGTTGCTTGCGAGGGAACGCGCCCGATTGTTGTGGAGTTGCAAGCACTGGTGAGTCCCACTAGCTACCCATCCCCGCGTCGTGCGGGCACAGGTATAGATTATAACCGCTTAGTGCAAATATTGGCAGTGTTAGAAAAACGGGTGGGTATCCCGATGTCCAAGCTAGATTCTTACGTTGCGTCTGCGGGTGGGTTGAATGTAGAAGAACCAGCCGTGGATTTAGGAATAGCGATCGCAATTGTTGCCAGTTTTCGCGACAGGATTGTTGATCCTGGTACCGTACTGATTGGGGAAGTTGGGCTAGGAGGACAAGTCCGTTCAGTATCGCAAATGGAACTGCGGTTAAAAGAAGCGGCAAAACTGGGATTTAAGAGGGCGATCGTCCCAAAAGGGCAAAAATACCCCAACCTTGACATCGAAATTTTGCCAGTATCCAAGGTCATAGATGCGATTATTGCAGCAATACCCCAGCAGGGATTGACCGAAGAAGATTTGGTACCCGATGACGATGAGGAGTAGAGCGCACCCCAACCCCTAAGCGTGCAAGCAAGGAGGGGCTTGAGGCGAATAATAAATGAATAGCCCCAAATACAAAGAGGGAAATCCGCCATGATAGTTACTCTTACCCAGGACTACCAAATAACTTGGGAAAAATTACCCGATGATTACGTACTACCAGATGAGCCAGTGGATAACATTAACCAGCCTCCCCTTGCTGCAGCTTTAACTGAAAGTTTGGAAATTTCTGGTAGATTACCTGAAAACGCGCTGACACCAACCAATTACGGCATCTGCGCTACCTTAAACGGTAAAATTGTCATCAAAGCTCCCGATTGGGCATATGTGCTTAGTATTCGTGTAGCACGGGAAGAAGTGAAACGCAGTTACACGCCACAGCTACAAGGAGATATGCCAGTCATCGTAATCGAATTTATTTCCGATACAGATGGCACTGAGTATTCTATCAAACCAACCTATCCTCCTGGAAAATGGTTTTTCTACGAGCGCAT
Source organism: Scytonema sp. HK-05 (assembly GCF_002368235.1). Classification (GTDB taxonomy): domain Bacteria; phylum Cyanobacteriota; class Cyanobacteriia; order Cyanobacteriales; family Nostocaceae; genus Kalymmatonema. The sequence continues at coordinate 2,593,282 of NZ_AP018194.1, read as the reverse complement.
CTTAAAAGTGCCGAACTACCTTATCTTTGAACCGGATAGCGGCAGTTTGGAAGTGTATCGATTGGGTGATACAGCACAGTATTCACTGCAAGCAGCAGACGAAAATAACCGCCACCAAATAGCAGAAATAAACCTCTACCTTGGTGTCTGGCAAGGAACCCGTGAAAACCGCACAGGGTACTGGTTGCGCTGGTGGGACGAACAGGGACAGCTGCTGCTGTGGGGTTCCGAATTAGCTGAACAAGAACGACAACGCGCTGAAAGACTGATAGCACAATTGCGAGCAGCAGGGATAGAACCAGAAGTTTGATAAAGAACTCCACCCCCAACGCCTAGATGTGCAAGCACGGAGAAGCTCAAGGCGACAGAAACATTCCGACAGTTTAACAGTTACCAGTTATCAGTTATCAGTTATCAGTTTCATCGTTGGGGGAAACACCACACCAATTGGACCGAAAGCGTTGGTGTCAGTACAACCACACCATAGCAGGCGTCACTGCGGCTGGTACTATTCACTGTTTTAAACCGTTTCTGCTAGTTGATTGTTCAGGGCTTCGAGATCAATTTCGTATCGTTGAAACAGCTCACTCACAGTAGTTTTGTCTGTTTCAGCTAGACGGAGTAAACCCCACAAGAGATGTTCAGTCCCAATAGACTTTTTATCCTGAAGCCGAACGACTTGCAAGGCAAGCTCTAGAACGAATTTACTCTCTGGACTAAATTTTGGATTCTCACGCAATTCAAAAGAATGTTCATTGGTTTCGATGTCCACCTGGCAGCCATTTGCTCGAAGTAAACGAGCACTTGTTGTGGTTGGATCAGCCAACAAGCCAGCAAACAGATGTTCTGGCTCGACTTGTGATTTCTGCAAGCGTGTTGCCTCGGAACGTGCAAACTTGACTGCGTTAATTGCCTTTTCAGTGAACCTCTCGAAACCAAACTCGAAACCAAAGTAATTTTTGAATCGCTCAACAAGTGTTTGCATAGAATTCTGTGCCTCATAGATGAAAACCTCTTCAAGTGCAACCTTGAACAAGCTGGCAATTTTGAAAGCCATGTCCAGACTGGGGTCAAACTTGCCGGATTCAAAACCATTGACCGCCTGACGACTGACTCCTAATTCTCTAGCTAGGTCAGATTGTGAGCATTGGTGCAGCTGCCGAAGTTCTTTCAGTCGGTTTTTCATAGCTTGGTCTGTTCGTTGTCAAGTATCACTTGACATTGTTGACCACAGGAGCGTCAAGTGTAGCTTGACAAATAGTGCCTGCTCATATTAAAAATAGGCTGTCTTGCTCCAGATGCAGCATAACAACGCCCATCCAGCCAACTATATAGCCCTTCTCGTTTGGATGAAGTAATTATTTATCTGTGTCCATCTGTGGTTCTTATTTCTTGATGTATTGCACTCAACTAAGTACATGATTCCATAAGTTCATAGCGAAAACTTGAACGAAAACTCTGTGTACCTTTGCGTTTACCTCAGCGCTCCTTTGCGTTTAAAAACGTTACGAATTTATGAAATGCTGTACTAAGAACCCGTATATAGAGGTGAGCGCTAGCGCATGGCTCAATATCAATACACATTTTATGCCTGCTTTCTTTTGGCAACAATTTCTTCCAGTTCTTTCAGATGTTGTGTGCTAATCAAGTCTTCATCTTGAAGGTTAAATATATCTGAACTGTACTCACCTTGTTGCTCATTTAAATATTCTAATTCTTTTGTAATTATTGATAATGCTTTTCCTTGAGCCATTGAGGTTTGTAACACTTCAAACCGTGCAGCTTCATCAAGACGGGATAACAACCGTAAGATGATACGATGAATTCTAATTTCATTGCCAAAATCAAACATTGTGGTATGAGGTTCATCGTCAGAAGGCAACAGTTCTTCTCCCACATCAAAGAAAGCTTCCACAATTGAGGGAATGCAATCAGTGGAAATTTCGTTGAGCTTGCTATCTTCAAGTTTTTCTAAAAATGCCCTAACTTGAGTTGTACCATCAGGACGTATTTGCTCAGACAATTCTATAAGTTTCTTTCCAAATAGCTTGGCATCACAAGCTGAAGCAAGAATGGCTTGAATCTGAGTATTAGATAAATCAGCTTCTGATAAAGTTAAACGGAAGTAGATAGGAAATATTTCGGAACAGCATACACGCTGTTGGCTTTGCCAATTTAATTCTTGTTGTTCATAATAATATCTTTTTCCCCAAGCAGCTTGTAATTTAGGAAAAATAATTTTTACCAAATTTGTAACAGGTTGCTTATCTTTGTCTTGCAATTGCGCAACCCAAGAGTTATGAAACTTTTTCAGTTCATCTAATGAAGAATCTACTTTTCCTACAAAAGCATTTTTGTTTTTCCGAATTATGTCATATACCATCGGGTAAAAAACCCGCAGTGATTCTAAAGCAATAAAATCTACTGGGTTCACTTCGCCTTTCACTACCGGATATGTCATTGTTAGGGTGTCAGTCAGATGAACAATGTCGCGGAGGTTAGTAATGAAGTGGTCTATTCCTTGAAAGTAAACATTGCTCCAGTAGGTTTGGTCAAATACCTCAGCCAGCGGCGTGGATGGGTTTTCCAAATCAGGTTCCTCCAAGTCAGAAACCTGCTGAAGTTCTAGTTCTTCAGCGCTTGGACTTGTCTCATCAAACGGTTGACTGGAGTTGGCGTCCTCGCCGTCATTTGGTGTGCCAATCAGAACACTATCAAGTTTTTCAAAAAGTAGCCGACGAAGTGAAGTTTTATCTGGAGAAGGTAACTCAAAAGCAACTTGAATGGTTTTCTCCAAATATGCTTGTGGTGATGCCTCCTTAGTTTCGCAAAGTGCTTTGCTAACAACTTCTTTATCAAAAACAAGAAGATAGACAACATTAGTAAAATTCGGAATCGCTTTAAAAATGCGAAATAGCTGCTTGATATCCTCTGCGGGAAGCCTATCAATATCGTCAATTGCAACGACTATTCGCCGCTGCTGCTGCACCACTGTGTGTTCAACTTCTTCTTTTAACTCGGAAGCTTCCTTTTCTTGATCGTCAAATATTGTTGCTACTGCCTTGCCAGCTTGAGCGTAAGGCAGGGGAATTTCAGAAATAAGTTTAGCAAAACCGGCTATTCGCTCTTTCAAGCCTCTGGGTACATATGTTACAGAGGTTAAAACGCTGTGTAATTGGTCAAAGAAGCGCCTTGTAATGTCTTGGTTTCCAGTAAACAACCAAGCACTAAAGGGAACGATGATTGGTTGCTCTTCATCAGGCTTTTGCTGGAGATAATGAACTACAAAGTTCAAGAGTGTCGATTTCCCGGAACCCCAAGAACCGTACACTGCAATCACGAACCCTTCAGTAACGGTCATTTTGCAAATACTGTCTGCCAAATGCTTGGCGAAGGGCGCGTATCCTAGTCGGTCTTTTTCTGGTTCAATAAAGAGGTCATCTTGCAGGTGGTTATGAGTTTCAGTCTGTGCCATAAGAAACTTTTCTGACTTGTACTGCAATCGTGACACATATATTAGATAGCGCTATGCCACCCTACGATAGAATTCTGTGCGGTTGGCTTTGCCTGTGCCCCTTGGGCGATCGCCGTACATATCATAGGTATGCCTATACCAGACCAACGATAAAATTTTTAAGCTGAAGTAAATACTTTTTCGCGATGCAAATTAACTGGCAAACTGCTAAAACCTACGAAGACATTCTTTACCACAAAACTGATGGCATTGCCAAAATTACCATCAACCGTCCCCACAAACGCAATGCCTTTCGTCCCAAAACCGTTTTTGAACTGTACAACGCCTTCTGCGACGCCCGCGAAGATACCAGTATCGGCGTTGTTCTATTTACTGGTGCTGGTCCACACACTGATGGCAAATACGCCTTCTGTTCTGGAGGCGACCAAAGCGTACGCGGACAAGCTGGCTATGTAGACGATGATGGCATACCGCGTTTGAACGTGTTGGACTTACAACGCTTGATTCGTTCGATGCCAAAAGTAGTGATTGCCCTTGTCGCTGGGTATGCAATTGGTGGAGGACACGTCCTTCACTTGATTTGTGACCTCACCATCGCTGCTGATAACGCCATTTTTGGACAATCTGGTCCTAAAGTTGGCAGCTTTGATGGGGGTTTTGGTGCTAGCTATCTTGCCCGTGTTGTTGGACAAAAAAAGGCGCGAGAAATTTGGTTTCTCTGCCGACAGTACAATGCAGAGCAAGCACTGTCCATGGGCTTAGTCAATTGCGTTGTTCCTGTGGAACAACTCGAAGCTGAAGGTTTTCAGTGGGCGCAGGAAATTTTAGAAAAAAGCCCGATCGCCATTCGTTGTCTCAAAGCAGCATTTAACGCCGACTGTGACGGGCAAGCTGGTTTGCAAGAACTCGCTGGCAATGCCACTTTACTCTATTACATGACAGAAGAAGGAAGAGAGGGAAAACAAGCATTTCTAGAAAAACGTCCACCTGACTTTCGTCAATATCCCTGGCTACCTTAGAAACACAAAAACCGCGCCTTTTATAAAAGGTGCGATTTTTCATGTGTTGTGTTTTTAAGACCCAGAAATGTTAAAACAGTGTTCAGTTATCAGTTGTCAGTTCATTTTCACACCTGATGTTAGAAGATTTCAACAAGATTTTTTATTTGTTCACGGATGAATTTGTTAAGTTCAGTAGACATTTTTTGGATGAGATGATAACTGTTTACTGTCAACTGATAACTGATTTCAGCCTTTTCACAAACTTAAGTGTCAAAGGTTCGCGCTTTACAAGGTAAAAGTCTAATTTCACTTTAAATGAAAAGAGGCATTAACCAATTAGCTCAAAACAGCACTAAAATGGTGCTTCAGCGATTTGACTTTTCCTGTTTTGACAAACGAACGCTATATTAGTACTGCCTCCGCTTTTGCGTTTTCAGAACAGCTTGTAGTTGCTGTTTCCTCAACAGCAACAAGCGCTCCTTTGTTTAAACCCGAAGCTAAGACAGATGTTGAATTTGGCAAAGCCCAAACATCTTCCAAATTTTCCCAAGAAGGAGCAAACGGTGGCAGCGCTAAAGAACAAGCTTTCCAATTACCCAGTACTGGTGCTCCTAACTGTTGGCAGAACCCGCCACGACGCCCTTCTAGCTTGTAATAACGACAATATTTACAGGCAGAAGTAAGTGATTTCATCTGTTTCATATTTAGTGCCGTTTTGGGCTAATTTTCATCTTTTATTTTGCGTCTATACACAAGGTCGGATTTGAGCCACAACCCGTGTATCTACTAGGTTATAGCGATCCCAAGGAAAAAATTAACTTTATAATGTCTTTATGTTTGTGTCATATTTTTCAATTTTTTTGTTAACAAAGTGAAACATTAATTGCAGCAGGTTAAGCATACTAAATTTTGGCTGAAACTAAATGGGGATCAAAGCTAATTACAAACATAACGATTTAAGCAGCATTTGAACTTCAGCCTTTAGGGACACTTTTTAAAAGGAACTACGCTGTATCTTTTGACAGATTTGGCGTGATGACACAGTCAATTAGCTAGGTTCTAAAGAAGTAAAAGTCTTCTATCTTTCGTAAGAGCAAGCGAATTGCAAAGAAATTACTCTATCTAGGGACTAATCAGAAAACTATTTTGACAGTAGGTTAAGGAAGTTCCTTTCTTAAAAAATATCCAAGTTTTTCTTGTGGGATCGGATTGGGGAGCGTCCTTAAACTGGGCGCTCCGAGATGCCGACTCCACTAAGAGTCGATAATTTATTTGTTAGAAATCTCTAAAAAAAGAAAAAACAGCCAGCCTTATTTCGTTGACTAGTTAACAAGTGTGGCGATGAAAGTTGTAATCAGGGGTGACTTTTTTTGACTGATAACAGTTAACACTTAACCATCAACATCTGTATTCCCCTATACCCTAAGTGAAAGATTGCTTAGCAGCACACACAGAACAGACACCCCAACGCTGAAGTTCGCCTGGTGGGGTGGGACAATCGCACAAAGGACAAAGGGGTAAACCGTGCGATCGCGCTTGCACCGTCCTAGCCCAATCTTGGAAAGCAGCATTGGCGTCCTTGGTTGCGGATGTAACATCATGAGCTACGTTCATCTGATCACCCACGTAACTAGGATGTTCGCGCAGTGACATTGTTTGTTGTTCCTTGGGAGCCTGTTGAGGACGCCGCCATAGGGCTGTAGAAAAACGAATATCGACTAAACCAATCGACAGCTTTTCATTCAACTTTAAAAGCAGGCGCTGGCGCTCGAAAGTTAAGTTCTGTGCCCAAGCTGCGCTAGAAGTTCCTACCCGCAAAACATCGCGTTCAATCGACGAAGGTAGAGTGTGAGCAGCTACTACTGGTCCTACAACTTCAGCCCAACACTTGAGCAAACGTTGAAATGGTTGCTCTTGCCATTCAGCTTGAGCTTCCAAAACCTCTAAAATATCATTAACTGATTTAAACGACATCTAGCCAACAAGAGCGAAAATCGCAGCATACTTCTGCAATATATCTATGATAATTTTCGCTCTTGTTGGCACAAATATATTTTTAGTATTTTAGATAAATCCGGCAGTCTAGGTTTGAGGCAGACAGGCTATGAGTCAAAACCCCCTAGTAGATTCGGGTGAGAAATCTTCCAAAAAAACTGGGTTGAAACCATCACTAGCAGCAGCACTGGCTAGTTTAGAAGTACAGCTAGATCAAGAATTAGCTCGATACCGACGCACACGAAGTGGATATAGGACATTCAGCAAACCCCATGTAGGCATTTCCACAAGCAGTAAACATCAACTCACTGCGATTCATCCAACAAGGGGCAAGACAGAACCACCACTAGAAGACAGTCTCCAGAAATTTGGGCTGGCAACACCAAAAGCCTCCACTCCTAGTGTGGGGCAAGAGGAACTTCTTGTTACCCCAGAAACGAAAATCAACACGCCGAAATCTGTAGCAGAAACTCAAGATCAGGTGCTAGCATCAGCGACAGCACCGGACACTTTGTTGCAACCCCAATCAAATACATCAGTTTCCTCAAAAACACAACACCTGCAATCTGAGCAAGCAACACCAACTGACTCTGCCCAAGGGCAAACCATTCCAGCGCCCAACGCCAGTATTGTGCCTACAAAAGTCAACGAACAAACTCACAGTAAGACTGAAAATGTTCCAGAGTCAGAAGATAACACAGGCAAACAACCAAATGATTATTTGGAATCGTCGGAAGCGCTGTTGCGAAGTTTAGCCGAAGAAGAACCTAAGACTCACAAGTCAACCAATTCTAACGACAGCCTACTCTCACCCTTGGGCATTGGCTCGATGCTACTACTATTATTAGCAAGTCTTACCCTGGGCTATGTAGTATTTAATCCCAAGAGCTTGTCGCAATTTAGTTTCAATGGACTGTTTACACAAAATGCGCCAACGACTGCGGAAAATACAACAGACAATACAGCACAAGCGGGCAAGAATGTTAAAACCGTAGCTCAACCAACTCTCTCGCCCATACCTAAGTATCCCAATTTAGCGACTGACGAGTTTCCAGAGGTGAGAGATCCAAATGATGTCGTTAGCTTAAAACCTAAATCCCAACCAACACCACCAGCATTACCCAACCCAGTTAATGTCCAAAGCCCTAACAATCGAGTCACAGTACCGAATGTACAGCCTCCGGTGGGACTGACTTCCACGCAAGAGACAACGTTAAACCCCCCTCAAACGCCATCAAATACTCAACAAAAACCGGATACACAAATCAAACCGTCAGCAGATGGGTTTTATCATGTGATCACGGATAATCTAGACGATCGCAGTTTTGCTTCTGCACGGCAAATCGTTCCCGATGCTTATTTATCAGCCGATGGTAAATTTATTTATCTGGGTGCCCTCAAGAGCAAAGAGAAAGCACAAGAATTGCTGCAAGAAATACAAGCAAAAGGCATTCAAGCTAGAATTCAGTAGCCTTAAGAGGAGTTGTGGAAAGGGGAAAGGGAATCAATCGGGGTGTAGGTGAGCAATCAAAGAAAAATGATAATTAAAAATATTTTCTCAATCCATAACCCCTTGACCTCTTACACCCTTAATTAACAGTGAATGGAGGTCTAACATGGGACTGATTGACCGTATCAAGCGGGTGATTCGCGCAAACTTCAATAGTTTGGTTGTGGGTGCGGAAGATCCAGAAAAGATTCTGGAAAAAACTGTCTTGGAGATGCAGGAGAATCTGGTGCAATTGCGGCAAGCGGTAGCCCAAGCGATCGCTACCCAAAAGCGCACTGAACGACAAATGGCTCATGCTCAGTCTACAGCAGAAGAATGGTACCGCCGCGCTCAATTGGCTCTCCAACAAGGCAACGAACCTCTAGCACGGGAAGCTTTGACCAAACGCCATGCCTACCAAGAAACGGCACAAGCCCTTGGCACTCAAATAGAGCAACAAAGTGGTATTGTCGCTAGGCTGAAAAAGGATATGCGGATGCTAGAGCAAAAAATTGCCGAAGCAAAAACGAAAAAAGATATGTATATTGCGCGCGCTCGTTCTGCCGAAGCGTCATATAAACTCCAGGAAATGTTGGGCGCGACTTCTAGCATAGACGACATCAAAGCTTTTGAACGTATGGAGGAAAAAGTTTTGCAGCTAGAGGCTCAAACAGAAGCCATCTCCATAACCAGTACAGATGATTTACAAAAGCAATTTGTTTCTTTGGAAGAGGGTGATCAGCTTGATGCAGAACTAGCAGCAATGAAGGCTGAACTTTCTACTGAATCACAAAAAAGACAACAGCTACCGAAAACTCCAGATTTATGAACACTGGGCAATGATTCAATTTGGAGCGTATCTTAAAAAATAAGAACTGGTGAGGAGGACTAATCCAAACCGGAACGATTACATTGAAATAAGTAGCTATGAAATAGTAAAAAAGCTAACTGCCCAACTAGGCGCGTAAATCACAAGAGGAAAAACAGAGTTATGGGATTATTTGATCGCATTAGGCGAGTCGTCAGTGCCAACCTCAACGACCTGGTCAATAAAGCCGAAGACCCGGAAAAGATGCTAGAACAAGCTATCCTGGAAATGCAGGAAGACTTGGTACAGCTGCGTCAGGGCGTAGCACAGGCAATTGCTGCCCAAAAACGTACTGAGAAACAGTATAATGACGCCCAAAACGAAATTAATAAGTGGCAGCGAAATGCTCAACTAGCATTGCAGAAAGGTGATGAGAACTTAGCAAGACAAGCGCTCGAGCGCAAGAAGACTTTTACCGATACTGGCAATGCCCTCAAAACCAGCCTCGACCAGCAAACTGTTCAGGTTGAGACTCTCAAGCGTAACTTAATCCAGCTCGAAAGCAAAATTTCTGAGGCAAAGACCAAGAAAGAAATGCTCAAAGCACGGATTACAGCCGCCAAAGCTCAAGAGCAACTCCAAGGCATGGTGCGTGGTATGAATACCAGCAGTGCAATGGCTGCCTTTGAGCGCATGGAAGACAAAGTTCTCATGCAAGAAGCCCGCGCGCAATCAGCAGGTGAGTTAGCAGGTACAGATTTAGAAAGCCAATTTGCCAAGTTGGAAGGTAGTAGCGATGTGGATGATGAATTAGCAGCTTTGAAAGCGCAAATGTCCCTACCGGGAGGTTCACCAAATCAACCCCAACTACCGCAACAAACAACTGCTCCAAAATCAAATAATAATGAAGTGGTTGATGCCGAGTTGGATTCGCTACGCAAGCAATTGGATCAAATGTAGGCTTTTGAGCAAACAAGTTTTGAGCCAATCCCACGCCACTTGGTTGTGGGATTTTGCTTCATTAATCATAAGTGCTTGATGACTCAGAAATCATTAGTATGATGACTAGGGCACAAATCGCGGTCAATTGAGGTAGTTGACTGCCAACAGATTGGGATAAAGTATTTTGTGTGCCTACGAATGAACGATGCCACCTGATAGAGATAGCCATGAGTAAGGGTGTTATATCCATAACTGATGCTGAGTTTGAAACGGAAGTGTTGCAAGCCAATCAACCGGTATTGGTTTACTTTTGGGCTTCCTGGTGCGGACCTTGTCAATTGATGTCACCCCTGGTAAACTCGGCAGCCACTACCTACAGCGATCGCCTCAAAGTGGTAAAAATGGAAGTTGATCCTAACCCGGTCACAGTCAAGCAGTACCAGGTAGAAGGTGTACCAGCCCTGCGACTCTTTCAAGGAGATAAACTTTTGGTATCCACTGAAGGAGTCATCAGCAAAGACAAATTCCTCAGCCTGTTAGATTCTCATTTAAATAGTAATTAGTTATGAGTCATGAGTCCTTTGTGCAATTGCCAAATGACTCACGACTTATAACAAAGGACAAAGGACTAAAAATGCAGATTGCCAAGCGTTTACAACCCCTGCAATCAAATGTATTTCTTGATATGGACAAAGCCAAGGCAAAGGCTTTGGCTGCAGGACAAGAGTTAATTGATTTGTCACTTGGATCTTCGGATCTACCACCCCCAGCGCACGTCATCGAGACGATCGCCCAATCTCTGTACAACCCAAGTACCCACGGCTACTTGCTATTTCACGGTACCCTAGACTTTCGCCAAGCCGCCGCCAGGTGGTATGAGCAAAAATTCGGTATTAGCGTCAATCCAGAAACAGAGGTACTGCCCCTGATTGGTTCCCAAGAAGGTACGGCTCATTTACCTCTAGCAGTTCTCAACCCAGGTGATTATGCCCTGTTGCTTGATCCGGGTTACCCCTCTCATATGGGGGGAGTTCACTTCGCCTCTGGGCAAATTCACGCAATGCCATTGCTGGCAGAAAACGATTTTTTACCAGTCTTTGCCGATATTCCCGCACCTGTCTTGGCACAGTCGCGGATGATGGTCTTAAGCTATCCTCATAATCCTACCACCGCGATCGCACCTTTATCCTTCTTTAAAGAAGCCGTTGCTTTTTGTCAGCAACACAATCTCGTCCTAGTTCACGATTTTCCTTACGTGGATTTGGTATTTCAGGAAACAGGGAAGGGCAAAGACCAATCCCTTGCTCCCTCGATTTTGCAAGCTGACCCAGATAAAAGCGTCTCAATTGAATTTTTTACCCTCTCCAAGTCATATAATATGGGCGGCTTCCGTGTTGGTTATGCCATCGGTAATGCCGAATTGATTCGTGCTTTACGTAAAATCAAAGCAGCAATTGATTTTAATCAGTACCGAGGGATTTTAAACGGGGCTATAGCTGCCTTAACTGGTCCACAAAATGTGGTCACAGCCACTGTCGAAACCATGCGCCAACGTCGAGATGCCTTTGTAGGTGCTTTGCATCGTATTGGCTGGTATGTTCCAACTCCCAAGGCAACAATGTATGTTTGGGCAAGGTTACCAGAACCGTGGAGTCGAAATTCTGTAGAGTTTTGTACTCAGCTTGTGCAAAAAACAGGGGTAGCCGCCTCACCCGGTGGTGGTTTTGGTAAATCTGGACAAGGATATGTCCGCTTTGCTTTAGTGCATGACACACCCGTGTTAGAAACCGCTGTAGAGAAAATTGCCAAGTTTTTGTGAACAGTGAGTTATCTTCTTTGCAAGTTCGAGATATTGGAGAACAAGGTCTTTTAAAAAGATTACAACGCTTTTGTCCTCCAGAAATTATCGGGGATGATGCTGCTGTAGTTCCTACTGAACCAGGGCAATCTCTGGTAGTGACAACTGATGTGTTAATTGATAGCGTCCATTTCAGTGAAATTACGACTTCAGGAGAAGATGCGGGTTGGCGATCTGCTGCTGCTAATTTGTCAGATTTAGCAGCAATGGGTGCTTCCCCATTAGGAATTACTGTCGGGCTAGGACTTCCTGGAGATGTTTCCGTCAGTTGGGTAGAGCAATTGTACCAGGGAATGACACAATGCCTGCAACAGTACAATACCCCAATAGTCGGCGGTGATATCGTGCGATCGCCCACAACGACCATAGCTATTTCCGCTTTTGGTCAAGTTTCGCCGTTACGTGTCATTCGCCGCAACAGCGCGAAAGTGGGAGATGCGATAGTTGTCACAGGTGTTCATGGGGCTTCATCGGCTGGCTTAAAATTACTGCTGCATCCCGAATTAGGGCAAAATCTTAGTGAGAGCGATCGCGCAACATTGATCCAGGCGCACCAAAGACCCAAACCCCGACTAGATGTCTTACCAATTCTCTGGGAAATTTTAGAGACCCACCATGACGCGTCTTTATCATCCCAAATCCGGATAGCTGGTATGGATAGCAGTGATGGCTTAGCAGATGCTGTGGTACAAATTTGCCGTGCTAGTGGTGTTGGTGCTGTCGTTGAACGCATGTCAATTCCTTTACCAACAGCATTCAATCACTGGCTGACAAAAGAACAAGCACTGGAATATGCTCTATATGGTGGCGAAGACTTTGAGTTAGTACTGTGCTTGCCAAAAGAACCAGCTTATGATTTTGTGCAACAGATAGGCAACGGCGCGGCTGTTGTCGGCACAATTACAGCTGAGTCAACAGTAATTTTGCATGATCCAACACAAGAATACCCCGATCAAGATTTACAACTTGGTCGGGGATTTCAACATTTTGATCATTAGTCAATAGTCATTAGTCATTAGTCAAAGACTCTAATGACTGTTGACTATTTAACCCATTTTTCGGCGACTAACTCTGCCAAGTCAAGAACTCGTTGGCTGTAGCCCCACTCGTTGTCATACCAAGCCATGACTTTGACTAAGTCACCACCCATGACAAACGTCAAGTTGGCATCGACAACGGAAGAGGCATCAGTACCTTGATAATCGGATGAGACCAGGGGTAGTTCGCTGTAGTCCAAAATGCCTTTAAGTTCACCTTGAGAGGCATCTTTAAGGGCTTGGTTGACTTCCTCAGTAATAGTGGGTCTTTCAACCTGTATGACAAAATCCACCATCGAAACGTTTGGGGTGGGTACGCGCAACGCCACACCATTCAGCTTGCCTTTGAGAGCTGGTAGTACCAGCGCTACAGCTTTTGCTGCACCAGTGGAGGTAGGCACAATGTTGATCGCTGCAGCACGTGCCCGCCGCACATCCCGGTGAGACGCGTCTAGTAAGCGTTGGTCACCAGTGTAGCTGTGAGTGGTGGTCATCGTGCCTTTGATAATACCAAATTTCTCGTGCAACACCTTAGCAATGGGAGCTAAGCAGTTGGTTGTACAACTGGCGTTACTGATGACGTTGTGTTTTTCGTGGTCATAGTCGTGATGATTCACGCCAACCACAAAAGTCCCATCTTCGTTCTTCCCAGGGGCGGTGATCAGCACCTTCTTAGCACCAGCGTTGATGTGCTTCGTTGCCCCTTCTTTGGAAGTGAAAACCCCTGTTGCTTCAATAATTAAGTCAATTTCCCAGTCTTTCCAGGGCAAGTTTTCTGGGTTGCGGTCAGAGACACACTTAATGGTCTTACCGTTAACGATGATAGAGTTATCATCGGCACTAATGTCATCATTCTTTAACTTCCCTAGCATCGAGTCATACTTGAGCAGGTGAGCGTTGGTTCTAGGGTCGGATGTGTCATTAATAGCGACGAGGTCGATATTACTATTTTGTCTACCTAACCAACAACGTGCAAAGTTACGCCCGATGCGCCCGAAACCGTTAATTGCAACTCTAATCACAGCGTCTTGCCCTCTGTATATTTAGACCTTACAAAATCCTACTAATGACCCAGATCATACCGCAAAGGGGGGAGTATTTATAACTATAAAGTGTTAGATTCTCAAAAAAATAAATATTTTCTTCCTACCCGTTTGTATACAGGTTGTGATTCTCAATATAAAGCCTGACTGATTCTGGAACTAAGTAGCGAATTGATTGGCGTTCGCGTAAGCCTGGCGGCACCGGAGGACTCAGCGGGCGCTCTGCGCCATCGCGGCAAAGGTTACGAATGAGACTTGACGAAAGCCCTACTAAAGGGATATGCAATAAGTGCCACTGTATGCTGACTGTCTGTTGTGTCAGTTTTTGTTCCACTTCCTTGCAGATTAACTCACTTTGAGCTATATTCTCACCACCTGGTAGTCGGGGTGCAATTAACCAATCACACAATTGTGCTAATTCTTGTCCACGATACCAACGAGGTAAGGTTTGAAATGTATCCAAACCAACAATCCAGTACCAGTGAGTATTGGGGTACTCAGCAGACAAGTCAATCAGGGTGTCGATCGCATAAGAAGCTCCACGACTTTTCTCAACTAGTGATACAGTAAACCCCGGGTTGTCTGCGATCGCTCGTTGCACCATCTCGACTCGATGTTCAAATAAAGCCGCCTGTTTATGAGGAGGATTTTGTGAAGGCACCCAAATGACTTGTTCTAGAGGTACTTGATGCAATGCTGTTTGTGCTAAGACAAGGTGTCCCCAATGAATTGGATCAAAAGTGCCACCAAAAATTCCCAATCGTTGCATCCACTCACGTCCAAGCTTTATGCAATTGAAAAGAAGTTTATCCAGCAGTTTACCATTGTAGCAAGTTCTAGCAAATGACCCAAAAATATGTATTTTCAGTTACAATGATTTGTTTCCCGATCTGGGAGAAATATTCCGAATAAACATAATATATCTGTTCATAAAGAGAAAAAATCACTAACAAGGGTAAAATCGATTTGAATGAAAAAACAAGAGCGAAAAACTCAACTTATCAATAGTGAAAAGGATACAGAGGTGGTATCGGTAAAAATTGAATTCCTGTTATGATACGCGTGTCATTTAGGATGATTCTGTGGTGTGGTGATAGAGGAAAAATAAATGAACAATACTGTAGACTTTAGCGGTAGACCGTTCCATTTCATTGGTATTGGCGGCATAGGTATGTCTGCTCTAGCGTATGTGCTAGCAAAGCGCAATTTGCCAGTATCAGGATCGGACATTCGTCTAAACCAGATTACCCGACAATTAGAATCTATCGGAACTCATATTTTCGGCAAGCAAGAGGCAAGTAATATCGAGTTCTTTCGTTCTTTTTCTCAGCCTAATGGAATAGTAGTAAACACTCAAGAAGAATTACCAGCTTTTGAGCAAGCAAAACTGCCTCAAGTAATTTGTTCGACAGCAATTAACACAACTAATTTAGAGTACAAAGCTGCATTAGAATTGGGTTGCCCAATTTTTCATCGGTCTGATGTACTAGCAGCGTTAATCGCTGAATATTACAGCATTGCTGTAGCAGGAACCCACGGTAAAACGACAACGAGTAGTATGATTGGCTATATGCTACTCAAAGCAGGTGTTGATCCAACGATTTTAGTAGGTGGAGAAGTTAATGCTTGGTCAGGCAATGCCCGAATTGGGCAAAGTCGATACTTGGTGGCAGAAGCAGATGAATCAGATGGTTCCTTGGTCAAACATACTCCCGAAATAGGCATTATCACCAACATAGAATTAGATCATCCCGACCACTACGACACGTTAGAGGAAGTGGTTCAAACTTTTCAGACATTTGCCAAGGGCTGTAAAACTTTGATAGGCAGCATTGATTGCGCGACGGTACGCGATCGCTTACAACCCACGATTACCTACAGCTTGTATCCTGATACTGGCGCTGATTACAGCGTCACCAACGTAGACTATAGAGCCGATGGCACCACAGCTCTTGTTTGGGAAAGAGGTAAGGCTCTGGGCGTGTTAAATTTGCGCTTACTAAGTAAGCACAACCTCAGCAATGCTTTATCAGCAGTGGCGGTTGGTCGGATATTGGGGTTAGAATTTGGAGAAATTGCAAAGGGTCTTGCTAGCTTTGAAGGCGCAAGACGACGTTTTGAATTTCGGGGTGAAGCTAATGGCATCACTTTTATTGACGACTACGCCCATCACCCGAGTGAAATTCGCGCTACTCTCGCTGCTGCACGCCTACAGGCAAGATCACACCAGAGAGTCGTTGCCATTTTCCAACCGCATCGCTATAGCCGCACACTCACCTTTCTGGAGGAATTTGCTCAATCGTTTAGTCATGCTGATTTAGTTGTCCTCACTGACATTTATAGTGCAGGCGAGCCAGATCTCGGGCAAGTCAGTGGTGAAAAACTAGCTAGTGAGGTGGCTAAGCAGCACTCACAGGTGATATACCAACCAATAGCCTTAGTTAGCAAGTACTTGCAGCAAACTCTGCACCGTGGAGACTTAGCACTGTTTTTAGGAGCTGGGAATCTCAATCAAGTGATTCCCGAAGTCATGGCGACACTATGCCCGCCAGTTCAAGCAACTTCCTAAAGAAGATGACTTACGCAATAAGAGGGAGTTCTGCTTTATGCAAGATTATTTCCCTCAATCGCATAGTGTCCGTCTAGCAATAGTTACATTGCTTCTCGCTGTTGTCGTATTTTTACGGCATACATATAAACATCAAAATTTAGCTCATTCTAGAAAATATGACTATCTCCCAGGCAGTTGCTAATGTCTGCAAAGTTTCTGGCATGACAAACACCAGACAGCTAACATCTAATAATTCCATCGAAACTAAGGAAATTTATTTACCCGGTACTGATTGCGTTATTAAATCCCAAGTCTCTCTGGCAACATATACTTCTTACAGGGTTGGTGGACCTGCTCAGTGGTGTGTTGCTCCTCGAAATCTAGAGGCGATGCAAGCCAGTATTCAGTATGCAAAAGTACATGAATTAGCAGTAACGATACTAGGCTCAGGTTCTAACTTGCTTGTAAGTGATTGTGGGATATCAGGTTTAGTGATTGTGACTCGCCATCTGCGCCATAGCCATTTCGATCCCCAAACAGGTCAACTAACTGTAGCAGCAGGAGAACCAATACCAGCTATTGCATGGCAAGCCGCAGAGCAAGGATGGCAAGGATTCGAGTGGGCTGTTGGTATCCCTGGAACGATTGGGGGTGCTGTAGTGATGAATGCAGGAGCACATAATAGTTGTATCGCAGATATATTAGTCAGTGCTGAGGTACTTTTACCTAATGGTACTTTGGAAACTGTTAGCAAAGAACAGTTGAGCTACAAATACCGCACCTCGAATCTGCAAGGAAGCGATCGCATCGTCACCCAAGCCACTTTTCAACTTCAACCCGGGGCAGATCCAGCCCAAGTTTTGGCAGCTACCAAACAGCACAAACAGCATCGACTCAACACTCAACCTTATCACCTGCCCAGTTGTGGCAGCGTCTTCCGTAATCCGAAACCTTACGCCGCCGGCTGGTTAATTGAACAAACGGGTTTGAAAGGCTACCAAATTGGCAAAGCGCAAGTTGCACAACGCCATGCTAATTTTATCGTCAACTGTGGTGGGGCTAGCGCTTGGGATATTTTCAATCTCATCCGTCATGTCCAACATCAGGTACAAGAACGTTGGTCTGTTGTGTTAGAACCAGAAGTAAAAATGATGGGAGAGTTTCAACCTGCTTCTTGAATAATATCAGGTTCTGTTAATTAATTATTCACAATTTCCACAACACCCTTCCTTGCATCCCCCCGTTTACGGGGGGAAGATAAGGAATAGCTTTTTTTGCTTGAGCGGTTTAAGACTCTTAGAAGTCCGATTGCTCGCGCTTAAGCTGTTTCAGCAGACCTTCACAACCATCAACGAGTAGGTCAATAACCAGATCAAATCCCTTTGTCCCACCATAGTAAGGGTCTGGAACTTCCTTGAGATTGTGCCTAGAGCAGAAATCACATATTAACTGTACTTTCTGGTTATATTTTCCCGTTGGATCAAGATACAGGATGTTCTGATAATTCTCTCGATCCATCGCCAAAATCAAATCAAAGTTCTCAAAGTCAGACTTTTGGAATTGGCGTGCTTGACCACGTAATTTTATTTGCAGTTTTTGAAACGCTGCAGCACTCATACGTGAGTCAGGTGGGCTACCAATGTGATAACTGGATGTTCCAGCAGAGTCGCAGACAATGCGTTCGCTCAATCCACCCTGCTCGATCAGATAGTTCATAATGTTTTCTGCCGCTGGCGAGCGGCAGATGTTCCCTAGGCAGACAAACAGCAGCTTGTAAGGCATATGTATTGCGCTTCCCATTCGTCCATAGTCAACAGCCTACAGTCTAGAGTTTAAGCAATTTTGACTCTTGACTCTTGAGTGTTGACTAAAATCCTGGAAGCTCCAGCCCACTGGTCAATTCTTCCATGCGTTCGCGCATTGCTGTAGTGGACTTGTTATAGGCGTCTTTCATTGCTGCTGTTACGAGATCAGAAAGGACTTCTGCTCCTTCGTTTAAAGCATCAGGAGAGATTTCCACTCGCCGGGGTTCTTGGTTACCGCTAACAACGACCTTAACTAAACCACCGCCAGCCTCTCCTAGAATCTCCATTTGCTCCAATTCTTCTTGGAGTCGCTTTGCGCCTTCTTGAACTTGCTGCGCTTTTTTAAAGGCGTCAGCCAGTTCTTTCATTTTTCCCAAGCCAAAACCAAATCCCTGTCCTTTTCCTGTCATAATCTATTGTCCACGTGTGCTTTGAATAACAAATCAAATTCAATTATAGATGTGGTGGGTCAAATGCTTGCGTTTTACTCATGTTACACTTTCCAGCCCTTTGCGTGTCACTTTCGCAGCAGGCAAAATTCACAACGCTTGCTTTATATAGATTACAGCTTCTGGAGAGTTTTGTCGTTTGAGAATTGACAAATACTCTCAAACCCTTAGAATATAAAAGTTTTACCTATGAAAGTTTTTCCAGTCTGACATAACATAAAAAGGATATCACTCTTTTCTCATTTTGCTGAGACGATAACACACCTATCCTTAAATATGGGGACAAGTTGCCAAGCACAAATTTCTTCTCACAGAACAAATGAGTATTTATCCTTAGTTTGCTTTGATTTGCTGATGAAATCAACTAAACTTCACCTCGAATAATCTTGTAGCTTTTCCAAGCAACCCATAAACTTACACCCTCCCATCATAAAGTTTAAACTTTTTAGTACAGCTTCATCGTCTAAGTGTGACATTTTTTTAACAAGAGCTTGGCATTGATTGATACCGAAATTTTCAATAACTTATATTAATTCTGTATATTATTATTCTAGGTCTTGGCAAAGCGATCGCGGGCATTGGGTAAAATCCGTATGGCAACGCTACACTTTATTTAATGTGGCTTCATGAGTTTATTCTCAGGGGCTGCCTATCAAATAAAAATTGCGCTACGCGTAATGTAGTCAAGCCTTATTGGACGTGAATCTACCAATTACAAGTAACAACAGCAATCGCATAAGGTAGCGCAACTACATCTGCAACTCGTGCAGGAGCCAATGTGCTGAGTTCCTATTTGCTAAAGGATAGTCTAATCAGAATCAAGTAGCGTTGTCTATCGATGGATTTTGATGGCAACTGTTATGGTGTGGTAAAACTAAGGTGAGTCTTGCTCACACAACGCTGATGATATGAGAGACATAAAGCTTTTATGGCTTTACCCCATGCCCAAGCATACACAAACATATCAAAAGTCTATTAAGTAGATAAAGTTGAACACGGTTGCTGGAAAAATACAAAATATGACTATAGACGGTAGTAAACAAGAGAGTTATAGAGAGATATTAGTTATAGTTAGTTTGCAAGCCAAGGAAAAAACTCTCATCAGAGTGAAGTACCTCTTAGGTACAACATTCAAAGCGGCAAGGAATAGATTTTTATCGTTTCTGATTAGTCAAATGTTTGATTTTTTTCCAAAGCTATATATCTAGTACAAGAAGGCAGGTATGCGATCGCCAGCTATGCTAAAGATGCAAATGCTAACAACATTAGCTTTTTGTGGGTTTTTAACCGTCGGATTATTCCCACCATAAGGTACTAAATTTTTTTCAACTCAGATTTTATTCAACACTACTCTCATGTAAAAATGTAATTTTTTATACAGAGAGATGCAACGTTAAAGTGTAGTCGGTTGATAGTAAGTTTAACATTGTTAACCTTAAATAGGGATTTAAGATTGATTTTATAAATTAACTATGAGTGGAGTTATCATCTGGTAATCCTGTCATAGTATGAAACATAAGAGTACTATTCTTACCTGTGTTTACCTATAGTGCTTACAGAAGCAAACTTCTTAGTAAAAAATGCTAGGGGTGTACTGTCCATGCCCTTGACGATCCTTGTAGTGGATGACGACCTGGGCACTCGTCTGTCTATCAGCGATTATCTTGAGCTGTCTGGCTATTCAGTAATCACAGCTGATGATGGACAAGAGGCTTTGGCGATGGTGGAGGAGTACCATCCTGATTTGATGGTCACTGATATCGTCATGCCACGAATGAACGGATATGAATTAGTACGGCGGGTGCGTCAACAGCCTGAGTTCCGTTTGTTGCCTGTTATATTGCTAACAGCGCGAACTAAGACCCAGGAAAGAATCCTAGGCTACCAGTCAGGATGCGATTTGTACTTGCCCAAGCCTTTTGAACTGGAAGAGTTAGCCGCAGCAATTCGCAATCTTTTGGAGCGAGCACAAATTATTCAATCACAGTACGGTTTTTCTCATCAAGAAAATTGGGGGACTCCCGCCCCAACAAAATCGTTGGGTGCCCATCACTCCCAGTTAACTGATATTCAAAAATCCCAGATGTTCTCTGAGTTGACCTCAAGAGAGCAGGAAGTCTTAGAACTTTTGACTCATGGTCTTTCTAATGCTGAAATGGGTCAGCAGTTGCACCTGAGTCCTCGGACTGTGGAAAAGTATGTTAGCAGTTTATTGAGAAAAACAGAAACCAACAATCGAGCAGAATTAGTCCGGTTTGCGATTAAGCATGGTTTGGTGGAATAGCAATCAAAAGTCCTATTTTCCCTCACTCCAAACTAACCTCTAATCCTTCGCAGCATTTATTAGCAAGGGTTTACGCAAGTATTCTATTACACAACTGGTGCTGATACTACACCCTTAGCCTCCAACACTGAAGCAACTCGTAATATCACCGCTTCATTGTACGGTGCAGCTATCAACTGTACGCCTAAAGGTAGAGCATTTAGACGTTGAATTGGGACTGACAACACAGGCAAGCCGATAAAAGATAATGGTTGAGTAAATAACCCTAGATGGGGACGAACGAGAATTTCCTGACCATCTAAAACCATCGTTTGTTGACCAATCAACGGTGCAGA
Source organism: Scytonema sp. HK-05 (assembly GCF_002368235.1). Lineage (GTDB taxonomy): Bacteria > Cyanobacteriota > Cyanobacteriia > Cyanobacteriales > Nostocaceae > Kalymmatonema. Next base: position 2,572,210 of record NZ_AP018194.1, on the reverse strand, counting down.
AATTGGTGTGGTTGGGGCAAGAATAACATCTACCTTTTGAAAGATTTCTGTGACTCTATCTCTATACCATCTTCTAAAACGTTGTGCCTGAATGTACCAGTTACTCGGTATTAAGGTACCAGCAAGAAAGCGATCGCGTGTTGCGGGATCAAAATCTTGGGGGCGCGATCGCAATTTCTCGAAATGTAAATTCGCCCCTTCACAAGCTGTAATCACAAACGCTGCTGCACGGGCGCGATGTGCTTCAGGTATTGTGACATACTCGGTTACATCCAAAGCATCAGCAACTCTTTGTACTGCTTCCAATGCTTCAGGACTTGCGCCTTTTGTAAAATAATCACCTGCAATGGCAATTCTTATACCATCGATATTTTCTACAGACGCGCCCTGATTTTCTACAGACGCGCCAGGTTGCGTCTCTACAGGAGGGCGTTTTGTACAAACTGGATCTCGTTCATCTTCTCCCTGAAGCACATCAAACGCGGTAGCAATATCCCGCACCGAACGGGCAAAGGGTCCAATGTGGTCTAAACTGCTGGAAAATAATGCTACTCCAGCACGAGACAACCGCCCATAAGTGGGTTTCAAACCAAAAACACCACACAAAGCCGCAGGGACGCGAATCGAACCATTCGTATCAGAACCCAACGTCAACGGAACCAAACCCGCTGCGATCGCCGCCGACGAACCACCCGATGAACCACCAGCAACCCGCTTTAAATCATGGGGATTATGGCTAGCACCATAATGTGAGTTTTCTGTCACGAACCCATAGGCGTATTCATCCATATTTAAAGCGCCTACAAGAACTGCTCCCGCTTGTTTCAGCCTTGCGACTGCTGTTGCATCTTCAGTTGCTGGAGGGTTTTCAGCGTTGATTTTTGCACCTGCAAGCGTTGTTAAACCAGCGATATCGAAAAGGTTTTTGACAGCAAAAGGGACGCCAGCTAAAGAACCAGGATTTTTACCTTGGGCAATTTCCCCATCAATTTTTTCTGCATCTGCCAAAGCAGTTTCAGCAGTCACAGTTGTAAAACAATTGAGTTCATTATCTCTGGCGGCAATTCTTTGTAAAGCAGCTTTGGCAACTTCCACCGCACTCACTTTACCTTCTTGCACAGCCGTCGCTATTGCCACAGCATCAGCTTGTTCTAAATTCATGGTTCAAACGTAGGGGCAGCTTCAATCTCTTCTGGTAAGGGAAACTCATTCACAACTTGGGCGATCGCCTTAATTCTCTCAAAATTTGCCACCACCCCATCTCGATACTCATCCCTCAATTGCAGATCCAACAACAAAGCCATCAAATCCACATACTCCCCCACATCAAACCCCTTATCTTCCATCTCTCCTCCTCTTTTCCTTGGCGTCTTGGCGAGGCCAGTCGCCTCAAGTCGGGGAACCCGCCCACGGCGCTGGCTCGTCTTGGCGGTTCGTTAATTCCCTACAGTCCGCCCAGTCTGATTTGCAATCACCGCAATCAGTTCTCCCGGTTCCACAGGTTTGGCAATATGAGATTGGAAGCCTGCTAAAAGAGCTGCCTTGCGATCCTCTGCCCTAGCATAAGCAGTTAGTGCAACAGCCGGAATCCGTCCACCTTGATTTGATTCAAGCGAACGCACCCGTTGCAGCAGCACGTAGCCATCCTGTACTGGCATACCAATATCACTAATGAGAATGTCAAAGCGTAAGTCAGACGTTTGCTCTTTCAACGCCGCTATCACCTCATCTGCAGTTGCCACTGCCACAACTTCAGATCCACATTCTACAAGAATTTGAATCAGCAACTCACGAGCATCCACTTCATCATCCACTACTAATATTCGCAGACCATCCAGTCTGGGAGTGCAATCGAACGGTAAGGAACCCCCTACGGTAGGATGTACCCGTTCCGATTCTTCTATCTTGATGCTGACAGGACTTATCGGTAGCTTCACAGTAAACGTTGTTCCCTGTCCTTCCCCCGGACTTGCGACATGAACTGAACCACCATGCAAGTCAACGAGGTGACGCACAATCGATAACCCCAATCCCAAACCGCCAAAAGAACGAGCCATTGAGCTATCAGCCTGACGGAAGCGGTCAAAAACATAAGGAAGAAACTCAGGGCTTATTCCCTGACCTGTATCCGCCACAACAATTTCCACATAAGATTGGACGCGTTCCAAGCGAATCTGTACCCGTCCACCTTTGGGTGTAAACTTCACGGCATTTGACAGCAGGTTCCAAACAACTTGCTGCAAGCGGTCAGAATCGCCAAAAACTGGTCCAGCAGCAGGATCAAGTACAGGTTGAAGTCGGATGTTTTTTGCCAGAGCAGCAGGACTTACTGTATCAATTGCTGCTTCAATTACCGACAATAGATCCACCGCACGAACGTTCAGGCGTAGTTTCCCTTGGATGATGCGGGAAACATCGAGTAAATCTTCAACCAGTTGTGCTTGTGCCCTGGCATTGCGTTCAACGGTTTCCAGCGCACGGGCTGTGCCTGCTTCGTCAAACTTCCTGGTACGCAACAGAGTCAGCCAACCAAGCATCGCATTGAGGGGCGATCGCAACTCATGGGAAAGAACGGCAAGGAACTCATCCTTCATCCGATTTGCCGCTTCTGCTGTCGCCCGCGCTTTTTGCTCAGCCAGTAACAGGCGATCGCGCTCAAGTTCTGCTTTTTTGCGTTCGCTCATGTCCAGCACAAATGCGACTCCATTAACTTGGGAATTGTCCATCAAGGCTACACCTAAGACAATTGGCACCCGTGTACCGTCTCGTTGGACGTACTCCTTCTCGTAAATACTGGAAACTCCGGTGGCAAAGGTTTCCTCTATCGCGCGGTCATCCAGATCCTTGTATTCTGGTGGAGTCAGTGAGCGCCAGTTAATTTTGCTTAGCGCATTAAACTCCTGACGGCTGTAGCCAACAAGACGCAGGTAGGCATCGTTGGCATCAGTGATGAAGCCGTCTACATTCCAGAAAGCAACTCCCACGATATTAGACTCAAAAAAGCGTCTAAACTTGGCTTCGCTTTGTTGAAGTGCTGACTGCGCCCGTTTCCGTTCAGTCACATCGCGAAAGTAAACTGCAAGCCCTTCAGCGCTAGGATACACCCTAATTTCCAGCCAGCAGTGTAATACCTCGCTGAACTCCTCCAACTCAATGGGAACTTGTTGGGCGATCGCTCGATGAGCTTGTTGATAAAAAGTATTGCCGATTAACTCCGGATAAACATTCCATAACTGCTTACCAAGCAGTTCTTCAGGTGGTTTTTGCAAAAGCCGTGCAGCTTCCTGATTCACGTAGGTGTAGCGCCACTCACGATCAAAGGCAACAAACGCTTCTGTTATGCTTTCCAGAATCCTCGTGATGCGGTTGTTAGCCGCTTGCAGAGCTTTTTCTGCCTGTACACGCTCTGTGATCACCTCTGTAAAAATAATGATGCCACCAATTTCATCAGCACGGTTTCGCCAAGGATGGATTTCCCATTTCACCCAATCGATTGAGCCATCAGCACGGGGGAATAGTTCTTTGTCGCATTTGCGAACCTCCCCAGCCAAACACGAAGCATGAATTTCTCGCCAAGAGTCAGGAATTTCGGGAAAGACTTCGTAATGAGAGCGACCGATAATATCTTGCTCATTCAACTGTAAATCGGTCAGCCATCGTTGGCTCACAAGAAGATATCGCATCTGGTTGTCAAGCATGGCAATAGCTGCCGGCGCATGCTCGACAAACAACCGCAACTGTTCCTCTCTGACTTGTAGCGACTTTTCAATCTGCTTGCGCTCAGTCAGGTTGCTCACCATAGCGAGTCCGCCTTGAAATTCTCCCGATTCACCCAATATTGGAGTCGTTGAAACCAGCGTCCATAAATTAGAGCCATCCCGACACCGAAACCGAAAGTCGAATCGCTGTTTCATCCCCTGCTTCAGTCGGGCTATGTACCGCTGTGCTTCCACCTGAGCTACTTGATCCATAAAGTCGAAAATCGGACGCTGCAGCATTTCCTCCACGCTATAGCCCAACATCTGCGCCAATTGCGGATTAACATACTCCGTACGCAACTGACCATCAAATAACCAGATTCCTTCACCCGCCGTCTCCACAATGTGACGATACCGTACTTCAGCCGCTTGTAACCTTTCTAAGCTCACTTCAGCCCGTCGCTTCGCAGTTCGTAACGCCTCACATAGCACACTAAAGAGGATTCCCTGAAGTGCGAACAGGACGAGCCTCATAGTGTTGGGCAGATCGAGCGCCAGCGAATAAATTGGCTGTATAAAGAAATAGTCGCTAATCAGAACAGACAGGAAGGTAGATAGTAGCCCCGCTCTCACGCCTTTGTACCATGCACTCACCATCACCGCCCCAAAAAACAGTAAAAAAGGCGTTTTAGTCATGGCAAGCCAAGGATCTAGCGCCAGCATAAGTACTAGCGCCACACCAACACAGAGTCCAGCAACGCTGTATTGCTGTAGCCGAGAGCGGGTAACTTTTAGCATTTAATTGTTGATTGTTGTCTTTAGTAGCTAGCTCTAACTTTGTTTAATTTACAACAGATATCTGATTTTCACATTTACCTTAAGAGTTATTTTTTGATTTTATTGTGTTCGGTTCGCTCCACTTAATTCTGCTACAAACCAACTTTGAGACCTACGTTTTCGACCTTTTCAAGTTGCAAGGACTTCAGCCGCTATCTCCTAGTATTTATTCTATTTCATGAGGGAATTCAAACAAGCCATCTTCACCGTGTTCAAAATCAATGACCTTAAAGACAGCATCAATATTCAAAGCACCATAAATGTGAGGAAATAGTTCGTTCTCCTCAACTCCTTCATAGCGAATTTCAGCTTTCACTTTATCATAGTCGATATAAAGAAGTACTAATCCCTTTTGATTGTGAAAGAAGGTATTTGCAACTTTGATGAGTTGTGTTGGAGTGGAACAGTGGATAAAGCCTTCAGAGTCGAGGGTATCACCGCGATATGTTTTTACGAGTTTTGCTTGTTCCCATTGTTCGTGTTGGGTGATATGTAAGATAGTGTTCATTGAGATTTTTTTAATATACTTTCCTAAGGTGGGCAGTACCCACCCTATTCATTATTTATCAGATTGGACAATTTTACAAATCTCATCGAGAATAAAGTCATGTTCAACAGGTTGCTCAGGACAAAATTCTAAATAGAGTTGATTATGATAAGGAGTGACTGATGATGTACATATCTGAATTTTCAGCTTTCCTTTCTGCCAGCAATGACCACCAACTTTTAGAAGCTGACATTCTGTAACATAATTGTGTTGAATTTCCTTTAAATTTATCTTTTTTTGACCAATAGATAGTTTACTTAAAAATTCCAGCATTGAAACCCCAGGATATAAACTTGTGTATTCATAAATATGCTGCTGCAATTTATTTCTAATTTCTTCCTCAATCAACTCTTTTAATCTACTGACCATAAAAGAATCTTTTTCCAGGAGTATGACATCATCATCACATTCTAGTGGTGTAAATTTTTCATTCATATTAATGCCAGTTTCAGTCGTTGAGTCAGTTATGTATACCTCATAATTTAGCCTCACTTCATAGCAGATTCTGCCAAATTGCTGACATCAACCCAGTGAAAATATTGATAAGAGAAACGCTAGAAACTTCTGACTTTTATCGATGGTTATGAAAGTAACACTCAAACTGCAGATGCACGCGGGTCTACGGGGATAATCAGAGATAATTTATCTATGTGTATCTGTGGTTTCATCTTCAAAAATTTGACTTATATAGCAATCCGAAATCATTTGTGAAAAAGAAGATCCCCGACTTCTCTAAGAAGTCGGGGATCTGTGTCTTTTTTCAGTAAGAACGGCTTTAGTCCTTGCTTTAGAGGAAGAGGACTAAAGTCCTCACTACGAATTTAGGATTCATGTGGAATACATACATCTGGGGCGCACAAATTTGGAAATTGAAGTGTTGTCACTGTTAGCGTATCCAAATCTAGCCGGCGGATAGCGTGGTTATTTGTATCAGCAATAAATAACAGAGAACCCATCACACTCAACCCGGAAGGTTCAGAAAATCGGGTATTTTTACCTTGTCCGTCTTGTAAACCAACCGAACCATCACCTAAGACTGTTTGACAATTGCCAGTGTGAGGGTTAACAAGTTTAATTTTGTGGTTGTAAGTATCTGCTATCCACAGGTTATTCTGGGCATATTCTACCCCCAAGCAATGCTGTAACCTCACATCGAAACCTTGTCCATCAACGTCACCAAAGCCAAACAAATCACCGCTACCGCAAACCGTTCTCACTTGTCGCGGTTCAATCAGCCCCACAGCACGTATTGAGCTAACTTCACTATCGGCAATGTATAATTCTTGTCCATCAGTAGTGATACCGCTAGGCTGGGCAAAAGCAGACTCGCTGAGTTCGCCATCTATACAAGCTTCTGCTCCCATACCAGCATAAGTTTTCACAATGTTAGTTTCTAGATCCAGTTCCCAAATTTGGTGAGAACCAGCGATCGCAATAAACAAGCTATTTCCCCATAGCTGTAAATCCCAAGGAGAATTCAGCATTGTTTCTCTTGCAGCACCACTGTGAGGACGGATATTACGGCTTTGTTCACCCGTTCCTGCAATGGTTTCCACCACTTGGCGTTTCAAATCAACTCGCCGCAGAGCATGATTTTCTGTATCCGCAACGTATAAAATTTGATTTTCTTCATCAAATGCCATTCCTTGCGGTGCGAAAAACTGCGCTTCGTCAAACGAACCATCAGTTAATCCAGATTGTCCAGTGCCAATTAAATGTATGATTTCCCCATCTAAACTACTGATGACAATACGGTGATGTCCGGAATCAGCAATGAACAAACCTGCTTGTGTCGCCAGGACTTTACCAGGAAAAGCTAAAGGTGTGATTAATGGTTTTCGCTGTTTCTCTAAGGTGAGGCTGAGTTCTTGGAAATTGATGGTACCTTTTTCTTGGTGTTGGCTGATTAACTTTTGAATCAGTTCGTCTAAAACATTGCGATCGCCTTCACCAGACACATAACCAACTACATAACCCTGTGGATCTATCACCATTAAAGTAGGCCAAGCACGTACAGTATACTCTTCCCAAACTCTAAAACCACTATCAACTAAAACTGCATGTTCGATATCGTACCGTAGGATAGCTTGGCGGATGTTTTCGGTTTCTTTTTCATTGTCAAATTTGGCACTATGTACGCCGATAACTGTAAGGCTATCTTTATATTTTTGTTCGAGATATTTCAGCGTTGGCAGAATGTGCAAGCAATTGATACAACAGTATGTCCAAAAGTCCAAAATCACAACTCTGCCCTTAAGTTGTTGAAGAGACAAGGGTTTTTCGGTGTTGAACCAAGGGTTATTTTGTGGGAGTTCTGGCGCTCTAACGCGGGGAGTCATACACAATTCAAAATTCAAAATTCAAAAACTACTGTTTTAGATTATTTATAAACTTATCTTTTGAGGGGGCTTGGGGGAGCTATAAGACCCACACCCTACCCGTAAGGGAGGCGTGGGATACATGGACTCCCCCAGGTTAATTTTATGGGATTCAATATCCCTAAAATTAACTTTCTGTGTTGGCGACGTTTGCTGCTATTGCCAACAGAAATGATAAAATTAATGCACCGTCTAACCAACGGTTGCCTTGACTCAAACGAACACGTCTCCCGCAACGTGGTGAACAGCGCAAACGGCATAAACTGGTCTGAACCGTTCGGCTGAGATCACGGCCGAAGCCTAGACAATTTAAGTTAGGGGGTTCCAGCTAAAAACTTTGGGTGAGATGTGCCCAATTCTCTAGTTGGGTAAAAACTTCACAGTACATAGGTGTACTCCAATTCGTATCAATCGATTGGTAGTCAGTACGCACGGGCTGTGCGGAACGGAAACCGCCTGGGCAATCGGTCTGCCGGGGAGTAAGTCATAAGGCTGCTCTAGGTAAGTAGTGAAACACCCTAGAGGGGAAAACAACCAGGAAATCTCAATCGCGAGGTTGGGAAGCCTACACTCACCCGATAGGGGAGTGTAGGAGGATGTCACATGGTTGGATTGGAAAGGCTAACTATTACCAAGTTATCAGCTTGGGCGCAACAAGCCAAAGTCTTGGCACATCAAGGACAAGTTGCTAACCGTATTCCCAAATTGGCATTAGCTAATCCCGATTGGTTTGCGGTTCACATCTGCTGTGCTTCGGGGCAAACTTTCAGCCAAGGCGATACAAGTTGTGTATTCCCCCTGATGAGCGCGATAAAGCCGTTTTCGCTACTGTATCTACTAGAACAATTTGGAGCAGAGACGGTTTTTCAGTGGGTTGGGGTTGAACCATCGGATGCTCCTTTCAATTCCTTAGAGCAACTGATTGCTGATCATGGACGACCCCGCAATCCTATGATTAACAGTGGAGCAATTACTCTTGCGGATAAGTTACCAGGAAAAGACGCTAGCGATCGCTGTCAACAACTTTGTCAATGGCTCAACCAACTCGCAGGTTCTCACCTCAAGTTAGATGAAGTTATGCTGGCTTCTGTGCGAGCATCTGACTCCCAAGCAAATCAAGCGATTACGCAATATCTTACCGAAGCAGGCTATGTAAAGAATCCTGATATAGCTCTTGACACTTACGAGCAAATATGCTGTCTTTCAGGTAATGTGGAAGACTTAGCCCGTTTGGGTTTGCTTTTGGCTGTTGAAAGTGAATTGATTTTGCCGCAGCATCGCCGTATTCTCAACTCGCTGATGTTAAGCTGTGGGCTGTACGCAGCTTCTTCTGAGTATGCTTTACGGATTGGTTTGCCGATGAAATCTGGTATCAGTGGCGCAGTGGTTGCGATAGTACCAAATCAAGGGGCGATCGCACTTTACAGTCCTGCCTTGGATAGTATTGGTAATTCTATCGGGGCGATCGCTTTTGTTGAAGCTTTATCCCAAGGTTTACAATTAAGTGTTTTTGGCTAGCAGTCGAAAGTTTTTAATAGTTGACAAGTCTAAAATTTATGTATATACATACTTTTATGACCAAGCCAAATTCTCAATCCAATCTCACTAAGGTCAGCCTCATTCCGTCAAGCTGCATGGGAATGCATATTCGTCGAGCTTCGCGGATTGTGACGCAAATCTATGATGCAGCACTGCGTCCGGTGGGATTGGTGTTAAACCAATTTACGCTGTTGGTGGCGATTCATTTAGTGGAATCTACACCCGTGACTCGCTTGGCTCAAGAGCTCTTCACAGATCAGACGACCTTAACGAGGAATCTCAAAGTACTTGAAAAACGGAAATTGGTCATCATGGAACCTGGTGAAGACCGACGAATCAGGCTTGTATCGCTCACCCCTGAAGGTCGTGCGCTCTTAGCCCAAGCCTTACCGTTATGGGAACAAGCTCAAGCCGAAGTGCAAGCGCGATTTGGACAACAGCGATCGCAAGAGTTACTCTCGCTGCTGTCTGATACCCTAGCTCTAACAGATACCGCCTAAAAATTTTGACAAATAATACAAATAATATATGTATATACATAAAAAGCGTGATTTTGGAGGACAGTATGCCCAAGTTCGATGATCATCCAACCGTTAAACGGTGGCGCGAGCAGATCACTGTGGAAAACCGTGCAACGAGTCCTGCAGTCCTCGATGCGGATCGGCTGCGGAAGCTGTGTCTAGACGCTGGTGCTGATGATGTCGGATTTGTGGAACTAGAACGACCTGCCATTGATAATCAACGGCAAGACATTTTGGCTGCGTTTCCAGCTACCAAAACGCTAATTAGCTTTGTATGCCGCATGAATCGCGAAAATGTCCGTACCCCTGCTCGATCCATTGCCAACCTTGAGTTTCATGCTAATTACGACCACACGAATGACGTAGCACGGAGCATCGTAAAAACCTTGGAAGAGATTGGGGTGCGAGCGATGAATCCATCAGCAGCGTTCCCAATGGAGATGGAGCGATTTCCGGGCAAAGTGTGGGTGGTGTCGCATAAACCCCGACACCGACGCTTGGCTTCAGTTTTTGACAAAAGAGCAGAACTTAATTTGGGCGTTGTTGCGACGCAAGATTCGCGTCAATGGTTCACTCAAATTTCTTCAGGCATTTGCCAAGTGTTTTCCCAGTTAATTCATTGTCTTTCTCAATTTAGTTGAGCAAGAACATGAACTCATTTATTTAAAGAACTTCAATGGAAAGAACACGACTAAGCTTGTTTTACTTGGCTGGCTATCTCATTCCAAGCGGCGTTATGCTATTATTAGCACCACGCTTTGCTCTGAAACTTCTGTTGTCCAATAGTGATTATGGAGACATATTTCCGCGTATTACGGGTATGTTCGTGATTGGATTAGGAATCATTGTTGTGCAAATGATTCGGCTTCGTCTCAGTTCGCTTTATTCGACAACACTAATTGTGCGGAGCTTTTTCTTTGTGTGTTTAATCAGTTTTTATCTCCTCAATCATGATCCCTTCTTCTTGGTATTACTGGCTATTCTTAGCATTGGAATTGGATTAACTACTACCAGTTATATTCTCGATAAGCGGCTCGCATTAAAACCGACTCAAGAGTCATAACAGCACCTTTAGATGTGCTGGGAACGGTTTCAGTAGAGTTGTGATAGCTTACTACAACTAAGCCAAAGAGATGGTCGAGAAACAGTGCGATCGCCCTAAAGAGCGATCGCACTGTTCAAACCTTGTCAAATTTCCATAATTCAAATCTGGTTTTAGTTCTCGTACTGCTGATTACTGTGCCTCCTGGATTTCTTCGCTTGACTGTTCGGGCGTGGTTGCCTTTTCTAATGTTTCAAGAAGTGATGGAGGCTTAATAACATCTGGTGCAGTTTGCGGCAAGGTATGAGATGGTGCAGCACCTGGGTACTGACGGGGGCTGAAATACCGTGTCAATTCTGGTTTTTCTGGATCGGGGGCGATTTTTTGAGGTAAGGTTGTTTCAGCTTCTGGCGTTAGCTGTGGTTTGGGTTCTGCCGTGGTTTCTCCTTGAGGTGCAACTGATTCTGCTGCAGGGGACTCAATAACCTCTGGCAAAGTGGGAGGTAAGCCAGGAGTTGGTTCAGTTGTTTGTGGCGTTGGTATCTTGCCTGCCCGACGATTAAAATACCCACCCAATCCCCGTCTTTGTTCTGGCTGAGGAGCAACTGTTTGTGGTACAGGCGTTGCTTCGGCTTGGGGTGTCACCTCTGGCTGTGGTTGTGCTGTGATTTCTGGTTGGGGAGTCTCAATAACCTCTGGCAAAGTGGGAGGTAAGCCAGGAGTTGGTTCAGCAGTTGTTTGTGGAGTAGGTGCCTTGCCTGTTCGACGCTGTAACCGATTGAAAAAGCCGCCTGATTTTGGTTTCTCAGGCTGTATTTGAGGCGCTTGCTGAGATTCAGTTTCAGGAACGGGCTGTTTTTCAGCTTGAGGTTGTGTTTCAGGTGTTGTTTCTTCAACGCTGGGCGTTGAAGTTGGGATAGGTGTCGGTTCAGTTTCAGGAACAGGCTGCTTTTCTTCCTTTTGTGTTTCAGGTGTTGTTTGTTCAACCTTGGGCGTTGAAGTTGGGGTAGGTGTGGGTTCGGCAGTTGGTATTTTGGCGGTATAATTCGGGTCTACTATGCTGCGAACTTGATCTGCTGACAGTTCTCCTCTAACAATTTTAGATAGAGTGTCTTTCCCCTTGGGTTCATAGGTAATAAGTCTTACTGTGCTGTTGAAGACATTTTTTACAGGGTTTCCCTGTTCGTCGAGGAACTCAAGTTTTACCCAATTTTTACCTGGTTTAAAGCCTTTAAGGTAAACGGCTTGCCAGCGGTCTAAAACAAAGCTTTCATCATTAATTGTGCAGCGAATGCGCCAATCTGCTATGTCGTCATTGGGATTGTCTTTAGCAACCAGATGCAATGGGGCGTTAGTTAGGTAAAAGTCCAGTAAAATTGGTTCTGCACCGTAGCTGCCTTTGGGACGACTGTATGTTAACAGTGGCTTGGTTAAATCGGGGTTGTTGTCGTCGGTTTTGGTGAAGATGTGAAATGTTGACTGGGCATAAGCACCTTCATTCTTAAAGCTTTCATGCCAAGGACGCGAGGCAAAGACACGTAGTGTATGGGTACCTGGGGACAAGTCTGGCAAAACCAGGGGTTGATTCAGGTCGTATACGGCTATATAAGGTTCGTTATCAAGAATGACGTGTAAATGGGGACCAAGATCGAGTTCTGGATCTTTAAATATAGGTAGGTCTTTGACCTGAAAGCGAACTGTGACTGTGTTTTCTTGCAGGATTTCATCCTGTTTAGGTGTCACTAGTGTTACTTGTGGCTGATAAACTTCCAAGGCTAGGCGCAGTTCTTGGATTGTTGCTGGTGGGGAAACTTCTGAGATTTGCTTTGAAAGTTGAGCTTTTTCTGGCAAGCTGCCAGACGGTTCTTGGCTAACGGCTTTCTCTCCACAGCTGGTCAAAGTTAACACCAGCACGCATACCATTAGCAACCTGAGGATAGCCATTGCGGTCTTCCGCCACAAGTTCATGCTTTCCACCCAGTCATACTCCTAAACAAGTGATAATTTTGGCTCAAACTGTCCATTGGTCACTATAGCGCTTCTCGGTTGCATACACCACCTTTGTAGGGGAACACAGCATTGCTCTGTGCCCCTACAAACGACTTGGATATTTCTCAAAAATGTGGTTTTGCCATGACTTATCTGAGTCATCGCTTTTTAAAAGTCATATTTGTTACAAAATTTTGCACAATAATTTCATGAAAGCTTATTATCTGCTATGACAAAAATTTCTTTAATACATATATTAAGTAATATTAAGCAAAAGCAGTTAAACCCGAAAAAATAGCTTTTTGTGATAAAAGCATAAGTTTTGCTAAATGTTAAGGGATGTAAAATAAATGAATAAAGTATTGACTTTTTGCTCAGGAGTTTCAAAGGAAAAGGTAGATGAGACAATTGATTCACCGATTTTGAATTATTGTTAACAAGTCTCTAACTATGTACGAGATAAGCCTTTATAATTCAACAGAAAGCAATCTCCACAGACGGTCTTCGCCGCTGCTCCAGTAAAGTCTATTTCTGGAGGCCGCGATAAAGCTTAACTAAAGCCATGAAGACAATATGTGGTATTCATGATTTTTCAAACCTGCTAAGAGGGGAGGTCGAATGACAATTAGTCCTCCGGAGCGAGAGGAAAAAAAGGCAAGAGTCATAGTCGATAATGATCCGGTTCCAACCTCATTTGAACTGTGGTCAAAACCGGGACATTTCGACAGAAGCCTAGCCAAAGGTCCCAAAACCACAACCTGGATTTGGAACCTTCACGCACTCGCCCATGATTTTGATACACATACAAGCGATTTAGAAGACGTATCCCGCAAGATATTTGCGGCACACTTCGGTCACTTAGCTGTAGTGACTCTGTGGCTGAGCGGGATGATATTTCATGGCGCTCGTTTTTCAAACTACGAAGCTTGGCTGAGCGACCCCCTCAACATCAAACCTAGCGCTCAAGTCGTTTGGCCAATTGTCGGTCAACAAATTTTAAATGCAGATGTTGGCGGCGGTTTCCACGGCATTCAAATTACCTCCGGCTTTTTCCAAATATGGCGTGGCTGGGGTATTACAAATACGTTCCAGCTCTACGTCACCGCGATTGGCGGTTTGGTGTTAGCAGCCTTGTTGCTGTTTGCAGGCTGGTTCCACTACCACAAGCGCGCTCCTAAGCTGGAATGGTTCCAGAACGTGGAGTCGATGCTCAATCACCACTTGGCAGGACTATTGGGCTTGGGTTCCTTGGGGTGGACAGGTCACTTAATTCACGTATCCGCGCCTATTAATAAGCTGCTGGATGCGGGAGTAGCCATTAAAGATGTGCCGTTGCCCCACGAATTCATTTTGAATCGTGACTTGATAACCGAGCTGTTCCCCAGCTTTGCCAATGGTTTAACGCCTTTCTGGACGTTGAACTGGGGTCAGTATGCGGACTTCCTCACCTTCAAGGGCGGTCTGAACCCAGTCACAGGCGGGTTGTGGATGACGGACATTGCTCATCACCATTTGGCGATCGCTGTCCTGTTCATCATTGCTGGTCACCAGTACCGTACCAACTGGGGTATTGGTCACAGCATCAAAGAGATTCTGGAAAACCACAAAGGTCCCTTCACTGGTGATGGTCACAAAGGTATCTACGAAAACCTCACCACCTCTTGGCACGCTCAATTGGCAGTCAACCTGGCAATGCTGGGTTCATTGACCATCATCGTGGCGCACCATATGTACGCGATGCCTCCGTATCCGTACTTGGCAACTGACTACGCCACCCAGCTGTGCATCTTTACTCACCACATGTGGATTGGCGGCTTCCTGATTGTTGGTGGAGCCGCTCACGCTTCCATCTTTATGGTGCGGGATTACGATCCGGTGGTGAACCAGAACAACGTGCTGGATCGAGTACTTCGTCACAGAGATGCAATCATCTCTCACTTGAACTGGGTATGTATGTTCCTGGGCTTCCACAGCTTTGGACTGTATGTACACAACGATACGATGCGTGCCTTGGGTCGTCCCCAAGATACATTCTCGGATACGGCAATTCAGTTGCAGCCAGTGTTTGCCCAATGGGTACAAAACCTGCACACGGTCGCTCCTGGTGCAACTGCGCCCAATGCACTAGAACCCGTTAGCTATGCCTTCGGCGGTGGTATCCTGGCTGTAGGCGGCAAAGTGGCAATGATGCCGATTGCGCTGGGTACGGCGGACTTCATGATCCACCATATTCACGCATTCCAAATTCATGTCACAGTGCTGATTCTGTTGAAGGGATTCCTGTTTGCCCGCAGTTCTCGTCTGGTTCCAGACAAGATGAACTTGGGCTTCCGCTTCCCCTGCGATGGTCCTGGTCGTGGCGGTACCTGTCAGGTATCTGGATGGGACCACGTATTCCTCGGTTTGTTCTGGATGTACAACACCATTTCAATTGCAATTTTCCACTTTAGCTGGAAGATGCAATCAGATGTCTGGGGAACGGTAGACTCAGATGGTGTTGTGACCCACATCACTGGTGGTAACTTTGCCCAAAGTGCCATCACAATCAACGGCTGGTTGCGTGATTTCCAATGGGCACAAGCTGTACAAGTGATTAACTCCTACGGCAGTGCGCTGTCAGCTTATGGTCTGCTCTTCTTAGGAGCTCACTTTGTCTGGGCATTCAGCTTGATGTTCCTGTTTAGTGGTCGAGGCTACTGGCAAGAACTCATTGAGTCGATTGTTTGGGCACATAATAAACTGAAAGTAGCACCGTCAATTCAGCCTCGCGCTCTAAGCATCATTCAGGGTCGGGCTGTCGGGGT
The DNA here is from genome assembly GCF_002368235.1 of Scytonema sp. HK-05. GTDB lineage: Bacteria > Cyanobacteriota > Cyanobacteriia > Cyanobacteriales > Nostocaceae > Kalymmatonema. The sequence goes on along the minus strand of NZ_AP018194.1, from coordinate 2,556,855 downwards.
GGCTCACTTCCTCTTGGGAGGAATTGTGACTACCTGGGCGTTCTTCCACGCACGAATCATTTCACTGGGCTAAAAATCAGCTTGATGAGTCATGAGTTTTGGGTTTTGAGTTTTGATTTGAAAACTCAGAACTCAGAACTCAGAACTCAGAAGTCTAAAAACCTGATGGCTGAAGGTCAGAGAATTTATCAAACCTATGGCAACGAAATATCCAAAATTTAGCCAGGATCTCGCACAGGACCCGACTACGCGTCGGATCTGGTATGCGATGGCTACGGGAAATGATTTTGAAAGCCACGATGGCATGACAGAAGAAAATCTTTACCAAAGGATTTTCGCGACTCACTTCGGTCATGTGGCAATCATCTTCCTGTGGGCATCCAGCCTCCTGTTCCACGTAGCTTGGCAAGGCAACTTTGAACAGTGGATTAAAGATCCTCTTCATATTCGCCCAATTGCCCACGCGATTTGGGATCCCCACTTCGGTAAAGCAGCAGTAGAAGCTTTTACCCAAGGCGGCGCTAACTATCCAGTTAACATTGCTTACTCTGGTGTTTACCACTGGTGGTACACCATTGGTATGCGGACGAACAATGACCTGTACCAAGGTTCAGTGTTCCTCCTCATCTTGGCAGCAGTGTTCCTGTTCGCTGGTTGGTTACACTTGCAACCTAAGTACCGTCCTAGCTTGGCTTGGTTTAAGAGTGCTGAACCTCGCTTGAACCACCACTTGGCTGGTTTGTTCGGTGTGAGTTCTTTGGCTTGGGCTGGTCACTTAATTCACGTTGCGATCCCCGAATCTCGCGGACAGCACGTAGGTTGGGATAACTTCCTAACCACCCTGCCACACCCAGAAGGTTTGGCACCATTCTTCACAGGTAACTGGGGCGTTTACGCTGCTAACCCCGACACCGCGGACCACTTATTCAGCACATCTCAAGGTGCAGGTACTGCGATTCTGACATTCTTAGGTGGCTTCCATCCTCAGACTCAGTCCCTGTGGCTGACTGATATGGCTCACCACCACCTGGCGATCGCGGTTATCTTCATCATCGCCGGTCACCAGTACCGTACCAACTTCGGTATCGGTCACAGCATCAAAGAAATGTTGAACGCCAAGAATTTCTTTGGCATCAACACCGAAGGTCAGTTCAACCTGCCTCACCAAGGACTGTACGACACATATAACAACTCCCTACACTTCCAGTTGTCCATACACCTGGCAGCACTAGGTACTGCTCTTTCCTTGGTAGCGCAGCACATGTACGCAATGCCTCCTTACGCCTTCATAGCTAAGGACTACACAACCCAGGCAGCACTGTACACTCACCACCAGTACCTCGCTGTGTTCTTCATGGTCGGTGCTTTCGCCCACGCTGCAATTTTCTGGGTACGTGACTACGACCCAGATCAAAACAAGGGCAACGTACTCGACCGCGTACTGAAGCACAAAGAAGCGATCATCTCGCACCTGAGCTGGGTATCCCTCTTCTTGGGCTTCCACACCTTGGGTCTGTACGTACACAACGACGTAGTGGTTGCCTTCGGCACCCCTGAGAAGCAAATCCTCATTGAGCCTGTGTTTGCACAGTTCGTTCAGTCGTCTCACGGGAAAGTACTGTACGGTTTAAACACCCTACTGTCCAATCCTGACAGCGCTGCTTCCTTGGCTGGCGGTCCTTGGTTACCTGGTTGGCTGGATGCTATCAACAATGGCACCAACTCCCTGTTCTTGACCATTGGTCCTGGTGACTTCTTAGTACACCACGCCTTCGCTCTCGCTATACACACAACTGTCCTCATTTGTGTTAAGGGTGCGTTGGATGCCCGTGGTACTAAGCTGATGCCTGACAAGAAGGATTTCGGTTTCACCTTCCCTTGCGACGGTCCAGGTCGCGGCGGTACTTGCCAAACTTCCGCTTGGGAACAGTCGTTCTTCCTCGCCATATTCTGGGCACTCAACACCGTTGGTTGGGTCACCTTCTACTGGCACTGGAAGCACCTGGGTATTTGGCAAGGCAACGTAGCTCAGTTCAATGAGTCTTCTACATACCTCATGGGCTGGCTGCGTGATTACCTGTGGGCTAACTCCGCTCAGTTGATCAACGGGTATAACCCATACGGTATGAATAACTTAGCTGTATGGGGTTGGATGTTCCTCTTCGGACACCTTGTTTGGGCAACCGGTTTCATGTTCCTCATCTCTTGGAGAGGTTACTGGCAAGAGTTGATTGAAACACTGGTTTGGGCACACGAGCGCACTCCTTTAGCGAACTTGGTTCGCTGGAAAGACAAGCCCGTTGCTCTGTCCATCGTTCAAGGTTGGTTGACGGGTCTAGTTCACTTTACAGTTGGCTACGTCCTCACCTACGCAGCGTTCTTGATTGCCTCTACTGCTGGTAAGTTTGGTTAATGAGTTGACTGAATAAGTAGCTGTAGGTAAGTAAATAAAATCCCCTGCCTTCGGGTGGGGGATTTTTTGTTATCTAAGTTATTTAAACTTTTGTGCTGGGAACTATAAATAAGGGTTTGGGGCGGGCTTTCCGGCCCACCCCACAAGAGAAATAAGTTTTGTTTGGTAAATGAAAGAGTCAAAGTTTAACATCACCCAGAGAAGATTGCCTGATTGGGAGTTAGATGGGGCGGTTTATTTCATCACTTTTAATACTAGCGTTTAGCTTAACCCGCGAGAAGCCCCACATCCTACCCGTAGGGAGGTGTGGGATGAATCGCGGGACAAAAACGAGGTACACCCCTCATCGTAGATTAACGTAGTTAATCCAGATGGGGGGTGTCCGAGTTTTTGTCAGGTATCGCCCAACGCTCAATGAGTTCGCTGACACTTATTCCTTGCTCTTTTGCACGCGCTTGCAACGTACGCCACGCTGTGGGTGTAACGATTATATGGTGCGCGGTTTTCACTTCTTCATAGAACAGAGGCACATTCTTTACAGCTTTTTTACCTTTTCTCATTGACTTGTTTTGCTTATGGCTATAAGCTATTTATAGATAGTAAAAGAAATTAAAGCAACGAGACAAACGAAACAAATGTTGCTTAATTACCAGTATCGCGTCTACTTTCATACCAATCAAAAATTAGAATTGAATAGCTGGTTGAGAGTTTGCCGCCACTGGTATAACAAGCAACTAGGAGACCGTTTTGATTGGTACGAACACAACCGCAACAGCATCAATGTTTGTCCTTTGGTCTGTTCATTACCCCAACTGCGAGATAGACCTGATTTTTACTCTCAAAAGAAACAGCTTCCCATCATTAAGGAAGACCTACTTAAGGTTGGTTATTCGGGCGAGTTGCTAGACTATAAGCGCGTTCCATCCCAAACGTTGCAAGATGTTTCAAAGCGAGTCGCCAACGCTTTTTCTGGCTTCCTTAAAGGTGACTGCAACGGGACTTGTAGTGGCAAACCTCGTTTTAAAAGCGCTGCACGTTACCGCACTCTGCGCATAGAAGGTCAAGCCATCAGTGTTGAGCGTATCGAAAAGGACTGGTTGTTTTTGTCCATTTCAAAGCTTGATGGCTGGATAAAGGTGCGGCTACACCGTCCATTGCCAGACGGTTTTATCCTTAAAAATGCTTTGCTAACTAAGTCGGCAGACGGTTGGTATATCACAATTTGTTTAGAAGACCCCTCAGTCCCAATATTCACCGCTGACGATGTGGTTCCTACCTGGGATAACACTGTTGGATTGGACGCGGTATTGCATGAGGACGACTATCTTGCAACTTCACAGAACACTAAACTCCCAGCACTGAAATCTTTCAGGAAGTCTGAAAAACGCTTGGCTAAGGTTTCCAAACGTAAAGCAAGCAAGAAAAAAGGTAGTAGAGCGCGTCTAAGAAATGCAAAACGAGAAGCACGAGAACATCAACGTATTGCCCGTTCTCGTCGTGACCATGCATTTAAAACTGCCCATCAACTGGTAAAAACGGGTAAAAAAGTTTTCATTCATGAGGACTTAAACCTAAAAGCTTTGTCGAAGCGAAACAAAGCCAAACTCGATGTTGACGGCAAATACTTACCTAATGGTCAGTCGGCTAAGTCTGGGTTGAACAAGTCTTGGGCTGATGCTGCATTCGGGCAGTTTTTCACCATCCTAGAATACATAGCTGCAAAAGCTGGGGCTAGGACGATAGCAGTAAACCCTGCATATACATCTCAATTACTCGCGTATCGTGACGAGTTCATCTTCACTAACTGCGACATCCGCTCGTATTGGGATGAGAAAGAATCGCTCCTTGTTGATCGTGATGTGAACGCATCCATCAACATAAAGCGCGTTGGGCTGGGACTGTTCCCAACGATAAAACGCCGTAGAGGGAATCCAGTAGTAACTAACTCTACTACTAATAGTACCTTGAAGGAAGTTCTGAAAACGTTAAGAGCGTGCCAGAAGCCTACACCGACTTGTACTCAGGCGGTGTAGGTAGTTCACTATTGATTCGGTATGTCCTGGGTATTTTCATGTTTTCAAACCAAGCTTATGAGACAATAAGCTGTGAAAAAGCGATAAACTTTTTCTACAAAAGAAGTAACATTTAACTGCAGGAGTTTTCCAGTGTCCATCCCTGAAGTGACTCAAAAGCTTTTGACTGCGAAAAAAGATAAGGGACTAACCTTTGCCGATTTGGAAAAGATTCTGGGACGTGACGAAGTGTGGATTGCATCTGTCATTTACCGTCAAGCTAGTGCTTCAGAGGAAGAGGCGAAGTTATTAGTTGAAGCATTAGGGCTGGATGCAAGTTATGTGAAAGAATTGACTGAATATCCGGTGAAAGGTCTTGGTCCAGTTGTCCCAACTGATCCACTCATTTATCGTTTCTACGAGATAATGCAAGTTTATGGAATGCCGATGAAAGCCGTCATTCACGAAAAGTTTGGTGATGGTATTATGAGTGCGATTGATTTTACTTTGGAAATTGAAAAAGAAGAAGACCCTAAAGGGGAGCGAGTGAAAGTGGTTATGTCTGGTAAATTTTTACCATATAAAAAGTGGTAAGTTTGATAGAAGTTATTTACAAAGTAATTTATCAGGTAAGCCAGCAGAGCGATCGCCTACAATAAGCCTATGTTGTAAGTGATCAGAACAATGACAAACTGGCAAGAACGGATTAGCATAAATCCCAGAGTATGTCACATATGAATACTAAACTTGTTGAATCACTGGTAAAAGTCATCTTATCTCTTTCAGAAGAAGAACGCTCTTTCTTAGAAGAAAAGCTATTTTTTGATAGCTCATATCCATGAACCCACGACTTAATGCAACTTGCACAGTATGGTAAAGCATTTGATTTTCTATATCATGAACCAGACTTATATAGTCTTGAAGATAGATGACATGAGGCTGTTATTTTTATAATTAAATTGTCACCTAGTTAGAAGTTTTGATAGAACAACAAACACAAAAAAAAATACTAAATTTTACGCCTTACTATTCTCAGAAAAACGGAGCAGTATATTTAGGTGATACCCTAAAATTACTTCAATTTCTTGAAGACAACAGCATTAACTTAATCATCACTTCACCTCCATTTGCACTCACACGCAAAAAAGAATACGGCAACGAAAGTGAAGAAAAATATATAGAATGGTTTCTCCCTTTTGCCCACGAATTTAAAAGAGTTCTAGCAGAAAATGGCTCATTTATTTTAGATTTAGGTGGAGCTTATCTTCCTGGTCATCCAGTACGAAGTATCTACCAATATGAGCTTTTAGTGAGATTGTGTAAGGAAGTCGGCTTTTTTCTCGCTCAAGAATTTTATCACTATAATCCAGCACGACTCCCAACACCTGCTGAATGGGTAACAATCAGACGGATTCGTGTTAAAGATTCAGTGAATGTGGTTTGGTGGTTGTCTAAAACGCCTCACCCCAAAGCCGACAATAGAAAAGTTTTAAAGCCATATAGCCAAAGTATGAAGCAATTACTTAAAAATGGCTATAAAGCAAAAATCCGTCCTAGTGGTCACGATATTTCTGACAAATTTCAGAAGGATAATCAAGGCGCTATTCCACCAAATTTATTAGAAATCGCGAATACAGAATCCAATAGTGCTTACTTGCGTCGCTGTAAAGCTGCAGGAATTAAACCACATCCTGCACGTTTTCCTCAAGGTTTTGCACAATTCTTCATTAAATTTTTGACTGATGAAGGTGATATTGTTTTAGATCCATTCGCAGGTTCTAACACAACGGGTTTCGTTGCAGAAATCTTACAACGCCGATGGATTTCGTTTGAAATTAATGAAGATTATATTATCGGTAGTCGTTACCGGTTTGAAGATTCGTGACGCTCCTACACCTACCCGGAGCGGGAGGTGTAGGCTTCTCAAGTATTCCGTTCGCGAAGCGTGGCGCTTTGCGCCTTAGAATACGTAGAACTTCCTTGGAGGTATCATCAGTGATAGAACCAACTATCACGATGCCACCTTTACGGCGTTTTATAGTGGGGAACACGTCCAGCCCCACTCTCTTGAGGTTGATAGCGGCATTGATATCCCTATCAACCCAGAGTTTTAGATTAGCGTCCCAATACTCCCGAATACTGGTATCGGTGAAAACCACTTCATCCCGATAGCTTAGGAGTTGAGACGTATAAGCAGGATTCTTCGCAATCACTACAGCCACCACAGATATCTGTGGGTGCTTCAAGAGTACTCGTGGGGGATGTTGTCCTGTGCGTGTCATGGTTTCACCCAACCTTGACGACGAACAAAAACAGTATAAAATGCTACATAAAAACCTGCTTCCTAGATGCCGTACCACATGAGGTGACGCGAGTAGTTTTTGACAACAATAGACTTCTTGCAAAAGTCAAAAAAAAGAATAATTAACCACAGATGCACAATAAATAAAAGTTTTTCCTCTGTCTTCCCCCCTCTTGTAGGGGGGAATGAGGGGGGTGGGCACAGATGGAATCTACTTATGGAATCTACTTACGCAAAAGGTCTAATGAAAATTGGTATAAGCAATATGCAAAAACCTTGAAGAGATTATAAATACAATGTCGCCAAGCTTTACACAAATAGATACATAAATAAAAATAATGAGATAACTATTTAAAATTTTCCTGAATTCAACTAATTAATGCTGCCAATAGAAAAAAGCAGTACGTCGAGGAGAGATATCAAGATGAGGGACCTTTATCTGTTGGCAGCAGGCTTGTTAACAGGATTGGTAATACCAACATCAGCTCTTCCACATCTGCCAAATGTCAACTTAGGAAATAGCGGAGTCATTTGGAATTTAAAAGACGATTTAAAGCCAAGTGTCGGTGGAAAAATATTCTCTAGCGCAGAAATTTCTCTACCAGAATTTAGTGACTCTTGGTTGCCAAAGCCAGTAGAATCGCAGCTTAGCCCAAAAACTCAACTCGTTCCTCGGCGAATTACATCTGGAAACCAACTTTACTACGAAAGGTTAGCGGCGCTGAAAGCGGGTCAGATTTATCCAAGCTTACCAGAAGACAGCATAAAGTCATCGTTGATATCTACGAAGAAAGCTCAACTGACATATGAGGATTGGAAAAACTTATTGGCTATGGAAGCCAAAGCAATGGCTCAAAGTCAAGGGGATAATCGTTTAGGAATCCTAGTGGGTGATTCTTTAAGTTTATGGTTTCCTAGAGAAAAATTGCCTGTAGGTAGATTGTGGCTGAATCAGGGAATTTCTGGAGAGACTTCCAATGGTATTTTAAAAAGGTTGTCTGTTTTTGGTGAAACCAAACCAGATGTGATTTATATCATGGCTGGAATTAACGACTTGCGGAAGGGTACAAAAGACGAAATCATTTTAGGCAATTACCGCCAGATTGTCCGCAAGTTGCGACAAACTCACCCAAAAACCATAATTTTTATCCAATCGATTCTGCCAACTCGTTTGTCTGCAATCCCTAATACCCGTATTCGTCATCTTAATGATCAACTCGCCCTAATCGCGAGACAAGAAGGAGCTGATTATTTGAATCTTTATGATTCATTTACAGATTTTGAAGGTAACTTGCGCCAAGAATTGACCACAGATGGATTGCATCTGAACACAGAAGGGTACGAGGTTTGGCGATCGCTACTACATCAGGTAGAACAAAGTAAATACCACACAGCTACTAAATTGTCAATATTTTAGTACTTAAAAAAACTCTGGAATTTCCAGTTTTGATGATCAACTATGAACTAATTGTTATCAGTTTGTGGGTTTTGCAGCTCCTTATCTTCCTTGTCATGTTGCAGTTCAGTTTGAGTTTCAGCGGATGATGAATTTTGCTTCACTTGTTCTACTGTAGGAACGACTACAGCAGGAGAATCAGACTGCTTTGATTCCGCTGTAGATGGCTGTGCTGGTATAACAACAGGAGAATTATTCGATTGGCTGGGTGGGGGCGACGACTCAGAAGCGCCACGAGAAGACGGTGGGTTATTTACTGAAGATGGTGAAGAGGAAGTTTTGCGAGATTCGCGAATTGCCCGGAGTCGCTCAACTAATGGCGACGAGGAATCACTGCTAGGGGAAGGGGAAGCTTCTTGGGATTCTTGTTGATATCGGCGAGAGCGGGATTTTCTGGAGTAGGTTTGAGGCGATTCTTCTGTGACATTGCGGCTGGGAGATTCTTCAGTTGAAACACTACGGATACGCCTACGCCGTGTGGAGGTGGGTGCAGATTCAACTGGCGACGAAGCATTATTTTCTTTCTCGGCAGTGTTAGTCTGTTGAGTTGAAGGCAATGGTGTAATGTTTATTTTAGGTGTTTCCTCGTTAGCATCACGCTTTTCTACAACAGGTTGTGGAAATGAGCGTGGCTGAGTTTTGGTAACTATACTTGTGACAGCAAAACCTGCTGTAGCAGCCACAAGAGCTACACCCGTGGCAATAAACACCTTAGGTGACGAGAATTTGTTGACAACTTTGTTGAAATTGACATTCCCCAAAGGTGATGGGGTTGACGTTTTGCTCAGAGCCGCCACTTGCGGTGGCAAATCTGGGTATGCATCGACAGATAAATTGACAGTTGGCACTGTTTGTGTTAATACTGGTTGCTGTGTAGCTTCTCTATTGCCCGGTAACAGCACCAACCATTCTGCCACTGTCTGTGGACGAAAGCGAGCCTCAATTGCCATACCACGCATCACGGCTTGATTGACAGCAGCACTTAAGTAGGGTTGTAACTCGCGGGGAGCAGGCATTTGTTCGCGATCGCGTAGCAGTGCTGGCATAGGCACTTGTGCTGTCAACAGTGCATAAAGTGTTGCAGCCAAACCATAAACATCGGTTGCAGGAGTGCGGGTTGCTTGTGACAAATACTGTTCCATTGGGGAATAGCCCTCAGAAACAATACCTGTGTGAGTTTGTCTGACCCCATTATTAAATTCACGTGCGATGCCAAAATCAATCAGCACCACCTCAGAAGTTCCTTTGCGGAGGATGATGTTGTCTGGTTTCACATCCCGGTGCAGCAAACCATTTTGATGCACCACTTGCAAAGCGGCTCCAATTTGGCGGATGTAATGAATTGCTGTCACCTCTGATAAAGGCATCCCTGGTAAGACAAATGCTTCTGCCAAAGTTTCACCCGGAATATATTCCATCACCATGTAGGGCAACCCATCTTCAACAAAAAAGTCGCTCACGCGGACAATATTTGGGTGGATACAAGTCGCCAATCGTCTCGCCTCATCCTGGAATTGGCGCGAGAACTTGACAAAATCAGGATGCTGTCGCAGCTTTTCATTGAGAGTTTTAATCACCACTATATGATTCAAGAAGTGGTGAGTTGCTTTGAATGTAATACCAAAGCCGCCTCGACCTATTTCCTGGTCTAAGCTATATTTGCCACCCTGCAAGGTTTTACCAGCTAACATATAGGGAGTCCTGAGTATTCAAGTGCTGAGTAACTATAATGAGTACTGCGTCATAAACTCAAGAGTGAAACAAAGCAAAGCTCCAGTCTTGAGTTTTGAGTCTAACGTGAATCCTAAGCGATATCAAATCTAGTTCATTACTCAGCATTCTTCAATGACCTCACTCCACAGACGACTGTTCCAAACTTTTTCTTCTGCTCTATAAAATCTACTCAAAACAACCGAGGTTGCTCAAAGCGTTTATTTCCTACTTCATCGCAGACCGTCGGCGGCACCTGCTCCATAGGCTTTCCAGGAGAAAGCCTCCCCCAGTTTGATAGATTGATTGCGGCGTTTAAGTCTCTATCCCGACCGACTTTACAGTTTGGACAAACATAAACACGCTCGTTGAGTGGCATTTTTTGTTGAAAGCCACAGCTAGAACAAAGTTGACTACTGGGGTAGAACCTATCTACTACCACCAGAGTAGAACCATATCGCTCACACTTATACTCAAGTTGTCGGCGGAATTCGTAAAACGCACAGTCAGCAATGGCTGCTGCAAGTTTGTGATTAGTCATCATGCCTGACACATTTAAGTCCTCTATCACAACTTCGCCGTGGTTCTGGGCTATGTGTGTTGTGATTTTGTGGATGTAGTCAGTCCGGATATTAGCAACTCGTCGGTGCTGACGCGCTAGTCTTAATACTGCTTTGCGCCGATTACTCGACCCTTTGTGCTTACGGGTAATCGCACGCTGCAAAATGCTGAGTTTCTGCTTGGCTTGACGATACGCCTTTAGGTTCGGGTACACGACACCAGTACTAAGTGTTGCAAGCGCATTGATTCCCAAATCCACCCCAACACTCAAACATTGTTTTGGTGTTGGCTGTGGACATGGTATTTCAATGTGAAAGCTCAAGTACCAGTCACCAGCTTGCTGGCTAATGGTCACTTTTTTTGTGACGCACTCTGGCAAACCTTCATAAGTCCGTACGCATCCAATAAACGGTAGTTTGTGCCGTAGTCCGCCTATTTTGATTGGCGCACCTGAATTGTCTATAGTGAAGCTGTCAGAACGACCCTTCTTTTTAAATTTGGGATACTTGCCCTGTTTAGAAAAGAACCTTTTGAATGCATCCGCTAAATTGATAAAAGCATACTGGTACACTTTGGATGACAATTCGTTCATCCAGGAGTACTGGGGCTTGACGTAGTTTGTGAAAAACTTTTTCAACATCCCCACATTTGGGAGGCACTGCGTTGCGGGGGTTCCCCCCGTTGAAGCAAGTGCCGTTTTCAACCCTTGTTTGTATGCTTCGCTCCAAAGCCTTAAACCCCAATTAAACACCCACCGACAGTAACCTGCGTGTTTTGACATCAAGGTTTTTTGCTCGTTGTTGAGTTTTAATTTGGTCTTAAAAGCTTTGTACGCCATACAAAGTATTTTCTGGTACTTTGATCATTGTAGTTTTAGAAGCGTTGACCGATACCAAAATGCAGTCGGCTTTCTCCTTGGTCATTCAGTCCAAAGTCAGCCCGAATTAAACCCAAGGGTGAGTCAAAACGCACCCCCGCCCCATAACCAAAACCAGTTCCTGGTTTACCACGAACTCCCGCAGGGTTTCCCAAGACAGTTTCACCAGTACCTAAGTCTGAGCCAAAATCAGCAAAGAATACACCTCCCAATGCCTGGATAATCGGGAAGCGATATTCTGCGGAAGCCAATACATAAGTACGACCACTGCCAACATCACCGCCATCGTAACCGCGTATCGAATTGGGACCGCCCAAGTTAAAACTTTCATAAGGAGGTAAATCGCCCAAGACTGTACCAGCTTGGAGATTCAAGGCAAAGACTTGTGGGTTTTTAGACTCAAATAACTTCACAGGCATAAACTGGCTGTAGTTTGCCTTGATGCGATTCATGGAAATGTTTCCCTCCCCAATAGGAATCGACTGTTCTGTACTAAGTTTGAGAATAGAACCTTGAGTCGGATTCAAAGGATTATCCCGTTCGTCTTTGATGGCGCTTAAAGATACAGTCGTCAAGTCATCAATACCCGTACCACTAAAAGACAGGGGATTGCCCTTTTCATCGGTGGGGGTAATTTTCCCGTCGCGATCGCGAAGGCTGACACGGGTATAGTTGAGTCCTAAAGAAGTATCCCAGCCCTCAATTGGTCGCTGAAAGCTAAAACTGCCCCCAACTCGACCTTCGCGCACTCTGTCGCCATTTGCCAGCTTGACATCTCCATCAAAAATGTCAGAAAGTCCCCGCTTGCGGAAGGCATTCACACTATAGCCAAAGCTGTCTGGATTGGTTTCCCGGTAAGGACTGGTAAACTTGGAATCAAATTGAAAGTCACGGGCACCCACTTCAAGATTGACACCGAAAGTATCGTTAACCCCGCCAACATTCTGATCTCGATAATTTAACGTGCCTACTATTCCCTGATCGGCGCTATAGTTACCACCCAAATTGACAGAACGCGCTCCTATCTCCTTGACTTCGTAAATAACATCCAGTTTTGTCGCATCTCCTTCAAAAGCAACGTTAACATTCTGAAATAACCCAGTTTTATACAGTTGCTGTAAGTCTTGTTTAACTAAATTTTCTTGATATATTTGTCCTGGCTTCAGCTTCAGTTGCTGCTGCAAGAAATCTGTTTTGGTACGTCCTGCGACTGGCTTACCTTTGTCATCAACTGACTTGCCTTCGTCATTAACAAAACGAAACTTGATATCGTTGACGACACCTTCAGCAACATTTAAAGTCAGGATTCCTTCAGCGCTGGGTTTGATTGATATCACCCGTGCAACTTTATAACCATTGTCAGCGTACCATTTATTAATTTGTTGTACTGCTTCCTTGAGACCATTCGGGCTGATGACTTTTCCTATTTGAGGTTCAAGGCGTTCCCTGGCGACTTGATACGTCAGCGCATTAGCCCCTGAAAGTTGTAGAGAACGCACAATCACTGGTTCTACTTGGTACTCTACACTTAAGCCAGTTGGTGTAGATTGGCTATTCACACGAGCTTTCGTAAATAAACCTGTCTGCAAAATTGCTGTAACATCTTTCTGTAGCTGACTTTGACTTGTTTCTCCACCAGCCTGAGTTTTGATCACACTGCGAATGATCTGCTGCAATTCTTCATTCGCTCCTACTATCTGCACTTCTGTAGCAGAGACTACTAAATCACTGTTCGTAGGTGGAGGGGAGGATGGGGAGGATGAGGAAGATCGGGAGGATGAGGAAGATGGGGAGGATGGAAAAGTAATTTCTCTTCCTACTTCTTGTGCTGTTTCTTGTTCCTGTGTCTGTTTGTTCTTTTGGGGAGCTATCACAACTGAATTATGGCTACCACCACTTTGCACATTGCCCGATTTTTGCGAAAATTGTCCAATAACTACTGTTTCCGGGTGTGCAATCCCTTCTATCTGTGCAGGTGTTTCTTCAGTCACCGGCACCACTAAGTTATCATGTTTTTCAGCTTGTTCAGGAGTATCTGAGGGTGCAGCCAATGCTTGCTGACTAGCATTGCCAGCCGCTAAAGTCACTAAAGTAAAAATTGCAGCAGAAGAAACTCGCATAATAGTAGCCTAATTCACTGGGAGTTAGTTTGTACTTCCGTACTGAGGTTAGGTAATGGGGATAATACTAACTTCCTGCTTTGCGCCGATTTATACCCCCATTCATTCCTCTTCTCCCAAAAGACACTTGTATTTAAGTTTTTGTTTCTCATGAGTGAATTATCACCTTTACCCGTAACCTCTAACTCCGAAGAAAGTTCTCGCTTGCGGTTACTTGTTTTAAGCAACGGACATGGAGAGGATGTGATCTCCGTCCGTATCTTGCAAGAACTTCAGCAACAACCCAACCCACCGGAAATCTTCGCTTTGCCATTAGTCGGACAAGGACACGCTTACCAACAGTTGAATATTCGCCTGATTGGTTCAGTACGTACAATGCCCTCTGGTGGCTTTGTTTACATGGATGGACGCCAGTTTGTACGAGATGTACAAGGTGGTTTGTTACAACTTACTGCAAGTCAAATAAACGCTGTACGTCACTGGGTAAATACACAAACAAAATTAGGTAACAGGAAAGCTATCTTAGCGGTGGGCGATATTATACCGCTGTTATTTGCTTGGTTGAGTGATGCCAGCTATGCGTTTGTGGGTACGGCGAAATCAGAGTACTATGTGCGAGATGAAGTTGATTTATTAAAACGGAAAAATAGAGGGGCATCGTGGGAAAACTTTTCCGGTTCAATTTACCACCCTTGGGAACGTTGGTTGATGAGTCGTCAACGTTGCAAGGCAGTGTTTCCTAGAGATTCGCTGACAGCAGAGATATTGAAAAAGTGGCCGATTCCCGCTTTTGATTTGGGCAACCCAATGATGGATGGTTTGGAACCATCAATTCCACGTCCAAGATTTTATAGTGCTGACATAGAAAAACAAGAATTAGCTCGACCTTTGATTGTGACTATTCTCCCTGGTTCGCGTCCCCCAGAAGCATACGCCAACTGGCACCAAATTATGATTGCCGTATCTGCAATGATGGCTGTTGTCACAGAGCAAGAGTTTGTAGGACACACTTCTGGAACAGTGGTATTTTTGGGAGCGATCGCCCCCAGTTTACACTTTGAAAGTATCCGCCAAATTCTTGAATCCCAAGGCTGGCATCCCCACGCTGAACCTCCAATCAAAATTCCTGATACAAATGCCTTGACATTTAAGCAAAAAAATGCGTTTTTTATTTTGTCGCAGAATGCCTATAACGACTGCTTGCATTTGGGAGATATGGCGATCGCCATGGCGGGGACAGCAACAGAACAATTTGTGGGTTTGGGCAAACCAGCAATTACCATTCCCGGAAGTGGTCCCCAATTTACCCCCGTCTTTGCTGAAGCACAAAGCCGTCATTTAGGAGCATCTGTGATTTTAGTAGAAGAGCCAGTAGAAGTAGCTGGGGCAGTGCGATCGCTTCTCAGCAACCCAGACACTTTGCAAGCGATCGCGGAAAATGGTATCCGGCGGATGGGGAAACCAGGAGCAGCTAAAAGAATTGCTGAGTATTTGATGGAGCTATTGTGGACAGTGAACAGTGACCAGTGAACAAAAGAAGATTGACTTGGGACATCTTGATACTGCGGGTACTTGATAACTGATAACTGATAACTGATAACTGATAGTGGAATACTTAGCTACATTATATTTACGCCCTCATGATTTCGGCGAGGTAATGTGATGGTGATTGAACCCAAGACCCAAGCCCTACCAGACCATACCCAGCTACCAGAGTCTGATGGTACCTTTGTGAAGAACTTTCAGGAACATCCCCAGAGTATTTTACTGACCGACTCGATTCAACCACGCTTGCAAGAAATTCAGCCGGATGGGCAATATTGCATCGGACAAGACTGTGGTATTTATTGGCGAATGACAGATCCACCAGAAAGAGGAGCAGAGGCACCAGACTGGTTTTATGTGCCTAATGTACCACCCACTCTTAACGGTGAAATACGGCGTTCCTACGTTCTTTGGCAAGAACTGATCGCACCCCTGATTGTTCTGGAATTCCTTTCTGGTAATGGGGAAGAAGAAAGGGATAACACCCCTTACCAAGGCAAATTTTGGATTTACGAACAAGTGATTCGCCCGGCTTTTTACGGTATTTATGAAGTTAAAAAAGCATCAGTAGAAGTCTATCGATGGGTTGCAGGGCGCTACGAACGGATGAGTCCTAACGAGAGGGGACATTATCCTATTGCCCCTATGGGCGTGGAATTGGGTATTTGGCGAGGTTACTATTTGAATGCACAGTTACCTTGGCTGCGTTGGTGGGATGAAGCAGGAAATCTGTTACTCACAGGAGAAGAACGCGCAGAAGCTGAACGCCAACGCGCAGAAGCTGAACGCCAACGCGCAGAAGCTGAACGCCAACGCGCAGAAGCTGAACGCCAACGAGCGGAAACAGCACAACAGGAGAATGCGCGTTTGCGGGAACAATTACGTGCATTGGGCGTAGACCCAAATGCACTAAGTTGAAAAGTTCACTCTAAATGACACTGAGTCAAAAATGCTTTATGAACTGCAATAACACTTTGCGTCACATAAGCAGGTTCTATAGAATATGGCGCACTACCAAAGACAACAGCGAGTCCTTCAACTGCACGATAAGCCAGAGGTTTCCATTTGTTCACCCACGCCTGAAGAAGTTGTTGATTCTCCCCACGCCGTTCAACAGCATACTTTACCAGTTCCTTGGTCCATTCTTGGCTGCGTTGACTGTCGAGTGCAAAATCGCTGTTTATATATGCCAATAAATTATCATCGTTTTGTTCAGCAAGTTTTCCAAGTTGATTGAGCATCAGCTCGTCATACAAAGGCTTGGCTACCAGATTGAGAGCAGCAAAAGCCTCTCCCCAGTCGTACGCGATCAACAATTTCTCTAACAATTCGCGCATCGGTTGCCAAACAAGATCTGTTTCCCAAATCTGCCGTGTTTTCTCACTTGATGCCAAATCTGGACTGTGGACAAGGGAAAGAGCTTTAGCTCGGTAAGCACTGCGCTGCAAGCTTCTGCACTCATCAGCCCCCTGAAAATGGGCAACGTTGGTGATGTAAGCAGAAGGTGCAATTTGCCCAATATATTGAGCAACCATTTGCAGTACATGAGTAGAAAAACGTGAGGGAATATAAAGCCTTTCTAAAATTTGTACCCAGTCCTTGCTCAGATGAGCGTCGCTATCTTTACGTTCAAACTCGTCAATTAGACTATCAATGTAAGTTTCACGTTCATGTTGTTGTTTAATGTAACTACGGTATGTCAACTGGTTAGGGTCACGGAAATCTTCCCAATCATCTACTTGAAATGGTGAGCCTTCACGGTACTTTAAGTACCATTGATTTATCGGGGCACTCGGGTCTAGTTCAAAAGGAGCTGGGTCACGCCGAAAATGATAATGCAGCTTATGAGTAACAATTTCGTATTCACTGGGAACTCGTCGTAAATCACCAAATTGGCTCCAAGTGCGCCGTTTTCTTCTCTGGAGTCGTTGTTGAGTTGACATTGTTATCCTCTAATTTTCTAAATACCAAACAATCTCTTGATCACCAGATTGGATTCGCCCCGCGAAAGTCGCTAAAGCAGGCTCTATCTGCGAGAGAGGACAGGAACGACCGAGGGCTGCTTCCAAACTTTGGCGAGTGACTCGGCAATATTTCTCAGTGTGGATGCGAATATATCCACCACGATCATCGACATACACTTGGGCATCTGGATTATCGCGCTCAATTGCTGTAATCAGTGCTTCTGCTATTTCGCCGTCACGTACGACAGGACCAACAAGTTTAGTTGACATGATAGTGTTTCTTTATTTTTGAATTTTCAATTTTGAATTTTGAATTGTTAATGTGGCGGTGTTTTCTTCCTGAGGTATGCCGATGTAAATCAGATTATTTTCCACTTTGAGTGGATAACTGAACAACTGACATTTTTCTGGGTTGATGCCTTTGCCCGTAGCAGCATCAAATTGCCACAGATGTGCTCGGCAAGTGATAGCTTTGCCATCGAATTTGCCCTCACTTAGTGGAATTCTCTGATGGGGACAGGTACTTTGATATGCTTGGAGTCTACCGCCTGGGCAATGTACCAATAAGACTTGTTTTTCACCCAATTCGACATCCAGCATTTCGCCTTCCCAAATATCGTCGCAACTAGCAACCTCAACCCAGTTGAATTTGGGAGCGTTATTCATCGTAGAAAATCTCCACGAAATCACTGGGTTGAATGTTTGCTGCTGCAACTGTCATCTCAGAAGCGAGAATGCGCTCGCTATGTTTAACTTTCATCGGAGCTTTTTTCGCAGGTAGTCTTCTGCCGATCACATGATGGGCGACTTTCTGGGCAACTACGTCCATTGTGTCGGTATCTTCGACAACAACAGCCAAAACTACGAAATCGCCCCGAAATGCTGCTGAGAGTGGAACTATTGCCATAATGCTTTTCCTATCTTCTTAAGAAGCTTTGCGTTCACCCGTTTTTTCACATCCGATGCTCGCCCATGCATATTTGTCTGCGTCGTCTCCAGCAACATCAGGCGTAATGCCCATGTAAGCTAACGCTCCTGCTATGGTGGGGGGCTGGATATGACCTGCAAGTAAGCGATCTACAATCGACAGATGTCCAGCGTATCGTTCTGGGTTTTGTTCAAAAATCCACTTGCAAGGCTCACAGCAGAATTGGTACACGCGTTCTTTGTGCTTAACCACTCTAGGTTTGGGAGCTTCAAGAGCCGACGGCGCGGAGCTAATTGGCAGTTGACAAAGGTTGCAAATTGCTGGGAAAGTTTCTGGATAAGTGAGTTCGATGCGATTGTTGCGTATGTTTTCAGTAATCACATCCCAATATGGACCAAACTGCTTTTCCCAATTGGGATATTTTGACTGGAGCCATTCACGCTCAGGTGGGGAAACGCCAGCGTCTGGATTCCACCACAACGTTGAACGCCAAGTCCAGACACCCAAGTGTATTGCGTGATGATACCATTCCAATTCCTCCAGTAAAAGATCCCAATACCAGGGGAGCTCAACACCCAAATCACGGAACAGATCTACAAACTGTTTAAGAATCCATTCTTCCATGAACTCTTTGAAAGACTGCTGGCGATGCTCCAGAGGTGTGTAGTAGTCCATCGACAAACCCGTCAGCAGAGCGAAGATACGCCATGAGCGCCAGAACATCGTATCAATTAGCTTCTGTGGTATTTCTTTGCCCTGTTTGAGGAGAATTTTCAGGGTTGGCTCACCTTGCTGAGCATGGCGCGATTCATCTGTCTGAATGCTAGAGATGAGTGCGCCGAACTCAATATCGCCCACCTCAAGAGCATCCGCAGCCATACCCAAAAACTGTAAATTGGTAAAACCAGACTCTAAAGTAAAGGTTAACTGTAGTGCTGTTGCGATCGCATCGCTGGCAGTAAACATATCATCACAAAGATGACGGGCAGCAATAATTGCCCAATCATTTGTATGGACTCCCTTGTGAGTCCAGTCAAACTGGATGTCTTTTTCTAAGAGTCCGTGAGCAAACAACAGCTGGATCTGAGTGTGGCGGGTCTCATCAAGGGTGCCAAAAAGCGCCATGTTGCGCCAAGCAGCCGCTCTACCAAAGCGGCTCATACGCGATTCCGCCAACACTGCCAGAATTTCTGGAATTATCATAGCGCCGTAATGAGCTTTCAGCGAAGAAACCCAACCTGGATCGAGATGCTCAAACAGTTTGGAGCGACTGAGCGCTGATTTGACAGAATACACACCTGTATCTTTTTCACATTGGTTATGGACGTATTCCCGGTAGGTGATTTTGTAAGACTCGTCCCATTCGTACCAATCCTTTTCTGGAACGTCGTAATTACCCGCGATTTCTGGAGGAAAGACTTCATCGTAAGTCACGTACTTGAAGTCCCAATTCATGTCACGTGCCAAATCGTACCAGTCAGAGCGATTGAGCTTGGGCATAAAAACCAGTTCTCCATTTATTGGGATTTATTTGCTCAAAGTTGTTAATGAGCAAGTTTGCAATCTTAGATAGCTAGGTCAACTTTAATCCGAGGTCTTAACAATCTCGAGTAATTTTACCCAGTTTTAAGCATTGACTAAAATTACATTATGTGGATTCTTTTAACGACTTATGGAAAGTCGGATAACTCCCCTTATATATTTAATCGGTGTCAGCAAAAGTAACTTATGCACTTAAAACAGTGAACAGCTACCTACGCAGTGACGCCTGCGGGCGCTTTGGGGGATTTAAACCCCCCACCAACGCTCTCTGGTGCTCTTGGTGGGGGACTTAAACATGCAAAGGATGAAACTGATAACTGATAACTGGTAACTGTTAAAGCTTTTGCAGATACTCTGGTGGCACATGATCCACGAGCCAAACACCATTCTCAGAACAATAGAAGGTGTAACCTGCTTGGTACATCGCCGCTGCATCTACCGCAAACACCACAGGTTTTCCATGCCTTGCACCAACAGCTTTTGCTATGGCAATATCTCGTGATAAATGGACATGATGGCGCGACATTTTGGATAATCCCATTTGGAGAATTGCCTCCACCGAACCTTGTGCCGTACCGTGATAAAGCATATCTGGAGGAACAACAGGTTCCAATTGCAAATCAACTTCTACGCTATGCCCTTGGTTAGCACGAATTAAAGTGCCTGTAGAGTCGAAGGAAAAGCGTTTTTTATCGTTGTTTGCGACGACTTCATTCAGTTCCTCACGGCTGAGAGGAAAATGGTTTCTCGCACAAGCTGCTAACAGTTCATCAACAGGAACCCAGCCACCAGGAGCAAGTTTAATACCAAGGCGATCAGGTTGATGACGCAGGTGTTTACTGAGATATTTGCTGATTTTAACGAGGCGAGAATTGTCCATTAACTTGTTCAATCAAATCGATGCAATTTTCTGAGTGGGGACATAATTTGGGAAAACTTGATTCAGTTTTGCTTCCCCCAAATTCATATAAGACCTAATGAGTGGAAGAAAGGTTCAAGGGTGATGGAGTTGTCAGGTTTTTAGAATTAGCGGCTCATCGTATGATAGAACTTGTCACGATAGTGGACGCAATAATGGATTTCTTCAAACAGGCTGGTATATCTCTGCTAGGAGGCTGGATTATCGGCATTGCGGTTGCTGCAATGAAGTTACCAGCTCCGGTACCTCCGTTAATGGGGTTAATTGGAGCCGCTGGCGTGTTACTCGGTGGCTACTGTTACGAACTCATCATCCGACTGCTGTTTAGATCGTCCTAGAGAAATTCCTTCACCAGAGTTGGTTGACTTTCGCCAAATCCACATTACCACCGGTAATAATCACCCCAACTCTAGCCCCCGGTGCCTTCACTACTCCTTCCAACAAAGCCGCAGCTGCTAACACCCCAGTCGGTTCAACGACAATTTTGAGGCGTTCCCATAAAAAGAACATGGTGCGAAGAATCGCTTCTTCTGATACCGTAACCATATCATCGACATAATGCAGCACCAACGGGAAAGTAATCTTACCCAAATAAGGAGTACGCGCACCGTCAGCAATCGTATCGGGATTGTTGACAGTTTGCAGGGTTTTGGTGTGAAAAGAGCGTGTCGCATCATCAGCAAGTTCTGGTTCTACTCCTATCACCCGACACTTAGGTAATACAGCTTTAGTGGCGATCGCACAACCAGAAAGTAATCCACCGCCACCGCAACAAACAAGCAGTAAATCTAGTTCACCAACTTCCTCAATAAGTTCTTTGGCAGTAGTTCCTTGTCCTGCCACAATGTGAGGATGGTCATAAGGAGGAATCAACACACTTCCTCGCTCTGTTAGTAAACTTTGGGCTAATTCCTCCCTGTTTGTTTGCTTGCGGTTATACAAAATGACTTCAGCGCCATACCCACAAGTCGCAGCTAGCTTTACAGATGGAGCGTCATCAGGCATAGCGATGGTAGTAGGAATATTTAGCAGTTGTCCAGCAAGTGCTATTCCTTGAGCATGATTCCCTGATGAAAACGTCAAAACGCCTTTTTGCTTCTGTTGTTCAGATAACTGTGACAATGCATTGTATGCACCTCTAAATTTAAAAGATCCCGTGCGCTGGAAGTTCTCGCACTTGAAAAACACTTGGCTATTGGTGCGTGAGTTGACAGTTTTTGAGGTAAGAACAGGAGTGCGGTGAGCGATACCAGCTAAACGCTTGGCTGCGGCTTCAACATCAGTTATGGTGACAGAATTATGCTGTGACATTGATGGGAATATTTTAAGTGAAAGAGTAATCAGACAAATCACCTACAGATTTGTAGCCGATCGCCTGGTAAATGTAATTTGAAGTCGGGTTTGCCAAATCAGTGAACAAAAAGCAGTATCGATGTCCCGCTTTAAGTAAGGTTTCGCTCAAAGCCGCCACACAAGCACTGGCGTAACCCTTTCTGCGGTGTTCTGGTGGTGTGTAAACCAAACTAACCCTTGCACCGTTGGGCGTTACACCAACTTGGCACGCCATTGAGACGGGGGTTTCATCTTCCCAAATGTAAGCACTAGCCGACTGCAAATAGTGTTCTACCCTACGTTCAACTCCTGGCTCAACACTACCCAAGGCTTCCAGCCCAAAGGCTTCAAACCAACCGATAAGAAGTTCTCGCTCACTCTCAGTAGCAATACGTAAGCGACCTGTTGCTTGGGGAATTGCTTGCACCTGCTCCAGTTGGAAAGCACGCAGCGCCATTTTTAGTTGGTAGGATTGACCAGTCAGGGAATGCCAAGCCTCTGCAAACGCTTTTGCCTCAATAGTAGGGGCGTTGATTCCTCGTAATGACTCTTGGGTCAGGTGGAGGTCTTGGGTTATAACCTCAATAGCCCCAAAATCCTGTATCTTTGACAATAGCAAGTTTCGCGGAGGTATTTTCATCACCACTGCAACGATATCTCCGTCCACTTCAACAGTTGCCAAGTAGGGCTTTTCCTCGAAGCGTTCGGGGTTGTGAATCAAGGCGTTACAAAGTCCAAGTAGCATATTATGGAGTGCTTCTTGTTTGAGCAAGTAGTCTTTTACCCGCTCGTAAAATTGGTTTGCATCTTCAAAACGATTGATTTTCATTAACATCACTTATGGTAGTGACAGAATTATGCTGTAGCATCAACGGTAATGTTTTTGCTGAAAGAGTAATCGTTCCAATCTCCGACTCTTTGGTAGCCGATCGCCTGGTAAATATGATTTGAAGTTGGGTTTGCCAAATCAGTGAACAAAAAGCAGTATCGACACCCTTGATCTAAAAGGGTTTGACTTAAAGCCGCCACACAAGAAGTAGCATAGCCCTTTCTTCGGTACTCTGGGGGCGTGTACACAGGTCCAATCAATGCACTACTCGGTGTGAATAGTCTACTACGAGCCATTGATACTGGTACTTGATCCTGCCAAACATAGAGACTGTTCTGGCTTAAATAATGTTTTATAGTGCGTTCTTCATTTCCCTCAACAGATCCAAAGGCTTCTATTGCAAATGCTTTGTACCAATCTACTAAGAAAAACGACTCATCCTCAGTCGCCAGGCGCAAGTACCCACTTGACCTAGAAATTGGCTGCACTTTGTCAAGTTGATGAATTCGTAATTGCTTCTCTAGTTTATAGGACTGACTCGTAATATCTTGCCAAACTTGAGCAAAAGCAAGAGCTTCCGCAGCTAAACCACTGACGCCTGGTAACTGCTGCTGCTCAGAATGCAAATCTTCCGCGATTGCGCGGAGCGCAGTGCCGCAGGCGATCGCCTCCACTGCTGCAAACTTTTCTATCTTTGATAAAATCAACCTGCGAGGCGGTGTTCTCATTGCCACTGCAACAATCTTTCCATCCATCTCTACACTTGCCAGGTACGGTTGGCAATCATATTGTTGTGGATGGTGAATTAAAGTATTGCAAATTCCTAGTAACAGGCAATGCAATGCTTCCTGACTCAGCAAGTAGTCTTTCACCCGCTCATAAAATTGACTTGCATCCTCAAACCGATGGAGTTTCATCTCACTCTCCTGAATTTTCGCTCCTCTTCGTAGCTCCTGACTCAACAGTTGCGCTATTCATTTGTTGTTGCAAAACAGCAAGTTGTAAAAATATGCTTTTCTCCATTCCACCAGCTTCCATTGTTTGCATCCAGTGCATCATAGATGAGAGAATGAGTTCTTTAAGATAGGCAAAGGAAAAGCCATGCGTCATTTCAGCAATCTGAGTTATTGCTGCTTCAGACAAGCGCATTGCAGGTTGAAATTTGTCGTTCCACAAGTTTATATATGCTACGCGCTCCGTCAAACTTGGTAACTCAAAATAATATTTGCGGTCAAAGCGACTGGGGCGCTCCAAAATTGCTGGATCTATACGTTCTGGATGGTTCGTTGTGGCTAAAATCGCTATTCCCGTATTGATGGCAAAACCATCAAGTTCATTCAAAAAGAACGAGCGATTTTCCGCGTCTACCAGGGAATCAAGGTCTTCTAAAACTAGAATACACGGTGCGGACTGTCGCGCTCTTTGGAAGACTTGACGAATGTTGTGGTGAGGATTCTCGTACTCCGACTTTAAGCTTTTGACGTACAAGCACGGCTGCTGCATCTTATTAATCAAAGCTTTGACGGCGTGGGTTTTGCCATTTCCGGGAGAGCCGATAAACAAAATCCCTCGCTTCCAAGGTAAACCGCAATCTTCGTAAGTCTCTTGTGAATCAAAAAACTTTGCCAAGTCGTCTTGAATTTCTTGTTTAAGAGCGCTGGGCAAAATCAGATTATCAAAATTTGCATTCTGAATTGACTCAAACAACTCTGTATTTTTTGACCAATAACCCTCTTCAAATACCAAAATTTCGCTTCTAACTTCCGAGTTCCACTCACAAACAGCAGCAAAAAACTTTTCAGCAATGTCTTTGCTGTCAGCCAAAATCCAATAATATCTGGTTTTACAATAACCATCCTGAAAACTTATGAGCAGGACATCTAAGTTATATCCTTCCCATGTCACTTCAAAGTTGCCATTTTCAGTAGAGTTATCAATTTTGTTTTCCATGCCATCCCAACCAGAAATAATCTGATTATGGATGTAGGTATCAGATGTTTTAATAGTACAGAAATTTGCCTCAGCGTACCTCTCTAAATCAAAAGCATAATCACTACCTTCTAGCAGTGCTTTTTTCGGATAAAGTGCTGCTAATTCCTGACTGACATAATAGGTAATGGCGTTAGTAGGAAGGTTAAGTGCTTCTAAAATCAGTTGTTGAGTTTTCACGAGTTTAAGTACTTTGAAATTTGTTGAAAGACACGTTTATTTTAGGTGCGCAATGCCCACCCTACTTCTAAAGCGTATTGTCGCTTTCCTACTCCCTTCCCTGTGCATGATTACCTATTTTTTCTTGGCGCTCTTGGCGGTTTTTTTAATAGGTAATCTTTTGGCGGGATAGGAGTAATTTGTTATCTTGTGGGAATAGATTTTCCTTACAATCTCTACAAAAGCTTTGAAACAAATTCCAGATATTTACTACAGAAGAATTCGCTTTTCTAACGTAAACATAATGACTTCAAGACGCTAGGCTAAGAAACCCATCCATTAAACAAACCGTTGCGTAAACTCACACATCAAATCTACCCTGCCTTTACGTAGCATTGCTGGGTCTAATCTTTCTGTGGTGTTGCAAGTCATCAACACAACTAATCGCTGCTGTATATGAATACCAGCCTCATCAATCACACTTTGGTACAACGTTCCATCCAGCAAACTCAAAATATGTTCGGTTTTGTTACTGTACTGCGCCACCTCAGAAGCACGATTTTGTGCTAAATTATCAGCTTCATTAATAATGATACAAATTCTTTCTAAGTATGTTGGCGGGACAAAGTTGGCGATCGCATCATGATCCAAAATAAAAATCACATACCCCAAAGGCATCAAAATTTCTTTTGCGACTGCTTGCGTCCATGCAGTTTTACCCGTACCTGGTTCTCCATGTACCAAAACCGCTAACTGCTTCTGATTAAGAATCGCCTGCTGAACTGAATCAGTAAACCCTTGAATATCCGTGGGGAAACTCCGAACGGGAAATTGACTGTTAACTTTACCCACACGGCTTTGATATCCACTCAGCATAATTGCCAGGTCGTATGTCGCTTTGTTAATCAGTGGAGTCAGATTTTTTGCCATTAAAGTATACTGCCGTCGTCCTCTATCAAAGGAATCTATTTGTAGCCAAATGTCATCCTTAGACCAGTAAGCATAAACGGTGTTAACAACGTCCAAACGCTCCCAGTTCACAAATTTCTCGACTGGCAGATAAAAATCCCGTTCCATATAATATTGCGTGATGATATCAGGACGTCCCAACACATCTAAAACGCGTAACACAGTAATTTCTTGAAGACGATTAAGAACATAATCAATGGGAATACTGTTACGGCTGACAAATTGGACGATAGGCGTTTCCGTACTTAAAACGTCTTTGTAACGATGATCTGGTGTTAGGGGGTCGGGTGTGACGTAATTCCAATATTTTTCTACTTCGTAGCGCGTATTATCAGATACAATATTTAAGAAATTAGCCCACCAAGTATAATTATTCCGTCCCAATACCTCAGCAATATTACTTGCTAGATTCAAACTTTTTTGAGTAAACTCCCGCGTGTCGTTAGACAACAGTTGCCATATAAACTCCCAGTCCAACTCTCTATGGAAGGGTCGCCAGCCTGTTGCCAGTAAGCTTTGACGGTTACTATTGGCAGAACCGCCTTCATTGTTTCTATAGTATTCAAAGTCCATATTGTCAGTTGTGCAGCAGTATAACAGCTTTACAAATCGGTGCATTAAGCTTTACTCACGCACGATAGCATACTTAAAAGATATCCTCAGGCATGATTGTCATCATCATTTCTTTGCTGACTCCAGAAAATTTTACGAGTCTGTTTGCCTGCCTCTCAATTGTCTTTTCAAAGATATTTCTCACAAGCCTTCCATTTCCAAACTTCTTATCTCGATTTGTGTATAATTCAGTGAATTTCTTCAGTAATACCTGCTTTGATGTTTCCGTTAGCTTGAAATGATTCTGCCTACAAATTTTTTCAAAAATCTTGAGTAGCTCATTAGGTTTATAATTTTCAAAGTAAAAATACTTATTAAATCTTGATTGTAGCCCAGGGTTGGCATCAATAAATCTTGACATCTCTTCACTATAGCCAGCAACAATGACTACCAATCTGTCTCTAGAATCCTCCATTCTTTTCAATAGAGTGTCTATGGCTTCTTGTCCGAAATCATTCTTAGATCCTTCTGGTGCAAGTGCATAAGCTTCATCAATAAACAGCACCCCGTCCAATGCTGACTCAACAAGCTGGTCTACCTTGATTGCAGTTTGTCCAACGTACCCTGCAACTAATCCTGATCTATCAGTTTCCACAAGATGACCTTTAGCGAGTATCCCTAGCTGTTTGTATATTTCACCCATTAGACGAGCAACTGTCGTCTTTCCAGTTCCAGGAGGTCCACAAAATACAGAGTGCAATGTGACAGAAATATTAGCAAGTCCTTTTTCCTCGCGAAGCTTCTGTATTTTAAGGAAGTTAATCAGAGTATTTATCTCATCTTTAACATTCTGCATCCCCACAAGATTATTTAGCTGCTCAAGAACAATCTCCAAACCTTCAGGATTCAAATCAGATTGATCTGTATAATTTTTTTTTCCAGAGCGCTTTAGCTCTGCTTTCATGCGTTGCAGTTCAGCTTCAATCTCATTATCCCAAAAAGCCATATCCCATCCCTTTTACAAGTTATTGAGTAGAGTAAGCAATATCCACTTAGATCCTGGGATACACATCTCACCTTATCTAAGATAATCTCGTATAACTTGTAGTGGCAATTTGGTAAAAAAAGATTCACTCTAGGGACACTCATGCTGTGGTCTTAGTTGCCGCTTCAAGCCCCTAACTTTAGTTATCGGGATTGATAATTTTGAATCCTGAATTTTGAATTAAGCATAAGCGCAAAGCGCAGGCTGCGCCAAGCGCGTAAGCTTCTCGCTCCGCGAGGCATGCGTAGCCTGCCCAAAGGGCTTAGCGGTGACACCTTCTTGTTTATGTATGCGCTCCTTCAGCAGCAACTAGACAAGCAAATTGATTGAGAAATTTTTGGTTTTTGTTTATTTTGCCTTTTATACTACTTCAATACTACATGGTGTGTCAAGGAGCTAGACAAAAATTTTTCCATTTTTATACCATCAGAATAAATAAGGAGTGTTGAGCCGCGCTTTCTTTGTGCGGTATGAGGCTAAGAGGGTATGGGTGTAATATCATGTCCGGATGAACACTTATGAAAAACGAAGAACCTCACCCCAACCCTCTCCTTGCTAAGAACAGGGTTGGGGCGAAGTCAAGCAGGAATTATAAGTAATTAAGCGGACTTGATATAACCGATATTCTTCGCTTGCAGCCCTAAAAAGGCACTACACGCTACAAGCCAATACCCCAGTTCCTAAAGAGGTTGGTTAACTTTGTATAAGAAAATGCCATGCAGATATGTATCTTCCAGGGTGTTACGTTAAATTATTATTAAATATATTAAGTACTTATGATTTCTTTGCTAAACTTTTTGTCCACTTTACATATAATGAAAAAGTGTCTTCTCACTTTGTCTGCTTGAGGTATTCTTTCCTTGGAGCTAATTGGGTGAGCAAAGATCATCAACTTGACAGAGTTGAGACACGAGCCAGTCTAATGTGAGCGCCAACAGACCGCTCACAGAATGCCTCGTTTGTTCTCTCAAGACAGATGATGAACATCATATGAATCTTATGGAGAAGAAATGGAACAGGCACAAGTCGCTATAAGTGATAAAATGAAGCACAAATCCCAGTCGCCTTTAATATTGGCGGTTGAGGATAATGAAGATAACTTACTGTTGTTGAGTTATGCTCTTGAGTCGCTCGGTTGTAAGCTAATATGTCAAAAAGATAGTTTAACAACAGTACTTGTTGCCAAAGAGTATCAGCCAGACTTGATACTGCTAGATATTTTGTTACCTGGTGTGAGTGGGATTGATATTGTGCGTTCTCTGAAACAGGAACCGCTAACTAGTAACATTGCAGCTATTGCAGTGACAGCATTGGCTAGTGCGGAAGACAGAGAACACATCCTCAATGCAGGTTTCAACGACTACATCAGTAAGCCTTACATGATAGAAGACTTAGAAGCTCTAGTGCGCCGCTACCTCTGTAAGAAATTGAATCCAAATTCCGTTTTTAACTTATGTGAGGATGAATCATAATCACGCAGATTTTGGAGTCAAACTTGTGTCCGATAAAGTTCTTCTCCTTGCCTTGTGATTTGGAGTCGGAGTGCGAACAGTAGGTGTATCCGTCAAAACAGCAATAATACCAGTACGACCAGTCTCTAATGTGGCATCACTGAGTATTTCTATAACTGTAACATTTAAAGTTTCTTCAATCAGTGCCTTAAGTTGTGGCTGAATAGCATCATCTAAATCTGAGCGAACCTGTTCAGCCAGTTCTAGCCGACCTGTATGAGCCAGCAAGAGTTCTGGTGCCGTGATCGAACCTTCCATGACAATCACTACATTTTGCTCCGATAGCTGACAGATCACCTTAGTGGGTTGATGTCCAAGTTGGTCACGATACAGAGCTTGAATACGTTGTGCTAATGTTCTTTCTACTTGACCGCGAGTTGGTGTTGATGTACTCATGTGTTTCTTTTTCCTAGAGATTTAGACCACTAACGACAAGCCAGAAAGTCATGTGATGAATTATGAGTTACTGAACTTCTGACGCGTCGCTCATACTTGCTTGGAGTTAAAACCCCAAACTACGTCTGTTTAGTTTTTGAGTTGTCGTTAGCAGTGTAGGTTTATCATTAAGTGTAAAAAAACTCAGGAATCCCTAATTACTGATAAAATTATATTGGGAAGAATTGCGGAAACTCACCATCCGAATGCAGTATTTCTCAAAAATTTCTATTTCACCTCTTGGCATAAGGGCTGATACGTATATTCAGCCGAAAGCTGCAATGGCGTGGAGCGCACTGCGGTAGTCCTGGGCACAGGCTACATTAACAAAGTAGCGTTTTTGCTACTCAGAAGCAAGCCTAATTCACCCACGTCAAGCAGCCTTTGGAATGAGAGTTACACTCAAGCTTGCTTCGGTAAACGTACAGCGAAGACACTGCCCTTGCCAAGTTCAGAGAAAACCTCGATATTTCCCTTGTGTGATTCAATGATCCGGCTAGATAGATGCAATCCCAAGCCGCTGCCAGCACGTTTGTTTTTACCTTGGCGAAACCGCTCAAAGATTTTTGCTTGGTCTTCTTTTGCAATGCCGTATCCTGTATCTTGTACCTCAATGATCACCCAAGGATTACCGTGAGGGTTTGAGGGTGTTTCAGAAATAGTAATATTTACACTTCCTGTATCTGTAAACTTAATAGCATTGCCTATAAGATTGCTGATCACGCGCCGTAATTCTAGGCGATCGCCCTTCACCACACCAGCAGTTTCGTCTTGTGGATCTAACTTGCTCTTGTCTACATTCACAGCCAACCCCTTCTCCATTGCAAGAGAACTGAGTTCTTGAGCAACTTCTTCAACCAAAAGCCCCATATTGCAGCTTTCCATTTGCAAGGTCTTTTTCCCTGCCTCGAAGCGGTAAACTTCAAGGAGGTTGTTCACCATTTGCAACAAATTTTGGTTGCTGCGCATCATGGCGGATATAGCGGATTTCATGTCGTCAGAAATTGGGCAGAATGTTTCTTGCTCAAACAAAAGCAGCATCCGATCTGCAGCTACTAAGGGAGTTCGCAAATCGTGAGTCAGACGTGAAACAAAGTCCTCGCGTTGGCGTGCCATTTTTTGTTGTTCATCAATACTGTGTTTGAGTCGCAGCATTGATCGCACTCTTGCCAGTAACTCCTCATGATTAAATGGTTTGCGAATAAAATCATCTGCTCCTGCATCCAAGCCTTCGACAACACTTGCATCATGATGTGCCGTTATCAGCAGTATTGGAATATATGATATTTCTGGATTCTTACGAATGCGGCGTGTCACTTCATAGCCATCCATTCCCGGCATCATGACATCTAGCAGAATCAGATCGGGTGGAGACTGAACAACTTGCTCTAAAGCATCCATACCATTGTCTACTAACCCAACTTCATATCCTTCAACCTCTAAAATTGTCTGTAGCAACACGAGATTATCAGGATTATCATCAACGGCAAGTATACGTTCTACTTTAGAAGCTTCTTCGTCTAACATAGTTATTTGCTTTATAGAGAATAAAAATTTATAGTTTGATTTCCGTTTTCTATTTTAGAGTTACCTGTCTCTACTCTTGTTTTGCAGACCTTCTTGAGCAAAGTGAGAAATTTCCTGCTTCCAAAAACTTTTTTTGGCGGACGCAGGAGTATTTGATGCCCCATCTGCACCATGTTGCATTGAAGATGATATTTGACGGGGAAGTTGAATCCGAAAGACAGAACCTTGACCTAACTGACTTTCAACGGTGATGTTACCACCCATCATTTGCACCAGCGCTTTTATGATTGGCAAACCCAATCCTGTCCCGGAATATTTGCGAGTGGTACTTTGATCAACTTGCCGAAAAGCTTCAAAAATATTTTCTAGATCCGCAGGAGCAATACCTATGCCAGTATCGCAAACCGCAATTTCCACTTGATTTCCTGGCACTTCCTTAAGTTCAACTGCAATACTGCCAGACTCTGTAAACTTGATGGCGTTTGAGAGCAGGTTTGTTAAAATCTGTCGTATACGAGTTGGATCATTAAACACGACAAGGTTTTGCAACTCAATTTGAATCAACAAAGACAGATTTTTTTCCTCTGCCAGAGAACGCATCTCTTGCACGGTAGCATTGACGAGCTTTGACAAATCAAAGATTTCTGGTTTTAAATCTAACCTTCCTGCCTCTAGTTTAGAAAAGTCGAGAACTTCATTGAGCAGCATCAGCAAATGCTTGCCATTGTTGAATATACGCTGTATCATATCTTGTTGCTTATCTGTCAGTTCACCACACTTAGGACGCAACAAGAGCTGAGAAAACCCAATGATGGCATTCATGGGAGTCCGCAATTCATGAGACATTGTTGCCAGAAACTGCGACTTCAGGCGTGATGCTTCAATGAGTTTCAAATTTTGTAGTTCTATATGTCGCCGCTGTGCTTCCAGTTCCTGGTTCTTACGAATGAGTAGCGAATTACTTTCGCGCAGTTGTTGATTTGCTAAAGCGACTTGCATTTCTGCGCGGTGAACCCGGATGGCATTGCGCAAAATCTGTGCCAAGATTTCTGATGATAACCGCGACTTGGAGAGATAATCGCTAGCACCTGCTTTCATCAGTTCAACTGCTATCTGGTCGTCTCCTTGACCTGTGAGGACGATAACAGGCACTCTGATATTATTGGAACGTAGGTTTTGCAGCAGGCTTAAACCATCTTGGTCTGGTAAGCGATAGTCAAGAAATACACAGTCATACGAAGTACCATTATTTAGGAGAGCGATCGCACTTTTGCCATCGCCCACCTCAGACAGTTCCATTTCAACGCCTGCTTTGGTAAGCGCACGACGCACTGCGATTCGGTCTACTTCGTCATCGTCTACTACTAAAATTTTGAGTTTCTCTTCCATTACTTCTAGCCATTGCCATGAAACACACTATTTTTCTTTATATCAGTTATCTTTTCTGAGCAAATGTCTAAGATTTTATTGTTAGAAGTTGCTTTAAAAAAAATTTAGTTAAATTTTATAGTCGAAGAAGGCTAGTTAAACAACCAACCATTGATCACTAACAACACTATTTTCAGATCTCAAACCTCAAATTGCCCCAAATATTAGCTTATGGCATTTCGCACAATGTCCAATACTTATTCAGCGTTGCCATGAGTTCAATAAAGTTCGCGAAAGTCACAGGCTTAAGGATATAGCCCGCAACGTTGAGGTTGTACGCTTCTACGCGGTCTTTATCTTGGTTTGAGGTGGTCATAACTACCACAGGGGTTGGTTTTAATTGAGGGTCAGAACGTAATTTTTGCAGGAACTCTATTCCTCCCATTTTTGGCATATTTAAGTCTAGTAAAATCAAGCGTCGCTCTACAGGAACCTCGGGCGGCTCACCGTTTTTGCTACGCAACATTGCTAGCGCCTCAATTCCATTGGTAGCAACATAAAGTGGATTATTAATATTTACTTTCTTGAATGCCCGCTCTACATTCATGACATCAACTTCGTCATCCTCCACAAGTAGTATGTTAATCACTTTTTCTGACATTTCCTTTGATTGAATACAACCTGTTTGCTCTACATTCCAGCGGATTGATAAAAATTACTGGAATTAAGATGGCAGATAATTGCCTGTGGATGTGTCATAGCACTAAAGCACTAGCACAAACAGCCCAACTGGGCTGAGAATGATTATATAAAAAGCAGACACAGCCAAATCAGAGTAAAAGAAAATACCCCCTTTAGCTCATCATAATTCTAGACACACAGTGATGCACCCGTCTTCACCCCTTGGTCAGAAGTACATATTAACTCCCCACAAGAGTGTCAACAGCCCTTCGGGGAGGGGAACGGTTAAAGGGAAAAGGGGAAAGGGAAGAATTTTCCCCATTTCCACAAACCCCTTCCCCTTTTCCTTACAACTAACTGGCATCAAGTCTATTGAAGTGGTTGCTTGAGCCAAGTGAAGCGGAAAGTGCTTCCTACTCCTAGCTGGGACTCTAAGGTAATGGTACTGCCTTCTGTTTCAATTATTTTCTTAACAATTGCTAAACCAATTCCTGTGCTTTCTTTTTGGTCGCGAGCTTCTAGCGTTTGGAAGATTTGAAAGACCTTATCATAATACTCAGGGGCAATGCCGGGACCATCGTCAGATACAGCAAATTCATAGTACTGTCCTTGGTCTAGTACGGAAACTTTCACATGACCATCTGTTCTGTTGTGGTGCTTAATCGCATTACCAATCAAGTTGCTAAACACTTGGAAAAGAGGTAGTCGTTTGGTCACAAAGCTAGGCATTCCTGGTTCGACCTCAATCGTGAAAGTTTCTGGTGGGTCGAGCAAGTCCATCACTTCCCTCAGCAATGCGTTAACATTTACCATTGACGATGGAGTTTGAGTGCGTCCAACTCGTGAATAGTCTAGCAAACCGTTGATCAGCCCTTCCATACGACTGACTCGCCCTCGTAACAGGCGCATCTGGTGTTGGTTTTCCTCTGGAAGTGTATCTG
This sequence comes from Scytonema sp. HK-05, assembly GCF_002368235.1. GTDB lineage: Bacteria > Cyanobacteriota > Cyanobacteriia > Cyanobacteriales > Nostocaceae > Kalymmatonema. Next base: position 2,523,168 of record NZ_AP018194.1, on the reverse strand, counting down.
CGAGGTCTTCTTCTATCCATTCTGAAAGGCTGGCGATCGCCCGCAAGGGTGCTTTAAGATCATGAGACGCGACATAGGCAAACTGGTCAAGTTCATCGTTACGTTTTTTCAACAATGTCGTCGTTTGCGCCAAGATTGTATTCATGCGCGTGAGTTCTTCTGCTCTTTGCTGGAGAGCAATTTCTACTTCTTTGCGATCGCTAATATCAATACACGAACCAATGTACCCAGCAAAACTGCCATCTGGATTCCACCGGGGAGTCCCTTTATCTAAAATCCAGCCATATTCACCATCAAAACGTCTGAGGCGGTATTCACGCGCGTACGGTTCCCTAGCATCAAACGCAGTAATATATGTCTCTAAACAATGCTCGATATCTTCAGGATGCACTCCTTGAGTCCAACCATTGCCTAGTTCTTGTTCGATTGTGCGTCCGGTAAACTCCAACCAACCACTATTAAAGTAAGTACGCAGCGTATCCGAACCAGACACCCAAATCATCACCGGAGCATTTTCTGCCATCGCTTGGAATCTTTTCTCGCTTTCCCGCAACGCTTGTTCTGACTGCTTGCGCTCAGTAATATCTGTCACTGTCCCAACGTAGCCAATCACCTGATCGTCGTCAGTTTCTGGCACTGCTTGTGAAAACACCCAATTTATCCTCCCATTAAGATGGACAAAGCGAAACTCATACTCAAATGGCAGGTATTCTGGAATAATTTGCTTGACTTGCGAGTCGATACGCTCTAAATCTTCTGGATGGACAGCAGATCGCCAACCTTTTCCCAGAGCATCTTCTAGAGAAAGTCCAGCAATTTCACACCATCGTTCATTAACATAATGACAGTTTCCCGACAAATCTGTCCGAAAAATCCCCACAGGCGACACTTGTGCTAGAGTTGCCCACCTGCGCTCACTTTCTTGCAACGCCCGTTCGGCTTGCTTGCGCCCAGTAATGTTATCAAAGGCAATTCCAATACACCGATTTGGTAATGGAAACACTTTAACGCTGAAATAGCTACCTGGTATGCGTTCATCGCCGTAATAAACTTCATACTGATCTATTGCTCGACCAAAATAGGCAACCTCTGCGTACAGTTCCAAAGATGTTCTCCTTTGCAGGAGCATATTAGGAAAACAATCAACAATTTGCTTGCCAACATCTTGTTCGAGAGATATTCCAGTCAGGCGCGATGCAGCAGGGTTTGTAGTCACTAACCGCAACGAGGTAATATCGTTCGGGTCTTCTAAATGCCACACAACCAAGCCGAATTGCATATTATTGACAATATCCCTGTAAAGCTGGTGTTGTCCGTTCAGTGCCTCCAACTGTACTTGGGCTTGTTCACGCTGCAATTGTTGAACAATTCGGTGATTTGGCGAATGCTCTAAATTCCCATTGGGGAAAATGCGACCTTCTGCAACTAATAATACTATCTGCCCAGTTTCATCTCGCAATGGGTTAATATAGAAGTCAACAGTTGCGAGTGGATTGTTTGAGCGAGCGGCATTGACTTGACAGCGAATGCATTTTCCTTTGGCTGCATGAGCAATTGCTTCTCGTAAGGTTGCCTGATCTGCTAAATCCCACCAGTTCACTTCCCAAAAGAAGCGACCAATCAGTTGGGCGTTCGTCAGTCCTCCAAATTCTAAGGCTGTTTGATTAGCTTCAACGAGAGTGCCATCTGGCTTCATTAATGCCATAAATTGAAAGGTCTGGTTGAAGATGGCACGAAAACGTAGCTCACTTTCTCGTAAAGCTGCTTCGACCTGCTCTAATTTCTCTGTATTGGTGTCAGCAGGTTTGAAATATTGAACCATACCTTTGTTTTTTGTTAATTTTTCTTAAAGATGATAGAAAATAAGCGTTATAGTTGAATTTTCAGCCAGAGTTATTTGGTAGCGAAAAACGAGTAACAAATGCTTAATTAGGACTCAATGACTAGGAAAGATACATTCTTCGATCAAAGGTAATTGCTTTCATCCGTCTGGTAAATAGGTAGTTGCGTCATTTGAGGGGTACCAGTTGGAATGTGTACAAGTATTTCATAATATTTCATAAATATTCCATATATCCCAAGCTAGATATTAGCCTCTGTCAAATGAGAGGAAGATAGTAAGCTCCTTATTTCTATCGGTGGATGCAAGTTTGATAAAATATCATCTATCTTTGGTTTTGGAAAATAAAAGAAACACTTTGCAAAAGGTCGGCTCTTGACAGATGCAATTTACACAGAGTGAGTGTAGCAATGAGTGAAATTAGTATCGTTTTAATTGAAGATCATGACCTGACAAGAATGGGGCTAAAGGCTGCACTACAGTCAAATAGCACACTTCGAGTTGTTGGTGAAGCACCAAATGGGACAAAAGGGCTGAAACTTTTGGAAACAGCTAAGCCAGATGTAGCTGTTGTAGATATTGGTTTGCCTGACATAGATGGAATTGAACTCACCAGAAGATTCAGACAGTACCAAACAGAGACAAATGATTCATCAACGAAAATCCTTGTTCTGACAATGGATCATTCAGAAGATGCTGTGCTTGCGGCTTTTGCAGCCGGGGCTGACTCCTACTATATGAAGGATACAAGCATCGATAAGTTGACGGAAGCAATTCAAGCGACTCACACAGGGAACTCTTGGATCGATCCGGCCATCGCTAACGTGGTGCTGCAGCAAATGCGGCAAGGTATCCCAGAAAACCAGGCATCTGATAAGCCCAAGACTGTAAAAATTGAGGCGCTGTCATCTGAGTACGAGCAAGTTTTAGAAACTTATCCACTCACACAACGAGAACTGGAAATTTTAGAGTTGATTGTCGCTGGGTGTAGCAACGGACAGATTGCTGAGAAACTATACATCACAGTTGGTACCGTTAAGACCCATGTCCGCAACATCCTGAATAAACTGTGTGCCGATGATCGTACCCAAGCTGCTGTTCGCGCTTTACGTTCTGGCTTAGTCGCATGAAGCATATACTGATTTTGGATTGAGCCTTGTCAATCATCAAATTAGCCCAACGTGAATCACTTGCCTCAGCGCCCTACTCTCAAGAGGAAATGCACTGTAGAATTCTGACAATTGCAGTCACAATCTGATCACAGATTGAAATTCCCAGCAAAAGTGCGCATACAAGAGTGCCTATAACCTTTAAGTTGAGTGATGAACACGAGTTCAAACACTCTAATCTACTTTGCACTTCCTCTAACGTGCTAGGTTCAATATTCAGTCTTCCAAACACTCACTTGAGTACAGTCTGTTGTAGTGTGAATGCCAATTTGTAGATTTAGCGGTTTTCTTTTATCATTTCTCCTCTTGTCTGTTGTTTTGACTTATGACGAATAACTTAATGACTTTTATAAAGCATCCATGACATTGACCAGCGAAGAAATAAGAAGTTGGTTTATGTCCTAGATAGCATTTAACTTTCGGACTGATATTTTGCAGCCTTCTCAATAATTCCTCATATCAGCCAAAAACTTCCAGTTCTTGGCTGATAATTTATTTGTATTTTCATAGAATTATATTCTTGCTAAATAACTGCAAAGTCCTTATATAAGAACTTTCAATATCAGCCAAAAGTTAAGAATTTTTACCAGGAATCCAGCTAGTGCAATCGGTCAGTTTTGCCTGATTAAAAATATTGATAAGCAAAAGTATATTTAATTTAAATATAAGTAGATAGGTGGAAATAAACAGAACTACCTTAAGAAATGTAAAAACGCCTAAAATCCTTACTAATGACTAATGACTGCCAAAACTTGTTAACTTTATTTGTACCGACCTACTTAATACAATACCGTTCACTTAAGTGTGATTTGTGACAATTGCATGAGTGTAGTGAAAGTGCATACTACGTCTCTACAGAAATCATTAGGCTTTATTTCTAACAGTTATCTCTTGCGACGGAATTGCTACTGGACTTGCGGTAGAAGAGCCGTTTAGTTTGAATTGATAGATTAAAGATGGCAGTGTTAAGGAATTGGAGAATCAAAATATGAATATTATTGCTTGGATAGTTCTTGGTCTTATAGCTGGCGCAATTGGTAAAGCTATTTATCCTGGTCGTCAAGGTGGTGGAATTGTTTCCACTATGATTTTAGGTATTATTGGAGCATTTGTTGGAGGTAGCATAGTTAGCTTGTTACAGACAGGAACAATCCAACTAACTGCAGCTACCCTGAGTATTCCTGGTTTGATTGTTGCTATTCTTGGCGCAATGATAGCCATTTTCATATGGGGCTTAATCACTCGTCGCAGCGCTGTTTAGCTTGATGATAGTAGAAACAATGGTTAGAGCCGATTTTTTAGGGCTAACCTTTTTTTGTTCCAAGCTATCAAAATACTCCACTGTGTAATGTAGTTATACACAGTGGAATATTTTATAAAAGATTGTGTCAATGAACAATTTCACTGAACTTTTGAACATAGTTACGCGAATAGACTATTCTAAAACTTTCTTCACCTCATCTTTTAAATTCTCGGTAGTGTGAATAACTTGGGCTTCAGCTTGCTTGGCTTGACCCTCAGCCTTATCTTGCGGATTGCCACTTAAGTCACCAACTACCTCTTGAATTTTGCCTTCGATATTTTTTGCTGTTGCTTCTATTCTCTTCTCAACGCTCATATCGTACCTCTTCTCTTAGCTATTATTTCTCTATATCAAAGAAAGTATCAGGATTTGCTTTGCTGCGTACCTATCAGAAGAAGGATTTGATGCATAAAAAAAGCATACTTTTATTAATTTTTTTCGAGAAAATTACTTGATATAAATTAATATATAGTCCTATCTCATGATAGATGCAAGTAATAAATATCAATAAAGTAAGATAAAAAATATCTTTCCCAGATTAAATATTGTCAAATTTCCTAATAAGTGGGCTGTGAGGAAATAAATGTAGACCTTTAAGGAAAGATAAAGGCTAATTTGTCGCTCATACCATTTCTCTATGAAGTTGAGCTGAATTCGACCCCCCTATAGTCCCACGCCACTTGTCTCAAGGGGGGGTAATTATTAAGCGCATTGTTACAGAGAATTGATATCAGGATAAATACGTTTGAAATAATTAGAGAAAGAATGAGCAATGATTTCTTTGGCTTTCTTAGCCGAGAACTTGTGATACAACGCGTCTCTAACAGATTTTTGATAACGAAATACCTACCATAAAAGAAACTACTCATGACAAGCAAAGTATGGGTGTAGGAAGAAAGCGTAGAAAAAATGTATGGGTCAATGAGATTAATGACATTATTCGGGGTGTATGTGGAGGTTTTTTGTTTGGCATTCCTTTGCTCTACACAATGGAGGTTTGGTGGATAGGATCACTGGCAAAACCTTCAATGATGATGTTGGCGATCGCACTGACATTCATCGTGGTTTTCCTACTTAACCGGACAGAAGGTTTTCGTAGAAGCAAACGGAACTCACCACCCTACGGATCAGTCACAGATACTGTAGAAGCAATAGCGATTGGATTGACTTGCTCCGCCTTTGTGCTTTTGTTACTCCAAGAACTGACACCTGAAACTCCCCTTAAGGAAGCCTTGGGTAAAATTGTCTATGAAGGTGTACCATTTACCTTAGGCGTGGCATTAGCCAACCAGTTTTTAGGAGATACTCGTGATGCCAATGCTCAAGGGCGAACGGGAGCTCAAGCAAGTGATGACACCACAAAGAAACCAGACGAGTTATCTGCCACCTTTGCCGATATAGGTGCAACCTTGATTGGTGCAACTGTAATTGCATTTAACATCGCGCCAACAGATGAGATTCCTATGTTAGCAGCAGCAGTGACACCGCCGTGGTTGTTGGCAATTATTGCCACATCTATCCTCATTTCCTATGGTATTGTTTTTGAAGCAGGCTTTTCAGATCAGCAAAAGCGCAGGCAGCAACAAGGAATTTTCCAACGACCTACAAGCGAAACTGTGGTGGCATACTTGGTGTCACTGCTAGCAGCCGCTTTCATGTTGTGGTTCTTTCAAAAATTGACATTTGGGGACCCTTGGACCATTTGGCTTGAACACACTTTGCTGCTGGGATTACCTGCAACTATCGGCGGTGCAGCAGGAAGGTTAGCAGTATGAGTCAAACAAATGAATTAACGAATGGGAAAAAAGAACAACAGCAACCAAAGAGAACACCAGCTGAACGGGTAACTTTCGGTGCAGCTTCATTTCTCCTAGCAGTGGTTGTGAGTTTGGTAGGTTATACGTGGCTCAACGAAAAGCATCAACCCCCTGTCCTTTCTGTCAGCAACAAGACAATTCGTGAAGTGAATGGACAGTTTTATGTTCCTTTTGAGGTTGTGAATACTGGAGGAGAAACAGCTGAGTCTATTCAAATTATGGCTGAGTTGCAAATGAAGGGTGAAGTAGAAGAAACGGGGGATTTGCAGATTGACTTTTTATCTAGTGGTGAGAAGGAAGAAGGAGCGTTTATCTTCAGAAGTGACCCTCGACAGGGTCAGTTAACAATAAGAGTTGCTGGTTACAAATTGCCCTAATAGCCAAAAGAGTCAATAGTCAACAATTACTATAGGCTGTTGACTATTGACTGTTTTGACTATTACCAATTGACTAAACAGTCGCTTTCGCCTTAGACCAAACGCCATTCTCATCTTCATCATATTGCTGATGAACTGCCTCCCAGGCAGCTTGTTCAGCCTTTGTTTGGTCATTTGTCTCAGTTAATGCAGTGTTATAGCGCTCAATAAATGTGCGCTGAGCTTGCTCAGAAAGATGAGAGCGAACCTCAGGAGACAAATCCTCTGGGCTGTTGCAGCCACTGGTACAAGCACGAGCCAGAGTTGTCTCAATTGTGTGCACTTCTTCGCCACCAGCGCTCTCGATCAGCAATTGGAATTCTCCACCGCGATCGCCAGCAACTTCTGCCATCACCAAGAACTCGCCAGCTTGCAAGCGAGTTTGGTAAACTGCGGCTTTGTCTTCTGGCATTCCCAATGCGGTGAGAACAGAGACCAAACCTGCACCTGCGCTACCTGCGATCGCTCCACTTGCGGCTCCTAACAGCACTGCACCAATAGGACCTGCTGCTACAATCGGACCGACAAAAGGAATGAACAGTACGCCTACACCTGTGAGTAAGCTGAGGAAGGAACCGAACAAGGAACCAAAGATTGCCCCGGTTCTCAAACCTCCGAGAATCACATCCCTCTTACTAATAAAGCCAGCAATTCGAGTTTCTGACTGGAAGTTTCTGCCCAATACCGAGATATGATCCCTGGAAACACCCCGGTCTAGTAAACGCCGAATCACATCATCAACTTGCTTCTGCTCTTTAAAAACAGCTGAGATGGTACGTTCTGCTGTATATGTTTCAGGCACTTAAAGACTCCTTGAATTTTGCTTTTCCAGTCGGCAGACTGAGGGGGGTAGATGCGGTAGATGCAGGAAACCTCAGTCTGCCATTGTCAACAAGAGACGCTATGCTTTGGGTTAAATCTGCTGCTGGCTACACGCCTACAGGGGTTTTGGTTTCTGCTATCTGGTTAGAACCGTCTGCTTGCAGTGACTGCCCTTCAATAAATGAGCGCAGCATCCAAGCCATCTGCTCATGCCCTTCCATCAGTCCTGTCAGGAAGTCAGAGGTTCCCTGATCGTGGAACTGCTCAGCAGTCTGATCCACATGATCACGCAGGTTCCGAATAACTTGCTCGTGGTCATCTACCAGCCGAGCCACCATCCCAGTTGCTGTGGGAACGTTACCAGCTTCTTCCTTGAGAGTCGCAATCTTGAGAAATCCTTCCAATGTACCAACAGGGTACCCGCCCAAGGCACGAACCCGCTCAGCTACGGCATCGATAGTTTCAGTCAGTGCTTGGTAATGCTCTTCCCAAATTTGGTGCAGGCTGCGGAACTGAGGTCCGACAACATCCCAGTGGAACTTTTTCGTTTTCACCAACAGTACATAGGCGTCTGCCAAATCTTGATTCAACAGATTAATCACACCTTGACGTTGTTCTTCCGTCAAACCAATGTTTATCTTGCGCATTACTTTAAATCCCTCAGCGAGCTTCTTTACTAACCTTCACAAATTCCATCCCCTACAATCATCAACCAAAGGAAGGATTGTGTTTTTTTCATCAAGAGGAAAAATCAGACTTTTCTCATTAAATAGAAATAGACATCTTGACTAGGCAATCAAGATGTCTACTAAACGGTGATAACTATGCAAACTGCTCAAAACGCTAGAACATTGAGCAATAATTTATTTGTCACACCCACTTTCAAAACACACTCTCGATAAAAACCATGAAATGCAGGTTACTGGTTACCTGTGAGTTTACCCAACGCGTTCTTAACTTGATCTTCTACTGTCTTTGCTTGTTGAGAATTCTCAGGACGGTTCATCTTCTCAATATCAGCAGATCCCTGAATCTCGTTAAGTCCCTCGTTTGATCTCCGTTGTGTTTGTTCCAATCCTGGAGGTGCTTGTGTAGATAGTTTGTCTGTTTCTTTCTGAATTCCAGTTAGCTGTGTAACCTCATCTTCAGGATTGCTCGTTTGGCTACCGATCGTCGCAGCAGCGGGCAAAGCATAAGAGAAAATCAGTAAGGCACAAGTAAATGCCACTATGATAAAACGCACTGGACGCAACATAGATAAATCAAAACCAATATTCTTCATTTAAACTCCTCCAAAAATTAGGCTATCCAAAAATCACGCCTGGTTACACCCCAAGGCTTGACAAGCATCATAAATACTGTCTGTTGTGAATCTTGGATACACTCTAGCTTACCCAATTTGGTATCTCTCGAGAAAGTTTTGAGCAGTGGTTGCAAAACAATCTTAACTTTCAACACAGAAGCGTATGCTTTAATTTTGTCAATTTGAGTGTTAAAATATAGCTGCGCTTCTATTTTTACTTGCTTGATTGCTGCTGCCAATGAGATTTCGTTAAGGGTCAGGCTAATCTTCTTTCTACTTTGAATACACAGACATATGAATCGACCTGTAGACTGAAACTTTTTTTCTGTACTTATATACAGAATCAATCCACAGGTAGATAAATTTTGTGCAATTTTGGCAGGTTAAGCTCTAATTGCTAATTGCATTAACTATGTAATTCTTACTAATATGGTAAACAATCTTAACATATGAAATTCGTATGTAAATTTTTTATTTTTTAACAATAAACAGTAGATACAACCACTAACTACCTAATAGCTACGTCCGGCTATACCCAGCTATATAGTATTTTTATGTCCTTCCAGCCATAAGCTAATTCTTTTAGGGTGACTCCACCACGCTCAATGTGCTTTTTCTACACCTTCTGACCCCCAAGGGCTTCATAGAATCTACACGCAGGATTATCGGCTAAAACCCAGACCAACATCGAGTGCAACCCTATCTCAGACAGCCTTTCAACGACTAATTGGGTCAAGCGGCGTCCAAGTCCCTGTCGCTGGTAGTCAGCTTGAATATAGATAGCGTATAACTCACCCTTATATATTGGGTCACTAGTTCGTTCTGGACCACCATTGGCAAAAGCAATAATCTGCCCAGTTGCGTTCTCGGCAACATAAATAAAATGCTGGTTCTGTGTTGCTGTACTGAGCATTTGTCCCCAGCGACTCTCTCGCTTTTCATAGGACAAATTAGCGAGGTATTCATCTGGTATGATGCTAGAATATGTCGTTCGCCAAGTATCTACATGAACTTTGGCGATCGCGCTATGCATCGTCTAACCTTGCTTCTCGCACAATCATAAGAATCTGTGTTTATGGTAACGGGTGCAGGAGTTGCACCTGCTGATGTGAGGCTTATGAAATCTCCAATCGCTTTTAGCTTTCAGCAACTAGGCTGAAAGCTAAAAGCTGATCATTCGCTCATGACAGAGGCTTTGTGTTGAGCTTCTTGCCAAAGTTTGTAAACGAAGAACTCAGTGGCTTCACTGATCGCCGTGACAAACACACCCTCAGCATCCTGAGAACCATTTGATAGCCAACAACCCCGCAGAGTGACTTCCACATATTCGTGATCACAACCGCACAGAGCAATGATTTCACTGTCTTCTGTTTTAACAAGAGCCTTAAGCATTTCTACTCCTGGCAAATGAACAGGAAGCAAAAAGGAAGCAGTACTGGGTTCAACGCATAGACATTGACCGACTCGCACTGCCAAAATCACTCGCGCTTGCACCCATTCTTCCAGCGATTGAGCTAAACATTCTAAACAAAAGCTCGTTTCGGTGTATGTTAATTTCAGCATTCCTTATGCTCTCCTGTTATTCCAGGTTTGCTTGCACATTCTGCTTTGGATGTCCAAGTCTAGTGGCTCAGCCTTATTTGCCACTAACAGTACAATCGCCCGCTTAATATTAACCCGACATAGTGGCAAGTAATTTTGAGAAAACACCACCACAGATTGCTCTAAAACTTGCATCGCGCTTGTCACAGCTTGACTCCTTATAAACAAACCCCCGCTTCTTGTTTGCTGAAAGCGGGGGTTAGAATTTGACCTTTAAGTCTTCTGCTTCTATATCGGTACAGCATGCTGTTGCCTGTACCTCCCGCTTCGTTGTTCTAGTTTTGGTACTGCATTCAGTACACCAATGTTGTCATATCGAGAATCATGATTACCCTCTGTGAGTTGCCATTTATTCAGGCTTTCGTCTCCCATAAATAAATACTCCACTCCCACAGCGGCTGATTTCCAACTAAATCGGCAGTTGGCAACACGCAAGGAAGTAGAGATGGGGTAAACGGATTTCACAGAAAATTTCACCTATTGAACATTCCTTTAAACATACTACACTTGTATTACTATCCTGTCCATACTTTAAGGAGAAAAAGTGATGCATACAATAGCTCGCACACCAACCACCGACATGGAAGTCACCAGCATCCGCCTAGAGCGGGAGTTGAAAGATAAACTCAAAGAACTCGCTGGCAATCAGGGATATCAAGCTCTGATTCGAGACATCCTCTGGAATTACGTCCAGCAAAAATCAGGTGAATGGAAACCCCGATTTTCGCGAGCCGATATTCGCGCTAGCATAGCCGCAACAGCACAACAAGAAGAACGCTGTGTACTGACAGGTCAACTCATTGCGCCGAAACAACCGATGTTACTAGGACTTACAAGAAATGGCGATATGGTTCCTCTAAGTGTCGAGAGTTTAGCTCCTTAAACTTTTGTTCAAGTGAATGCAGCTTAGTTGCGCCATGTGATATTGCAACTAAGCTGCATTCATTTTTGGCTCTATTTTTGTAACAAGCAAATTTAATTAGATAAATAATTGGTTATATACTCATCAAATTGTTAAATGGTCAACCCTAACAGATTTGCACGCCTTCCAGACGACTGATGCTGTTTCACGAGCAGGATCTCGAACAACACTTCACACATAAAAACCTAAGCCTGAGAAAAAAGTAAAGTATTGTAAAGGATATAAGTCACAGAATAACGCTGAAGAAAATTTTTGGCTGTTTATGGGATCTGGTCATAAAGGATCTGTGAAGCTTTCCGCGCTACAGTATTTTCTTTTGGCTAGTTCAGTGAGTTCTCACCCATTCAATAGAAGGATAACGTGAAAGAAATATTACTTTTTTTTGGTTTTTTCTATCAGTGTTAACGCGGATAAAATTATGGCATTTTAGCTTAAATTCCAGAGAAATTACGGTTTATGTATAAAGCCAAACAGGATATTCTATCTCAAGGTGAGTAAGTGATTGAAGGCGAAGAACACTCAAGCATTCTTTGACTACAGCATCTTAGATAGATAGATTTTTAATATTTTTTTTCTAAAAATAAATAGGTCGTTTAAGATACGAGGCATTCCATCATCTCGATTGGTCATCTCAAATAGAAAGGGGCTATAACAGGTGAGAGATAGTTTTAAGAAAAGATTTGCGGTTCATCAGGGTGCAGTAGCACAAGCTTTGGGTGAGATATGCCGAGAGGTTGCTTACGAAGAAAATGAGGTCAATATTCAAGAGTGTGCCAAGAATGAACAAGCCTTTATTGCCGTCAAAGCGCCTAAGTGAACTAGATCGACAAAAACAATACCCGCATGGAGCGCTGATGCAGCATCAGGAAGAACCAGCCTACCACTTAGTACAAAAAATTAATAAAATCATCGCCAGTAGCTCAACTCCAAAAAGGATGCTGCAAGAAATTGCCAAAGTGCTAGGAGTTGCCTTTAAAGTAGATTGCTGTAGCTTAGTGACAGTATCACTTGAGGTGTCCAGCGAGCCAATAACGGCTAATTGGTCTATCCAAGACAATTTAGAGTTGTCTGAAAGAGATGAAATGTTCTCTAGTGCGCAGCAATTAGACTTACCAGTGATGGAATGCGCTTGTGAAACATTGACCATTGAGGATATTTCAACAATTCAAAAAAGTTTGGCAATTGGACGGCAATCTTTGCCACTGACTATAAAGGCTGTTTTGGCAATCCCCACTCGGTTTGGTGGTAAAAATAACGGCGTCATTAGTTTAATCAAATCGCAGCCATACAATTGGAGTGAATCCGAAAAAAAACTATTAAATGCAGTAGAACCGTGTTGCGCGATCGCATTTTCTCAAGTCGCACAAGCACAGCAGATTGCTGACCAAAATCAGTACGTGCAAACTTATGTCCAGCATCAAAGCTTGATCAAGCAACTCACTGTACTTAGTCGTAGCAACCTGGAATTAAATCAAATGCTTCAGTTAGCGCTTGCTTCGACAGCAGAAGCTCTGCAAGCGGATCGTGGTTTGCTCATACTACTAAAATATACTGATCCGTTGTTTAGAACTCGAGCAAAAAAACAAATTCCCAAAGCAAAAGCGACGGTTGTAGGAAAATGGCATAAAGAAACAGAAATTGCCCTAACTCATCAGTTAGACACTTCAGAGACTTCCTTTTTTCTTGCCGACTGCAGTTTATGCCAACGTGCCTTTTTAGACTCTGGAAAACCTTTAATCATCAATGACGATACAGATTTACAAGATACTTTAACAGTAGCCCCAGTATTTACACTAGAAGTGCTGCCTGCAGTGCTATTAATGCCCTTAGAGATTCAAGGCAAAGTATTAGGATTTCTGGTGTTACAGCAAGCAGTTGCTCGCAATTGGCAATCAACAGAACTTAATATAGTGCAAATGGTCTGTGCTCAACTTAGCAACGCCATAATTCAAACACAAACATTGCGGCAAGTACAAACGTTGGTAGATGAACGCACAGCACAACTGCAACGCAGTTTGGAAGTCCAAGCAAAACTTTACGAAGTTAAGCGCCAACAAACAGAACAGTTGCAAAAGCTTAACGATTTGAAGGATGAATTTTTAAGCAATATGAGCGATCGCTTGCGTCATCCACTCACAAGGATGCGTTTGGCTATCCGTAACTTACGTCAAATTGGGCAATTAAACGAGCGTCAAGTTAAATACGCCGACATGATAGAGCAAGATTGCACCGATGAAATTAATTTGATTAATGACTTACTAACCCTCCAGGAATTGGAAACTCGTCACGAACGCCCGCAGTTAGAAACGACGGATTTAAATGCGAAAATTCATGATTTAGCAGCCGCTTTTGACACCAAACTCGCAGACAAAGGCATAAGCCTTTCTCTAGATTTACCAGATTCGCGACTCACACTGGAAACCGAAGTAGAAAGTTTTGACCGTATTCTGCAAGAGTTATTAACAAATGCTAGCAAATACTCGCAACATGACACTGTTGTGCATTTGCAAGCGACTCACCAAGTCAATCAACAAGTTGATCAAGTTATTATTAAAATGATCAATATAGGGCATGGCATCTCAGAAGAAGAAGCCACTTACATATTTGATAGGTTCCGTCGGGGTAAAGGCAGATGGACTCCAGGAACTGGCTTGGGACTTGCGCTCGTCAAGTCTTTAGTGCAACATCTAAATGGGGCAATTGCAGTGGAGAGTACGCCCATTGAGGATTCCAGCTTAAGCAAAATCTGCTTTACTCTGACGCTGCCCCAATTTTCCACTGAAACTGACTCATATTCCCAAAGTGACTGAAGAACACAACATCCAACAGGAACTGGATTTATCAGCCATCGGCGACGACAGCGATCTCGATTTGAATTCGCCTGCTGATACAGATGATTTACAAGCTGTAGAAGTCCAAATCGAGAAAATAGCAGAACGACAGCGACAAATTACTGCTATGCTCCAAATTCCCCAACCAGTAGAACAAGTCTGGAAAGTACTCACAGATTATGAAGCTTTAGTTGACTTCGTGCCCAACTTAACGAAAAGCCGCCTCCTTGAGCATCCTCAAGGAGGTATTCGTTTAGAACAAGTGGGTTCTGGGCGCTTTGTTGGGTTTAACTTTTGTGCGCGTGTCGTTCTCGACTTAGAAGAATACTTCCCCAAGGAAATTAATTTCCGTATGGTAGAAGGAGATTTTAAAGACTTTTCTGGTAGCTGGCTACTACAGCCTGATTCCCTTGATCAGCAGAAAGCAACTCATCTGTGCTACACTGTCAAGGTTTGGCCGAAACGTACTATGCCAGTCGGAATCATTGAACGTCGTCTCAGTAACGATATGCGGTTGAACCTTCTTGCAATTCGCCAAAGGGCGTCACAATAATCAAGAAGGAAGAGACAATAATGAAGAAAGAAGAGAGAAAATTTATAGTGTCTATCTTCCCTCTTCTTTTTTCGTTTTTTAGTACCCCCAGGGGAATTCGAATCCCCGTTACCTCCGTGAAAGGGAGGTGTCCTAGGCCTCTAGACGATGGGGGCGCAAGGCTCAGACTTATATAAATCTATCGATTTTCGCTCTCTATGTCAACAGGTTAAAAAAAAAATTTCTGAGCTTGATCCAAAATTGGGACATTCCAACTGTCAATAAGCAAAAGTACCTAAAAATGAGGAAGCAAAACTCAGATTTGAGAGTTTAGAATGACTGCATACTCCAAAGTAGGGGTTTCTTTGCAAGGTAGGTTCTTCCTTTACACCAGAGGCGAGCGCCACTGCTGTTTCACAAAAAACAAAAAAATGCTGTAGTATATCAAACTAAGTATCAAACAAAGCTCGACTTAGTAAGGGACAGTGGGTGTCATGTTGCACCCAGTAGAGTTAATATTTACTATCCTTTACAAAAGATTTTGAAATATATCACTCAAAATCTATCGCATGGAAGCATCTTTTGAAATCACCCTGCAGATTGTGATTACTGTCTTTGCAGGCATTACCGCTCAAGTGCTGGCTGCATACCTTCGGGTACCCAGCATCGTGTTTTTGTTGATGTTTGGCATCCTGCTTGGCTCTGATGGCATTGGGGTCTTGCACCCCCATATGCTAGGCATTGGGCTGGAAGTTATCGTCGCTTTAGCCACAGCAATCATTTTGTTTGAAGGCGGGCTCAACCTGGATCTGCAAGAGTTAGGCAAAGTTTCGACGAGCCTGCAATTGCTCGTCACCCTGGGAACGATGATCACGCTGCTTGGGGGCAGTATGGCGGCTCACTGGCTAGGTGAATTCCCTTGGTCTATTGCTTTTCTTTTCGCTTCCCTCGTTGTGGTGACAGGACCAACCGTAGTTAGTCCTCTGCTCAAACAAATTAATGTGGATCGACAAGTCGCAACGCTTTTGGAAGGGGAAGGCGTTCTGATTGACCCAGTGGGAGCTATCCTCGCCGTGGTGGTGCTAAACACGATATTAAACAACCACACCGACTTCATCACGGCAATGAGCAGCCTCGTAATGCGCCTTGGCATTGGTGGCGTGATTGGTGCAGCAGGCGCGTGGCTGATGTCGTTAATTAGCAAACGTGCCAATTTTCTATCGTTTGAACTGAAAAACCTGGTCGTCTTAGCGGGGTTGTGGGGCTTATTTGCCCTATCACAAATGATTCGTAGCGAGTCGGGATTGATGGCAGTTGTCGTCGCAGGAGTCGTTTTTGGTGCTTCCTCAGTGCCAGAAGAACGATTGTTGCGGCGTTTCAAAGGTCAACTGACGATTCTCAGCATTTCGGTGCTATTCATTTTGCTAGCCGCTGACCTATCTATTGCCAGTGTATTTGCCTTAGGTTGGGGTGGTGTATTCACCGTCTTGGTTCTGATGTTTGTCGTTCGCCCGATTAACATCCTCTTTTGTACCTGGAACAGTGATCTTAATTGGCGACAGAAATTGTTTTTAAGCTGGGTTGCGCCAAGAGGAATCGTTTCTGCCTCCGTTGCGTCTTTATTTGCGATTTTACTAACGCAGCGTGGTGTCAATGGTGGAGAAGCCATCAAAGCCTTGGTGTTTCTCACAATTATTATGACCGTGGTTTGCCAAGGGCTAACGGCGGGCTGGATTGCCAAGTGGTTACAAATCACCTCAAAAGACGCCATTGGGGCGGTGATTGTCGGTTGTAATCCGTTGAGTTTATTGATTGCCCGCTTGTTTCAAGAACGGGAAGAACCAGTGGTGATGATTGATACTGACCCAAAACGTTGCGAACAAGCCGAAGCGCAAAATCTCAGGGTGATAGCCAGCAGCGCCTTGGATAGTGGTGTTTTGGAAGAGGCGGGACTTGCCTCAATGGGAACTTTTCTCGCAATGACGAGTAATGGTGAGGTCAATTTTGTCTTGGCACAACGTGCAAAAGAAGAGTTTAACCCGCCGCGTGTCCTAGCAGTTTTCCCCCGCGATCCACAAGCAACCACCTCTACCAATGAAAATAAGGTTAACCAGGCTTTGATTCCAGACTTACCAATAAAGACTTGGAATGAGTACATCAACGACGGACGGGTGAAGTTAGGGACAACTACGCTCAATGAATCTGATTTTGACCTTCAACAGGCGCATATGCAGGCATTGATTCAAGCTGGCGAGTTGATACCGTTGTTGGTAGAACGAGACGAACATCTTCAAGTTATGCCCGCAGCCGAAGAGTGGGAAGTAGGCGATCGCATTATCTACCTATTACACGATCCCAGACCACACCTTTTAAAACGCTTGTCGGGTGCAAGAGCATCAATTCCCCTGTCTGTAGAAAAATTACCAGAGGTCGAAGAAATACCGTTGGCAATATCTCAACTTTCCACCAGCGATGCTCCCGCACCTTAAATTCGTTATCCTTCATTCAATTGTTGCTGTAGCTTACCAGTTTCCGGTATCGCTCCTTCTGCATACATTTTTTTGATTTGCTTTTCTTGCCACAGCACACTCAATAAATGCACCACAGCTAGAACTAACGCAGCAACCGAGACGATATAACTGTGTATTGTGTAAAGGTGCTGGAGAGTTACGGTGCTAATCGCTCCACCGCCAGTCAAAATGTCTCGCAACACAGAACCGATAAAAGGAATAGCTTCTATGGTTCCCAGTTCGATGCTAAAACGCCAAAACCCTTCTTGATCCCAGGAGAGGATCATAGCAGTCCAACCCAAGCCAATGGCACTTAAGGTAAATAAAATTCCACTTATCCAAGCAGTCAGCCAACTCTTGCGAAATTGTCTGCTGACAAACATGACTACAATTTGGATCAGGGCAATGACAACAACTCCGTTACCAGCAATCTGGTGTGCTTTATGGAACAACCAGCCGTATGGCACTTCCGTATCAATAATTTTCAATGACTGGTAAGCTCTCCCTGCTGCTGGTTCGTAGTAAAAGGACAACAAAATTCCAGTAGTCGCACCAATTAACGTCAGGGTGATAATAACTACCGATAATATCGTCGTTATTCGTCGCAGAATCACATCTGACCGAGTGTTGTGCATAACTGAGCGCTCCTATTCTTAACTCATTATTTACTTTTATTACAAGTTTAACTAAGAATTATTAAGAATAGTTATTTTTTGAGGAGAACTTAAAATTCAGTAAATTGCAATATTTTATACGAGATACCGCACCCAAGCTTGTAATGGTTCTGGTGAACCGTACCAGATTGGAGAACTTCTAGGGGAATGCTTGACTCCTTCAATGACAATATTTTGCGCCCCCTCAAGATGAGCAGCTTCAATGGGTGTAATTCCATCACCCCAAGTATTACCGTTTCCGCAGGTTAACTGATAGCTACTGTAAGCGAGCCAACTCCCCCTGAGCCTTTGCCCAAAGATAGTTTTTCCGGCAACACAAACGTAGCGAACATTTGTGTAAAATGCTCCAGGATAGTTTTGATTCACAAAATCCAAATTCCAGCGCGTCCAGCGTTCTTGGCTGATATGAGGTGTACCCAAAGTGATCAGAGTCGCAACCAAAGGGTGAGCTTGCCATACAGATGATGTGACTTCACCGCGTCCTGAATAAGGCTTTTCTCCCAGGTAGATGCGAGAAAGCCAACCTCCTGCTGAGTGACCAATCAAGTTAATTTGAGACGCATTGCATTGTAGCAATATCTGCTTAACTGTATGATCAACTTGCCGCAAAATAGGCGTCACAGATCTTCCACCAAGCGTGGGTATCCAGTCACGCCGTCGTAGTGGTACCGTGACCGTAGGAAAACCCAACTGTTGCAAGGATTTTTGTAGTGAAAGGTAGGCGATCGCGCTTTCTAGATATCCAGGCAAAATAACTGTTGGTAATGGCATTTTTGATTTTGGATAAGGGTATTGTGAAATTTGTCATGATCCGCCCGATATGCCAGTATTGAGACAAAGCTTGCAACAAGCTGCACAGCTTTGGCAATGTTGACTGATCACCAGACATGACAACACTTCCATTTAAATAGAAGTCAAAGTGCAATTTATACCGAGAGATTCGTCGCTGCGCACGGCGGCATCGGTTTTGGGATAACCTTTGACAATCAGACAGTAACTGCCAATATGACCTGCAATTTATATAATCACAGAAGTAGAAACAGTGTTAGACTGGGCTGATGAGTGCGAAGTATGAAAGTCAGTTTAGAATATGAGTAAGTTTGGCAATTGTTTCAGCGCGCGGAATGCCAGAAAAGAATTAGATCGTGGAAGTAACCCTACCACAGATGCTTGTCTAGTCAGACTTAAACCATTGGCAGAACTTGAAATTATCTTTCGTTTCACTTTTGATTTTTGAAAGTTATCACAAGCTAAATAATAAAAAATGATGATTTTGGAAGCGTAGCGATACTCAAGTGCAACTGTTTAGTAGAATACCCGTCATTGGTGAAAAATATAACAAGTCTAAAAATTGGTATTCTTCCTGTTTCCAATTGCTAAGAGGAAGCTATTATTTGTAGAGGGGCGCTTCCGTTCTACTATTTATTTCAAAGATAAAATGACTAGATAACTGCAACCGAGCCGAGTGAACGATAAACAGCTATGTCCTACGTCTCCCTTCTAAAAAATATACCAGAATTCTTAAGCCAGCCTACTGGAATAGCAGCCATAGCATCTCTTGGGATTCACAGTGCGATCGCGTTCGTCCTGCCAATGGTGCCAATGGATTCCAAACCCAAACAAGAACCATCATCAAAAAGCAGCGTTGGACTTGTTGAATTAAGTCAGGCTGAAAAAAGCCGTCTGCCACAACCTGGCGCACCACAACTATCTTTACAACCCTTACAACCCCCAACACCCGTATTACCACAAGTTCCGCCGATGAACTTGGCTAATCAATCAATTCCACCATTACCGCCTATACCAGCATCACCGTCTTCTACCGATCTCATATTACCCCCGCTTCCGAAAACAAATAACGTAGCCATTGCTTCCTTGCCTAAAAGTCAGTCTTTGCCAATTCTTTCTAAGAGAGATTTGCAACCTGCTCCACCCTTAATAAGTACGAAAGTCAAACCGTTTACGCCTTATGTAGAAAAGGTAAAATTAGGGGAACCCAAGCCCTTGGAGTCTTCCAGAATTCCTTACAATGTGCCTCCGATACAAGCAGCTAACATACCTCAGGAACAGGAACTGGTTAACAACTATGCTCCTGTTTCTCCTGAACAGATGCCTGTTGCATCTTCGGCTGAAGGTGTCGCTCAACAAACCACTGAGCCTGCGGGTGTTGCTCAGAATCAGCAGCTCGTAACGCCTGTTGTCCAACCTCCACAAGTTGGCGATAATAGCATAGCTTTAAGAGGGCAGAACTTACCCCAATTGCCGCAAGGTTCCAATTTCCAAGCACCTAAGTTGCCATCACTCGTGCCTCAGTCACCTTCAGTTACAACTGAGCAGTTGGCGTCGAAACCTAAAACTTTTGTGGAGCGTTTCACTGAAGCTAAAAACCAATATCCTAACCTAGAATCAAAACAACCCGTAGCTGCGATAGTCAATCCTAAAACGGGGCAAGAAGGCAACGTTCAAGGTGATTTAGTTGTCAATGGTGAAGGTAAAGTTGAATCTATAAACTTTGAGAATAACTCCGTTCCATCTGAGCTTAAAACAGAAGTTAGGGAATATTTCAGGGAATATTTCCAAAACAATCCTGCTCAGGCAAATGGCAAGCACAAGTTTTACCCATTTAACATTTCGTTCAAGCCTAATAGCAGCAATATTTCTAAAACTCCTGCACCAGAATCAACCTTATCTCGAGTCAATCAAACACAATCAATAACTAAACCACAACAAAGCCTGATTCTACGTTTACGCTCAGGTCAGGGCAATTCTCAAGCATCCAAAGAACCACAAAAAGTCAACCTGACTCAAGGTTTGCGTCCAGTTGAGGTCAATTCTCAAGCATCCAAAGAACCACAAAAAGTCAACCTGAGTCAAGGTTCGCGTCCAGTTGAGGTCAATTCTCAAGCATCCAAAGAACCACAAAAAGTCAACCTAACTCGGGGTTTACGTCCAGTGGAGGTCAATTCATTACCATCTGCACAAAAAGTCAACCTAACTCAGCCTTCTGCTTCATCGTCAGTCAATCAACGACTATCCCAAAGCAATCAGACTGCGTCTGCGCCGCAACCTGATCGAGAACAACAAACATCACGCCAACAGGTGGTTATTAGACAGACGACGTCTTCTTCACAAAGCGATAAAGAACAACAAACATCACGCCAACAGGTGGTTGTCAGACAAAGTACGTCGCAATCGCCAACTAAAGAAGAACAAACTTCAAAAGCAGAAGTCAGTAGCAATCAGCCTTCTGCTTCTATTGAAACAAGTAAAAAATTACTACAACAGTTACGTCAAATCAGAGACAAAAGACAGGGCAGCAATCAAGAAAAATAAAACAGAATACAGAAGTCAGAAGACAGAAGTCAGAATACATTTCCCGTAGAGGCTGCGCCAACACTACTTACCTGCGGGAGGGTAACCCTCCCGCAGTACTGGTTCACCAGTCGTACAAAATCGCCAAGCTGGATTCTGACTTTTCACTCCTGAATTCTTTGTTTATAAAATAATACGGTTCAGTTAAAAATTGTTGGTAACAATTCAACATGTGTAAAGACGTTGCATGCAACGTCTCTACATTGCCATCTGATAACGGTTTTGGTCTTATCACCAACTGCATTGGTTTATAAAACAGTTGCATGAGCAATTGAGAATGTTTTTGTAGTAAGTGTTTACTACAAAGGAATAGCTGAATATAAAATTCTTTGACTTGCTTGCCAAGAAAAAAAACCCTCTGGGGTTCCAGAGGGTTTTCTTTTTCTCTTGGCAAATTTTTTAGCTATCTTGCCAGCCTTGTTCCGCTTTTTGGAAAACGTAAGCAGCGACTTCTAGAATCTCCTGTTCGTTTAACTTACTCTTGTATGAGGGCATAGCATTTTTACCATTTTGCACCTGGTAGATAATCGCTTGAATCGAGTCTGCATCATAATCTTCCAGGTACTTTGATAAAGCTTCCTTTTTCAAAGTTTTTTCAGCAATGAGGATGTTACCACCACCTATGTGACAAGAAGCGCAGTTAGCGTTAAAGATTTTGGCACCATTAGATACTTCGGCTGCAAATGCTAAATCAAGAAATGTAAATTGGAACAGGGCGATCGCCAAGAAAACGACAGATAAAACTATTCTCAAGGGGTTCTCCTTACAACTAGCCTGCAGCCACTTAAAACACTGTCTTCAGTAACTATTGTAAGGCTGCCAGAAGCCCTAAAAGAACTACTCTTTTATACAGTTGCCATCCCAAATGCTATTACCTTATGATGCTTCAAACGAACTGTAGCTAACGCGACAATTTCTTTATTGAGATCCATATTTTCTCAAAATTAGCGGTGACGAGTTTATCCTCCTGCGTTGGGACTAACATCTACAGAAGAGGATACAACTTGTCACCACCGATCACTCCTTGTATTCACTATCCTCAGATTCGGGGATGTGACATTGGAGCATATTTCGCGTGCTTAGCTGAGAAAATTCAGCTGGTGTGAACCGAAATCTCTAGCTTTCAGTAGACTCAACAACGACTTTACCAATCATGCCAGCACCACGATGAGGTTCGCAGTAGAAGCTGTACTCACCTGGGGCTGCGTCTGCTGGGAAAGTGGTTGTCGTTTTTTGACCAGGACTCATCAGCAACTGCTTATGAGACAGAGATTTAGCAAAATCGGCGCTCTTTGTGGGGTTTTTAGCGCCATCAAATACAACGTTGTGGGGAGGAACTTTGTTGTTCACCCATTCAATTGTGTCGCCTGGATGAATTGTCAACTTATTTGGTTGAAACGCCAGCGCTCCTTTATCACTACCCATTTTTACAGTATATGTCTCAGCCGCTGCACTGGGGCTGAAAACTGCAAAGCTGCTAACAACTAAAAACATTGTTAACAATCCTAAACCCAAGCGCCGTAAACTTGACCCAACTAATTTCATAGCGTTCTCCTAACAGCAGGTTTTCTTTCCCTTATTCATTTTAAATAAAATTTAGCCTAAATATGACAATATGTCGTAGATGCAATTTTTTTTTTAACAATGGCGAGCCATAGATAATTAAATTGAGTGTAATCAGCAATCACTACTTGACTCGGATACAGAAAAATGTATATTGCTGAATAGACAAAAAGATAACCAGTAAGAAAATAGATTTCTCTTCTTACTTAAGCGGTACTTAATGACTTTTCAAAAATCTTGAGTTGTGCAACCAGGAGGCTTTGGCGCTGCTGTCAGAACAAAAGCAGCTAAGCTTTCCACATCCTGTTCGGGGTAACAAACAAACGAGTTACCTGACGACAAATAAAAATTTCTTCACTTCTATCATACGTCATGGGTTGCGGCATAAAAGCAACCAATGGATGAAAATTATCTTCCGGATTAACACTTTAGGGTGTTGTCAAAGATAGCCAAGAACGCGCCAAGGAATGGATACGTAATCTTGTACCAGGAAGTGAGTAGTCACTAGTCTCTAGCTACTAGTCTTTAGTGGCTATTTAAAAGCTCTAATGACTAGTGACTAATGACTAGTGACTAATGACTAGTGACCAATGACTAAACCATCAAATCGACTTTAGTAGTAAATTTTACCGCCACCCCATTTTTGACCGATAATCTTCGGTTGCAGGAGAATATGACCGGCGATCGCCTCCAAGTCATCATCGGTGAGATTTCTCATTTCTGTGAAAATATCTGCACTCTTGGTGCTGGGATGTAATTCGGCAATCTCCTCTACCCCGTCGTATGTAGTGGGGTTTTTGAGGTAGTCCACTAATCCTTCAATGTTGTTACGGTTTGGTGTCGCCCCGGCGAGTGCTTCTGGCTCGAGTCCTACGTTTTGGTTTGTCTTGGTGACACCCCCAGCATGACACTGGGCGCAAGCGTAGTTAAATAAGCGTTTGCCTTCCTTAACTTGTTTGAGGCTAAGGACAACGGTTTCACCATTTTCATCTAATGGTACCGTGCGGGTAGCTTCATCCAGTTCCACTGCAGTTGCGCTACCGACTATAAATTGAAACGTCAGCAAAACAGTAACCGCAAAAATGCCAAACAATCTTCTAAACATTTTTCCCCTTAACAATTTTGACGCTCAACACAGCTAAGATAACGATGCTCAATCTCATTCGTACTCATAGCTAATGGCTAATTATTCTTTGTCATTATCCATTAACTAGAGTGTTAGACACCTCTTAGGTAACTTCGGTTTCTCCAACTGAGTTACTAGTATCTTCTGGGTGTGTTTCAGACACAATTTGGGAAATAATTGCCTTTGCATCCTCCAAAGCCAAACGGGTCTGAGGATTTTTATAGGCAATTAAGAGTTTGTCACATATAGACAGCACCTTTTCCACAGAAACACTGTAGTCAGCCGCTATCTCAGCAATTGACAGATCCGCAAAACCCATAACGCTTCAGGTAGAGATTGAGCTGCTGTAATACCAATATCACGTCAGGAGTGCAATTTGTTCCCTAAAGTAACGGTGTCGGGGAATAGAGGGAAATCAATTCAAAATGTAAAATTACACATTAAAAATTGTTTTTTTCATGTTGACTTTTGAACGTTTTTACACATTTAGACCCTGACATACCTTTTTGCTTAACTGAACAACAAGATTCCCAACTTCTTCAAGAAGTCGGGAATCTAAACCTTAGACGCTTGCACTAAACGTTTAAACACTCAACTGTACCTGCGTTATACCCTGGCGCATTTCATACTGTCGCTTCAACCAAGACTGCTGAATTATTTTACGAAGTAAAGGAGCAAGTTGAATCAACAGCCAACGCATCAGTGCATTTTTTCGCAGTTGTTCGCCTTGTGCGGCTTCTTCCATTTGGAGTTGCTGAATGCGGATAATTTCTGGTTCACGTTCTGCTTGAATACGCGCTAGTGCTGCGTCAATCTCTTCGTGTGCAGTGCCTGTATGAAACAGGGGTACAAGATGATTAGCGGCGACAATCACATCACGCAATGCGACATTAATTCCTTGGGCGCGGACGGGAGACATTGGGTGTGCAGCATCACCTAGAAGCAACACTCCTGGCGCGTGCCAGCATGGACAACGACCAACCACAACTGATAGCTTAATGGGAGTTTCGATGGTGTCTGCATGGCTACGGAAATGCTGTGCCATCCATGAGGGGGATAGCGATGCAAAAATTTCTGCCCAGTTCGCTTGCTTCCAGTCGGTTTTGTCGTCTGTGTCATCTGCAAATACTGCCCAAGCGAGATGTAATTTCCCTTCCTCTGCCCCATGAAAGATGCTAAATACATGACCATCATTAACGATGGAACAAAATACATTGTCTGCAGCAAACCTCGGACTGGCAGCAAGTTTGAACCAGAGAACATCCACATTATTTGGCTGAGGCAGCAATTGTAACCCTGCCCGTTGTCGTACAACCGAACTCCGGCCGTCTGTACCAATCACAAGTTGAGCGGAAATTTCGCGTCCATCGCCCAGTTTCACACCTGCAACTCGATTATTGATCCACAATAAATCTTTTACAACAACACCTTGTATAAATTCAAATCCAGGGTAAGCTTGAGCTTCCTTAATCATTGCCTCAAGTAACGGCGGTTGCGACACCAGTGTACAGGGTTGAGGTGCACCCATTGGCTCTTCAACTCGAAACAACTGCTTTCCATCAAAAATGAACTCCCATGCATCGAACTGTCGATGAGGAATACGTTCCAGTATCGCGGATAATCCCATTTGCTCAAGTGCATCCAACCCACTCGGCATTAACGCTTCGCCGCGAAACACTCGATGAAAATCCTTCGCCGCCTCAATCAATGTCACTGCAATACCGCGTTTTACAAGAAGTAAGGCAAGTGCTGCACCAGTCGGACCTGCACCCGTAATTAAAATCTGTGTCATAACATTCCCCCTGTATTTATTAAACAAGACTGCACTCGTTAATGTTTATGAAAAAAAACCACAGATGTAGGCGTAAGCCGTGCCGTAGGCTACACAGATGCACACAGATAAATCATCTTTATGAGCAATGCCCACCCTACGATTTGTGGTTTAATATTTGAAAAGCGCTATAAATCTTCCATAGCTTAACCCTTCCCTCCTGTAAACGTCACACTTTCAATAAAATACCGATTAAAAAATGCGTAAATAGCCAAGGCTGGCAAAGTAAACACCATTGAACCCGCCATAATATAGTTCCAATAACTAATAAATTGACCTTTAAAAGTATTCAATCCTAAAGGAAGAGTAAACATTTCTGGGTCAAACAGAATAACTATAGGTAGTAAGAAATTATTCCAACTCCCCATAAATACAAAAACTGCCTGTGCTGCTAATGCCGGTTTTGCTAAAGGTAAAACAATATGTCGGAAAATGCCCCAAGTATTTAATCCATCCAATTGAGCAGCTTCTTCTAATTCCTTGGGGAAATTTACGAAAAACTGCCGCATCATGAAAATGAAAGTAGCATTGACCATGCTAGGGACAATCATTCCTTGATAAGAATTTAGCCAGCCTAAAGCTTTCAAAATTAAAAATGTGGGAATGAGCGTTATTTGTGCAGGTACTGCCAATACTGCCAAAATGAGAAAGAACCAGAAGCGCTTACCTCTAAAGCGCAGCCTTGCCAAGGCATAACCTGCCATTGAATTGAACAACAAGTTTAATAAAGTAACGCTAATGGCAATAAATACACTGTTGAACAGCCAGCGGAGAAACAGCGGTTCTTGGAAAAAAATTTGTTTGTAGTTGTCGAGAGTAAAGTTTTTGGGGAAGAAATTAGGTTCTCCGCTGACAATTTCAGAAAGTGGTTTAAATGATGCTGAAAGCGCCCACAAAAAGGGAATGAAGGTGATAACTGCATATAATGTCAGCAGAATGTATAGCAGCGCCTTCCAACTTAAAAATAGACGTGTCTTCATTTTTGTGATGTGTTTGTCCAGGGTTATGTTTCTCCTTAGCATCACCCAGTTTCAAAGGATAAGAACTGATGAGTTAGGGTGTTCAACAACATAAACACACCTTAAATATTTTTGCTCATAATTTCTCTCACCCAAGCTCGAAAAGCTCTCATGGTCTTGTTTCTACCCACAGTTTTGCACTGCTGGAGATATTCAGGAATGACTTGCTGGAGGGGAAAATTAGGGAAGGTTGGGCTAGACGTAGACTCAATATATTTACCGTTTTGCAAAACATTAATTTGTAATTTGCTTTTTTCAAAGCGCCACAATTCGGGTACTGCTAATGCTTCATAGATACTAGGGTGAGTACGGGAAGATACATCAATTTCTAGCGCTAAATCTGGGGGCGGGTCTACTGTTAAGTCGAGTCTGTCTCTGCCTCGAACGACTGCTTCATTTTGGATATAAAAACAGTTGTCAGGTTCGATGCCTTTGTTCATTAATTGATTTTTAAAAGTTGTAGAACCTAAAGGCAAAAATTCAATATCTAGTTCTTCAAGGAGAATTTCTACAAAGTTACTAATAAAGACTTTATTAATTTCATGCTCAGGTAATGGTGTCATAATTTCCAGCATTCCATTTTCATAGGCTACCCTGGCGGCACGATGTTCTCCTAATTCTTCTAGAATGGCTTCAAATTCTTGCCAACTCACATCTCTTAACAGTACTTTCTGTCCTGGTGGGACTTCTAATCGCTTCAGTTCTAATAACATTTTTGACTCCATTAAAAATAAACAGCTTTAAGCTACTCTCTTCGGTGGTCTAAGATTACCTATAGCCTATAGTGATTTACTCCTGTCTCTGTGTCCTCTGCGCCTCTGCGGTTAAAAAATAGGTATTCTTCTGGCGGGAAGGGAGTAAGAAGTTTGTATTAAATTTTTTCGCCTCCAAAAAATCGGCGTTGAACCACAGTGACAACAATAATAACTGCTGCCAGCAAAAAGGCGATCGCCGCCGCATAACCCATCTGCAAGTTACGAAATACAGCTTGGTATATCAGTAAAACTACGGTTAGAGTGGCGTTGTTTGGTCCGCCAGTGCCGTTAGAAAAAATGTAAGATTGGTCAAATAGCTGAAATGTACCAATCACTCCCATCGTTATCACAAAAAAGGTCACAGGTCTGAGCATGGGAATAGTAATATGGACAAACTGTTGCCAACCATTTGCCCCATCCAACTCTGCTGCTTCGTAGAGTGAACGAGGAATGTCCTGTAACGCCGCTAGGTAAATCACCATATAAAACGGTGCAGTTGACCAAATATTCATGAGCATGATGCCTTTAAGCGCAACTGCTGGATCTCCCAACCAGTTGTAAGTAGGTAGCCCTACAAAAGCGAGAAAATCATTCAGCAACCCATTGGTGTTGTAAATCCACATGAAAATCAGCGTCAGGACGGCTGAAGAGGTGACTGTCGGCAAAAAGTAAAGGATACGCCACCAGTTTTTCCCGCGAATGCCAGAATTTAACGTCACAGCCAGAATTAAAGCTAGAACTGTTTGGCTTGGCACCACAATTGCAACGTATTGTGCTGTATTTCGTAAAGCAATCCAAACCCGTTCATCTTCAACTAGTCGCGTGAAGTTGCGAAAGCCAATAAATTCGTACTTAATACTGCCAAGAAGTTGAACTTTGTGGAAGGAAAGAAAAACAGCCCAGAGAATGGGTAGCACTACAAACGTACCTAACACCAATATGGTTGGCGTCATAAACAGATACCCAGCCAAGTCTTCTGTTATGTTTGACTTGGCGTTTCTCCGTCGCCTTCTAGTTTCAATCACAAATGCACCTCCGAACTTATCCTGCACCAACATAGCTGTAGCGATCGCTGCTGCATGATTATTTATCGTAACTCGTGAGAGGAATGTATTGATTACCAAACTATAGAGCAGGTTTTCAAGCTAGTATTTTTCAATTTCTAGCGGTTCTGGTGTTGCGTAGATTACGGGTAGGGGCATAGCAATGCTGTGCTCCTACAATCCTACTTGTCTAATATTGAACAATTATTTATTTTGTTTCATTATTAATAAGTTTAAACACAAATATAGTATTATTTAACAAATAGATAGTTATCCTTTATATCTATTTTTATTTTTATAAAAACTAACTAATACCAATTCTTTATGAAGATGCATATAATATTAAAAAACGAACCGCTAAGACGCCAAGAGCGCCAAGAATGGAGGTTATTTATTTAGTGCAGCTTCACATTAAATTGGTAGAAATAATTATTAACCAAAAATAGGAAATATTCTTATTTTTCTTGAAAAGTAAAAGTTTGTTGAGAAAAAGCACTCTAACTAATAGGCATATAAATGTATTAGTCTTGATAAATTTAAACAAATCTAAATAAAAATAATAGCTAAAGAAATATCAAGCTCATCAAAAGATTTCTCATTGTAATTGAGTAGTGATATTTTATAGCCTTTTGCACAAATGCACAATTTATCGAATCAAGAATCAACGTATTCTTGATTTATAATTATTTATGTCTTTTCTGAAGAAATCAGCTTTTAGCTTTGCAGCTCTTACTTTTTGTTTTGCTGTTATTTCTGAAACAAAACCAGCTGCTGCTACGATGGTTAGTGTAATTGCCGACGGTCTTGATAACGTCAGGGGTCTTAGCTTTGGTCCTGATGGTAGTCTCTACATCACTGAAGCGGGTGTAGGGGGAGATCAGTTTTGCAGTACATCATTTACTATGCCAGATCGGCAAGCTTGTGTTGGTATAAGTGGTGCTGTAACAAGAATTAAGGACGGTAAGCAAGAACGTGTGATTACAAATTTGCCGTCTTGGGCAATATCACCCACTGGCGGTCAGGGAATTGGCGCTAATGACATCCAATTTGATGCAGCTGGAAATGCTTACCTTCTCATTGGTCTTTCTAGTGGTGTAAATTACAACAATACACCCTTAAATTCTCCGAATTTTGGAGAGCTATATAAGGTTGACTTTAACACCGGTGCGTTGACAAGTATTGCGGATATTTCCAGCTATGAATTCGCCAAAGATCCGACTGTGCTTTTACCTAATGGTGCTGTAGGTAGCAATCCTTACTCTTTTACAATTGAGGGTGATACTGCTTATATTGCAAATGCAAATAGGAACGAGGTTTTAAGTGTAAACCTTGATGGTAGTAATTTAAAGACGCTTGTTGAGTTTCCCGATCAAACCATAACTACTCCCACGCAAGAGATTAAATATCAAGCAGTACCCACAGGTGTCGCAATTGGTCCGGATAAGGCTTTATATATCAGCCAATTAACAGGTGTTCCTATCCCAGAAGGTAAAGCAAATATCTTTCGTGTTAGAGAAGATGGTAAAGCAACAGTTTATGCTGATGGCTTTACGCAACTCACTGACTTGGCTTTCGATACTGAAGGCAATTTGTATGCCTTACAATTTGCCAATGAGGCATTTTATAAGGGGAATTTCGATGGTTCATTGATCCAAATAGCTCCTGATGGAACTCGTAGAACTCTCCTTAGTGGTAATGGATTAGAGTCGGCTACTGCTCTGACTATAGGTCCTGATGGTGCAGTTTATGTTTCCAGTAAAGGCGATCGCCCTAAAGTTGGACAAGTTCTGAGGATAGATCCAAAAGCAAAAGTTCCTGAATCAAGTTCTGCATTGGGCATACTAGGGTTTGGTGCTTTAGGAGTAGGTTCGCTTTTAGCGCGCAAACGCAGATAGATGTAGGTAAACTATGGACAATGCCCACTCAACGAGCATTACATAACTGCTTGTGTATCAATTCAGTTGCAGTTTAACCAGGCTTGACTAAAACAAAACTGAAAGAAATGTCAAGCCTATCAAAAGATTATTCATTGCATTCGGCTTTCAGGATTCTATACGCTGTTACTAAAAATACAGAGTTTCTAAACACAATTTTCATATTCAAACAATAAGCCTCTGTATGAGGTTGGTACGCATTGCCATCCTTACGGTAGATGTTTTTTTCAGTCAGTTAAAAAGCGACCTATAATTCTGACGCCTGATTGCCGTATGCGTTTATCTCTACTTTCTAAATCAGCTTTTAGCTTTGCAGCTTTTACTTTTTGTTTTGCTGCTGTTTTTGGAACGAAACCAGCAACAGCTGCATCGTTTAGTGTCGTTGCTGACGGTCTTGATAATGTACGAGGTCTGAACTTTGGTCCTGATGGTAGTCTCTACATCACAGAGTCAGGTGTAGGAGGAGATGGGCGATGCATTCCAGGACCTAGTTTGGAGGGTCTTGATTCATGTGTTGGTACCAGTGGTGCGGTGACAAGAGTTAAGGACGGTAAGCAAGAACGTATACTGACAGGGCTACCGTCTGTCGCATTAAGACCTGTTGGTGCTACAGGTGAAGGTCCTCAGGACATACAATTTGATGCAGCAGGAAATCCTTATCTTCTGATTGGATACGGTGGTAATCCCACCATCCGGGATTTTCCAGAAAATTCCCCAAGTTGGGGACAGCTCTACAAAGTCGATTTCAACACCGGTTCGTTGACAAGTCTTGGTGATTTTGCAAGATATGAATTGGCTAATAATGCTGATGGGGAGGCTGTACTTGACACGAGTGGTGAAATAGCTAGTAACCCCTATGCTCTTGCAATTAAGGGTAATACTGCTTATGTAGTGGATGCAGCTGCCAATGACATTTTAACTGTGGGACTTGATGGCAGTAATTTGAAGACTTTTACTGTGCTTCCCAAGCAAAAGATAACGAATCCTGTCTTCCCAACTCCTGGACCTGGACAGGTGCTACCTCCTGACGCGCCACCACCTGACCAAATACCGGAGGAAGTGGAAATTCAATCAGTCCCTACAGGTGCCGCATTTGGTCCTGATGGTGCTTTGTACGTCAGCGAATACACTGGTTTTCCTTTCCCAGTAGGTGAAGCGCGGATCTTTCGAGTTGGATCTGATGGTGAAGTCACAGTCTACGCTGATGGCTTTACGCAACTCTCTGATTTAGAATTCGATGCCCAAGGCAATTTGTATACCGTACAATATTCCAATGCACCTCAGTGGTCAGGTGTTGCAGATGCATCTCTTATCCAAATCGCCCCTGATGGGACTCGTACAACTCTGCTCAGTGGGAATGGTTTGGAGTCTGCCACAGCCTTGACAGTTGGTCCTGATGGTGCTGTATATGTGGCAAATAAAGGCGATCGCCCGGGAGTTGGGCAAGTTTTGCGGGTTGATCCAAAAGCAAAAGTTCCCGAACCGAGTGCTGTAATAGGTATAGTCGCGTTTGGTGCTTTAGGGCTGAGAACTTTGCACAAGCGTAAGCGCAAAACTGTAGCAAGCGGGTTGTAGAGACGTTGCATGCGTTGTAGAGACGTTGCATGCAACGTCTCTACATAGACCAACTAGTCCCTCAAGCTGGTTTGTATGCAATGAATGCTATATGAGCCTTGGGTAGATGGAATTGACCATAACTCTGGGTTGTTTCAACCTCAAAGCCTACTTGACGAAGCTTTGCTGTCACATCTGCCGCTTTGTATAACTGCTGACGGTGGACTTCGTCATCTCGTCTGTAATGTTCACCCACCTTGCGAAAGGTGATGATTCGACGAGTTAGTATTTTGCTCTCTGGATTTTCTTCTTTGTCAACGAGTACTACCCAGTCCTCTCCTTCGGTAAAGTTCTTGCTTGGGCTTCCTGGTGTCACTTGTCCCGGTTCTGCAATATCGAAGATGAAGACACCTCCAGGAGTTAACGCGTTATAGATGCGGTAGAAGAGTTGAACAAGCGTTTGGCTATTGTTGTCTGGATCAAACAGGTAGTTGAGACATTCACTCAGAGAAATGACAGCATTGCATGGCGGAATCTCAACTTTGAACAGCGATTCGACCCGAAACTCGGCATCTGGTACTCTTGTTCGTGCAATTTCAATCATTGACTGTGAGATATCGATTCCCAGAACTTTGTAATGAGCCTTTGTAAATTCTTGAGCCGATAATCCGCTTCCGCACCCCAATTCTACTATTAGACCTTCCGGTATTTGACTACGGTTTAGGATTTCCAAAATGCCCGAAGCAGATTTGAGCGCCCAATCACCGAAACCGACATCATGAATAAACGCGAGGTCTTGTTTGTACCACTCACTCATATTTACTCCATAGCGATGGCACAAAGTGCCCGCCAGAGGCGATCGCCTTTATCAGTTCATTTGCCTCATCCTGCGCTTGCTGCATTGCCTGTCGTAGTGGTTGCTGTCCCAGCAAGGCACTGACAAACTGGTTGTCAAAATTGTTTATAATCGCCGCTGGATACTCACCTGCTTGCCAAGGCATAGCATAATCTACCCCTGCCACAAGTGCAGCCCGTAGGGAATCTTGGTCATAACCTAATTTCTGAGCCACAGATTTACGCGATGGCAAAGCAAACCCTGTTTTCGTCCACTTTGTCATACCTTCTTTACCTGTAAGATAAGAAATCAGCTTCCAGGCTTCGGCTTTGTGTTGGGTTTGTTTGTTCATCACGTAGGCGACAGTGAATACCATAGTGCCTTTCTTATTATTAATGCTAGGTAATTCTGCGGTTGCAAACTCCAGATTGGGAAAGGTTTCCGTTAGGTAGGGAATTGCCCAATTGCCCTCAATCACCATTGCGACTTTACCTTGACCAAACATTTCGCTGCCTGAGTTTGTTCCAACATCAGATTTTTGAGCGGAGGAACGGTCTTTTTGATACTGATCTACCGCCAACTGTAATCCTTGCAATCCGGCATCACTGGCAAAGGCTGCATAACCATTCTGGTCTACAAGTTGCCCACCAAAAGCTTTGATTTTGTAAGCTTGACGCGCTAATTCAGGGATTTCCCCGAAGCCATATTGGTCAATTCTGCCATCTCGGTTATGGTCTACGGTCAACTTCTGTGAGTAGGTGCGTAATTCCTCCCAAGTTTTTGGAGGTGTGGTTAACCCTACAGCAGCAAAAGCTTTTTTGTTGTAAAACAGAGCAAGTGTGGAATAGTCCTTGGGCAGACCATAAATATGATTACCGTACTTGAAGCTATTGAGTAGCCTTTGCTCAAAATCAGCTAGGTCAAATTCGGAGGTAATATATGCATCGAGTGGTTCTAAAACATTCTGGCTCATGAAGAAAGGAGCCTCAAAAACATCTAAATAGAAGACATCCGGTGCAGCTTCACCAACTAAACGGGTTTTAATGACATCCATGTATTGGTCGTTGATGACCTCATGTCTGACTTTGATACCTGGGTGCTGTGCTTCAAAGTCTTGTAATACCTGTTTCAAGAGTTTTTGCTCTGCTGGGCTAGCTATCCAACCACCAAGTTTGATGATTACAGGAGTTGGTGGTGAGACGCTAGGATTGGGTAGGTTGTGACAAGCAATCACCGAGAGGGCGATCGCTACTAACAGTCCCAAAAATTTCAACAATTTAGTTCGCATCACGGCTAGATAAAAATTCTGTCACTTTACATACTGTTTTTGTAGCTTAGGATGAAATTTCTTTGTTATCTAAATTTTTGTTGAGAAATGCAAGTTAGAATAACAAACGATTACCCACACAGTTAGAGATGTTTCATCTACCTGTAGATGTAAATTATGGATTCTATTTCACTTGAAATGACTGCTTCTGAAATAACCCAGATTACAGTTTCCCAAACAGCACCCTCTCCTACCTCAAAACTCAGCCCACGGCTCTCTAAGGATGGTATTCGCACCAGCCTAAAAGCTTCAACCGTGGATGCTGTGTTCGCAACGTTTATGAATATTACTTGTAGCGGGATTTTGCTCAGTAATTTCCTGGTAGAGTTAGATGCCAGTCCCGTGGTTTTTGGGATGCTGTCTTCTATCGCGATGATAGTAAATCTCATCCAGCCTTTGGGTGCTTACCTGTCAGAACGCACAACCAGTCGCTTTCGGTA
Organism: Scytonema sp. HK-05; assembly: GCF_002368235.1. Classification (GTDB taxonomy): domain Bacteria; phylum Cyanobacteriota; class Cyanobacteriia; order Cyanobacteriales; family Nostocaceae; genus Kalymmatonema. The sequence continues at coordinate 2,488,628 of NZ_AP018194.1, read as the reverse complement.
TTCCTTGTTGACAAACGGGACTAGTCGGTTACTCTGGCTACTTCTAGTCATTGGCATTGCAGCCCTAAGCTTAGGACGGATTAATTCTCACCAAGTGGTGATGCTGGTGCTGGTGATTGTCTTGTTAACCAATCTAACGGCAGCATTCGATAGTTCATCATGGCTGTCGTGGATGGCAACCCTCGTACCTCGGCGATTGCGGGGGCGGTATTTCGGATTACGTAACAGTCTGGCTAGCCTAACCAATTTGGTTTGTGTACCTTTAGCGGGTCTAGCTGTCTCGAAATGGCCCGGTGGGACTCTACAAGGTTATGGCGTGGTGCTGTTTGTGGGTGTCATCTCAGGGATGATAAGCTTGGGGTGTCAGTACTTCCAAGTGGATGTGAACCCACAGGAGCAAAACGCTGCTGCCATGAAATCTTCTGCCCAAAAGGCAGTTTCTGATGATGCAAATAATGCTGCAACTGCTGAAGACAGCATCTGGAAGAACTCTAACTTTTTAAAGTTTCTGCTGTATTTCAGCTCGTGGATGTTTGCTGCTAACCTCAGCCTCCCCTTCTTCAACATGTATATGCTGGGCACGCTCAATTTAGAGGTAAGCTGGGTAACTTTCTATGGTAGCCTTCAAGCGGGGGCGAATCTGCTGATGCTCATCATTTGGGGCAGGTTAGCAGACAAAATCGGCAATCGTCCAATTTTGCTTGTTATAGGGATGGTGGCTGCAAGCGTACCGGTGCTATGGCTGGCGATTGGTGCTAACCTTATTGATTCGTGGGATTTGTGGCTGTGGTTGCCGCTGATACACATCTTTATTGGAGGTAACTGGGCAGCACTTGACTTGTGCAACAACAATCTGCACATAGAGGTGACACCAGTTAAAAATAAATCCATCTATTTCGCGACTACTGCTGCAGTTGGCGGGGTGAGTGGTGCTCTAGGTACCACCATAGGCGGTTTCGTCGCAGAAAATCCTTCCTTTGGAGGCTTAGCAGGATTGTTCGCAGTCTCTGCCGTATTCCGACTTGCAGCGCTTGTCCCGCTGATGTTTGTCCAAGAACCGGGAAGACAATCTTTCACCCAGATGGTACAAAGTCTCTCGATATTTCGCAGAAAGGTAGTTGAGAGTTAGACATTAGCCTGGTTGGCAGACATACAGTGACTTATTGGTAGTTGATGTCATATGTACGTCAAATGACTTATAAGATTTAAAAAGTTTTGTAAAGATTAATAAAGCTTTGCGTAAAATTCCCGCTTAGTAGCGATTAGAGTACACAGGTTCTTGATTGAATCTATAGCGGTTTGCATTTGCATACACTACAAACCGCATGGTAGGGGCACAGCATTGCTTATACGTGTCAACAATCACGTTTAACCAATTGATTCGACGTTGGTTTGACCCCACCCCCAACCCCTCCCCGCAAGCGAGGAGGGGCGAATACTGCAGTTGCATAAAGCTTGCACTCCTGAAGTCAAGAAGTATGTATAAACCTGACGTTCACTAATTGTGGTTGACTGAAAAAAGGTACAACTGCTACCAACTGCTGAAGGGTGCAATGTCCAAGATGAGTAATAGTTTGGGTTGGTTCTTAGGGATTGCGATTGGCAAAGCCACTGCCCTCTGGGCAATCGCTGGTGTCAGCGTCTGTGGACATTATCTCCCATGCATCTAATGCCAATGCTTTGAGGTCTACTCCTACCAGTTGCCCTAAACAGTGAAATAGCGGTGATGGGGTGTGAACGCTTCATTTAACCCCACCCCGGTTTGTAAGAGCGCCAAAACCGCCCCTCCCCGCTTGCGGGGAGGGGATTAAGGGGAGCCAGCGCCCTTTGGAGGGTTTCCCGACCTAGGCGACTGGCGTGTGGGGTTAACCAACGTGGGATAAAGGTTTGAACATGATTGTTGACACGTATGACCATTGCTGTGTCCGTACAAACTTTTCCCTTTTCTCCCCACCCCCCCATCTGCCGTTACTCTGCAACGGTAGAACTCAAACTTCTTGTCTCCCAAACGACCATATTATGAGTTGTCGTTGGTGCCGGTGGCTGGTGCAAAGCAATCAACTGTGCTAGAGTTTTCTTTAGCTGAGTACGAGGCACAATATCATCGACAAAACCGTGCTTTAGCAAATCTTCCGCACTTTGAAAATCCTCTGGCAGTTTTTCCCGTAGGGTTTGCTCAATCACTCGCCGACCAGCAAAACCAATGGTAGCTTTCGGTTCTGCCAAGATGATATCGCCCAACATGGCAAAACTAGCCGTCACACCACCTGTGGTGGGGTTCGTCAAAACGGGGATGTACAGTAACCGCTCTTCCCGATGACGTTGCAAAGCTCCTGAAATTTTCGCCATTTGCATCAGCGAGAGCATTCCTTCTTGCATCCTCGCTCCACCAGAGGTACAAACAATAACCACAGGATATCTTCGCTGAGTAGCTTGCTCAATCAGGCGAGTAAGTTTTTCTCCCACAACAGAACCCATGCTTCCACCCATGAAGCGGAAGTCCATGACGCCAAGAGCAATAGGTAAACCGTCTATTTGACCCAAACCAGTTTTAACGGCGTCTACTAAATCAAGCTTGTCCTGCATTTCCCGCAGGCGATCGCTATAGGCTTTGCGATCGCGAAATTGCAGTGGATCGGTGGGACGCAATTGCTCATCCATCGCTCTCCAACTGTTTGCATCAATCAATTGACGGATGCGCTCATCGCTATCAACTCGATTATGATGTCCACACTCCACGCAAACCATTTGGTTCGCTCTCAGGTCTTTGGTATATGTCAATACACCACAGTTAGAACATTTATGCCACAGCCCATCAGCAATTTCACGTTCTTGACGTTCTAGGATGGTAGATCCTGATTTGCGTCGATTTGCAAACCAATCTAACAGAGATTTTAAACCGCGTGATTCTTCGTTGTTCGCCATTTGTATTTTATTTGAGTGGATAGTATGTCCAAAAGAGGTCAAGCCCCTTTGTTGTCTTTATTCTTTTATCATTAGTCCTTTGTCCATACTAAGGACTAATGACTCATAACTCATAACTACTTATTCAAATTCCTCTTATAAGCAAATCAGACCTTCTGTATACATCTTTGGTTGCCAGCTTAACGAAAATACGTAAACGAATTCAAGTCTCTTGCTCGTCTTCTGGGGGACTTAAAAGGAGTAATGCAGTCCACTTGTCTAGTAAACGTACTTGCAAAGCTGCTGGAGTCCCAGCCCCCAAATACGATTTCACCCCCAAATCAATAATTTTTGTTGGTATATCATGAGAGGCAAGCAGTTGTTGCATTAATTCTGCTTGCCAACGAGTACTTGTTGTTAAGAGAGTGATCCAAGTCACTATGTTGATATTACCAAAAGCTGAAAGATAGATGGGGTGATGAAATTTACAGTTATAGTGTAGCGGGGAATCGAACAGATGAGGGGGATGAGGAAGTGATTTGTTGGGTTGTCTTCTTCTGTGTCAACTGGTTGGGAAAAATAAGCGCAGGTAAGAAGACAAAATAGCCTCGCCGCCAAATAAAGCAATAACTGCTCCTAAAGCAAGAAAAGGACCAAAAGGTATCTTTTGTCCCCATTTTTGAGGCGATAGTATCATACTACCTCCACCTACGATCGCTCCCACCACACAAGCAAGAAAACTAGCAACAAGCAAATACTTCCATCCTAGCCATGCTCCCATCATGGCTGCTAATTTGGCGTCTCCTGCACCCATAGCAGTTTTGCCTAACACAATTGAACCAATGATTCTAATCGCATCAAACAGCCATAACCCCAGCACTGCTCCTACAATCGCTATCTTGAAATGAGCTACCAATCCTAGCCAACTCGCTTCTAATAAAAAACCATAAACCATCTGAAAAACAATTCCCATGACCAAACCCGACTTAGTCAACGGGTTGGGTAATGTCATTGTATCTATATCTATCAGCGATAGCGCTAATAACCAACTGCAAAACGCCCAGTACCCTATTGTAGAGAGCGAAAATTTCAATATCCAAAAAATTAGTAAAAAAATAATACCCGTTACCCCTTCTACCACAGGGTAACGGATAGAGATTTTATTTTTACAATAACGGCAACGCCCTCTTAACCATAGCCATCCCAACACTGGGACATTATCGTAGGGTTTGAGCTGGTTTAAGCAATGGGGACAGCGAGAAGGCGGAAAAAGAATCGATAGCTTAGCTGGTAAACGATAAACGACAACATTTATGAAGCTACCAATAGAAGCTCCTAGGGTGAAAACTATGACACTTGCCTGGACTATGATCAAGGTGTCCATTAAGTCAATTGTCCTTTGTCATTTGTCCTTTGCTCAAAGGTTATAACACTGACTCATGACTCATGACTTGTGACTTAATACATATACGATTCAATTTGATTCAACTGCACGAAACATTCTTCTGGCAAGAGGACTGGTTGATTGGTAAAAATCACCTTACCTCGGTGGTTAAATCGGTTAATTGCGACTCCTGAAGGTTGCCCAGTCATTTCGGGATGTACCTCACAGTAAATGTGATAAATCTGACCAGCGGCTCTGATGACGGCAGGATCAATCAAAGGTGGCTGATTTTTGGGGTTGGTATAGTTTGCTTGTCCTTGTTTTAAAGCGTACACCACTCACTGAATCTTGTTGTAGGTTTGTGTTAATAGTTTATCCGAAAAGTTTCAGCAAATGTTGCCAAAATTGTCGGTTTGAGCCTAGGCAATTATTCGGCTTCGAGGACTTGAATAAGTGCCTCGCCCATAGCACGGCAACCCAGAAGGTTCATGCCCGGAGACATTATATCTCCAGTGCGATCGCCTCTTTGTAAAACTTGTAACACTCCTTGTTCAATGTCATCTGCTGCAGTTGGTTCGTTCAAACCATATCGAAGCATCATAGCGGCACTCAAAACTTGTGCTAAAGGATTTGCCTTATCCTGAAGAGCAATATCTGGGGCGGAACCGTGGACGGGTTCAAACACTCCTGGATTAGAAGCACCCAAACTCGCCGAGGGTAACATCCCAATACTGCCAGTCAGCATAGCAGCCGCATCCGAGAGAATATCGCCAAACAAGTTACCCGTGACGATCGTATCGAACTGCTTGGGAGCGCGTAATAACTGCATGGCTGCATTATCTACATACATATGAGAGAGTTCCACATCCGGAAACTCTTGGGCAAGTTTGATGATGCGATCGCGCCACAACTGAGAAACTTCCAACACATTCGCCTTATCCACAGAACAAAGTTTCCCTCCGCGTTTGCGTGCAGCTTCAAACGCCACCCGTCCAATGCGCTCAATTTCTGATTCGGTGTAAGCCATCGTATTCACACCGCGCTTTTCACCAGTTTCTGTTTCAAAAATGCCCTTGGGCTTGCCAAAGTAAATTCCACCCGTGAGTTCGCGCACCACCAAAATATCAACGCCTTCCACAACTTCGCGTTTCAAGGAAGAAGCATCAATTAACTGGGGCAATATTTTCGCTGGGCGCAAATTGGCAAATAAACCCAACCCCGCACGCAGTCCTAACAAACCTGCTTCCGGGCGTAAATGAGATGGCAGAGAATCCCACTTGTAACCGCCAATCGCCGCTAATAAGACAGCATCGCTATTGCGGCATATATCTAAAGAGGCGGCTGGTAGGGGTTCGCCTGTAGCATCGATAGCTGCACCACCGATGAGTGCTTCAGTGAATTCAAACTGAATATCAAACTTCTTCCCTACGACTTTCAGCACGTCTACCGCCACTGCCATAATTTCGGGTCCAATGCCATCGCCAGGGAGTAGGGTAATGCGGTATTGCTGTGCCATAGTTTCGTTTTAGCTGGGTAAATGTTTAATCGCGCAGAAAATCTTGCAGATTAAATATCATACCTAAAATAACGCGGGAGGCAGATAGCCCCGAAGTACTCCTGTCAAGAAATTAAATGAATTGACAGGAGTACGTGAATCACTCACAATTCCCCTACGCCCCACGCCGCTTTGCGGCGTGGGGCGATTTTATTATTATGTAATTCAAATGACTTGATATAAAAGATTAAGGAACGCCAAGGAAATGAGTAAACACGTGCGTGATAATCTGGACTCGCCCGAGCAGGAGAGGCAAGAGGAGGCGGCGGAGTGGAAAGTTCAGGCTCGACAGCAACAGGCGCAGGAGGAGCAACGGCAAATCTCAGAAGAGCAGCGGCAAACTTCAGAAGAGCAGCGGCAGTCTGCTGAAGAAGACAGGCACTCAGAGGAGAAGCAGCGACAGGGTACTGAACAAGCGCGACACGCTGCAGAAGAAATTAGGCAGGCTAGGGAACAAGCGCGACTGGCTGCAGAAGAAATTAGGCAGGCTAGTGAACAAGCGCGACACGCTGCAGAAGAAATCAGGCAGGCTGCTGAACAAGCGCGACAGGCTGCTGAACAAGCGCGACAGGCTGCTGAACAAGCGCGACTGGCTCAACTGGAGCAAGAGGAGATTTTGAAGGAGATGCGGCAGTCTGCCGAACAAGCGCGACAAGCTCGTAGTAAAACCGAGTAGTGCAGGAAGCGATACTGTTGGTGGCAAGTACTCTGGCAGCTGGCAGAGGTTTGCCCGTAGCGTCAATGGCTGCACTACCAATGAGCGGTTTTTGGAATTCAAAATGTATATCAAACTTCAACAAATTTTTGCGACACAACCAATGTTTCCAAGTTCTTGACATTTGCTGTCTAAAGTTAAATCAACTAAGCCGTGTGTGCGGATGTGTATCTACGGTTTTGAAGCCAAGAATTAAGGAAGCAAGAACATGACAACTCCTAGCCTAGGTGATTTAACAAATAAATCTGTTAATCCAGCTATCGTTAATAGCAGCAGTATTTTAAAGGTCATAAATGACGGTACGACTTTCAAGCAAGACTGGAGACGACAAGCATCTGAACTGCCAAACGACCAACAAACTGAATCTCTAGAGAAAGGTAGCGAATTTTCGGTTTTGTCTGTTGAGCTTTATGAAAATAATGACCAAAGATCTGATGAGTCTGAATATCTAAGGGACTATTGGAAAGTCACATTCAACGACCCAATTCCAACCAAGCAGGGTGAAGCCAAGCAAACCTGGTTTGTTTATAAGACTCATGTAGAATTATTCGGGTATCGCCCTGGTGATGAAACTACGGATTAGGTTGGATGGCTGTTATTTGGATTAATTAGCCGATCCAGGCAAGGCAAAAACTAAAACAGGTTTTTTTAGTGACAAATTGAAAGCCTTGATAGAGGCATGACGCAATTCAAGTTTGTTGATGCTCGCGTGTGAATGGTGTTAAGCGCTCCGCTTTTTGGGGCGCTTTTTGTCACTTGCTGCAGAAATTGAGAGGCTGTTTGTAAATGCTTTGTTGCAGTACAGGCTATCAGGAAAATAAAAAAAAAGTATTTATACGCAATCTTTGGGTTATTTCCTTGTATGTTTGTTATAACCTCTCAAGCAGAGAAAAGTTTATGGAGCTCAATAAGATCAGCCAGGTTGCTATCCAACTGTTAACTGAATTTGGACTAAAGCTTCTAGGTGCGATCGCCTTATGGATCGTCGGTCAAAAATTGATTGACTTTGCATTAAGGCTAGTACGACGTGGTTTCAGAAGCCAGCATGTTGATGCGACAATCGTTAGCTATCTTCTCAATATCATTGGCGTCACGCTAAGAATCGTTCTTGTTGTTGCACTTCTCGGCTTTTTTGGGATTGAAACAACCTCGTTTGCAGCATTATTAGCTGCTGCTGGCATAGCTATTGGTGCCGCATGGGGTGGACTACTGGCAAACTTTGCAGCAGGTGCGTTTTTAGTTATCTTTCGACCGTTTAAAGTTGGTGATTTCATTACAGCTGCAGGTGTCACAGGTACGGTTACAGAAATTGGACTGTTCACAACTTCGATTAATACGCTCGATAACATCTTGACGATTGTCGGCAATAACAAGATATTTGCAGACAACATCCAAAACTTTTCAGCCAATTCTTACCGTCGCGTTGACCTCGTTGCCCAACTCCACCATCGTGTGGATCACAACGATGCCATTCGCCTTTTGAAAGCCAGAATTAGCGAAATTCCTAACGTTATCACAAATCCAGCACCAGAGGTAGATATTCTGGAGTTTAACTTGGCGGGAACCGTACTAGCAGTACGTCCATACACGAATAATGAACACTACTGGCAGGTGTATTTCGACACTAACAAAGCCATCAGCGAAACCTTTGGTCAAGCTGGCTATCCTGCTCCCGAACACCGCTATGCGATTAGTGAAGTATCTCATAATGGAAGTCAGGGTACTCTCTTAACGCCACCTGTCGCATATTAATACTGCGGCAATAAATTCAAAATTTAAGTTTTCAAATAGTTTTTGAGATCATTCCCTTCCAAGTTCGGCATGGAAGGGGATTATTTTGCTTAATTCTAAACAAAAATTTATAGATATAAATTTATATATATTTAAAGTAAAAAATCTGCAAAGCCTAGTAGGAAAATCAAGTTTTCATTAAAACTAGTTTCAATTTCCGAAACAAGCCTGACAAATACTGTAGCCAGAAGCTACGCTGACTGTTATTGAACAATCACAGCAAAACAAACAGGGTAGGCTACCAGACGCGCTAGATGTGGACAGTTCTCTATGTCATCGAAAACTGTGGGTAGAAACCCCGTCCTTCTAGGACGGCTTTACATTTTTTACGATCCATTACCGCCTTGGGGTTACTTGACTCGGTGTACTTTTGTAATGTACTTTCGACGGGACAATTACCATCTCAAATCTTTCACCCCAACGGGAGAGCCAGTTCCCTGCGGAGGGAAACCCTCCTTCAGGACTGGACTCACCTGTACGCATAACGGTTTGCTCATTCGAGCCTTCCCTCGCGGGAGTAATGTTAGCCTCGACAATGTTAACGGTCGGTAACTATATCAAAGACACTGGCTTAACCCTTTAAACCTGTTTAATCCCTGATTTCTAGAGCTTGGAACTGGCTACGCATTCCGAGGTAGGACTTGAACACTTGCCGTTAACGTAGTACTCAAGGTACTTAGTCTGGTCAACTAATCCTATCGGTTTGAGGCGCTTAAGCCCCCTCACCGTAGGGCAGGGGTGTTGACAGTGTCGTGCGCGTTAAAATTTCAGTCTAGATGACTGAATGCAACTCAGTATAATTCCAAACCGCACCAGTAGCTATGACAAAAGAATTGGCAATTCGCACCTGTGGACTGACGAAGCAATTTGACAGACACGTTGCCGTTAATGATATTGATTTAGAAATAGAAGCGGGTGAAGTTTACGGACTGATTGGTCCAAATGGTGCAGGGAAAACGACTCTCATGCGGATGTTGGCTGCTGCTGAGGAACCAACTACGGGTGAGATTTATATTAATGGCGATCGCCTACGACGCGACAAAACCAACCCCACCCTCAAGCGTCGTCTAGGCTACTTACCCGATGACTATCCGCTGTACGACGAACTCACAGTCTGGGATTACCTAGATTATTTTGCCCGACTTTATAAATTACGAGAACCACGCCGCACTCAACGCCTACACGAAGTTTTAGAACTCATACAACTCGGTAATAAACGCAATAGCTTGATTTCCACCCTATCGCGAGGAATGAAACAGCGTTTGTGTTTGGCGCGAACAATTATCCACGAACCCATTGTCTTGCTGCTGGATGAACCAGTTTCAGGATTAGATCCAATCGCCAGGATGCAGTTTCGTGAAATCATCAAAGTGTTGCAAGAAGCAGGGATGACAATATTAATTTCCTCGCACGTTCTCAGTGATTTGGCAGAACTGTGTACCTCAGTGGGAATTATGGAACTCGGTTTCTTGGTAGAAAGTGCATCTCTACAACAACTCTACCAGCGTCTTGCGCGCCAGCAAATTGTCATATCGACTTTAGGGAAGTTAGACGAACTTTTAGGCGAACTCAAAAATAATCCTTTCGTGGAAGAGTGGGAGGTGATGTCTACAAAAAATAGTGTGCGCGTAAATTTTTCTGGAAAACAGGAAGATTGTGCAGATTTGTTGCGATCGCTTGTTAAAGCTGGTGTTCCTCTGACTGATTTTCACTGTACCCAAGAAGACCTAGAAACAATTTTCCTCAAACTAGGTCATAAGCAAGCATCTTGATGAGTCATTAGTCATTTGTAGAGACGCGCTGTTTGAAGCGTCTAAACGACGAACTTTGATGCAAATTGATTCACTTAATTGTGGAGTTTCTTTCAAATGATAATCAACTTTATAGAAAAACTCGGCGATTGGAATCCACAATTGTTACGAGAACTTAAGGGTCGCCTGAAAGTTTTTCCGGCTGTGATAGCGATTGTGACATCTCTACTTGTTCAGTTGGTCGTTTTCCTGTATCAATTGCGGGAACTTCCTGGCGAAAGCTACCCGATGTACGCACAATACTGCAAAATAGGTTTAACTTTTGAGCAAGCAAGAATCAAACTTGACAGAGAACTGTCAATACAATATCAACAGCTGCAAGAACAATTTCGTCGCTATAGCAGTTCTAGTGAGTTCAACCAGGTAAAACTTGAGCAAGTTAAATCACAAATAACAGAAGTAAAATACAAACAACATAATATCCACCAAACCTTAAGCAATCAATTTTGTCCTTTAGACCAAATTGATATGCAAATGTGGTGGCGGGAACATTGGGAATACATATTCCTATCGCTAAGTGTGTTTTTTATTTTCACACTGTTAGTTGCTGGCACGTATTTGCTTATTAATAACTTAGCGACGGAAGAACGGCGCGGTACACTCAATTTTATTCGCCTCACTCCCCAGTCGGAAACGAGTATTCTGACTGGCAAAATTCTGGGTGTTCCCATCTTAATTTATCTAGTCATCCTCACAGCAGCACCTTTACATTTCTTGGCTGGAAGTGCTGCCAATATTGCCACAAGTTACATATTGAGCTTTTGGGCTGTACTAGCTGCTTGCTGCATTTTCTTCTACAGTGCTGCACTGCTGTTTGGTTTATGTTGCCGTTGGTTCAGTGGTTTTCAACCTTGGTTAGGTAGTGGTACTGTTCTATTATTTTTGTTACTAACTCTAGGTTTGGCATCTGAAGGCACAAATATCGTTGACACTGGTTTGTTTAGAATATTCAGTCCCTTGGATATAACCAATTATCTCTTCCCAAAATCGTTCAATATATACAATGGTGGACCGCTAAAACAATTGCAGTTTTTTAACTTGCCAATTGGGAAAAGTATTGTTGGTATTGTGAGTTTGCACTTATTGAATTATGGGTTGTGGACTTATTGGATTTGGCAAGCACTCAAGCGTTGTTTTCGTAACCCCAACTCTACTATTTTAAGCAAAGGGCAAAGTTATTTCTGGATGGCTTGTTTGCAACTTGTCAACTTTGGATTTTACTTTGGGGTTTACCAAAATATCAATGGCATTACTTTATATGATGTGCAAAGATACTTAACGTGGCTATATCCTTTGAATTTGTTGGTATTTCTGGGGTTAATAGCAATTCTCTCACCGCACCGTCAAACTGTACAAGATTGGGCAAGGTATCGACACCAAAATGTGACGAGTAGCAATAGTTCTTCTCGGAAAAACTCTTTGTTAGAAGATTTAATTTGGGGTGAAAAAAGCCCAGCTATTTTGGCAATAGGCATGAATATTGTCATCGCTGTAACCCCTTTATTAGTGGGGATTTTACTTTGGTATCATCCTGCGGAAGTTAACCTTGTTGATAAGATGAAGGCACTTTTGGCTGTAGCTTTGTTCATAAGTTTGATAATGATTTACGCCACTCTCACTCAGCTTATGCTGTTGATGAAAACTCCTAAGCGTGCTTTCTGGGCTATCGGCACCGTAACAGTAGCAATGTTTTTACCACCGATGGTGTTAGGAATACTAGGCATTCAAGCACATAAAATTCCAATTTTGTGGCTGTTAACAAGTTTTTCTTGGGTGGGTATTTCAGAGGCTGCGACTCCCACAATTTTTATGGCTCTTCTAGCTCAGTTGAGCATCTTAGCATTGTTAACCTTCCAGTTGACACGCCAAGCGAAATTAGCAGGAGAGTCTGCTACACAAGCATTGTTAGCAGGGCGATAAATTTTTAGACGAACCGTATTGTGCTATAAGCAAATAAACTTTCCCATTTTTAATTTTGACACATCATTTTACCACCAAAGTTGGTAAAATATGGGAAAAGTTGATTCCAGCAGTTTTCAATTGGCTAGAACACACGGCAGTACTGTAGGGGCACAGCAATGCTCATTGGTGTCAACTTAAGAAGATAAAGCCCAAATTTGTTGGGTGTAAGCGTCAATCTCTCGATGACGCTTACGCCTAGTTTTGACTAATCCAAACAGCTTTTGACGTTCCACAAGATAAGGAACAGCGTCACTGACATCACCACGTAGAACAGCTTGAGAGAAATGGTATAAAGAACGAAAGACTATTTCAGTAGAAATGAGGTCTAATGGTTGATTCAAAGCGATCACCAAATTCGATTTTGATTTGCAAAGCTTGTTGGTAATTACGCCTTGCTTCTTCAAATTCCCGCAAATCTTGGGCTACCATTCCCAAATTGTGGTAGGTGCTAGCACAAGAATAGCGATCGCCAAATTCGATTTTGATTTGCAAAGCTTGTTGGTAATTGCGCCTTGCCTCTTCAAATTCGCGCAATGCTTGGGCTACCATTCCCAAGTGGTGGTAGGTGCTAGCACTTGAGTAGCGATCGCCAAATTCGATATAGATTTGCAAAGCTTGTTGGTAATTGCGCCTTGCTTCTTCAAATTCGCGCAAATCTTGGGCTACCCTTCCCAAGTGGTGGTAGGTGCTAGCACTTGAGTAGCGATCGCCAAATTCGATATAGATTTGCAAAGCTTGTTGGTAATTGCGCCTTACCTCTTCAAATTCGCGCAATGCTTGGGCTACTCTTCCCAACTCGTGGTAGGTGACAGCACAAGAGTAGCGATCGCCAAATTCGATATAGATTTGCAAAGCTTGTTGGTAATTGCGCCTTGCCTCTTCAAATTCCCGCAATGCTTGGGCTACTCTTCCCAACTCGTGGTAGGTGACAGCACAAGAGTAGCGATCGCCAAATTCGATATAGATTTGCAAAGCTTGTTGGTAATTGCGCCTTGCCTCTTCAAATTCGCGCAATGCTTGGGCTACTGCTCCCAAATTGTGGTAGGTGGAGGCACAAGAGTAGCGATCGCCAAATTCGATATAGATTTGCAAAGCTTGTTGGTAATTGCGCCTTGCCTCTTCAAATTCGCGCAATGCTTGGGCTACTGCTCCCAAATTGTGGTAGGTGGAGGCACAAGAGTAGCGATCGCCAAATTCGATATAGATTTGCAAAGCTTGTTGGTAATTGCGCCTTGCCTCTTCAAATTCGCGCAATGCTTGGGCTACTCTTCCCAACTCGTGGTAGGAAACAGCTTTCCAAAGTTGTTTTTGTCTTTCTGCTTCACCTTCAAGCGCATCATACAGTTGCAAAGTCTTCTCGTAGGAGATTCTTGCTTGCTGATACTGCTTTGCTGACAGTTGACACCAACCTAGTCTCGCAATTGCTAAGGGTATCTGATAACCCAATTTCCCTTTGATAAATGCAGGTGGGTACTTCTCCAAACGTTGACAAACCATTTCTGCCAACTTCAGGTTACTTTGGTTATCGTTCATCAAATCAAAGTATTTCTTCAAACAAAAATATATGCTGATACTCTCTTGCTTCTCCAAACAAATTTGCAGCGCATTATAGAGATTTTCATACTCCAATCGGCAGAACTCTCTCCCCAATTCCCGCTCTTGCGCGTCCTTTGATTCCATCAAATTGTTGTAAGAACGTGCTAAGTCTTGATAGTGGTTTTTAAATCCCTTCTGCAAAGCTTCACGGGTTTGCTTATCAAGAACCTCTAACTTTGTCTTCAAAAAGTAGGGAAAAACAGGTTGAATTGCCAGCAAGGGTGAATCTTCCTCCCCCCCTCTCCTTGTAGGAGAGGGGCTGGGGGTGAGGTTCATCGGTGAGAGCAAACCCCAGTTAATCGCTTCTTGAATTGCCTCATCAAATTTCTCAAACTGGTAATCTTTGAATGGTTCCAGTATTTGCAATTCCTTAATATAATTATGAATATGACGGCAGTTAATAAACGCACTAAAAGGAGCCAAACACAACAGCAACTTTTGCGCTTCTGGTGAAAGATTGCTGTGGGAATATTCCACACATTTGAGAATACTTTTCGTCTTCTCCTCACTGGGCGTATCCAACTTCACATCAGCAGACTGCAACGCCGCAAGTATTTCCTTGGGTGATTGATTTTTCAAATTCGCCAGCACCACTTCCATCGCCAAAGGATACCCCGCTAACAGTTTCATCAACTGCTGAAAATTGTCGTCTTGGCGGATACTGGGAATACGCTTTTCTGTGACGTGGCGTTGGAGAATTGCTTGTGCCAAGTCAGAACGCGCTTCTTTGTCTAGCCCTTGCAACTCATAAATATTGCTTTTAAAAGTCGTTGGTTGCAACCAATCTTCACGACTGCGGGAACCCAGCACCACCCGCGTTTCTCCCCCTACCAACCGCGTCAAAAAATCTTTGATTTGGTTGCGTTCCGCCTCTGGTAGGGTATTTTGAATCGCCAGGGGTTGCCCAGTCACTGATTCTAAATTGTCCAGAATCAAAATATAGGATTCAGCGCGGAGTGTTTTGAGTAATTTTTGCTTTTTCGCTTCTGGTAGCATCCGATGGAAATTGTCAAACCTATCATAAATTTGGTTGCCAATTTCCCAAATGATTTGCTCTAAATTCCACGCCTTCTCGTCATAGCCAAAATAAAACACATCTTTTGCAAAACCCGTCCTCTGCCACCATTGGCGTAAATATCTCAGCAGGGTGCTTTTCCCCGTTCCCCCCATTCCCTGCAACAGCAAGATATTGTGCCGCAGCAACGACTTTTCAATTTTCAGAATCTCCAAATCTCGCCCGAAAAATCCATATTCCGGCGGCGTGAAGCGATACCTTTCACCTTCAGTTTGCCAAAATTGCTCCTCTTCTTGTGGCGTGAACTACCCAACATCCATCTGAGTACAGATAGGGTGTGGGCTTCCCAATTCAATGGAGATTGCCTCAGACTTCATGGATTTTTTACGTCCTGAAGACTTTGGTCTTACATCTCCTCCAAGGGCAGAAGCGCTAGTTCCTAACGCCAAAATTCGCAATCCTTCGTTTCTAATATTTATTGCAGCATTGATGTCTCTATCATGCTGTTTCTGGCAGTGTGGACAATCTACAAATCTAACTCCCAATGAATCATATCCTTTTTGCAGCATTGGGATTGGTAGTAGAGTCTCGCTACAAAGCTGAGAAGATGGGAAGAAACGATTTATTTCTTGATAGGTGTGACCAAATCTTTCCGCTTTGTATTTGAGCATGGTTTGAAACATTCCCCAACCTTGGTCTGATATCGATTTTGCCAAGTTGGGATTTTTAACCATGTTCTTAACCGCCAAATCTTCTACACAAATCACTTGGTTTTCGTATGCTATTTTGCGAGATAGCTTGTGTAGAAAGTCTTCCCTGACTCTCGCTATAATGCTCGTAACTTTTGCAACTAAACGTTTAGCTTTCCGACGTTTTTTAGATGTTTTATCCGTCTTCCTGGCTAATTTCTTTTGTTTTCGTTTTCTATTCTTTTCTAAGAGCGCTAATTGCTTTTTAGGTAGGTCGTATTTTGACCCCTCCGAAGTTATCGCAAAATTTTTCAATCCCAAATCAACTCCAATAGCTTCTCTAATTGCTACTACTGGTGTATCCTCTTGGTTAAAAAGAATAGAAGCATAGTACCTACTATCTGCACTTTTTGAGATTGTTACAGTCGTGAATTTTGCATCCGGTAGTTGTTTGTGGAACACAGTTTTCATTAACCCCAATAACCCTGGAAACTTAATTACAGAATCATCTGGCATTAGTTTCACATTTTGGGGATACTGAATAGATTGCTTACCATGTTTAGATTTAAAGTTAGGAAATTTAGCACGTCCTTCAAAGAAATTGACAAAAGCGCTTGAAAGATTAAATGTGACTCGTTGCAAGACTTGACTGTACGCAAGTCCCAACCATTCATATTCTTTTTTCAATCCCGGAAGCAATTTATCCATTGCTGCTTTAGAAAGACCTTTCCCAGTTTCTTTATACGCGCAAGTTGTGGCATTAAGCATATAATTCCACAACCATCGAGTATTCCCAAAACACTGAGCTAGATAGGATTCTTGCTCGTCTGTAGGATAAATTCTAACTTTAACTGCTCTATACATGGTATCGACCTTACCGTGTTGACGTGTTCATGGTAACATAGACAATGAGAAATATGTCAACTCAAAATAAATATTTTGCTCGTTTCCTCCATGTCCTCTTCCCTCGCTATCGCATTGGTCAGAGGACAGTCGTCAACTCACGCGCAATTCATCTCAACACTGACCTGGGTACAGCTACAGTGTGAGCCTTCTTGCTGTTAAAGGTAAACTCCCGCAGGTTGAACTTTACCGCTTGATTGCTGTAAACCACAGGTAGCAACCAATCTTCCAAATCAATTTCTTGGTTGAAATAAGCTTTGCGCTTCTTGTCATGAAAAAGTTCCAGCCTACCCAGCCGTATCGCTTCGCTGATTTCCTTGTTATCAAACAGATGAGTATAAACTTGCTGCATCATCAGCTTGGCAGCATCCACAGTGACGGTATACCCCATCGCCGCCACCATCTGCATCCCCGCCGCCATCAACTGACTACCCAGACTAGTCTCTCTGTAATCATTCTCCGCGTCCCCGGCAGTAGGTGCCCCCCTCTCCGCTGGCGGGGAGGGGCTGGGGGTGGGGTTCTTCACCTGCTTCCCCGACTGACAAGCATTGAGAAGACACACAGGAATTCCCTTATGCGTCAACAGATCCGCCAACTCCGTCGCCTCCACCGGATCAGCATTGCCCTTAGTTTCCCCTTCCAAAAACAGAAACGCCTTCACCCCGTCGTACCGTTGCAAATCATAACGCCCCCATCTCACCTGATAAGCATAGGGCTTTGCCGTTGCCTCATTCTGGATCTCCTGATATTTCATCAACGCCCCGTGGGCATCAAAATGGATGATGTGATAAAATCCCGCGCCTTTTTCTTCCAGATGTCTTGCGAGTGCTTCATAAGTACCCGGACGCAATAACTCCACGTTTACCGCCAACCGACTATTTTCAATCGCCTCAATCAGTGGTCGGGAAATGGTACGATAACCAACATCTTGTTCTTCATTCGGTCGCGCTGTCACCACCAGCAAATTAATCACTGGCGACTGTGGAACATCCGCCTGCTTTGCCCCACGTTTAATACTCTTGCGTACCATCACACAGTCTACCGCCAGTGGTCGCGGAAAACCAGGTTCCCACAGCGCCTCCCAGTGCAGTGCTTGAAATTCCGGGGTTTTACCCACAATTTCTATCTGTAGCGGATTATGCCCTCTGCGTAGCTGCTGATATTCGCTGTAGGCACTTCTATCCGTAAAAACTTGGTTAAATAAATTTTCACCGTACTTTTTAATACTTCCTGCTGCCCTCTCGGCAATAGTAGTATCACTAAAGGGAAACTCCAGCCACTCTTCAAAATACCACTCCAGTTCTTTTTCTTCCTTGGTAGTGAATGGCTCAGTAATGGTAACAAAGTATTCTTCCCCTGCAAATCTGAGAGTTGCCTCAAATCCGGTTTCGGTTTTTCCTTCTTCCCGAATCGTGATCACTGGCATGGCGTGACACTTTTGATAAAAGTAAGGATATCTAGCTATAGACTACACATTCACTGCTTGTGTTTCCAGAGTGAAGCCGCCATAGCCGACAAGGCAAAAAGGCACATTTACCTTATACCTTACAGCGGTTTTCATATGAATAGATGTGTTAATCTGTGGTTTTATTTTCATCCAATTGACTTTTGCAATCTTACTCCATGAGCAAAAGTTCACAAAGAAGGATGATTTTGGTTCTTCCTTCTGCCTTCAGCATAGGTGCCTTATTTTCAAGGCAAGTTAATTGAAAAAACGGAGAACTTTTGTCTGTTTTAACCGACTTTAGCTATAAGCCAGAGATTTTAATTTCTTGTGGTAGTATGGAGAATTTATGATGATACACCATTTAATAGACCGAGTAGGCGATTGGAATCCTCAATTATTCCGAGAACTGAAAGGACGCCTCAAAGGTTTTAACGTAGCAATTGCAGTTGGGATATCGTTAATTGGTCAACTGGTACTATTCCTTTATCAATTACGGGAACTACCTGGTGAGAGATATTCACTTTTCGGCAAGTACTGTCGTCTTCGTTCATTTTACGAACAGGAACGAAGTGAGATTTTTCGACAATCTAATGACCTTCATCGACAATTAGATGGTTATAGAAATACTCAACCACTCAACTCTAATAGAATACAACAACTTCAAGCACAAATCGCGCAAGTAAAGACAAAAAATTCTGATTTTGAGAGTTATTTATCCAATAATTTCTGTCCCACAGACCAACTTGATATGCAAGTGTGGTGGCGGGAACATTGGGAATACATATTCCTCTCGCTGAGTGTGATTTTTATTTTCACGCTGTTAGTGGCTGGCACTTATTTACTGATTAATAATTTAGCGACGGAAGAACGGCGCGGTACACTCAACTTTATTCGCCTCACTCCCCAATCGGAAACAAGTATTTTGACTGGTAAAATGCTGGGTGTTCCCATCTTAATTTACCTGTTCATATTCACAGCAACACCTTTACATTTCATTGCTGGACGTGCTGCCAATATTGCCACAAGTTACATATTAAGCTTCTGGGCTGTCCTGGTTGCTGGCTGCATTTTCTTCTACAGCGCTGCACTGCTTTTTGGTTTATGTTGTCGTGGGATCAGTGGTTTTCAACCTTGGTTGGGTAGTGGTGCTGTTCTATTATTTTTGATAGTGACGATGCGAATAGCGTTGTCTGGTTCATCTTTAAACTATTCTACTGCTTGGTTCACCCTGTTAAGCCCATTTGACATAACCCATTACCTGTTCCCAAACCTGTTTTTCAGGCGATATAACTCTGAACTCATCGAAAAAGTGCAGTTTTTTTATATGCCGATAGGAACAAATCTTGTCGGTTTGATTGGTTTACACTTGTTGAATTATGGCTTGTGGACTTACTTGATTTGGCAAGCACTAAAGCGTTGTTTCCGTAATCCAAACGCTACCATCTTCAGCAAGGGTCAAAGTTATTTTCTGGTGGCTTGTTCCCAAGTCGTTCTTTGGGGATTTACTCTACAGTATATAGAAAACTACTGTCCCTCTACCTCTCGATACAAGTTGAGTTCTTGTATTCATGATGTAAATTTCCAAATACAACAGAATTTTATTTGGTTAGTCTTGTTCAACTTCGTGCTGTTGTTTGGTTTAATTGCAATTCTCTCGCCTCACCGTCAAACAGTACAAGATTGGGCAAGGTATCGACACCATAATCTTTCTGGTCATCAAAGTGTTTGGAAAAATTCTTTGTTGCTGGATTTGATTTTAGGTGAAAAAAGCCCTCCATTAGTGGCAATGGTGATTCATCTTGTGATGATGACGACTCCATTAGTCATTTGGATTTTACTAGCACCTGTTTTGAATGTTCATCATACCAGAAACCTAAATTGGCTAATTAACGATGTTGGTAGGTTAAATGCCATCTTGGGTGTGGCTTTGTTTATCACTTTAATAATGATTTACGCCACGCTTGCGCAGAGGATGCTGTTGATGAAAACTGCTAAGCGTTCTTTCTGGGCAATTGGTACTATTGGTGCAGCAATTTTCTTGCCACCACTGATTTTAGGAATGCTTCATGTTGACTCTTCCAAATACGCTATTGTGTGGCTGTTTTCGACTTTCCCTTGGGCAAGTTTGGAGTACGCTTCGACGCCAACAATTTTTATGGCTTTGTTGGCAGAGTTCAGTGTTTTGGTATTGTTAAACTTCCACTTGAGAAAGCAGATAAGACTTGCAGGAGAGTCAGCGACAAAAGCACTAATGAGTCAATAGTCAATAGTCAATAGTTATTACACTAATGACTAATGAAGATGTACAGACGCGCCATGGCGCGTCTCTACAATGACTATTTCATTGCCTTCTTGACTAATTCTGGAATTTGAGAAGGACGTTCGGCGACTGGAACTTCTGCTTGAGAAAAAGCGGCTAATTTACTTTTTGCTGTGCCAAAATCAGGATCGCGTCCGATGACAGCCGCTAAAGTTCCAGTTTGACGCCAATGTTTAACGGGTGGTGCTTGTGTCCCTGCAATATAAGCAACGACTGGTTTATCAATTGCTTCCGCAATATATCGCGCTGCGGCTTCTTCACGACCACCACCTGGTTGACCAACTAAAACAATTGCTTTTGTGGCTTCATCTTCATCTAATATTTGTAGCCATTGCAGAAAAGACGAACCAACGATCGCATCACTACCAATGCTGACACTAATCGACTGTCCTAAGCCAGCATTGGTTAATTCCCTGGCAATTTCGTAGGTGAGAGTGGTACTGCGACTGAGGATACCTACTGAACCAGGCGTGTAAAATTCACTGGGTTGAGTCCCCAACAGAATTTTCCCTGGTACGATGATCCCAGGACTATTTGGTCCTACTATCAGGGTTTCGGTTGCTTCGGTTTCGCGAAGTAATTCCACCATATCCAAGGGTGGCACGCCAGGGGAGATTATGATGATTTGGCGGATATTAGATGCGATCGCTTCTAGTGCTGCATCTAGGACTTGGTACGGATGTACGCAGATGATTGTCGTATCAATAGCTCCGAATTGCCCCACGACTTCCTCTACCAAGTCGAATACTGGCAAACCGTATCTTTGCTGTCCACCACATCCAGGATCGACCCCACCTACCAAATTTGTGCCTTGAGCTTTCATTTGAGCAACATGAGTTGCTGTGATATATTCACAAAAGCCTTGGAGTAACACTTTGCTGTCTGGTGTCAAATTCATAACAGGTTAATTGGTCAAAACCTTCTGTTGTATGCTGTGGACTTAGCAAGACGCACTGCTTCTGCTACCGCTTCATCCAAATTTTCTACCACCACTATAGACCCATCTGTTGGGGTTTTCAGTGTTGCTATGTATTTCCTTGCTGTCTCGAACTCCGAACCGGCAAGACGGACTACTAAGCGCGGAAAATGGCTCTCTCGACGGTTTTTGTTGCCATTAGACCTTGCCATATATGGTTTAACTTCCAGAGTGCTATTCTCCACAAAGTTGCCAATGACTTCAGAAACTTCGCCCGCTTGAGAAATACTACCCAGGAAGTTAATCAGTATCACTTGAATACTTTTGTCAGTACTCAAGTTTTTTAAAGCTTTTTCCAAGCGACTCCTAAAGGTGGTTGGTGAAGTTTCGGTAACAGACGCATGGCGCAAATTCAAACACACACCAGGCTTTCCACCAGTATTAACCACTAAGTCTAAAGTTGCCATTACCGATCCAGCACCATTACCCAAAATGGCAATTTTACCGTGCATTTCTACGACATCCCAGTCGCCCAAATTTCTGATTGTCTCGCTACTAGTATAATTTTTTACCATTTTTCTTGTCAATTGAGCCATATCTGAATGACGCCCAATTGCCCGTTCGTTGACGCTGATGTTACCATTCAGCGCCATAACTTGACCGGAGGAACTCACACCCAAGGGATTAATTTCCACCAAGTCCAAGTCTTTTTCTACAAATAACTGGTACATCTTTTCGATAACAGTGCTGACAGACTGTATCAATTCACCCTGCAAGCCCATTTTCAACGCCAGTCGTCGAGCATAAAATGGGGAAAATTCTTGTTCAACGACGACGTGCTGCATTTTCTCGCTGGCTGATTCCCAATCAATATCGTCTGCTTCTGTGCAACCCAAAAGTACAGGTCGGCAGACTGCTGTATCTAAAACTACAGCTAGATAAAATTCTTGTTCAGTGTCATACTTAGCTTCTGCCAGTAACACTTGTGGCAATTCCCCCAAAATGGGTAAATGAAATATATTTTGTGCGGCGGCGATCGCATCGATAGTCGTTTCTACAAACCTGACTCCACCCGCTTTTGCTCTTTCACCCGCATGCACCTGAGATTTCAGAACAATCGGGTAGCTAATTTTTAAACGTTTTAAATCCGTGGGATGGTCAATTCGTTGCGAAGGCAATACAGGAATGCCTATTTTTGCCAACCATTCCTTAACTTGGTACTCTAACAAATCCATTGACACACACCTTTTTTACCACATTTTCATTCTTTGCTGCGGTGCTGTCGCAAACATTGACGCTGCACCCTAGTTGCAGGATAAAGCTTTTTTTGGCTAGAAATACTTATTTTCCCTGATCAATTTTAACTAATTCAGTCTATAACGGAAATTTATGTTCTATCAAAACACTTGTTGTTTCCAAGTAAACAAGACGTATATGAATTGCATCAGTAAATTTGCTAGTATCGCGCCTCTCTACCCTCTTTGTCAATAAACCTTGATACAAGCCAACATCAAAGACACCCTCATTTTTAGATAATTTCGCTTTTTTAGAGTCGTGAGTTAAGTAATTTAAATTTTTACATAACAATTTTTCTCTACACTCAAGCTTAATTATGACACAAACATAGAGTTAGGATAGCTTACCCAAAGGATGAAGTATTTCATCCTTTCTCTTTTAGACTTTATTCTGTTCTATCTTGAGTCGTAGTTGTATCAGACTGATTCATTGCTTCACAGAAATTAAATCTTTCAAAGCTAAAGACAAAAAATACAGTATCTTCCGTATATTTCATTAGCATCATTAATGAAAATAATAAAGTTCAATAATTAGATTTTTTTTGTTTTTTACCGAAATTTTATATTGTTACTCAAATTATGAAAGTTTGCAGTAAACATTTTGAAAATACAGATAAGTTTTGGCATTGTGCCTGGTCTATGAAAATCAACAGAGTTTGCTGGATAAGATTTAGAAAAGTAGTTTTTTCTTTTGTTAAAACTTACTATTTTGTGTTAGAAGTTTGTTTTAAAGTATTTATGAGTATGGTTGGTTAAACTGTGTATCTGCATTCAACAAACGCAAGTCATACATCTAACACGCTCGAAGATAATCGAAAAAATATAGACCAGCTGGATGGCTCTACGAAAGTAGCAGCCCAGCAGGAAGATTTACAGTTGTTAGCGCAAATTTTGCAAGAACAGTTACTTGCAGAAGTCCCTTGTGGTGGATTCTTCCAAGTAAAGTGTGCGGTTAAAAATGAGCAATTGATAATTGTAGCTCAACACGCAGTCGCTGTGCAGTGCAATATCGAAACAATATTTACAGTGCTTGAGGAAGCACTCCAGTCGCTACCGGAACACCATAAACAGCAAGTAGAACTTTTCCTAAGAGTTTTTGGACAGAAGCTTCCTTACGCCAAACGTTCATTAACTTTGAGAGGCGACGGAGTAGGGGAAGTGGGGGAGCAGGGAATTTCTCCCTCATCCCCCTCATCCCCCTCATCTTGCCCATCTCCGATAGCAGGTGTAAGGGCAATCACATTGCTAGGATCAAAGCCAGCATACTCACTCAAGACTATCTTGGTAGGTGCAGCCTTAATCATCATTGCTGTATTTAGTGGCAGTGCTTATTTCCTAACCCACTGTTGTGTGACGTTCGAGTCTAAACAAATACAAACCGCCAAGCAGTTACAAAGGTCTTTAGGGCAACTGAAGCTGAGTTTCAAGTCTGAGAAAGAATTGCCTAAAATACAACAGCAACTTGATGCTGCAAGCGCATCCCTAAAAACCATTCCTCCTTGGTCGCCTTATTACCAAGAAGCAGAAAAACTTTCGGCAAGTTTGTCTAAGCAATCAGAAAAAATTCAGCAACTGAGAAAGGCGTTTCAAGCAGGGTCAACGGCTGCACAAAAAAGTCAAACTTTGGCAAGCAGCTTGCAGGAATTAAAAGCTAGGCAACAATTGTGGCGACAGGCGATCGCACCACTAGAGGCTGTCAATTCAAATAGTGAACTCTATAAGCTAGTGCAACCAAAATTACTCATCTATCGCGCCAATTTGCATACTGTGAAACAGCAGTTGCTTGCAGAAGAAAAACGACAAGTTGCGAGACCCTCAAGGGAAGGAGGGTGAACCAGATGTGAGGGATGAGGAGGATGAGGGAGAGATTCGTAATGCGGTACAGAGATGAATGAGCGAATGCGTGAATTGATTTGTCCCCTTGCTCCCTCATCTTACTAATTGGGCTGCGGAGTTAAAAAATTGACGACTTATTCCCCGAGTGACTAACACAGTTGTCAGCAAATTGGCAAAAGCAATCATGAACATAATCAAAATTTGGTAAGATGCAGCTTCGCGAGCATTAACGCCACTGAGCAACTGACCGGTGATGATTCCTGGTAGCGTCACCATACCTATGACCATCATCTGATTAAGAGTAGGAATCAATCCAGCGCGAACAGCATCTTTACGATACTGTACAATTGCTTGTTGGGGAGTTGCCCCCAAGCTTAAGTGAGTTTCTATTTCCAAGTGGCTAGCATTAATGGTGCTGACAAGACGTTCTCCGCCAAGCGCAGCAGCATTCATAGCATTACCTAACACTATCCCTGCTAAAGGAATCACATACTGCGGCTCAAACCATCGGTTTGGTTGAATAATCAATACATTGGTATAAACCATTGTCAAGGTTGTACTCACGAAAATTGACCCCCACACTAAGGGCAACATCTGCGGTATTTTTTGAGTAATGCGATTTCGTGCGACAATTGCCGAAATTGTCAGCATGATTGATAAAATCGCCAAAACTGCCCAAGGATTATCTAAAGCAAAGATGAACTCTAAAACATACCCCAATACAGCTAGTTGTAGGATGGTTCTCCCTGTTGCGATCGCTAAATTTAGTTCCAGCCCTATTCTTTCCCACGCGGATAAACCTATGGCTGCGCCCATCAATCCAACAGCACAAGCCAAATCAACGAAATCTAGCTTGATTAACTCCTGCATAGGTTTTCTACCTCTTGTGTATATGGGTTACAAGGTATAGGTTACAGGGTTCTATGTTACAGATTTTTCCCTGTCCCCTGTTCGCTTTAAAACGACTCACTGGGAACTTTAATTAAAGGTATTAGTTCTTGGTGGATATCCATCTCCTTTCACCCTAGCAAATGGTAGCCTTTTTGATAAAAAACCTAGGTAAAAACCCTTGAATGGCGTGAATTTGGGGAAAAAGACTTTCACGCTTGTTTTTGATTCAAAGCTCAATAAGCGCAAATCTAACGTCGGTATCTATTTTTAACTTAAGATAAATCTCATGATTCAAAGTGTAAAACATTCCATACCAGCCTTTGACATCAAGCAACAATACAGCATGATTGAAGCAGAAGTCAGCGCAGCCGTTTTGGAGGTTCTATCTTCTGGTCGTTATATCGGCGGTCCAATAGTAGCAAACTTTGAACAACAGTTTGCCGACTATACTGGTGTGAGTGAATGTGTAGGCTGTAACTCTGGTACCGATGCTCTTTTCTTGGCACTGAGAGCTTTAAATATTGGTGCAGGTGATGAAGTGATTACCACACCATTTACTTTTATCGCTACTGCTGAGGTTATCAGTGCAGTAGGTGCGGTGCCTGTGTTTGTTGATATCGACACTACTACGTTTAATCTAAATGTAGAGCAAGTAGCAGCCGCAATTACACCGAAAACGAAAGCAATTATCCCAGTTCACTTGTTTGGTCAACCTGTAGATCTGACTGCATTGATAGATGTAGCAGAAGCACATAATTTACTCGTGGTAGAAGATTGCGCTCAGTCCACAGGGGCAAGTTGGACAGGGCAAAAGGTAGGAAGCATTGGACACATCGGTTGCTTCAGTTTTTACCCTACCAAAAATCTTGGTGCTTACGGTGACGGTGGCGCAATAACAACCAATGACCCCGAAATCGCGGCAAGGCTACGAGTACTCAAGGAACATGGACAGAAAAATAGATACTATTACGAGGAAATCGGTGTCAACAGCCGTTTGGATGCCATCCAAGCTGCTATTTTGCAAGTTAAGCTGCCTTATCTAGATATTTGGAATAATCAGCGGCGAAAAGTTGCATCTCGTTATCACCAGTTTCTCAATCAAATTCCCGGTATCATTGCACCCCAAGAATTAGCTGGGGGTATGGGAGTCTGGAATCAATACACCATTCGTGTACTCGGCAATAAAAGGGACTTGATTCGCAGCAAATTGCAAGAGCGGGGTGTAAACACAATGGTTTACTATCCCCACCCTTTACATTTGCAGCCAGTTTATGAAAGTCTGGGGTACAAACAAGGACAATTGCCAGTGGCAGAGCAAGCCTGTCAGGAAGTTTTATCTTTGCCTATGTTCCCAGAATTGTCAGAAGAACAGCAAGACCAGGTGATTTATGCTTTGAAAGATTGCTTGGCGTAATCAGTCCTAAGCAATGAGTGTTCAATATTTTACACTTAGGATTCGGTACTCATCACTCAACCTAATACCTGAATTAAATTATACTCTTTAAGAGTAGGGTGGGCATCGGGTGCCCGCCCAGTTTCTAGGACGGGCTAGAAGCCCATCCCACAAGAAAAAGTTGGGTATTTTTTAATTTGGAAGTCCCTTAGCACTCAGCAGTCTTGTCGTTCCCAACGCTTCCACCAAACCACGTACAGCGGCAATCATTGCGACTTCGCTGTTGAGCTGGTTAATGGCAGAACCGACACCAACACCAGTAGCGCCAGCAGCAATAGCAAGGGGTGCTGTTACGCTGGAAATACCAGAAGCACACAGCACTGGAACTGACACCGCACGAGAAATTTCATAAGCTGCTGCCAAAGTGGGAGCAGCTTTTTCAATCAGTCCCAAAACTCCGGGGTGAGTTGGGTTGCTGCTAGTACCACCTTCAGTTTGGATAATGTCTGCGCCAGCTTTCACCAGTTCCTCTGCCAGCTGTACCTGTTGATCCAGTGTCAGAATATGGGGAACAGTCACAGAGAGGGTAATTTTAGGCAGGAGAGCGCGGGTTTGATGAGTCAGCGCTAAAACTTCCTCAGCCTCAAATCTGCGTCCTTGAGCATAGAAAGAATCGAAATTACCAATTTCAATCAAATCTGCACCTGCGGCAACAGCTTGCACAAATTTCTCTGGCTCGACTGCTGATACACAAATGGGCAATTTTGTCAACTCTTTTGCCATTTGTACTAAGGTGGGATCGGCAGCGATATCAACAAAAGTCGCACCACCGTGATGGGCTGCTTTGACCGTTGCTGCTACGCTACGCCCATCGAAGTTATTCAAACCGCTGATCACTTTGAGAGCGCACCGATTGGCAAATGCACTTTGGAGAGTGGGATGCATTGTCATATTTCGTCTTTTGAAGCTTTGAAAATTAGGTTTATTCTACCGTCTCCTCGATAACAGGGGTTAGGGAGTCTCCCAAATCTCTACGGCAGTTGCCAAATCTTGATAGTCTTGTCGTGACTACCACTCACCAAAGTTTTGCCATCTGGACTGAAAGCAACGGCATAAACCTTGCCTGAATGCCCCTTTAGGGTATCTATTATCTCTCCCGTATCCAAGTTCCAGATTTTCACAGTCTTGTCATCACTGCCAGTTGCGATATGTTCGCCATCGGGGCTAAAAGCAACAGCATTCACATCGGCTGAATGACCCACAAGAGTGCGTATTTCCTTTCCAGTGTTCAGCTTCCACACTTTGACAGTTTTGTCATCGCTAGCACTAGCCAACATTTGCCCATCTGGACTAATGGCAAGGGCATTCACATCACCTGAATGAGTTGTTAGGGTGCGTAGAACTTTGCCAGTGTTCAGGTTCCAAACTTTAATTGTCCTGTCCGCACTTCCACTAACAAGCGTTTTACCATCTGAACTTAAAGCAACAGACAAAACCGCACTTGTGTGCTCCCTCAAAGTCTGTAATTCCTGCCCTGTGTTCAAATTCCAGACTTTTATGGTGTTATCATAACTACCACTAGCGATATTTTGACCATCTGGGCTGATGGCAACGGAATTTACCCAATCTGTATGACCTTTCAAAGTACGAATTTCCTTTCCCGTTTTCAGATTCCAGATTTTAATTGTGTTATCCTTGCTGCCACTGACTAGAGTTTGACCATCCGGGCTAATGGCGACACAATAAACAATGTCTTTATGCCCCTTGAGGGTGCGGATTTCCTGTCTATTATTCAGGTTCCAAATTTTGACACTCTTGTCATCACTACCACTAGCAAGGGTAGTACCTTCACGCCTAAAGGCGAGGGAATTCACATCGCCCCAATGCCCACTCAAGGTTGGGATATGCCCCAAGCTTTGCCAATAAATATATCCGCCTAACCCTAAAAGCAGGATAATGCCCCCCGCTAGCAGTTTATGTTTTAACTGGATTCTTGGTTGAAGAACAGTGCTGGGAAAAACTGATTGTCTCGGGTTTATCCTTGACGGCGGCTGTGGTAAAGAAAAATCTCGTGGAATCGAGGCAGGTTGTGGCTTTTGATGCAAATCTTGCAGCAGTTCATCAGCTGATTGGTAACGATGCTCCATATCTTTTTGTAACAGTTTGTCTAATACCTGCACCAATTGTGCAGATAGAGGAGACTTAAGATGTTGTCGCCAATGCATCACCCAGCCATAGCCGTGTTCCATGTAAAGGTGAGATGGGTGAATTCCTGTCAATAAATCAAAGCAAGTCACACCCAAACTAAACAAGTCACTTGCTGCATACGCATTGCCATACTTCATTTGTTCTATCGGTGCATAGCCAAAGGAACCAATGGTTGTACCTGTTTGCTGCAAAGAAGTCGCTGTTAACTGCTTGGCGACGCCGAAATCAATGAGTACTAAATCTTCCCGAGGGGATCTACGAATAATATTTTCTGGCTTAATATCTCGGTGAATAACTTGATGTTCGTGGATAAACTTGAGAATGGGTAAGAGTTCACTTAACAGTTTCCAAATCTTTTCCTCGCTAAAAGTTCCTTGCTGTCTCAACTCTTGCCGTAAAGTTTGCCCAAGGATGAATTGCTGCACCAGATACAAGTAGTTATCATGCCGAAAGTAAGCATACAAAGTCGGGATCTGCGGATGTTCTCCAAGCTGTTGCAACCGTCGTGCTTCTTCTTGAAAGAGTTCAGTTGCCTTAAGCAGGGCGGTGGTTCCTTGGACTTGTGGTGCTAGCTGCTTGACGACACAATGTTCATTCAGTTTATCTTCATCCTCTGCCAAAAAAGTTCTGCCAAATCCTCCGCCTCCCAGTGGTTGGATAATGCGATAACGGTTTCGCAACTGGGATATCAGTTGTGTGCCGCAACTTTGGCAAAATGTGGCATCAGGATTTAGGGGTTTCTCGCAGTTGGGATTGAGGCAGTAGATCATAAGTTAGGCATCTATCAGCCGTTGTCATTTAATATAAGGCTTCCTCGAAATCCCTTCAATTTTCTGAATTACCAAAAATAATTCTGAAAAAATACAACTTGACTTTGTAGCTTGCTGTATTCGTGCCAAATTTAAATTACCATCTTTTTAGTCATGAGTGCTTATATTTACACTGGTGCGATCGCACAAAGTGCCCGCTTGAGAGCGATTGCGCAAAGCGCACCTGGAAGAGGCTATCGCGATTCGGGGCGGTGGCAAAGTTAATCGCAGAAAATAGGGGTTAGAAACAAGCTGTCGTTAGGAATGCACAAGTTGTCGTTAGATCACAACAAGTTGTCGTTAGATCACAACAAGTTGTCGTTAGATCACAACAAGTTGTCGTTAGATCACAACAAGTTGTCGTTAGATCACAACAAGCTGTCGTAACGACATGCTATTTTAATCAAATTCCGGTGCCCACAAATCTGAAACTGGAACTTCCCATCCTGGAAGAAGTTCAGGAACTGTCAAAATATCACCATCACCAACTATCAACGCCTCTTTTTCTGGGTAGTAAACCTCAACAATTCTGTCATCTGGATTGATGAGAATTCCTACCCCGGTTCCCAGTGCAAGAAATTCTCTAATCTTTTCCCTTAGTTCCTCTACATCATCAGATGGGGACTTTACCTCAACCGTCAAATCAGGGGCTAACTGAGCATACGATTTAGGACTGCGACGCAATCGTTCTGCTCGCACAAATGAAGCATCAGGCGCTCGTAAATTTGAGTTCGGCAATCTGAAACCAGCGCTGGAAGCAGCTACCCGTCCGAGTTTGCGAGGTCGAACCCAGTTGCCTAAAACTCTGATAACCTCGGCTGCGACTTCATCTGACTCGTATCCTGATGGACTCATGACAATAATATTCCCCTTGACTAATTCCATCCGATGGTGGGGATACTGCTGCTGCATTTTTTCCAAGTCTTGAACTGTCAGGGACATAGAACCTCCTAAATCCCCCAGGGTTGGGTTTTTCTTGGACATTTACACTACATCATTTTAACGATAAGTTAACGGGAGTTTCTGTAGCTCTTGGCTTGATGAAGACAACAGCGTTAGTGATTGAGCTGATCGCCCGATGAATTCCTGAGTTCTCGAAAAACCTGCTACCCCAAAAACTCTTGTCCTCTTGTCCCAATGTCTCGACGCTGTCCATACACTCGTATCATGAAAATATAACGAAAATATAAAGTCACCTGACTTTAACGGCATAATATGGGCAGTATTTGGGAACTCGATTTTTACTCGCGTCCGATTCTGGACGAAAACCAGAAAAAAGTTTGGGAAGTCTTGGTATGCCAAACTCCTTTGGAAACCCGCACAAAAATTGATTCTTTGTTTCGCTTTGCTAAATATTGCCCCAGTACTGAGGTCAATTCAGCGTGGTTGCGGACGGCGTTGGAAGAAGCAATTGGCAAAGCAGGAGAAACACCGAGAAGAATCCGCTTTTTCCGCCGCCAAATGAACAACATGATTACCAAAGCCTGCAAAGATTTGGGTATTCCTGCTGAGCCAAGTCGCCGCACTTTGCTGCTGAAACAATGGCTGCAACAGCGGGTGGAGCAAGTCTATCCTCAAGAGCCAGGGTATCAAGCGAGTACAAATCCCTCGGTAAACTTGGAGAAATCCTCACCCCAACGCTTACCAGATGCTTTGGAAGGAAAGCAGTGGACATTTGTTACTTTAAAAGGTGCGGATTTTACGGGAATGCACGAGTGGGAGATTGGCTTTAGCGAAGCTTTCCCCTTGGAGATAGCGCAAGTTTCCCCCGAAACCCCGATTCCTGGTGTTTTGATATATTCACCCAGAGCATTGCCAATAGCAGGTTGGATGTCTGGTTTAGAGTTGGCGTGGTTGAAAGTTGACCAAGGGGCGAGATTGGTTTTGGAAACCGGTGCAACTGAAAGTTGGATTTTGGCGAA
Organism: Scytonema sp. HK-05; assembly: GCF_002368235.1. Taxonomy (GTDB): domain Bacteria; phylum Cyanobacteriota; class Cyanobacteriia; order Cyanobacteriales; family Nostocaceae; genus Kalymmatonema. The sequence continues at coordinate 2,457,266 of NZ_AP018194.1, read as the reverse complement.
TATCAAAAATCCCCAAACAATCGCAGAAGCCAAAGGCTTTGAAGAAGCAAAGCAAAAAGCTAACGGAGTGCATTTTCTCGCGGTGCAGTCCAATCCTCAAGAAGAATCTTTTGCCGGATTTTGGCTGTTGCAAGAGGTCAATCTGCCGTAAATTTGATTGAGGGAATGGGTTTGTAGTCAGGGCTGTCATCGCTGACTACAAGGCAATTTCCACGTCCACAGCCAACAAAAATATGGTGTATAAAGAATTACCAAATAATTCACTGGCAGAACAACTGCTGGAACTATCCATAAAATCAGGTGCAGAAGCGGCTGAAGTTTATCAGTCAAAATCGCTTTCTCGACCTGTATTTTTTGAAGCAAATCGTCTCAAGCAGTTAGAAACCAGCCAATCTGAAGGTACAGCACTGCGGCTGTGGCGTAACGGATGTCCGGGATTAGCTGTGGCTTATGGTCCTGTGGAACCGCAAGCCTTAGTGGAACGTGCTTTAGCTTTGAGTCAACTGAATGAACCTGAAGACGTGGAATTGAACGGTGATTCTAAGCCTTGCTACCCAGACTTGGGTGAAGATGTCCCTATAGAAAAGTTGGTGGAGTGGGGCAAAGAAGCGATCGCCATCATCCGCGATGCATACCCAGATGTCATTTGTACGGCAGACTGGGAATGTGATGTCGAAACCACCAGACTCGTGAACACCAAAGGTTTAGATTGCCACTACACCGACACCACTCTCAGCTGCTATGTGGATGCAGAGTGGGTACGAGGTGACGATTTGTTGAACGTTTCTGATGGTCAAACCGAAAGAGGTAACCTCCAGCCAGAGAAAGTTGCTCACCAAATTTTACAACGGTTGGCTTGGGCAAAAGAAAATGTGGCACCTCCCAACGGTCGCGTCCCGGTTCTATTTACTTCTAAAGCTGCTGATATGCTTTGGGGGACTGTACAAGCAGCTTTGAATGGCAAGCGAGTTTTGGAGGGGGCTTCTCCTTGGGGGGAACGCATAGGCAAACCAGTTATGGCACCAATCACTCTCTACCAACACCCCCAGGCGGGACCTTACAGTTGCCCTTTTGATGATGAAGGCACCCCAACTCAGTCTTTGGTGTTTATCCAAGACGGTGTGTTGCAGCATTTTTACTGCGATCGCACTACCGGACGCCAGTTAAATATTGCCTCCACTGGTAACGGTTTTCGCCCTGGTTTAGGAAGTTATCCCACCCCTGGTTTATTTAATTTCCTCATTCAGCCCGGAACTGAATCGCTACAAGAATTGATTCACCATCTGGATGATGGCTTAATTGTGGATCAAATGCTGGGAGGTAATGGCGGCATTTCCGGTGACTTTTCCATCAACATTGATCTAGGATACCGCGTTCAAAACGGTCATGTGATTGGGCGTGTGAAGGATACAATGGTGGCTGGAAACGTCTATACAGCTTTAAAACAATTGGTTAAACTGGGTGACGATGCTGACTGGAATGGTTCTTGCTATACTCCATCTTTATTAGTAGAAGGACTATCCAGTACTAGCAAGCAAAATTAAAAATTCAAAATGACTTTGCAGGTATGGACGATTCGAGTCATAACCATGATGCTATCCAACTTGACAGAGTGGTATTTTTTGGGCGCACTCTACCAGAATATGTAAAATTTTTCAACCTTGATTTATCTTATTGGCAAAGTAGCAAAATTTTGGATTGTCCATCTGGTGCGGCTTCTTTTGTAGCAGAAGCTCACCAAATGGGCATTGATGCTGTAGCTTGTGACCTTTTATTTCATCTTGATCCCAAAGTCATAATTGAGAAAGGCAAAACAGATTATGACCACGTCATAGAAAGAGTTTCCCTTGTTCCTCACCTCTACAACTGGGAAGTTTATGGAGGAATTGAGGGATTTAAAGAATGCAGAAAAATAGCCTTTCAACGATTTGCTGCCGATTATGAGAATGGTAAGGTACAAGGTCGTTATATTCCTGTCGAGTTACCAAAATTGCCATTTTCAGACAAAAGCTTTGATTTAGTTTGAAGCGGACATTTTTTGTTTGTTTACAGTGATGAGTTAGATTATGGATTTCACTGAAATTCAATTTTGGAACTTTATAGAGTTTGCTCAACAGAAGTCAGAATCTACCCATTACAAGGCAAAGATGCCAAACAGTATGCATTGATGAATGATTTAGTTAATGACTTAAATGCCTTAGAAATTAAGAGCGAAATTGTCGAAGTTCCCTGGGAATTTTAAAAAGGTAGCCATCAAATGCTGCGTTTGGCTCGCCAATAGTATAACGGTTAACAGTTTTAAATAGGAAAATCGCCATTAATTTACAATACCGATTTTCCGGTATGAACCGAGAAACAAAGTATGAGTGGGATTTCTTACCTAACTCATGATTTTATTTTTTTGAACTTTGAACTTTGAATTTTGAATTGATATGTCACCTCTTTTTCTTTCTCAGAGCTTTCGCGCTTTGTGGCAACCTAGAAGAGGTTTAGCGATCGCAGAAGCGTCAGTTATCGGTTTAGTCGCAGCCCTATCTGCTGTATTTTTCAAATTTGGAACAGGATGGTTAGGAACATGGCGAGTTCATACTTCCTACCTTTTTCCAGCATGGGTTGTTCTACCACTTATTGGTCTTAGCTTTGGATTTCTGGCTGGCTTACTTGTAGAGAGGTTGGCACCAGAGGCATCAGGTGGTGGAATTCCACAAGTCAAAGCTTCTCTTGGTAATGTGCCAGTTACTCTATCATGGCGCGTGGCGGCTGTAAAGTTACTCAGTTCCATCATGACTTTGGGTTCGGGTTTAACTCTAGGGCGACAAGGTCCCACCGTTCATGTTGGTGCAGCTTTGGCAGCAGGGATGAGTCGCTGGGTTCCCACTTCCCCAGATCATCGACGGCAGATGATTGCAGCAGGTGCGGGTGCAGGGTTGGCAGCGGCTTTCAATGCCCCTATCGCGGGTATGATATTTGTCGTCGAGGAATTACTCCAAGATTTATCAGGATTAACTTTAGGAACTGCCATTATCGCCTCGTTTATTGGTGGCGTTGTCTCCCGGCTATTAGGGGGTAACAGTCTGCAACTTGATTTGGCAGCAACTCATTACTCCAGCACTTTCTCAATTCTAGAAATTCCCTTTTACCTGATTTTAGGTGTCCTGGCGGGGTTACTGGCTGCATTATTCAATCGTGGACTGATTGCGAGTTTAGCAATTTACCGTAACTTACACATCAGCTTACCGCTGAGGGTGGCGTTAGCTGGGTTTATATCAGGTGTCGTTATTGCCCTGCTACCAGCATCTTTCCGCAATAATACTGGGTTGCGGGAGTTTATTATCACTGGTGAAGTTCATGCTTCCATAGCAGCGATCGCCTTTGTCGCTCAGTTTATCCTGACTTTGGTGGCATTTGGCTCAGGAGCGCCAGGAGGATTATTTGCTCCCAGTCTGATTTTGGGTTCTTGTTTAGGATACATCATTGGTGTATTCCAGCTTTATACCTTGGGACAAGGTTCCCCGACAACTTATGCACTCGCAGGAATGGGGGCATTTTTCTCAGGCGTCTCCAAAGTGCCAATTACAGCAATCGTGATTGTGTTTGAGATGACTACAGATTTCAATCTGGTACTCCCTTTGATGATTGGTTCTGTGACATCCTACTTAGTTGCCGAAAAAATAGTGCCTGGATCACTGTATGACAAACTTTTACAGTTAAGTGGCATCATTATCAAAAAACAAGCTCCAATTGAAGAAGTATTGACAAAGTTAACAGCAAAAGATGTGATGCAAAGACGGGTGGATACTCTGGAGGCAGAAATGTCTCTGGATGAAGCAGTAGAGGCTTTCTCCCGTTCGCACCATCGAGGTTTTCCGATAGTAGAAGATGGCAGGCTAGTAGGAATTGTGACACAAAGTGATTTGTTAAAAATACGCGATCGCAATTTTGGAAAAGACGCCAGCTTGAAGGAAATCATGACTAGCAATCCTTTGACAGTCAGTCCCATCCATAACCTCAGCGATGTGCTGTATTTGTTAGACCGCTATCAAATCAGTCGCTTACCAGTTGTGGAGGGGCGCAGACTGATTGGGATCATCACCCGTGCAGATATTATCCGGGCAGAAGCAGACCACATTAACTGTGAAAATAGGGAACAAGGACCGCGACCAGAACCTTCTTATGTTGTTTATCAAACACGTTCTCCCAGTGTTGGCAGGGGAAGATTACTGGTACCGATAGCTAATCCCGAAACAGCAGCAACACTATTGGAGATGGCAGCAGCGATTGCCCGCGATCGCCATTATGAAATAGAGTGCATCCAAGTGATGCCAATCTCTCGCCACAGTTCCCCAACAGAAACCCCAGTCAGAACAACAAAAAGTCGTCGCTTGCTGAGGCTTGCAGAGGCTTTGGGCAAAAAGTGGAAAATTCCCGTGCATACACAAATCCGCGTCACCCATGATGTAGCGCAGGCAATTCTCGAAACAATTAAAGAACGGCACATCGACCTGATTTTGATGGGGTGGAAAGGTAACACTTCCACCCCAGGTCGTATTTTTGGCAACGTTGTAGACACGATAATTCGCCAAGCTACCTGTGATGTGATGCTAGTTAAGTTAGGAGCAATGGATGGGTTAACAGATTTAACAGAAACATCATCTGATATATCTGTTGCTAAATCCGCTCTCACTCCCCAATTCAACCGCTGGCTTGTTCCGATGGCTGGTGGTCCTAACGCCTGGGTGGCGCTTAAATTGTTACCCGCTTTAGTCACATTGGGAAATGACCCAAAAGTTCGCCTGACTCGGGTTTTCAAACCCTCAGAAATCGAGCCGGATATGACAGTTTTAGAAGAAGCTATTCGCCAACTCATTCGTCGCCGTAAGTTGGGAAGCACTGTTTTCGCCAGCCCAGTTAAATCTGACTCAGTTTCTGAAGGTTTGATTAACTTGGTGAAAAAAGAACACTACGATGTAGTCGTTTTGGGTGCTTCGCGTGAGGGAATGCTGCAACAAGCAATTACAGGCAATATTCCGGAGGCAATAGCTTCTGGTGTCGATAGTACAGTGATTTTGGTGAGGGGGGCGATAGGTAGTTAATAAAGTTGAAGGGTTTGTAAGAAACACTAAGGGCGATCGCTACTATTGTTTAAGCTTTTTTAACCAGCGCCTGAGTTGTCGTTAGGGATGCGGAGGGCAAAACAGAAATGAACGGGTGGCATCTGAAATCATGGTTCTTAATTGGCAGCGCGTTGAGTGTGCTTCACTGTACTCAACCGATCGCCGCTCAAGTCGTTCCCGATAACACACTTCCAGCAGCAGAGCGATCGCAAGTCTCCGGCAATCCCAATTTCCAAATTGACGGAGGAGCAAGGCGGGGTGGCAACCTGTTCCACAGCTTCCAATCGTTTTCTGTTCCCACTGGCGGTAGTGCCTTCTTCAACAATGCAGCCGATGTGCAAAACATCCTGACGCGAGTCACAGGCGGCTCAATTTCTAACATTGATGGTGTGATTCGAGATCAGGGCACGGCGAATCTGTTCTTGCTCAACCCGAATGGCATTGTGTTTGGTGCAGGAGCGCAACTCAATATTGGTGGCTCGTTTGTTGCTAGTACCGCTAACAGCATCAACTTTGCCGATAATTTTCAGTACAATGCCAGTAATCCCCAAACGACACCGCTATTGACCGTCAGTGTCCCCATTGGCTTGCAGATGGGATCAAATCCGGGGCGGATTGCAGTGCAGGGAAATGGGTACAACATATCAGGCACAGCTCCTTTCCTCACCCCCCTGATTCGAGGAAATGCCTCAACAGGTCTAAAAGTGCCACCAGGACAAACGCTGGCATTGATTGGGGGAGACATCGATATCCAAGGAGGTGTGCTTCAGGCAGAGCAAGGACGGATTGAGTTAGGCAGTGTGCGGGATGGAATTGTGAACTTGGGTGCGGGGTTTGCTTTAAGTTATCTAGTGGGGGTTCGGGGGCTATAAGACCCGCGCTATAATCTTCGATTTAGCGCGGGATACATGGACCCCCGCGCTGTTTTCGTCGCCTCGATGGCGACAAAAACAGCATTTACTAGACATAGCATCTCTAGTAAATATGTTATAATTCATTTCATGATAACACTTACTCACCGCTACCGAATCTATCCAGATGTCACTCAAGAGCAAACATTAATTGAGTGGATGGAAATTTGTCGAGGAGCTTACAACTATGCTCTTCGAGAAATAAAAGATTGGTGTGATAGTCGTAAGTGTTTGATAGATAGATGCTCCATTCAAAAAGAATATATCCTCTCTTCTGAATTAAAATTTCCAAGCGAAGTCTATCAACTGAACAGATTGCCTGTATCTAAGAAAGATTTCCCCAGATTAGGAGAAGTTCCCTCTCAAGTTCTTCAGCAAGCGATTAAACAGTTGCATAGAGGTTGGGAGTATTTTCAGGAGAGAGGATTTGGCTTTCCTCGGTTTAAAAAACATGGTCAGTTTAAGTCGTTACTTTTTCCTCAGTTCAAGGAGAATCCAGTAACGACTCTGCATATCAAACTGCCCAAGATTGGAGTAATTCCAATTAACTTGCATCGACCCATTCCTACAGGATTTGTGGTCAAGCAGGTGCGAATCTTGAGGAAAGCTGATAGATGGTATGCCTCTATTTCGCTGCAATGTGATGTCAGCGTTCCCGACCCAATTCCTCATGGACATCCTATTGGGGTAGACATTGGGTTGGAAAAATTTTTAGCAACCAGCGATGGTGTTCGAGTATCGCCGCCGAAGTTTTTTAAACAACTGCAAAGCGAGTTGAAATTGCTGCAACGCAGATTGTCTAGGAAGCAACGGAGGTCGAGAAACTACGAGAAACAACGCCTTAAAGTTGCCCGACTTCACCACCAAATCGACAACACAAGGAAGGACTTTCACTACAAACAGGCACACGCCCTTTGTGATGCTGGCGACATGGTGTTTATGGAAGACTTGAATTACCGCACCAGTGCCAAAGGGATGTTCGGAAAACATATGCTTGATGCTGGGTTTGGTCAGTTTAGAACCATCGTCAAATATGTGTGCTGGAAGCGTGGAAAGTTCTTCTCAGAAGTCGATGCAAGAGGGACTTCTCAAGAGTGTCCCGAATGTGGTGGTGAAGTGAAAAAAGACTTGAGCGTTAGAGTTCATAGCTGCCCACACTGTGGATACAAAACCGATAGGGATGTAGCCGCAGGTCAAAATATTAGAAACCGAGGGATAGCCCTCATTAGTACCGCAGGACTTGCGGGAATGGAAACTGCCTGTGCAGACGATCTACCGGGGATTGAGGTCACTCAGTCTAGGCAAGTGTCGAAACCTCGTAACAGAGCAACCAGGAAATCTTCAAAGTGATTTGAGGAAGCCCACACTATACCGCTTACGGTTAGTGTGGGAGGATGTCACCCAGGTATCCAAACGTTTGGCGATATTCGCCTCTCACAGCAGGCATTAGCTGATGCCAGTGGTTCACTAGGCGGCTCGATTGCGGTGCAAGGTAATCGAGTTTCGTTGACCGATGGCTCACTTGTGTTAATTCAAAATCAAGGTGAGCAAGCGGCGGGAAGTCTGCGGGTCAATGCTGCCGATTCTTTGGAACTCAGTGGAATCAGCCCTAGTGGTCAGTTGAGAGGTGGGTTGAATACTGAAACAATCGGCAGTGGGCGGGGAGCCGATATTGCCGTGTCAACCCGCCAACTTTTGGTTCGAGACGGCGCAGGAATCTCTACTCCCTCCTATGGTGCAGGTCGCGCAGGAGATGTAACAGTTGCCGCTGCTGATTCAGCACAATTGATTGGATACACATCCAATTTCGTCAGTACCATCAACGCTTTCGCTGTCAGTTCTGGAAACGGAGGAAATATCACGCTATTCACCCAACGCTTAAGCCTTCTCAACGGAGCCATCATTACATCTGGCGCAGATACAGGTAGTGGCAATGGAGGAGATGTGACGATCAATGCAACTGAATCGGTAGAACTGATTGGAGTAGGGACGTCCACACTCAGTAACGTGAGTTCCACTTCTAGCTTGAAAAGCACTGGAAATGGTGGAAATGTGACAATCAACACGTCCAAGCTGGTGGGTCGCGACGGAGGAAGCGTCAGTGCTTTGACCTTCGGGACGGGGAGAGCGGGGAGTGTCACGATCAACGCCACCCAATCAGTAGAATTCAGCGGTATCGGACAACTTCCTCTTACCCGTATTCTCTTTCCCAGCCAGGTGAGTGCTTCTGCCCAACTTCTTCCACCAAGTGTGTTTTTTCCCAACCCACCTATCCCCAATCAAAACTCTGGCGACGTGACCATCAACACGGGACGCTTAAGCGTGACCGATGGCGCAAAAGTGGATGTGAGTCATGAAGGCACCGCCAGCGCGGGCACCTTACGCATTAATGCCAACTCCATCGTGCTCGATCGCGGCGGCACGATTACTGCTGCAACCGCATCCGGGGAAGGGGGCAACATTGACCTCAACGTGCGAGATTTCATCCTGCTGCGAAACAACAGTCCGATTACAGGTTCTGCGGGTGGCACGGGCAATGGTGGCAACATCAGGATTAATACATCCTCACTCGTCGCCGTTCCCAATGAAGATAGTGACATCCGTGCCAACTCTGTGAACGCTCGTGGCGGTAACGTAACGATTAATGCGAATGGCATCTTTGGCACTCAGTTTCGCCCTCAAGATACTCCTAGTAGCGACATCACCGCCACTGGAGCCAGTTCTGCTCAAAGTGGCACCGTCCAACTCAACATCGAACGACTTGACCCCACCTCCGGCTTATTCCAACTGCCCACGACTGTCGTTGATGTATCCCGCCTGATTGCGACTGGCTGTCCTGCTGACGAAGGCAATTCCTTCGTTATCACCGGGCGGGGTGGCTTACCGCCCACTCCTGAGCAAGAATTGGACGATGATGCCGAGTGGCAAGACCGACGCAGGTTAACAGTTGGTCAGCAAAACGAAAAGCTGCCCACACCCCAAACGCCAGCCACTCGCACCCCAAACCGTTCGGGGTTCGGCAAGCTCACCCGAGCCGCAGAGTTCACGGCGAAGCCCAAATCCTACACCCCAATCATCGAAGCAACCGGATGGCAGAGAACTCCCACCGGAGAAATCATCCTAGTTGCCACCACACCTGATCCAACGGTGCAACATCCGTTGAAGCAGCCAGTTAACTGCAAAAGCAGGCAGTAAATTGCTTACAGCGCTTTTCAAGTAAATAAACCACTCTGTAGGGGCACGGCATAGAACAACCGTTATATAATTCCTACCCAAAGCTACCCATTACTCGAAATATCTAGCTTGGGCTTCGATTAATTCCTGCTTCACTCTGGTAACGTCGGCGTTATCCAGTCCACAGGCTCTCACCGACTAACTGCCGGATGCGTACAAACTTAGATTGATGGCTGCGTTTAAATCGCGGTCAATGACAAAACCGCAATGCTCGCATTCAAACACTCGCTCAGACAAAGTGAGTGAATATTTTTTGTTTCCACAGTTTGAGCAAGTTTTGGAACTTGGGAACCATCTATCAATCACGATAAGTTTGGAACCATACAGTTCACACTTGTAAGTTAATTGACGCCGAAACTCAAAAAATCCCATACCTTGAATGCTTTTCGCCAGTTTATGATTAGCCAACATTCCTGATACATTGAGGTCTTCAATCACTATCGTGCCGTGGTTCTTAGCAAGCAATGTTGTCAACTTGTGTAGTGTATCTTTACGGATGTTAGCTATCTTTTTGTGCAATCTAGCAATTTGTAATTGCGCTTTCTTCCAATTAGCTGAACCGATAACTTTATGCCGATTCAACCACTGCATCCTGGATAACTTGGCTTCATACTTTCGGTAAGACTTTGAAAGAGCGATTACCTCACCAGTAGACAGTGTGGCAAGGTTCTTAACACCGAGGTCAACGCCTACAACGTTGCTGTTGCTTTGTTCGCGATGTTCTACATCAAATCGGAAACTGATAAACCATCTGTCCGCCTGCCTGCTGATTGTGCAAGACTTTGTTAATACTTGAGGTAGTCGTTCATAGGTTTTGAGAACACCAATCACAGGTACTTGGATTTTGTTATTGCCAAGAATTTTGAGTGTACCTTCAAGCGTAAAAGAGTCGCGTTTACCTTTTTTCTTGAATTTTGGAACGCCAGATGTTTTATTGAAACAGCGTTTCCATGATTCACGCAAAGCCATCAATGCTTGTTGTGGTGTAGATTTACTACATTCGTAGTACCATTCATGTTCTGACTTCACTAATGCTACTAACCATTTGTGAAGGTCAATCGCAGTAGGGAATTTGATTTTGGAATCAGGATTTGCTTTGTTATGCTCAAGAATCTGCTTGGTTAAAGCTAGTCCCCAGTTCCATGCGTGACGAGCTACTCCACAATGCTTTACCAATGCTGTACGTTGGTGGTTGTTTAGTTTCAGTTCTGTTTTGAATCCGAGTAGCATGGTAAACCTTTAATCCATTCTCTGAGTGCTTGCGATTTGTTCCATCCTTGACTTTCCGCATAAGCTTCAAGCTTTTTTAATTCCTGTTCAGTTAACAATACTTTTAACCATCTATCTCTTTGCGGCATAATCCTTTGTTCTAGATAATAGTCATAGTATGCCTATACGATGACTATGATAAGAGTAGTAAAAACCGCACAGAAACCGAACAAATATTAAAAAGCTACCCAAAAATGACTAGCAATGGGTAGCTTTGTCTAGGAATTAAGTTACAGTTTCTAACCCCTACAAAAATCTGTGGTTCAATAGATATCTCCAGAAATTAATTTTGCGTTGTCTACAATCCTTGTAGAGACGCGCCATGGCGCGTCTCTACATTGTTTTTCACTCCTATGTCTAATTAACTGAAAATAGCTGTAAGTTGAAGCTAACTTACTTATCTTGCATGGTCTTATTGTGCAAAACTTAAGATAATGATACTCACAAGAGCGAAGAACAGACATCTGCTGATGTCAGCACAAAGAGTGTGTATACACATTTGGCTCGCAACTTTGAAATGCTGCATTTCGCCATTTCAACTAAGCTAGCGGCAATCATCACGAACACAGGCAATCATCATGGCGTTCAAGCGGGGATTGCCAATTGGTAAAAGCGCGATTGCTGCTATGCAAGCCATTGGCAAGGGAGCGCCCGCCTTCACAGCGATGCTCCTCAGGAGCATCGCATCGAACAATCCTTATGCTGGAGGCAAGACAAGATGAGCAGGTGGCATCTAAATACATCGGTTTTGATGGGCAGTGCTGTGTGGGTACTCGGTTGTGTTCAACCGATCGCAGCTCAAGTGATTCCCGATAACACGCTGCCAGCAGCAGAGCAAACGCAAGTCTCCGGCAATCCCAATTTCCAAATTGACGGCGGCGCAAGGCGGGGTGGCAATCTGTTCCACAGCTTTCAGCAGTTTTCTGTCCCCACTGGCGGTACTGCCTTCTTCAACAATGCCGCCGATGTGCAGAACATTTTCAGCCGCGTCACAGGTGGGTCAATCTCTAATATTGATGGCTTGATTCGGGCAAACGGTACTGCCAATCTATTTTTGCTCAACCCGAATGGCATTCTGTTTGGTGCAGGTGCTCGACTCAATATTGGTGGCTCATTTATTGCCAGTACTGCCAACAGCATCAACTTTACTGATGGCTTTCAGTTCAATGCCACGAATCCTCAAGCTGCACCTCTGCTAACAATCAGCGTTCCCATTGGTTTGCAATATGGAAGCAACCCTGGAAGGCTTCAGGTACAGAGGTCGAATCTACAAGTAAATCCCGGTCGAACCTTAGCACTACTTGGAGGAAATGTCAGTCTAGAGGGAGGGCAGCTCCTGAATCCGGGAGGTCAAGTCGAGTTGGTAGGAGTGGCGGGAACGGACACCCTGGGGCTGAATGGGGATGGCGCTAACCTGAGTTTAAGTGTTCCTGAAAGTGTAGCACTTGCCGATATATCCCTAACCAATGGCTCACTCGTGGATACCCGTGCTACCGGCGGTGGGAGTATTGCCATTAGTGCTCGGAACTTAAATCTGTCGGAAGGCAGTCAACTGCTGGCAGGGATTTCCGGCGTGGGTTTACCCAACACCCAGGCAGGGAATATTGAAATTAATGCGACAGGGACAGTCACAGTAACAGGAGACGGCAGCAAGATTGCCAATGAAGTGGAATTGGGAGCTGTAGGCAATGCTGGTAACGTCAATATCACCGCCGAGTCGCTTTTCGTAACAAATGGTGCTCAACTGCTTGCCAGCACTAGAAGTCAGGGAAATGCAGGCAATTTCAATATCACCACTGGTTCTCTTGATTTTAAAAATGAATCTTTATTAGTTGCCAACGCCAAGGAAGAGGGAAATGAGGGAAATGCAGGCAATATAACGATTAACGTTCGCGATGCTGCCACATTCGACTATGGAGTTAGGGTATATACCGATGTCACAGGGAAAGGTCGAGGAGGCGACATCAACATTACCGCTGGGTCACTTGCCATAACAAATGGCTCTCACATGCTTGCCAGCACCGCAGGTCAGGGGAATGCAGGCAATTTCACTATCACCACTGGCTCTCTTCTTGTTAACAATGAATCTTTCTTCGCTGCCAGCGCGAACGGACGGGGAAATGCAGGCAGTATAACTATCAATGCCGGTGGTCCCGTCTCAATTGAGTATGGAGCTAAGCTATATACCGATGTCAATGCACCTTATTTATCTAACGTTGCCAAACAACCGGTAAAAGGTAACGGAGGTGACATAAACATTACCGCTGGATCGCTTGTGGTCAGATATGGTGGTCAACTGGTTGCCAATAGCTATGGAGACGGGAATGCAGGCAATATCTCCATCACCACAGGCTCGCTTTCTGTCACCAATGAAGCTTTTTTAACCGCTAGCGCGAATGGACGGGGAAATGGAGGCGATATAACCATTAACGCTAGTGGTCCCGTCTCATTTATTGATGGAAGTAGCGCATTCAGCAATCTTGGATTTTGCCAAACCAACACTATCGGATGTAGCACCAGCACCGACACGGTAACAGGTAACGGCGGTAACATTACCATCAATGCGTCATCTCTCAACCTGATTAACGGCTCTTTCTTGGCTACTGGAGTTGGTGATAATTTTCTAAACAGAAAGGCGCAGGGGAGTGCCGGAAACATATCAATCCAGCTAAGAGATGGCCTCTCCCTAGACCAGAGCTATATCACTAGTCGGGTTTTTGCTAATGGTATCGCTAATGCTGGAAACATCGACATTCGAGCTGGGTCTGTCTCCTCTTCTCAGTCTTTGATTTCTGCCAGCACTCAAGGACAGGGTGATGCTGGCGGGATTTCCGTGTTAGCTACAGATTCAATCGTCCTAAACGATAGCGATATCTCCACTGCCGTGCAAGAAGGAGCAATTGGCAACGCCCGAGGGATTAATATAACAGCGCGATCGCTCACGTTAACTAACGGTGCTCAATTGAATGCGGTCACCTCAGGAGAAGGAAATGCAGGTGATATCCTCATTAATGCATCTAATAGTGTCAGTGTTTCTGGGACTAATACGACAGCTCCTCCCATAAAACTTTTCAATTACACTCCACCTAGATTTACATCCCCTCCAGAGTTTGTCGATGGAGTTTCTAGCGGTATATTCACCAGTACCAATTCCTCGGGAGTTGGCGGCAAGATCGAGGTAAACACAAGTGCTTTTAGCGTTTCAAACAGTGCGGTCATTGATTCTCGGACTACAGCTAATGGCCCAGGAGGAGCAATCTTTATCAATACGAATACGTTTGAAGCAATATCGGGTGGGCAGCTAACTGCCATTACGTCTGGTAATGGAACTGCGGGTAACATCACCCTTAGAGCGACTGACACTGTAAAAATAGCTGGCAGCGATCCATCCTACTCGGCGCGACTGGCTCAATTCGGTTCCGAAGTCGATATTTACAGTAAACCGAGAGTGGAAAGTATTGGTGCAGCCGCTGGGTTGTTTGCAAATACAGAACCCTCTTCCGCAGGGCGCGGAGGTAATATCCAAATTACGGCTGGGCAGTTAACTGTTCAAGAGGGTGCCCGCTTGGTGACTAGCACTTCTGGTAGCGGACGGGCAGGAGACGTCACACTCAATGCCCCAGATATCCAACTGTCTGGTGCTGCCAGTGGGCTATTCGCTCAGACCACCACTGCTGCCGATGCAGGCAACCTCACCATTCAGCCACAGGGGAACGGGCAACGTGTCCGGGTGAACCTTCAGGATGGGGCACAAATCTCTGCCTCCACCTCTGGCAGTGGTCGTGGGGGACAACTGACCATTACCGCTCCCAATTCAATTACGCTCACAGGGGATGGTTCGGTCATTGCGGCTGGAACAGGTGGCAGTGGTGCGGGTGGCAACTTAACTCTCACAACCGACACCCTCAACATCCAAAACCAAGCAGAAGTGACGGTCAGCAGTTCCGGCACAGGCAGTGCCGGTTCCTTGTTCGTGAATGCCAATCAAATCTATCTCGACAACCAGGGCAGAATTCGGGCAGACACAACGGGCGGTGGGGGAGATATCATTCTGCGATCGCCCCTAATTCTCTTACGAAACGGCAGTAACATCACAACCAACGCTAAGGGCAGCAACATTCCCGGTGGGAACATCGCGATTGATACCCGGTTTCTCGTGGCTGGCAAGAGTGAAGATAGCAATATCAGCGCCAATTCTGAAGATTTTCGCGGTGGGAATGTCAGCATCAATGCCTATTCGATTTTTGGCATTCAACCGAGTCCTCAACCCACCCCCAGTAGCGACATCACCGCCACGGGAGCGACCGATACCTTAAGTGGCACGCTTGATGTCACTACAGCAGGAATTGACCCGGCGGCTGGTTTAGTTGAATTACCGACTGACTTTACCGACCTGTCGCGGTTGATTGCTACTCGCTGTCCTGCTAACGAAGGCAATTCCTTCGTCATTACTGGTCGCGGTGGCTTACCGCCCACTCCTGAGCAAGAATTGGACGATGATGCCGAGTGGCAAGACCGACGCAGGTTAACAGTTGGTCAGTACACCCCACAGCTGCCCACACCCCAAACGCCAACCACTAACATCCCAAACCCCAAATCTTACACCCCAATCATCGAAGCAACCGGATGGCAGAGAACTCCCACCGGAGAAATCATCCTAGTTGCCACCACACCTGATCCAACGGTGCAACATCCGTTGAAGCAGCCAGTTAACTGCATTGGCAGGCAGTAAACTAGACTTCTTGCATTCATTCCAAAAAAAAGAATAATGAACCACGCATGGGACAGAGATGGAACCTACATTCCCCAATCTTGTCTATTGTTCAATACGGTTTAGATAAGACTAGAACCCTTATCAGGAAGACAATGTAGAGACGCGCCACTCTCGTCTCTACACGCATGATTTTTTACACATCAACCTTAAGTGAACCACAGATTTTCCTAGGGACACAGCACTGCCCATTGGTGCTAGCTTAAGCTAAAACCCTTCTAAAATCTTATTTCGGTGGTCTAAGCAGGAAATGCGGTTGGGGAGGCTAGTACCGCTGCGCGGAAGTCAAAAGTCAAAAGTCAAAAGTCAAAAGGCTGATTCTGTGGGCTTTTCGCTGCTTTTGAATGGTAGCTTTATTTCCGCCGTCGTGTACTAGTAACGCAACTTAGGGAGGCAGAGGCTCCCAATGGTATTCCCAGCCAGAGACTGGGAACAAGACAACCCTAGCTTTAGCTTGCGCTAAAACCTCCCCTCCCCGCTTGCGGGGAGGGGATTGAGGGGTGGGGTAATACCAACGTGGAATCAATGGTTAAACATTAAGTTGACACGCATAGGAACTACCCATTGGTGTCAACTTAAGCTAAAAATTTTTCCTGACAAGCATTTGAGCATTTTTCTATGTACCAGTCAAAATCAAAAACGCTCACCTTCTTGATGTGAGCGCAAGTTTAGCGATTGTGATGATTGTAGTCAGCCGCTGGACGTGGTTGTGTAGAGCAACGGCTTTCGGTGCAACTCATTAACACCTTGGAATGCACTTAATATTAATAGTTAGAGCGGTTGCCTGAGGTGCCCACGACATCACGGTTACTATAAGCTACAGATTCATCAGCTTTGCGGCTCTTGCGACCAAACAGACCAAACAGACCGAGCAAGCCCAACAAACCCCAATCGCCATCCTGATAATTTCCATCAGTTGCAGAGCGCTCTGTATTGGTAGTTCTAACAGTGCCATCGGGAGTGGTAGTTGTTTGGGCAGAAGCAGGCAGAACAGCAGGTAGGGTAGCTAAACTGAGGGCTAGAGCGCTAATACCCAAAACTTTAGAGACATCAAAGCGTTTCACGTTCAAATTCCTCAATTCAATGATTGCAAGTATTTAATGACATCTTATTAAGTTCCACTCAAGCCAGAATCAATCCTTGGCTGGAAACCTATATCTGCTTGAAGTTGCATCTGTATGATCAAAAAATACCTCGTAAGGAATGACGCCTTTTAGAATCAACCTCTTCCAGTCATCCATCAGTATAGAACAACACAGACATCAGGAGAAATACTGCCTTGGTGCGTTCTGATCTCGTATCTAAGCCCCATGAAAAATCGATTTTTGCAAGAGATACGATGAACTTTGTTCATAAGCGTTGGATGAAAATGTTTCTTCCCCGTTCTGCCTTATTTCCAAGTGAAGTCTAATCTAGAAGACAGTAGTAACAGAAAAATAGATTGTATCTTTAAAGACTTAAGTTAATCGGTGAAAAGATTATTTTTCACAATTATTCAAGATTGATATTATAATTGATAATAAAAGAATAATGCAGCAATTAATACTAACTAACAATATTTTTTGATTTCCTACAGACGTTTGGGATTTACTGATTTCAAGGATGTAGTTAATATAACTTCTTAGTTTATAGGAAGAATAGCATCACTATGAAAGCCAAATTATTTGCAAATATGCTAATTGCCAATGCGATCACGAAGTGGGCGCTCTGCGGCATCGCTCTAGGCAGCATCGCTACTATGAGTCAGCCCAGCTATGCTCAAACAAATATATACTTTTGTGGTATAAATAGGGACGGCGTACCAACGACGTATGCGCGAACCGCAACAGGAAGGAAAATTCCAGTCATTAGCTGGCAAAGAAATTGGAACAATAAATTTTCTGCAAAAGAACGCTGTGAGGTCGTCTCTGCCAGATTTCAAAATGCTTCGGTTAACGGTGTGCTGAATTACCTGACAACTGGAAATATGAATGGTCAAAAGGTTTTGTGCGCCGCGAGTCGATATGGCGGTACTTGCAGCCTTTTGCTACTCACACTTAGGGCAGATGACGATGCTGGTCAAGTGATTGAAAATCTCAGGCAAATGGGTTACACCGCTAGCGGTCCGATTGTTCAATCAGATGATAACTCTCCCCAAGTTTATATTGACATGAATCAGTTACTACGAGAAGAACCCGCTAACGCCGCTAAGTAGGATATTCTGGTTTAAATACATCAAAGAATGCATAGTTCACCATCGGGAAATAGGAAAACAAGGACAATGACCCTGTGTATTTAAAAATTTCAAATTCAAAAAACAATTTTGAATTGTGAATTTTGAATTTTGAATTCCCCCTAGGGCTGATCCCTATTTCCCGAATCACTAAATTGACACTCATGGGACATGGGCAAATGGATTGTCGGTTACTGACTTTGGTCGTCTGGGTAGGCGCGTTATGGATGCTGCCAGTACAAAGTCTTTATATCAGTATTTCTGCCCCCAACCTTTATGCACGGCAGCAAATCTCCCAGTTATCCCAAGAGCAACTGCAGAAGCTAGCTCAGTCCATCACTGTCAAAATTATCTCTGGAGAAAAGGGCGGTTCGGGGATATTGATTCAAAAAGACGGTTCGCTGTATACAGTTTTGACAAGTCAGCACGTCTTAGAAGCCGGGAAACCCCATCTGATTAATACACCCGATGGTCAAAATCATCCAGCCCAGTTGGTCAAAGATGTAAATTATGATAACAAGGATTTGGTTTTATTGCAGTTTCGTGCTCTGGGTAACTATACCGTAGCTTCCTTAGGAAGTTCATCAACCTTAAAAGAAGGTGATGAAGTATTTGCTGCGGGGTTTCCCTTTGAAGAGGATTCATCTAGTTCAAGGCAGTTTGTCACGCATCCCGGACGTATTTCTCTGTTGCTAGAACGCTCCTTGAAAGGGGGCTACCGGATTGGATATACCAATGAAGTTGAAAAAGGCATGAGCGGCGGACCAGTGCTCAATAGTGATGGTAAAGTCATTGGTATCAATGGCATCCATGCTCAGCCTTTGTGGGGCGATCCGTATGTGTATGAAGATGGTTCCCAGCCTAATGATGCTTTGCGCGAACGGATGCGGCGCTCGAGTTGGGGAGTTCCTATTGAGATATTATCTCAGCTAGATCCCCCAATTATTCCACCAGAAAACCCGCAAGCAAGGAATACAGTTCCTAAATCGACAGCCACATCCACGCCGTTGGTGGCAACTCTGGTTAACAATATTGCCAAAGAAATTACAGTGTTAATCAGTTGGCAAAACAGTCATGGCTCGGGGGTAATTGTTGCCAAGGAAGGTAACACATACTATGTTCTCACTGCTGGTCATGTGGTACGAGGTAAGAACGACTTAAAAGTCGTAACTCCGGATGATCAGGAGTATGCAGTAAACACTAACACCATCAAAACTTGGGAAGGAACAGACTTAGCGCTGTTGCAGTTTACCAGCAACCAAAGTTACCAAGTCGCTACCCTAGCTGACTATGACTTAGAAAACGAAGACAGAGTGGTTTTTGTGTCTGGGATGCCCGCATCAAAAGAAGCTACCACAAAACCAAACCGTCAGTTTAGTGCTGGATTGCTGTACGGTGGAGGAATTGATCGCGCCAAGGATTCTCGTTCTTTTGCTTTTGGTTATGAACTGGTTTATACCAATTCTACTGATAAAGGGATGAGTGGCAGCCCAGTGTTAGATAGCTTGGGTCGAGTGATTGGGATTCATACAGCAGCCGAAGGAGAACCAACGTTAATTAAACAAAAAACTGGTGAGGAACGCGAAATCCAACTGGGTTACAGCTTGGGTGTGCCTATCCGTAGCTTTTTGGCACTGGTACAGCAGGAAAAATCCCAGATCAAGTTCAAAAAGCACACCACAGTACCACCGCGATTGACCGATCCACAACAAGACGCAATTATCACATCTGCTCTGAATGTAGCATCACCCGGTAACAGCCGTGATGAATTTGAGTGGCTCAGTTATGGTAATAAACTATTGCGATCGCAGAAATATGAAAAAGCAGTAGATGCATTTGAGCAAGCAATTCAAATCAAACCAAACTTGTCTCAAGCTTGGTATGCACGCGGACGCGCACAGCGTCTACAGCAAAAATATAAAGAAGCACTGCAATCTTTCAACAAAGCAACGACATATAATCCAACATACGATCCAGCGTGGCGTGAGTTGGGCGATACGCTTTTCGCCTTGAATCGATACGAAGAAGCACGCCAAGCGCTAGAAAAGGTGATTTCACTCAAGCCAGATGAATTCATCGCTTATCGAGGACTATGCAATGTCTTGGGCGAATTAGGGAATTACCCAAAAGCGATTCAGGCTTGCGATCAAGCGATTAAAATCAATCCCCAGCCTTTGCAGTACATTCTCCGGGGTGATATCCGTATCAGCATGGGAGACACCAGCGAAGCAATTAAGGATTTTAACGAAGCTTTGCGCCTTCAGCCTGACAATCCCTTTGCATACCGACAGCGGGGTGTAGCAAGATCGAGTGAAGAAAATTATCAAGAAGCGCTTCAAGATTTAAACAAAGCGATCGCCCTTCAGCCTGACAATGCGTATGCCTACGTTGATCGGGGAATTGTCCAGGCGATGATGGGAAACCGCAAGGCATTTATTCAAGATTTCGAGAAAGCTCTGCGCCTTGAGCCTGACTCGGCTGCTATTTATAATAAGCGGGGTACTGCTCGCTCTATTCTGCAAGATAACAAAGGAGCGATTGAGGATTACATCGCAGCAATTCGCTTTGCTCCCCAAGCAGCTTATCTTTATTATAAAAAGCTTGGTGATGTCCGAACTAATGAGAAAGACTACAAAACAGCGATTGAAAACTATAGCGAAGCGATACGCCTAGAACCTAATTATGCCCCCGCTTACGTTGGTCGGGGGATTGTTCAGGCTATCATGGGACAAACTTCATTTACAGAGGATTTTGACACAGCTTTGCGCCTCCAGCCTGATAACGCTTGGGTGTACAGTTACCGAGGATATGCTCGATTTCTGCTGAAAGATAAACAAGGAGGAATTGCGGATTACGACAAAGCCATCAGTCTTTTTCCTCAAGTAGCATACTTATACTACACGCTCCGGGGTAATGCCCGACAAGAACAAAAAGACTATCAAGGAGCGATCGCAGATTATAACGAAGCGATTCGCCTCAAGCCAGATTTTGCCTTAGCTTACAACAACCGGGGTTTAGCGCGTGTACAAGAGCAAGGTTATGCAGGAGCGATCGCTGCTGCTAATCAATCTATTCGCCTCAACTCCAACATTCCTAAGGTGTTATATATCAACCCAGAGTCTCAACAGAATACACAGGATACTCAGAAAGATTATGAAAAAGCGATCGCTGATTTTACAGAAGCGATTCGCTTGAAACCAGAGCTTGCCTTAGCTTATAACAACCGGGGTTTTGCGCGTTTGCAAGGAAAAGATGACAAAGGGGCGATGGAAGATTTCAAGAGTGCGATCGCCCGCAAGCCGGATCTTGCCGAAGCTTACAACAACGGGGGTATTGCACGTCTTTTGCAAAAAAATTAGCTCTTCTTCGTGTATTTTGATTAAGTCTCCACATTCGCAATATGGGAAAGGCACGTAAGTAGCAATCGAACAAAAATGTACGCGCTTACGTAAAATGTTTGCAGGAGTAATGTTACGCACTGAGCATCTGTGAGAGGTTAAGATAAAGCGCCTTTATGCCGTTTATTGTGATATTGCCCTAACTCATAATTTGTTCTTATGGTCGTCAACCAGGTGCTGATGACTCTTGATCCAATAGCCAATAGCTTGTCTGTTGCATTCTCAAACTTCGGTAAGATTGATAGAACAAATTTACCAGTAGTCATTGTTGCTTCGTGCGTTGTCGTTGTAGTTGGCGATCGCACTCCCCAAGGGCTGGTCTAATTGCTTTTTCAAAGTTTTATTGCAGATTTCCTTAAAACTGCATAAGTTGCTTTTACTTACCCCTATGTATACTATTTGGATTATTTAAAATGACCAATATTGCTATCTATCCAAAGAAATATTTTTGTCATTGTTAATCTCTTTAGGAAGATTTTTATTAACCAGTGGTGTAAGAATGATATTGATTAACCCTTAATCATAGACAAATCCAAATCTCTTACAAGAAGAATGATGAAAGCCATAAAACTTTCTGTATTGTTTATTGCTTTGATGACTGGGATGCTCAATGTGCCTGAAGCTCAAGCTCAAACTCAACGACAATCTCTACAACAAGCTCAACAAAAAGTTCAACAACGACCTCAAGGGAGGATTAGGACACCAAAGCCACCTGGTCCTGGGTTCACTCGACCGGTGACAACTATGATGCAACAGCTGCCTGAGGTTTTGCCTAAGGTGAAACCTAGTTCCATAAAAGTACCCGTAAAGGGAAAGAATAACAAACAAGTACTTAAAGCACCTTCAACTGCTGAATAAGGTAGTAGTTGGCACTAGTGGGTTGTTTGTAAAAACTACTAGTGTAGTTGAAGGAGCAATGATAACTGTTGCAAGTATATAATTTGTCCTGCTTGTAACAGCATTCAAACTTGGAAAAAGAGTCATCATCTGATAAAGAGTGCTATTAATCTAAATTCTGTGGTCACCAGTTTTTTAAGTACTACTTCCAAAAAACTAGAAAATCGCATTGGAGGAATTTAGTATTTTGTAGATCACTACAATGCATTCTTACCTGTTTAGGACTACCATAACAAAATGTGGCAGGAGCTTTTCAAAGATTTTGTTTCTAAGCTAGCCCGGATAGAAGATCCGTCCAGCACTTTACCTCAAGAACATTCATCAGAAGTTGCTACTAACACCTATCTCAATTTCCTTTTGCTGATATTGCAGGCAACTGAAGAGAGTGATGGCAATGAACAAGTGGTGTATCCACTACTGCAAACAAACCTAGATAAATTGGATGATAACTTAATTCAGTTGCTGCAAAAGTGGGTAATGAGTATTCTGTCCGAAGTAGAGTCAGATAAGCAAAAGCATATTGCAAGAGTTACTTTGAATTTTAGCCTTTTAATTCAGAATTTCCCTTTAGACAGCAAAGAACTCAACAAAGATATAGCGATTGCTGGTTACAAGATAGCACTGAAGGTCTACACCCGCTCTTCTTTCCTAGCAGATTGGGCAAGGATTCAAGAGAATTTGGGCGTTGCCTACTTAGAGCGGAGCAAAGGTGAGACAGCAGAAAATCTGGAACAAGCAATCGCCGCCTTTGATGCTGCCTTAGAAGTTTATACCTGCTCCTCCTCTCCAGAAGATTGGGCAAGAACCCAAGCATATCTCGGTATTGCTTACTTGTACCGGAGCAAAGGTGAGAAAGCAGAAAATCTGGAACAAGTAATCGCTGCCTTTGATGCTGCCTTAGAAGTTTATACCTGCTCCTCCTCTCCAGAAAATTGGGCAAGAACCCAAGCATATCTCGGTAATGCTTACTTGTACCGGAGCAAAGGTGAGAAAGCAGAAAATCTGGAACAAGCAATCGCCGCCTTTGATGCTGCCTTAGAAGTTTATACCTGCTCCTCCTCTCCAGAAGGTTGGGCAAGAACCCAAGTATATCTCGGTATTGCTTACACTAACCGGATCAAGGGCAAGACAGCAAAAAATTTGGAACAAGCAATTGCCGCCTTTCGTGATGCCTTAGAAGTTTATACCCGCTCCTCCTCTTCAAAAGATTGGGCAAGGACTCAAAACAATCTGGGTGTTGCTTACACTAACCGGATCAAGGGCAAGACAGCAAAAAATCTGGAACAAGCAATCGCCGCCTTTGATGCTGCCTTAGAAGTTTATACCCGCTCCTCCTGTCCAGAAGATTGGGCAATGACTCAAGTCAATCTGGGCATCGCCTACTTAGAGCGGATCAAGGGCGAGATAGCAGAAAATCTGGAACAAGCAATTGCCGCCTTTGATGCTGCCTTAGAAGTTTATACCCGCTCCTCCTTTCCAGAAAATTGGGCAAGGACTCAAGTCAATCTGGGCATCGCCTACTCGTACCGGATCAAGGGCGAGACAGCAGAAAATCTGGAACAAGCAATCGCCACCTTTAATGCTGCCTTAGAAGTTTATACCCGCTCCTCCTCTCCAGAGGATTGGGCAATGACCCAAGTCAATCTGGGCATTGCCTACTTGTACCGGATCAAAGGAGACAAAGCAGAAAATCTGGAACAAGCAATCGCCGCCTTTCGTGATGCCTTAGAAGTTTATACCTCCTCCTCTCCAGAAGATTGGGCAAAGACTCAAGTCAATCTGGGTATCGCCTACTTGTACCGGATCAAAGGAGACAAAGCAGAAAATATAGAACAGGCAATCACCGCCTTTCATGCTGCCTTAGAAGTTTATACCTCTTCCTTCCCAATTAGTTGGGCAATGACTCAACACAATCTGGGTATTGCTTACCTAAAGCGGATCGAGGGCGAGAAAGCAGAAAATATAGAACAGGCAATCACCGCCTTTCATGCTGCCTTAAAAATCTGCACCCGTTCCTCCTTCCGCAATCATTGGGCAATGACTCAAAATGAACTAGGCATTGCGTATAGGGAGCGAATCAAAGGCGAGAAAGCAGAAAATATAGAACAGGCAATCGCCGCCTTTCATGCTGCCTTAAAAATCTGCACCCGTTCATCCTTCCCCAATGATTGGGCAAGGATTCAAAATGAACTAGGCATTGTATACCGTGATAAGAAGCAAATTTCTAAGGCAATTCAATCTTTTCGGTTAGCTCTAAAAATTTATACACCTACTGCCTTTCCCATAGATTGCCTTAAGGTAGGACGCAATCTTGGTCAAACCGCTTTCCAGGCTAAATTATGGTTTGATGCAATTGAAGGCTATGATGCTGCGATTAGAGCCATCGAACAAAGCTGTGAGTGGGTTAGCAGCGAGGCAAAGCAACAAAAGTTACGGCAAGATGGCAACGATGTCTATACTTGCATCGTGCAAGCCTGCGTTAATAATCATCAGGTAGAGAAAGCAATTGAATACGTGGAGCGCGGCAAAGCCCGTACCTTAGTAGAACTCCTGGCTAACCGTAATCTCAACCCCAAAGGTGATGTCCCCCCAGAAGTTCTCGAAAAACTGCAACGTGTGAAACAGGAAATTCGAGCCAAACAACAACGTCTAGAAACTACTGATCGCAACAGCATTGAAGGTCTTCTCACCAGTGCAAAAATTCAAACTACCAGTAATGCTTATTCCTCCAATTCGGGTGCAATCAAGCTGCGGCAAGAGCTAAACGAGTTGCAGTCCCAACGAGAACAAGTGCTGGAGCAAATCCAGCGCATCGACCCCAGCTATCAACTCACCCAAAGAGTTCAACCTATCTCCTTTAGAGAAATTTGCGATAGCATAGATAACCATACTGCTATCATCGCTTGGTACATCACATCAGAGCGCTTTTTCACCTTCGTCATCACCCACCAAAACGCTCCCTACGTTTGGCAATCTTCTAGTAATGACCTAAAAACTTTGAAGCAGTGGTGGGATGAATATCTGAATGATTACAACACTCTTAGAGGCGACAAGGAAAATTCGCAATGGCAAGCTAAGCTCACTGAGCGCCTCGATCAGCTTTCAGCTATTCTGCATCTGGATGAGATTGTTTCCCAGATTCCACAGGTATGCAAGCAACTAATTCTGATTCCCCATCGCTATCTGCACCTATTTCCCCTGCATGCGTTACCTATCAAAAGGCAGGCGTCTCACCTACTAATAGAGGAAAACAGGCGACTTACCAACCCTACAAATGTATATTACCTCCTCGACTTCTTTCCTGGTAGCGTCCGCTACGCTCCCAGTTGCCAATTGCTGCAACAGGTGGAAAAGCGAGAATATATCATCCCTAATTCCCCTCGTTTCTTTGCCATCCAGAATCCTACCAAAGATCTAGGATTCGCCGATGTTGAAGTACAAACCATAGAACGTGTCTTTAAACCCAACAGCCACATTTTCAAAAACGAAAAGGCAACTAAAGCTGCTTTGAATCAAACAAACCTCCGCGATATCCACTATACTCACTTTTCCTGTCACGGTTTGTTTAACTTCAATTCACCCTTGCGCTCTGCTTTAATATTGGCAGAATCCGTGGTAAAGGAACTAACCCCCGCTACAGCAACCGAATGTCAGCCTTGGTACAATGGTAAATTATTAGACACACAAAAATGCCTTACTCTGCAAGACATCTTTGAACAGATGGAATTACCCCATTGCCACCTCGTCACCCTCTCGGCTTGCGAAACTGGCTTAACTGACTTTAAAAGCCTCAGCGATGAATATATTGGCTTTGCTAGCGGCTTTTTGTATGCAGGTAGTCTCTGCGTTGTCTGCACTCTCTGGAAAGTTGATGACTTTGCTACAGCTTTCTTAATGATTAAATTTTATCATAATTTGCAACATTTATGGGGAAAATCTGCCATTTCTAAGGCAAAATATCCTATAGTGGCACAAGCTCTAAACGAGGCGCAGCATTGGCTCAGGCAGGTGACAAAACCAGAATTGCACAAGTGGATACAACAGCTGGAGCTAGACGAAGAT
The DNA here is from genome assembly GCF_002368235.1 of Scytonema sp. HK-05. Classification (GTDB taxonomy): domain Bacteria; phylum Cyanobacteriota; class Cyanobacteriia; order Cyanobacteriales; family Nostocaceae; genus Kalymmatonema. The sequence continues at coordinate 2,431,398 of NZ_AP018194.1, read as the reverse complement.
CAGATGAATGACATAGAATTGCGCTTGAATCTATATGACGAGCAACCTTTTGTTGAACCTAAGTATTGGGCTGCCTTTTGTACGATTGGACGGTAAGATCAGTTTGAGGATAAATTCAACTGTACTCACGAAATTGCTATGGGACAAGAAGCTATTCGTATAATCAAAGATTTTGTAGAATTGCTTGCTAAAAAGCGCTCTGTTTTTCCTTTAGAAGCGTTGGCAGATTTGCCTCAACTAGAGCAAAATTTGGCTGGATTGTCAGATAACGATCCTTATCCAGTCGCCGAAACAGTAGTAAATTGGTGCCAAAAGTATACCTCGATAAAAGAAGCGTTGAGAACAGTACAGCGTTATGAAGTAGGAGATGAGGAGATTCCTCCAACCGATCCAAAATACGAAGAGATGATGACAAGAAATATTACTCTTCTTAAGCAAACAGTTCAAAGCGCGCAACTGCCATTACCCCCAACAACTGACTCAGATAAAAATAAGCAAAATGGCTGATAGCGTTCATGCTCCAAATATTCACCTATTTGCTTTTCATCTTTGGAAGAGTTTTACCCCAGATGCCATACCCTTTCAGCAAGATACTGAACTTCTCTGGCAAAAATGCAATGAAATTTTTAATAAGTTCGAGATTTCACAACAGCTATTTGTTCGCAATGACAACCCATCTGGTTATCGCGTCGATTGGCTCAAAGATGCAATAGATAAAAGCAAGGTTTTGACACCAAAGTTATCAGGAAAAACTCCTAAAAATCTAGAGTATCCCGAACAGTCTCAACTGGATGTTACTTGTGTAGTCTATCCCTTACGGATAGGGGATAGCTATGCTCTGGCTCTTAATATCCGTTGCCCTCAACAATTAGGTAATGATATTGTACACATTGCCAGATTGAAAGATTTTAATCCCGCTCAGTGTTTTCTGCCTAGTTTTATTGAAAGTAACTTGGGACAAACTCTAGTCATTACAGCTTTTCTAACAGAAGAGCAAAAGCAGCAAGATAAGAATTGGTTAACCAAGCTAGCTGACAAATGTGTTCAAAATTTTATTGGAGAAAAAAATAATGTAAAAATTCCACTTTGCTATCAAGCGGGGGAATTATTCGGTAGCCCTATTTTTGAGTATGGTCTTCCTGGGGAGCCTCACGATTACGGTCATATTCTCGTATGGCTTTTTTTTTCAGAAGAAACAAGTATCAAATTTGGTAGAGATTCTTATAAAAAATTACCAGATTTGTTTCTATACCGGAATAAAATCATTAAAGCTTATCAAGATAGCCATAAAGATTACGAAATAGCAATTCTCAAAAGTAAAGAAATTGAAGCAAGTATTAGAGAACTTAAAGAAATTCCAGAAGATACAACGTTGGATAAAAAAACATTAGATAATTTAAATACTAAAATTAAAAAATTGCTCCAATTAAATTTGGAATATTCTCAACTTCTGCGGAATATAGAGTTCTACCGCAACTCAATTAAAATTAATAATAATAATTATATAGAAAAAATTAAACAAATCAGCACCAACTTACCCAATGATGACCTGACTTTTTTGGAGGGGTTTAGCAAAACAAATGCTTCCCATTTCCAGGAACAAATACAAGCCGACTTGGATTATTTAGTACATACTTCTACATTGCTAGATAACGCGATCGCTACGATTCGAGGGATAGTAGAAATTAACCAGGCTAAACGCAACGAGCAGCAGGAAGAAAGGGACAAAGAACGCGATCGCGACTTTCAAATCACTGCCTTTGCTATAGGTGCTGGATTAAGCGTAGGAGGAATTGTCATCTCGGCTTCTAGTCAAGTACCTTCCCAAAATAATTCGCCTCTATTGCTGCCCTGGTCAAAGAATGCTTCTATTGTCCCCCATCCTTTTATTTTATGGGTTTTTGGCAGCATTGCTTCTGGAATCGTTGCAGCCTACCTAGCTTGGCAACTTACTAAGTGGTGGCAGAAACGCACCAATGATTGAGCCAGCAATTGATATTAGTGCTGACTTTAGGCTAGTTCCCGGTGCAAAACTGTTGAATAAATAAGATACGAAACTTGATTAATAAAAGTCCAGTCACCGAACGACCCGCCAAAGATTGATAGTCCCGTCAGTACAACCACTGGCAAGAGTTTTGCCATCGGGACTCAAGGCGACGGAAGTCACCTCTTTAGAAGGCGTCTTGAAAGTGCGAATTTCGCTTTTGCTTGGCACATCCCACAGTTTGATAGTATGGTCGCTACTACCACTAGCAAGAATCTTGCCATCTGAGGTGAAGGCAACAGAATTCACCGAGTAGGAATGCCCTTTGAAGGTGTAAATTTCCTCTCCGGTTGCCAAATTCCACAGTTTGATAGTGGCGTCAGCACTGCTACTGGCAAGAGTTTGTCCATCGGAACTTATGGCGACAGATCGGATCGGTTGCGAATGCCCCCTGAGAGTTTTGATGAGTTGCTTGGAAGATAAATTCCATAATTTAATTGTGTTGTCCTCACTGCCACTGGCAAGAGTTTGCCCATCACGACCAAAGGCGAGAGATTTAACAGCACCCGAATGTGAGTTCAGAGTAGCGATTTCGTTTCCCGAGGGCAGTTCCCATAGTTTGATATTTCCGTCAAAACTGCCACTGGCAAGGATTTTGCTATTTGGACTTATAGCAACAGACTCAACCGAACTTAAATGCCCGTAGAGAGTACGAATTTCCTGTCCAGTTAATAAATTCCACACTTTGATTGTTTTGTCACCATTGGCACTAGCAACAGTACGACCATCCGGACTGGTAGCGACCGAATGAACCGAACCAGCATTTGCTTCTAATGTGGCAATTTCCTTGCCAGTTGCCAAATTCCACAGTTTCAGTGTCGTATCAAAACTGCCACTGACAAGGGTTACGCCATTGGGAGTGGCACTGATGGCGACAGAACTCACTAAATTAGAATGCCCGTTGAGGGTTTTCATCAGGAAACTGTTTTGTGCCACTAAAAAGTCTAGGGGCTGAAAATCGTTCACATAACAAAATGCTCCAAATCCCAACAACACAATGGCACCACCTGCCAAAAGTCGCTTTCTCAGTATAGCTGGCTGCAAAGATGGTTGAATCGCTAGATCACGCACCAAGTCCTTGATCACTTCATCCGCTGACTGATAACGCTCTTGAATGTCTTTTTTCAAAAGCTTATCAAGAATTTCTGCCAAATCTGTACTTATCGGACGTTTTAAATGTTGCCGCCAAGAACCAACCCAGCTATAGCCATTTTCTGTCCAAAATATAGCTGGTGAAATACCTGACATTAAATGAAAGCACGTCGCTCCCAAACTAAACAAATCACTCGCTGGGTAAGCCTCACCATCCTGCATCTGTTCTAGAGGGGTATATCCACGTGTGCCAATAGTCGTTCCCGGTTTAGTCCGCACTGTGGCGCTCAGCTGCTTAGAGGCACCAAAATCAATCAGTACTAGCTCCCCCGCCCCGCTTGTTTTCCCGCCGCTTCCAGAGGGAGGCAGAGAGATTCGCCGCATAATATTTTGTGGCTTGATGTCCCGATGAATTACCCCGCGCTCATGGATAAACTTGAGAATCGGCAGCAAATCCAGCAAAACTTCCCGAATTTCTGTTTCGCCATATATTCCCTGTTGCCGCAACTCTTTGAGCAAAGTCTGCCCATCAATAAACTCTTGCACTAAATACAGATAGCTATCTTGCTCAAAGTAAGCTAGCAAGGTAGGAATTTGCGGATTTTTCCCTAATTCTTGCAATCGCTGAGCTTCTTGTTGGAATGACTCAATCGCCTTTTTCAAAGCCCATGTTCCCTGGACTTTCGGTGCCAATTGCTTGACAACGCAGCGTTCATTGAGCTTGTCTACATCTTCTGCCAAGTAGGTTCTGCCAAATCCTCCCTCATCTGAAAGCACCTTGATAACACGGTAGTGACCTCTCAAAAGCGGTATTAGTGGCGCGCCACAACTCTGGCAGTTCGTTATTCCGTCAGGATTGAGAGGATGTGGGCAATCGGGGTTGAGGCAGCAGAGCATCGTCTGGCAAGCGTGACTGTGTTGCCATCTATGATATTACCACTACCCTTTATTAGCTAACGAGTTTTCTGATTGCAAAGTTAGAATATTTATCAATACTTAGAAAGTTTTGACCGAATCAGTTACCAAGTACCCGCAGTATCAAGTACCCGCAGTAATAAACAAAAATCTTGGTACAAGCCCGTTCCGTTGTTCCCTACGGCGGGTTTACCGCCGTAGGGACTTCTCTCTGTTTTTAAACATGGAAGTACAAAAAATGTCTGCGCGAGATACGTAGTACGAGAAATACGGCGTCCTTATACAAAGCCCCTCAATTTATTGATGGGTGCGGCTGGTACTTGGTCACTGTTCACTGTTACACTCCCACGGTTACGCTTCCCTAAAACTGTGGAATTCTTGATTCATAGAAGCAGGACGAAAGTTAAGTCTGCTGTCCATACTTGAGAAGCTCATTCTCCTACTAAGGTTGGAGGATTTATTGTTCAGCCGTAGCTGTAATAATTTATTGTTCAGCCCTAGCTAATAAGTACGTTGCGTTCCTTACGTCTAGTTGATTTTGCCTGGGCAGTTCGAGGGTAAGCCAATGGAAACTCCTAAAATTAGTAATTCTTTACCTGGAAAGCTTTCAGGACGGCAGGGCTTATTGGTTGGGTTGGGGCTTGGGATAGTCTTGGCTGTTGGCGGAATGGCTGTGTGGTCTCATTTCCCAATTCAGCGCTCAGCTGCCCCCAATCAGACTAAGACCGCAGGAAATGCTAGAAACTCAGCATTGCCAGTGAAAGTTCAAAAAGTTGGCACTAGCACAATCGAAGAAAGTTCGGGTTTTGTCGGTGCGTTAGAGGCGCAACAAAAAGTCACGCTACAGCCGCAAATTCAGGGGCGAATTGAAGCGATTCTCGTATCTAGTGGTCAGCGAGTACAGAAAGGAACGCCCATCGCATCGTTGAGTTTGGATCAAACTCAGGCAAATGTTGCGAGTTCACTCGCAGCAACCAATGCAGCACAAGCAGCGTTAAAAACTGCTCAAGCAGAACTTCAACAAGCCGAAGCGCAGCGAACTAGGGCAGCCGCAAATGTTCAGCTTCAACAAGTACAGTTCAACCGCACCCAACAATTAGTTACCCAGGGAGCGCAGGCAAGACAGCAGTTAGATGTTGCCAGAAATAATTTACAAACTGCGATCGCCGATTTGCAAGCTGCAGACAAACAAGTTGCTGCATCCGGTGCAGCTGTTCGGCAAGCACAGGCAAATGTGCGCCAAGCCCAAGCAGGCACGGCTGCTGCGCAAGTCAATCTCAATCTCAAACGCGTGGTAGCACCCATCACTGGCGTAGTGGGTGAATTTCCAGTCAAGGTTGGAGATTATGTCAACACCGGACAAACCATCACCACAATAACGCAAAACGATTCGCTGGATCTCAATCTTTCTGTGCCCTCAAACCGATTGAAGCAACTGCGAATTGGATTGCCCGTTCAGTTACTCGATCCCACCACGCAGCAATTGCTCGGCACGGGCGCGATTAGCTACATTTCTCCAACAGTGAATTCTAATCAGCAGTCGGTTTTGAGCAAGGCACGCTTTGCGAATTCACAAGGGCGACTGCGCGATGGGCAATACGTTCAAGCTCGCGTGATTTGGAATCAACAACCGGGTATCTTGATTCCCACCGTTGCGATTTCTCGGATTGGCGGACAAAGTTTTGTATTTGTCACCGAAAACAAGACCGTAGACGGCAAACCGCAGCAAATTGTCCATCAACGTTTAGTGCGGCTCGGTGACATTCAAGGTACGAATTATCAAGTCCTCTCAGGGCTTCAACCGGGCGAAACGATTGTGACCTCTGGCATTCTCAAACTTCGAGAAGGCACACCAATTCAACCGCAATCTTAAATCCAGGACAGTCCATGATTTTGTCGATCGCCAATACCTTTATCAAACGCCCGGTCTTAACTACCGTGTGTACCCTACTGATTCTGCTCCTGGGGGGCGTGTGTATTCCGCTGCTACCGCTCAATTACTTGCCAGATATTGCGCCGATTCGCGTTCAGGTCTCTGCAACCTATACCGGGGCAGATGTGGAAACCGTGGAAACTGCGGTGACGACCACGCTTGAGCGACAAATTAACGGTGTTGAGGGAATGCAGTACATGACCTCGAACAGTTCAGCGGGCAGTAGCCAAATCTCAGTATATTTCGGTACGCAGACTGATAAAAATATTGACCAAGTGAACGTGCAGAACCGCATTGCCCGTGCCACACCTCGCTTACCGACGACGGTGCAACAATTTGGTGTGACGGCGCAAACAGCTTCCACAAGCATTTTGTTAGTGTATGCGGTTTATCCAGAAAATAATGAGTATGATGCGCTCTTTATCAGTAACTATATTGATCTCAATTTGCGGGATCAACTCCTGAGAACACCCGGAGTTGGCGATCTGACTATTTTTGGTGAAAAGCAATATGCAATGCGGTTGTGGCTCGACCCGAATGCATTGGCGAGTCGGCAATTAACCGTGACAGATGTCGCCACGGCATTGCGATCGCAAAACATTCTTGCAGGAGCTGGAACCTTGGGTCAACAGCCTGTACCTCCGGGTCAAAGCTATGAAATTCCTCTGCGAGTCAATGGTCAGTTCAAAAATGCTTCAGAGTTTGAGAACCTCGTCATCAAAGTGGGGAGTAATGGGGACTTAATCAAACTCAAAGATGTGGGTCGTGCCGAACTAGGGAGCGAGACTTACGCGAGTAATGCGAGGAATAATGGCAAGCCTGCGATCGGCATAGCAATTTATCAGTTACCAGGCAGTAATGCGCTGGATGTGGCGAGAAACGTCCAGGCGCAGATGAATGACCTGATGAAGGAGTTCCCACCCGGATTAAAAGCCCAGATTGTTTACGATACCGTTGGGTTTGTGCAAGCGTCGCTCGAAGAAGTGGTGAAAACGCTTGTTGAAGCGATCGCCCTCGTCGTGTTGGTGATTTATCTGTTTCTACAGGATTGGCGAGCAACCATTATTCCCGTTGTTGCGATTCCCGTTTCGCTGATCGGCGCTTTAGCTTTTGCTTACGTGTTTGGATTCTCACTGAACAATTTAACCTTATTTGGATTAATCTTAGCGACAGGATTAGTCGTTGATGACGCAATCATCGTCGTAGAGGCGATCGCTGGCAAAATTGAACAGGGAGTCAGACCGTATCAAGCGTCGGTCGAAGCAATGGAGGAACTGACTGGGGCGGTAGTTTCAACTTCACTTGTGTTGATGGCAGTCTTTATTCCTGTGGCGTTTTTTCCGGGTTCGACCGGGAGAATGTATCAGCAGTTCGCGTTAGTGATTGCGTTTTCGATCGCAATCTCAACGTTTAATGCGCTTTCGTTCAGTCCCAGTATATCTGCGATTTTGCTACGTCCACCACAACCCAAACGGGGTCCAATAGGCTGGTTTTTTAACCGATTTAATCAGGTATTGGGATGGGTGATTCAACGGTTTATCGCGATCGTCAAATTTCTGATTCGCATCCGTTACGCTGTCATTGGATTGTTTGTGGTGGGTTTAGCCGCAACCTACTTTATGTTCACGCATGTTCCCACAGGATTTGTTCCGACTGAAGATCAGGGCATTGTCTTAGGCATTATTCAAGCTCCAGATGGGGTTGCTCTTGGTTATACCGACAAAGTGATTCAAAATCTTGAACAAATTCTGCAAAAAGAACCAGAGATTGATAACGTTTTCGCGACTTCAGGATTTGGCTTTGCAGGTAGTGGGTCAAATCGAGGCGTGTTCTTTGCCAAGCTCAAACCGTGGGAAGAGCGCACTAGACCCGAGCAAAGTTCGTCTGCAATCTTAAAGCGAATCAATGGCGCATTTCAAACAATACCAGAAGCCATTATCACCGCAGTCAGTCCCCCTCCCATTCAAGGCTTCAGTACGTTGGGTGGATTTGAGCTACAGCTTGAAGACCGCACCAACGGGCGATTGACAATCGATGATTTTTTTGCTAACTCCCAAGCGGTTTTAGCGCAAGCGAATCAAAAACCAGCCCTTAGCGGCAACGTATTTACGCAGTTTACCGCCAGTACCCCACAGTTTGAAATCAACTTTGATCGCAATCGTCTTGAAGCACTCAACGTCGATTTTCAGCAAGCTGTAAACACACTTGGAGCCGCAATTGGCTCGCAGTATGTCAACGATTTTACTCTGGGACAGCGGAGCTACCGCGTTTATGTTCAAGCAGAGGGCAACTATCGTCGTTCGCCAGATGATATTCGTCAGCTTTATGTGCGATCGGCAAACAACCAAATGGTTCGATTGAGTGAGGTTGCAACACTCACACCCATTACAGGTCCAGCCGTGATCTCTCACTACAACGGCTTCCGCGCAATCAATCTCCAAGGTAGAGAAGCACAGGGCTACAGTAGTGGACAAGCGATTCAGGCGATGCAGCAAGCTGTGAACGAAGCAGCAATACCAGGTGTTGGCAGTGATTGGACGGGAACTGCTCGCGAAGAATTAGCTGCAGGTAACTTGGGCATTCTGATTTTTGGCTTCGGAATCGTTATGGTGTTTCTGACGCTTTCCGCTCAGTATGAAAGTTATATTGACCCCACGATTATTTTGTTGACCGTACCATTAGCGTTGTTGGGTGCGCTGAGTGCGCTCGCATTGCGAGGTTTGGTGAACGATGTCTACGCAAACGTAGCATTAGTAATGTTGATTGGACTCGCCTCGAAAAACGCGATTCTGATCGTTGAGTTTGCGAATCAAGCTTTTGAAGGGGGCATGACAATTCCCCAGGCTGCCTTAACTGCTGCCCAAGAGCGGTTTCGACCGATTGTCATGACTTCCAGTGCGTCGTTGCTCGGATTTTTCCCCCTCGTCATCGCCACAGGTGCGGGTGCTGCGTCACGTTGGTCGTTGGGAACGGCGTTGTTTGGGGGGTTACTCGTGGCAACGATTTTGAGTTTGCTCATCGTTCCAGTATTGTACGTAATCATCAAAAATTTGGAAGAACGCTTCTTAAAGCGCAAACCTTCTCATCGATCTAAGCCGCCTTCCTCAAATAGACATGAGGATCAACAAGCAACAGCGATCGCACAACCTAAATCGGCTGTGACTGTAACGCAAAACGCCGATGATAACGCGCCTAATGATTCAACGCGTTGAAAAAGAATGCAGAAGCCAGAATTCAGAATAGTCTGAATTCTGGCTCGTGAATTCTTGATAAATGAATGCAAGACTTTGATAAGTAGAAAGGCGCAAATAAACAGAAGTATTTAACTCATCCTCCGGCTTCTCATGAAACTAAACGCAGTGAAAGTTTCATAACCGGGGGATTTCGAGTCATTAGTCATTAGTCCTAAGTCCGAGCGTACGTTTTTCACGATATATATGAGCGTAATTAATCATACTAATGACTGATGACCAATGACTAATGACAAGACGGGGAACGAGAAATCATCCCATCCTAGAAGGATGTTGTTGGCGAATAAATGAGGAGCCACACCCCCTAAGTTTCTCGTTCCCTGGCTCAGCCAGGGAATGCACTACTAGGAGGCTCGGCCTCCGGTACTTAGAGGCAGAGCCTCTTCGCTGGCATTTCCAGCCTCAGGCTGGAAACGAGTTTATCAGGGGTATCACCCCACACGAATTGACCAACAACATCCTAGAAGGGGCGGGCTTTCTCGCCGTCTTTTCAGTAACGAAAAGTAAACTTAGCTAAAACCGTTACATAAATCCTACTCAACTCTAATCTATGCTTATCAAAGCTAATCAATTAATGTTGAGTTTCGTTTATTTCCTGCAACAGGACTGGAGATGTCGGCATCAACCAGTCCACAGGCGCGAGAACGGTCTAACTGACCGCTATATGTGTCGAAGTTATAAAAAAACTTCTTTTGAGGCGCTACTAACGACCCTCTGTCTATGGAGCCTGCACTTCGCCTGTGGCACGTTTATCAAACGCCAGTCTAAGCTGGAAGGGTTATCCTCTGACGGCACGGTTGTTAACCGTTAATAATGCCAATATCCTAGCATATTTCCCGTAATGCCTACTCAAAGTTGACTAGTTATGAAGAGAAATGCGTAGGAATTATGTTACAGTTTCCAGCCCTCTTCGCTTCAGCATAGCTGCCTGTCTTAACGATAAATATTCACGCCGACCTACTTATTACAAGAGGTAAAAATTAAGCTACCACTTTGTGAGATGCTGCGACAATGAAGCTATACCCTAATAATCTAGCAGGGGTATTAAGGATTGGAGCAAAATGAACGCCAAACTAATCGCTTTCTCTGCCATTGTGACCGCATTTTTAGGTGCAGGAATAGGTTTTGTTATTGCTCATTTACTTCCTTGCCCCTACACGAGTCAAATGTATAAAAATTTGGATCAAAAATACGCCATTATTGGTGCAGTTGCTGGCTTACTGATTGGTTCAAGTCAGGAAATGATTCGAGAACTCAAGCAAGAGCGCGATGCAGAAGAAGACTTGTTGCGAGATCTGGACAAAGCCATTCGCTCAAGTACCAACAAAAAAAATTACTGATTCTGTTAGTACAATATTAAAGAAGATGCGCTCAAGTATTGCTATTTCACAGTTTTTTAAGAAATTTTGTTTAATAAATATTAAGTCCATCTTTATATAGAATTCGTATTATAAGTACACATAAATTATCCGTGTTTACCCCCCTCATTTGCTCTACAAGAAGAGGGAAGACAGAGGAAAAAATGTTATTTAGTGTTTATCTGTGGTTTCATTTTCATAGCAATTGACTTTTGTAAGAGCTTTATTAAGCACCTCCAAGTAGAACTTGACTTATTTCTACAGCAACCTGCTGATTTTCCCAATAGCGGGTATGAGAATCAACAGCAAACCAACCCGTATTGACTAAAACATCTTTGATTGAACCTTGAGGTCTAGTTGGATTCAAACTAAACAGCTTTTCTAAAGGGTAAGCAATAACATCTTGTTCATCATAAAAGTTGAGCCAAGTTCGCTTAATACCTTTTTCTATATCATCGTTAACAGGATTTTTAATGGAATTAAATTTCTTCCCATCTTTCCACAAATCACCTTTACGTAACAAAAATAAACCAATTGGAGAGCCTAAGGTAAAGAGATGACGGAAGTTAACACCTAATTGAGAAATTTTATTAGGAGATAGTTCGCTTTGATGTTCAAGACCTTCAGATTCTGGTAGAAACAAATTATTTTCTTCAAATAAGTTAAACAAGTAGTCAAAAACAATGATTGAACCAAGAGAATGAGCAATAATACTATAGGGTAAGCCTTTGCTAACATGAGGTTCCATTTGCTGCCAAACTCTGCGCCGAATATTGTTATCATTCTCAGATACATAAGCAGCAACATCACCCATAAAAAATGTGATGAATTTACGAATTCCACGAATTGGATGCATTACGTCGCTAAAAGGTAATTTTTTTTGAGTGACTTCTAATTGGGGAAATGCTGCATCAAAAATTGTAAGTTCTGCATCAGAAGTGACGCTTTGCCAGTTAATATATACAGCTTCAAATTGATTATTAAACACATCTAGTGGAACTTTACATTGAGTACAGTAGGAATTTGCGATCGCCGTCCACAAAACACGGTACTCATTTTCCGAATAGCTTTCACCCATACCGTGAATAAAAAATAAAATATGTTTGGTCATGGCTTTTTTAAATTAATAAATCAGAACTAATGAGGCATCCGCCAAATCTTGATAATGTTATCAGCACTGCCACCGCTGGCAATGGTCTTTCCGTCTGGGCTAATGGCGACGGAATAGATATAGCCAGAATCCTTCTGTAAAGTGCGAATTTCCTGTCCGGTTGCTGGATTCCAAAGTTTAATAGTGTTGTCATTGCTACCACTAAGGAGAACCACTCCATTCGGAGTTTTGTCGTTAAGAGCACTTGACATATATGCAACAGAATTAACTTTGTCGGAATGCTGCCTCAGGGTGTGAGTAACTTCTCCTGTAACCAAATTCCAGAGTTTGATTGTCTTGTCCTTGCTACCACTAGCAAGAGTGACACCATCCGGACTAAAAGCAACAGAAAGAACCATATCAGAATGTCCTTTAAAGGTGCGAATTTCCTTTCCTGTTCCTAAGTTCCACAGTTTAATCGTCTTGTCCCAACTCCCACTTGCAAGGGTTCCACCATCCGGACTGAAGGCGACAGAAGCAACTGCATTGGAATGTCCTTTGAAAGTACCAATTTCCTGACCTGTTTCTAGATTCCATAGTTTAATTGTCTTGTCTAAACTTCCACTAGCAAGGGTTTTGCCATCTGGGCTAAAGGTGATGGAAGATACCCCACCAGAATGTCCCTTTAAAGTGCCGATTTCCTCTCCTGTTTCTAGATTCCATAATTTGATGGTTTTGTCTGCACTCCCACTAGCAAGAGTTTTACCGTCAGGAGAAAAGGCGACAGCCCAAACCCATCCCGAGTGTCCCTTAAGAGTGCGGATTTCTTGTTGGTTCACTACATTCCATAGTTTAATTGTGTTATCATCACTGCCACTGGCAAGCAACTTGCCATCACCAGAGAAGGCGACAGAGTTAACATCGCTGGAATGTCCTTTCAGGGTGTTGGGTGAATCAGAATCTTCCGAGGTTCTAGTTATCGGCTGACTGGGTATAGAAGGCTTGGTGATGAAGAGTGGACGAAAGTATGAATACCATCCTGCTAATCCCAACAGCACAACTCCAGCACCAAGCAACAAATATTTCTTTAGCTTACCGTCTGGTAGTAATGAAGTTAATTGCTCTGATGATGGGGCGACTGAAAGTAAGGTTGAGGATAGTGGTTGTGACTGACGTAACACGTCCTTATAAACTTCATCAGCCGATTGATAACGCTTTTGAAAGTCTACTTTTAACAGCTTGTCTAAAACTTTAGCCAATTTTAGGCGTGAAATTGTTCCACTTTGACCAGGTTGGTTCAAATATCGCTGCCAATGATTCACCCAACTATATCCATGTTGCATCCATAGTTTAGATGGAGAAACCCCAGTCAGCAAATGAAAACAAGTTGCACCCAAACTGAATAAATCACTAGCTGGGTAAGCTTTTCCATCTTGCATCTGTTCGATCGCCGTATAACCGTGCGAACCAATCGTCGTGCCAATTTTAGTCTGCACAGTTGCGGTAAGCTGTTTTGAAGCTCCAAAATCAATCAGCACCAATCGGCGATCGCTATCACGGCGGATAATATTCTGTGGCTTGATATCTCGATGAATCACCCCACGTGCATGGATAAAGTCAAGCACAGGCAGTAAATCCAGCAAAAGTTCTCGAATTTTGCTTTCATTGTAAGTTCCCTGTGTCTGCAATTCTTTTAGTAAATTCTGTCCTTCGATATATTGCTGGACTAAAAACAGGTATTTATCCTGCTCAAAGTAAGCCAAAAGTGTAGGAATTTGATGATGTTGTCCCAACTGCTGAAGCTGTTTTGCCTCTTCTTTAAATAACTCCACCGCCTTTTTCAAAGCAGAAGTTTCCTGGAGTTTTGGTGCTAATTGCTTAACAACGCAAGGTTCATTCAGCTTGTCTATATCCTCTGCTAGGTAAGTTCTGCTAAATCCCCCTTCATCAGACAGTACATTAATGACACGATAACGACCCCTCAACAAAGGAATCAATGGTGTATTGCAACTTCGGCATTGCTGGCTACCATCTGGATTTAAAGGATTTTGGCAATCGGGATTCAGGCAGCAGAGCATACTGGGAATCCATGTGCAGGTTGAGTATATGTTAACGTTAAGCGATGCCGTATAATTTTGCCATCTTCTGTCTGACTCAATAAGATTGTCATTTTACATAAAGGCGCTTTGCTTTGTTGTCAACTAACTATCTTACAATCTAAGTGGATTTCAGGGCATTCAGCTTGAGCGATACATATGGATATGCTTGTGTGCCTAAACTCTACCTGTTATCTATTTCATCCTGTTTTGCCTGTTCTCCGGATTCTTACGCTTAGTCTGAATGCGATAAGACAAACCATTTTGCGTGTGCAAAAGGCAATTTGTGATTTTAACGCATTGATATACTACTTATTATTATTGACTTTAAGAAACTTGTTACCCCTGAAGTTGAAGTCAGCTTCTTCATCACCTTAACAAGTTGAGGAACATTTTTACTCCAGCATAGTCATAATACTGCTTTTTGTGTTTTTTTGTCATCACAAATATGTAAACCGTACAAGGTAATGATTTATTTGTAGAAAAAATAACGGCAATTTGTCACCCTATTTCAGTAAAATTTATACAGGTAAATCAACTTTTTTTAGTTCTGCTTGACAAGCAAAAAGCAAATTAAGCAGAACGTAGTACATAAGCCAAATAAAACAAGGTGTAAATCTATCTTTAGCAAGGTATCAATCTACCTTTAGATTGAATTGGGAAATAAAAAATGAGGAGTGAATAATGGCAGGAAAAAATAATAAACACTATAAAGATAGATTAAACTTTGTTTTAATTTTGTGCATGAGCAGTAGTTGGTTGACAACGAGTTATGCTCTACCTATAAAGGTTTTGGCAAATCCGCTACACTCTCAACACTTCATAATTGCCAAACCACCAGATGAGAGACAACCAGAAGCGGTAGAAAAAGGAATTGAGCAAATCCCTGTGGCTCAACCGCCTGTATCTCAACAACGCAAACAACCTATTGAGTCACCTTTACCTCCTGCTACTGCACCCACAGCCCAGGGGAGTACCACCTCAACACCTGTGCCTTCCGCCACTGGCACCACTTCTGCACCCACAGCCCAGGGGAGTACTACCCCAGCGCCGAAACCAACAGCCACTGGCACGACTTCTGCACCCACAGCAACCGGTACTACTACCTCAGCGCCGAAACCAACAGCCACTGGCAGAACTTCCACACCCACAGCAACCGGTACTACTACCTCAGCGCCGAAACCAACAGCCACTGGTAGGACTTCCACACCCACAGCAACCGGTAGTACTACTTCAACACCGAAACCAACAGCCACTGGTAGGAGTTCCACACCCACAGCAACTGGTAATACCACCCCAACACCGAAACCAACCGCCGCTGGCAGAACTTCCACACCCACAGCAACCGGTACTAGCACCTCAGCGCCGAAACCAACAGCCACTGGCACCACTTCTGCACCCACAGCAACCGGTAGTACTACCTCAGCACCGAAACCAACAGCCACTGGCACCACTTCTGCACCTACAGCAACGCGTAATACCACCCCAACACCGAAACCTGCCGCCGCTGGAACCACTTCTACACCTACAGCAACGCGTAATACCACCCCAACACCGAAACCTACCGCCGCTGGCACGGCTTCTCCACCCACAGCAACGGGGGCTACCATCTCAGTACCTAAGCCTTCCACTACCAGTTATCCTTCCACACCCACAGCGACACGTACTACTACCTCAGGTCGTCGTTCTACTTCTTCACGCCAAAGAGATCGCCAGCCTGCTAATGTGGGTTCGCCACTTGCTACTTCCATAACACCTACTTTTAAAGAGATTAATTTTGTAGATATTGCCTTCGGTGTTCTGGCTCCAGGTGACTATCAGTCGCAAGGCAGATATTTTCATTTTTACCAGTTTGAGGGCAGAGAAAACCAACTGATTCAAATTAGACTCACGGGCAGTGCGGATCAACGTCGCTCAAACAATTTGAGTCTAGACCCCTACTTGCTTCTGCTTGACCCTAATAATCAAGTTCTTTTAAAACGAGGTACTGGCGGCGGAGTAGATAATCGAGGAGTGAAGGATGCATTTATATTTGTACGATTGCCCGCGAAGGGTACTTACAAAATTGCAGTCACAAGCCAAAACCCAGGACAAAAAGGTCGTTATAGCATAGCTCTCAGGAATGATAGAGCCAGCTACAGTTTAGATAAATCCAGCGAACTGACATCAGAGGGCTTGACCCTGAAACAAAATAGAAGCCCTTATAATGTTTCCAAGTTTCAGGGTAAGAAAAACCAGCTTGTTAGTATCCGTGTGGATAGTATTTTTGAGCAGTTTTCTCCGTATATAGTCTTGCTAAATTCTAAAGGGCAAATCGTAGCCTCAGATAGTGACAAAGACGGCAAGTACAGTGCTCTCATTGACCGCGCTAGGCTGCCGGAAGATGACACTTACTACATAGTGGTTATTTCAGCGAATGCGCAGGAACGGGGCACATACCGATTGACGCTCTTTTAAAAAGAATTATGAATCTTGAATAATGAATGATGCAAAACTTCATGATTCGTTATTCATGATTCATCATTTTGCAGCAACGTGCCAAATCTTAATAGTCTTGTCAAAACTGCCACTAGCAAGGGTTTTACCATCTGGACTAAACGCCACAGACCAAACCCTGCTGGTATGCCCGCTTAAAGTACCTATTTGCTCTCCAGTAGCCAAATTCCAAAGTTTGATAGTTTTGTCCCAACTACTACTGGCAATGGTTTTGCCATCAGGGCTGACAGCGACAGATAAAACCTTGTTAGTGTGCCCTGTAAAGGTAGAAATTTCTCTTTGCTTAGTAACATTCCATGATTTGATGGTTTTGTCCCAACTGCCGCTGACTAAAGTGACACCATCAGGGCTGAAAGCAAGGGAGGAAACAGCCTCGGAATGCCCTTTGAGGGTATGAATTTCCTTTCCTGTCGCTATGTTCCACAAATTAATGCTGTTGTCAAAATAGTTACCGCTAGCAAGAACCTTTCCATTTGGACTAAACGCAACGGTGTTAACGACGTCGCAACCACCTCTAAGGGTGCGGATGTTCTCGCCTGTAGCCAACTTCCACAGTTTAATAGTCTGGTCCCAACTGCCACTAGCAAGGGTTGAACCATCAGCACTGATGGCAACAGACTGCACTGAAGCTAAATGTCCTGTCAGAGTCCGGATTTCTTTTCCAGTATCAAGATTCCACAGTTTGATTGTCTTGTCAGCACTTCCACTGACAAGGCTCTTGCCATCTGGGCTAAATGCTACTGAATTAATCCACTGAGAATGCCCTATTAGAGTCCGGATTTCCTTTCCAGTATCGAGATTCCACAGTTTGATGGTCTTGTCTCCACTGACACTGGCAAGAGTGTGTCCATCCGGGCTGATGGCAACAGCCAAAATGGAGTCGGAGTGTCCTGCAAGGGTGTAGGCTGCAGATAAATTTCCCAAGGGTGTCGTTTGAAGTTGACTGTTGTCAGAAAATACACTAGTGGCAGCAGGGGAAGATTGCCAATACCAAACTCCGCCAACTCCCAAAAGTGCGATCGCTACACCCGTCAACACTTTAATTTTTGAGTCAGTCATCTTTACATAACGCCTGCCAATTCTACAGTTGTGTTGCTCTCACATTGCTGCTCAAAAGAAACAGAGAGCATCTTGCTTGTTTGCGAATACATTTACTTACCAATTGAGGCGATAATATTCCGGATTATTCATCACACTCCATAGGTATTTGTTGTAGCATTGCCAAGCTAAAAGCCTTGAAAACAAAGAAATTTAAAAAGACATTTGCCAAATCTTAATAGTTTTATCGTCACCTCCACTGACAAGAGTCTTTCCATCCGAACTAAAGACGACAGATTGAATTCCATCAACATGACCCCTGAGTGTGCGAATTTGCTGTCCTGTTGCCAAATTCCAGAGTTTGATGGTTTTGTCAAAACTGCTACTGGCAAGGATTTTGCCATCGGGACTAAACGCAACAGAGGTCACTTTGCCAGAATGACCTTCGAGTGTAAGAATTTGCTGTCCTGTTGCCAAATTCCAGAGTTTGATGGTTTTGTCAAAACTCCCACTGGCAAGGGTATTGCCATCGGGACTAAACGCAACAGAGGTCACTTTGCCAGAATGACCTTCGAGTGTACGAATTGGCTGCCCTGTTGCCAAATTCCAGAGTTTGATGGTTTTGTCAAAACTGCCACTGGCAAGGGTTTTGCCATCGGGACTAAACGCAACAGACCGAACCCAATTAGAATGCCCCCTGAGTGTGCGAATTTCATCACCTGTTGCCAAATTCCAAAGTTTAATCGTGTTGTCATCGCTGCCATCGGCAAGTATCTTGCCATTATGACTAAAGGCAAGGGTATGAACTGAGTTAGTATGTCCCTCCAAAGTGCGGATTTCTTGTCCCGTTGCCATATTCCAAATTTTGATAGTTGTATCCTCGCTACCACTCACCAGGATTTGCCCATCTGAACTAATACTCAGGAAATTAACTGTATCGGTATGCCCGCTTAGGGTAGAGATTTCTTGCCCCGTTACCAAACTTAACAATTTGATAGTGTCATTGCTGTTACTGGCAATTGTTTTGCCATCCGGGCTAATAGCGACAGATAAAATTGAGTTGGAATATCCTTTGACAGTAGAGGCTAAGGAAAAGTGCCCTAAAAGAGGTTGTGGACGCTGATGAAAAATCACATCTCGATTGGCAGCGCTTGTGTTTGATTGACTCAAACTAGAGGATATTCTCATTCCCAGACTACGGAATTGCTGATACCAAAATTTACCCGAACTCAATAAGATGATGGCACTAAAAGCCAAGACTGAATTTCTCAACAAGATATATCGTTTTGGTACAGATGGCGACTCAGTCGTTGGTAATTTTGTTGTGTGCTTTGTTGCAGTTGCTGCTCTTAATTGTGATGGCAGTTGCTGCTTGACGTTCAAGTCTGCAAGTACTTCATTGGCTGATTGGTAGCGATGCTGCATATCTTTTTGCAACAGCTTATCGAGAACTTGTGCCAATTCTGCAGTAATTGGGCTTTTGAGATATTGCTGCCAATCTTGTACCCAGCTATAGCCATATTCTGCCCACAGTTTAAAAGGGGAAACTCCAGTGAGCAAATGAAAGCAAGTCGCCCCGAGACTGAACAAATCACTTGCTGGATAAGCCGAACCATCTCTTATCTGTTCAATAGGGGAATAGCCTTGTGAGCCAATGGAAGTCCCCATTTTCATCTTTACTTTTGCCGTTAACTGCTTTGCAGAGCCAAAATCAATGAGAACTAAATTGCCGGCTCCTCCTGAAACCACTGTTGTTGAGGATAGAGAAGCTCGACGGCGGATAATATTTTGTGGTTTTATATCTCGATGAATCACTGCTTGCTCATGGATAAACTTCAAAACGGGCAGTAAATCCAGCAAAATTTCTTTAATTTCACTACAGTGATACTTCTTCTTCTGTTGCAATTCACTTAACAAATTTTGCCCATCGATAAACTGCTGTACCAAATACAGGTAGTTACCTTGCTCAAAGTAAGCCAAAAGCGTGGGAATTTGGGGATGCGCTCCTAGTTCTTGCAGTCGCTGAGCCTCTTTTTGAAACAATTCCATTGCTTTATTAAGCGCCCAAGTTCCTTGGACTCTTGGTGCCAGTTGTTTGATAACGCACCGTTCATTTAATTTATCTATATCTTCTGCTAAATAAGTTCTACCAAATCCACCTTCATCAGAAAGAACTTGAATGATATGGAAGCGATTTCGCAGCAGTGGCACCAGTGGGGTGCTGCACGTTTGGCAAAGGTTCTTTCCATGAGGATTTAGAGGATTTGGGCAATCAGGATTAAGGCAGCAGATCATCATTTGGTAGGCGCGACTGCGTGACACATTACGCTTAAGTTATCCCTGATTCTTTTCATAATAATTAATGGTTCTCCTTATTATACAAAATCTCAATTCCAAAAGTTTTTAATGTCAAAACATTAAGGGCTTTACTTGAATGTCCGCAAATGCTAAAAATGATGGTATTAATAAGAACTAATTAATGACAGAAAATGATGACAAAATACTAAGTTCCATTTCATTTATTATTAATGAAAAAGCCAGATGTACAGAGATAATTGATGCATAGTTACCTTTTTCAATCTATTAATTCATGAAACATTCAAATTTTGCAATATTTTGATGAAATGTAGCTAAAATAGTCATAACTCTGGTTTTTAACCTTTTTATTTTAATGAGTCACAATTCTTAATTTGATACATCAGGTAAGTGACACTTCAACTCACCATCAAATTCTCCACACTCTATAGCGCAACTCAATTGAATCAAGTAATTATTTATCTGTGTCCATCTGTGTCCATCTGTGGTTGATTATTTCTTTGGTGTACCTGACTCCGGGTTCTTACCGCTATAATTCACGGCTAGCGCAGGTACTTCGTAGTACTTTGCACTGACGACAATTGTTAAGTAAACAAGCCCAAATAAATTGAGCTATATAAAGATTTGTAAAAACCCCGCAAACCGATGCCCTAGGGACTTCCAAATAAAAAATATTCAATCGGTCTTAGACAACGAGGAGAAAGAGGGCAAGGTAGACTTGGGGGAAGAAGTCGTCTTTGGCGATCGCGCGGAGCGCAGTGGGAAGCACGAGGGCAATCGCGATCCGGGAAGCTTGGAACTGCACAGTTGACCAAGCTGACTTTGCTTTAAAACATCCATATTAAAACATCCATATAACAATGTTATATTTTCGGAGATAGGCGATTCATTAAGCACAAAGCCTTATTGAACTCTAAAGTCTTTTCAATCTAACCAAAAACTTTTTTTTTCGCTAGTAGTAATACGATATCTTTGCGAAATCGTAACTTTTCCAGGACTCCACCAGCGCAATGAAAGATGGAAAAATTAAGGAATAGAAGGGTTCTAGGGGTGTAGGAACGCAGCGGTCTTGCGCCCTACATTATAAATTTTAGATTTTGAAGAGGAAATTTCCCCTTTCTCCTCCTACACTTAGTGTAAAATGACTCAAGGTACTTCAATCGGAATCAAAGCATTCTCTGGGAGATAATTGCAGAAACGCCCTTCATCTGCAAGCACCAAAATCAGCCGTAAGGGATAATCTGGCGGAACTTGCAAATCTGCCCAAGGTACCGCCACCTCCAAACACTTGGTCAAGGCAACTTGAGCGCGGCTCGCACGCGGATGCCATTGATAATCCTCCCCTGCTTCGCGAAACTGTATTGATTGCGTCAGTAAATTAACCTCTAAATGGTGGTGAAACTGGTAATTTACTGGGGATGTATCCGGCACTTCTGCTAAGGGAACAGGGCTGTTGTGCATGGTTTTGTCGGGATAATACCACAGTAAATTCAACTCTGGTGGTAAATCCTTTCCTGGTTGAATGCCTGCTTTGAAATCTACCCGTAAATAGAAATTCAGGTGATCCACGCCGTACCAAAGCCGCTGAATTGCACTGCTGTTATGCATTGTTCCCCGCGCCCCGCCGACTTCTATGCGTCCGGCTTTGTCCCAGTCTTGCTCATCACCTCGACCATCAATGACTGGATGAATAAAGCTTTGTGGGCGATGATCAGCCTGTGCCTCGTGGATTTCTACGGGTTGGCGGAGATAAGCAGGTATAGGTTCATTCAGCGCCTTGTATATCCTGTACAAATGCTCTCGAAACAACTGGTCGAAGATGGCATCGTGATTCGAGGAATGCCCGACACCAAACCACCAAAACCAGTCAGAACCTTCTGCTGCATACAAAGCTTCCCATGCTTCGGGATTGTTTTCTTCCGTTGCTTCTGGATGATTGGCTAAAGTTGCCCTGGCTTGCGTTAGGTAATCCCAAGCGCGATTTTTAGCAGCGTCACCGATCCAAGTGGTGAAGCTGCCATCCACCCAAGAACCACTGTGCAGTTGCTCTCCTGGGATAGTTGCTGTTGGCGGAAACTGTTCGACAAATTCTGAAACGGTAACGAGTTTCAGGTGTGGTTCGTTACTCAGGCTTTGATACAAAGCGTCTAAAAAGGGTTTGCCATCTTGGGGATAATATTCCCAGCAGTTTTCACCATCTAAGGCAATGGTGACTAACCAAGGTTGTTCGCTTTGGCTGTCTCTTTGCTTTCGGGCGATCGCCTGCAAGTGACCCACCAAGTCTGCGGCTGCCTGCTTTGGCGGCATGGAACCGTAGGTAAAGCCAATTAAATCTGATAATCTATGATCCCGAAAGACAATAGACACGTCACCTGCTGGAGTTTGCAAGCGGTATGGTTGGTACAGCACCTCTGGGTTTTGGACGTTCCCGGCATTATCGCGCTGAAAAAAGTGTTTCAACGTCCAGCCCAGCACCGCTTCATCTGAGCAAATCCACTTAAATCCTTGATTTATAATATACGGTAATATTTCTGGACTAACGGATTGTTCTGAGGGCCACAAACCTCGTGGCGTTCTTCCAAACCTCTCTACATATAAATCCCAAGCTTTCCGCAAGTGCCGGGGAATATCTTCTGCCCACCTAAACCGATATTCTGGTAAAGTCATATTCGGCACTGCAACTCGACCAGAATTGGTATCGGCAAGCAAAGGCAAGATGGGATGAGTATAAGGCGATGTTGTCACTTCTAACTGCCCGGCATCTTGCATTGCCCGATGTTGCGGGACAATTTTGCTAATGATTTGTCGTTGTTTAGAGTAAATTCGCTGGCGATCGCCTAAAGTAAAATTCCGACCCTGTTTTAACCAAGCTTCAATTTCCGGGTCATCCCAAAACATCGGGTCAATCCATGCCAGATTATGCCAAGCTAATAAATCGCTGTAATCTTGCACCTGCCAGTTTAACAAACACCAAGCATGTCCTTTCTCTTGCCGTTGGTTGTACAACTGAGCATAGCGGGGATGGGGATCAATCAGGGTGTGGTGATTTGCGTCGAAAAAGTGTTCGACGATAAATTCCCGTTGTTGGTCAGAAAGTTGCTCATCTGGTGTTAAGCTCAGTTCCAAATAAGGGTCAAAGGCAGTGCCAGCGATGTAATCTTCAAGCTGCAATATCAGCGATGGTACCAAATTTACCGTTTGGTGCAATCGAGGATAGCGCTCTAGAATCAGCACGAGATCCAAGTAGTCCTTAGTACCATGCAAACGCACCCAGGGTAGACGATAACGCTCTTGACCGGACTGCGAAACGCCGTTGCTGGAAGAAGATTTGTACAGTGGCTGATGTTGATGCCAAATAAAAGCGACGTAGAGAGGATGAGACATAGCAAGAGTCAAGAGTCAAGGGTTAAGGGCAGCCAGCGCAAATGACGCTCCCGCGCCTAGGCGACTGGCGTTCAAGGCTCAAGGCTCAAGAGTCAAGAGTTAAGGGTCTATGGACTTTGGACTTTTGACTTTGGACTTTTGACTTTAAACTCTTGACTCTTGACTAATCACTTTTACATCACTTGCTCAACTTCTGCAATTTCGGGAATCATTTCCCTGAGGCGGCGCTCAATCCCCATTCTCAAAGTCATTGTGGAACTGGGGCAAGAACCGCAAGCACCTTGCAACCGCAGTTTGACAATCGGACCATCAAGTTCTACGACTTCCACATTGCCGCCATCAGACATGAGATATGGGCGCAATTCATCCAAAACTGTTTCGACGTTGTCAATTGTAAGTTCCATAGTTGTAGACCTCTTCCCAAAATTATTATTTTCCAGTGTTGTTAAACCAATCCTAGATCTAATTCCAGCTTGATGACTTTTTGTTCTCTAGCGTTAGTCTTTTGTGAGCCATCAATAACTCATGACTCATGACTCGTGACTAAACAGCTGCTGGTTCTAGTAGCTTAATATTGGAGTAGCTGAACTCAGTTGTCGTGCGAGTGCCATCTTTATACTCTTGCACAACTTGCTTAGTCATCACATAATACTCGGCAATTTTCTCATAAGAATCTTCAAATTTGAGAATGCTGGTCACTTCATTGGTTTTGGAGTTGCGGAAAATCGCATCATAGCGAGTTGCAATGTAGCCAGAACCTGTGTCCAAGCTTTCGTGGGTATCAATGATAAAACCCATGCGACCCATGACCCGACTTACCTGGGAAATTTCCTTGCCCCGGACTTTATAATTTGAACCCATAGAGTCGCCCTTCACCAGGATTTCTATCGCACCATCCGGATCTTCTTGACCAAGACTAAACTCGTGCTTTCCATGAGACTCGTCAAAGCTTGTGCGTTTACGGTGAGTGACTATATCTCGCAATTGAGTATAAATACCTTCTTCCACTTGCTCATCTGCAACACCCGTAACTTCTACGCCGAGGTCGCCGTTTATGCGAATTTTACCTGTGTGGACTTCATTTTCCTGAACAAGTTGCACATCTGCACTGTAGCCAGGAAAGTTTTCATCCCAAGTGTAACGACTTTCGTAAGCGGTTTGGAATAATTGACGGGCTGTTGTTGGATCTGTCATAAAACCTTGCGGGAAGTGTGGAAACCCGAGCCATGACGGCACGGGAGGAAACACGACACGAGGGACTGCGCGTCCCCGTAAAAGGGAGTAGTTTTTGATTGGATATAATCCCAGGAACTAGTAAACCTGTTTCAGTCTCCTCGCCCAACACAACTAAGATGACTGGTCTTTAACCACGACCTAACAAGAGGTCTTACAGATAATCCGAACTGGAGAAGTATTCGGCGATTGTGTACCAAGTTGTGTCTCATGGGCTAGTCATCACTTACGTCACCCGACTTGTTTCGGACAAGCCCAGTAGCTTGAGCCAAGGGTTGATGACATAACCACTTTGACTTCACCTTTTTCAGTTTAGTCTAAAGTAGAGACACCTCATGCATGGTGCGTCTTTTGAACTAATCTTGTGAGTCGCTATCTGAGGATGAAACCATAACTGGTTGTTGATAGAGTGGTACAGTGAATGTGACTGTTGATCCTAGCCCTTCGCCCAAACTGTAAAAATTCACCTCACCTCCCATCGCCTCTACCAGCTTTTGGGATATTGCCAGTCCTAAGCCTGTTCCGCCGTACTGGCGAGTGCGGGAGCTATCTACCTGACTAAATAATTGAAACAGTTTGTCCTGTTTGTCTAGAGAAACACCAATACCTGTGTCGGCAACACGCACTCTTACCATGCCTGGAAATTGTTGGTCTTGAAATGTCACTTTTTTGCGAACGACATCGGCACTGATAGTTATACCGCCTTCATGGGTAAATTTAATAGCATTGCCAACCAGATTTAACATCACTTGCTTCAGGCGCTGGTAATCACCATAGACGATAATTTCATCAGAGGTAGGAGGCTTTTGTATTCGGAAGCTAAGGTTTCTCCCCTCTGCCTGAGGTCCCATAAAGCTTTCTACATCACTAAATAGCTCATCTAAGGTGACCGATCGCAATTCCAGTTCCATTTTGCCAGCTTCAATTCTGGCAATGTCCAACATATCGTTGATAATATCAAGCAGGTAAAGTGATGATTTGTGAGCTTCTTGCAGAAACTGCGTTTGTTCCTCTGGATCGTCTGCCATACCCTCCAGAATCAACTTTAAAAATCCGATGATGCCGTTGAGTGGCGTTCTCAGCTCATGGGTGACATTGGCGAGAAATTCTCTAATGCGGCGGGTGGCTTGTTCGGCTTGTTGACGTGCTTCTTCTAGTTCTTTATATAAGGTAGCGTGGGCGATCGCTGTTCCTAGCTGATCTGCCACCTCTTTTGCCAGTTCAAGTTCCTCTGGGGTGATCTGGGAGCACATTTTGCTCAAGGTGACAGCAATTAATCCATTTGGCTGGTCTTGGTAGCAAGTCGTAACCACTAACATTCTCTGCTGATTGAACAGAGGATGTTGTGGCTTTTCTACTAGAATAGGTTGTAAAGTTGCCAATGCTTGGGTAAAGCCCGGCTCAGAAGCCATATCTATTTCCAAGCCAAGCATAGAACCATTATTTGGTTGGCGGTACTCTGCTATCACCTGCACTTTCGTGCTTGATGATTGGTAGGGACAAATGATGCAGCGTTCCACTTGCAGCGCTTCCCCCAAACTATCCACCGTTTGTTGCCAAATAATATCCAGATCCAATGTCCGCCGGATATTTCTAGTAATTTGGTTGATCAGGTTATGGTGGCGCTGTGAATGTCTCGCTGCTTGCTCTACGGCTGTTTGAGAACCCAAGTTTTCTTCTTGTTTGCTGAGTGCTGTTTGCAGCAGCCGTCCCATGACTAAAACTGTTGTTGGGGTGCTTGCCAAGGAGGATATGATTGGACTGATCACCAACTCCAACTCAAACAACTGCTGACCGTAGCTAAACCAGCACTGATACCTGTCTGGCATCAAAGTTGTTAAAATCCGCTGCAACATGGACAAATATGCTGCCTTATCAACTGGGAAGAAGGCATATTCTTTGCCGCCTTGGTCTTCAACGATTTGCTGTGGGTTTAACCCTAAGCATTCGCTGTATTGCCACCAGAAGGTTAGGTAACGCCCTGTACCATCTTGCGTGTACACCAACTCGGCTCCTAAACTTGCCCATGAGCCATTAGTGTTACTGGTAATATCTTCTAGATTTTTTGACAATATCTTCGACCTTTGGGAGTTAGCAGTAATACTCATGACTCGAGTTGGATAAGTAAATGGCACCCCAAAAAAGCTTTGCTATTCGCTGCTGAAAGTTTGGCATAAATTTTTCAGATTTAGCATACTTGAGCGGCGATTTTTGGTTGTTCTAAAGTCTAGCATCGGAGATTTTACATTTTTTAATCCTCCATATATATCTTACTTTTTAGCTTTTTTTTAGATTTTTTTTTGAGTTTAATCGTTCCATTCCCCTCGAGGTGGTAAAGGTTTACGCACAGGGTTGCGCGTCAGTTCATCATCTCTTGGGGTTTCACCCCTCAGCCACTGGCGGATCGCCACCTCAATCACTTTGCTGGGGTCATTGGTGAGATGCTGAATTTGTTCTAGTAACTCGGAGTCTAGGCGAATAGCAATCTCTACCTTATCGGCAAGTCTTTGTTCCGCATCGGTAGCTTTCTCTTTCATATTCATAGGGTTACTTAGTGAATTTGTTTTTTCCAAGGCTTTGTAAAGTAGGTCTATTCACACAGCGGGGCTGTTGCGGCTTGCAATCGCCCATAAGCCCGTATGAATGCACTTCTTGTTGTTTATTGTACGCCTCTAACTGATGAATACTAGAAGCTATGGATAGACCTTCATAAAACAGGAGCGTTCATTTTGGGAACCTTCTGCTTTTAAGCCAGGGAGGAAACACGGCTCGCGCTCATATCTTCTTGAAAGTCCACAAGTCAATCTTCATTTGTCAGTAGTCAATAGTCAATAGTCATTAGTCATTAGTCATTTGTAGAGACGCGCTAGAGATGAAAGCGTCTGTACATCTTCTTGTCCCGTCGTCCTGAGCCAATAATTTTGATTTTTGAGTTATGGTTGTTGTTCTCTTGTCCCCTCGTCTCCCCTTGCAGTCTTCACCGTCTCACCTAAGAAAGCATTAAAATACGTTAAGTATATTGCTCTTTTATCCCTTGTTGCCGCTAAAGCAAAGAAGTATATGACTGACGTTCCCGCAGCTCGCATTCGGAATTTTTGTATTATTGCTCACATTGATCATGGGAAATCTACTCTAGCAGACCGCTTGCTGCAAGTGACAGGCACTGTGGATAAGCGGGAGATGAAGGAACAGTTTCTCGACAACATGGATTTGGAACGGGAGCGCGGCATTACCATTAAGCTGCAAGCTGCCCGGATGAATTATAAGGCAAAAGA
Organism: Scytonema sp. HK-05; assembly: GCF_002368235.1. Taxonomy (GTDB): domain Bacteria; phylum Cyanobacteriota; class Cyanobacteriia; order Cyanobacteriales; family Nostocaceae; genus Kalymmatonema. The sequence goes on along the minus strand of NZ_AP018194.1, from coordinate 2,403,877 downwards.
TGGTCAGGAGTATGTACTGAATTTAATTGACACTCCAGGGCATGTGGATTTTTCCTATGAAGTGTCCCGGAGTCTTGCTGCTTGCGAAGGTGCGCTGTTGGTAGTAGACGCTTCCCAGGGAGTAGAAGCGCAAACCCTGGCAAATGTGTATTTGGCTCTAGAGCATAACTTGGAAATTATTCCAGTTTTGAATAAAATTGACTTACCTGGAGCAGAACCAAACAGAGTCATCAGCGAAATTGAAGAAATTATCGGTTTAGATTGCAGCGGTGCAATTCTCGCCTCTGCCAAAGAGGGTATAGGCATTGACGAGATTTTAGAAACCATTGTTGAGCGTGTACCACCGCCACAAAACACGGTGAATGACCGATTAAGAGCATTAATTTTTGATAGCTACTACGACAGCTACCGGGGAGTGATTGTTTATTTCCGGGTGATGGATGGCACAGTCAAGAAGGGCGATCGCGTCTACCTAATGGCATCTGGCAAAGAATACGAAATTGATGAGTTAGGAGTGCTTTCTCCCACCCAAAAGCAAGTGCAAGAACTGCATGCTGGGGAAGTAGGTTATTTAGGCGCAGCAATTAAAGCTGTAGCTGATGCACGGGTAGGAGACACAATAACCTTATCCAACGCCAAAGCTGCTGAACCATTGCCTGGTTACACAGAAGCTAACCCAATGGTCTTTTGTGGGATGTTCCCGATTGATGCTGACCAATTTGGAGACTTGCGCGAAGCTTTGGATAAGCTGAAACTCAACGATGCAGCGCTGCACTTTGAACCAGAAACTTCTAGCGCAATGGGTTTTGGCTTCCGCTGTGGCTTCTTAGGTTTGCTGCACATGGAAATTGTGCAAGAACGCCTAGAACGAGAGTACGACTTGGATTTAATTATCACCGCCCCCTCAGTGGTTTATAAAGTGATCACCGTCAAAGGTGAAGAACTGTACATCGACAACCCCAGTCACTTACCTTCTCCTAACGAACGGGAAAAAATCGAAGAACCTTACGTCCAAGTGGATATGATTACGCCAGAAACTTACGTCGGCACTTTGATGGAGTTGGCGCAAAATCGGCGTGGTGTCTTTAAAGACATGAAATATCTCACTCAAGGACGCACCACACTCACTTACGAGTTGCCTTTGGCAGAAGTAGTTACGGACTTTTTTGACCAAATGAAATCCCGCTCGCGGGGATATGCCAGCATGGAATATCAACTTATTGGCTACCGCGAAAATCCCCTTGTGAAGCTGGATATTATGATCAATGGCGATCCAGTGGATTCCTTGGCGATGATTGTCCATAGGGATAAAGCATACAACGTCGGGCGGTCAATGGCTGAGAAGCTAAAAGAATTGATTCCACGCCATCAATTCAAAGTGCCTATTCAAGCATCAATTGGCAGTAAAGTTATTGCCAGTGAACATATCCCAGCTTTACGTAAAGACGTGCTTGCCAAGTGTTACGGCGGTGACATTAGCCGGAAGAAGAAACTCTTGCAGAAGCAGGCAAAAGGTAAAAAGCGGATGAAATCGGTGGGTACAGTGGATGTACCGCAAGAAGCGTTTATGGCAGTGCTGCGTTTAGATCCGCAGTAATACCATGTTCGGCTAATTAGTTATGATTCCCACATTGACTGCACCCCACCCCTTTATCCCCTCCCCGCTTGCGGTGAGTCCAGCGCTGTAGGCGGGTTTGCCGCCGTAGGCGACTGGCGTAAGCGCAAAGCGCACGCCAAAGGCGAACGCGTAGCGTGCCGTTCGGCGATAGCCGTGGCGCAAGCCATAGGCATACCCGGAGGGGGAGGGGACGTGAAGCGTACCTTTACGGGGGTGAGGTTCTTCAGGAATGATAAGTAATCAACCGAACCTGATATAACCCCATCCCCTTCCCTGTTGACGGGAAGAGTATTGGGAACCGCAGATGTACGCAGATAAGCATAGATAATTTATCTGTGTGCATCTGTGTTTATCTGTGATTTGATATTGAAAATGTTGACTTAACGTCGTGAAAATTCGACTCTACGACCCACATGATTTAGAAGAGATTGTTCAGCTTTGGTATAAAACTTGGTACGAAACATTTCCCAACATTCAACATCCACAGCCATATTCTGCATGGAAATCTCGCTTTCGTGATGATCTGGCTGTCAAAGGAGAAATTTGGGTTGCCGAAGTTGAATCTCACATTGTGGGCTTTGTCGTAGTGATAAAAGAAGAACAGTATTTGGCGTTGAGATAGGAAACGGACAAAAAACAACGCTCGACGTATAATCCTTGAAGCAAAATCTCGTAAGCTAAAGCAGAATAAGAGATTGAGCTAATTACGCGACCAAGGCTCTAAGTTTTCTCATTAAAGCGATTTTTGATTATACGTCAAGTTTTTTAAATGATAATCCCAGCTTTTTTAAGGATTATACGTCTAGTTGGGCCAAATATGAACGTATAACTAGATTTATACGCGCAGCGTTGTTTATAGCGGTTTTCAGTTGGATGCAGTACAATAACCACAATGTTTAAACCAACCAAGAATGTCATTTAAATTGATAGTTTTTAAAGCATCTGTAATAGCTTTATCTAAATCAGGATAAGTTCTCGTTTCTTGTGAACGTAAAAATTCTTTAACTTTTGACCAAAAATTTTCAATAGGAGAAAAGTCTGGTGAGTAGGGTGATAAATAAATTAAATGAGCACCTACAGATTCAATAGCTTGTTTGATACCTACAACTTTATGAGAGCTAAAATTATCCATAACTACGCAAGCTCCCTTCCATAAATTAGGTACTAAAACTTGGTTAACATAAGTTAAGAATGCATTTTTATCATTTCCACCTTTAAAACTCATTGCACCAACAATTCCACGGGTTGCGAGAGTCCTTACGGACACGCTGCGCGAACGCTCCTATGATAGTTACATTTTTACCACGCTTGTCTGGACGAGAACCGTGTGCTCTTTTTCCTTTCAGTGCTAAGCGCATAAAGTCTAGTCATAGCTATATTTACCCCAGACTCATCAACAAAAACCAAGTTGTTCAGGTCAAATGTACGGATAAGTTCCCAAAACTCTTGTCTTAATTTTTTTACTCTATCCGTGTCTTGCTCTGCTGCGTGTAAGGTTTTTTTTTCGGGTCAATTCGAGCTTTTGTAACGTTTTACTCATTCCTGAGGGACTAATTTTTATCTGAGTTTGTAACTCCATTTGTACGCATAATTCTTCTAATGTTGCATCGTTTTTCTCTTCTACCAATTTTTTTAAAATTGGATAATGTTCCTCTTTGATTTTGGGTGTATTCCCACTTTTATGTGGTAATGGTTCTATACTTCCTGTGTCTAAATAACGCCCTAGTAACGTTTGTATAAAACTAAGACTTACATGAAAGCGTTTTGCAAGCTTTCGATATGAACCTTCTCGATTCCGAAAAGCGTCAATAATTTTTTGGCGCAAGTCCTGGTCGTAAGCCTTCATAAAAATTTGATTAATACACTAAGCGTCAAATTTTACCAAACTGTATTGGAGTCAACTGAAAACCGCTATATTGTCCAAATACTATCGCAACGCCTGTTTGTGCTAGTGAAACCCCCCAGTGATTGCTGGAGGGTTTTGCTTTGCGTTCTTTAAGGCGTTGCAGTAGTAAACGAACAAAAAACAACGCGCTTACGTATAATATTATCAATGAACCCAGTTGTCATAATTGCTACTGATGTACATATTGACATCTAAGAAGCACGGCAAGATGCAGGGTTCTGCCATGATTCATGAGGAGCGGTAGTCGATGCATCAGCTGTAAGTATTACCTCCCCTTTTTCGTTTATCACCCAACCAGTAGCTTCTACAATGCGTTCTGGTGCATTAGTAGTTGGTTTGGTGGTAACAGATGGACTCTTGCGGTTGTCAATGTTTGGGTTGAGAGTTATCAAATCTACAAGCACGGCGTCTGGTGTCAACATATCAGAGGGATTGGGAGGTAGACCGCCACGACCTGTAATCACAAAGGAACTGGCTCTTTGCCTGCTGCCTGGATTGCAACCAGTGTCAATTTGCTGTGAAATATCAACTATATTTACGGGCAGTTCCACTAATCCTCGGTTAACATCCACATCGGGTATGATTAGCTGAACAGTGCCGCTTAATGAAGGGTTCGTTTGCGAAATGGCAGTGATGTCGTTCGTCTGTAATTTACTGGGGTCTAAATTATTAGGACTTAACCTCTCAAGTTCTTGCCTACTAAGTGGTGCGATTCCAAATATATTAGTAGCTCTAATTGTGATTTTCCCACCACTGCCACTAAACGCATTTGCGGTGATGTCGTTATTTTCTTTTGGGGCGGCAACGATGAAACCATTGGGAGTATTGATTGTGATGTTGCCACCGTCTCCTGGTTGCTTTGCAGTACCTGCGGTAGTGGTTATCTGACTACCACGACGCATTAGCAATAAATTTTTCACTTGTAAACTAATATCCCCACCCCTACCCAATGCTGTTGTACCTACAAGTTTTCCTTTGTCCAGATTAATCAAGTTTGCATTGACTGTGAGTATGCCTGCATCCCCTAACCCAACACTGCTTATTGTTACTTCAGCATTATCCTGGATATTCAGCGAACTAGTTTCAATCTTTATGCTTCCTGCTTGACCACTAGAACTTTTAGTTGTATTGGCAAATAACCCACTGTTGAGGCTAACTATACCAAAACTATTTAGCTCATCCTCATCGCGGATTGGTTGGGATTGTATAAAGCTATTTGTATTTGGATCAAACTCTAAGTAAAATAGTCGGTTAAGGTCACTGCCTGAGAGAGTAATGCTATCTTTTGCATTAACAGTAATGTTGCCTGCATTACCATTTTTGAGAGCAGTCGTGGCTATTTGTCCACCCCCCGTAATCTCAAGGTTATTGACGTTCACTGTAATGTTGCCACCATTACCTTCACCTCTGGTTGTTGCATTCAATATTGCCTTGTCCAATAGATGTAAGGCATTTGTTTGTACAGTTATATCACCGCTACTACCTTTTCCAAATGTTGTGGTGGAAATACTGCTATCATCTGCCAAATAAACGGAGTTATTAGACTGCACTGAGACGCTTCCGGTATCCCTATCTCCAAAATAGTTCAAAGTAAGGATAGAACTATCATCTGTCAAAGAGATAAAGTCGTTAGCCTGTAGCGATATGTCCCCAGGTTTACCAGTTCCCTTAAAGAGGATGTTGGAGATAAAGCTATCTGCAATAGAGAGAGAGCCATTTGCCCGAATCAATATATTTCCGGGACTACCAGTAACACCATGCTGGTTATTTTCAATACTGCCCGACTGAATTGTAATCATTTCTGTAGCATTGAGAGTAATATCTCCTGCCTGAGCATTGGGAGATGTTGAATTCTCTGCTATGCCAGCAACTAGCTGACTACTAGTAATTTCTATATTCCGGGCGTTGACCCAAATACTACCGCCATCGTTACCCGTTACATTTACACCATTTCTAGGTGATAGAATTGCTGCCCCTTCGTTAGTAATGCTTACATCTGCTCGCGCCACCCCTTCAGGAAAACTTAGACTCAGATTACTACCGTTTCCTTCAAGCCCAACTGTTCCCGCTCCTGAAAGGCCTCCCAACTCGACACGACCACCGGGAGCAGTTAGGCTTCCACTGTTCAACCTCACATCACCACCCACTAGTGCTAAAGTTTTACCAGGCTGCACTTGTAGACCAATAGTTTCATCACTGGTATTGGTTACTAGAGATCGATTAAGAATACTTCCCGGATTTACCCCATATTGCAGACCCATAGGAACACTCACAGTCAGTAGAGGCGTAGTTTGGGAAGCAGTAGCACTAAACTCAAAGCCATCTGCAAATTTCAGGCTACTTGCCGTGCTACCAACAAACGAACCACGTACATCCAACCGTGCATTCTGCCCAAATACAATTCCATTGGGATTAATCAAAAACAGGTTAGCTGTACCATTGGCTTTAATTAACCCATCAATATTAGAAACTGACCCACCCGTTACCCGACTGATGATGTTTTGAATATCCACAGCATTGTTGAAGAAAGCAGTGCCACCAGTGGGTACAGAAAATTCTTTGAAGCTGTGGAACAGATTGCCGCCAGCTTGAGTTCCTGCATTAATAACGCTAGTGTTACCCACTTGTGTGACGTTGGAATTAGTGGGTAGAGTGCTATCAGGGGTAATTTGGGCGTTGGCACAATTTCCAAAAAAAGGGAACACACCTCCCATCGCGATTACTAAAAACCAACCCCAACGAGTTCTTATCCCGGACATCGCACCCCTCCACGTTTTGTAGTAGTTGCAAGCTTTGCTCAAAGTAAAGCACGAAGAGTGAACATCAAGTTAACTCCTGCTTACTACTCGGTTACCCAATGGAAGTTTTACGCAAAACCTGCTAATTTTTTACAAAACTTTATAAGCAACGCGCGAGTTTATACGTTCAGTTGCGCGAATCTAGACGTATAAATATCTTTATACGTGAAGCGTTGTTTTTTGCCCGTTTACTATCGCAACGCCTATTTATCACAGATTTTTGTCAATCCTGAATATCAGAACTGTGGTATTGGTTCAGCCTTACTTAACAAAGCTAAAAAAATTTGTCCAGAAGGACTAACGCTGCAAACATTGCAACAAAATACACGAGCTTGCATATTTTATGAGAAACATGGCTTCAAAGCTTGCAAGCTCACAGTAAACAAAATTAATGGGCAACCTAATATTGAATACTACTGGAAGCTTGAGATATAGAGTGTCATCATATACGTTAAATCATACCCTGAACGCCGTAATATAGCGCTTCTCGTTTGGATGAAGTAATTATTTATCTGTGTCCATCTGTGTCCATCTGTGGTTCTTATTTCTTCATGTATTGGACTCAACACCAGAAGCGCTATAAATGCAGGCTAAGAGGATGTTTGCAAAGTGTAGTTTTGTACCAAAATTTATTAATGATCCCCCTAAATCCCCCTTAAAAAGGGGGACTTTTGCCCCCCTTTTTAAGGGGGCAGGGGGGATCAAATAAAATATTTTATACTTCTCAAACATCCTCTAAGCTACCAATTATGTACACATGGTGAGAAAAAAGCCAGTAGCGCGACCAGGAGAAAGACCATAGGTTGTTATTAAAGCTTGCCTGTGATATTGGCTGAACATATCTCCTCCGCAGATTTTTGAACGACACGTAAGGTGGAGAGAAGTCCTGCAGGCGGGTTTCCCGCCGTAGGGAACTTCGGGGCAGTGCTTAGCAAAACCCGAATGTAGTGGGCAAAATACGATAAGCACTGCCCACCCTACAATACTCAAGATTTTTTATAAATCATTTAGGATTGCCATATCACAACACTGTCTCATTATCAATATATGACTAAAGTCATGTCAAATCCATGACTTTTATCTCTAGTCCCAATAAATTTGATTAGCTACTTTACAAATAGCTATCAGTTACTTCTGTTGCTCCAATCTCCGCATTTTAAAAATTTTTCATAAATCACCCGATTGGGTGACATAACAGGATGTTGTATGCTTAGCACTATGCATCTTAAATTGTGGAGAAAACCTATAGTAACATTAGCTGAAACATAATTTATACAAGGTGCACTATTCGCTTCAAAAGACATTCCTGATGTTTTCTAGAGGTTTGAACATGAAATTTGTATATTTTACTTCTGTATCAATAACTTTGGTAGCAATTGTTATTCTTGTTCATACTAAAAATTTATATGCAAGTTCAATGTGTGTAAATCCCAATACTGCATCCTTGGATGAAACAGTAGGTAGCTCTTTGCCAGAGAATACAAGGTACAACTTTTTAGATGTGGTCATTGACCACAGTATCAATTAAATAAAAATAGGTAAATAAAGATAGAATGGGTGAAGTTCAACAGGACGCGTGTTTAAGCAAAGCCCAACTGTTAAAACTTTAATTTGGTTTATCATTCCTCGTCGGACATTTGTCAATAAGGTCTAATCAAACACATACTTTTCCGCCACTTTCCAGTAGCGCGAGAAGCGCTTGAGGTCAATATAACCGTCGTAGTCAAAAAACGGTTCTACTTCAAAAACTTCCAGTTCCACAGAACGCTCAATTTCGTCGCAGATAGCATCAAACCGGGGACTGGGACTGTCTACTGTGACGACTGTTTTGGCATTATGCTCTTTAGCAAAAGCTAAAACTTCTTTTGCGACATCGCCACGGCGAATGACAACGGGTAACTCTAGCAAGCATTCGTAGATAAAGGCGATGCGTTTGAGGCTCAGCTGCCATTCTTCAATTAAAGCATCATCCCAAACCCAGATGGCTGGTGCGTTGGGGTATTCTTGTAGTGCGGGGTTTTGGGGACTCAGACAGTCGCCGTGTATCCAGATAATTGGTTTGCTCATCAGCTATTTCGTATCTGTTCGTCAAACTTGCGTAAAGCCGGGTTGCCAGGATTTTCTTTACGAGCAGCAATGAGTAGCTCTTCTAGTCGCCCTTCAGCATCAGCCCATTCTATCAGGTTGGATACAACTTGTGAGTGGTTTGCACCTCCTGTGATCGCATCCAAATTCTCATCTAACCGGAAGCGAACCATCTGCTTGAGTTTTGCTGTGGTACGAAATGCACTCAGGAGTGCTTTGTGGAACTGCTGCAAGCGATCACCATTGAACCATAGTTCAGTTGGCTTTTGTTGAGGTGATGATTGAGTTCCGGTAATTCCCCACACCAAGTTCTTCAACGCTTTAACATCATCAATACTTTTAGAAAATTCTACCCGTGTATAGTTTTTTAAAAAGACTAAATTTTCGGGTAATTGACTCACGCCCGGAAGCAGAACAGGAATCAAAGGGATATGTTTCTCAACACACATTCTTGTTAGTGAGTCCACTTCCATTCTCTGCCACTTTCCTAATCCTTTCAAACCGATAAAGATAGCGGCAGATTTAACGAGTGGAATTGCCTTTTGGATTTCATCCTGAAATGATCTTCCTGGTGGAATTTGCTCTTCATCAAGCCATAGCTTAATACCGTGTTCCTTGAGTTGATTAGCAAGGGCTCTCACTTCCGGCTTGTCTTCACTGTTGTGTGCTAGGAAGACATCGAATTCTTCGTTTTCAGGTTGTTTTTGAGTATTTAATATTTTTTCCATATGGCGACCTATATGATACCAATTTGAAAAAAGAATGCAACACATAGTAAGATACCCCTCCCTAACCCTCCCCTTAGCAAGGGGAGGGTGCGCGTTAGCGCGGGTGGGGTATCTGTCGCAAACATTTTTTGAATCGGTATGACTTATAAAAATTATCAACCGCCAAGACACCAAGGACGCTAATAAAATAGAGAATTCCACCGTTCAAATTCCGAGCAGTTATAATTCTTCCGTCAGCGGAACCATTATAAATTACATTTTATAAGTCTCGACGTGAGAGAAGAAATACCATCCCCATTCCTCCAAGAACTGCCCATAATTCCCACCCCTAAGGGCAAATGCCCCGCAGGGGCTTCGGTGGTGAAGGTAAGTTCTGAGTACTCAAGCCATTCTTTTTGCAACCACAACGATGACCCTTTTCGACGACGCCAGCCGACGCGATCGCCAAACTTCTCCCAGATTTCTATATCAGCGTCTGGTTTGCCACCGACGCTTTCCCAAATGCGCTTTTGCACGCTAAAGCCGAAGCGCCCATTGCTGTATTTTACCCAAAGTTGGTCAATTGTGCGTAAGTCAGTGCAGGGAAAATTTTCGATGGATTCAGTAGAGAGCCAGCCTTCTTCTTCTCTGCCAGTTGCCTTGAGCATGACAGCAAGAGTTTCCTGATCCGCTTGTTTCCACTGTCCTGCTCTCAGGAAATTTCGTAATCGGGTATAGTTTACACCACGTTCAGAAAGGAGTGAATCAACGTCTACATTTGAATTCCTCAGCTGTCCTGTTATGGCTCCAATTAGTTCTTGCATTGGAGCTTTAGATGTACGCAAATCCACCGCGTGATAATTAAATAACCACCCGTATGGTGTATGGTAGTACTGATTCTGAATTTCTTGGAATGTGTGTTGGCAGCTAGGTAGTATAACCAATCCTACACGAGGCGTAGTTTCTCTTCTAAGCGTGAAAAGTGTGTTATCTCGCCGAGATATTTCTTCCTCAGTGCATTTTATTTCATACTTTTGCCACTCTCCAAACCCTGACGATCCAAGGAATACAGCTATAGCATTCATCTGAGAAAGATTTTCTTTTATCTTTTTCTTCCAATCGTCAAACCCCATGATATCTTTCTCATCCATCCAGGTTTCAATACCTTGCTGGCGTAGCTGATCCCTAATTTGTCTTATCTCTGGCTTGTCGATGCTGTTGTGGCAAAGAAATACCTTATATTGGGATGGATATTGGGATGGATCAGGTTTGTCCTGAGTTAACAGGTCAGGAAGCTCCTCAATTTCCTGACGCATCGCGATGAACCATTCTCGCTCTCCTGTCCCCAAGCTACCATTAGCTTGTGCTTCATCTAGCCACTCTTGTGCTTTTGCAGGATCTAGAAAATTCAGTGCAGTCAGTTGTTGCGCCCGTTCTAATTCAACTCTATCTGCCCAAGGTGAATGCTGTTCGACATACTGCCAAAGCAGCGTAGCGACATCTTGAATTCGTTGTCTTGCATCTTCCCTTTTCACCAACTCCTGCAACAATTCATTGCGAATTTCTGGCTCGATTTCATACAGATCTGCGTCAATTTCACGACACAGCCCAGAAGTGAGAAACTCAAACTCGACGGTGTAAGAAAGTTGTTCAGGTGGATCGAGAAAAAAGTTAATTCGTAGAAAGTGCAGCAACTCAGGATTTAAGGCAACGGGCATTGCAGCGTGATACGCCAGTTGCAAGGCTGCATCTCCATCCTTACCACATCTACGCTTAAAGTCATTCAAACGTCGCTCTAGAAGTTTGTTAGACATGGTGGCAGTTATAGTGGTTTCTCAATTATATATCGATGTCCACGTAGCACATTCACCGCTTTCTGGATACCCTCCCGATTCAAAGGAAACATCGGCACATGACGTGCAATCTGGGCGGCGGTGTTATCTTTCCAATATGATTTAGGCAGGGGATTGAGCCAAACATAGTTTAAAGTATAAGCGCGGAGTGCTTTGATAAAAGAGATGGTATCTAACAGACGCACGACACTATAAGATTTACGCACAGCACCAGCATCACTTATTACTACCACAAATGCATCGCTGGCATATTTCTGGAGGACTTCTTCTACCGCAATCGGAGAGAGCAAATCAGAATCTTCGTAGAGATAACCTGTTTTTAGGGGAGTTATCTGAGGCAAAATGGTATCAAGAACTGGAAAAAGTTTGTTATGCAGAGGTTCTAGCACCTGCTCATCAGCACCTTCAGCAGGAACGTTGTGAAAGTAATAAATTGCTGTCTCTTCCAATCTGCCTGCTTGTTGAATTGCTGTGCAAACCTCTTTACAAAAGCGGTGGAAAGCAGTCATTGAACCTTGGTGATCCACAAGCAAAAGTAACCGCGCAACGTTGCGGCGTCTCGGTTTTAACACAACAGAAGTTGCTGTTCCCTGTTGACAAAAACGCGCAATTGTCAGTTCAACATCCAGTTCTGTTGCTGCTCCCACCCGCACGGGACGGCGTAAGCGCCGCCAAGTTTGAGCGACTTCTCGAGAGGTTAATGGAAACTGCGGTACGAAGATAAACCGACGTTCCGAAAGTTGCACATCTTTTAAGGAAATCGGAGGTAAGCCGCTACGAGATTCGGTTACAATCTCCTCACGCTCCTGATGCTCCGGAACGTCCTGATGCTGTTCTTTTTTTGATGAGTCTGTAACATCAGCATCAAAATCTTTTTCCGCTTGCACAGAAGACAATTGCCAATCTTCGTTTTTTGGTGCAAGTTGGTTAAACAGGGCAGTGAGAATTTCCTGTTCTTGGCGCGACTTTGCCCAGAGGGAATTGCACAGATCCCGCAGTGCTTCTTTTGATGACCAACCAAAGCCAGCTTGCAAGGACTGGCGCAGTGCTTCGTAGTCATCTGGTGTGAGTGGAAACCCACGACGACGTAACTTTTGAAATAACTCCCAGAGAAACGGAGGTAAATTGGGTTGCTTCAGTGCTTCATACTCATCTGGTGTCAATGGAAACCCACGACGACGAAGCTTTTGAAATAACTCCCAGAGAAACGCGGGTAACTTGAGTAGCTTCACTGCTTGGCAAAAGCCTCCATTGCGCGTTGGCGATCGATCTCTTGCTTGAGCAACGCTCCCAAATACGGCAGTTTGTCAAGTTCTTCTACCGGGGTTTCTACCGCTTTCAAATAACCCACCCAGTCCAGCAGTTCACTCAAACCCGGTGGCTTGGTGAGGTTGATGTCGCGAAGCTTTAACAAAACTTCGATAGCTTTTTTGCTCAATTCTGGGTTAGAAATCTCGTGAGTTGCTAAAACCTGTTGCAAATCCTCCTCTGTTTCGGGAAATTCAACGTAGTGAAAAATGCATCGCCGCAGAAACGCAGTCGGTAATGCTTTTTCTTCATTGTGTGTGACAAACACGATTGGGCGTAATGCTGGGTTCTTGCCAACGGCGTAATATATCTCTGGAGCCTCAGTGACTCGAAACTCCAACCGATCCAACTCCCATAACAAATCGTTGGGAAAGTCGAGATCAGCTTTGTCAATTTCGTCAATGAGTACCACAGAACGACGCCCATATTGAGCGCGGGCGATCGCTCTCCCTAAAGGACCTAATTGAATATAATTACGAATGTCTCGACTACGCTGTCCTTCAGCCCCTAACTGAGCATCATAAAGACGATTGACAGCATCGTAGGTGTAAAGTAAATCTTGGGCACGGCTGGTGGATTTGATATAACTGACTTCTAAAGGCAAGCCCAAAGCATAAGCGACAGCATAGGCTAAGCGTGTTTTCCCACAACCAGGTTCACCTTGTAACAGTAAGGGACGACCTAAGGCGATCGCTAAATTAACTGCTTCAACCAACTTGTCGTCAGGTAAGTAGGGTTCCTTATATATTGTTATCGTCTTTTTTGCAGGGTTTTCTTCAGATACTGCGATTTCCAGAATTTCGATTTCACGAGAGTCGTCCAAGGATTTGTAAGCGGTGGTAGAAAAGCTGGTAGACGTATCAACAGAGCGCTTAGACATAACTCTGAATCCTTTGCTCCAGTTCTTGTAGAAAATCTTCTTCTGAAGGTTTTTTTTGTAAAAGCTCAATACAGGTCTTTAAATGTTCATACACATATTCGATATCTAAAAGTTTTTCTTGAGAATCATCCTGGTCTAGACAGTCTTGAATCATCATTTTCTTCCATTTCTGTTGACACTCTTGTGTCCATGTAAGCTGACGCGCTACCTTAATAACCCAATCATTTGCATCTGCTCTTGTAAATTGTGGAGACATTAGCTTATTCACGCCTTCTGGAAAAATACTATTTTCACTACCAAACATAATTACAATTAAGCGGTGTTTAGTATTATTATTTTGAAATTCATCAGATATCTTCCGCCAGAATTCGTCAGTCATACTTGTATTCTGGTTAGAAGCATCAACAAGGATACGACAAATAACGTCGCTCTTTTGTAGGTTATCTTTGTTAGCTTTTATTTTTCCTACTACTCTGTCTACAGAACCCAATTTGGGTTTGAGCGTTGTTTCTATGATTGTGATGTGACTTTTATTGAGTTTGTCTTGCAAACGCTCACAGAAGTATATTGGAAAATTAGATTTGTCATAGGGCACAGCTAACCCAATGAGTCCCTGCTGATCGTCTAGTTCATTGAAACAGTATCGAATTAATTCGCTCAAGTCAAAGTTGCAAGGATTCAGCCATTCATGGTGGGGTTGTTTTGTTGCAGCTTGCCCTTCCAATAGTTCTGCACAAATTTTCTTCAAGTCCGGGTTACCGGGATTGCCGCAATAGTTTTCACTACGTGCAGCAATTAGCAGATTTTCCAAATTCCCATAAGTTTCAGCCCATTTAATCAGTTCAAATACAACGTCATCATGGTTACCTGTTGCTATCTCGTCCAGATTCTGTTTGTTGAATCCAAAGAAAACCATCTGCTTTAGTTTAGCTGGATCAGGAAATGCACTGAGTAGTGCTTCTTTTAACTCCCGGAACTGTTTACCATTTAGCTGCATTGTGCTGAGTTAGGTTAGTCAACATAAACTCTAATAAACTAAAACAGATTCAAATTGCATATTTCCGGTTGCGTTTAGTTTTACCTTTTGCCTTTCTTACCTTTCTGCCAACTCTGACTATTAGATTGTTTGCTAAATTCCCCTTTAGGAAACAGTCGCGCTTCTAATTCTTCGTAACTTCCTTCAAAGTCACACTTACCATACAAGGGACATTTTCGGCAATAAACGCCTTCGGTGTAGCGTTCTAAGTTTTCGCGGTTGAAAAAATACGGTTTGTGACTGAAGGTGCTGGCTACCCATTGCCACGACATATTATTGCTTGCCGGATCACCATCTAAAAGGTGTTCGAGAAACCACTTTGCTCCCGCTTGCCAACGAATGCGCCGCCAATGGACAATGTATGCTGCTATCCACATCCTTGCATGGTTGTGCAGGTAGCCAATTTCCCGCATATCATGACTAAAGCTGTCGATGCAAACGCGTCCTGTGGTTCCTTGTTTGATGTCATCGGGTAACTCAGGTGCATATTCAGCGACAGTATAGCCAGTTTTGTAATCCTCTTGGTCTTTCCAAATACCATCACCTAGCTTGACATATAGCCGTTGCCAGTAGTCACGCCAACCCAACTCGTTAATGAGTTTCGTTGCATCGTCTTGGGACTTGACGCGCTGAAAAACGTAATCCCGAATTTCTCGTAAGCTAAGAACGCCGTAGCGAATGTAAGGAGAAAGCCGCGTTACAGCACCTGTGAAAAAGTTACGTGTTTTCGCGTAGCGTACGGAGTCTACTTTTTGCAGTACCGCCTCAGCGGCTTTGCGTCCACCGAGGGTTTCGCTGATGTGGCGATCGCGTTCTGCGGCTTTAGGGAATTGTTCTGTGAGGTAGGCTACCAACTCTTCGCGGTTGGCAAAGTCGCGTTGCATATCTTTAGTCATTTTGCGTCAAAATAGCAGGTTAAAATAGCCAGATGAGTAAAATTCCAGCTTTACAAATAAAGCTTGCCGACCCAGGCTAATTTCCTATTATCGCGTATCTATTGCACCACCTACCATTTCACCATTTATTAGGAAAATTTGACCATACAATGGTTAATATCACTTCCGTTTATTGAACTATGGTTCAAGTCATCCAAGCTCAAAATGTCTCTCTTAGCTATTTAGAAGAAAGATTTGGTTTGCAAGTAGCGGAGAATGAGGAATTTTTTACAGAGTGGTTTGAGGGTTTACCTGAAATTACAGTTTTAGAAAAGCAATATTTAGACAGAGTTAAAACCAACTTCCTCAGATTGGTTAAGCGCCCACCAATCTTAGAGGATGCGGTCAAAATGGTAGTTTTGTCTCCTTTATTAGATTTAGCAGGCTTTTATAGTGAACCTTTTTTTATTGCTACCGAAGAATCTATAGAAATTGCCTTGGAGGATGAAGAAGAAATTATTAGAGGGCGAATAGATGTTTTAGTTTTGCAACAGCAGTTGTGGTTGTTGGTTATTGAATCCAAAAGGGCTAGTTTTTCTCTTTTAGAAGCAATACCCCAAGGATTAGCTTATATGCTGGCAAATCCTAATCCAGAAAAACCTGTATTTGGATTAGTCATTAATGGAGAAGATTTTCAATTTCTTAAGCTAACAAAGCAAGATACACCTAAATATGCTATGTCTGATAAATTTACTTTATCTAGAAGAGGAAATGAACTGTATCAAGTTCTCAGTATATTAAAGAAACTGGGTACAATTTTAATTTGATAATTATGTCTAGTCGTCCTATTTACCTAGATTGCCACGCTACTACACCTGTAGATGAACGGGTACTTGCTGCTATGCTGCCCTTCTTTACAGAACACTTTGGCAACCCCTCCAGCATCAGTCATGTTTACGGTTGGGAAGCAGAAGCTGCTGTGAAACAAACGCGGGAAATTTTGGCAGCAGCAATTAACGCAACGCCGGAAGAAATTATTTTCACTAGTGGTGCGACAGAAGCGAATAATTTAGCTATCAAAGGTGTTGCTGAAGCCTATTTTCAAAAAGGACAGCATATTATTACTGTTGTCACTGAACATAGCGCAGTTCTTGACCCTTGCAAGTATCTTAAAACCCTTGGTTTTGAAATGACATTCCTTTCAGTCCAAAAAGATGGATTGATTGATTTAACTGAGTTGGAAAAAGCTTTTCGTCCCGATACAATTCTCGTTTCCGTGATGGCGGCGAATAACGAAATTGGTGTTTTGCAGCCATTGGCAGAAATTGGCGCAATGTGTCGGGAACGCAATGTCCTTTTCCACAGCGATGCAGCACAAGCTATTGGTAAAATACCTCTAGATGTGCAGGCGCTAAAAATTGATTTAATGTCCCTAACAGCACATAAAGTCTACGGTCCAAAGGGTATTGGTGCGCTGTACGTTCGCAGGCGTAACCCTAGAGTACAACTAGCTCCGCAACAGCATGGTGGTGGGCATGAACGGGGAATGCGTTCTGGCACTTTGTATACACCGCAAATCGTAGGATTTGGTAAGGCTGTGGAGATTGCTTTACAAGAACAAGCGACAGAAACCGAACGCCTCACACAGCTAAGACAAAGATTGTGGGAACAACTTTCTCAGCTAAAGGGAATTCATCTCAACGGACATCCCACTCAGCGATTACCGGGAAATCTCAATATCAGTGTTGAAGGGGTAGATGGTTCTGCATTGCTGTTAGGATTGCAATCAGTGATGGCGGTGTCTTCTGGATCTGCTTGCTCCTCGGCAACGACTGCCCCTTCTCATGTTCTCACAGCACTGGGACACTCGGAAGCGCTCGCTTATGCGTCAATACGGTTTGGTATAGGACGGTTCAATACTGCTGAGGAAATTGACAAGGTGGCACAGCATACAATTGCCACCATTCAAAGCTTAAGAAAACAAGGTTCTTTTGCAATGCATAATCGGTAAGTGTTTTGAGCAATAGGTGCAGTGGGCGATCGCTGGTTGTACCGCACTGCCGGAGGCGATCGCCATATGTGACATACATCGGACTTACGCAGAAGAGATCCCCCAACCCCCTTAAAAAGGGGGCTTTTAAGATTCCCCCCTTTTTAAGGGGGGCTAGGGGGGATCGAGGTTTCGGGTTTTCAGTGCGTAAGTCCTGATACAGATAAATTTATAATTCCTGCGTTACCTCACCCGCCTCCCTTCCCCTCTGCGCGAGTTCGGAGAGGGTTGGGGTGAGGTTCTTCGTTTTTTATAAGTACTCATCCGGACATCATATTAGCCAATGCTAGCAGCACGAGACAACCAAACACAGCGAAAATGTTCAGCTATTGGGAGTGCTTTGAGAAACTCCTGCACGGATTCTAATTTCCATTGCAAGGGTGCAGTGGGTGATATCTTAGATGCCGTTGCTGCATAGCGTAGGATTGCTTCCATCAACGCCGCCACCTCGATAAGAGGTTGTGTGTGCAAAAACGAGGGGAAAATACGAGCTTCAAAGGTAAATTTATCAGGGATGGGGTGAATTAGGTTTTTGAGGTTAAAGTCACAATATTTTGTTAATTCAAGTTTGGCAAGACGTGCTTTAGCATCAAACCAGGACAAATCGCGAAAATCAGATTCGTTGATCAGTACCAACAACTCCTCATCCCACATTCCCAAGCGCCTGCATCTGGAGTTAGTTCCTACCAATCGTTTTAAATTTTCCCCATGTGTCCATAAAAGATTCACTAGATTAGCGAAAACAGGGGCAGAACATAAGGCGATACCATCGAAGTGTAGGTGGGTTGCACCTTCAGCGGGAATTGTGAAGCCAAGAACGCGTGCTGCTGATAAGAGAACCTCCAGGCGATCGCCATGATTGGTATCAATAGGTGGGGTAATTAACTCACAAGGACGTTCGCGTTCTCCTGGTAGAGGTGCGGCGATCGCAATTGGATTGCCTGTATTATCAGCAACACGCACCATCCCCCCAGGTCCTGCTTCCGCATAGGTAGAAAATAAACTCGCAATTGGCTTCAGGACTGTGGTGAGAGAGTCAGCAGGGTCAGCTTGGCTGTTCACCAGTTGCAGAAGTCTGGTATCATCACTAACAATTCGATACCATCCTGGTTTGGGTTTTTGAGTTTTATCCAAGTCGTCCTGAAGGGTGAGATCATCCACACATCTTGCAATCAAACGCCCCTGTTGATCAATCACCTCAAACCCCAAAGTCAGATTTTGGAACAAGGGAGTTCCCGGAACCTGACTTGGTTCAGACTGAGGATGAAAGACACGACGCACTCCCGCATCATGTTGTTGGGCTATTAACTCTGCTAAATCCTGTCTGCTGAGTCCCCGAGGTGCCATCAGCTCAATTTCAAAGCCAATTTTCCAGTTTAAAGACATATAGCGTAATTCAATTGAATAAAGTAATTAATTATCTGTGTCCATCTGTGTCCATCTGTGGTTCATTATTTCTTTGTGTACCTTACTCCGGGTTCTTACCGCTATAAGTGTTTCGTAATCACATTCACCCTGCACTTCCTAGATCTAGCGGCGAGAATATCGTAACGCTTGTTCAATCATCTCGTTATTGCCCAAAATTAAGTTGCGCTCAATGCGTAGTTTTGCATCCATAGGTGAGCGATCGCCCCAAAATTTAGCAAGTGCTCTTGCATCATCATAGGAATAGTTTGACTCTCTAAAAAATTTGTAGGAGCTTGGGTTTTTGGCTGGTTTCACCGACTGTAAAGCTTTCACCCTTGCATCTACAAGAAACTGGTTGAGGATAGCAACATTTTCTGGACCCCAAAGAATCTTTCTGCCCATTCGAGCCTTAGCATCGCTCACCGACTGTCCCCAATAATCTGCCAAAACACGGGCATCCCAATAGTCGTATTTGCTATTGAAAAAAGCTTGAAGTTCTTGTTCTTCTGTCCCGTTTTGTGCTAATAGAATATTGCCGTTCTCTCGTTGAGCGCTCAATTGAGTTGATAGGGTAGTGCTACTAGTCTCTTGGGCAACAGCTGCATTGATAGAAGTGCCAACAGAACATAGCAAACTTAATAACAATAAGAAAATCTTAAAATTACATTTCATTTTGAATAAATCCTGTATTTTGGATATTTGATTTTGACTTTTTTTCTGGACAATCGAGGTACTAGTTTGACCTAATAATTTCTCATAAAATCTCTTTTTTTCTCTCTGCGCTGACGGACACTTTCTATCTCCTGCGGAGACGCTGCGCGAACAACGGGGGGAACCCCCCTATGCCTACGGCACGCCAAGGGCGAACGGGTTCACCAGTCCCCTGGGCGTGGGAAACCCGCCTGCTTTCTCTGGTTCACCGCACAGAAGTGTCCTCCTCTGTGCCTCTGCGGTTTTAAAGTAATTTAACCACAGAGGCGCTCCAGAACACAGAGTAAAGAGGTTAAAACAGTGAACAGTACCAGCCGCAGTGCGTATGGTGGGGGATGCGCGACCCGCCACCAACGCCTTCCACGCTCTTGGTGTGGTGTTTTCCCCAGGAAGCGATGAAACTGATAACTGGTAACTGATAACTGATAACTGTTAAAAAGGAATTCAGCTTTGGAGTTTTCTCCCTTGATTTGATTGATGTTTGGTTTCAATTATTAATACAGTCCTGAAGAAGGATTTTTCTGAAAATCGCAGAAATTTCTAGTAGCTTGATCAAGCTTTAATAATTTGCGGCTTTCTGTCCAACAGAACAGCAACGAGCAGCAAAAAATCAAGTCACTTCCAAAAGATATTGCATATATCATCGTTTAGCTGCGCTGCTGGACTGCTTGCAGCACAGTTTCTATTGCTCGCTCTTTTTGCGGGTCTGCACCTTGAGCATACTCCAATGAGAATGGAACGTTAATATCAGGCGTGACTCCTTTACCTTCCAACCGTTGATTTTCGTTGATAAACACATTTGAAACTGCTAAGTAAAGGAAGCTACCATCTGACATCAAAAAAGGACGACCAGCAACCACTGCTCCCGTTGTCTTGGAACCAATGACAGGTCCTATTTTATGTTGCTGGAAGGCATACGCCAAAATTTCCTTACTACTTCTGCTCCCTTCATTGATGACCATAACTACAGGCTTTTTCCATTGAGAAATATAAGTATATCTCTTGCCATTGCGGGGAATACTGGTAATACTAGGACCTTCTTGTGCAGTGAAGATGTTCAGATAACCAATATCTCCTCCACCCCAACCATCTCGTAAATCCAAAACCAACGCTTGTGCATCTCTAAGGCGACCGTAGATGAGGTCTTCTCGAAGTTTCTCCTGATCTGGATCAGCAGCATTTGACCAGATATGAACATAGCCAATTTTCTTGCCGTTGCGTTGAATAACCTGAGTACTGGCTTGCTGCGCCTCCAGAAACATGGTTGACGCGTCGAACATCTTGGGAGTCACAGCAATTTTTTCTTGGCTGTTGGCGTCAGGTGTTCTTTGAATCAACAGCGTGACTTTCTGACCTGCTTTACCTGTAAAAGATTGTATCGGCTGGTAAGGACGATTATCTACGCTTAGGAGTTGGTCGCCCACTTTTAACCCAGTTTTAGCAGCAGGACTTCCATCGAGAATACCACTGACAAAGGTCTTACCGTTAATGTCTTTGGTAATTGCACCAATACCACTGTATTCAATCTTGCCTTTTGGGAAGAACTTCTTTAACTCCTTTTGGAACTCAGGGTTCCTTGGCTGAAAAATCCCCAAAAGCTGGTAGTATGCTGGCTCATTTGGAATGTAGAAGCGAGTGTGAGAGGTTCGCAATTCCGAAAGCATCTGATTGATAACACCAGCAACTTCTTGAGTGGACTTGGTTCGCACGGCTTGAGGTTCATACTTTTGCCGTATTGCTTTCCAGTCCACTCCGTTAAATTTTGGGTCATAAAAGTTTTCGTTAACAGTTTGCCAGACTTGGTCAAAGATTTTAACCTCTGGTTTTGCTAGTGTTTTGGGTAATGGTGAAGTTAACCAGAGGAAAAGCAAGACTGAGAAACTGATCACCGTTGCTGTAGCAAACTTATTTAACTTTGGGAGGACAAGTCTTTTCATTATGTCTCCTTTCTGGTTGTTCTTCTAGCGTAGACGCGTTGTAGAGACGTAGAATGCTATCAATACGGTTCCGATAAGACTTGATCCCCCCAACCCCCCAAGGGATCGGGGGGCTAGGACGCAAAGACAAAATTTTCTTGCGTCCTCGTGTCAGTAAAGCTTTATCTACTTGGCTTAATTGCTAATTGTCACCGTCCAGATGCGTCCATAGTTGCTAGGAATAGTGACCCAATATTCAACAAGACTGGGAACGTTGATTAAATTGTCTTGTCCGTGAAGTTCTTCTTGATAATTTCCGGCAATAGGGAACCAGAAAGGCACACTAGTAGCGCTATCACCAAAGTTAAGTGCTACAAGGCTGAATTTGTTAGCGTGTTGGCGAGAGAAAAGGAGAACATTTTTTGAGTGATAACGGTCATAGTTGTTATAAAAGAAATGATTTCCTTCACGAAATTGGGGTTGTTCACGCCGCAGTTTAATTAGCTTCCTTACTAAGGTAATGACACTGTTGCCAATGGGATCATAAAAATTATCCCATCGCACAGGTCGAAACAACATCACTCGTCCAAATCCTTGTTCTGGAAGGTAATAGTTTTCGCCAAACTCCTGACCTTGCCAAAGCATGGGAATACCTTTGGCAGTTAAGATCCCGATCAAGTACGGCTGAACTTTATACCACAGGTCGCGATTACCTTCTTGTAATAATTCGTTATCCCGAGTGATTGTACCAAAGTTGTAGACAAATCGGGAGTGGTCGTGATTTTCAATATATTGCAGCGCTGTCTTGGCGATTTTATCATCGTTGTTTGTAATTTCTGTTGGATAGCCATCAAGACCAAATTGAAAGCCGAGGTTAGCTAAATCGCCTCGATTTCCATGAGCTACCTGTTTAGCTGCACCCAATGTTTCATTCTGCCAGGTACAGTTGGTATAAGTTGCTTGAAGAATCTCTCGTGGTCCTTCTAATTGTTCCGCACACTGAATCAAATTTATGGAGTCATCGTTGAAAAATTTTTGCCAGTGACCGCCTGCGTCTTTCTTTTGTTTGACCGTTTGGTAAGTATTAAAAACTAGGTTAGCGTAACCGTTTCCTGTAGCGCCATCCCAGTAATTGGGTACGCAGTCATACCGAAAGCCATCGACGTGATAAGTATCAAGCCAGTGATAGTTGACTGTAAAGAAAAAGTCTTGGGTAAACTTGCGATTATAGTCTGTACTTTCACCAAAATAATCTTTAGCAAATGAACCCATAAAAGGGTTTTCACGGTAATCTAGCTGTTTGTAAAGATAAGAGTAAGGAAAGCTGTCGCTGGTGTGACCATAAACAGCATCCAAAATCACAGCAATATTGTTTTGATGTGCCGTTCTGAGCGTAGTCCTGAGCGAAGCGAAGGAACAGGAGCGTAAGCGCAAAGCGCACACCGAAGTGAATGCGCAGCGTGTCCCCTTGGGACTCAGAATCCCAATTTTCCGTTGTGCTTTGAGATGCAACACTTGTGCTGTCGCTCCGTTCCTCGGTGAAGCGTCAAAAATCTACTCTTACTGGGCTGGATGTAGAAACCCGCCCTTCTACGAAGTAAGGGCGGGTAGTTCATTTATTTATAGCCACGTCACTTGCGATCGCTCTTGTACCACGCGCTTGTACACATCCTCAGTTTGCTTAGCTAATTTGCACCAACTAAAGCGTCTCTCTAAATCCTCATAAGCGTTATCAATGAGCCATTGCCGATAACCTGGATTTTTCAACACTTCCAAAATACCCCAAGCGAGAGAATCTGGATTGTTTGTGTAAGTCACTATGCCTGTTTTAGTATGTTGCACCACTTCTGGGAAACCACCCGTATCAGAAACAACCACGGGTACGCGAGAAGCAAAGCTTTCTAATGCAACAATACCAAAGGGTTCATAGAGGCTGGGGAAAACAGCACAGTCGGCGACGGTTTGAAATTTATCTAAGTACTCATCTGATATAAAACCCGTAAAATAGCACTTGTGCGAAATTCCCAGATCCCAAGCTTGCTTTTTGAGATGGTCGGTATTGCCGCCACCGATAATGACAAACTTAACATCACCCCCCATCTCCGTTAGCACCTTGGGAGCTGCGCTTAGCAATATAGATACACCTTTTTCATAAGTCATGCGACCTACGTAGTAAACGATTTTCTCGCTGTCTTCGGCAAATTGACGACGAAAATCCTCAGCGTGAAAATCTTCGTGGTGCTGTTTCTTTTCTGGTCTGATACCGTTATAAATAACATCTACCTTATCCCACGGAGCTTGTAGCGCCCGTTCTACTTCCCCCCGCATATAGTCGGTGCAAACGATAATCCGCCAAGCGTTGAAAGCCAGAAGTTCTTCTTTGCTACTAATATAACGGTGAGTATCAGTGTTAATACCGTTATAGCGCCCGTATTCAGTTGCGTGAATAGTTGCAATCAGGGGAACTTTGAAGTTGTGCTTGAGAGCGATCGCTGCATCCCCAACTAGCCAATCATGGGCGTGAATGATATCAAATGGTCCTTCCTCTAGCATCAGCTTACCGCCGTGATGCCCCATGCTGTTGTTCAAATTGACGACCCAGTGGAAAAAGTCGTTACTAGGAGCCACAGGTACGCGATGAACCCGCACTCCCTCAACCACCTCATACATCGGTGCATGACCAAACTCTGGTGTAATCAAGTGGATTTCATGTCCTAGCTTGACAAGTTCCGGATATAACTCCCCTACATGACGAGCAATTCCCCCAACTATCCGAGGCGGGAACTCCCAACTCAATACCAATATCTTCATATATTTCTATCCCCAACCCTTTACAAATCTCTAATGTTTTACATTTATCTCAAGATACAAGTTTGGCTACTATTACAAGTACCTAAATGGAAATTTTTTGATTTTTTTAATATTCTTCCGAAAAAAGTAATGGTAGCGACATTTTGAAAGAAGGAGTCAGAACTCAGGACTCAGAAGTCAGAATAGTTTCTTGACTGCTGGTTCTTAACTTCTGTCTTTCATCGATGGAGTTGTTCTGACTCAAGAATTGCTGTATTCTGAGTTCTATAGCGCAATTCATTGAATGAAGTAATTATTTATCTGTGTCCACCCCCCTCATTCCCCCCTACAAAAGGCGGGAAGACAGAGGAAAGACTTTTATTTATTGTCCATCTGTGGTTTATTATTTCTTTGTGTATCTTACAAAGCTTGCAAACCGCTATATTCTTCCCTCTTTCCTCTTCATTGTTTTTCAAGCTGTTCGCGAAAGGCTAACCAAGCTGCTGTGGCTTGTGGATCAGGGGTTGCACCGCGCTTCAGTAAAATGACGCCATCTCTAAAGCCAATAATTCCATATTCCTGAGTCTTCGTCAGCTGGTCAAACAGTTGTACGAGTTCCCGTAAAAGATTGCGTTCTTCCTTAAATGCTGGTTGATACTGTTGCAACTGCCAAAGGTCTGCGATCGCATAATCCACTTTTATCACTTGGCGTGCATCGTTTCGCAGTTCCAGTGCAGGTAAGCGAATGATTTCGCGGCGACTGGAAAGATGAGGGACAAGGTAAGTGGTTGCAGAGACACTTGCATCTGGTGGAATTTGTGCAAGCATTGGGCGAAACTGCGACACATGACGCCATTGTTGAGGCAAAGATACGTACACCAAAGGATTAAACGAATCAGGTAATAAAAAATAAAATGCTCTATTTAGGCTAGAACTGCTGGAAGTAAAGGAAAATAATAAAGAAAGACTAATACAGACTACCCAAAATCGGCGAAATGAAAGTTTAAATCTTTTTGGATGCTGCGACCACCAAAGAATTGCCCCGTAAAATAGCCCAGGAACCACAGTTAAAGCATAGCGAACATTGATTGCTAGTACCGTCTCTCCCTTCCCCAAAAAAAGTTTCAGCAAGGGGAAACCAGCAACCATCCAAGATGCACCAGAAACAGCAGGTACAAACGCTAACGGTAACCATTGTCCGATTAAATACTTAATAGTTTTGTCTACAGGTGTAACTAATTCTACAATCAATCGCCAAGGATTGCTAATCATCCCCCAAATAATTTCGAGTGTAGAGGCTTTATCGCCATCCGCAAATTGCCCAAACCGTTCTAACATAAACCGCCGGGAAATATCCTCAGAAAACAGCGGCATAATTGCATTGGTGAGGAGCAACATATAACCAAAACTGAGAATGCAAGCAGCCAATCCAGCGCGGGGAAAGCGTTTGCTTAAAATCATGTAAACGCCGACGCTGAATAAATTTACGCCAGCATCTTCCCGAACTGCCAAAATCAAAACTGCTAGCACCCAAAACAGCCACCACCAACGCTTTTCCATTGCCAGTAACAAGCCAAAGACAAACAACGGAATTTGGCTAATGTCATGAAAGTTACTGAAGGTGGGACCAAGAACAGCGTTGGCGGCGTAAAAGCTGAGAGTCATCATCACTGCTAATGGTGGTTGCAGATACAGTCGTGCTAGCACATACAAAACCAAACCAGCCGCAGTGATAAATATAACCTGTAAAACCGTTAGAGTTGCAGGAGAAGGAAACAACGCATATATTGGTAGCCAAAGCAACAACGCTGGAGTAAAGTGTTGACCAAGTCTGTGGTAATAGACTGTGGCAACTTCTCCAGCGTGAACAACATTGGTGGAAAGGCTTGAAGAAAGGGAACTTTGAAAGAATCGACCGTGAAGGTTATTCCAAAAAACCTGGTTAAAAATTCCTTGATCGAAAGAGGCGTAGAAACTGTAGTAACGATTTAAGGTAATGACTAGACAAAGGACAAAGAACACTGCTGCCAATGGCAAGACAAAATTAATATCAGTGCGTGTCTTTGAGTTCAACTCTAGGATTATTCGTAGCTTTTTTCGTAATTTTGACAACATGACTCACTTACCCTGGTTTAGGTAAACGCGGGAAAAACTTTATTGTAGAACCTTGATTTCCACACACTCTAGCAGGGATTTTAAGTTTGACGCAAAGACGCTTCTACAGTAGATCGTAGGGGCACAGCATTGCTCATTGGTGTCAACTTAAAGCTCAAACAGTGAATTTACCATCGTTTTAGATCCCCCAACCCCCTTAAAAAGGGGGCTTTGATTTTATTTCCCCCCTTAAAAAGGGGGCTTTGATTTTATTTCCCCCCTTTTTAAGGGGGGATTAAGGGGGGATCGAAAATCTAGATGGTACATTGAAAAATCCTCAAATGCTTGTCAATAATGACTTTTGGCTTAAGTTGACACGTATGAGCAATGCTCTATGCCCCTACAAACGCGCCATATTAAAAGAGTTCTTTGATTCAGTGGCAGGTCATACCCGCGTAATTGCACAATGAATGCAGTTCCTCATTGTTCCTCTCGCACAACATGCAGACCTTACTTGCTGACGTTCAAAATGTGCTTTCTGACCTACTTAAGCGCTATTCATCCCGTGTAGATTATTTGATGATTCGCCTTGAAGAAGCCGAAGGAACTGATATCTTGTTGCGTGGCGACAAGGTAGAAACTCTTAGCGAAGGTATCTCGATTGGTGGACAGATTCGCGCCTGTTACAAAGGTGGGTGGGGGTTTAGTAGCTTTAACCAGCTTTCGACAATTAGCGATCGCATTGAAGAAGCGATCGCCGCCGCCCGGATTGTTGGTGATGAAGAAACTATTCTAGCACCAGTTGACATAGTGCAATCAGTATGCATACTGCCACTGACTGGAACTGATCCCCGGCAGATTTCGCTGAAAAAGAAAAAAGAATTGTGCGATCGCTACACAGAATTACTCAAAAGCGTTGACAGCCGCATTACCACCACCTCTGTCCGCTATGGAGACAGCGCCCAAAGAGTTATCCTTGCCACTAGTGAAGGGACTTTCATCGAGCAATCATGGGTAGATATGGAAATGCGCTTCGCCGCCACGGCGAGAAACGGCGAAACTGTGCAAACTGGTAGAGAAACCACTGGTTCGCGTAAAGCCTTTGAAGATTTGATGGGTTTAGATGAACAAGTCAAAGAGGCGGCACAAAGGGCAGTTGCTGCTTTATCTCTGCCATCGGTAAAAGGTAATACCTACACCGTGGTGATTGACCCCATTCTCACTGGGTTATTTGTTCACGAAGCCTTTGGGCATCTTTCCGAAGCAGACATGGCTTATGAAAACCCGGATTTATTGGAAGTGATGACCATCGGGCGGCGATTTGGTCCCAAAGAATTGCAGATATTTGATGGTGCTGCGCCACAAGGACATCGCGGTAGTTATTTTTACGATGACGAAGGCACACCTGCAACTACAACCAAACTCATTGAAGATGGGGTTCTGATAGGACGTTTGCATTCCCGCGAAACAGCTGGCAAATTGGGCGAAGCGCCAACGGGCAATGCACGCTGTCTCAGTTATCACTATCCGCCGATTGTACGGATGACGAATACCTGGATTGAACGGGGGAACACGCCTGTTGCGGACTTATTCGGCGGTATCAAAGAAGGAGTGTATGCGCGTAACTGGTTGGGTGGAATGACGAATGGGGAGATGTTCACGTTTAGCGCTGGGGAAGCGTGGATGATTAGAAACGGCAAAATTGCTGAACCTGTGAAGGATGTGACGCTTTCAGGGAATGTTTTTCAAACTTTGGCAGATATTGAGGCGATCGGCGATGACTTTTACTGGGATGAGTCCGGCGGTTGCGGGAAGGGTGGACAAAATGGCTTGGCTGTAGGTTGCGGTGGTCCTAGTTTGCGGATACGTGATGTGGTTGTGGGGGGGGAAGTCGCGTAGAGGAGTGGTGGCAAGACGGTTCCGTTAATTTGTATGAAATATAGCTTTTCGTATGAGAAGCGTATGGTATGTCACAGCATTGCTCATACGTGTCAACTTAAAGCTCAAACACCCAACTTACCATCGTTTTAGATCCCCCAACCCCCTTAAAAAGGGGGCTAAAATTTTATTTCCCCCCTTTTTAAGGGGGGATTAAGGGGGGATCAAAAATCTAGATGGTAGATTGAAAAATGCCCAAATGCATATTAATAAAGACTTTTAGCTTAAGTTGACATCCATTAGCTATGCTGTGCCGCTACAAACTGTTGTATATAAAACTTAATTGCTTTCCTGTTCGTCTAGCCAAGTCACTAAATCAGCTATTGATGACATTCTAAAAAGCGCTCTACCTAAAGCTTATAACTGTTCTTTATTAAAAACTTGAACTCGCTCAAAAATTGACGAATCAAGTTTTTCTCAAATTTCAAACCCGCTAATATCCCTATGTAAGCTGCGATATTTTGCCTCGTCTCCCTATCGGAAATTCTAGCAACACTCTGGGCAACCTGCGATAATAACGCTTGGGGTGAGTTTGTTTGCGTTAACGGTGCTAACGGTAACAGTGCAGGATTGTTGAGAAATTGCACCGAATCTTGTTCCCACATCCGCAAAACGCGATCGCGATGAGTTGTCGTTTCACTGCAATATTCTTCGGTGAATGCTATTTCGTCATTTGTCTGTTGTAAAAAAATGACGACTTGCGTGACAGGGACTTTATACTGACGGATCAATCTGACGGAATAATCCAACATCCGAAAAGAAATCGGTGTTTTAGTCCTTGTTATGGTTTGAAATTCGATGTGTAAAATGGGGAGCATCCCAAATGTTTAAATGTATTGTCATGCTGAATGGAGCGATAGCGGAATGAAGCATCTCAAGCTTTGTTCACGACTTGAGATTCTTCGCTCCTGTTCCTTCGCTTCGCTCAGGACTTCGCTCAGAATGACAAACGTGTTTTTCAAAAATTAGGTTCTTCGCGTAAAATGCGGTTTTCTGTTTGCAGAAAAGTTAAGGAATCAGCGCGAATTGGTTCAATGCT
The DNA here is from genome assembly GCF_002368235.1 of Scytonema sp. HK-05. GTDB lineage: Bacteria > Cyanobacteriota > Cyanobacteriia > Cyanobacteriales > Nostocaceae > Kalymmatonema. The sequence goes on along the minus strand of NZ_AP018194.1, from coordinate 2,374,866 downwards.
CAATTCTGTTTTTAACACTTCAATGCTTCGTGGTTCAACTGCTAACAACCAACGCGCAAAATCCGTTGGATATTTTTCAGCTAAGATTTTACAAACGTTGTCGTAGCTCACAAATTAAACCTCTAGCATCTCTTTGATTCCATCTGTGTCCATCTGTGTCCATCTGTGGTTAATTATTCTTTTTTTTCGACTGTAGGGTGGGCAGTGCCTAAGTAAAACTTGATGATTTCAACATTAGTTCATGGCACTGCCCACCTTACAAATTGGTAGGGTGTGTTATGCCGCAGGAATCGCGCACCATCAGAGATTTTCGGTGCGTTAGGACTCATGTCCATAACGCACCCTACCAGATGAAAGTTTCAAAGTCGAGAATGTTGCAATCTATCAATGCATAAGTTAATTTCACCAACACCTATAAACAATAGAGAAAACCAACAACTCAGGCTAACCTCAGATTATGATACATTCATCAACGCCTAAGCCTTAATTCTACTGCTCGCAGCATCGCCCTCTCTTCCTGGCTGTGTCCCCCATGCTGAAAACTCCCCGCCAAACCAGAAAGTCTCCCTTTCTCCTTTTCCCTCTCACCCTTTTGCTTGTTCTCCTCCTCTCCCTACCTTGGGTGAGTGCGGAAGAAGAACCCAAGCCAAAGCCGCCACAAGACTGGGAAATGAATGGCATTGTAGCAGCGCTGGCAGATCCATATGCTGAGGTGAGATTGGAAGCGGCGCAGAAGTTAGCGAAATATCAGCTAGATGACCCCAAGTCACTTATTAAGAACTATAAAGATGTAGTGGATAAACTGGTTAAACAGTTATCACCTCAAGAAGGCGACGATAAAGAAAAAAGCGTTTCCCGACGTGCCGCAGCATTGGCACTGGCGCAGATGAAAGCGACAAACTTTGCCCCAGATGTTGCCAAACTGCTCAAAGATTCTGACACAAGTGTCCAAAGTGCCGCAG